>CAURZK010000002.1:0-604855 GCA_963529855.1 uncultured Erythrobacter sp. | reverse complement strand
GACGACGAGGGGGATGAGGGCGATGAGGATGACGAGGCGGACGAAGACGACGAGGTAGACGAGGACGACGAGGGGGATGAGGACAACGAAGGCGACGAGCTGGATGAGGGCGATGAAGATGACGAAACGGACGAGGACGACGAGGGGGATGAGGGCGATGAGGATGACGAGGCGGACGAAGACGACGAGGGAGACGAGGACGACGAGGGGGATGAGGACAACGAAGGCGACGAGCCTGTCGATGGTGATGAGGGTGACGAAGGGGATGAGGATGATGAAGGCGACGAGCTAGATGAAGGCGATGAAGATGACGAAGCGGACGAGGATGATGAGGGCGACGAGGATGATGAGGGCGACGAAGATGATGAGGGCGACGAAGACGATGAGGGCGACGAGCCGGTCGATGGTGACGAGGGCGACGAGGATGATGAAGACGATGAGGGTGATGAGGGCGACGAGCTAGATGAGGGTGATGAGAACGACGAAGGGGATGAGGACGACGAGGGCGGCGAGAATGACGAAGGTGACGAGGACGATGAGGCGGATGAAGACGATGAAGGCGACGAGGACGACGAAGGGGACGAAGGGGTAGAGGACGACGAAGGCGATGAAGGCGATGAAGGCGACGAGGGCGACGAGGATAATGATGAGGATAATGACGAGGTAGACGGCAACGAGAACGACGAAGACGACGAGAATGACGAAGACGACGAAAACGACGAAGGCGACGAAGACGACCAAGGTGACGAAGATGCCGATGGGGACGAAGGCGACGAAAACGATGAAGGTGACGAAGCTGACGCCGACGACCAGGACGAGGGCGACGAGGGCGACGAATTGGATGAGGGTGACGAGAACGACGAAGGCGATGAGGACGATGAAGGCGATGAGGACGATGAAGGCGACGAGCTAGATGAAGGCGATGAGAACGATGAGCACGATGAGCACGATGAGAACGATGAGAACGATGAAGGCGACGAAGGCGACGAGGACGGCGTAAACGAAGGCAACGAGGGTAACGAAGGCAACGAAGGCGACGAGGGCAACGAAGGCAACGAAGGCAACGAGGGTAACGAAGGTAATGAGGGCGACGAAGGCAACGAGGGCGACGAGGGCAACGAAGGCGACGAAGGTAACGAGGGCAACGAGGGCGACGAGGGCAACGAGGGCAACGAAAACAACGAAGGCAATGAGGGCGATGAGGGGAACGAGGGCGACGAAGGTAACGAGGGCAACGAAGGCGACGAAAACAATGAGGGCGATGAAAACAACGAGGGCGATGAGGGTGATGAAGGCAACGAGGGCGACGAGGGCAACGAAGGTTGATCGCGCCCGGCATTTCGTTTCATTCGTGAGCGGGTGTCCCGTTGTGCCACGCTTGCGGCGCGAGCGACGCGGCTGCCTCTAGGCTCTGCTCGATGAATGACCGGCTTGCCGCCTCCCTTGCCTGGAAGCAGCGCCTGTCAATGACCGCGGCGACGTAATGATGGCATTCCGGTCACGGGAGGTTGGCGATGAAGAGACCAGATTACGCGGCTGAACCTGTCTGCGTGGACCGTCTGTTCACGCAAGTCGCGACCAGGACCGCGTGGCTGGCTGGCCAGCCCACGGCTTTTGTGCTGGCAGCAACGCTTATCCTGGCATGGATAGGGTCGGGGCCGTGGTTTGGATGGTCGGATACGTGGCAACTGGTCGTCAACACTGCGACGACGATCGCGACCTTCCTGATGGTATTCCTGATCCAGAATTCGCAAAACCGCGACGCTGCCGCGCTGCAGGCCAAGCTGGACGAGGTGATCCGCGCCATGCGGACGGCCCGAAATGACTTCATCGGTATCGAACACCTGACCGACGCGGAGATCGAGGCGATCCGGGCCCGGCTGGAAGAAGACGCTGCCGGGGAAGATGGAGCAAAGCATAGCCGTGCAGCAATGGCACGCTTGCTGAAACGACGTTAAGGCCGGAGGCTCACCGCGTCATCAATCGCCAGGCAACACTGGCAACCAGCACCGCAAGGCTCGCTCCCAGTCCGACCAGTGCATTTGTACCCTGCTGCCGCGCAGTCAGCCCCACCACCAGCATTTTGACCGACATGTTGGCAATGACTGTCCCCGCCAGCGCGATTGCTGCTGTCGCTCGATCGATGGTTGCTGCGGGTAAGTGCGACAGGGTGATTATGGCGGCATCGACATCGAGAATCCCGGTCAGGAACAGGGTGGTGGCAATGCCCCGTTCGCCGAACTCCAACTGTGCCCAGCGTGCGCCCACCGCAGCAAACGCCACGACCGCCAGAAAGAGCAGCGCAGGGCCGATTTCGATCGGGTTGCCCGGCACGGTCGCCTCGGACTTGCCGGCGGGCAAGGGTGATCGCAACCAGGCGACCAAGGCGATCAGCACGCCTACCGCGGCCGCGGGGCCGATCGCGAGCAGAAACGCCGGCAGGGTCGAAGGCGAAAGGATAGCCACCAGGATAATTACCCGGATGAACATCACGCCGCTCGCCAACAGGATCCCGGCGACGAAGGGCCCCTGTTCTCCGGCGCTCAGGCGCTGCGACAGAGCGGCGGTAACGGCCGTGGATGAATAGGCGCCGCCGATCAGCGCACTCGCCAGTACTCCGCGCCGCGCGCCGACCGTGCGATTGGCGATGTAACCGGCGAAAGAGAAGGCGGATACCAATACGACCACCAGCCACAGCTCGAACGGGTTCCAGGCGTCGAGCGGGCCCATCGGGCGGTTCGGAAGGAACGGCAGTACCGCGCCTGCGACGACCGCGAAGCGTGCGAAGGCATGTATGTCCTGCCGGTTCAGATGCCGCAGCAGATGGTGGCTTTGCTGCCGGGTGGCGAGGATGAGCACGGTTATCGCCGCGGCCGCGACGGCGAGCCCCGGCGCGCCCGACGCGGCCAGTACGCCGAGCAGGAACGTCACCAGGGCAGCGACGAAACTGGTGGCATCGCGCTGGCTCTGATCATGCCAGTAGGCATACGTCAATCCGCCCAGCACCGCCGCGCCGGTTGCGGCTGCCAGCGGGGGCGAGACCCGGCTCGCGGCCACCGCTGCAAGGCCGCCCAGCAGGCCAAGCAAAGTGAAGGTTCGCACCCCGGCAACCCGTCCGCCTTCGCGAATGGCGCGTAGCCGCCACCCTCGTTCAATGCCCACCATCGCTCCGCACGCGAGACTGGCGGCAAGGCCCAATGCCTCCCCCGTTACGGATGGCGCGAACACTGCCATTTGCCAGCCCCTCCCAAGATTTGCCCGTTTCGATCGCGATACTGCTCCGGACCATTACGGATGTCACGTTCGTCTCTCGCCTTCGACAAATGGCTGCTGAGGAGAGAGCGGAATGGTTCAGGCAGGAATGGCGATCTAGGCGGTGCATTTCGAACGTCATCTCGTCGAGCGGATTGGCTGGCTGCGAGCAGCAGTTCTGGGCGCGAACGACGGCATCGTATCGACCGCCAGCCTGGTGATGGGCGTAGCGGCGGCGGGTACGGCTCGATCGGATATCCTCGTCGCCGGCGTCGCCGGTCTGGTCGCGGGGGCCATGTCGATGGCTGCCGGGGAATACGTGTCCGTCAGCTCGCAGGCGGATACGGAAGCATCGGACCTTGCACGCGAGCGCGCCGAACTGGCAGACGATCCCGAAGCCGAACTTGCCGAGCTCGAAGCCATCTATCGCAGCCGGGGCGCCAGCCCGTCGACCGCACGCCTGATAGCAACGGAACTGACTGCGCACGACGCCCTGAAAAGCCATGCTCGCGACGAACTGGCCATTACGGAGACGACGTCGGCCCGGCCGGTCCTGGCTGCGATGACTTCCGCCGGGACGTTCAGCGTCGGCGCGATTCTGCCGGTCGGCGTCGCGGCATTCGCGCCTTTGTCCGCAATCATCATGACGGAGGCAGCCGCTTCGCTGCTGTTTCTCGCAATGCTCGGCTGGATCGGTGCCCGGGCAGGCGGGGCAAAGCCGTTCAGGCCGGTCGCGCGCGTGGTGTTCTGGGGCGCGCTGGCGATGGCGCTGACAGCGGGCATAGGGCGTCTGGTGGGGACTGCGGTGTGATCCGCGACACACCTGACGCCGCCTGATGGGGAACGTGACCGGCGAAAGTCATTCTGCAGCTTCCAGGGTGACAAGCGCGCGATCCAGCTGGCTCAACGAAAAAGGTCCGTCGACGGTTGCTCCTGCCAGCTGACTGCGGCGAAAGGCGCAGCCATCGCTGGTGACGACCAGCACCGGCAGGTCGCGCGGTTCGGCGATTGCCTGTGCGACACTGATCGGCGTTCCATCAGCGATCGTGTCGCCTGCAACCACCAGGTCGGGCAGACGCCGGAAAGCGCATTCGAGCGCCTTTTGCCGCGACCAGGCAAGATCGAACGAGGTATATCCATGATCTGCCAGGCGGCGGCTGATTCCGTGGCTGATGGCCAGATTGTCGCTGATGATAAGTGCGTGGGACATCTGCACTACTCCGACAGGCGGGGACTGGGCCTCGGACTGGGGCTGGTGCCGGGGCTGGCGCGTTCTGCGATGGGCTGCTCGGATGCCTGGTCTTCGATCGGTACCGCCGTGACCGGGGTTCGGGGCAGATCGACCGGGACCTGCGGGCCTTGCGGCGCAGTCGTCCACACGCCATCCGGCGAACTGGCGCCGGGGGGTGTCCCGCGTTGGCGACCTTGCAACCAATCATAGGCGAAACCTCCGGCAGTAACGAGCGCGTACCCAATATCAGCCACAGCCACCAATGGCGGGTCTGCCGGTTGTCGCCGCGTGCAGTCATGTCGCCGTGCCTCGATGGGGGGTCGTTCATCGTCGCCTCCTGCTTGGCTGGGTCCAGCGAAGATGCCCCGCAGCGCGACCAAGCGGCATCGGTAATTCTACCCATGACCTTCGCACGACGTCGGCGATTCCGTAGCATTCCCGATGGCGCGCCTGCCGGATGTGTCCGATCCCCGCTGAACCTTCATTTCGTTCGGTAGGGAGATCACACCATGCGCAATATTCTCGTATTGGTTCACGACGACGAAGGTCAGGAAAGCCGGCTGCAGGCCGCTCTTGCGGTCACGCGCTCGCTTTCAGGCCACTTGTATTGTCTCGACGTGTTTACCATGCCGCCGATCCTGTCCGATCCCTGGACCGGCTATAGCTCGATGGCAGTGCTCGATGATGCCCTGGACCGTGACACTCGCAATGTCGCGGACATCAAGAGGCGACTCGAAGTCGAAGACGTGGCGTGGACGATGCTCAATGCCACCGGAGATCCGGCAGCCGAGCTGCGCCGGGCGTCGGACCTCGCCGATCTGATCGTTGTCACAAGCCACGGCGAAAAACACAGCGTAATCCACGAGCGGGCGCTTGTGGGCAACGTCGTGATGAAGGCGCGGCGCCCCGTGCTCGCCGTGCCCCCTGCCTATGACCGTCTCGACATGGCCGGCAGGGCATTGGTGGCGTGGGATGGTTCGAGCGAGGCTGACGCTGCGCTGCGTGCTGCCACCCCCTTGCTGGGGCTGGCGGATGAAGTGGCGATTCTCGTCGTAAATCCGGTTCCGGATGGTCTGCCGGCGCAGGATGCCGCGACTTATCTGTCGCGCCATGGAGTGGTTTCGGTGGTGGTAGAGCAGAACACCGATTATCGTATTGCGGATGTCATCCTCGCCCAGGCGAGCAAGATGAACGCTTCCTATATCGTAATGGGCGCTTTCGGGCGGGGCCGGGCGATTGAGGCCGTATTCGGCGGGGTGACCCGGAGTCTGCTGATCGAAAGCGAAGTTCCGATGCTGCTCGCCCACTGAGGGGGCAGGACCCCGTCGCCGGGAAAAGCGGCGGGGTCTAGCAGTTCAACGGATGCGGATCCGGTCTTCCACGCTGGTTACGCCCGGGGCTGCCCACGCGGCCTGTTCGGCGGCCTGGCGTTCGTACCAGCCGCTGACCGTTCCGGCGAGCGTCACCTTGGAACCGTCCGCCACGATCGTGACGGTTGAGGCGTCAAGTCCCGCCTGCCGCTTGAAGGCATCCTCGATCCGCTTGCGCACATCGTAAACGTTGGCGCGGTTCCTGATCCCGATGCTATTCGTGACACCGGTTACGCCGCCGATGCGCGATGCAGCCCGTTTCGCCTCGTCCGCCTGGTAATGCCATTCCACGTCGCCGGTCAGCGTAACCCAGCCTTTTTCGACTTTGAGCTGAATCCGCTCCTCGGGAACCATGACGTTCCAGTGAAACACATCCAGAATTCGCTTGGCGATCTCGTGGTCCGCAGTCTTGGCATCAGAAGGATAGCGGATGCGGATTTCCTCCGCGATCGCGCGCACCCCCGCGACCCGCTTCGCCGCGCGTTCGGCAGCGATCTTTTCCGGGTAGCTCTTCACGAACCCGTTCAGGGTCACCACGCCATCGACCACGGATACGCCAATATCGGCGTGATCGACTGCGGGCTCCCAGTCCAGTTCATCGATCACGTCATGTTGTAGCTGGCTGTCAGTCTTCATGGGTCTTCTCCTGCAAGACATGTCCAGGGATCGCGTGTCGCTGAGCGTAGCTGGCGAAGCCTGTCGTCTGCTTGTGGACCCGACGTTCGTTGCGGGGGATGCGGAATGTTCCGGATGCGATGGCAGCGATGCAAAAAACTTGCGGCGCCTTTCCTGGCCCGTGACGCCATAAAGACGCCATGTTTAGGAAAGGACACCGCAAGCTCGGTCAGCATCTCATCGCACGATCTCGGACCACGATCCGTCATCCTTGCGGATTGGGACCTAAAACGACACCGCAGCTCCTTGCTGACGATTGCTTTATCGCCCGATCAAGTGCCTGATCCCATCCGTATTGTTCCGGATATCAGCGCGCCCGGGCTCGATCACTCCGCTTGCACTTATTCGAAAACTTATCTATTGAATTCAGGGTCGTAAGGCGAGGCATGGGTGCCTGATGCGCGACCCTGTTCAATATACCCAGTCGGATCTAGAGTTCATCCGCGAACTGCCTGCGCTTGTCGCGCTGTTCGATGCAGATATGCGCTATGTGGGCTGCAGCGATAGGTGGCTTGCGGCACACGCCAAGGACTGGGACGAGATCAGCGGGCGTTCCCAGTACGATCTGTTCCCCGAAACATCGTCAAGCTGGCGCGATGCAGAACGATCGGTGTTGGGCGGGCACGTCGCATCCGGGACACTGGATTATCAGATCGGCGAAAACTGCTGCGCGCGCATCAATTGGAAAATGCTGCCGCGCCGGAACGCTTCGGGCAAAATCATCGGTACTGCGGTTTTTGGTGACAACGGCCCGGAGAAG
Organism: uncultured Erythrobacter sp.; assembly: GCA_963529855.1. Classification (GTDB taxonomy): domain Bacteria; phylum Pseudomonadota; class Alphaproteobacteria; order Sphingomonadales; family Sphingomonadaceae; genus 34-65-8. The sequence continues at coordinate 597,567 of CAURZK010000002.1, read as the reverse complement.
GCGGCCGTGCAGGCAGCTTGTCATGACCTGGCGGGCGAATTCGCGCTGCTTGTCCAAAGCGCGGTACATCACGCGGTGTACACGATCGATCCGTCCGGCCGCGTGCAGCACTGGAATGCCGGGGCCGAGCGGCTTTTCGGCTGGGCGGAGGAAGAGGTCCTTGGCCGCGATGGGTGGTTTCTTCAGCAGCCCCGCGATGTGCAAGGCGGCGATCTGGGTGCAGGCGTCTGCGCCGGGCATTACCGGCTGATCCGGAAAGACGGGACGATCTTTTCAGCCAACGTCACGACCAGCCCGGTCTACGCCGATGATGGCGCGCTCGTCGGCTATGGACGTGTGGTCCACGACGTTACCGAGGCCATGGCCCGTGAACGGGAACTGGCCTTGCACGTCGCGCAGATGCGTACGGTGATCGAAACCGTACCCGATGCAATGGTCATGATCGACGAGAACGGCATCATTCAGTCGTTCAGTCCCGCAGCAGAAGCTCTCTTCGGATACGAGGCCGCAGAAGCGTGCGGGCAAAACGTGTCGATGCTGATGCCCGAACCGGATGCCTCCCGGCACGATGGCTATCTGATGCGCTACCACCGCACCGGGGAGCGCCGGATTATCGGTCACAAGCGCCGCGTCCTCGGGAAGCGCAAGGATGGCACGACGTTCCCCCACGAACTCTATGTTGGGGAGGCGCTCAGCGACGGGACCAAGGTGTTCACCGGCTTCCTGCGCGATCTCACCGAGCGCGAGCAGCGGGAATCGGCGCTGCGCGAATTGCAGGCCGAGCTGGTCAGGATTTCGCGCGTCACGGCCGTCGGAACCATAGCGACGGCGCTGGCGCACGACCTCAATCAACCGCTAGCGGCGGTGGTCAATTACGTGCAGGCGTCGGCCGCGCTGCTCGAAAGTCCCGCCACCGAAATTGCCACCGTCCGCGCCGCACTGAACGAAGCGGCGGGCGAAGCCCTGCGCGCAGGCGACATCGTGCACAAGCTGCGCGAATTCATCACGAGTGGCGAGACTGCCAAGTCTCTCGTCGCGGCAGACGATCTGGTCGGTCACGCATGCGAACTGGGGGCGGCGGGTAGCCGGGCGGGGGCACCGATCATCCGGATTTCAGTGCCATCAGCGTTGCCGGTAGTTCTGGCGGACCCCGTCCAGATCCAGCAGGTCATCTTCAATCTCGTGCGCAATGCGGTGGTTGCAGTCGGGCCGAAGGAGGACGGACTGATCGAACTTTCGGCATCGGTGGAAGACGGGCAGGTTCGCTTCGAAGTGCGCGACAATGGCCCCGGAGTGGCACCGGAACGCATTGCGCGCCTGTTCGAACCCCTCGCGGGGACGGCGACTGGTGGAATGGGCCTGGGGCTGGCCATCTGCCGGACGATTATCGAGGCTCATGCCGGCCGACTGTGGCACGAACTTGCGCCCGGCGGCGGGGCGGTGTTCCAGTTCACACTGCCAGTGGCGGAGGACAGCGACGATGGCTGAGAAACGTCTCGTCCATGTAATCGACGATGATGCTCCCGTGCGGCGATCGCTCGATTTCCTGCTGTCCCATGCAGGGTATTCTGTAACCTGCTGGGACAGCGGCGAGGCTTTTCTGGCGCGGGCAGACCGGTCCCGTCGGGCATGCGCTATTCTTGACGTGCGAATGCCGGGCCTTGACGGGCTGGAAGTGCACAAGGCCATGGCTGGCATGGGTCTGGACTTTCCCGTTATCGTGCTGACGGGTCACGGTGACATCGGGCAGGCCGTTCGCGCCATGCAGGAGGGCGCGATCGATTTCCTCGAAAAGCCGGTCGATCGCGAGAGGCTGCTGGGGGCGCTCGATAATGCCTTCGCTGCACTGGAGGACCGCGAATACAGGGCCAAGCTGGCCAGTGTCGCCCACGCGCAGATCGGCAAGCTCACTACCCGTGAACGCGAGACGCTGGATGGGCTGGCTTGCGGCTATCCGAACAAGACCATCGCATATGACCTCGGGATCAGTGCGCGGACTGTCGAGGTTTACCGGGCCAACATCATGAACAAACTCGGCGTGATCAGTTTTGCGGAAGCGCTGCGCATTGCTTTTGCCGCGGGCCTCGGATCGCTGAGCGCCTGGCAGGAGGCGCGCAAAGTTGCCGACGGCAGGGACAAGGTGCCTGCCGCGTCCCGGCGGTTTGACGACGTGAAAGCTCTCGCGAATTCTGCGGGCGTCAACGACGAACAGCGAAAGCATACCGACGAGGATAGATAAAGGCAGCCGCGCGGTAATCCTGGGGTTTGGCTTCAGCCCACTTCAACCCGGTCCGCACCGAACCTGAGGCGCGCGGTCAGCAGTGCACGGAACGTGTTGTAACCGCCCGTATTCGGGATGAACGCGTGAAAGAACAACTGGGGCTGGCCGTCGAGCCCGGGTGCGACCGAAGCATGGCCCGGGGCCCACCATTTGGGGCTGGTCTTCATCAGCGGATCCGGCTGTTTCACATATGGGCCCAGGGGATGGTCGGCCACCGCCACACCGATACCGTAAGCTGGGGTGCCGAAATCGTTGCCGGCGTAAAATAGCCAATAACGGTCGTTCTGGCGGGTTACCCAAGGCCCTTCGATCAGGTGACCCTCCCAGTCGAGATCGTTGACCAGAACCACGCTGTCCGTGCCGATCAGTTCGCCGTCTTCCGACATGCGCTGGGCGTGTATCGGCGTGCTCATCGCATCCAGGATCCAGTCGGCTTCGGGGGCCGTTGCCAACACACCCTTTACCCGGTCCCAGGAGTCGAGGACCGCCTCGATGAAAGGCTGCATGAAGAAGAACCGCTCCATGGGGCGCCGGCTGTTGGCCCAGGGCTGCACGGCTGCGGCAAACGCGGCAGTGCGACGGTCGCTCTCGCTCTCGAACAGTTGCTCGATCAGGCCGGGCCGCTGGCGCAGAAGAGCAGCCAGCGGACGGGGCCAGATCCCGTTGCTGTCGCGCTTCCAGAAGAGATAACGGGTACCATCGGCGTCGATGAAGATGTGGGAATCGATCACCCCGCCGCTCAGGGATGGCGGGTTCTGGGGCGCCGCGCCCTGGGTAGTATCGACCGCATGCCCGGCCAGCAAAGGGTGGCCCAGATCGCGCCAGGGGCCCAGCGGATTGTCGCTTTTCGCCAGACCGATCGCCAGTGAATTGTCATGCTGGCGCGCGGTGTAGACCAGCCAGTATTCGTCGCCGACATGGGCCATTTCAGGTGCCCAGAAGTCGGCCTTGCCCCGGCCGCTTGCCGCCCAGGTCGGAGTCTGCCCTTCCGGAAAGACAAACCCGGCATGTTCCCAGTTCAGCAGATCGTCCGAGCGCAAAATCGGAAATGCGTCGGGTGAATCATTGGAAGTGGCGACGAGGATATATCCGTTGTCCGTCTTGAGCACGGCGGGGTCGCCATACCCGGCGGTGGTCTGCGCGCTCAGGTTCTCGACAATCAACGGCTGCCAGTCGGGCTGCGCGTCGGTTTCGGGCGGTCCGGCATAAGCATGGGGCGGCCGCGTGCCGAAGTCCTTGGCCAGCGCGTGGAAAAACGCGCGATATGCGGCATGCTTGCCATCCCGAATGCGGTAGGAACGGGACTTGCCGCCGAGTTCGACGGTCAATTCGGTAGCGGCCCCGTCGCTTGCGTGGGCGAGCGTGAAAGTGCGATTCGCGGTCATGGGCTCTCGATAGCCAAGGAGGGGCGAGCTTGAGAAGAGTTAATAATCATATTTGTCTTACAATTGATTGGACCGATAAGCGGACGGGCGTTGACACGTGCGGCCACATCGTTGACAGTGCAAATTATAAGATAAATTGAGGATGCCGGTGCCCAGCCTGGAACTGCAACAAATCCGCAAATCTTACGGCAACATATCCGTCCTCGACGGGGTGTCGCTGTCGATGGATGCTCGGGAATTCATCGCCTTCCTCGGCCCATCGGGCAGTGGGAAGTCGACGCTATTGCGGATCATCGCCGGGCTTGAAACCGCGGATTCGGGCGAGGTTATCCTGGACGGACGACGGATCGATACGCTGCCGCCCGGCGGGCGGGATGTCGCCTTGGTCTTCCAGCATTACGCGCTTTACCCGCACATGACCGTGCGCGAGAACATGGTATTCGGGCTGCGCAATGCGGGTGTCGCCAAAGACGAGATCGAAGCGCGGATAATGCAAGCCGCCGCTGCGCTCGAAATCACCGAACAGCTGGACAAGAAACCGGGTCAGATGTCCGGCGGTCAACGGCAGCGCGTCGCTATCGGGCGCGCGATCGTCAAGAATCCCAAGCTTTTCCTCCTCGACGAGCCGCTTTCCAACCTTGATGCGGCCTTGCGGACGAGGACCCGTGTGGAACTGGCGCAGTTGCGACAAAGGGTCGATGCCGGGGTCATCATGGTGACCCACGACCAGGCCGAAGCCATGACGCTGGCGGACCGGATCGTCGTCATGAACGACCGCCGCATTCAGCAGGTCGGTTCGCCGATGGAGGTCTACGACCGGCCAGCCAATGCTTTCGTCGCGCGATTTGTCGGGTCCCCCGCCATGAACCTGCTTGCGGCACGGATTACGGGCGATGAGCATGGCAGGATCGCTATCGCGCTCGGCGACGGGGCGACCCTGACGACGATGGTGCCGACGGCGGATTCCCCCACGCAGGGTGCGGTGCAGATCGGCGTGCGGCCCGAAAACGTTGCAGTCACCGCAGTCGGCACAGGCACGACGGATGGCGAAGTGCAACTGGTTGAACGGCTTGGTGATCGCACGCTCGTCTATGCAGTCTTGGCCGACGGCACCGAAATTACCGCCCAGGATGCTGGAAACAGTACTGTTCGAATGGGCGACAAGGTCGGTCTGCGGATCGATGCGTCGGCGGTTCACCTGTTTGATGCCGATGGCACGGCGTTTCATCCGGTGCGGCCAGCATGAATGGCACCCGGCCGCTGGCAGGATATGCCTTTATCGGGCCGTACCTGCTGCTTTACGTGTTCCTGTTCGTCTATCCGTTGGTGCTCGGGTTCGATATCAGCCTACACCGGGCCGATCTTTTTGGCGCACGCGAATGGGTCGGCTTCGAATACTACACCCGCCTGATGGCGGACCCAGTATTCCACCAGGCACTGGGCAACACGTTCAAGCTGGCGCTGATGATCGTGCCGACGGTCACTATCCTGACGCTGCTGCTGGCGCTCGCGCTCAATCGCGCCACGCGGGGCGCGGCGATTTTTCGCGGGATATTCTTCTCGTCCTCAGTGCTTTCGGTCACGATCGTCACGCTCATCTGGCGGTTTATCCTGACCCCCGATGCCGGACTGATTGCAGAGCTGTTGCAGGGCGCTGGCCTTCAGCCGGTACCATTCCTCAGTGATCCCGATCTCGTGCTCTCGGCCCTGGCGATTACCACGGTATGGTGGTCGCTCGGCTTGCCGCTGATGCTCTTTCTCGCTGGCCTTCAGCAGATACCGGGTGACATTTACGAAGCTGCCGCGCTCGACCGGGCGGGGCGGTGGACCACGTTCCGGCGCATTACCTTGCCCTCGCTCAAGCGGACCGTGCTGCTGGTGGTCATGCTGCAAACCGCAGCTCACCTGCAGATATTCGGCCAGGCCCAATTGCTGACCCAGGGCGGGCCGAGCGGCGCGTCCCGGCCGATCGTGCTGTTCATTTACGAGGCGGCCTTCGGCAGGTGGGAACTCGGTTACGCCGTGGCAGCGGCGGAAGTCCTGTTCCTCCTCGTGCTCGCGATCACCCTCGTCCAGTACTGGACGGTGACCCGCAAGGAGAGCGCCGCATGAACGTGCCGGCTTCCCGAGACAAGCTGTCACCGCTGGCGCTGGCGGGCGTGCTGCTCGGCGCGGCTATCATGGTGGCACCGCTGGTCTGGACGCTTCTGCTATCGCTCAAAAGCAATACGGAACTGTTGCGTGACAGCGGCGCAGCCTTTGGCGGGCCCTATACGCTGGAAAACTATCGCGCGATCCTGGTGGGATCGCCCGTGGCGCGCTGGCTGCTCAACAGCCTGGTCGTTTCACTCGGTACCACGGTGGGCGTGCTCGTCCTCTGCTCGCTTGCCGGGTATGGTTTTGCACGGCTGGAATTTCCGTTTCGCCGGGCGCTGTTCGTATTCGTGCTGGTCGGGCTTGCCATTCCCGAACAGGCGGTGATCCTGCCGCGGCACCAGATCTTTGCCGAACTTGGGCTCCACAACAGTTATCACGGGTTGATCCTGCCCTCTCTCGTGCCGCCGTTCGGCGTATTCTTCATGACGCAGTATTTCCGCGCCATCCCGCGCGAACTGGACGAGGCTGCGCTGCTCGATGGCGCCTCGCGCTTCGCACTGTTCTGGAAGGTGTTGCTGCCGCTGACGATCCCGGCGCAGGCGACGTTGGGCGTGTTCACTTTTCTCGCCTCGTGGAACGAATACTGGTGGCCGCTGATTTCCGCGACGCGGAGCGATATGTTCACCCTCACGGTCGGGCTAGCCTCGGCGCAAATGAACTATGCGCAGACCAGTGGACTTGGCTTCCTGATGGCCCAGGCGGTATTCGCCTCGGTCCCGATCCTCATCGTCTACATCATCTTCCAGAAACAGATCGTGCGCGCCATGGCCGGGACCGCTGTGAAATGAGGCGCTGGGGCATACTCGCGGCATCGCTGGCACTGCTGGCCGGATGCCGGTCCGACAATCGCACCGAGATCGTAATCCAGCGCTTCTTCGGAGAATGCGGCGCGCAGTTCGGGCAGACCATCGACGTGGCCGCCGCTGACAGCGAATGCGGTATCCTGACCACGCTGATCAACCGGTTCGAGGCGGAGAATCCGGATCTCGATATTGCGGTCAATGTCGTTGCATGGCCCGGGTACCCGCAACTGTCATCGCAGATCGCTGCGGGCGACCCGCCTGACCTGGTCACAGCGCATCAGTCGGTCATTTCGGATTATCAGCAGCGCGGCCTGCTCCAGCCGATGGATGACCTGATTGCAAAGGCAGGGATCGATGCCGCCAACATGACCGCGGCGGCACGCAGCGGGGTGGTCAAGGACGGGCAGATATACGGGTTGCCGTGGGACACCATCGGTCGGCTGTGGCACATCAATACGCGGCTGATGCGTGAGGCGGGGCTGATGAACGGCGATCGGCCGATCCTGCCATCCTCGCCCGAAGAACTGCTTGCCCACGCGCGGCAGTTCAAACGGGCGACCGGCCGCCCGTATCTGATCCAGGCGCAAGTGAACGCGCCCGATTATCTCGTTGCCAACCTCTATACCTACCTGCTGGCGCAAGGTGCCGAGATCTTCCCCGATGAGCGGCACATCAACCTCGATACGCCGGAAGCGCGCCGGATCGTGGCGCTTTACCGGACACTCAATGAAGAAGCGCTGTCGACGCGGAACCAGGACTTTCCCGCCGCGACGGCCGCGTTCATGAATGGCGAGGGCGGGATATTCCCGACCGGGACCTGGATGATCGGCCCCTATGATGAGGAAGCTGGCAATGCAGGGCGGCCGCTGGACGGCGCATATGCCGTCGTGCCGTTCCCACGGCTGTGGGGCCGCGACGCTGCATTCGTCGATGGGCACGCCTGGATCGTACCGCGTGCGGAACGCTCACCCGCCGAACGCGCCGGTATAGCTCGATTTCTGCGGTTTATGGCCGATAACAACTATCACTGGACCCGAACCGGACATCTGCCCGCATTTACCTCTGTTCTCGATCAGCCTGACTTTCGCGCGCTCCCCCATCGCAGCGAAATCGCGGCCATGGCGCAGACCGGCGCGCAGCTGCCTGACTACGTGCAGCGCCAGTCGGCAATTCAGGGCGTAGTGGGCGAAGAGCTGCAGGCGGCGGTGACGGGGGCTAAGCCGATTGGTAAGTCGCTTCGCGATGCGGAACGGCGGGTCAACGAACTGCTGGCGCAGCTACCGCGAAGCTGATCAACCCGCGAATTCCTGCTCGGCCATCCCCCGAACCCCGGGGTCGAGCCTGATCAGCCCGCCAGCCCAGGGCTGCCGTGTTAATTCAGTATCCGTCAGATCGCGCCGGGCGGATGTCACGAACAACTGGTCGAGGTTCCGCCCGCCGAACGTGCAGCTCGTCGGCCGCTGGACGGGGAGGGCGATTTCAGCGAGCCGCTCTCCGTCGGGCGAGAGGCGGCGCAGGCACCAGCCGTCCCAGAAAGCGATCCACAGGCAACCTTCTGCATCGACTGTCATGCCGTCGGGATATCCGTCTCCATCGCCGAACTGCGCGAATATCCTGCGGCCCGAAGCGGCGCCATGTTCGTCAAGGTCGAAGGCATAAATGCGCTGGAGCGCCGAGTCGGTGTGGTACAGCGTTCGCCCGTCGAGACTGAAGGCCGGACCATTTGTCACGCGGTATCCGCTGTCGATGCAATGCCAGCGCAGGTCAGGGTCGAGCCGGTACAGGGCGCCGCTCGCGTCCTGTTCGCGCCGATCCATTGTTCCGGCCCACAACCGGCCTGCGCGATCGATTTTCCCGTCGTTGAAGCGGTTATAGGGGCGATCCGGCTCGGGATTGCCGATCGGCTCGATCGACCAGTCGGCAGCGACCGACAGAAACCCGTCATAGCCGCCGCCGATGAACCCACCCCCCTTGCGCGGAAGCAGGGAACAGATGTGCGCGCCAGGCTGAATCACGCGCACGCCGTCATCCTCAGACCACCGGAACAGGCGCCGTTCGGGAATATCCACCCAGTAAACGGCTTGCTCCCGCACGACCCACACGGGACCTTCGCCCAGAATGGCGTCAACCTGCGCAAGGCATTCCACGTCAGTTCCCCCGTTCCGCGGCGTCGATCAGCGACATGACGTCGGCAATCAGCACAGCCATCGCGGCGCGTGCCTGATCCGGCTGTCGGCGCTGGATGGCCTCCAGCACGTCGTGGTGCTGGGGCAGGCTGGCCGTTCGTCCCTTGAAGCGATTGGTGAACCTGATCGAGGTTCTGAGCGCTGTCGTCACCAGATCGCGAAACTGCTGGTAAAACGGGTTCTGCGACGCTTCCAGCACGGCGATGTGAAACGCGATGTCCGCTTCCAGCGGATCGTCATCGCCAGCCTCGGCGGCCACCATGCGGGCAAACCCCGCCTCGATCTGCGCGATGGTATGATCATTGGCGGCAGCCGCGGCCAAGGCTGCACCGGCCGGTTCAATGGCAATGCGCAGTTCCGTGAAGTGACGCAGCAATTCGAGCGAGAACTTGCGTTCCAGCAACCAGCGCAGCACGTCCGGGTCGAACAGGTTCCAGAATTCCGGCGGTTGTACCGTCGTCCCCTTGCGCGGCCGGGCCGTAAGCAAGCCCTTGGCCGTCAGCATCTTCACGGCTTCCCGCGTAACCGAACGGCTGACGGCATTGTGTTTGGCAAGCTCTGCTTCGGTCGGAAATGGCGCGTCGTCATAGCGGCCGGTTACAATCGCCCGTCCAAGAACCTCGAGCAGGCCGTAGGTGAGATTGCGCCCTGCGCCGCGTGGTTCGCCCAACTGTGTAATCGCTTCGCTCCGCATAAAAATCGCCGTTCTACACTTATGTCAGTGACGGGCAGCAGCGATCAACGGGCATTGTCGCTCGCCCACCGACTTATTCGAAAGCTTCGACGGTTTCCCGCCGGGCCAGGAGAAATGCGTCGGCCACAATGCGCAAAGGCTCGCGATCGATTGCGATTTCGTTGCTGGAAATCGCGCGCGCGAACCGGTCGTACAGGGCGGGGTACTCCCCGTGCGCTGGCAAGTCCTGCCACGCCCCATTCACCGCCAGCCTGGCCCCGCCGCCAGCGATCTCCAGAATGTGCCCGGCGGTGGTTTCGATCCGAATGTCCCAGCGTTCGCCATCACTATAGCGCCAGTCGAAAACCGCGTTTCGGTCGTCACCGTGAAAGGTGATGTCTGCAGCAATCGGGGCCTGGCGATTGGATGGCACCGACAGCCGCGCATGCTGCACCAGCAAGGGTTCCGGCAGAATGGCGGTTGCAATCGACAGCGCATTGATGCCCGGATCGAAGACGCCGAATCCACCCGGCGCCCAGATCCATTCCTGGCCGGGGTGCCATTTGCGAACATCCTCCAGCCAGGAAATCCTGAGGTTTGCGATCCCGTCTGACGCCAGCAGCTCTTTCGCGCGCGGCACCGCGGGTGCAAATTGCGAATGCCATGCCGCGAACAGCGCCGTGCCCGCGCGGCCTGCCGCGCCGATCATCCGGTCCAGTTCGCCAAGGGTCGCCGCCGGTGGCTTTTCCAAAAGCACATGGAGGCCTGCTTCGATTGCTTGCCTGGCGATCGCAGGGCGCACGTCGGGCGGGGTGCAGATCGCCACTGCGTCCACTTCATCGCGCATGGCCTGCAACATGTCTGCCATCGTTGCGAAGGCAGGCACTGCCTGCTCCGGATGCCCGTGGGTGCTGACGATCGCTGTCAACGCGAACCGCGGATCGGCGGCGATGGCGGGCAAGTGCTGATCGCGGGCGATCTTGCCGAAACCGACGATGGCGATGCGCGTGGTCATCGATCAGTTCCGGCTGGCCAGAGCAGTCACGAAGGCGCGGGCGCGCTCTTCGATTTCGGCTATTTCCATACCGGGGCGATACAGCGCTCCACCAAGGCCGAACCCGCTTGCCCCGGCGGCGAGGTAATCGTGCATATGGCCGGGCGTGATGCCGCCCACCACCAGCAGCGGCACGGCGGGCGGCAAGACCGCACGATGAGCCTTGACCACGGCGGGCGTAGCAGCTTCGGCGGGGAACAGCTTCAGTGCATGTGCACCAGCGCCGATCGCCGCAAACGCTTCTGTCGGAGTGAAATAGCCGGGCGCCGAAACAAGCCCCTTGCCAGTCGTTTCTGCAATGACGCCCGGATCGGTGTTGGGCGAAACGATGAGCTGGCCCCCGGCGCTGGCAATCCGGCCGACATCGCCTGGATCGAGTACGGTGCCGGCCCCGATCATTGCGTCGTCACCGAACCTTCGCGCCAGACGCTCGATGCTGTCCAACGGGCGGGGAGAATTGAGAGGAACTTCCACGACGCGAAATCCGGCTTCGATGAGCGCGCCGCCGACAGCTTCGGCTTCTTCCGGGGAAACGCCCCGGATAATCGCAATCAGGGGGCAGGCGGCGAGGTGAAGGGTGAAGTTCGACACGGCAGTCATGCAAAAGTCTCCACTATTGCCGCTATCCCGGCGAGAAATGCGTCGGTGCCGTCGATGCAATGCGAACGGCGTCCGGCCTCTTCGAGCGCGGCAGAATAAAGATCGCACAGATCGGTTCGGCCGACGATGGTGACGCTTCGATCAGGCGCGGTGGCCAGTGCGGCGCGCAGTTCCGCACCTATCAGCAAACCGCTGGCATAGGACGGCGCGTCGAGCTCGCCTTGCCCGAGCAGGGCTCTGGCCCGGATGACGAACAGCTCGGAACCCGGATCCGCGCCCTCCAGCCCGCGGCGCGCTGCGGCACGGAAATCGGTATTTGCGTGAGCGCGGCCCCCCAGCTGATCTGCGAGGATACTGCGCTGGCTGATGAGGGCGAACAGCTCTCCCGTCATGGCGGTACGCAATGAAGCGATTGTTCCACCGTCCATGGTCACCCACTTCGAATGCGTGCCCGGATGACAGAACAGGCCGTCGTTGTCGGCAGGGCTGAGGGTTGCAGCCCCGATTGCCTGGGTTTCCTCGCCGCGCATGACGTCCGGTCGGCCACCGAGCTGGGCGACGCCGGGCACGATCCCCGTCCGTCCTGCGTCGATCCAGCCAATTCCGCGGCCAATGGTTGCTACGTTTGCAGGGCAGGGGACATAAGGCGTCTCGCGCCAGCCGCGATTCGATCCGACCATTCCGGCAAGCAGCATCGGCCGGTCGCCAAACACTGCGCGCAGTTCGGCGACCGAGTTGGCAAAGTCCGATTGGGTCATCGCCAATATGCCGCGCTCATCCTCGATTGAACCGGTAATATGGCCACGATCGACCAAGTAGGCGCGGCGATTGGTAGTGCCCCAATCGACCGCGATATATCCATTGTTCCAGTCCATCGCCCGCCTTCGCCATACTGCCGAATCCGGCTTTAGCCTTGCTTGACGCATTTTATAATATAAATGTGCAGAATGATCGAAAGCAGGGATCGAGCATGAAAATCGCCCGGATAGAGACGTTTCAGGTTCCACCCCGCTGGGTGTTCGTCCGCGTGGAAGCGGATGATGGGTCGGTGGGTTGGGGTGAGGCCAGCCTCGAAGGCCATGCCGAGGCCGTCACCGGCGTGTTCGACGCTTTTCGCGATCGCTTCATCGGCGCCGACCCGCGCCGGATCGAGGACATCTGGCAGGTCGGCTATCGCGGCGGGTTCTATCGAGGCGGCCCGGTGCTGATGTCGGCGCTTTCCGGCCTGGACCAGGCGCTGTGGGATCTGAAGGGGCGACATTACGGCATACCGGCGTGGGAAATGCTGGGCGGAAAGGTGCGCGATTCCATCCGGGCTTACGCGTGGATCGGCGGCGACCGCCCTGACGACATCGCCGCGGCCGCGCGAGCCCGGCGGGAACAGGGCTTCACTGCCGTCAAGATGAACGCGACAGCCGAAATCGATTATCTCATCGCTCCCAAGCTCGATGACGTGGTCGATAGGGTCAAGGCAGCGCAAGACGAGGGGATGGACGTCGGGCTCGATTTTCATGGCCGCGTCCACCGTCCGATGGCGAAACAACTGGCCCGGATCCTCGAGCCGCTCGGCCTGCTGTTTATCGAAGAGCCGATCCTGTCGGAGAATCCCGAAGCCCTGCTGCAGCTGGCAAACCTCGTCAGCATCCCGATCGCGTTTGGCGAGCGGCTCTATTCGCGCTGGGACTTCAAGCCGTTTCTGGCAAGCGGGGCGGTGGACATCATTCAGCCGGATCTCAGCCATGCAGGGGGCCTGTCCGAATGCAGGCGTATCGCTGCCATGGCGGAAAGTTACGACGTTGCGGTTGCGCCGCATTGCCCGATCGGGCCGTTGGCCCTGGCATCCTGCCTGCAACTGGCTGCGTGCACGCCGAACCTTGTCATCCAGGAAATGTCGCTGGGCATCCACTATAACCAGGGGCACGATCTGTTCAGTTTCTGCACGACGCCGGACGTACTGACGCCGGTTGATGGCAATCTGCCGATCCCCCTGGGCGCGGGGCTGGGCGTCGATATCGACGAAGCAGCCGTGCGCGCGGCCGATCGCGAACGTCATGGCTGGCGCAACCCGATCTGGCGCCACGCGGATGGGAGTTTCGCGGAATGGTGAGCCGTGGCGCAGGAGCCACTCGGCGGTGAAAAATGTCACGGAATATTCCGCGCACGCTTGCCTCGCGCAGGTGAGTATCATATAAATAAGATAAATAAGCGGTCGTGGTCAGCGGCTGACGCAAAACGGGTTGCATGCCATGGCAATTGGCAGCGGTCGTTCGACAATTGGGAGGATATTGATGCGCTTAGGTACTCTTGCCCGCTGTTCGGTTTCCGTGTCGGCGATTGCGCTGGCGTCCAGCCCGGCAATCGCGGCACAGGCGCAACCGGCCCCTGATTCGGCGGCTGAGCAGACGGACCCCAGTGCCTCGCCGGAAATCGTCGTGTCGGGTTATCGCCAGGCGCTCGAATCCCAGCAAGCGATCCGCCAGAACTCCGAACAGGTCGTCGACGCGATCGTCGCTGACGATATCGGCAAGCTGCCGGATATCGCGGTGTCGGATACCGCGGCGCGTATCCCCGGCGTGCAGGTTGAACGTGGCGGCGGGGAAGCGGGGCGCGTGCTTGTGCGCGGCCTTCCGGACTTCGCGACAACGTATAATGGCCGCGAGATATTTACCGCAGAAACCCGGTCGGTAGCGCTGCAGGACTTCCCCTCCGGCCTGATCGGCGCGATCGAGGTCTACAAGACGTCGACCGCCGACCTGATCGAGCCGGGCCTGGCGGGGCTGATCAATGTCCGGTCGCGCCGTCCGTTTGATTTCGACGGGTTCCAGGTCGCAGGGTCGGCATGGGGCCTTTACAGCCATCAGGCTGATGAAATTCGCCCCAACGGCAATATCATGGTCAGCAACCGCTGGGAGGCGGGCGAAAGCGAATTCGGGGCCCTGATCGGCATCTCCTATACCGATCTGCGGTATCTCGATTCCACCCGGTCCAATACCGATTTCGTGGCCGGTGGCGGGCCGAACGGCACGCGGTTTCCCGATATTCAGCGGATCACGTACGGCGTTGGACACAGAACGCGCCCTTCGGTGAATTTCGCCCTTCAGTGGGCGCCCAATCCCGATGTCGAACTCTACGTGGAAGGTTTGTATCAGGGGTTCCGCAATCGGCTGTCCGATCGCGAAACCTCTGTGCCGCTGTGGGGTGGTTCGGGATTTTCCGCCTTCGAAACGCAGGATGGCCGGCCCGACCTGCTGGAATCGGGAACCGTCACCGATCCATTCCGCCCTGATGGTTTTCAGGGCGGAACGTTCAACAAGACCGACACCTATCAGATTGCGGTTGGCGGAACGTGGGATGCCGGCCCGCTCCAGATCGCGGCCGACCTTGCCTATACCGACAGCACCTTCACCGGCTCCACCGCCAGCGTGGATTTTGCTTTCGCCAATCGCCAGACGGTGACGTTCGATACCGACACCGACGCCCAGGACGGCGGGGCCGAATTCAGCTTCGCGAATTTCGACCCGGCCAATCCTGCGAATTACGTCTATCGCGGGTTCTACGAAGAAGCCCAGCAGGCCACGGGTGAAGATATCCAGGCCCGGATCGATTTCGATTACGAGACGGGTTTGTCGATGCTGCCCGAGATTTCTTTCGGGGCGCGCTATACCGACCGCGAGGCTCATCGCGAGTTCGGCAACCGTTACTGGGCATTCGAAGGTTTGCGCCTGCCCTTCAGCGCTGTGCCGCTCGACTATCAGCTGTTCGACCCGGGTTTTCGCGGCAGCGATGCACAACCCGGATACCGCAACTGGCTGGCGCCCACATACGAGAGCATACGCGCCAACCTGGTGGCGCTGCGGCAGTTCAACGTCGGTCTTGGCGGAACTGCGTTCGGTGTTTCATCGGCCGAGGCACCGCCGCCCGATCCTCTTCAGACGTGGGATGCGAGCGAGCGCAACATCAGCGCGTACCTCCAGGCACGGTACGAATTCGATCTTGGCGGCGACGTGAGCGTCGATGGCGTCATCGGCATGCGTTACGCCAAGAGCGATCTGTCTCTGTCAGGCACGCAACTGGTCATTCCGGCTGGCGGCGGGGCGGGGGTCTTCACCCCGACCGACGTCGACCGCGAATTCGAGGATTGGCTTCCCAACTTCAACGCGCGCATCCGGCTGACCCCGCAATTGCAAGCGCGACTGGCCTATACCCAGACGCGTACCAAGCCGAGTTTCATCGACCTGCGCGCGTCAGGCACCCTGGACCAGCCGCCCACGTGCCTGAGCCAGACGCCGATCCCGGAAAACTGTTTCCAGACCGGTGGCGGGGGCAACCCCTTCCTGAACCCGCTGCTGTCCGACAACTACGACGCGACGCTGGAATATTACTTCTCGCGCAATGGCTTCGTCACATTGAGCCTGTTCCACCGCGACATGGAAGGGTTCATCGAGAATTCGGTGTTCCAGGGCACCACGCCCGACGGCGTGCCGTTGCGGCTCAACGGTCCGATCAATTCTGGCGCCGGGAAAATCCGCGGCTTCGAAGTCCAGGCGAGCACCTTCTTCGATTTTCTCGGTCTGCCGCAATTCGGTCTGCAGGCCAACCTCACCCACCTCGATGCAACGGCCGACTTTAATTACGACGAGGGTTTCGTGAACGGGGTGCGGCGGGTGGACACCGTCAACCGCGAATTGCTGGGCGTTTCCGACTGGTCGTACAACATCATCGGGATCTTCGAATCCGGGGGCCTGTCGGCCCGTCTGGCATATAACTGGCGCAGCGAATTCCCGCTGACGTACCAACGCCGCGGCGACCATCTCTACACCGAGGAAGCCGATCCGGTATCGCGGCTCGACCTGTCGGTCAGCTACGACCTGTTCGACAGCCTGACGATTTTCGGCGACTGGACGAACATCCTGGGTGATCCGTTCAGTTCAACCCTTACCCGAACGGACGTTCAGTTCCCCAACGGAGCGCCAACAGGCTTTACCGCGACATTCCCCCGGGTGGTCCGGTACGAGGAGACAACCGTTTCGCTCGGCGTGCGTTTCCGGTTCTGAGGCCGCGTGCATTATCGAAAGCGGGCCGGAGAGCATTGCTCTGCGACCCGCAATCGGTGAACATGGATAATGGTCGACGCCGTCAGCCCGCCACGTAATTTGGCGCCAAGGTGCAGCGTCGTCATCCTGGGCGGCGGCACCGCTGGCTGGATGGCAGCCGCTGCGCTGGTGCGGCAATTGCCCCATGCGTGCAGCGTGCGGCTGATCGAGTCCGCGGAAATCGGCATAGTCGGGGTCGGCGAAGCAACGCTGCCGCACCTGCGCACTTTTATCGGCATGCTCGGCATCGATGAAGCCGAATTCATGCGTGCAACCAACGCGACTTACAAGCTGGGGATCGAATTTCACGATTTCGGCAGCATCGGATCGCGCTACCTCCACCCCTTCGGCAGTTTCGGTACGCCTTTGCACGGGGTTCCCTTCCATCACTACTGGCGCCGGATGCAGGCAGAAGGGCGGGCGGAGGACCTGTTTGGATATTCGATCGCCAACGTAATGGCCGAGATGCGCAAGTTCGCGCCGCCGACGAATGACAGCGGATCGATGCTGTCGACCTACTCCTACGCCTACCAGTTCGATGCCACTCGGTTCGCGCCGTACTTGCGCGACTATGCGGTCGCGCGCGGCGCAGTGCGTACAGAAGGCAAGGTGGTGCGGGTCGAGCAGGAAGGGGGCAGCGGCGATATATCTGCGCTCGTCCTCGACAATGGCGAACGGATCGAAGGGGACCTGTTCGTCGACTGCTCGGGCTTTCGCGCCCTGCTGATTGGCGAAACGCTCCAATCGCAATGGCAGGACTGGTCGCACTGGTTGCCATGCGACCGTGCCGTGGCTGCTCCCTGCGCATCGCCCCCCGGGCCGATCGAGCCGTTTACCCGGGCAATCGCGATGCCATTTGGCTGGCGGTGGCGAATTCCGCTGACCAGCCGGGTCGGCAATGGCTATGTCTATTCGTCAGCCCATATCTCCGACGACGCGGCAACGGACGCCCTGTGCGCATCCCTTGAAGCAGAGCCGCTGGCCGAGCCGCGGACCCTTCGTTTCCGCGCCGGCCGTCGCTCGCAAAGCTGGGACCGTAATGTCGTTTCGATAGGGCTGGCGTCAGGCTTTCTCGAGCCGCTGGAATCGACCAGCATCTATCTGGCGCAAGGTGCCATCGAGCAGTTGATCGCCCTGTTCCCGGTGGACGGCCGGATCGCGGATTGCGACCGCCAGGAATTCAACCGCATGGTCGATTACGAATACGACCGCATTCGCGACTTCCTGATCCTGCATTACCACGCGACGCAGCGCGACGATTCCCCTTTCTGGGATCACGTGCGTACCATGACCGTGCCGGATAGCCTGGCCGACAAGATCGAATTGTTCCGCGCGAGCGGGCGGGTGGCGCGCTATACTCAGGGCCTCTTCCTCGAACCGAGCTGGCTTGCGGTCTATCTCGGGCAAGGGATCATGCCGCAGGGCTGGGATCAACGTGCGGATGCGATCCCTGGCGCCGATCTCGGAGCTGCGCTCGACCGGCTGCGCGCGCAGGTTTCTGCCGCCGCCGCCGCCATGCCCGATCATGCGGGGCAGTTGGCTGCAATTGTCGGAACCGACCCGTCATGACGAACGATGCACGCGCCATCCGCACGGTCGCGGTGGTCGGGGATGGGATCGTTGGACTTTCCGCAGCTGCAGCATTCGCACGTGCGCTGCCTGCCGTGACTGTAACCTTGCTCGCAATCGATCCTGACCCGGCTGCGCTCACCGACCAGCTGCCAGTCTCGCTGCCCTCCGTTCACCGTTTCCATGCTGCCATCGGGATCGACGAACTGGATCTGCTGCGCTCCGGCGCGGCATTGCATCGGCTCGGTACGCGGTTCGACAACTGGTCAGTGACGCGGGCAGCCTGGTACCATTCCTTCGCCGAACATGGCCTGAAAGCGGGGATGGTGTCGTTTCATCAGGTCTGGCTGCGCGCCCGTGCAGCCGGCATGGCCGAACCCTTTGACGCTTATTCGGCCGCCCGCGCGCTTATGATCAAAGATCGGTTCGCTCATCCGAGCGAGAACCGCGCATCGCCGCTGTCGACCTATCTCTATGGGTTGAACCTTGATCCCGCGCTGTATCGCGCAGCGCTCGACCGCGCATGTGCGGGGGTGATCAAGCGATTGGAAAAGATCGCTGGCATCGAACGCAGGCCGGATGGCGGTATCGCTGCACTGCTCCTCGAAGGGGGTGACAGGATCGAAGCCGACCTGTTCGTCGATTGCAGCGGAACGCGGGCGTTCCTGTCGCACGAATGTGCACGAGATTGGGTCGACTGGAGCCGCTGGCTGCCATGCGACCGGTTCAAGATAATGTCCGGCGATCCCGCAGCCGTCATACCTTACGACCGGGTCGAGGGGTTGGATGACGGGTGGACATGGACCGTGCCCCTGCCGGGGCGCAGCCTGACAGTCCGCGCCTCTGCAAGCCAGTACGCTGCTTCACCGGAAGGCAGTGTGACAGTGCGCCTGGGGCGTGCGGTCTCTCCCTGGCAGCAAAATGTCTTGTCGCTGGGCGAGGCGGCAACTTTGCTGGACCCGCTGCATGGGACGACGCTTCATCTGGCGCACAGTTCGATCCTGCGGGCCATCGACCTGATGCCCGGCCGTAAGATGAACCCGGTAGAGGTGGCCGAATACAACCGGCTCACTTGCCTGGAAGCGGACGCTCTGTGCGATTTCGCGGCGCTGCTTTATGTGCAGTCGGGCCGCACGGACACGCTGTTCTGGCGCGACAGCGGCGCCCGCGCTGCTCCGCCCGATCTCGCCCGATTGCTGGACCAGTTCTCGCGCCGCGGAAGAATTCCCTTTCGGGAAAACGACGCGATCACGCCCGACAGCTGGCTTGCTTGCCTGCTGTGCCTTGGCGTCATCCCGCAAGCGATCGACCCGCAGGCTCTCGCACTGGATCCGCGGCAGATCGAGCCGCGCCTGGCCGACCTTGCCGCGCGCCTCGCGCAGCTGCCCGATCGTTTTCCACCGTACAGCGATACGCTGCGGCAGCTCGCAGGGTCCATGCGCGGCTAGGTCGTCTCAGCGATTTTCAGGGGTGGGTCGCAAGCTGACGCCGAGTTGCGGCGTATCCCCTCGCCACAGCAGCGGCGCCACGTACATCTGGCGGCCACGCGTGGTCCGGCGGCAACCGCTGGTAGCGATGTGCGCGTGAAAAACGATGAATTGCCTGCCGCCTGCTTCGAACACAGCCTGATGACCCGGACCGCTGAGGCAGCCCGCCGTTCGGTCGTTGTAGCTGTGCAGGATCGGGTTTTCCGGGGCATCGACGCACGGCCCCATTGGACCTTCGCAGCGGGCATAGCCCATCGCGTAGGGCGAGAGTCGCTGATCCTTTTCCCAGCCGAAATGGTTGGCAGAGAAGAACATGACGTAATTTTCGCCATTGCGAACCATCGTGGGGGATTCGACGACGTGTTCTTCCCAGTCCCGGTCGTTGCTGAGCAGGGCAACCGGCTCGCCTGTCAGCGACAGTCCATCGCCTGATAGCGCTTGGCCAAAGATCTCGGTCTTGCGCCCGAAGTCTGGGTGGTTTCCGTCGTTTTTGAAATAGAGGTAACGCTGGCCGTCTTGGTCGACGAACACGTTCGGATCGATCGTGCCGCCCATCTCGCGCTGGCAGACCAGGGGCTCGGTTGCTTGGCTGGTGAAAGGCCCCATGGGCGTACTGGCCTTTGCAACGCCCACGCACTGCAGCCCGCTGCGCCGCTCCTTGGCGGTGAAATAGAGCAGGAAGTGATCGTCGTGCCGAACCACTTCGGGCGCCCAGGTCCAGCCCTCGCGCGCCCATGGCGGCAGGTCCGGCATGGCATCGTGCAACGAATTGCCCGCGCGTACGAAATCCCATTCGATCAGATTGGCGGACCTCGCCATGGGGACGTTGGCCGCGGCGCCTTCCGGATTGGTGGCATAGGCCAGGAACCCGCCTTCATGGGCGAGGATGTAGGGGTCGGGGAAATTGGTTTCGAATACCGGGACAAAAGGGGGTTCGCTGTCCGAGGCGGAGGTGGCGGCGCACGCCGGCAATACGAGCAATGCAAACAGTAGATAACGCACGATAGCTCCTCGAAACGATGCCCGGCGGATCGGCAGGCGACACTTGCTTGATTTGCCCGAAGGGTTGCGCAAAGTCTATTATCATATAAATCATGGCGCAGAAAGGTGATGGGGTGCGGGTTTGCCAGCAGGCGCAGTTCTGATCGACGCGTTCGGCGCGTTGCCGGATGGGGATGGGGTCGTCGCCGTCACGCTCACGAATGCGGATGGAATGCGGGTGCGCTTGCTCAGTTATGGCGCGTCGATCCAGGCGGTCGAGGTGCCCGACAGGCATGGCAGGCGTGGTGATGTTGCTCTGGGGCATTCCACCCTGTCCGAATATCTCGATCAACCGCAGTATCTTGGTTCCACTGTCGGACGGGTTGCGAACCGGATTGCCGGCGGCCAATTCGTGCTCGGGGGGCGGCGATACGCGGTTCCGGTGAACAATGGGCCCAACGCGCTCCATGGCGGTGCCGACGGCTTCGACAAGCGGAACTGGCGCGTGCTGCAGACGCGCGACACGCCGCATCCAGCCGTCATGTTTCAGCTGGAAAGCGTTGACGGTGATCAGGGCTTTCCCGGCCGTTTGATCGTGTCGGCCGAATACGAACTCGACGATGCGAATGCCCTGCATATCACTTATATGGCGACAACCGACAGGCCGACTGTCGTGAACCTGTCCAATCACGCTTACTGGAACCTTGCGGGCGAGGGATCGCCAGAGGGCGCCATGGGGCACGTGTTGCGCATCCCCGCCGATCATTACCTCCCGACCGATGCGGACGCGATCCCGACCGGAGAAATTGCCGCGGTGGAGGGGACGCCGTTCGACTTCCGGACGCCCACGGCGATTGGCGCGCGGGTTCGCGATGCCACGCATCCGCAAATTCGCATCGGGCGCGGATATGATCACAACTGGGTCGTCGCTGATGGCGTGGCCGATTTGCCCCGCCTGTTGGCGGCGGTTTGGGACCCGTCGTCCGGCCGCATGATGGAGGTTCATTCGAACCAGCCCGGCCTGCAATTCTATTCCGGCAATTTTCTGGACGGATCGACGATCGGCAAATCGGGGCGGGCCTACCGGATGGGCGACGCGATTGCGCTGGAGCCGCAGATGCCGCCCGATTCAGTGAATCAGCCAGAGCTTGGCTCTGTCAGGCTCGATCCGGGGCAAACCTATTGCAACCGCATCACGTTCCGCTTTTCGGTCAGTGAAGGAATGGATTGATGAAGCTTGGCGCCATCGCGGCCGCAGCCGCCGTACTGATGATCAGCGGATGCGCTGCTACTCTGGCCTCGGCGCCTGTCGCCGGGGGCGGGCCGGTGGTCGGGATAAACAGCGATTTTCCCGACCCGGCGGTTCTGCTGGCGGATGACGGGTTCTACTACGCCTACGCAACGCAAACCGAACGCGATGGCCAGATGATCAATCTCCAGGTCGCGCGCTCTCGCGACCTGATGGATTGGGAACTGCTTGCGGACGGCTTGCCGGTCAAACCGGGCTGGGCCAGCCGGACGCAGGATTTCTGGGCGCCGCATGTGACGCGGGCCGGCGACCGCTACATCCTGTATTATTCAGCCCAGCCCGATGCCGCGCTCGATCAGCCGGATCGCGGATTGTGTCTGGCCGTGGCGACCGCCGATCGTCCGCAGGGCCCCTTCAAGGACATCGGCGAGCCGCTGCTGTGCGGAGAAGGCTTCGTCAACATCGACCCCATGGCCTACGACGATCCGGCAACGGGCAAGCGGCTGCTGTACTGGGGTTCCGGATTCGGCCCGATCAAGGTGCGTGAGTTGGCGGAAGACAGGATCTCGTTTCTGGAAGGCAGCCCTACGATCGACCTCGTCCCGGTCGATCCGGCCGACGATCCGGACAACTACCAGCGACTGGTCGAAGGTGCCTGGATCACCTTTCGCGATGGCTGGTACTATCTGTTTTATTCGGGTGACAATTGCTGCGGCCCCAACGCGCATTATGCAACGATGGTGGCACGATCACGCAATGCGACCGGACCATTCACGACGCTGGCGCAGGCCCGGGGCGTTCCCGGCAGCGTGATCCTGGCCGCCAACGCGCAGTGGAATGCCCCCGGCCACAATGCCGTGATGGAGGACGCTGCCGGAAACCACTGGATCATCTATCACGCCGTCGATCGCGAGAACCCGCGCGCCAAACCGGACGCGGATCCGAACACGCGCCGCATCATGCTGGTGGACCGGCTGATCTGGCGCGATGGCTGGCCCCATGTCGCTGGCCAGGCGACTGAGTGACGCTCCGCCATAATACACGCAGCAATCAGACGAGCGGGTTTGCGCCGCTCATGTAAACGTAGACTTCCTGGAACCTGTCGTCGCGCACCCGCCAGAAATTGGTATTGAGCAGCCTTGTAACCGACCCGTCGTGCCCGGTCAGAACGGCTTGGAAACTGGCGGCGATCCGGCCGTGCTTTTCATCGACGGTGCAGACGAAATCCTGGTGCACGATCGTCTGGTAGCTGGCGAAAAAGTCGGCGAACATGCGGCGGATTTCGGCCTTGCCCGAATGGCGGGTGAAGGCGGTCTGGACACAGAACAATGCCTCGTCGTGGAAGCAGGCCAGCGCCGCGTCCAGATCCTTGGCGTCGACCCGGGCGAAGTAGCGGTGCAGGGCGAGGTCGATCAGCTCCGCGCGCGAGAGTGTGGGCGCGTACTGCATCAGGCGTCCCCTTCCTTGAGCAGATTGTCGCCGCTCATGTAGACATAGATCCGGTGGAACCGGTCGTCCTTCAGATAGAAGCGGTTGCAGTTCTCGTAGCGCAGTTCCCCGCCGCCGTTGGGTGTGATCAGCACAGTGAATTGCGAACAGATCGCATTGGTCGCCGGATCGGCGGTGTGGACGAAATTGCCGTGCCAGATGTCGGAGAAATCCGCGAACAGCCTCGTGAACATGGCGCGGATCGCACCGATCCCGTCATGGACCGTCCCCGAGGTCTGTTCGGTCAGGACCGCGTCCGGGGTGAAGCAATCCAGAACCCGGTCCATATCCTTGTTGTCGACGGCGTCGAAGTACCGCTTGGTCACGATGTCGATGTAATAGGGGTAGGGCAGCGGCGTCTGACCGGGCCCGCCTTCGCTCCATGTCATTGCCAGCCTCTCCTGATGTCGGCATCCTTGCGCACCTCGGGCGCGGGGAATGCCTTTTTCGAATGCGTGAGCCCGAGGCCGATCAACAGTTCGAGCTGCTTGTAGGCGACCTGGCCCGGGTTGATCACCGGCACCGGCAGTTCGCCCGCCAGCCAAGCTGCCGACTGGTGCATGGTGGTGGAGCCCAGCACGATCGTGTCGGCCCCGTCCTGCTCGATCGCGCGCAGGGCCTCTCCCTTGAGTTTGGCGAAGATGACCTCCTCCTTGCCCGCAAGCAGTTCGGTCACGTCAGGCCGGGTGTCGATGGAGCGAAGCGATGCGACGCGGCTCCACCAGCCATATTCAGTCAAGGTCTTTTCGTAGAGGGGGAACCACTGCGGCCACATGGTCAGCACGGTGAATTTCTTGCCCAGCATCATGGCCGTCGCGAAGGCCGCCTCGCCCGGGCCGACCACCGGGATCGACAGGCGCGAGCGCAGCGCGCGCAGCCCGCTGTCGGAAACGGTGTCGATCAGGACCCCGGCATAGCCTTCGTCCTCGGCACCGATGCCGGTTTGGAACACGGTCCAGTCCATCAGCAGCATGTCGTGGTAGCTTTCACCCAATGCCGCGCCCCACGGCACGGCGGCAAATTCGGGCGCGAAACCGGGGGTGACGAAACCTGTGGGCAGCTGCGCTGCGCGGGCGGCGACGCCGGCCTCGTCCATCGGGATCGGTACGATGACCTTGATGCGGCGGACCTTGGTCATCGCTTCAGAACTTGTAGCCGATTTCGACCCCGACCAGCCGCCGTGCGCCGGGCGAAATGAACGATCCGCCGAACTCGATCGCTGGAATGACCTCGGCGAGATATTTCTCGTTGAGGACGTTTTCGGCGAACACGTGGGCGCTGAAATTGCCCGTCTCTATCCCAGCGCGTACATTCAGCACGCCGAAGGTATCGCGCCGGGCAATGGTGTAATCGGCATCGCCGATGAAGCCGGGAAGGCCGAGTGCGGAGATCGGCAGCAGCGCGGAAAAGATCGTCGGGCGCACCTGTTCCTGCACCGAATGGAACCATGTCGGGCCGGTCAGGCGGTAATCCATGCGGAAAAGCAGGTCGATCGCATCGGTCAGCGGTGCCTTGATCTCGCTGCCCAGGTTGATCGTCCAGTCGGCGGTATAGGGCGACTTGTTCCCCACCGTGTAGGGGCGCGAGGCGTTTTCCTTGATCTCGCTGTCGGTCACGTTGAACGATCCGAACAGCGTCCAGCCATCGACCACCCGCCCGGTCAGGTTGAGCTCGGCGCCCTTTACCTCCACCTCGTCGATGTTGGAAACGACGCGCAGCAGGCCGAAACTGCCGACGAAGAATTCGAAGAACTGCATGTCGTCGATGCGGGTGTAGTACCCGGCAAGATCGAATGTCAGGCGGTTGCCGAACAGCGTGCCCTTGATGCCCGCTTCGAAGGCGGAGCTCTTTTCCTTGCGGTACCGGTCGGTGATCAGCACGTCGGCGTCGATCGTGCCCGGCGTCACCCCGTCATTGAACGAGGCATCGATGATTGCCTGCGAGCCCTGGTTATTGAACCCGCCCGATTTGAAGCCGATACCCCAGTTGGCGTAGATGTTGAGATCGGGCGTGGGCTGGTAACTGAGGCTGACCTTGGGCTGCAATTGCTTGAAGGTCGCGTCCTGCGGCACCAACGGGCCGAATGCCTGGCCCGGGTTGATCGGCCCGCCGGAAAACGGATCGTCGGCATCTGGCACCAGCGACTGTGTCGTGCGGTCTTCGATGTCGTAGCGCAGCGCGACGCCTGCGGTGAACTGGGGGCTGACCTCGTACTCGATTGCACCGAACGCGGCATAGACGTTGGTATCGAACTGGTCCGCCAGCAGCAGCGAGGTCGGGTTGTCGCTTTCGGGCGGATTGTAGAGACTGGCGATGACGCCCAGCCCGAGGTCGGCGCCGATCGACACGCCGACCTCGCGGTCGATCTTGAGGAAATAGGCGCCCAGTTGCCAGGTCAGCGGCCCATCCTCGTTCGAGGCCAGCCGCACTTCGGCGCTGAAGTCCTTCTGGTTGCGGATCTGGTACTGCGTCCCGTCGCAGGTCGTCGGGCTGTAAGGGCCGAAAGTCGATCCATTGGCCGGAGCGAAGATGAACGGGACAGGGATTTGCCCGATCGCGCCCGGCTGGTTGACCGGAAAACCGGTGAGGCTCGCCGTGCTGGCAAAACAGGCGGCGACAGCATCGGCCACCGCGGGATTTGCGGCGCCGATGAAGCGGGCAAAGTCTGCCGACGTGCCATCCGCAATCAGCGATTGCCGGACATCGGAATAAAGCGCCCAGGCAGTCAGCATCATGCCATTGCCGAATTCGTGCTCGATCTTGGCCGAGACGTCGAAACTGTCCTGCGCGTTGGTGGGGCGGATGTTGTTATAGAAACGGAACGGGTGCCGGTTCACGTCTTCGAAGAAGGCCGGATTGACCGCGGCGAAATTGGGCAGATGGAATGCGGCATTGAACGCGATTGAGGCGCCGCGCAGTTCCGAATAACGGGCCTTGATGTCGAGCTCCGTCGCTTCGCCAAGGCCTGCGACCAGGCGCCCGTCGACTGCCCAGATTTCCTGGTCGTCGACCGACTTGCTGTCGGCCAGCAGGATATTGCGGAAGAACCCGTCGGTGCGGCGGTAGAGGCCGGACACGACGAACCCCAGATTTTCGCCCAGTGGCCCGGCGATGTGACCCATGCCCTGCCAGGTGTCGTTCTCTCCGTAAGAACCCTTGATCGCGCCTTCGAACAGGTCGCCGGGCTTGACCGTCTGCAGCACGATCGCGCCCGCCGCGGCATTGCGGCCGTAGAGCGCGCCTTGCGGCCCCTTGAGGATTTCGACCTGGCGCAGGGTGCCCTGCGGCTGGTTGAGCTGCGCGGTATTGGTCTTGAGAATGCCATCAACGACCAGCGCGACCGAGCTTTCCGCATCGCGCGCGCCATTGATGCCGCGAATGTTCACCTGCGTATCGCCAGCCTCTGCCGTGCCGGTAACGATAGTGACGCCCGGGGTCAGCTGCGCGAAATCGTCGGCACTGGTTGCGCCGGTATTGGCGATAGCTTCGGTGGTGAGCACTGACACGGATGCGGGGACATCCTGCAGCCGCTCGTTCTGGCGGCGAGCGGTGACGACGATCCCCGGATCGGGCGAGTCGGCAGCTGGCGGTTGACCGGAGGCGTCCTGGGCCTGGGCGGGAACAGCGGCCAGAACGGCACATGCCGTAGAGGCAAGAGCCACGGTCTTGAGCAGGCGCATCGTACTTCCTCCCGGAAATACCCGCTCGTCGGCGGGCTTTACATCCACCTTGCGACCGCTTCCATTTATTGTATACAAAACGGATTGGTCAAGCTGATTTGGGTGAGAAATGTCCCGCGCCTCCGACAGGGCCTATGCAACGATCCGCGAGATGATCATCTCCGGCGAGCTGGCGTCGGGCGATCCGCTCGGGGAGGAGGCTCTGGCGGATCGTTGCGGCGTATCGCGCACACCGGTTCGCGACGCCTTGCGCCGGCTCGAGGCAGACATGCTGGTGCGACGCACGGAATCGCAGCGCAGCTTCGTTGCCGACTGGTCGCTCGACGACATCGAGGACGTGTTCGAACTGCGCGCGATGCTGGAAGCGCACGCGGCGCGGCGCGCTGCGGAACGGATCGATGACGCCACTCTGGCCGAACTTCGGGAGTGTAACGCTGCGATCGGGCGTGCAATTTCGCTGGAGGTGCCGGACATCGACGTGTTCCTCGAACGCAATCGCGCCTTTCATGCGACGATCCTGCAGATCGCGGCATCGCAGCGCCTGTCCAACCTGCTCGGCACCCTGATCGAACAGCCAGTGGTCTGGCGCACGGCACATCAATATGGCCGTGATGAACTGCGCCGATCGCATGGCGAACATGATGAGCTGCTGTCTGCCTTCGCGCGCCGGGACGGGGCCTGGGCCGAATCGATCATGGCAGGTCATATCCGCCGCGCGTTCCACGCCTATGCCGACGCGCATCGGGGCTTGAGCGCGATCGATTCACCCGATCGCGTGCGGAAGGTCTAGTCACGTTATGTATACAGATCGCATCGAGATCGTCGAAGTCAGCCCGCGGGACGGCTTGCAGAACGAGGTTCGCGAGGTGTCGACCACCGCCAAGCTGGCGCTGATCGCGCGGGCCCTGGCAGCCGGGGTGCGGCGGATCGAGGTTGCGAGTTTCGTGAACCCGCGCGCAGTGCCCCGGATGGCGGACGCGGAAGCCGTCTGCGCCGGCCTGCCCGACCGGTCCGATGTCACGTATATCGGCCTGGTCATGAACCGGCGCGGCGCCGAGCGCGCCATTGCCACGGGCCGGATCGACCAGCTTGGCGCCGTGGCCGTTGCGACCGATGCCTTTGCCATGGCGAACCAGGGGCAGACGAGCGAGGGATCGGTCGATACCTCGGCACAGATTTTTGATTTGGCACGAGAGGCCGGGCTTACCGCGCAGGTAACCATCGCTGGCAGCTTTGGCTGTCCGTTCGAAGGCGAGGTCCCTGAAGAACGCGTGATTGCAATGGCCGGGGCGCTGGCCCGGGCCGGCGCGGTGGAGGTGGGACTTGCCGATACGATCGGGGTCGCCAACCCCGCGCATGTGCACCGTCTGGTAACTGCCGTGCGCAACGTGATCGCGCCGGTCCCGGTCCGGGTTCATTTTCATAATACCCGCGGCACCGGGCTGGCCAATGCGTGGGCGGCAATCGGGGCGGGTGCGCGGATCGTCGATGCTTCGATCGGTGGACTGGGCGGCTGCCCGTTTGCGCCCGGTGCCGCCGGGAACGTGGCGACCGAAGACGTGGTCTACATGCTGGAGCGGGCGGGGATTGCGACTGGCTTCGACCTGGACGCCCTGATCGCGGCCAGTCGCTGGCTCGGCGGCGAAATGGCCAAGCAGATGCCGTCGATGGTCGGCAAGGCGGGCGGATTTCCCGCGCCGCGCGACAGGGAAGGGGTGATTGCCTGATGGGTTACCGGCTGGGTGTCGATGTCGGCGGAACGTTCACCGACCTGCTGCTGTTCGACGACGACAGCGGACAGTTCTGGCGGCACAAGACGCCCTCCACCCCGCATGACAGTTCCGAAGGTATCCTGACCGGTGTTGAGGCCGTTACAGAACAGGCCGGGGTCGATCCGGCGGCGATCGAGTTCTTTCTTCACGGCACGACCGTTGCCACCAATGCCGTGCTGGAAGGCAAGGGCGCGCGCGTCGGCCTGATCGTGACCGAAGGTTATCGCGACGTGATGCAGATCGCGCGCAGCTTCGTGCCTGGCGGGCTCGCCGCATGGATCATCTGGCCCAAGCCCCAGCCGCTGGCCGCGCTGGAGGACACCGTAACCGTCAAGGGCCGGATGGACGCTGATGGGAACGAGGTGCGCCCGCTGGACGAAGCCGAAATCCGCGACAAGATCGCCATGCTGCGCGATGCCGGGGTCGAGGCGATCACGGTCAGCCTGATCAACGCCTACGTCAATGGCGCGCACGAGGCGCGTATCGGCGAGATCGCCCGCGAGATGATGCAGGACATACCGGTATCGCTGAGCCACGAGGTCCTGCCCGAAATGCAGGAATACGAGCGCACCCTGTCGACCGTGGCCAATGCTTCCGTCCGCCCGGTGGTGGGCAAGTACGTTTCGAACCTGCGTGACAAGCTCCGCGTCGCAGGCGTCAAGTGCAAGCTCTCGCTGCTGCGGTCGGACGGCGGGCTGATGAGTTCGCACAAGGCGGAGGAACACCCGGTCAACATCCTCATGTCCGGTCCCGCCGGCGGGGTAACGGGCGCGCTGTGGGTGGCCCGGAATGCCGGCCTCAAGAACATCCTGACGCTCGATGTCGGCGGCACGTCGACCGATGTTGCACTGATCGAAAATCTCGAACCGCGCCGCGTTCGCACGACCGAGGTTGGGCACCTGTCCGTCCGCGCCTCGTCGCTCGATGTGAAGACGGTCGGCGCCGGTGGCGGATCGATCGCCTATGTTCCGGAATTGACCAGGGCGCTGCGGGTCGGCCCGCAAAGCGCTGGCGCGGTGCCAGGGCCGGTCGCCTATGGCAAGGGGGGCGAAGCACCTACGGTGACCGATGCCAATGTAGTGCTCGGCTACCTGCCCGAAGACCTGCTGGGCGGCGCATTCAAGCTCGACCGCGAGGGTGCCAAGCGTGCCGTCCAGACCATCGCGGACGCGCTCGGCATCCCGCTCATGGCTGCCGCGCGCGGCATCATCGACATCGTCAACGAGAACATGTTTGGCGCATTACGGATGATCTCGGTGCAGCAGGGTTACGACCCGCGCCACTTCGCACTGATGGGGTTCGGCGGTGCCGGGCCGCTGCACGTGAACGCGGTCGCCCGGCTGATGGGCAGCTGGCCCGCAGTCAGCCCGGTATCGCCTGGCGTATTATGCGCGCTGGGTGATGCGACCACGCGCATGCGGACCGAAACCGCGCGCAGTTTCAGCCGCCTCGCGGCGGAAACCGATGTCGAGGAACTGGTCGCGCTGCTCGACGAAATGGCTCGCCAGACCCGGGCGGAACTGACTACCGACGGCATTCCGGACGCGAGCGTCACCAGCGCCTTCGAAGTCGACGTCCGCTATGCCGGGCAGGCATTCGAAGTGCCGCTGACGATCGATCAGCAGCTGCTGCGCGGCAAAGGCATCGAGGGCATTCTGGAACGCTTCGACGAGGAGCACCGCCGCCTGTTCACCTTCAACATGGATACCCCGCACGAGATCGTGAACCTGCGCGCGGTCGCCATGGGCGCGGCGCCGCAGCTGCCCGCTGCCGAATTGCCCAAGGGGAACGGCGATCCTTCCGCTGCGAAAATCCGCGACCATACCTTGTGGATGGACGGGCGCGAGCAGGCCGCGGTGATCTATGACCGGGCAAAGCTGCGTCAGGGCGACCGGATTGCCGGTCCCGCCATCGTTACCGAAATGGATTCGACCACGCTGATCGAGGCGGGCTGCGTCGCCAAGGTCGACGCGGTCGGCAACCTCCTGATCAATCCTGCCTGAGGAACCGGACATGCCTGCCCAGATCATCCAGCAGAACCCGACCCCTTTCGGCAAGGTCGCCATCGACCCGGTCACGCTCGACATCATCGAAAATGCACTGCGCAACGCGCGGATCGAAATGGACGCGACACTGGTGCGCACCGCCATGTCGCCCGGCATCCGCGAACAGGGCGACGCCTTTCCGCTGATCGCCGACCCAGCGGGCAAGATGATCGTCGGCCAGTTCGGCAGCTTCATCGACGGGTTTCTGAAGGGCTACGACGGCACGATCGAGGACGGGGATATGATCTTCCTGTCCGATCCCTATTCCTGCGAAGGCGCGATCAGCCATTCGAACGACTGGCTGGTGCTGTTGCCGGTCTACAAGCAGGGCCGCCTGCTCGCGTGGACTGCGATGTTCGGGCACCAGAGCGACATCGGCGGCAAGGTCGTCGGATCGATGCCAATAGATGCCAGGTCGATCTTCGAGGAGGGGGTACGCATCCCTCCGGTCAAGATCTGGAGGCGAGGGGAGTATAACGAAGACCTGATGAAGCTGGTCATGCACCAGACGCGCAAGCCCGACTGGTGCCAGGCTGATCTCAACGCGCTGATCGCCAGCTGCCGGGTTGCCGCGCGCCGCGTGATCGAGATGGCCGACCGTTTCGGCGAAGATGTCTATGTCTCCGCGACGCAGGAACTGCTTGCGCGCAACCACCGCGCGATGAAGTCGCTAATTGCGATGGCTGTCGCGGAAGAGCCGGTCAGCTTCGAGGATTACATCTGTGACGACGGGCTTGGCCACGGCCCTTACCGGATCAAGTGCACCATGTGGCGCGAAGGCGACCGGGTCGTGCTCGATTTCGATGGCACCGACCCGCAAAGCGCCGCCTCGATCAATTTCTATCTCAACGAGAACATGTTCAAGATGTTCTTCGGCATCTACATGATCATGGTGTTCGATCCGCAGATCCTGTTCAACGACGGGTTCTACGACCTGATCGAAGTCCGCATTCCCGACGGATCACTACTCAAACCCAAATTCCCGGCAGCCCTGTCGGGTCGCACCCACGCCCTCGGGCGTATTTTCGACATCCTCGGCGGACTATTGGGGCAAAAGACCCCTCAGTTCCTCAATGCCGCGGGTTTCAGCTCCTCCCCCCATTTGTTCTATTCCGGGTGGGACAACCGGGCCAAAGACCCGGGGAGCCGCGAAGGCCAATGGTTCCAGCTGTTCCAGATCGGCTTTGGCGGCATCCCCGGGCGCCCGCTCGGCGACGGGCCGGACGGGCATTCGCTCTGGCCGGGATTTACCAACGTGCCCAACGAATTCCTCGAACGCTATTTCCCGCTGCGGATCGAACGCTACGAGACCGAGCCCGACAGCGGCGGGGCGGGGCTGCACCGCGGGGGCAATGGCATTCACATGACCTACCGCTTCCTCGCTGATGGCCAGATCGCGATCCATGACGACCGCTGGTTCGTGCCGCCCTGGGGCGTCAACGACGGCCTGCCGGGCAAGCGGGCAAGAAAGGTGCTCGAACGCGCTGACGGCACCAGCCATATCATCGGCAACAAGGTCGATGACATCGCGGTCAAGGCCGGTGACCAGCTCCACTTCATCACCTGGGGCGGCGGCGGGTGGGGTGATCCGCTGGAACGCGACCCGGCGCTGGTCGGGCTCGAAATTCGCCAGGGTCTTGTGACCCCGGCCGGAGCCCGCGATTACGGCGTTGTCACCGACCACGACGGCACGGTCGATGAGCTGGCGACGCGGCGTCTGCGCGATGAAATGCGCGCTGGCCGCAAGGCGGGGAAAGTGTTCGATTTCGGACCGGGGATCGATGCATTGCGCGCGCGCTGCGAACAGGAAACCGGTCTGCCTGCTCCGGTGCAGCCCGTCTGGCGCGGCCGCAGCATGGCCGAGGCGGCGGAATGATCGGCATGGAAGCAGGCGCTCTGGCGGGTTTGCGCGTGATCGAGCTTGGCCAGCTTCTCGCGGGGCCGTTCTGCGGGCAATTGCTGGGCGACATGGGCGCCGATGTGATCAAGGTGGAATCCCCGGGTGCGGGCGATCCGATGCGGGTCTGGGGCCAGGGCGCGGAAAAGGTGCAGTGGGAAGTGATCGGGCGGAACAAGCGTTCGGTCACCGCCAATCTGCGAGTGCCTGAAGGCCAGGATCTGGTCCGGCGGCTGGTGGCCGATGCAGACGTGCTGATCGAGAATTTCAAGCCCGGGACGCTGGAAAAGTGGGGCCTTGCCCCCGACGCCTTGCTGCAAGCCAACCCGCGCCTGATCGTCGCGCGCATGTCCGGTTATGGGCAATACGGGCCCTATTCCGACCGGGCAGGTTTTGGCGGCATTGGCGAGGCGATGGGCGGCTGGCGCTATATCGTCGGCGATCCGGACCGCCCGCCTGCGCGCATGGGCGTCTCGATCGGGGATACGCTGTGCGCCACTTATGGCTGCATGGGCGTGCTGGCCGCGCTCCATCACCGCGAGAAAACGGGCCTTGGCCAGGTCATCGACACCGCGCTTTACGAAGCGGTGCTGCAGGTGATGGAAGGGCTGGTGCCCGAATATGATTACAACGGGATCATCCGTGAACGATCGGGTTCGATCCTGCCGGGCATCGCCCCGTCCAATGTCTATTCGTGCAAGGACGGCCCGTTCATGATCGGTGCCAACAATGATGCCATCTTCGCCCGGCTGGCAAAGGCGATGGGCGAACCCGGACTGGCGCAGGACGAACGTTACGCCACGCACCTGGCGCGCGGAATGCACCAGCAGGAACTGGACGAGCGGATCAATGCCTGGACCGCCGCCCTGACCGTGGACGAGGTCGACGCGCTGATGGTCGCGCATTCGATCCCGGCGGGCCGGGTCTATACCGCGCCCGACATGCTCGACGATCCGCATTTCCAGGCGCGCGAGGCGATCGTCGCGGTCGAAACACAAACCCGCGGCACGGTCCGCATGCAGGGTACGTTCCCGAAGTTTTCGCGCACGCCTTCGAGCATTCGGCGACCGGCGCCCGCGACCCCGGGCCAGCACAATGACGAGGTTTATGGCGAACTGCTCGGTCTGGAGCAGGACCAGCTGGAGGACCTTGCCGCGCGGGGCGTCATCTGATGCCCGATGGCGATCTGGCTGTTAATTACAGCGCTGCCTACACCGGACGTCTCCTGCCCGGAAAACGGCCGGCGCTGCTGCTTGTCGACATGGTCGCCGCCTATCTCGAGCCCGCCTCGCCCTTATTTTGCAACACGGCCGAAGCTGCGCTGGGGGTTGCGGTGCAACTGCTCGATGCGGCGCGCGAGGCGGGCATTCCCATCGCGCTGACCAATGTCGTTTATGAGCCCGGCGGGGCCGATGGCGGGCTGTTCTACCGCAAGGTACCGGCCCTTGCGGTGTTCGACCGCGAATCGCCGCTGGGCGCCTTTCCGACCGAACTTCAGCCGAAGCCGGGCGAGGAAGTGATTTCCAAGCAGTTTCCCTCGGCCTTCTTCGGCACGCCGCTGGCCGAATGGCTGCGCGCGCGCATGGTCGATACCCTGATAATCGGCGGCTATTCCACGTCGGGCTGCGTCAGGGCATCGGCACTCGACGCACTGCAGCATGGGTTTGCCCCGTTCGTCGTCCGCGACGCCTGCGCCGATCGCCACGCCTCTCCGCACGAAGCGAACCTGTTCGACCTGCAGGCCAAGTATGCGGAGGTGGTCGGCAGCCCACGCGCGCTGGAGATTATCCGGGCGGCGGATTGACCGCCACGGGTCCCATCACTCCCCCAGGAAAAGCTCCGCCGCGGCGTCGACGATGGCTTCGGCGTCGAGGCGATAGGTGCGGTAGAGATCGGGCAGATCGCCCGTCTGCCCGAACCGGTCGGTGCCCAGCGGGCTCACCCGCATGCCGCGCACGCCGCCCAGCCATGACAGGGCCCCTGGCGATCCGTCGATCACAGTGACCAGCCCTGCACCCGGGGCAAGCGGCGCAAGCAGGCGTTCGGCATGGCAGGGCGCGCGCGTGCCGCCCTGCCAGCGGGCTGCGCGGCTGCCCGACCAACCCCGGTGCAGCAGGTCGGGCGAGGTCACGTTGAGCAGGCCGAGCCCGGGAAGATCGTCGGCCAGTTCCTCCCACGCCGCGATCGCCTCGGGCGCGACGGCGCCGGTGAACACGATCGCTGCTTCGGCACCGGGGGCAGGTTCGCGCAGCCAGTATCCGCCCGCCAGCGCGCCGGGTTCCCAGTCATCACCGGTGCGCTCGACCTGCCGGATGGCACGCGTGGTGAGGCGCAGGTAGACCGAGCTGCCATCGGGCTGCTGCATATGCGCGAAAGCGTGACGCATCATCACTGCAACCTCGTCGGCAAAAGCAGGCTCGAAATAGGTGAGGTTGGGCTGGCCCATGCCGATCAGCGGGGTATTGATCGACTGGTGCGCGCCCCCTTCGGCGGCCAGCGTCAGGCCCGAAGGCGTGCCGACCAGCAGGAAGCGCGAATCCATGTAACAACCGTAATTCAGCGCATCGAGGCCGCGCGCGATAAACGGATCATAGACTGTTCCGACCGGCAGCAGCCGCGTGCCGAAATGCGGCGCGGCGAGGCCGAGCGCGGCGAGGGCGAGGAAGAAGTTGTGTTCTGCGATACCCAGCTCGATGTGCTGGCCTGCCGCATGCTGGGCCCACTTCTGCGCCGACGGGATGCGCGCCTTGTGGAACACGTCGGCCAGTTCCTGTCGCCGGAACAACCCGCGCTGGTTGACGAAGGCGCCCAGGTTGGTCGTCTGGGTCACATCGGGGGCAGTGGTAACGATGCGGTCGGCCAGTTCCTCGCCCGATTTGGCAAGGTCGTGCAGGATCTTGCCGAAAGCCGCCTGGGTGGAAAGCTCGGCCCCGTCGGGCACTGTGAACCGGGCGGGGACGGGGACGGGGGGCGCGTTGCCCTCGCGAATCTTGCGGGCGATGGGGCTGCGCGCGATGAACGCTTCCAGCCGTGCGGCCAGATTGTCGCCCAATCCGCCCCACGGTTCCCACTCCGCGCCTTCGGCGATCCCCAGTTCGGCCCGCAACTGGGCGATCTGGGGCGGGTTCATCATGCCAGAATGGTTGTCCTTGTGCCCCGCCAGCGGCAGGCCGTGCCCCTTGACGGTATAGGCGATGAACAGGGTCGGGCGTTCATCGTCGGCGCTTTCGAAGGCTTCCACCAGAGACGCGACGCAGTGCCCGCCAAGGTTGGTCATAAGCCGTGCCAGTT
Organism: uncultured Erythrobacter sp.; assembly: GCA_963529855.1. GTDB lineage: Bacteria > Pseudomonadota > Alphaproteobacteria > Sphingomonadales > Sphingomonadaceae > 34-65-8. Next base: position 561,876 of record CAURZK010000002.1, on the reverse strand, counting down.
CGGTATCGTCGAACGATGCGAGCAGCTTTGCCACATGGGGCCGGGTGCCGATGTCCTCCATCAGCCGGGCGCGCCAGGCGCCGCCGCCCTGGTATGTCAGCGCGGCGAAATCGGCGTTGGGGCAGCCGTCGATCCATTGCTGCAGCGATTTGCCGCCAGGGCGCTTGAAAACCTCGCGCTGCAGCTTGCCGTACTTGAGCGTGATGACCCGCCAGCCGCAGGTTTCGAAGATGTCGTCGAACCGGCGGAACATGCGGTCAGCCGTGGTCGCATCCAGCGACTGCCGGTTGTAATCGACCACCCACCAGCAGTTCCTCAGGTCGTGCTTGTACCCTTCGATCAGGCATTCGTAGATGTTGCCTTCGTCCAGTTCCGCATCGCCCATCAGCGCGATCATGCGGCCGGCATTTTCTTCGCGCAGCTGGCCATGCGCGATCAGGTAATCCTGCACCAGCGAGGTGAAGGCGGTGATCGCCACGCCCAGCCCGACCGATCCGGTCGAGAAATCGACCGGGATCGTATCCTTGGTCCGGCTGGGATAGCTTTGCACGCCGCCCAGGCCGCGAAATTTCTCCATCGCTTCGCACGTCTGTTCGCCGAGCAGGTAATGAATCGCGTGGAGGACGGGCCCGGCATGGGGCTTGACCGCGACCTTATCCTGCGGGCGCAGCGCATGGAAATAGAGCGCGGACATGATCGCCGTCATCGAGGCGCAGCTCGCCTGGTGCCCGCCCACCTTCAGCCCGTCGCGCTTCTCGCGCAGGTGGTTGGCATTGTGGATCATCCACGACGACAGCCACAGCAGCCGCGTATCCAGGTGTTCCAGCGCGGCGATGGTTTCGTCCATCGGGCTGTCGGTGGTGGTCGTCATGGGCTGGGTGTCCTTGGTCCCATCGGCGCGGGGCCGGTGGGCGTGCGAATCTCCTGATCGCGTTAGCCATTTGGCGCCGCGAAGGCGACTGCTGCGCGGCCGCGAAACCAATTGCCGGGTCAATCGCTTGTGCATGGAGGGAAGGAGTTCGGAAACATGGCGGCACGTGCCTATTGGCAAGGGCAGATCAGGCTGGCGCTGGTCTCGATTCCGGTGGAGGTCTACTCGGCAGTCAAGTCGGGGGCAAAGATCAGTTTCCGCCAGATTCACGAGGCCAGCGGCAAGCGGGTGAATTACGAGAAAGTCGTGGCCGGGGTCGGCCCGGTCGACCGCGACGAGATCGTCAAGGGTTACGAGATGTCGAGAGGCGATTACGTCCTGCTCGACGACGACGAGATCGAGGCGGTCAAGATCGAGAGCCGCAAGACGCTGGAACTGGTCCAGTTCGTCGACGCGGGAGAGATCGACCCGCTCTATTTCGAAAAGCCGTATTACGTCGCGCCGGCCGATGACCTGGCGGAAGAAGCGTTCATCGTGCTGCGCGAAGCGCTGCGCAAGGCAGGCAAGGTGGGCCTGGGCCAGCTGTCGGTGCGCGGACGCGAGCAACTGGTCGCGATCAAGCCCTGCGGCAAAGGCCTGCTGATGGAAACGCTGCGCTATGCCGATGAAGTGCGCAAAGGGCAGTCGTTCTTCTCCGAAATCGGCAATGACAAGCCCGATGCCGAGCTGCTGGATCTGGCAACCGCGCTGATCGAAAAGAAGACCGCGCCGTTCGATGCCAGCGCCTTCGAAGACCGTTATGCCGATGCGCTGATGCGGCTGATCGAGAAGAAGGCGAAGTCCAAATCGGGCCGCAAGATACTGGAGGATGTGGGCGAACCGGCCGGGGCCCGCGGCAGCAACGTGATCGACCTTATGGCCGCGCTCAAGAAATCGGTCGGCGATGCCAAACCGCCGTCCAAGCGCAAGCCCGCGGCCAAGAAAGCGCCTGCGAAGAAACCCGCACCGCGCAAGAAGTCGGCCTGATCGATGGCGCGCCGCGACCCCCTGGCCGAATACAACGCCAAGCGCGATTTCGCGAAGACGGCCGAACCCGCCGGCAAGCTGGCGGACCCTGGTGGCAGGACGTTCATGGTGCAGAGGCACGACGCGACGCGGCTGCACTGGGACTTGCGGCTGGAGGTCGATGGCGTGCTCAAGAGCTGGGCCGTGACCAAGGGCCCGTCGCTCGATCCCGACATCAAGCGTCTGGCAGTGCAGACCGAAGACCACCCGCTGGCCTATGCCACGTTCGAAGGGACCATTCCCAAGGGCGAATACGGCGGCGGCACGGTGATGCTGTGGGATCGCGGCACATGGGAGCCGATCCCCGGCAAGAGCGCCAAGGATCTGGCCAAGGGGCACCTGCATTTCATCGTGCATGGCGAGCGCATGAAGGGCGAATGGCTGCTGATCCGCCTCAAGCGCAAGCCGGGCGAGAAACGCGACAACTGGCTGCTGCGAAAGATCGCCGACGAATATGCGCAGGAAGGCGATGTGCTGGTCGAGCGCGAGTTGACCAGCATCGCGAGCGGCCGCTCGATGGCCGAAATCGCAGCCGACAAGAGCGGATCGTTCTCACTCGAAGGCAAGAAAGGCGATGCTTTCCTTGCCCAGATGGAAAAGGCCGCCAAACGTGTCGGCAGGGTTTCCAAGCCGGGCAAGGCAAAGGCCAGGACAAAACCGGGCAAGCCGCCCGGCTTCCGCGCGCCGCAGCTGGCGACCCTGGTCGATGCAATCCCCACCGGCAACGGATGGCTGCACGAAATCAAGTTCGACGGTTATCGCGCGCTGGCCGCATGTGCGGGGGAAAAAGTGGCGATCTACACCCGCAGCGGACAGGACTGGACGGAGAAGTTCGCGCCGCTGGTGCGCCAGCTGGCCGCACTCGACCTGCCACCCTGCCTGATCGATGGCGAGATCGTGGCTTTTGGCGGGGACGGCAATCCCAGTTTCTCGGCGCTCCAGTCCGTCCTCAAGCGCGGGCACGGCGCACAGAAAGACAGCGACGCGATGGCACTGTTCGCCTTCGATCTGCTCGAACTCGATGGTCAGGATCTGGCCGCCTTCCCGACGATCGAGCGCAAGGAACGGCTGGAAGCGCTCCTCGCCCATGCCGTTCCGCCGATCCAGGTCGCAGACCATGTGATCGGGGCGGGCGAAAAGCTGTACCGGGCGATGTGCGACGCCGGGCAGGAAGGGATCATCGCAAAGAAGATCGATGCCCCCTATCGCAATGCGCGCAGCAAGGCCTGGGTGAAAGTCAAATGCACCCGGCGGCAGGAATTCGTGGTCATTGGCTGGAAGAAATCCACCGCCAAGGCGCGGCCGTTCTCCTCGCTGCTGCTGGCGCAGAATGAAGATGGAAAGCTGGTCTACAAGGGGAATGTCGGCACCGGGTTCGGGCAGGACACGATGGCCGATCTCGCCGCCCGGATGAAGCGGCTGGAACGCAAGACCCCGCCGGCGGAAGTCGACCGGCTGTCGTCGCGCGGCGTCACCTGGCTCAAGCCGGAACTGGTCGCCGAAATCGCCTTCGCCGAATTCACCGCCGACGGGAACGTGCGCCACGGCAGCTTCCTGGGCCTGCGCGCCGACAAGCAGGCAGACGCCGTGACTCCCGAACGCCCGGAGCCCGCTCCGTCTGACGATGGCGAAAAGGAGGGGAAAGGCAAGGGCGCTACCAGGATCAGCAACCGCGACCGCGTGATCTTTCCGGAAAGCGGGCAGACCAAGGGCGATCTGGCCGATTACTACGCGCGCATCGCCCCGCTGATGCTGCCCTTCGTGGGCCAGCGACCGCTCAGCCTGGTGCGCTGTCCGCAGGGGCGCGCGAAGAAATGTTTCTTTCAGAAGCACGACAGCGGCAGTTTCGGTCCGCATGTCCACCACGTGCCTATTCAGGAAAAGGACGGCGGGACCGAAGATTACCTCTATGTCGACAGCGCCGATGGCTTCCTCGCCTGCGTGCAGATGGGCACGATCGAATTCCATGGCTGGGGCGCGCGCGTAAGCGATGTCGAACTGCCCGACCGGATGATCTTCGATCTCGACCCGGATGAAGGGCTGGATTTCGGCGATGTGAAACGCGCTGCGACCGACATTCGCGATCGGCTGGCGGACCTTGGCCTGACCAGCTTCGCCATGCTGTCGGGGGGGAAGGGGGTTCATGTCGTGGTCCCCCTGACGCCCGGCCATTCGTGGGAAGCGCACAAGGATTTCTCCCGCCGGTTTTCCGAAGCGCTGGCGCTGGCAGAGCCCGAACGGTTCACCGCGACGATGAGCAAGGCCAAGCGCAAGGGGCGGATTTTCATCGACTGGCTGCGCAATCAGCGCGGCAGCACCGCGGTCGCGCCCTATTCGGCCCGGGCCCGGGCCGGCGCGCCAGTGGCCGTGCCGATCGAATGGGGCGAACTGGCCGGGTTCGACGATGCCCACCCTTACGCTATCGCGGACGCCGGGCAGTTGCTCGAACGGGCGCGGTCCAAGGGGCTGAAGGGCTGGGGCTTTGCCGAGCAGGTACTGCCCGAAATCTAGCCGAACCTGTCATTGCGCGGGCCGAGATAGCCAAACAGGTATGCGCCCACTTTCCGCATCTGGATCTCCTCCGCCCCTTCGGTGACGCGATAGCGGCGGTGATGGCGATAGATATGCTCAAACGGCTTGTGGCGGGAATAGCCGATCCCGCCATGAACCTGCATCGCCCGGTCCGCCGCCTCGCACACCAGCCGGTTCGCCCAGTAATTGCACATGCTGACCTTGTCGGAGAGTTCGCGCTCGATCGCCGCGTGCGGCAGGCGGTCCATGTCCCACGCGGTCTTGTAGATCAGCAGGCGCAGCATCTCGCATTGGGTCGCCAGCTCGACCAGCGGGAACTGGATCGCCTGGTTCCTCGCCAGTTCCTCTCCGAACGGCTTGCGGGTCCGTGCGTAACGCACGCTTTCCTCGATGCAGTAAGTGGCCGCGCCCAGGCTCGACGCGGCCTGGCGAATACGGTTCTGGTGGACGAAACTCTGGGCGAGGGCGAGGCCGCGCCCTTCCTCGCCCAGGATCGCATCGTCCGGCACCCAGACATCGGTCAGCGACAGGCGCGGATGGTCGGTGGGCATGTTGAAGGTCCACATCCATTCCTCGATGGAGAGGCCGGGCGTGGGATTGGGGACGAGGAAGCAGGTGATGCCCCATGCATCGCCCGCCGTGCCGCCGGTGCGGGCGAACAGCGCGCAGTGCGTGGCGACGTGCATCCCGGTGATCCACATCTTTTCGCCATCGATGCGCCAGCCGGAAACGCCGTCACGCGTTTCGCGCACGGCACGGGTTTCCATGTGGGTCGCATCGCTGCCGTGGTCGGGCTCGGTCAGGCCGAAGGCGACCCGGCGGGTGCGTGCAAACCCGCCCGCGATGAACTCCTCTTTCTGTGCCTCGGTGCCGAAGGTGTCGAACATCGCGACGAAGGGGAAATTGCCGACGATCGAATGCTCGTTCTGCAAGTCGTTGTGAAGGCCGAGCCCGCGCTGTGCGAAGCGGTCGCGGATCACTGCCATCCACAGGTTCGACCCGTCCTTGCCGCCGTATCGTTTCGGCGCGGAAAAGCGCCAGTGCCCGGCCGCATCGGCGCGGCGGGTCGCTTCTGCCAGCAGCGATTCCCACTCGGGGCGGGGGAGGCCGCCCCGGTCCCAGTCTGTGCGCGCATGTTCGCGCCGGTGATCGAAGAAACGGATGTTGTCGTCCTGCGCGACGAGCGGGTCGATCTCGGCCGCGATGAACGCTTCCAGCTCGGCGCAATAGTCTTCCAGCGCCTGCGGTATGGTGAAATCCATCGCTCTCTCCCGGCCCGTTCTTGTCCGGGACCTATCCCAGGCCGGGCGCGCACGGAAGGGGCCGTTGGGCTGCGCTACCTTGGCGTTTTCCTACTGTGGCAGCACCTGCTAGCGTCCGGCATCGACCCAGCGACGGGAAAACTGCCGATGGATGCTGCTCACTGCCAAACCAGCGCTGACGCCGGGAAATGCAAGGCGACACCGGGCATGCCCAAGGTGGCCCTGTCATCACGCAAAGCGACACCCCGTCGCTGCAAGGTGACGCACTGGTGCGCAAGGTGACAGAACTTGCCCTGGACAGTGTGACATGTGTGACATGGCGGTGAGCGAACGGGCCCGTGAAGGCGATCTTGGCACCGCTCTGCTCGACGCGGCGCGGGCTGGCGGGATTGCGGCGACGCGGATCGAAGGGCTGCGCCAGCTTGGCGGCGGGGCGAGCAAGGAAATGTGGGGGTTCGACCTCGTGCTGGCCGACGGAGCGGTGATGCCCTTGGTTCTGCGGCGACAGCCCGCGGGTCGGCGGTTCTCGTCGCAAGGCCTGCCGAGCGTCGCGGCGGAAGCGGCGCTGGTCCGACTGGCGGAGGGGCTGGGCGTGCCCGTGCCGCGGGTTGCGTTCGAACTGCCGCCCGGCTCGCTCGCCGGTGATGGCTACGCGATGGCGCGGGTCGAGGGCGAGACGATGGGCGGCCGGGTTCTCAAGCTGCCCGAACTGGCCAGCGCGCGGGCCGGCATGGCGCGCGACTGCGGGCGTATACTGGCGCGGCTGCATGCGGCGAGTGCCATCACCCACCTCGGTCTGCGCGAACAAGGCGCGTGGGATGCGCTTGACGCTCTCGCGGCGCGGCACCGCGAAACCGGGCAGGATCGGCCGGTGTTCGAATACGTACTGCGCTGGCTGCGTGCGAACCTGCCCACCGGGGGTGCGCACGTGCTGCTCCACGGCGACTTCCGCAATGGCAACCTGGTCGTGGGGCCTGAAGGGATCCGCGCGGTGCTCGACTGGGAACTCGCCCACATCGGCCCCGCCGCCTACGACCTTGCCTGGATGTGCGTCACCAGCTGGCGGTTCCAGCGGCCCGATCTGCCGGTCGGCGGGTTCGGCACGCGGGAAGATCTGCTGGCGGGTTATGCCGAGGGAGGCGGGCTGCCGGTCGACCTGGTCACGTTGCACGCATGGGAGGTGTTTCAGACGCTGAACTGGGGTGTGATGTGCGCCGGCGTCGCCGCGCAGGCGATGACTGGGCAGCCCACGGTCGAGGGCATGGTGATCGCGCGGCGCGCCTCCGAAACCGAATTCGACCTGATGCGCCTGCTGGCGCCGGAGCACGAGGCCTGGAATGCTCGATAACCCGCCTGCCGCCATGTTGATCGCCGCAGTGCGCAGCGCGCTGGAAGAAGGCATCGCGTCCGGCTTCCCGCAGAAGGTCGCGGCCAATGCACTGGGCATCGCGTTGCGGGAACTGGAACTTGGCCCGGATCTCGCTGTCGAGGAGATGGAGCGGCTCGCCGAGCTGGGCTTCGGCGAGGGCCGGCTTGCGGCTCGTAACGCCGCTCTGGCAGACGCGTTACGCGCACAAGACGCGCTGGACGAGGACACGCTGGTGGCGCACCTCATCCACACCTCCATCGCCAAGCTGACCGTCGACCAGCCCGGCTACCCCGCGTTCCGGCAATGGCGGGAGGTTGCGTGAACGGGCCCGCACTGGCAAGCGCACAGGCGATGACCGACCCCCGCGTGCTCCCCCTCGAAGGCGTCCACAATTTCCGCGACTACGGCGGCTATCCTGTCGCGGGTGGCGGCCGGGTCCGCCGCGGGCTGTTGTGGCGATCGGGCCACCATGTCGATGCGAGCGAGGCCGATCTCGCCGCGATCGACGCGCTGGCGATCGCCCATGTGATCGACCTGCGCGGCAATGCGGAACGCGCCGCTTCGCCCTGCGCGCGGGGGCCGGGGTTCTGTGCCGAGGTCCACTTCTACGATGGCGAAACCGCCTACCTCGCCCCGCATCTGGAGGCGAGCGACGGGCCGCTCGATCCGGCAAGCGCGCACCGGGCGCTGGAGCGGATCTACCGCGACCTCGCCCGCCGCGAACCGGTGCTGTGGGGGATGCGCCGCTACTTCGAGGTGCTGGCACGGGGCGACGGCGCAAGCCTGGTCCACTGCCTCGCAGGCAAGGACCGCACCGGAATGGCGGTGGCGCTGCTCCATCACGCGCTGGGCGTGCATCCGGACGATGCGATGGCGGACTTCATGCTGACGAACAGCGCGGGCGACATGGAGGCGCGCGTCGCTGCCGGGGCCAAGGCGGTGCGCGGGCGATATGGCGACATCTCGGACGAGACGGTGCGCGTGTTGATGGGGGTGGACGAACGCTACCTCATCGCCATGCGCGAAGCTGTGGAAGCCGAGTTCGGCTCCATCGACGCGTTCATGGAAAGCGTGCTTGGGGTGGATGCGAACCGGCGCGAGGCGCTGCGCTTGCACCTCACCCACGGCTGACCACATTGGGGCGCACGTCCCACGCATACGGATAGAAGCATGGCTACCCATCACACCAAGATGCTCATCATCGGTTCCGGCCCCGCAGGCTACAGCGCGGCCATCTATGGCGCGCGCGCGATGCTGGAGCCGATCGTGGTCCAGGGCCTGCAGCCGGGCGGGCAGCTCACCATCACCACCGATGTCGAGAACTACCCCGGTTTCAAGGACGTGATCCAGGGTCCGTGGCTGATGGAGCAGATGCAGGCGCAGGCCGAACATGTCGGTACGAGGATGATGTGGGACACGATCGTCTCGGTCGATTTCTCCAGTCGCCCGTTCCGCGCCATCGGCGACAGCGGCGACGAGTATATCGGCGAAACGCTGGTGATCGCGACGGGAGCTCAGGCGAAGTGGCTGGGTGTTCCCGGCGAGATGGAACTGGGCGGCAAGGGCGTTTCCGCTTGCGCGACTTGCGACGGGTTCTTCTACCGCGGCAAGAAAGTCGCGGTGATCGGCGGCGGCAACACTGCGGTGGAAGAAGCGCTCTACCTCACCAACCACTCCGATGACGTGACGCTGATCCATCGGCGTGACGAGTTGCGGTCGGAGAAGATCCTGCAGGAACGGCTGTTCGCCAATCCCAAGATCTCCACCATGTGGAACAAGGCCGTGGTGCGGTTCGAAGGCGACCCAGCGGCAGGCGGCCTCACCCATCTGGTCCTGCGCGACACGGTGACGGGTGAGGAATCGACGCTGGAAGTCGACGGTGCCTTTGTTGCTATCGGCCACGCACCGGCGACCGAGCTGTTCAAGGGGCAGCTCGAAACCGATGCCAGCGGGTATCTTGTCGTGGAGCCAGGCACGCCCAAGACTGCGATCCCGGGCGTGTTCGCCTGCGGCGATGTCATGGATCACACCTACCGTCAGGCGGTAACGGCTGCAGGCACGGGCTGCATGGCCGCGCTCGATGCGGAACGGTTCCTTGCCGGGCTGGCCGTCGATCTCGATGGCCACGTGCACGCAGCCGAGGCGGCGGAGTAGCACTACAGCAGGATCGGGATCGCCGCGTGCAGGATCAATGCCATCAGCGCGAGAGTTGACAGGGCGAACAGCAGAAAGCGCACCATCACCCGGTTGACCGTCGCCTGCCAGATGGAATGGACGATCCGCAGCACGACATAAATCCAGGCGATCGTTGCGTTGATACCATCCCCCTGGCCGATCAACGCCAGCACCAGCGCCACTGCATAGAACAGCGTCGGCGCCTCGTGCAGGTGGTTGTAGTTGTGGGCCTTCCACTGGATCGATGGTGCCAGCAATGCTTCCAGCTTCGCGCTGGTCCAGCCCACATCGGCGCTGGCTTCGCCGGACTTTGGCAGCTTGTTGATCGCGGGAATGCGGGTCGCGTACATCCAAGCCCACATGACCATGGTCCACGCCATCAGGACGACGACCGGTTTCAGGATTGCGACATCGCTCATGCCACAACTCCCGGATCAGCGAGCAGTGTCAGCGCCAGCGCGCGGTATGCGAGATAGATCAGCGCCAGCGTGCTCAGGACGAACAGCGGGAAACGCACGGTTAGCCGGTTGACCGTCGCTTGCCAGACCGAATGCACGATGCGCAAAACGACGTAGATCCACGCCGCCAGCACATCTCCTGCCGCGGCGCCGAGCAGCGCGATAATCAGGCTGGCAGCGTAGAACAGCGTCGGCTGCTCCATCAGGTGGGCATAGTTGTGCGCCTTCCAGTTCACGCGGTCGTCGAGCACGCCTTCCAGGTCCTGCCCGCGCCCGCCAGGCTTCGCGGTCCTGAGATCGACGCCCGATCGCTTCATCGCAGAGAACCGCGAGAATGCCGTCCACATCAGCATGACCAGCGACCAGGCAACCAGTACGGCCGCCGGCGCGAGCATTTGTGCCTGCATCGAAAATTCCTCTCCCATCAACCCTGCAACTAGGTGCTGCGCGCGGGAAAGATAGTCAAACGAAACCTACCGCCCGGCCAGCGTCGCGGCATAGCTCGCGGCGTCGGTATTGCCGCCCGTCAGCATGACGACAGTGTTCTCGTCCAGCGGGACCTTGCCAGCCAACGCTGCTGCCAGCGCCGCCGCACCGCCGGGTTCGACGACCAGACGCAGCATGGCAAAAGCAAACCGCTGCGCCGCTCGTACTTCGTCGTCGGTTACCGTAACGCCGGGATCCGCCCGGCCGCGCAGTACCGAAAGGTTGATGCCCTTGGTCGCGGGGGGCTGGAGCGCATCGCAGATGGTCGCAGGTGGATCGTCGCCCACTGGAACGATTTGGCCCGCCGCGATTGACTGGCCGACCATGTCCCAGCCAAGCGGCTCCACCGGCACGATCGCGCTGTCGGGGCAGGCGAGGGCAAGCCCTGCCGCCAATCCACCGCCCCCGCAGCAGGCGAGGATGCGGGAAGGTTCGTGGCCCAGCTGCGCCGTCATTTCGACCCCGGCGCTTCCCTGACCTTCGATCACCCACGGATCGCCGAATGCGTGAACCAGCACGGCGCCCGTTTGTTCGATCAGCCGGCCTGCGACCTCGTCGCGATCTTCGCCGGGGCGTTCGTACAGGACAACTTCTGCGCCCAGGGCGCGGGTTGCCTCCAGCTTCACTTGGGGGGCATTACGCGGCATCACGATGGTTGCGGCGATACCCAACTCGCGCGCTGCCCAGGCGACACCCTGTGCATGATTGCCGCTGGATACCGCGACCACGCCGCGTTTGCGTTCGTCGTCGCCAAGCGCGGTCAGCCGGTGCCAGGCGCCGCGGATCTTGAATGCCCCGACCGGCTGCAAGACCTCGGCCTTGGCCCAGCAGCGCACGCCCCCTATCTTGACCGGCAGCAACGGGGTGGGCGGCAGGATTGCTGCAATCTTGGCAGCGGCTTCGAGGACACCCTCGCGGGTTGGTGTGCGGATCATTTGGCGGGACTAGCGCATTTCGCTAGGGGGCACGCAAGATTCGAATTCGGAGAATGAACAACATGTCGACAGTCCTGGTCATCGGCGCGGGCGGCGTCAGCTCGGTTTGCGTTCACAAGATGGCGTTCAACCCGGAAATCTTCGGCGATATCCACCTTGCCAGCCGCACCAAATCGAAGTGCGACGCGATTGCCGCCAGCGTCAAGCAGCGCACCGGTGTGGACGTGGCGACTTATGAAATCGACGCTGAGGAAGTTTCGGCGATGGTCAACCTGATCCGCAAGGTGAACCCCAGCCTCGTTGTCAATCTCGCGCTTCCCTATCAGGACCTGCCGATCATGGACGCGTGCCTGGAAGCGGGCGTCGACTACCTCGACACCGCCAACTACGAGCCGAAGGACGAGGCGAAGTTCGAATACAAGTGGCAGTGGGCCTACCATGACCGCTTTAAGGAGCGCGGAATCATGGCGCTGCTCGGTTCGGGCTTCGATCCGGGCGTGACCAGCGTGTTCACGATTTGGCTCAAGAAGCACAAGCTGAAAACCATTCGTCAGCTCGACATTCTGGATTGCAACGGCGGCGATCACGGGCAGCACTTTGCCACCAACTTCAATCCCGAAATCAACATCCGCGAAGTGACCGCTCCAGCGCGACATTGGGAAAACGGTCAGTGGGTCGAAACGCCCGCGATGGCCAACAAGGTCGAGTTCGATTTCGAGGGCGTGGGCCCCAAGAACATGTACCTGATGTATCACGAAGAACTGGAAAGCCTCGCCAAGTTCGTGCCCGAACTGGAGCGTGCGCGGTTCTGGATGACCTTCGGCGATCAGTACATCACTCACCTTACCGTGCTGCAGAACGTCGGCATGACCAGCATCGAGCCGATCACGTACCAGGGCAAGGAGATCATCCCGCTCCAGTTCCTCGCCGCTGTACTACCCAAGCCCGAGACGCTTGGAGACAAGACCAAGGGCAAGACCAACATCGGCGTGATCGCGACCGGTGAAGCACTCGACGGGTCGGGCGAAAAGACGTTTTACCTCAACAACATCTGCGATCACGAAGATGCTTACGAGGAAACCGGCAACCAGGCCGTCAGCTACACCACCGGCGTACCCGCGATGATCGGATCTGCTATGATCCTCCAAGGACATTGGCAGGACAAGGGCGTGTTCAACATAGAACAGTTCGACCCCGATCCGTTCATGGACATGCTCAATGCGCATGGTCTGCCATGGAAGGTGGCCGAACTGGACGGCCCTGTCGAGTTCTGACGCGCAGCCATGGAAACGAGAGCTGGCGATCCGGGAGCGTTTGCCCGGTTTGATCTTCACCGGGTCGACAGCCCCGCGTTCGTCGTTGACGCAGCGCGGTTGCGGGCGAACCTGCAGGTGCTGGCCGATGTGCGCGACGCGGCGGACATCAAGGTGCTGGCCGCACTGAAGGCCTTCAGCATGTGGTCGGTCGCACCGATCATCGGCGAATATCTGGATGGCGTTTGCACCAGCGGCCTGTGGGAAGCGCGGCTGGCGGCGGAATTCTACGACGGAGAGATCGCGACCTACTCCGCCGCCTACAAACCGGACGAGCTGGAAGAGGTCTGCCGTCTGTCGGACCACGTCATCTTCAATTCGCCCGGCCAGCTTGAGCGTGCCCGCGCGATTCTCGACGCGGCGCGTGCCGCAGGGCAGGATTTCGACGTCGGCCTGCGGATCAATCCGCAGAACCCGTGCGGCGAAGTGCCGCGTTACGACCCGTCGAGCCCCGGCAGCCGCCTCGGCTTCCCGCTGGACCAGCTGACGCCGGAGATCATGGAGCAGGTCGACGGCATCCACTTCCACAACCTGTGCGAGCAGGATTTCGAGCCGCTGCGCGAAACCTGGGACAAGGTTTTCGACGCGATCGAGCCCTGGTTCGGCGATCTCAAGTGGATCAACATGGGCGGCGGCCACCACATCACCCGCGCCGATTACCAGCGCGAGGAACTGATCGAATTCCTGCGCGACGCGAAGGAAGACACGGACGCCGAGATCTATCTCGAACCGGGCGAGGCGGTCGCCCTCGACGCGGGCATCCTTGTCGGCACGGTGCTCGATTCGCACTGGAACGGGCTTCCCGTTGCCATCACCGACGTTTCCGCGACCTGCCACATGCCCGACGTGATCGAGGCACCCTATCGCCCGGCCATGCTGGGCGAGCTGGACGAAGGTGAGGCGGTGCGCCTCGGCGGCCCCTCCTGCCTCGCCGGGGACGTCATCGGCGATTACCGCCTGCCAGTCGCCTGCGAGCCGGGCCAACGGTTCGCATTCCTCGACCAGGCGCATTACTCGATGGTAAAAACCAACACTTTCAATGGTGTGCAGCTTCCGAGCATATGGCTGTGGGACAGCGAAAGCGACGCGCTCGAGCAGGTGAAAAGCTTCGGCTACGAGGATTTCCGCGACCGGCTGAGTTGAGGCTCGGCTCGTCCCGGCAAAGGCTCGGCGCGTCCCTCGTGCGCTTGCGAAAACGGGGGGTAATTTTCACTTGCGGTTCACGCCGCGCGTCTTATAGGCGCACCCCGCAGCCCCAAGGGGACTTCCAAACCGCAAGGCTGCCACGTTCAAACTTATGTTTGGGGGTCCCTTGAGTTGCACATCCATCCTGACGCACGGTCTGTAGTTCGCGCCCTCGCGCCGGACGAGCCGGTAATCCTCAACCGCCCGCATGCTGCGGCGCGCGCTGCCCGTTTCTTCGTCGAGAAGTTTCCGGGCAAGTCGCTCTATGCCGTGAAGGCGAACCCTTCGCCCGACCTGCTCCAGGTCCTGTGGGACAACGGGGTTTCGCATTACGACGTCGCCTCGATCGCAGAGGTGCGCCTGGTTCGCGCCACGCTGCCCGATGCGACGCTGTGCTTCATGCATCCGGTCAAGACGCCGCGCGCAATCGCGGAAGCGTATTTCGACCACGGCGTGCGCACCTTCAGCCTCGACACGATCGAGGAGCTGGAGAAGATCGTCGACGCCACCACCGATGGTGAAGGCGAGGCGGCAACCGACCTGCGCCTGCTGGTGCGGATGCGCGTGTCGAGCGAATATTCGGAGCTCAGCCTCGCGTCGAAATTCGGCGTCGATCTCGCCGATGCGGCCGGCCTGCTCCAGACCACGCGCCAGCATTGCGACTGGCTGGGCGTTTGCTTCCACGTGGGCAGCCAGGCGATGACCCCGTTCGCCTATGTCCAGGCGCTGGAGCGCGTGCGTGCCGCGGTGGCCGAAGCTGGCGTGGTGATCGACGTGGTCGATGTCGGCGGGGGCTTCCCCTCGGTTTATCCGGGCATGGAGCCGCCGCCGCTGGAAGATTACTTCGGTGTCATCAGCCGCCACTTCGAAGCCCTGCCGATCGCCTACAACGCGGAACTGTGGTGCGAGCCCGGCCGTGCGCTGTGCGCGGAATATTCCTCGCTGATCGTGCGGATCGAGAAGCGCCGCGGTGACGAGCTCTACATCAACGACGGCGCCTATGGCGCGCTCTACGATGCGGCGCACGTCGACTGGCGTTTTCCGGTTGCCGCGCTGGAAGACGACCTGCGCGATGCCGGGCAGGAATTCGCCTTCTACGGGCCGACCTGCGACGATGCCGATTACATGAAGGGCCCCTTCATGCTGCCGGGCGACATCCAGGCAGGCGACTATATCGAGATCGGCATGCTCGGCGCCTATGGCGCGGCGATGAAGACCGGCTTCAACGGCTTCGGCAATGCGCAGCAGATCGTGGTGGAGGACGAGCCGATGGCCAGCCTCTATCGCGGCCGCCGCGAACTGCCGGCCAAGGACAACGTCGTGAGCCTGCGCTGATCAGTCGAATCCGACGAACCGGACCGCTTCTTCCACGCCCTTGCGTTCGGAAACGACCGCATTGGCGGGGAAGTCGTGGTCGGGCCAGCCCATCGCCACGCAGATCATGATGACCTGATCGTCGGGAATGCCCGCATGTTCGCGCACGACGGGCGACTGCATGATGCCTTGCGAGTTGATCACGCAGCCAAGCCCGCGCGACCACGCGGCGTTGACCAGCGCATTGGTCACCGCGCCGCAATCGAATGGGGCGATGTCGCTGCCCAGCAAGACGCGATCGTACGTGATGACGATCGAGACGGGCGCATCGAATTGCCGGAAACCGCGCAGGACCCAGTCCTGCCGCCCTTCCTTGTCGTCCCGCTCGATCCCCATGGCGCCGAACAACTGCTTGGCAATGGCGATCTGCCGGCCGCGGTGAAGATCGGGCACCGTATCGAACCGGCGAAACTCCCGGCTGTCGGGCTGACCGGAAAGTATGCCCTCGGTATTGCCCCGGCGGATGGCATCGAGCGGCGCGCCGGTGACGACGGTGAAATTCCAGCACTGGTTGTTGAAGCTGGATGGCGCCCGCATCGCAAGTTCGAGCACTTCGGCAATCAGCTGTTGCGGCACCGGCCGATCGAGGAAGCCGCGAATGCTGCGCCGGCTGCGCACGACATCATCATAAGTGGTCACCGGCCCGGTCATGCATTCCCTCCCAATTGGTAGGGTTGGCATAGCAATTCGCGCAGCGTGGTCGAGGGGCGATCAGTCGAGCGGGGCGGTGCCCGGCACGACTTCGAGGAAATGCGGGCGCGACTGGTCACGCTTGCCTTCGGTCGGCCCGGCCGTGCCCGGTTTCTTGGGCAGGCCGGCTGCCGCGATGGTGTAGGGCGAGATCCTGTGCCGCGTGCACAGGCCGCCGGCCCCGTCGCTGACCATCGGTGTTTCGAATTCCACCCCGATCTCGTCGCCATAGCTGTAGATCACGGTGCAGACGGCGAGCTGGCCTTCGCCAAGGTCCAGAACCAGCTCTGTTCCCAGGGGAACACCGACCAGCCCGGCGATACCCGCGCCTGTTCGCGAAATGTCGCGCATGACGGCGTTGTAATAATAATCCTCGTGGATCGCGCCGATCCGGCGGAAAACCGAACGCCGGTCGGGCCGGAATTTCTCAGGGCCGTCGGGTTCGAGCTTGAACGCGCCTTTGGCGAACTGTTCCAGCACGGCAGCCTCGGGCATGGGCCGGGCGTAGAGATAGCCCTGGACCAGCTTGGCGCCCTTGTCGCGGACGACCTCCAGCTGGTCGAACGCCTCGACCCCTTCGACCGTGGTTTCCATGCCCAGCGCGTTCGACAGGCCCACGATGGCGGCGATGATCTTGGCGCTGTTCTTGTCGGTCTGGGTGCACGAAACGACGAAACTGCGGTCGACCTTGATCTTGTCGAAAGGTGCCGCGCGCAAATAGCTGAGCGAGGAATATCCCGTGCCGAAATCGTCGAGCGCCAGGCGCACGCCGATCCCCTTCAGGGTGGCGAAGATTCGCTCGGTCGTTTCGTTGTCGCCGACGAAGATACTCTCGGTAAGTTCCAGTTCGAGCCGGTCGGGTGCCAGGCCGCTCGTCGCGAGGACATTGGTGACGACGCCGGGAAAGGCTGGGTTGACGAACTGGTTGGCGGAAACGTTGACGGCCACGCGGACGCTTTGCGGCCATTTGAGCGCTGCATCGCAGGCTTGGCGCAATGCCCATTCGCCCAGCGTATTGATGAGGTCGCTTTCCTCAGCGACCGGAATGAAAGCGCCGGGGCTGATGAAGCCGCGCTCGGGATGTTCCCAGCGCATCAGCGCCTCGAGGCAGACTACCGCGCCGCTCTCGATCGAGACGACGGGCTGGTAGTGCATCGTCAGCTGGCCTTCGGTCAGCGCGGTGCGCAGGTCATCCAGCATCTGCTGGCGGACCTCTTCCTCGTTTTTGAGGTCGCTGGAATAGAACCGGAACTGGCCGCGTCCGCCATTCTTCGAAGCGTAGAGCGCAAGGTCGGCACTGCGGATCAGTTTCTCGCGGTCGTCGCCGTCGAAGGGTGCGATCGCGATGCCGACCGATGCGCCGATGATGGCGCGCTTGTCATCTTCCAGCGGGTAGGGCTGCGAAAGGATCTGGATGATCTTGTCGGCCAGTTCGCCCAGCTTGCCGCGATCTTCCTCGTCCAGCAGCATGACCTGGAATTCATCGCCGCCCAATCGGGCGACCTTGCCGCGTTCGCCCACGATCCGGGTCAGCCGCTCGGCAACCTGGACCAACAGGGCATCGCCCGCCTGGTGGCCCAGCGTGTCGTTCACGTGCTTGAACTTGTCGAGGTCGAGCATCATCAGCGCGACCGCGCGGCCCGATGTCCTGAACGCCGCCAGCGTGCTGTCGAGCGCGCGGTTGAGATTGTGACGGTTGGCGAGACCGGTGAGCGAATCGAAATCGGCCAGGCGCGAATCCGCCATCTGCCGCTCGTATTCGATCGTGACGTCCTTCGCGCTGCCGCGATAGCCGACGAACTCGCCCGCCTTGTCGCGCACCGGGTATCCGGACAGACACCACCACGTCTGGCGCGTATCCTCGGGCGCCTTGCCGAAGGCGAACCGGACCACCTGTTCGCGAATGGGTTTGCGCGCTTTCAACTGGAACGTCAGCGATCGGCCGCCGTTGTCGCTGGCGGTTTCCTCGTCGATTTCGAACACCTGTTCGAGCGGCTGTCCGGTCAGGGCACCTGCGCTTTCGCCCAGCGTGCCGACCGCCTTGTCCGAAAGGTAGATCAGCTTGCCTTCGTCGTCGGTCGCCCAGATCCAGGCGATGCCGGTGCGATCGAAATCATCGAGCACGCGCGCGCGCAGGTCCGTCGCGGGGGTGGCAACGGGGGCCGGGTCGGGTGCAGGCTCGACGGTCCTGCGGCCCTTGAGGAAGCTGAGCGCCATGGTGCCGCTTTTATGCGGCCACGATGGTTTAATTTACGCTAACTTCACGCGGCCTGGCGCAGTTCCAGTTCGAGCCGGTCCCAGATTTCGACCAATGCGGCGGTCAATTCGTCCATCATCGCGTCGGTATGGGCAGGGCCCGGGGTGAAGCGCAGCCGCTCGGTACCGCGCGGAACGGTCGGGAAGTTGATCGGCTGAACGTAAGCGCCGTATTCGGCGAGCAGGATGTCGCTGATCTTCTTGGCGCGAACCGGATCCCCCACCATCAGCGGTACGATGTGCGTGACGCTCTGCATTACCGGCAGCCCCGCGGCAGCGAACTTCGCCTTCAGCGCGGCAGCGGCGGCCTGCTGCGCATCGCGTTCCTCGCTCGAGCTCTTGAGGTGCTTCACCGCTGCGAGCACGCCCGCGACCAGCACCGGGCTGAGCGAGGTCGTGAAGATGAAGCCGGGCGCATAGCTGCGGATGCAGTCGACGATGCGGCTGTCGGCGGCGATGTAACCGCCCATCACGCCGAACGCCTTGCCCAGCGTCCCTTCGATGATGTCGATCCGGTGCGCGGCATCATCGCGTTCGGAGATGCCGCCGCCGTGCGCGCCGTACATCCCGACCGCGTGAACTTCATCGATATAGGTGAGCGCGTTGTACTTGTCGGCCAGGTCGCAGATGGCGTGAATCGGCGCGACGTCGCCGTCCATCGAATAAACGCTTTCGAACGCGATCAGCTTCGGCGTTGCCGGGTCTTCGGCGGCCAGCAGTTCCTCGAGATGGTCGAGGTCGTTGTGGCGGAACACCCGCTTTTCGCATCCGGAATTGCGGATGCCGGCGATCATGCTGGCGTGGTTCAGTTCATCGGAGAAGATCACGCAGCCCGGCAGCAGCTTGCCCAGCGTGGAAAGCGTCGCGTCGTTGGACACGTAGCCACTGGTGAACAACAGCGCGGAATTCTTGCCGTGCAGATCGGCCAGTTCCCGTTCCAGCTCGACATGGAGGTGGGTATTGCCGCCGATATTGCGCGTGCCGCCGGAACCCGCCCCGACATCGTGCAGCGCTTCTTCCATCGCGGAAATGACCTTGGGGTGCTGGCCCATCGCGAGGTAATCGTTGGAACACCAAACGGTGATCGGCTTGGGCCCGTTATGCCCGGCAAAGCAGCGCGCGTTGGGGAACGCGCCCTTGTTGCGCAGAATGTCGATGAACACGCGGTAACGGCCTTCGGCGTGGAGGCGATCGATCGCCTGGTCGAAGATCTGGTCGTAGTTCATCGCGTGCCTGCAATCGCGCCGCCCGTCAGCGGCTGTCTCGGGCCGGGCAATAGTGGCTCCGCGCCTTTATTTCCACCGCGATGTTTGAGAACCGTTCGCAGCTAGAACTTTTCCATCCGCTCGATCCCCTGTGCGGCAAGCGCCGGTGCCAACCGGGCGAAGTCGTCGAGCGGCCCGGTTGTCACCGCCAGGTCGGGGGCGGCCCGCGCAAATGTCTGTCCCTCTGTCAGGCTGGCAATGCGGCGGGCGATGCCCTCGGCACCGTCGATCAACCTGACGCCGTCGCCCAGTTCTGCCGCCAGTTCCTCGCGCAGCAACGGGAAATGGGTGCACGCCAGCACCAGCGTATCGAGGTCGGCCGCGCGAGGGTGGGTGCGCAATCCCGCGAGTGCGGAGCGGATGGTGTCCGCCTCGAGCATTTCGCCGCGCAATTTCGCCTCGGCCGCCGCGACCAGGCCCGGCGCGGCATGGCGCACCAGCACGTGGCCATTGCCGAACTCTGCCTCCAGCTTGTCGACATAGGCCTGGCGCACCGTCGCTTCGGTGCCAAGCAGGCCGATCACGCCGCTGCGGGTCAACGCGGCGGCGGGCTTGATCGCAGGGACGGTGCCCACGATCGGGATTTCCAGCACCTCGCGCACCATGCCCAGTGCGATGGTGCTGGCCGTGTTGCAGGCGATGCAGGCGAGGCGCGGGCGGAACCGTTCACTCATCCGCCCCAGCAGCCCGGCGACGCGGGCAGCAATCTGCGCCTCGCTCTTGGAGCCATAAGGCAGGCCCGCCATATCCGCGGCATAGATCACCGGCGCCTGCGGCAAGAGGCGGCGCAGCTGTGCCAGTACGGACAGCCCGCCAACGCCCGAATCGAACAACAGGATCGGGGCGGTCGGCTCAGGCGTTTCGGGCATGGGCGGGCGATAGCGCCGGAACGGCGGGTTCTCCATATTTTTCCATGGCCCGCACGGCCCAGCGGCCTATGATGCGGCCTGAAAACGGAAGGGTGGCATCACATGGAATTGACGACCGACGCGCTGCTGGCCGCTCTGCTCGGCTATGCGTTCGGCTCGGTCCCGTTCGGTCTGCTGCTGACGCGGATGGCGGGGCTGGGCGACGTCCGCGCAATCGGCAGCGGCAATATCGGCGCGACCAACGTGCTGCGCACCGGCAACAAGTGGCTGGCGGCGGGCACCCTGTTGCTCGATCTGGCCAAGGGGCTGGTTCCGGTCCTGCTGGCGTGGCGCTGGTTTCCCGATTGGGTCGGCCTGACGGCGATCGCGGCAGTGGTCGGGCATTGCTTCCCGGTGTGGCTGCGGTTCAAGGGCGGGAAGGGCGTGGCGACCAATGCCGGGGTCAGCTTCGGGCTGGGCTGGCCGATCGGCCTCGCCTACGCGCTGGTGTGGCTGGGGGTTCTGGCGCTCACGCGGATCAGCTCGCTCGCCGGGATGAGCGCGGTGATCGCCGCTGCAGTTGCTGCCTGGGTGGTGCTGCCCCGCTTCGGGGTGGAAACGACGGTGATCGCCCTGCTGATCGTGTTCCTCCATCGCGAGAATATCCGGCGATTGCTGGCGGGCACGGAGCCCAAGGTCGGCCGCAAGGGATGAGCGAGGCCGATCCGGCGCTCTCGCAGGACGAGGCTTTCGCACGCATCCGCCTGTTGCGGTCGCCCAACGTCGGGCCGATCACCTATGCCCACCTGCTGCAGCGGTTCGGCAATGCGCGGGCGGCGGTCGAGGCGCTGCCCGATCTCGTCCGGCGCGGGGGGCGCAGCTATAGTCCGGTCGCGGCCGAGCGGGTGGAGGCGGAGGTTGCCGCCGTTCGATCCGCTGGCGCCCGCTATCTGTTCCACGATCAGCCCGGCTATCCCGCACTGCTGCGCGAGCTGGACAGCGCGCCGCCTATCCTGACCTTTCGCGGCGACCTGTCGCTGGCCACGCGACCGTGCGTGGCGATGGTCGGCGCGCGTAACGCGAGCGCGGCGGCGGTGAAACTGGCGCGCGATTTCGCCAGCGCTTTGGCGGAGGCGGGGTTTTCAGTCGTCTCTGGCCTTGCGCGCGGCATTGACGGGGCGGCGCACGAGGGGGCGCTTCCGGCGACCATCGGTGTGATCGCGAGCGGGATCGACATCGCCTATCCGCTGCAGCATGGCGCGTTGCAGGGGCGGATTGCGGCGGAGGGTCTGCTCCTGGCCGAACAGCCGCCGGGGACCGAGCCACGCGGCAGCCATTTCCCCAGCCGTAATCGCATTATCGCTGGCCTGGCAGCAGGGACGCTGGTTGTGGAGGCGGCGCCCAAATCAGGCTCGCTGATCACCGCGCGGCTGGCGGCGGAGGCGGGGCGCGAGGTCATGGCGATACCCGGCAGCCCGCTCGACGCGCGCAGCCAGGGCTGCAACCACCTGATCCGCGAAGGCGCAGTGCTGGTCCAGTCGCCCGAGGACGTGGTCGAACTGCTGAGCGGCTTCGACGGCATCCCCCGCTCGACTTTCCGTGAACCGCTGCCACCGGGCTGGGACGCGGGCGAAGACTTCGCCGACGCCGAACCCGCCGACATCGCGGGGCTGCTCACCAGCGCGCCGGTGGCGGTGGACGAACTGATCCGGCAGTCGGGCGCGGGGGCAGCGGCGGTGCAGATGGCTTTGCTGGAGCTGGAGCTTGGTGGCCGGTTGGAGCGGCATGCCGGGGGCAGGGTCAGCCTTTGCCAATAATCCCGACAAGTCGTCTCCCCGGCCTTGAGCCAGGGCCCGCACTTGTTTTAGGCCATACTTGAATTGAGGTCGGGTGAAGCCTTGTGCCCCGCGTCAAAGACCAATTGGGCCCGGTTCGGGCCGGGGTGACGAGATCGGGTGGGATGACGCGGTGCCCGGTTTGGGGCTTGACCTTCGCTTTCCACCCCAGCCACCCTCGCGCGTACACGTATACGCGTAGGGACTGACCGAAACTCACATGCAACTTGTCATCGTAGAATCGCCGGCCAAGGCAAAGACCATCGAGAAATACCTCGGCAAGGACTTCAAGGTTCTCGCCAGCTACGGCCACGTCCGCGACCTGCCGCCGAAGGATGGCAGCGTGCGCCCCGACGAGGATTTCGCGATGGACTGGGAGCTCTATCGCGACAAGCAGAGCCGCTTCAAGGAAATCGCCGACGCGGCGAAGAAGGCCGACCGACTCGTCCTCGCCACCGACCCTGACCGCGAGGGTGAGGCGATTTCCTGGCACGTGCGCGAGCTGCTGGCCAAGCGCAAGGCGCTGCCTGCAAAGGTCGACCGGGTCACCTTCAACGCGATCACCAAGCCCGCCGTGACCGAGGCGATGGCTCGCCCGCGCGAGCTCGACCAGCCGCTGATCGACGCCTATCTCGCGCGCCGCGCGCTCGATTATCTCTATGGCTTCACCTTGTCGCCGGTGCTGTGGCGGCGTCTGCCCGGGGCCAAGAGCGCGGGTCGCGTGCAATCGGTCGCGCTGCGCCTGATCGTCGACCGCGAGCGCGAGATCGAGGCGTTCCGGGCAGACGAATACTGGTCGGTCGTTGCCAGGCTGGAGCATGACGGGACCGAGTTCGACGCCCGGCTGGTCAAGTTCGAAGGCAAGAAGCTAGACAAGCTGACGCTCGGCAACGAAGGCAGCGCGCTCGCTGCCAAGGCGGCGGTCGAAGCGGGGCGGTTCACGGTCGAGGAGGTCGAGACCAAGCCCTTCGCCCGCAACCCTGCGCCTCCCTTCACCACCTCGACGCTGCAACAGGAAGCGGCGCGCAAGCTCGGCTTCTCGGCCAGCCATACCATGCGGCTGGCGCAATCGCTGTATGAAGCGGGCGCGATCACTTACATGCGAACCGACGGCGTGCAGATGGATGGCAGCGCGATTTCGGCATGCCGTAAGGCGGTGGCGGAGCGCTACGATGCCAATTTCCTCCCCGAAAAGCCGCGCATCTATCAAACCAAGGCCAAGAACGCGCAGGAAGCGCACGAGGCGATCCGCCCGACCGATTTCACCCGCGACAAGGTGGGATCGGGCGACGAAGGACGGCTGTACGAGCTGATCTTCAAGCGCGCGATGGCAAGCCAGATGGCCGCCGCCAGCCTCGAGCGAACGAGTATTACCCTGCGCGACGCAACAGGTCAGCACGAACTGCGCGCAACCGGCCAGGTGGTGAAATTCCCGGGCTTCCTGGCGGTTTATCAGGAAGGTTTCGACGACCGCCCACAAAACGCGGACGATGACGAGGGAGGCCTGCTGCCGCTGCTGCGCAAGGGTGACAGCACGGCAAAGAAGGGCGTTGCCGCAAACCAGCACTTCACCCAGCCGCCGCCGCGCTTTTCGGAAGCCAGCCTCGTCAAGCGGCTGGAAGAACTCGGTATTGGCCGCCCGTCGACCTATGCCTCGACCATCCAGACCCTGCGGGATCGCGCTTACGTGCGGATGGAGAAAAACCGTTTCTTCGCAGAGGAATCGGGCCGGTTGCTGACGGCGTTTCTTGAACGGTTTTTCGATCGCTACGTGGCGTTCGATTTCACCGCCGGAATGGAGGACGAACTCGACACGGTTTCGGACGGGCGCGAGGACTGGAAGCAGCTGCTCGCCGCGTTCTGGCGCGATTTCAAACCCAAGACCGAGGAGGTCATGGAGCGCAAGCCGTCGGAAGTGACCGAGGCGCTCGACGCGTTCCTCTCCGACTACCTGTTCCCGCCGACCGAGGACGGCACCGACCCGCGCCGCTGCCCGATGTGCGAGGCGGAAGGGCGCGAAGGCGGCCGCCTGGCCCTGCGCGGCGGCAAGTATGGGGCCTTCGTCGCCTGCGCCAATTACCCTGAGTGCAAGTACACGCGCCGCTTCGCGCAGCCCGGCGGCGAGGCTGACGGCGGCGGCGAGGATGGCGTGATCGGTCAGCACCCCGAAACCGGGCAGGACATTTCCCGCAAGACCGGCCGGTTCGGACCCTACATCGAGATGGGCGAGGGCAAGGAAGCGAAGCGGGCGAGCATCCCCAAGGACCTCGACGACTTCGATCTGGACTGGGCCGTCAAGCTGCTCGACCTGCCCCGCATTGTTGGTGCGCACCCCGAAACCGCGCTGGAAATCGAGGCGAATATCGGGCGTTACGGCCCGTACCTGCGGCATGATGGCAAGTACGCCAAGCTCACCAATACCCGCGAGGTGTTCGAAGTTGGCATGAATGCGGCGGTCACTCTGCTGGCCGAAGCCGCGAACCGCAAGGGCGGCACGCGCGGCAAGGCGGAGCCGATCAAGGCGCTCGGCGTCCACCCGACCAGCGGCGGGGAAATGAAGGTCATGCCTGGCCGTTATGGCCCCTACGTCACCGACGGCACGACCAACGCAACCCTGCCGCGGGACGTGAAGCCGGAAGACGTGACCGAAGCCCAGGCGATCGAATTGATCGATGCGCGCGCTGCCAAGGGCCCGCCCGCCAAGAAAGGCCGCAAGAAAGCGCCGGCCAAGAAAGCACCGGTCAAGAAAGCCGCAGCAAAGAAGGCTCCGGCCAAGAAGACCGCCGCCAAGAAGGCGGCCGCCCCGAAGAAGAAAGCAAGCTGATGGCAAAGGAATTTTTTGAGCGGCACAAGCAGCCGTGGAAATCCGACGAGGCCGGGCAACTGCGGATGCTGGCCGGCAAGGGCAAAGGTCTTAGGGAAATCGCCAAGGCGATCGGCCGCAGCGAGGAATCGACCAAGGATTTCGCCAAGAAGAACGGGATCGAACTCGCGAAGAAGCGGTAAGTTCTCCCGTCCGCGATTCGGCACGGAGGGCCTCGCTGCCGGCCCTAATCGTCCGTATCGAGCGCAGCCATGGCCGCGCCGCGTACGATGACGCGGGCGCGCAGGGCGGCATCGATGTAGTGATTGGGCAGCTTCAAAAACCGCATCGGCGCCATGCCCAGAAACCTGTGTGCGTCGCGCGTGAAATGCGAATGGTCGTGATAATCCGGGTCGATCAGCGACAGGTCGAATGGCGGCCCCGCCAGCTTCAGTGCCACGATCGAGCGCAAGAGCCTTGCCCGCCGGAACAGCAGCTTGGGACTGAATCCGAAATATTGTCGCGATAGGCGTTCCAGCCTGCGCTGGTGTATCCCGAGCCGCTCGCGCGCCTCCTGAACGGTCGCGATCCCGGGCGTGGCCAACAATGCGCTGATGCGCATCAGTTCGGCTTCGTGGGGATGCGGCCGGGCAAACCATTGCGGCAGGGCGTCGTCGAAAATTCCCTTCACTGCCGGGCCCTGATCGCTTGCGAGCAGTTGCCGGGTGAGGCGTTCGACAGCATCTGCGGCGACGAACGTTTCGAGGGGCACCACGCTGTCGCGCAGGGCATGTGCATCCACCCGGCCAAGGCGCGCAAGGCCCGCCGCGGTCAGCGTGATCCCCACGGTCACGCCGCCCGTGCCGACTTCCATCGCCGCCGCCCGGCTCATCGGGCCGTAAAGCGAGGCGCGCGGTAACGTCACGCCGGCTTCTTTCCCGACCATCAGCACCATGGGATGGTCCGCCAGGATGATCCGGATAGCCGGTCCGTTGGGGAGCATGTATTCGCACGGCAGCTCGCCCGGAACCCGGATCGAATCGAGCACGTGATAATCGGCGACGAACGGGGCCAGCGCGTCGCTCGGCAATTCGTACCTGAGCGCCGTGAGATGTGGCAGGCCGAAATCCGCCGGGTCCACGCCCGGCACATGGCTGCCGCTTTCGATTAGTCGCCCAGACATACGATTTTACCGCACCCAATCCAGCCCGATTTCCTCGAAGATTTCCCTGTCTTCGGACCAGTTCTCGCTGACTTTCACATGCAGGAACAGGTGAACCTTCTGCCCCAGCATTTCGCTCAATTCCTTGCGCGCGGCTTCACCGATGGCCTTGATCTTGCTGCCACCCTTGCCCAGCACGATGGCACGCTGGTTGTCGCGCGCCACCACGATCTGCTGGTGAATCTCGACACTGCCATCCTTGCGCTCGACATACTTTTCGGGTCGGACGGCGCTGTCGTAAGGCAGTTCTTCGTGCAGCTGGCGGTAGAGTTGTTCGCGGGTCACCTCTGCAGCGAGCAGACGTTCGCTTGCATCCGACACCTGATCTTCGGGATAGTGCCAGTCGCCCGCCGGCATCAATGCAGCGAGCGCTTCCTTCAGTTCGGGCACACCGTCGCCGGTCAGCGCCGACACGAAGAATACCTCGGTGAATGCAACCTTCGCGCCCAGTTCCTGCGCCAGCGCGAGCAGCGGTTCTTTCTTGGCGACGTCGACCTTGTTCAGCACCAGGATCTTGCGTTCCGGCCGTGTGGCCAGCGTTTCGAGCAGGGGTTCCAGTTCGTGGCGTCGCTGCTTGACGGGATCGACGATCAGCAGAACGGCGTCGGCTGCTTCCGCGCCTTCCCAGGCCGCGCTGACCATCGCCCGATCGAGCCGTCGGCGCGGTGCGAAGATCCCCGGCGTATCGACCAGGATCATCTGGGTAGGCCCGTGCAGCGCAATGCCCAGCATCCGCGCGCGGGTGGTCTGCGCCTTGGCACTGGTGATCGCGACTTTCTGCCCGACCAGCTGGTTGACCAGAGTGGATTTGCCCGCGTTGGGCGCCCCGATCACGGCCACAAGGCCGCATTTGGTTTCGTTGTCTTCGTTCATCCGTATCGTTCCATGAATATGCGCGCCGCTTCGGTTTCGGCTTCCTGTTTGCTCGATGCGGTCGCCTCGGCTTCGCCCACCTTGCGCACGCTGACGCGCACGGTGAAACGGGCGCGGTGGTCCGGGCCGGATCGCTCGATCAATTCGTAGGCTGGCGCTCCGCGCTGGTTGCCAGCAGCCCATTCCTGCAGCGCGCTCTTGGGATGTTTCGACCGGCCGGCATGGCCTTCCACCGCCTCGTGCCAGAATTTGCGCACCAACGCCTTGGCACTGTCGAATCCCGCCTCGAGATATTGGGCGCCCAGCAGCGATTCCATGACATCGCCCAGCACGTTGTCGCTGTCGGACGTGCCGTCGTCGCGGGCCTGTTTGCCCAGGCGCAGGTGCGCCTGCACGTCCAGCGCGCGTGCCACCCGGGCACAGGCGCCTTTCGATACCAGCGCATTCAGCCGCTGGGCCAGCTTGCCTTCGTCATCGCTGCCGCGCTGGTATAGCCATTCCGCGATAGACAGGCCGAGCACCCGGTCGCCAAGGAATTCGAGGCGGTTGTAATTGAATGCGTCGCCGGTGCTGCCGTGGGTCAGCGCCTCGCGCCAGATGGCATCGTCGCCCACGGCGAAACCGTGCGCCTCGAGCCAGTCGCGGGTGGCTGGTTCCAGCGCGCTCACATTCCGTCTCCGATCCGGTCCCAGCGCGCGGCGCTGAACCATGTCCAGGGTTTGGCCCATTCCGCGCTGCCATCAGTCGACCACATCAGCCCGCTGGCCCGGCCCACGAGATTGGCTTGGGGAACAAAGCCGACGCCCCGGCGTGGTTCCGCCGGGAAGCGGCTGTCCTGTGAGTTATCGCGATTGTCACCCATCACGAACATGGTCCCTTGCGGAACGACCCTGGGGCCCCAGTCATCCATCGGCCCAGCACCAAAATCGAGCACTTCGTAACTCGTTCCATTGGGCAGCGTCTCGACAAACCGGGCATAGCGGCAGTGCCGCCCGCTTTCACCCTCGCGCTCGATCGCGCCCCAGGCGCACGGATCGCTGCGATTGGCGGCGTGCGCGGCGGCGATCAGGTTGGGATCGATCGGCTGGACGAAATCGGCAATCCGCCGCTTGGGCACCGGCTGACCGTTGAGCCAGAAAACCCCGCCGCGCATTTCCACCGTATCGCCGGGCAGGCCCATTACTCGCTTGATGTAGTCGGCCCCGTCGACGGGATGCTTGAAAATGACCACGTCGCCGCGTTCCGGCTCGCCGGCAAGGATCCGGCCATCCAGCTGCGATACGTCGAACGGCAGCGAATGGCCGCTGTAACCATAGGGCCATTTCGCCGCGACCAGGTAATCCCCGATCATCAGGCGCGGCAGCATCGATTCGCTCGGGATCGAGAATGGCGAGAACAGGAATACGCGAAAGGCGAGCGCGGCCAGCGCGAGCTTGACCACGAACCAGGCAAAATCGCCCCAGTTGTCGCGCTGCTCGGCAGGCTCGGGGACGTCGGCCAATGGCGGATTAGCCGCGTCGCTCATGACGCGTGCCTGCACCGCCCGCCGATGTAGGCAAGCGCTGGCGACGCCTGGTTGAATAGCAATGCAGGGCCGGGCAAGGGGTTCAAAACCATTGCGCCAGGCCCTAGGCCGGGCGGCCCGTCCTAGGAAAGGAAATTTCGCGTGAACGAAGCTGCCCGCTCGATCTGGCAAGGCATCGAAAGCCATCCGCAGCGCACGCTGGACGAATTGTTCGCGGCCGATGCGCAGCGGGTCGGCAAGCTTTCGTCGCGCATCGAATGGGGCGAGGGCGGGGAAGCGGCAGGGATCCAGTTCGACTGGTCGAAAACGCATCTCGACGACGGTTTGCTCGGCCAATTCGAAGCACTGGCAGACGCGTGCGATTTCGCCGGGCGCCGCGCCGCGCTGCTCGGGGGTGAGCGCGTCAACGTCACCGAGAACCGGGCCGCGGAACATACCGCGCAGCGCGGGATCGGCGCCGATGCCTCGGTCGAGGAAGCCGCTGCGCTCCACGCCCGGATGCAGATGCTGGTCGAGGCGATCCATGACGGCGCACTGGGCCCGGTCAAGCATCTGATCCACATCGGCATCGGCGGCAGCGCGCTCGGCCCGGCGATGGCCGTCGATGCCCTGACCCGCGACCTTGCCAAGGTCGATGTCCATGTCGTGTCCAATATCGACGGGCTCGCGCTAGAACAGGCCTGCGCCGCGTGCGATCCGGCGACGACGCTGATCGCGGTCGCGAGCAAGACCTTCACCACCATCGAGACGATGACCAACGCCGCCAGCGCGCTCGCGTGGCTGGAGCGGAACGGGGTCGGTGACCCCTATGGCCGGGTCATCGCGCTCACTGCCAATCCGGAAGCCGCGGTTGCCTGGGGCGTGGACGAAACCCGGGTATTGCCATTTCCCGAAAGCGTCGGCGGGCGATACTCGCTCTGGTCCAGCATCGGATTTCCCGTCGCGCTGGCAACGGGTTGGGACGATTTCGAGGCGATGCTGACGGGCGCTGCAGCGGTCGACATGCATTTCCGCGATGCCGAGGGGCGCGACAACCTGCCGCTGCGGGCTGCCTTCGCCGATCGCTATTACGCCCGTGTCCGTGGATGCCAGACGCGTGCCGTGTTCGCCTATGACGAGCGGCTGGCACTGCTGCCTGACTATCTCCAGCAGCTCGAAATGGAATCGAACGGCAAGCGGGTTACTGCCGCTCAGGAACCGGTCGAGGAACCGACTGCGGCCGTTACCTGGGGCGGGGTCGGCACCGATGCGCAGCACGCCGTGTTCCAGTTGCTCCATCAGGGGACGCATCTCATCCCGGTCGACTTCATCGCTGCGATCGCGCCGGGCGACATGCTGGACCCGGCCCACCACCGCATCCTGCTGACCAACTGCTTCGCGCAAGGTGCAGCGTTGATGAAGGGCGATGCGGGCAAGGATCCGGCCCGCCATTTCCCTGGCGACCGGCCCAGCGCGACGATGCTGGCCGACGATCTCGATGCAGCGGCTCTGGGCGCGCTGATCGCGTTTCACGAACACCGCGTGTTCGCCAATGCCGTGCTGATGGGGATCAACCCGTTCGACCAGTTCGGGGTCGAACTGGGCAAATCGATGGCCAAGGCGATCGAGGCGGGCGGGCAGAGCTTCGACGCCAGCACGCAAGCCTTGCTGGAGGCGGCGGGGCTAGGCTAGCGAAAGCAGCAGCCCCCCGGCCGCGCACACAGCAAGCACGCGAACGACGCCCCACTTGAGGGCAAAGGTCATGGCGAGGGCGAGCACCGTGAGGACAGCAGCGCGCCAATCGAGGCTTGCCCAGTCTGGCGCGGTCAATTCCAGCGGGCCAAACCGCGCCTCACCAACGCGTGCGAACAGTACGTGCAGCGCGAACCAGAGCGCAAGGTTGGCAATCACGCCCACTACCGCCGCCGTGACCGCAGCCAATCCGCCGCGCAGGCGCGGGGCATGGGCGAGCCGGTCCATCCACGGCGCAAGAGCGAAGATCCACAGGAAGCACGGCGCGAAAGTGACCCAGGTTGTCAGTCCAGCGCCCAGCAGCCCCGCGACCAGCGGTGTGAACGGTTCGGGCGCGCGCCATGCGCCCAGAAACCCGACAAACTGCGTGACCATGATCAGTGGCCCCGGCGTCGTTTCCGCAAGGCCCAGCCCGTCGGCCATTTCGCCCGGGCCGAGCCATCCGTAAGTCTCGACCGCCTGCTGTGCCATGTAGGCGAGCACGGCATAGGCCCCGCCAAACGTCACGACGGCGAGCTGCGAGAAGAACAGGCCAATATCCCACAGGACGTGTTCGGGCCCCAGCGTTGCCAGCACCAGCAGCAGGGGTGCCGCCCAGATCGCACCCCAGCCCAGCACTGTGAGTACGGTCGCGCGCCACGGGCGCGGGGTGGTGACAGGCGCCGCAGTTACCGACTTGAGCCCGACCGCCTCGGGCCGGACCGCCGCCACTGCCGCCCCCAGCGCCAATGCGCCCAACACGACCAGCGGGAACGGCAGGTCGAACGCGAACAGGGCCAGAAAGGCCGCGACCGCCAGCCCCTTGCGCAGCGGCGTGTCGAGCGCCTTGCCACCGATCCGCAGCAGCGCCTGGAGTACGATGGCGAGAACCGCCGCCTTGACCCCCAGGAACAGCGCCGCGAACCAGTCCAGATTGGCTGCCACAGCGTAAAGGATCGAAAGTACCGCCATGACCACTGCGCCGGGGATCACGAACAGCAGCCCCGCCGCCAGCCCGCCGCGAAGGCCGTGCAGGCGCCAGCCGATCCATGTGGCGAGTTGCTGCGCCTCCGGCCCCGGCAGCAGATGGCAGACGTTCAGCGCCTGGAGGTAGTCTTCCTCCTCGATCCAGCCGCGATCCTCGACAATTTCCCGGTGCATCAGCGCGATCTGCCCCGCCGGGCCGCCGAAGCTGAGCAGCCCGACGCGCCAGAAGGCACGGACCAGGTGAGGAAACGATGGATTTGAGCTGCCGGTGTCCGCCATTGACCCGACATGCCCGCAAAAGTGCATTTCAACAAAGATGCATTTGCGATTGCCCCGAAAAGCAATCCGACGCATGGCGACCCGATGGCCGAGCCTACCCCCAAACCGGCACCGATCCAGCGCATTCAGGAAAACGTGCTGGCGCGCAGTGAACGACGCCTGCTCAACTGGATATGCGCCCGTTTTCCTGCATGGGTGACCCCCGACCAGCTCACCTTCGTGGGCATGGCAGGCGCTTTCATGGTGTTCTTCGGCTACATCGGCGCGAACTGGGGCGAGAACTGGCTGTGGCTGGCGATCGCGGGTTACGTGGTCCAGTGGTTCGGCGATTCGACCGACGGCAGCCTCGCCCGTTTCCGCAAGATCGAGCGGCCCCGCTATGGGTATTTCCTCGATCATAGCTGCGACGGGCTGGCGACAACTCTGGTCGTGACCGGCATCGGTTTCAGCCCGTACGTCAACATGGAAGTCGCGCTGGTGGCGCTGGCGGGATACCTGCTGCTGTCGATCCACGCCTTCCTGTCGGTGCGTGTGCTGGGCGAATTGAAGCTCAGCTATTCCATGTTCGGGCCGACCGAACTGCGCTTCGTCCTGATCGGTTTGACGCTGGCGATGATGGCGTTCGGAACCGGCCCGGTGTTTGCCGACGTCGTCACGGCGATCGATCTGTTCGTGGGCGGGGCAGGGGTACTGCTGATCAGCATCTTCGTGGCGCAGACCTGGATCACTGCGCGGCGATTGTCCGCGATGGAGCCGTCGCGCAATGGCGAGTGGCAGAACCCGCGGGATTGACTTTTCCCCGGTTTGCCGCCACATGCCCGCCATCGAAGCGCACCTGCCAGCGTGAAGCGGCGGCGCGAGACAAGCCCGCCCCGGCCGCGCTTCGGTTGATTTTGCACAGACTTCCCAATTCACGCGGGCGGTTTCAACCCCCGCGATAGCGCGCCGATCCCGGCTGCGCGTCGCATGACATTGCGAGTATTATACAATGACATTCAACGAACTCGGGCTGTCGCAGCCCGTTCTCCAGGCGCTCGACCTCAAGGATTACAATACGCCGACGCCGATTCAGCAGCAGGCGATCCCGGCCGTGCTGCAGGGCCGCGACCTGATGGGCATCGCCCAGACGGGCACCGGCAAGACCGCCGCCTTCATGCTGCCCAGCATCGACCGGCTGCGCGAGACGGAAAAGCAGACCCCGTTCAAAAGCTGCCGCATGCTGGTGCTCGCCCCGACGCGCGAGCTGGCCGGGCAGATTGCCCAGTCGGCGAAGGATTACGGCGCGATGGCGGGCCTCAAGGTCGCGTCGATCGTCGGCGGCACATCGGTCAACAAGGACCGCAACAAGCTGCACCGCGGCACCGACATCCTCGTCGCGACGCCGGGCCGGCTGCTCGACCTGATCGACCAGAAGGCATTCGCGCTGAACGGCGTCGAGGTACTGGTGCTGGACGAGGCCGACCAGATGCTTGACCTGGGCTTTATCCATGCCCTGAAGCGCATCAACCTGCTGGTGCCGAAAGAACGCCAGACGCTGTTCTTCAGCGCGACCATGCCCAAGTCGATCAAGGACCTCGCCGGCCAATACTGCAAGGACCCGGTGTTCGTTTCGGTCACGCCTGAAAGCACGACCGCCGAGCGGATCGAGCAGTTCCTGTTCATGGTCCAGCAGGACGAGAAGCAGACCCTGCTCGAAATGATGCTCCAGGGCCGCCACCCGGTTCCCGGCAAGTTCGAGCGCGTACTGGTGTTCACCCGGACCAAGCACGGCGCGGACCGCGTGGTCAAGAAGCTGGGCCAGGTCGGCATTCCCGCCAATGCGATCCACGGCAACAAGAGCCAGCCGCAGCGCGAACGGGCACTGGACGAGTTCCGCCGTGCCAAGACCCCGGTGCTGGTTGCGACTGACGTTGCCGCGCGTGGGATCGACATTCCCGGCGTCAGCCACGTGATCAATTACGAGCTGCCCAACGTGCCGGAGCAATACGTCCATCGCATTGGCCGGACGGCCCGTGCGGGCGCGGATGGCATCGCGATCGCGTTCTGCGCCGAGGACGAACGCGCTTACCTCAAGGACATCCGCAAGGTTACCGACGCGGAATTCGAGCGGCTGCCGCTGCCCGACAACTTCCGTGCCGTGGTCGAAGGGGTCGGCCCGACGAAGCGCGAACATCAGCAGAAGATGGCACGGCCCAAGGTCACACCCAAGGGGGCAGGGGCCGGTCGCGGCGATGCGCGCGGTGCCCGCCAAAGCCAGCCCCGGCGTGAGGGCGAAGGGCAAAGCCAGCGCCGCGAAGGCGGCCAGCCGCGCCGCGAGGGCGGTCAGGGTCAACCCCGCCGCGAGGGCAGCCAGAGTAACGGCCAGGGCCAGGGGCAGGGCGGCCGCCCCGGTGGCAACCGCAATCGCAACCGCCGCCGCGCGCGCGGCTAACACGCGGTTGCCCTGAGGCAGGGCACTCGCCATATCGCGCGTTCACCAAGGAGCGCGCGCAATGGCCGAATACGATTACGACCTGTTCACGATAGGCGCGGGCTCCGGCGGGGTCCGCGCTTCGCGTATCGCCGCCGCGCACGGCGCCAAGGTCGCGGTCGCGGAGGAATACCGGGTCGGCGGCACCTGCGTGATCCGTGGATGCGTGCCCAAGAAGATGCTCGTCTACGGCGCGCATTTTGCCGAGGATCTGGAAGACTGCGCCAGTTTCGGCTGGGAAATCGGCGAGAAGAAATTCAACTGGATCAAGCTGCGCGACAACGTGCTGGCCGATGTCGACCGGCTGGAGCGCGCCTATACCGAGACGCTCGACAACAACAACGTAACCGTGTTCCGCGAACGCGCGACGCTGACCGGGCCGCACCAAATCACGCTCGCCAGCGGCGAAAAGGTCACGGCGAAGCACATCCTGATCGCCACTGGCGCGCGGCCGCACGTGCCGCAGTGCGAAGGTCACGAGTTGGGCATTACCAGCAACGAAGCGTTCCACCTCGACGCAATCCCCCGGCGGGTGCTGATCGCTGGCGGGGGCTATATCGCCAACGAATTCGCCGGCATCTTCAACGAATTCGGCAGCAAGGTGACGATCATCAACCGCAGCGACGTGATCCTGCGCGGCTATGACGAGAGCGTGCGCGACCGGCTGTTGCAGATATCCATGCTCAAGGGCATCGATTTCCGCTTCCACGCGGAGTTCGAAAAGATCGAGAAGCAGGAAGACGGCAGCCTGCTCGTGTCCATGTCCAATCACGACCCGATCGAGGTCGACTGCGTGATGTTCGCCACCGGGCGCCTGCCCAATACCGAGGGGCTGGGTCTGGACGCGGCAGGCGTGGAACGGGGCGCGCATGGCGAGATCGTGGTCGATCGGTTCAGCAAGACCAGCGTGGATCACATCTATGCCGTGGGCGACGTGACCAACCGGGTCCAGCTGACGCCGGTCGCCATCCGCGAAGGGCATGCGGTTGCCGATACGCTGTTCGGCAACAACCCGCGCGCGGTCGATCACGGGTGCATTCCCAGCGCGGTATTCAGTCATCCCCCCATCGCCGCCGTCGGCCTGACCGAAGGGCAGGCGCGCAACACGCTGGGGGATGTGAAGGTCTACCTGTCCGATTTCCGCCCGATGAAGAACGTGCTGGCAGGCCGCAGCGAGCGATGCCTGTACAAGATGATCTGCACTGGTGTGGACGACCGGATCGTCGGCATCCACATGATCGGGCCGGAAGCGCCGGAGATCATGCAGGCGGCCGCCGTTGCGGTGAAGGCCGGGATGACCAAGGCCGATTTCGACGCGACCACCGCGATTCATCCGACCATGGCAGAAGAGCTTGTTCTGATGCGCTGAACGGGCGCCTAGCGAAGGCGTTCGGCGGCGAGCATCTGGGGCATTACGCCGACCGCGCGCAGTTCTTCAGGCCAGGTGTTTCCGGTCGCAAGAGCTTCCGCCGCCAGCGCCATTGCAGGCGAGGTTTGCAGGCCGAAGCCGCCTTGCCCGGCCAGCCAGAAAAATCCGGGGGCCGTTGGATCGAAACCTGCGACCGGCAGCCGGTCGGATGTGAAACTCCTGAGGCCTGCCCATTTGCTGGCGAGGCGAGGGATGGTGAGCGTGGTCGCCTGCTCCACCCGCCACGCGGCAAGGGCGACGTCTTCCTCCTCCGGCTGGGCATCGCATGGCGGGCTCGGATGCTCGTCCATCGGGCATGCAAGCAGGCGCCCGCGCCCCTCCGGCTCGATATAGAACCCCGGGCCCACCGTCTTGGTGAACGGCCAGCGCGACACGTTCATGTCGCTCGGCACATCGAAGGTGATCACCGTGCGCCGCAGCGGACGAATGCCGAGCGGGGCAATGCCGGCCAGGCGCGCGACATCGTCGGCCCAGGCGCCCGCCGCATTGATTACGACGCGTGCAGCCAGTGTTGCCCCCGGCGTTTCCACGATCCACTGCGCGCCATCGCGCCGCAGCGCGGTGACGGGCGTGCCGGTCATGATCGATCCGCCTGCGGCCAGCAGTGCATGCCGGTGCCCTTCGAGCAGCGCGTGCGCATCGAGCTTGCGGCCAGCCGGGTCGAGCAGCGCACCCACCACTGCATCTTCCCGCAGTACCGGCACGAGATCGCGCGCATCCGCGATTGTTAGCCGCCGCGCATCCGGCTGCCATTCGCGGTAGGCCGCTTCGACCCGGGCAAGCTCCTCCTCCTGTCCGTCCAGCGCGATAAACAGCGCGGGATGGGGCCGTGCGCCCGGTTCTTCAAGCAGCGGCAGGCTGGCCGCGGTGAGCGCACGGACAAGCCATGCGTCCATGTCGAAATGGGCGAAGGCGGCACTGCGGCCGGACGCATGAACGCCGGGCGCGTCCTCCATCTCGCATACGACGACCCGGCCATGCCGCACCAATCGCGCTGCGACGGAAAGGCCCGCGATGCCTGCCCCGACGACCAGATAATCTGCGTGTTCCATCGCGTCGTTTTCGCGTGGACAGCGCAGCGCCGCAACCCTGCGCGGATTATCAGACGCGTTGACGCTGCGGCACTGGCGCGGCAAGGCTCCGGCCCGAACGATCGAACAGGGATGCTGCAGAAAGCCTATGTCCGCCAATATCGCCGAAATGGAACGTCGCCGCGAAGCAGCCCGCATGGGCGGCGGCGAGAAACGGATCGCAGCGCAACATGCGAAGGGCAAGCTGACTGCGCGGGAACGGCTCGACGTGCTGCTCGACGAGGACAGCTTCGAGGAACTCGACACCTACGTCGAACACGATTGCACCGATTTCGGCATGGAAGGGCAAAAGATCCCGGGTGACGGCGTTGTCACCGGATCGGGCACGATCAACGGGCGACTGGTGTTCGTGTTCAGCCAGGACTTCACCGTTTTCGGCGGGTCATTGTCAAAACGCCATGCGGAGAAGATCTGCAAGGTCATGGACATGGCGCTGAAGGTCGGCGCGCCGGTCATCGGGCTTAACGACAGCGGCGGGGCGCGCATTCAGGAAGGCGTTGCGTCGCTCGGCGGCTATGCTGAAGTGTTCCAGCGCAATGTGCTGGCATCGGGCGTTGTGCCGCAGATCAGCCTGATCATGGGCCCGTGCGCAGGCGGGGCGGTGTACTCTCCTGCGATGACCGACTTCATCTTCATGGTGAAGGACTCCAGCTACATGTTCGTGACCGGGCCGGACGTGGTGAAGACCGTCACCAACGAGGTCGTGACGCAGGAAGAACTGGGCGGCGCGGTTACCCACACGACGAAGACCAGCGTGGCCGACGTGGCGTTCGAAAACGATATCGAGACCCTGCTCGCCACGCGCGCGTTCTTCGATTTTCTGCCACTGTCGAACCGCGAGGCTGCCCCCGAGCGCCCGACCAACGATCCATGGGACCGCGAGGAACCCAGCCTCGACACGTTGATCCCCGACAACGCCAACCAGCCCTACGATATGCACGAGGTGATCCGGAAGGTGCTGGACGAAGGCGACTTCTTCGAAATACAGCCTTCGCATGCGGGCAATATCCTGTGCGGCTTCGGCCGGATCGAGGGGCGCACGGTGGGTGTGGTCGCAAACCAGCCGATGGTGCTGGCAGGCGTGCTCGACATCAATTCGAGCAAGAAGGCGGCGCGCTTCGTCCGGTTCTGCGATGCGTTCGAAATCCCGATCCTGACGTTCGTCGACGTGCCAGGTTTCCTCCCCGGCACGGCGCAGGAGCACAACGGCATCATCAAGCACGGCGCCAAGCTGCTGTTCGCCTATGCCGAGGCGACCGTGCCCAAGATCACCGTGATCACCCGCAAGGCCTATGGCGGCGCTTACGACGTGATGGCGTCCAAGCACCTGCGCGGCGACCTCAACTACGCCTGGCCGACCGCCGAGATCGCGGTGATGGGCGCGAAGGGCGCAGTCGAGATCATCTTTCGCGGCAAGACGCCAGAGGAAATCGCTGAGCGCACGAAAGAATACGAAGACCGCTTCGCCAACCCCTTCGTGGCGGCGCAGCGTGGTTACATCGACGAAGTGATTTACCCGCACTCGACCCGGCGGCGGATTGCGTCGGGCCTGCGCCGCCTACGCGGGAAAGTGCTCGAAAACCCGTGGAAGAAGCATGACAATATTCCGCTCTAAGCAATGAGTGCCGACCTCGAGCGGTGGGTCACTTTTGGCCTGCTGACGGCGCTGATGTGCCTTTCCACGGTGTGGCACATCCGGCAGCATCGCCAGGGTCGTTTCAAGGGCTTCAGGTGGCCGGCCGTTTTTTTGTTCGGGCACCGAATAGTGACGGATCGCGACAGAAATCCGATCCGATTTGCCGTTTACAAGTGGGCGCTCGGGGCGGCCTTGATTGGCATTTGGATCGGATCGTTTTTCCTGTTCCGGGTGATGCTTTACAAAGAATGATTTCGGTCATGGAGAACTTCAAATGAAACTCGGCCGTCTCAACCATATCGGCGTGGCGACGCCCTCGATCGCGGACAGCATCGTCTATTAC
Source organism: uncultured Erythrobacter sp. (assembly GCA_963529855.1). GTDB lineage: Bacteria > Pseudomonadota > Alphaproteobacteria > Sphingomonadales > Sphingomonadaceae > 34-65-8. The sequence goes on along the minus strand of CAURZK010000002.1, from coordinate 523,589 downwards.
CGCGAGGTCATGGGGGCGACGTCGATCACCGAGCCGTTCGACCTGCCCGAGCAGGGCGTGAAGGTGTGCTTCGTCAACACGCCTACCAATAGCGGAATGGACGGGACGCAGATCGAGCTGATCGAGCCGCTGGGCGAGGGGTCCACCATCCGCGCATTCTTGGAGAAGAACCCGTCGGGCGGGCAACACCACCTCTGCTACGAAGTGCCCGACATCGATGAAGCGCGCGCGTGGTTCGAGGGGCTGGGCAAGCGCATCCTTGGCCCCACGCGGATCGGCGCGCACGGGACGCCGATCTTCTTCCTCCACCCCAAGGACATGATGGGGCAGCTCACCGAGATCATGGAAACGCCAAAGGGCCACGGACACTAGCCGCCTCTCTTCCATCGTGCATACGAATGTGGTTAGGGGCGGCGCATGACTGATAAACCTGACGTTACGGCCTGGCAGGAACTGGCGGCAAAGGAGGTTCGCGGACGCGACCTTTCCTGGGATGCCCCTGAAGGCTTCGCGATCAAGCCGCTCTACACTGGCGATGACGTGACTTCGGATCCCGGCCTGCCTGGATTCGCCCCATTCACGCGCGGCGTGCGCGCCAGCATGTATGCCGGCCGGCCGTGGACGATCCGGCAATACGCAGGCTTTTCCACCGCCGAGGAATCGAACGCCTTCTATCGCCGCAACCTTGCCGCGGGGCAGAAGGGGCTGAGCGTCGCCTTCGATCTCGCCACCCACCGCGGCTATGACAGCGATCACCCCCGCGTGGTGGGCGATGTCGGCAAGGCGGGCGTCGCGATCGACACCGTGCGCGACATGGAAATCCTATTCGACCAGATCCCGCTCGACCAGATGAGCGTGAGCATGACGATGAACGGCGCGGTGATCCCGGTGCTGGCGTTCTTCATCGTCGCGGCGGAACGGCAGGGGGTGTCGCAGGAAAAGCTCGACGGGACCATCCAGAACGACATCCTCAAGGAGTTCATGGTCCGCAACACCTACATCTATCCGCCAGAGCCGAGCATGCGGATCGTCAGCGACATCATCGCATACACATCGGCCAACATGCCGAAATTCAACAGCATTTCGATCTCCGGCTATCACATGCACGAAGCCGGGGCGACGGCGGTGCAGGAACTGGCGTTCACCATCGCCGACGGCAAGGAATACGCCACCCGCGCCATGGCCGCCGGGCTCGATATCGACGCATTTGCCGGGCGGCTCAGCTTCTTCTTCGGCATCGGCATGAACTTCTTCATGGAGATCGCCAAGCTGCGCGCCGCGCGCACGCTGTGGTACCGGGTGATGGACCGCCTCGGCGCCAAGGACGAACGCAGCAAGATGCTGCGCACCCACTGCCAGACCAGCGGCGTGTCCTTGCAGGAACAGGACCCCTACAACAACGTCATCCGCACCACGGTGGAAGCGCTGGCATCGGTACTGGGCGGCACGCAGTCGCTCCACACCAATGCGCTGGACGAGGCGATCGCGTTGCCGACGGACTTCTCAGCCCGCATCGCGCGCAATACGCAGCTGGTATTGCAGGAAGAAGCCGGGATTACCCGCGTGGTCGATCCGCTGGGCGGTTCCTATTACGTCGAAGCACTGACCGCGACCTTGGTCGAAGAGGCGGAGAGGCTGATTGCCGAGGTCGACGCGGCGGGCGGGATGACCGCCTATGTGGCCACCGGCAAGCCCAAGGCCGCGATCGAGCAGGCCGCCGCCGCCAAGCAGGCCAGCGTCGACAAGGGCGAGACGGTGATCGTCGGGGTCAACAAGTACCGGCTGGCGAAGGAAGAGCACCTCGACACCCTCGACATCGACAATCATGCCGTGCGCGACGCACAGATCGCCCGACTGAAGCGCGTACGCGAGGGGCGCGACGAGGCGGCGTGCCAGGCGGCGCTGAAGGCGCTGACCGAAGGCGCGCGTGGCGGCGACAACCTTCTCGCTCTGGCAGTCGAAGCGGCCCGGCACGATGCGACGCTGGGCGAAATCTCCGCCGCGATGGAAGACGTGTTCGGGCGTTACGATACGGTGCCAACACCGGTGCGCGGTGTATTCCGCGAAGCCTATGGCGCTGACGCGCGCTACGCCCAGGTGGTCGAGGGCGTGAAGGCAGTCGAGCGCCGGCTGGGCCGCGCGCCCAGGCTGATGGTTGCCAAGATGGGGCAGGACGGGCACGACCGCGGCGCCAACGTGATCGCGTCCGCCTTTGCCGACATGGGTTTCGACGTGGTCAGCGGCCCGCTGTTCCAGACCCCCGCCGAAACACGCGACATGGCACTGGCCAAGGATGTCGACGCGATCGGTGCGTCGAGCCTTGCTGCCGGGCACAAGACGCTGATCCCCGAACTGATCCAGTTGCTGCGCGACGCGGGGCGGGCGGACATCAAGGTGGTCGCGGGCGGTGTAATCCCGCCGCAGGATTACGACTTCCTGCGCGAGGCCGGGGTGCAGGGCATCTATGGCCCCGGCTCCAACGTGGTCGAATGCGCGGCGGACATGCTGCGCCTGCTCGGCCACAACATGCCGCCTGCTGGCGAGGAGATGAGCGAGGCTGCCGAGTGAGCGGCCTGCGCCCGTGACGCTCGGCTTTTCCGTCGAGGAACTGCTGCCCAAGGCGCGCGGCGGCGGGGTGTTGAAGATGGGGCTTCACGCGCTTGCTGAGGGGGAATGGCTGCAGCCCGCGCCTGATCTTGCGGCGCGCGCGGCGGGATTCGCGGACTTTCCCGAGGCTGTGCAGATGTTGCCTGAGGGCGAGGCTCCGGGGCGCGAACTGGCGGCGATGCTCGGCATTGCCGGTGGTCTGCCCGAAACGGCGTTGTCGCATCATGAGGACATGTGCCTCCTGACCCGGCGCGAGGGCGAGGATGTCTATCGCCTCGTCGGCGCGGCAGTGGCCTGGCCCAGCGATTGGCACCCGGCGGACAAGCTCGGCCTGCCGCTCGCCGCGATGCATGCGCCGATCCAACGCTATGCCGAACAGCTCGCCAGCGGCGTCGACCATTTCATGGCGAAGCTGCGGCCGGAAAAGATTTTCGGTCGCTGCAACTGGTTTATCGCCCCCACCGGTGCCGGCCGCTGGATTGCGGATGTGCCGGGCGAGGTCGCCTTCGGCCATGTGACGGCGGCGAACGCGGGAGAAACGCTGTTCGTGCGCTCGGAACGGCAGACACTGCGGCGGCTGCCGGAAACGGGCGCGATTTTGTTTACGATCGGCATTTACGTCGCGCCGCTCGGCATGCTGTCTGACGGCAACGTCGCGAGGCTCGCGAGTGCGATGGACGTGCTGTTGGCAGGCGAAGGCGACCGGCGCGGGGCGCCGTTTTATGCACATGCGCTCAAAGGCTATGCGCGGGCGCGCGGGCTGGCTATCGGGGAAGCCGCATGACCCACATTCGTAATGACTGGACCCGCGACGAGATCGCGGCATTGTTCGACCTGCCGTTCACCGAGTTGCTGTTTCGCGCAGCCACGGTGCACCGCGAGAATCATCCCCCCGAACAGGTGCAACTGTGCACCCTGCTCAGCATCAAGACGGGCGGTTGCCCGGAAGACTGCGGTTATTGCAGCCAGTCGGTGAAGGCGGACAGCGGGGTCGAGGCGACCAAGCTGATGGAGGTGCAGTCCATCCTCCAGCGCGCGGCGCAGGCCAAGGATGCCGGCAGCCAGCGGTTCTGCATGGGCGCCGCCTGGCGCAACCCCAAGGACCGCGACATGCCCGCGATCGTCGAGATCGTGAAGGGAGTGCGCGCGATGGGCCTCGAAACCTGCATGACGCTGGGCATGCTGACGCCCAAGCAGGCCGGCATGCTGGCTGAGGCGGGGCTCGACTATTACAACCACAACATCGACAGCAGCCCCGAATATTATGAGCGCGTCATTTCGACCCGCACCATGGGTGAGCGGCTCGATACGCTGGCGAATGTTCGCGCGGCGGGCATCAACGTGTGTTCGGGCGGGATCGTCGGCATGGGCGAAACGCGCAGCGACCGCGTGGGCTTCATCCACACGCTCGCCACGCTGCCGCAGCATCCCGAGAGTGTGCCGGTCAATGCGCTGGTGCCGGTGAAGGGCACCGTGCTGGGCGACATGCTGGCCGATACCCCGCTTGCGAAGATCGACGACATCGAATTCGTCCGCACCGTGGCGGCCGCGCGGATCACGATGCCGCTGTCGATGGTGCGCCTCTCTGCCGGGCGCGAGTCGATGTCCGAGGCGGCCCAGGCGCTATGCTTCATGGCGGGCGCGAACTCGATCTTCACCGGCGACAAGTTGCTGACCGCGCCGAATGCGGGCGACGACAGCGACGCCGCACTGTTCGCCAAGCTTGGGCTGACTGCGCTCACCGGACCGGAACCAATGCGCGCCTGCGCCGCGCTCGAACCTGCGGAGTAATCGCGTTGTTCAAGAAAATCCTCATCGCCAACCGGGGCGAGATCGCTTGTCGGGTCATGAAGACCGCGCGCCGGATGGGTATCGCGACCGTTGCCGTTTATTCGGATGCCGATGCCCGCGCGCCGTTCGTGCGGATGGCGGATGAGGCGGTGCATATCGGCCCGTCGCCTGCGGCCGAATCCTACCTGATCGCGGACAAGATCATCGCGGCGTGCAAGCAGACCGGGGCCGAGGCGGTGCATCCGGGCTATGGCTTCCTGTCGGAGCGGACCAGTTTTGCCGAGGCGCTCGCGAAGGAAGGGATCGAGTTCATCGGCCCGCCGGTCAACGCGATCGCGGCGATGGGCGACAAGATCGAATCCAAGAAACTGGCGAAGGAAGCGGGGGTCAATGTCGTCCCCGGCTTCGTCGGCGAGATCGAGGATACCGAGCACGCGGTCCGCATTTCGGCGGAAATCGGCTACCCGGTAATGATGAAGGCCAGCGCGGGCGGCGGGGGCAAGGGGATGCGCCTTGCCTACAACGAAACCGACGTGCGCGAGGGCTTCGAGGCGACCAAGCGCGAAGGGCTCAACTCCTTCGGTGACGACCGCGTCTTCATCGAGAAGTTCATCCTCAATCCGCGCCATATCGAGATCCAGATCCTCGGCGATAAGCACGGCAACATCGTCTATCTGAACGAGCGCGAATGCTCGATCCAGCGCCGCCACCAGAAGGTGGTCGAGGAAGCGCCTTCGCCCTTCGTCACGCCCAAGATGCGCAAGGCAATGGGCGAGCAATGCGTCGCGCTGGCCCGGGCGGTTGGCTATTACAGCGCGGGCACGGTCGAACTGATCGTCAGCGGTGCGGACCCGAGCGGCGAGAGCTTTTACTTCCTCGAAATGAACACCCGGCTTCAGGTCGAACACCCGGTGACGGAGGCGATCACCGGGGTAGACCTGGTCGAACAGATGATCCGCGTCGCTGCGGGCGAGGAACTGTCGTTCGGTCAGGACGACGTGAAGATCGACGGCTGGGCGATCGAGAACCGCGTCTATGCCGAAGATCCCTATCGCGGGTTCCTGCCCAGCACCGGGCGGCTGGTCCGCTACCAGCCTCCGGTCGAGCCGTGGGCGGACGACGGCGCCGAAAACGGCCGCCGGGGCGTCGATGGCATCCGGGTCGACGACGGCGTGTTCGAAGGCGGCGAGGTGTCGATGTTCTACGACCCGATGATCGCCAAGCTGATCACCTGGGGCGAAACGCGTGACGAGGCGGCGGACCTGCAAGTCCAGGCGCTCGACGCCTTTGCGATCCAGGGGCTGGGCCACAACGTCGATTTCCTCAGCGCCATCATGCAGCATCCGCGCTTCCGCTCGGGCGAGCTGACCACTGGCTTCATCGCCGAGGAATATCCCGAGGGCTTCCACGGCGCCGACGCCTCCGAACATCTCAAGCGCGCGCTGGCAGCGGTTGCGGGCGTCATCGCCACGGCGGACGCGGACCGCGCGAACCGGATCGATCAGCAGCTGAATGGCGCGCTGCCCCCGCCGGGGGACTGGGCCGTGCGGCTGGGCGAGCGGGATTATGCTGTTAGCCTGGAAGAAGACGCGATTACCGTCGATGGGGCGGAGATCGAACTCAGCTTCGACTACACCCCCGGCGACAGGATGATCGATGTCGAATGGGGTGACGAGGCGCTGACGATACAGCTGGCGCCAACGCGCACCGGATATGCCCTGACCACGCGCGGGGCAACCCACAAGGTTCGCGTATTGCCGCAGCGGATCGCGAATCTCGCCCGGCACATGATCGAGAAGGTCCCGCCGGATCTGTCGCGCATGCTGATCTGCCCGATGCCGGGCCTGCTGGTGAAGCTGCACGTGGGAGAAGGCGAGGAAGTCCAGCCCGGCCAGCCGCTCGCCACGGTTGAAGCGATGAAGATGGAAAACATCCTCCGCGCCGAAAAGCAGGGGAAGATCGCGAAGATCAACGCTGCCGAAGGTGACAGCCTGGCCGTGGACGCGGTGATCCTGGAACTAGAGTAATGCATCTGACGCACGATCCCGATGCACCAGCTGCCGGTCTGACAGATTTCGACACATTCCTGAAGATCGACATTCGCATCGGCACGATCGTGGGGGCGGAGGAATTTCCCGAGGCGCGCCGACCCAGCTATCGCCTGCGGATCGATTTCGGCGCTGCGATCGGGGAGAAGAAAAGCTGCGCCCAGATTGCTGCCAATTATGCTTGCGATCAGCTGGTCGGGCGGCAAGTGGCGGCGGTGGTCAACTTCCCGCCCCGGCAGATCGGTCCGGCGATGTCGGAAGTGCTCACCCTCGGGTTTGCCGATAGCGCAGGGGAAGTGGTGCTGTTCGCGCCGGATGTGCGCGTGCCTGACGGGTCGCGGCTGTTCTGAGCTGCTCCTGAAATCAGGTCTGCAGTTCCGCGTCGAGGAAACGGGCTACGTCGGCCAATTCCACGTCCCGCGCGAGGAATGCCTCGCCCACGCCCCGCAGCAGCACGAAGGGCAGGGTGCCTGCGTCCATCTTCTTGTCGTGCAGCATGTGCGCGGTGAGGCGCTTGCCATCGCAGTCGAGACCCAGTTCCGCGATCCTGCTCGGCAGGCCGGCGAGGTCGACCGCGCGGGTTATCCGCTCTGCTGCCTCGCCGCCCATCAGCCCCAGTCGCGCTGAATACCGCGCTGCCAGCACCATTCCCAGTGCCACCGATTCGCCATGCAGCAGCCGGTCGGTAAAACCCGTTTCCGCCTCCAGCGCATGGCCGAACGTGTGGCCGAGGTTGAGCAACGCGCGCGCGCCGGTCGTCTCCCGTTCATCCTCCGCCACGATCCGCGCCTTGGCCGTGACGCTGGTAGCGACCGCGTGCTCGAGCGGGGCCGCCTCCAGCGCCAGCGCTGCCGCGCCGTTTGCCATCAACCAGTCGAAGAACGGGAGGTCGCCCAGCACGCCGTACTTGAGCACCTCGGCATAGCCGGCGCGCAATTCGCGCGGGGGGAGCGTTTCAAGTGTGGTCAGGTCCGCCAGCACCAGTGACGGCTGGTGGAACGCGCCGACCAGATTCTTGCCTGCGGCGGTATTGATTGCGGTCTTGCCGCCAACCGAGCTGTCGACCTGCGCCAGCAGGGTGGTGGGCAGCTGCACGAAGCCGCAGCCGCGCTTCAGAATAGCGCAGGCAAACCCGGTCAGGTCGCCGACCACGCCGCCGCCCAGCGCGAATACGTTGTCGCCCCGCTCGACCCCCTGTTCCAGCAGCCAGTCGGTGAGGCGGGCGAGGCTGTCCCAGCTTTTCGAGCTTTCGCCCGCAGGCACGTCGAACCAGGCGATGTCGATACCGGATGCGGCCAGCGAGCGGGCCAGGCGTTCGCCATGCAGGGCCCGCGCGTTGACGTCGGCCACCACCGCGACGCGCTGCTTGCGGATGAAGGGCAGGGCATGGCGCGCCCCCGCGTCGAGCAAGCCCCGCCCAACGACGACGTCATACGACCTTCCCGCCAGGGCCACGGGGATTACAGCCATCGTTCGATCGCTCCGATTATGGCAAGGGCGGTTTCGGCATGGGGCCCCCGGTCGCTAGTCACGTGGATCGGCGCTTCGGCATAGCAGGGCTCGCGTTCTGCCTTGAGCCGGGCCAGCGTTTCGCGCGGGTCGCCGGACTGGAGCAGCGGCCGTGTGTCGCGACGGGCGGTGCGTTCGACCAGCGTATCGATATCGCAGTCGATCCATACCGCCACGCCGCGTTCCAGGATCAGGGCACGCGTGTCGGGATGGACGAAAGCGCCGCCGCCGGTGGCGATCACGCCGTGCCGTTCCTCGATCAATCGGGCGATGACCCGGCGCTCCCCGTCGCGGAAATAGGGTTCGCCATAAGTCTGGAAGATGTCGCCGACGCTCATTTGCGCGGCTTCTTCGATCGCTTCGTCGGCGTCGACGAAATCGAACCCGAGCATTGCAGCGAGCCGGCGGCCGACTGTGGACTTGCCCGCGCCCATCAGCCCGACCAGCACCACCGGCCGGTCGATCCGCCGTGCGATGGCCGCAATTTCCGGCCGGGTCAGGGAAAGCGCCTGCTCGGACATTGCCGCTCCGCCTATAGATGCGCTAGAGGCGGCGCAACCATGAGCTGGAACCGTACCCGCCCCCTGAGGGATCGCACCTTGGCCAAACCACGCATGATAGCCATCGCCGCTGCCGTAGCGGTGATCGGTCTGCTCATTTTTGCGTGGGTCGACGGCGGGGAAGAACCGCTGCGGCCAATTGCCGACCCGGTCGAATTGCCGGAGCGTGCGCAATGACGCGCGGGCTGCTGATCGGCGCTGCTGCACTCGCGTTGTCCTCCACCCTGGTGCTGGCGCAGGAAGCACCCGAATCGCTTCTGCCGCCGGGCTTCGACGATCCCGCACCTGCACCCACGCCCACCCCGCGCGCCACCAACACGCCAGTACCGACTGCGACCAGTTCGCCCGTCGTGCAGCCTATCCCGGGGGTGACCGCGCCTGCCGCCCCGCCGTCGGCGCCAGTGGAGCTTCCGCCGGGGCTGCCTTCGATCGAAGAGCTCGAGCGGATGGACGCGGACGAGCTCGACGAATTGCTCGGCCTGAAGCCGCGCTACGACATTCCGCCCGCCGCCCAGCGTTCAACTGAACGAGTCGGTCTGCTCGCGCCCGAGGAGGGCGGTCTGCCCACCGCCTCGCTCCGCAGCCAGCCGGCCGCGATCGTCGCCGCCGCGCTCGCCGGCACGCGCCAGCCGCTCGTGTCGCGCTGGGGCCACATCATGTTGCGCCGTGCGCTTGCCAGTCGGCTCGAGGCGCCGCGCGGCATGGACCCGGTCGATTTTGCCGCGTTGCGCGCGCGTGTCCTGAACGACATGGGCGAATTCTCCGTGGCCCGGGCGCTGGTGCAGGACGTGGATACCGGCAACTGGAACGGCCTGCTGACCAATGCCGCGTTCGACGCCTATATCGCCACTGGCGATCTGGTCGGCATCTGTCCCGCGGTCCAGGTTGCGCAAGTCGACCGCGACGATCCGCAGTGGACCATGGCCAGCTCCATCTGCGCTGCCTTTTCAGGACAGGGCGCCCGCGCAGGGCAGGAACTGAACCGGGCCCTGGGGCGCGGTATCGCCGATCCGATCGACGTGCTGCTGGCCCAGCGTTACGCCGGGGCTGCCGGTTTCGGGCGGCGCGCGGTCAATCTCGAATGGGACGATGTCGAGGAATTGACGCCGTGGCGTTTCTCCCTCGCCACTGCGGTGGGGGCAGAGATTCCAGAAAACCTTCTGGCCAATCCCAGCCCCTATTTCCTGCGCGTGTCCGCAACCGCACCGATGTTGCCGATTACCCAGCGTGCGGCGGGCATCGAGCTGGCCGCGCGCGAGGGCATTCTGTCTTCGACTGCGATGGTGGACCTCTATTCCGCGCTCTATGCGCAGGAAGAGAACGGCGGCGATAGCGAGATGGCCCGCCGCGCCGCGCGCCTGCGCGAGGGATACGTCGCGGGCGATCCCGCCGGGCGGCTGGCTGCTATCCGCGAAGTGTGGGGCGGGGAAGATCCGGATTACGCGCGCCTCGTTCTGACCGCCTATGCCGCGGCCCGACTCGACCCGAGCGAAGACTTCGTCGCCGATGCACCCACGCTGATCGCCTCCATGCTCACCGCCGGTCTGGAACGGGATGCAATGCGCTGGGCATCGATCGTTCCGCAGGGGAGCGAGGGCTGGGCCCTGCTGGCGCTGGCTCAGCCGAACCGCAACAGCCCAGTGAGTTCGGGGCAGTTCGGATCGTTCGTCGATGATGATACCAGCACTGGCCAGCGCAAGTCGCAATTCCTGCTGGCAGGCCTTGCCGGTCTTGGCCGGCTAGAGAATGGCACGGTCGAGGATTACGCCGATAGCCTTGGCGCGAACCTGGGCCGGCAAACCCGCTGGAGCAGGCTGATCGATGCGGCCGCCGACGCGGAAAACCCTGCGCTGGTCGCGATCCTTGCCGGTGTCGGGATGCAGGGCACCGGGTGGGACAAGATGACCCCGCGCCACCTCTATCACATCGTTTCCGCACTGAACCGGGTCGGGATGGAAGCCGAGGCACGGATGATCGCGGCGGAGGCGGTCGCGCGCGGTTGATGCGCGCTCCTGCATGAGCCTGCGCCGATGAGCGCCGCGGTCGATGCCTTCCTTGCCATGCTGGCGGCAGAGCGGGGCGCGGCTGCCAACACGCTGGCAGCCTATCGACGCGACCTGGAGCAGGCCGAAGAAATCGTCGGGCCGCTGCGCGACGTCTCCGCTGAGCGCCTCGGAGGACTGTCCCGCGCGTGGAGCGATCTTGCCGGATCGACCGTTGCCCGCAAGACATCCGCCCTGCGCCAGTTTTTCGGTTTTCTCGTCGATGAGGGGCTGCGGGCGGACGATCCGTCCGGCACGCTGCCAAGGCCAGCCGCTCGGCGGCCTCTGCCCAGGATCCTGTCTCATGATCAGGTCGAGGCATTGTTCGCGCGCGCCGAAGAAGAGGCGGCGAGCGATCGGCCAGCCGCCGTGCGGCTGCTGGTTCTTATCGAACTGCTCTACGGCTCAGGCCTGCGCGCGAGCGAATTGATGAGCTTGCCACTGTCCGCGGTTCCTCGTGACGCGCCATTCCTGACGGTCACTGGCAAGGGCGGGGCGGCGCGCATGGTCCCGGTCGGCGGGCGGGCGCGGGCGGCCCTGTCCCGCTGGCTGGCCGTCAGGCCGCAAGGTTCCAAATACCTGTTCCCCTCGGGCAGGACGCATCTGACCAGGGTGCGGCTGTTTCAGCTGGTGAAGGAACTGGCCGTTCGTGCCGGCCTGCCGCCGGAGAAGATCAGTCCGCACGTGCTGCGCCATGCCTTTGCCACGCACCTGCTGGAGGGAGGAGCGGACCTGCGCGTGCTGCAGACCCTGCTGGGCCATGCAGATATTGCGACGACGCAGATTTATACGCATGTCGATGCTGCGCGCCTTGTCGCGCTGGTCAACGAACGGCACCCGCTTGCCTCGCGGCGCGCGGACGACTAGCGCAGCACGATGATTTCCTACCTCGAATTCGAGAAGCCGGTCGCCCAGCTCGAAACCCGCATCGGCGAATTGCGCGCTGCTGCCGAAGGCGGCGACGTCGACATTTCCGGAGAGATCGCGCGGCTCGAAACCAAGAGTGCCGACTTGCTGGCCAGCACGTATGCCGCGCTCACTCCGTGGCAGAAGACCCAGGTTGCGCGGCATCCGGCGCGCCCGCACTTCCGCGACTTCGTCGCCCATGCCTTCGATGAGTTCGTTCCGCTGGGCGGCGACCGCTGCTATGGCGAGGATGAGGCGATCATTGGTGGCCTCGCCACGCTGGACGGCCGCAAGGTCGTGCTGATCGGGCACGAGAAAGGCCACGATACCGAGAGCCGGCTGCGCCACAATTTCGGTATGGGCAAGCCCGAAGGGTATCGCAAGGCCATCCGCCTGATGGAACTGGCTGGCCGGTTCGGCCTGCCGGTCGTGACCCTGGTCGATACCTCGGGCGCCTTTCCTGGCGTCGAGGCGGAAGAGCGGGGCCAGGCCGAGGCGATTGCCAGATCGACCGAGGCGTGTCTCGCGTTGCCGGTGCCGATGGTTGCCACGATCGTTGGCGAGGGCGGATCGGGCGGTGCGGTAGCGCTTGCCAGCGCCGAACGCGTGTTGATGTTCGAACATGCTGTCTATTCGGTGATCTCGCCCGAAGGTTGCGCCTCCATCCTGTGGCGCACGGCAGAAAAAGCGCCGGAAGCCGCGGAGGCAATGAAGGTCACCGCACAGCACTTGCTGCAGCTCGGCGTAATCGATCGCATCGTCACCGAGCCGATCGGCGGCGCGCACCGGGATCCGGTAGCCGCCGCGCGCAGCCTCGCGCAGGCGATTGGGGAAGAACTTGACCAGCTTGCGGGCAAGTCGCCGCAGGAACTGCGCCGGGCGCGCGAGGATCGGTTCCTGCGGATCGGCGCAAACTAAAGTCGGGTTCCGGTCCGGAACATCCTCCGTCGGTCGTCGTTCTAGCGCGATAGACCACGGATGCGGCGGGTGGGTGTCGCGCATCCAACAGGAGGATGGTTCGCATGCCCCACGTTAAATCCATTACACTTGCTTCGACTGCCGCCATCGCGCTGGCCCTGACGGGCTGCACCGGCGGGTCGATCCCCGATGCCTCGGCTCCGATCACGCAGAGCGAAGCCCAGCAGGGCGCCCAATACCATCCGCAGCTGCTTGCCGAGTTCGGCGGCACCTATGACGGCCCGCAGGCCGCCTATGTGCAAAGCGTGGGGCAGAACATTGCGGTCCAGTCTGGTCTGGGCAACGCACGTACCGACTTCACCGTGTCGCTGCTCAACAGCCCGGTGAACAATGCTTTCGCGATCCCGGGCGGCTACGTCTACACGACCCGCCAGCTGGTCGCGCTGATGAATAACGAGGCGGAACTCGCCGGTGTCCTTGGTCACGAGGTCGCGCACGTTGCCGCCCGCCATTCGCAGCGGCGCCAGGCCAATGCGCAGCGCAATTCCCTGCTGGGTGCAGCCGGTGCGATCCTGTCGGGCATCCTGCTGGGGAACAGCGGCATCGGCCAGCAAGTGTCGCAGGGGCTGCTCCAGGGTTCGCAGCTGCTGACCCTCAGGTTCTCGCGCACGCAGGAACTGCAGGCGGATGAACTGGGCATCCAGTATCTCAACCGCGCCGGCTACGATCCCAAGGCGATGGCCACCGTGCTGCAAAGCCTGGCCGCGCAGAATGCGCTGGATGCGCAGCTTCAGGGGCGCGATGCGCGTATGCCGGAATGGGCCTCCACCCACCCTGATCCGGCCAGCCGCGTGCAAACCGCGCTCCAGAAGGCCGCGGGCGGAACCGGTGTCACGAACGCCGACACATTCCTTACCCGGATCGACGGAATCACTTATGGCGATGATCCAGCGCAGGGCGTCATTGAAGGCAACACCTTCATCCACCCCGACCTGCGCCTGTCGTTCAGCGCGCCGCAGGGCTTCTATATGGTCAACGGTACCCGCGCCGTCACGATCAACGGGCAGAGCGGGCGGGCACAGCTCACCACTTCGCCATACAGCGGTGACATCGACAGCTATATCCGCACGGTGTTCCGGGAACTGGGCGGCAATCAGCAGGCGCTCGCGCCCAGCTCGATCCAGCGTACGACCGTGAACGGCATCCCGGCCGCTTACGGTCAGGCCCGGGTCAACAGCGGCAACGGAACGGTCGACGTGGTGGTGTTCGCGTATGAGTTCGCGAACAACCGCGCCTATCACTTCACCACGATAAGCTCCGCCGGGCAGGCCGGCGTTTTCACGCCGATGTTCAATTCGATGCGCCGGATCACCGTCAACGAGGCGTCGGCAGTGGTCCCCCGCGTGATCGACGTGGTGACTGTGCGCAGCGGTGACACGGTCGCGTCGCTCGCCAGACGCATGGCATTCACAAATGGGCAGGAAGCGCGGTTCCGCGTGCTGAACGGGCTCGGCTCGGGCGATACTCTGCGAGCCGGCCAGAAGGTAAAGATCGTCGTTCGGGGGAGCTGAGCCCGCACCGCCACCGCGCATACGAAAAGAGCGGCGGGATTGCTCCCGCCGCTCTCTTCATATCAGTGAGTAAGAAGCTTACTTCTTCTCAGCCATCTTGGTGGAAACGGTGTTGAAGGTGTTGCCGAGCTGGTTGCCCAGACCCTGCATCGCGGTGATGGCAGCGACTGCGATCAGCGCGGCAATCAGGCCGTATTCAATGGCAGTGGCGCCCTGCTCGTCGCGGAGCAGCTTGTTGATGAACTTCATGGTCAGTCTCCTGGTTGGTCTTCGCTACCCGAGCTCGCTCCGAAACTTGGATCGAGTATTTGCAGTGCTATTTTCGAGGCATTGAAAAATCGCTAACAATGGCGACCTGCCGCCTCAGTCCATTGCTTCCGACGTCTTGTTGCTGACCGTGGCCCACAGTCCCGTATTTTCGTTAGCCACGGATTCGAACGCGCCCATGCAGGCGATCACTACCAACGAGACGATCAGCCCGTATTCGATCGCGGTGCCCCCGGACGTGTCGCGTCCGATCCGCTGTATGATGGTCTTGAGTTCCATCGCCGCCCCTCGAAACGTGCCGACGCTGCCACTTGTCGGCGCGGCGGCTTAAGAAAAGATAAATGGAGCGCGGCTGGATGACAGAAAATCCGACATGGATCACAGTGGTTGCCGCAGCGCTCCAGCGCGGAGACGGGCACTGGCTGATGCATCGCCGGCCACCGGGCAAGCATCATGGCGGGCTCTGGGAATTCCCGGGCGGCAAAGTGGAAACTGGCGAATTTCCGACACTTGCGCTGCATCGCGAGATTGCAGAAGAGCTCGGCATCAAGATCGACGTGAACGCGCTGGTGCCCGCCGGGTTCGCCCATGGGGCACACGACGGGCAGGGCCGCGAAATCGTCATCCTCCTTTACACATGTGTGACCTGGACAGGAGAGCCTGCGGCTTTGGAGGGGGGCCAAATCGGCTGGTTTCCGGTATCTGAATTGGGAAATCTGGCGCTGCCGCCGCTCGACCGGATGCTGGTAACCCGGTGTTTCGAAATACCTGTACGATAGGGCTTGCCAGCCGTGCGGGTCGCCCCTATGTGGCGCCCTCCAAGCGCGCCCGTAGCTCAGCTGGATAGAGCACCAGACTACGAATCTGGGGGTCGGACGTTCGAATCGTTCCGGGCGCGCCAAACATACAAGGCCGTCTCCGCAAGGGGGCGGCCTTGTGCGTTTGAGCCGATCATCGAGCGCTCGACGCCGGGATGCTGACCCAACAATCGTGATTGACCAGGGCAGGCGTGGTGCTGCCCGCGAAAAAACTTTCGTTCCACTCTTGTTCTGCCAGAACAAACCCGATACATGGGGTGTCAGTCGATAACGGGGCAGGACCCCTAGGCAACCGATGGAGGTCGTGCGATGGCTGCGGAACTCAAGCTGGTAGAAGGTAGGGAAGTGAACGCAGATCGTCAGAAGGCGCTCGATGCAGCGCTGGCGCAGATCGACCGCGCATTCGGTAAGGGTTCGGCGATGAAGCTGGGCCAGAAGGAAACGATGCAGGTCGAAGCGATTTCGACCGGCAGTCTCGGGCTCGACATCGCGCTGGGCGTGGGTGGTCTGCCCAAGGGCCGGGTAATCGAGGTCTATGGCCCCGAAAGCTCGGGCAAGACGACGCTGGCCTTGCACGTCATTGCCGAAGCGCAGAAGAACGGCGGCACAGCTGCGTTCGTCGATGCAGAACATGCTCTCGACCCGGTCTATGCCAAGAAACTGGGCGTCGATATCGACGAGTTGATTGTCTCGCAGCCTGACACGGGCGAGCAGGCGCTCGAGATCACCGACACGCTGGTGCGTTCAAACGCGATTGACGTGCTGGTGGTCGACTCGGTGGCCGCGCTGGTGCCCCGTGCCGAGATCGAAGGTGAGATGGGCGATAGCCACGTCGGTCTCCAGGCGCGCCTGATGTCGCAATCGCTGCGCAAGTTGACCGGCTCGATCAGCCGATCGAAAACGATGGTCATCTTCATCAACCAGCTGCGGATGAAGATCGGCGTCATGTACGGCAATCCCGAAACCACGACCGGTGGTAACGCGCTCAAGTTCTATGCCAGCGTCCGTCTCGACATTCGCC
The DNA here is from genome assembly GCA_963529855.1 of uncultured Erythrobacter sp. Taxonomy (GTDB): domain Bacteria; phylum Pseudomonadota; class Alphaproteobacteria; order Sphingomonadales; family Sphingomonadaceae; genus 34-65-8. The sequence goes on along the minus strand of CAURZK010000002.1, from coordinate 507,531 downwards.
GCACCGGCCAGATCAAGGACCGGGACGACATCGTGGGCAACGCGACCCGTGTGAAGGTGGTCAAGAACAAGGTGGCGCCGCCGTTCAAGCAGGTCGAATTCGACATCATGTACGGTGAAGGCATTTCCAAGATCGGCGAGATTCTCGATCTCGGGGTCAAGGCCGGCGTCGTCGAGAAGTCGGGCAGCTGGTTCTCCTACGATTCGATCCGGATCGGGCAGGGGCGCGAGAACGCCAAGCAGTACCTGAAGGATCATCCTGAAGTTTGCGACAGGCTGGAAGCTGCCATTCGCGGCCGAACCGATGCCGTCGCCGAGGAAATGATGACCGGTCCTGACGCGGAGGACTGATCCGATTTCCTCAAGCGGGCACGTCTGGTGCCCGGGAAAACGGAAGGCCGGCGCCGGAGTGGAGTTATCCGCTCTTGCGCCGGCCTTTCTTTTGGCGGTTCGCCTTCCCGGCAACCCAGTGCGGGAATATCGCCAATTTTCAATCTTGCATGGGGCAGAGCTTCACACTTGTTAAAAGGTAAGCGCCGTCGCATAGCGCCCGGGCTTTCCTCTGGGTCGCCACCGGAACGGAGCGTTTCTTGACCGACAAGACCGAATGGCAAGGCCGCGTTGGCCAGACCTGGGCCACCGAATGGCGCAGGACCGACCGCAGTTTTACCGGCCTCACCGAAATTCTGCTGGGCCGCGCCAGTGCGCTGGGCTTCCGACGCGCGCTGGACGTCGGTTGCGGCGCGGGGGAACTGTCGCTGGCGCTCGCGCGCGGACATGCCGGTGCGCAGCTTGTCGGGATCGACGTCAGTGCGGAACTGGTTGAAGTGGCGAAGACGCGCGGCGCCCATCTGTCCAATGTCCAGTTCCAATGTGCCGACGCTGCCCGGTGGCGCGACGCGGCATTCGCGCCGGATCTGATCGTTTCGCGCCACGGCGTCATGTTTTTCGACGACCCGGTTGCCGCTTTCGCCCATCTCGGTTCACTCGCTGCGCCGTCCGCCAGACTGGTGTTCTCGTGCTTTCGCAAGCCTGCCGACAACCCCTGGGCCACGCGCCCGACCTCGCTGTTGCCCGGCGCGGGGGTAATCGCGCCGGCAGCGTCCGATGGCCCCGGACCATTTGCATTTGCCGATTCGGGTCACGTCGAAAACATCCTGCGGCAGGCGGGCTGGGCGGATATCCACTGTGAGGCTGCCGATTTCGCGTTTGTCCTCGGCATGGGCGAGAACGCGGTCGAAGATGCCTTGTCGTATCTGCTGGCCATTGGCCCTGCGGCGCGTGCTGCCCGCGACCTTCCCGAGCCTGAACGGGCTACATTCGTCACCCGGCTGCGCGAACTTCTGGCGGCGCAGAACGAGCACGGCATGATCGCGATGCGCGCTGGCGCGTGGATCGTGACCGCACGCGCCAGGCCATGATCCGCGCCGCGCCATTGAGCGCACGAGTTAATCCGCTTGTCGCACGCGCGCGCAGTGCCTAATTCGCGCCAATGACGTCGACCAACGATCTCCGCCGCAGTTTCCTCGACTATTTCGGCAGCGCCGGGCACGCGGTCGTGCCCAGCGCGCCGCTGGTCCCGTACAACGACCCGACGCTTATGTTCGTCAACGCTGGCATGGTGCCGTTCAAGAACATGTTCACCGGCCTGGAAACGGCGGTCGCGCCGACCGCGACCAGCAGCCAGAAGTGCGTGCGTGCAGGCGGGAAACACAACGATCTCGACAACGTCGGTTACACCGCGCGCCATCATACGTTTTTCGAGATGCTCGGCAACTTCTCGTTCGGCGATTATTTCAAGGATCAGGCGATCGAACACGCCTGGACCCTGTTGACCCGGGAATGGGGCTTGCCCGCTGAAAAGCTGACCGCCACCGTTTACCACACCGATGACGAGGCATTCGATCTGTGGCGCAAGATCGCCGGGCTGCCCGAAGAACGCATCATCCGCATCGCTACCAGCGACAATTTCTGGTCGATGGGCGATACCGGTCCTTGCGGCCCGTGCAGCGAGATTTTCTACGATCACGGCGACCACATCCCGGGCGGCCCTCCCGGCAGTCCGGACGAGGATGGCGACCGCTTCATCGAAATCTGGAACCTCGTATTCATGCAGTTCGAGCAGGCGGCGGACGGGACCCGCACCTCTCTGCCGCGCCCCAGCATCGATACCGGCATGGGTCTCGAACGCGTCGCCGCCGTGATGCAGGGCGTTCACGACAACTACGATATCGACACGTTCAAGGCGCTGATCGCTGCAAGCGAGAGCCTGACCGGGATGCCGGCCCATGGCGACCATCGTGCCAGTCACCGGGTGATTGCCGATCACCTGCGGTCGACCAGTTTCCTGATGGCAGATGGCGTGCTGCCCTCCAATGAAGGGCGTGGCTACGTGCTGCGCCGGATCATGCGCCGCGCCATGCGCCACGCGCACCTGCTCGGCGCGAAGGACCCGCTGATGCACCGTCTGGTGCCTGCGCTGGTTGCCGAAATGGGGCAGGCTTACCCAGAATTGCAGCGCGGGCAGGCGCTGATCGAGGAAGTGCTCGAACGCGAGGAAACGCAGTTCCGCCGCACCCTGGACAAGGGCCTCAGGCTGCTCGACGAAGCCACCGGCACGATGGGCGAGGGGGGCGAACTCGACGGAGAGACCGCCTTCAAGCTCTACGATACCTACGGCTTCCCTTACGATCTTACCGAAGACGCCCTGCGCGCGCGGGGCATCGGCGTTGATCGCGCCGGGTTCGACCAAGCGATGGCCCGGCAGAAGGCCGCTGCACGCGCCGCCTGGAAGGGTTCTGGCGAGGCTGCCGATGGCGAACTGTGGTTCGACATCGCGGAACGCGAAGGTGCGACCGAATTCACCGGCTATGCCGCGACAGAGGGCGAAGGCCGCGTGGTCGCGATCGTGAAGGGCGGCTCCGAAGTCCAGAGCGCCAGCGCCGGTGACGAAATTACAGTGCTGACGAACCAGACGCCGTTCTATGGCGAAAGCGGCGGGCAGTCGGGCGATGCTGGCGTGATCTCCACAGCGGAGGGGCTGCGGATCATGGTCACCGACACCGGCAAGCCGCTCGGCCGACTTCATGCCCACCACGGGCGGATCGAGGCCGGGTCGGTCGCGGTTGGCGATGCGGTGCACCTCACCGTCGATGCCGATCGGCGCGATCGCATTCGCGCGAACCATTCGGCGACCCACCTCGTCCATGCCGCTCTGCGCAACCGTCTGGGTGGTCACGTGACGCAAAAGGGTTCGCTGGTTGCAGACGACAAGCTGCGGTTCGATTTCTCGCATCTCAAGCCGCTGACCGCTGAAGACATCGCCGCGGTCGAGGCCGAGGTGAATGCCGAAATCCGCGCCAACGAAACGGTCGGAACCCGCCTGATGAGCCCGGATGATGCCGTGGCTGCCGGCGCACTGGCGCTGTTCGGCGAGAAATACGGTGAAGAGGTGCGCGTGTTGTCGATGGGCCGTGCTGGCCAGGACAAGCGCAATTATTCAGTCGAGCTGTGTGGCGGCACGCACGTTCGCGCGACCGGCGACATCGGGCTGTTCCGCATCATTTCGGAAAGTGCGGTCAGCTCGGGTGTGCGTCGGATCGAAGCGTTGACGGGCGAAGCTGCGCGTCAGTGGCTGGTCGGGCGAGAGGAAGCGCTCAAAGCGGTCGCCGGCACGATCAAGGCATCGCCTGACGAAGTCGAAGCGCGCGTTGCGGCTCTGGTCGAGGAACGCCGCCGCCTCGAACGCGAACTGGCCGAGGCGAAGAAGCAGCTGGCGCTCGGCGGGGGAAGCGCGGCAAGCGGACCTGCTGACGAGGACGTGGGCGGGATCGCCTTCTCCGGCCAGGTCATCGACGGGCTCGATGCGCGCGAATTGCGCCCGCTGCTCGATGAGGCGAAGAAACGGCTTGGCTCCGGCGTTGCTGCGATCTGCGCAGTCAACGAAGGCAAGGGCGCATTTGCCGTCGCCGTGACCGATGACCTCACTGCGCGGTTCAGCGCAGTGGATCTGGTTCGTGCCGGGGTCGAAACCCTGGGCGGCAAGGGCGGCGGCGGCCGGCCCGACATGGCGCAGGGCGGCGGCCCGGACGGCAGCAAGGCAGACGCGGCGATCGACGCGGTGCGCAGGGCGCTCGCCAGCGTGCCGGCCTAGGCCGGGCTGTCGATCGTGCTTGCCCGCAGCTTGGGTTTGTAATCGAGCGCGCCGTCTTCCTCGATCCGGGCGCGAAATTCGTCGCGCTTCTCATGGATAGAAGCGATGACCGGGCCCATCGGCACGCCGATATCGACCAGCACTGCTTCAGATAGCTGAAGCGAGGCTTCCAGCGTTTCGGGAACGGCGTGGCTCGCCCCCGCGCGATAGAGCGCGGCCGCATGGGCCGTATCGCGCGCACGAGCGACGATGAGCAGGTCCGGATATTCCCGCCTGAACCGCGCCACCAGCCGCTGGGCCAGGACCGGCTCGTCCATCGTCAGCACCAGAGCGGCAGCTTTTTCCACGCCCACCCGGCTGAGCGTGGCGGCGCGTGCGGCATCGGCAAAAACGGCGCGGTAGCCCTTGCGGCGCGCGTTCTCGACCAGGTCGCCATCGCTATCGATGGCGATATAGGGGCGCCCGTGCGCATCGAGCATCTGCGCGACGAGGCGGCCGACCCGGCCTGCGCCCACGATGATCACGCGCTGTTCGCCATCCTCGTCCGGAGTGACACCGGGCGCGGGTTCGACTCGCTTGGCAATCTGGCGCCCCAGCAGTGCCAGCAGCGGCGTCACGGTCAGCCCGATCGCGGTGACGATCTGCCAGAACTGTGCCGTGCCGGGCTGGATCAGCAGGGCAGCGCTGGCTGCGCTGAGCACAATCAGCGTGGTTTCCGACGGGCTCGCCATCAGAATGCCGGTTTCTGCCGCGGTGCTGCGGCGGGCGCCCATTATTCGCAGCAAAACGCCGGTGACGACCGCCTTGAATGTCAGAACGCCGACCACTGCCAATGCAATCAGGCCCAGGTGTTCCCAGACCGTCAGCAGGTCGATGCTCATGCCCACAGTGATCAGGAACACGCCCAGCGCCAGCCCCTTGAACGGGGCCATGATCTGTTCGACTTCGCCGTGATATTCGGTTTCGGCAATCAGCAGACCCGCAATCAGCGCGCCGACGATGGGCGACAGGCCAACGGCCGCCGTGGCCAGGCTGGAGCCGATCACGACCAGCATGGTCGCAGCAAGGAACAGCTCGGGGCTCTTGGTCCGGGCTGCCTGCGCGAACAGGCGGGGCAGGGCAAATCGTCCGGCGATCAGCAGCACGGCAACCAGCAGGGCGCCTTGCCACAGTGTGTCGACCAGCCCTTCCCACCCGGCTTCCTGTGCATAGGGTGCCATCGCGCCGAGCATGAAGATGATCGGGACGATTGCGATATCTTCGAACAGCAGCATGGAGAGCGCGGCGCGGCCGACCGCCGAAGTCGTGCCTGAAATCGGCAGCACGATCGCGGTGGAGGATAGCGCCAGTGCAAGTCCAAGCCCGATCGCGCCGGTCCAGTACTGCCCCAGCATCGACAGGAACACCGCAATGCTGGTGCCGATGATTACCAGCTCCAGCGCACCCAGCCCGAAAACCAGCCTGCGTAATTGCCACAGGCGGTTGAACGACAGTTCCAGCCCGATCGTGAACAGCAGCAGGATGATGCCGAATTCGGCAAACAGGTGCAGTCCATCGGAATCGGATATCGTGACGTAATCGAGCCAGGGATATTCGTAGTTGAGCTTGCCCAGCCCGAACGGGCCGACGGCGATACCGATCAGGATGAACCCGATGACCGGCGTGATGCGGAACCGGGCGAACACCGGGATGACGATCCCGGCCGCGCCGAGGATCACCAGCGCATCGGACAGCATGGGGGAAGGGGCGATTTCACCGGCCATGCCAACCGCCTAACCGCTGGCCGCGGTCATGTCACCCGCCCGGCGGTGCGATTTGTCAGCCGCCACCCACTGTCTGCGGGCCAAGCGGTTCGCGGCGCGGCGGGCGCTTGCCCTGGTGCTTTCCGCCCTTGTCCCACTTGATCCGATAGAGGTCGAACCGGCGATCGGCGAGGTTGCGGACCGTGCCTTCGGCACGGGCCCATTGCAGGTCGGCAAGGTTGATGTCGCTGATCGTCAGTGTTTCGACATTCTCGCTCGCCTCGGCTGCGATGCCGTCGCGCGCGAAGGGGAAGTCGCAGGGCGTCAGGATGCAGCTTTGCGCATACTGGATGTCCATGTTGCCGACATTGGGCAGGTTGCCGACATTGCCGCTCAGCACGACGAAGCACTGGTTCTCGATCGCGCGTGCCTGGCTGCAATAGCGCACGCGCAGGTAGCCCTGGCGGCTGTCGGTACAGAACGGAACGAAGATGATCCGCGCCCCCTCGTCTGCGAGGCGGCGGGCCAATTCGGGAAATTCGCTGTCGTAGCAGATCAGGACGCCGATGGGGCCGCAATCGGTCTGGATCACATCGATGCTGTCGCCGCCGCGAATGTTCCACCAGTACCGTTCGTTGGGGGTGGGGTGGATCTTTTCCTGCTCGTGGACTGATCCGTCGCGCAGGCAGACATAGGCGACGTTGTGAATGTCGCCGTCTTCCAGTCGGGTCGGATGCGATCCGGCGACGATGTTGATGTTGAACCGCATCGCCATGTCGGAAATGTCGGCCTTCAGGCGCGGGGTATATTCCGACAATCGTTCGATCGCCTCGACAGGCGACAGTTCCTTTTCCTCGAAACTCAGCAGCATCAACGTGAAGAGTTCGGGAAAGACGATGAAGTCCGATTCGTAATCGCTGGCCACATCAACGAAATATTCGATCGCGCGCAGAAATTCGGCGTAGTCGGCAACGGCGCGTGCCTGGAGCTGGCAGGTGGCGACACGCACCGATTCGACCCCGCGAGGCAGCCGTTTCTTTACCGGCTGGTCGCGCTCGACATAGGGGTTGCGCCAGACCATCAGCACCGCGTTCGCCTCGGACTTCTTGTCCTCCGGCAGGTAGCCGCGCATCACGCGATCAGGCTCGAACCCGTTGGCCAGCTGGAAGCGCAGGACGGGATCGTGGATTTTCACGGCGATAACCTGTTCCAGGTATTCCTCCGGGCCGCTGACCTTGCGCTTGTGGCGCTTGAAGTTGGGCATGCGCCCGGCGAACACGATGCCGGTCAGGTCGTTCTGTTCGGCAAGGGCGCGGCGTTCCTCGTAAAGACGGCGACCAATGCGCACCCCGCGAACCTTGGGGTCGACGCACATCTCGTAGCCGTAAAGCCAGTCGCCGGTCGGATCGTGGCGGCTGCCGAAGCCGTTGCCGGTAATCTCGTCCCAGGTATGATCCTCGAACGCGAGCGGCTGCGCGATCTGCATGGTCGCGCAGTACCCGACGATCTTCTCATCGAGCAGCGCGACGAAGCAGCCTTCGGGGAAGTTGTTGATCTGCCCACGAATCTCGCCGTGGGTGTAGGCAGGCATGTCGTCATAGACGCGGCGGACAAGCGCGGCGATACCGCGGACGTCCTTCATCAGGGCATGGCGCACTTCCAGCCGGGCGGATGTCTTTTCGGCCATGGTCAGTTCTCCAGGAACAGCGCGTCGACGTTGCCGCCATTTTTCGCCAGTTCGGCCGCAACCTTCTGCCGGCCGCGATAGTAGATCAGCGCAGGATGGTCTGCGCCCGCTGCTTCAAGCCTGGCTGCTGCCGCTGCGTCCAGCGTGCTTTCCCCCGCTACATGATCGGCATATCCCTCCACTTTCCAGCGGGGAAACGTGACGCTGCGCAGCACGCCATATTTGCGGCGGACAAGGCCGTGCGTGAATTCGTGCGCCAGGATGGATCCGAGCGTGCGCTTGCGATCGTTCGTCGGCACGCCCGCTGCCGCATCACCTGCCAGATTGGCGCGGTTGATAATCACGGCGCGGCTGATCGGCCGCGTCAGGCCGAAGGCCGAAACGCCGCCCGGTGCCAGCCAGTGCCAGCGCCAGCCGCCATCGGTCAGGAAGATCGGCCGGCGTTCGTCGGGGCCGGCCAGCGGCGTCGTTGCCATGCGGGCCCGGGTATAGGCAACGGCGGCATCCAGCGCCTCGGGCGAGATCGGGCTTTCTGACCGCACCACGCCGATCGGCGTTTCGACCTGGTGCGGAAAAGCGAGCAGTTGCGGTGCGTAGAGCGGGGATGCAGCGACGAGCAGGGCGGCCCCGGCAATCACCGAAGACCGCCCGCCCATCAACATCCGGATCACGCCCAGTTGGCCATCTCCGTCTCGAGGTTCTGGACGATTTCCTCGAAGAACTGCTCGGTCGTCATCCAGGCCTGGTCGGGGCCGATCAGCAGGGCGAGATCCTTGGTCATCTTGCCCTTTTCGACCGTCTCGATGCAGACCCGTTCGAGCGTTTCGGCGAAGCGGACCACGTCGGGCGTGTCGTCGAACTTGCCGCGATACATCAGGCCGCGGGTCCAGGCGAAAATCGAGGCGATCGGATTGGTCGAGGTCGCCTTGCCCTGCTGGTGCTGGCGATAATGGCGGGTAACGGTGCCGTGCGCGGCTTCCGCCTCGACCGTCTTGCCATCGGGGCTCATCAACACCGACGTCATCAGGCCGAGCGAGCCGAAACCCTGCGCGACGGTATCCGACTGCACGTCGCCATCGTAGTTCTTGCACGCCCACACGAACTTGCCCGACCACTTGAGCGCCGAAGCGACCATGTCGTCGATCAGGCGGTGTTCGTAGACGATGCCCTTTTCCTTGAACTTCTCGGCGAAGCCTTCGGTGTCGAACACTTCCTGGAACAGGTCCTTGAAGCGCCCGTCATAGGCCTTCATGATCGTGTTCTTGGTGCTGAGATAGACCGGCCAGCCTAGGCCGAGGCCATAATTGAAGCTGGCGCGGGCGAAATCGCGAATCGAATCGTCGAGGTTGTACATCGCCATCGCCACGCCGGCGCTGGGGAAGTCGAACACGTCGAGGTCGATCTTGGTCCCGTCCTCGCCATCGAAAACCAGCCGCAGCTTGCCGGGGCCGGGGATCTTGGTGTCGGTGGCGCGGTACTGGTCGCCGAAGGCATGGCGGCCAACCACGATAGGGTCGGTCCAGCCTGGCACCAGGCGCGGCACGTTGTCGATCACGATCGGTTCGCGGAACACGACGCCGCCCAGGATGTTGCGGATCGTGCCGTTGGGGCTCTTCCACATTTTCTTCAGGCTGAATTCTTCCACCCGCTGTTCGTCCGGGGTGATCGTCGCGCATTTCACGCCGACGCCGTACTGCTTGATTGCATTGGCGGAATCGATCGTGATCTGGTCGTCGGTCTCGTCACGCTTCTCGACCGAAAGGTCGTAGTACTTCAGATCGATGTCCAGGTACGGCAGGATCAGCCGTTCGCGGATCCACTGCCAGATGATGCGCGTCATCTCGTCGCCGTCTAGCTCGACGACCGGATTCTTGACCTGGATTTTCTGCATGATTGCCCTGTCTTTGCCTAGCGTTTGCGCCGCGCTTTAGCAGAGGGAGGGCATGGTGCAAGGGAAGGGGCCCAAACGAAAAAAGCCCGCCGTGGGGGCGGGCTTTTCAACCTCGGGAGGTTGCCGGATGGTGGGCGTAGCAAGGATTGAACTTGCGACCCCTACGATGTCAACATAGTGCTCTACCACTGAGCTATACGCCCGCACCATCGGCGTGCCGCATCGTGCGGCAGGCGCGCCCTTTAGCGGGCGCGATCAAACCGTGCAATACCCTAAACGGTTAGTGCAATACGGTCTTCGAAAGCACGCTCCACTTCCATCACCAGGTCGCGCAGGTGGAACGGTTTCGACAGCACTTTGGCCTGGGGCTGATCGCGGCTGGCCTTGAGCGTGACCGCGGCAAACCCTGTGATGAACATCACCTTGGTGCGCGGGCTGCACTCGGCGCAGCGCTGGGCCAGTTCGATACCGTCCATTTCCGGCATCACGATATCGGAAAGCAGCAGGTCGAATCGCTCGTTTTCGAGCAGGGGCAGGGCCGCCGTGCCGCGATCCACCGCAGCCACTTCGTACCCCGCGTTCTCGAGCGCGCGGCTGATATAGCCGCGCATGGCCTCATCGTCTTCGGCGAGGAGGATGCGCAAGGAATGGCTGGTGTTCATGCGCTTTGCCCTACGCCCCAGCGCTTAAGAAATCTTCCCGTCAGAAACGGTTGCCCTGCTTTGAGACATTCATGAGCACGAACCTTTGACAGCAGTGCGCCGGCGCTGCAGCAATTGCTCGAAATGATCGACGAAAGCGGCATCGGCGTTGATTCGCACGGGCTGGCGGGCGGGGCCATCCCCGGCACAGGCGCGCCCGCATTCCAGCTGTGGTTACCGCCATCGCCGCCCCTGCCGGTCCTCATCGCCGTACCGCACGGCGGCCGTGACTATAGCGACGACCTGAGGGCGCGAATGCGCAATCCGGAATATGCGGCGCTGCGGCTGGAAGATCGCCATGTCGATACGCTGGCGCTGGAAATCGCACGGCAAACCGGTGCAGCGCTGCTGGTCGCGCGCGCGCCGCGCGCGCTGATCGACCTCAACCGGGCGAGCGACGACATCGACTGGGACATGATTGCAGGCGCTGCGCCGCGCGGGCAGCGGCGATCGCTCGCCAACCGGCGTTCGCGGGCCGGCCTGGGGCTGGTCCCCCGGCGGCTGGGCGGACTAGGCGAGATATGGAACCGCCCCCTCACCAGGGACGAACTCGACCAGCGGATCTCGGGCGTTCACCAACCTTATCACAGGCAGCTGGGCCAGGCGCTGGAATCGATCCGCGATCGCTGGGGCGCGGCGCTGTTGATCGACCTTCATTCGATGCCCCCGCTGCGGGGCCGCATCCCGGGCGAACAGCCAGCGCAGTTCGTGGTGGGCGATCGTTTCGGTGCAAGCTGCGATGCAGTCTTGTCGGCGCGCACGCTGACCTATCTGGGGCAGGCCGGGCGCGCAGTGGCGCATAACCGCCCTTACGCCGGCGGGTATGTGCTCGACCGGCATGCCCAGCCAGGGCGGGGCATTCATGCGCTGCAACTGGAAGTGTGCCGGGCGGCGTACCTGGACGCGCAGCTGGCGGTGCCATCTGCGCGCCTGCCGGCGGTTGCCCGTCTGCTGGCTGGGCTGGTGCGCGATCTGGCAAGCTGCACCGCGGCGCTTGGGCGGGAGCCGGGCTTCATGCTGGCTGCCGAATAAAAAACCACCCCGTGCACGATGCACGAGGTGGCCAAGGTTCAGGGAGGAGGTGCACTTTCGTGCACCGATCCGGCTACGCCATGAGGGAAGCGTAAGCCGGACGAATCGGAAATAGGGGCGAAAGCGGGGTGTTTCAACCCTGCTCGCGCCCCTCTTGCCTGCTATTGCGCGGTGGCCAGCGCGGCTGCATTCGGCAGCTTGGGACCTTTGCCCTGCTGCTGCTGGCGCGCGAAAATCGCACGCATCAGGTCGAGCGACATCAGGTGGGCATAAATCAGGGCGATCATGCCATTCTGGTTCCAGCCGCGCAGGACATCGCCGCGCACTTCGCGCAGCTTTTCCTGATTGATCATCTGGAAGCCGCGATAGACGAACGGGTTGGCTTCGTCAGACTGCAGGGTGATGGCGATTTCACCTTCCATCAGCAGGTCGTGCTTCTTCAACTCGTCTATGAAGGTCTTGGTGCGCTGCCCGGCCTGTTCGAACTGCTCGCAGAAGGTGAGCACGTTGTTGACCGCTTCGCTGGGCTGGCCATCATCATTGAACAGCTTCTCGCCTTCTTCGAACTCACCGAGCGTGTCGGTGGTCGGATCGAAGCAAAGCGACAGTTCCTCGCTGTTGGGCTGCAGCTTGGCGAGAAGGAACGGATAGCGGCGGACGTAGGCGGGCAGATAAACCGGCTCGTTTACCTTGCCGTCGTCGTCGACGAACGTGTTCACGCCTTCGTTGAGGCCCATCAGCGCCAGCGGCAGCGGATTGTCGCCCGACGAAAACACGATCGGGAAATTGCGCTGCGCCTGGACGAATTCGTCCACCGTCAGCGGAATGGCGTGGGCACCCGTCAGCCACTTGGCCGAATCCGCCATGCGGCTGCGATAATTGGCATGATCGCGGCTGTTGAGCGGCATCAGGTCGTTGTAGAACAGGGGCAGGGTGGGCTGCGGCGCGCTGGCCATCGATACTCTCCGGGTCGGTCTGAACATGTATGCTGACGGCAAGCCGCCCGCGCGAAGCGCGCGCTTTACGGGCTCGCGTCGGTGGGTGCAAGCGGCACCAGCTTGCCCGGATTCAAGATGCCTTGTGGGTCAAGTGCTTGCTTTACCCGGCGCATCATGGCCAGCCGCACCGGATCGGCGAGCCGGCCCAGTTCATCGCGCTTCATCTGGCCGATGCCGTGTTCGGCGCTGATCGAACCGCTCCACTGCGTCACCAGGTCGTGAACGTACCGGCTGATGTCTTTGCCCTGGGCTATTTCCCAATCCGCCGCTCGCGATTCGCGAGGCGCCAGCACGTGGAAGTGGACGTTGCCGTCACCAAGGTGGCCGAATGCCACTGCGGTACAGCCGGCGAAGCGCTGCTGCACGGCGGGCACAGCTGCCTCCACGAAATCGGCCATGGCAGGGACCGGCACGGAGATATCGTGCTGCATCGCGGGCCCGAGTGCGCGCTCGGCTGGCGAGATCGATTCCCGCAGCAGCCAGAAATCCTCAGCCTGGCGGTCATTCGCGGCAATGGTCGCGTCTTCCACCAGCCCGGCCTCAAGCCCCGCGACCAGCAGGCGTTCTGCCAGTGCGGGCAGGGCATCCGCCCCCTCAGGACCGCTGACCAGTTCGATCAAAGCATGCCAGGCGTGCTCGCCCGCAAGGGGCGAACGCGCGGCGGGAAGGTAGGACAGAACCGACTGGAGGCAGTGCGCCGGCAGCACTTCGAAACCCTCCAGCGCCGGGCCTGCCTCGGCCTGCGCCAGCAGAAGCAGGCGGCGCGCATCAGCGATCGATCCGAGTCCGACCCACAAGACCGCCCGGCCACTGATTTGCGGGATCAGCCGCAATGTCGCTGCGGTGACGATGCCCAGCGTTCCTTCCGACCCGATCAGCAATTGTTTGAGATCGAAGCCGCGATTGTCCTTCTTCAGCGGGGCGAGCGCATCGAAAACCGTTCCATCTGCCAGAACAGCCTCGAGCCCCAGCACCTGAGCGCCCATCGTGCCATGCCGAAGGACCTGGGTCCCCCCGGCATTGGTGGAAACCAACCCGCCCACGGTCGCCGACCCCTTGCCGCCAAGCGTCAATGGGAAACGCAGGGAATGGCGGGCGGCGATGTCGTGCAAGTTCTGGAGGATCACGCCGGCGCCGCAGACGATCTGCCCCGCGTCCGCATCGATCGATCGGATCGCATCCAGCCGCCGCAGCGACAGCAGCACGGCCGTTCCGCTGTCGTCCGGCGTTGCCCCGCCCGACATGCCGCTGTTGCCACCCTGGGGCACGATGCCCACGCCGTGTTGCTCGCATAGCTTGACCAGTTCCGCCACTTGGGCGGTGTCGGCAGGAGATGCCAGCCCGAGCGCGCGCCCGGTGTAACGGCCACGCCAATCGGTTAGCCACGGGGTCATCAATTCGGGATCGCACGTCCAGCCGCGCTCACTCAGGAGCTCGGCTGCAGCCGAGGAAAAGGTAATTAGATCGCTCATCAGGCGGCATTATAGGATTGCAGGCCTGCTTATCGCCAGCACTTGCACCGCAGCCATTTGCAATTAAGCCCCTATTCAAGCGCTGCTGCTAGGTCACTCCGGCATGCCGCGCGGCAAGCAACCGTGCGTCCGGGAGTATCCGCAAGCCAGTCGATGCCCAGCCTGCTCGCCTATTTTGCACCGTTCGCGTTGCTGATTCCGATGAAGGCCGACCAGCCGCCGCGTGATGTGGCGCGCATGGTGCCGGTCGAAGACGGCGCGGTGCAGCCAGCTCCTCGCATGGATCTGGACGCGCCGGGTTGGCGAGCGGTCGAATCGTTGACTGGATGGCCATGGCCGCAGCAGGTCCGGATCGAACGGCGGATGACCATCCGGATTAGCCCGATCAGCCCTGCAGTACGCGAAAACATGGTCGCCCAGTTCAATCGCCCTCAGCGCCAGGCGCGCTATGTCGAACGCAAGATGGGCAAATGCCTGCCGCTGCGCTCGATTGCGGCCGCGCAAAGCGTGCCGGGCGATCGGTTGATGCTGTACCTGCGGGATCAGCGGATCGTGCGGGCCAGCCTTGAGAAATCGTGCCGGGCCCAGGATTTCTATTCCGGCTTCTATGTCGAGCCAAGCAAGGACGGGATGCTGTGCATCGACCGTGACAAGCTGCAGGCCCGAAGCGGCGCCAAGTGCGAATTGAGCGGGTTGCGGCAGATGGTACTGGTCACCGACCAGTAATCTGGGGCGGGCAGCCGCTTCGCAATCCTTGACTTTCCGGCGTTTCGCGCGCATGGGCGCGGCGACTGTGCGGGTGCTATGTTGCGAACCGCGCGCTGCCGCTTTTTCGCGGCACCTCAACCGGACAATTTCTGATATATGACTTTTGCCGATCTCGGCCTTTCCGACAAGCTGCTTCAGGCGATCAAAGACGCCGGTTACACCACGCCGACCGCGATCCAGGCTGAAGCAATCCCCCCGGTCCTTATGATGAAGGATCTGATCGGAATTGCGCAGACGGGGACGGGCAAGACCGCCAGCTTCGTGCTGCCGATGATCGACATTCTGGCTCATGGCCGTCGCCGCGCTCTGATGCCGCGCTCGCTGATCTTGGAACCGACCCGCGAACTGGCCGCACAGGTGGCCGAGAATTTCGAAAAGTACGGCAAGAACCACGACCTGAAGATGGCGCTGCTTATCGGCGGCGTGCAGATGGGAGATCAGGTCAAGGCCCTGGGCGACGGGGTCGACGTGCTGATCGCGACGCCGGGCCGGCTGATGGACCTGTTCGAGCGGGGCAAGATTCTGCTGACCGGGTGCGAACTGCTGGTAATCGACGAAGCGGACCGGATGCTCGACATGGGATTCATTCCCGACATCGAGTTCATCTGCTCCAAGCTGCCCGAAACCCGCCAGACGATGCTGTTTTCGGCCACGATGCCGCCGCCGATCGAAAAGCTGGCGAAGAAGTTCCTGACCAATCCCAAACGGATCGAAGTCAGCCGCGCGGCTTCGACCAACAAGGATATCACTGCGTTCAAGGTGCCAGTGAAGGCGCGTGACAAGCGCGACACGCTGCGCTGGCTGCTGCGCAACGATCTGGTCGAAACCGCGATCATCTTCGCCAATCGCAAGACCACGGTGCGTGAGCTCAACAAGAGCTTGCTGCGCCATGGCTTTTCCAGCGGCGAGATTCATGGCGACATGGACCAGTCCAGCCGTTTGAAGGAACTGGCCCGGTTCAAGGCCGGCGAGATCAACATTCTTGTCGCCAGCGACGTCGCCGCGCGCGGTCTGGACGTGAAGGGCGTCAGCCACGTCTTCAATTTCGATACGCCGTGGCACCCGGACGATTACGTCCATCGCATCGGCCGCACCGGCCGTGCGGGGGCGAAGGGCCGTGCCTTTACGCTGGTGTCCGAAGAAGATGCAGAAGCTATCGCCAACGTCGAAAAGCTGACGGGTGCCCAGGTCCCCGTGTTCGGCAAGAAGGACGTGCGGGTCGATCTGACACCGGCACCAGAGCCCGAACCGCGCGGAGAGGACATCGGGGAAGAGCGTGAGGAGCGCCCACGCCGCGCCCGGCGCCCGGAACCGCGCGAAGATCGCTCACGCAACGACCGCCCGAGCCATGATCGTGAGGCACGGCGCCAGCGCCGCGACGACCGCGCTGAACGCGCACCCCGTTATCGCCGTGACGAAGATGATGCACCGGTGCCGCCCGGTGAGTGGAACGGACCGATGCCTGATTTCCTGAGTGTCGGGTTCAACTGATCCGCGGTTCCGGCCGCGGTCCAGTCCGGGCAACCATGCCTTATGAATGCGGCTAGCCGCTGATCAGTCGGCCACCCGCACGAAACTGTCGATCACGCGCTTCGTCCCGGCAACTTCGAATTCGATTTCCAGCTTGTTGCCTTCCTGGTCGCTGACGATTCCGTAACCGAACTTGTCGTGGAACACGCGCTGGCCCACGGCCACGTCGGTTCGCGGCTTGGCAGCGAAGCTGGCGGCGCTACGCGTGCTTTCCTGCACGCGTGCGGGCCGGGTTTCGTACCCGGTCGCAAGTGCCCGCTGCCAGCCAGGGCCGCGGGCGCCGCTGCGATCGGGCCGGGCGGCGGACACATGAGCGAAGGGGTCTTCCTGTTCGCTCCAGTTCGCGCGCCACATGCTCGCGCCGCCTGTCAGCGTCGTCTCGGCATCCACGTGTTCGGGGGGGAGTTCGCCGATGAACCGGCTGGGGATCGAGCTGGTCCACTGGCCGTAAATGCGCCTGTTCGCAGCGTGGGTGATCGTGCAGCGGCGCCGGGCGCGGGTAATTGCGACGTAGGCGAGGCGGCGCTCCTCTTCGAGACTGGCCAGCCCCCCTTCATCGAGCGTGCGCTGGCTGGGAAATACGCCTTCCTCCCAACCCGGCAGGAACAGGTTGTCGAATTCCAGGCCTTTGGCCGCGTGAATGGTCATGATCGTGACCTTTTCGACATCGGCGGCAGCATCGTTATCCATCACCAGCGCGACGTGTTCGAGGAAGTCGTCGAGCGTCTGGTAATCTTCCATTGCACGGGCAAGTTCGCCCAGGTTTTCCAGCCGCCCCTTGGCTTCCGCCGTGCGTTCCGCCTCGAGCATGGCGGTATAGCCGCTTTCGTCGAGCACCTGGCGCAGCAGTTCTGCCGGAGTGGTCTTTTCCGCCAGCTCCCGCCAGGCGAGAAACTGGCGTAGCAAACCGCCGATGGTGTTCGCGGCGCGGGCAGGCAGTTCGTCACTATCGGCCAGTTGCAGCGAAGCCGCGGCAAGCGGCATCCCCGTACGCCGTGCATGCTGATGCATCTTTTCCAGCGTCTTGGCGCCTAGGCCCCGCTTGGGCTGATTGTGGATACGCTCGAACGCGAGGTCATCGGCTGGCTGGGCAACGACGCGCAGATAAGCCAGCGCATCGCGGATTTCGGCGCGCTCGTAAAAGCGGAAGCCGCCGATGATCTTATAGGCGAGACCGATCTGGATGAACCGGTCCTCGAACTCGCGGGTCTGGTATTGCGCGCGTACCAGAATGGCGACGCTATCGAGGCTCGCACCCTCGCGCTCGAGCCGCTCGATCTCCTCGCCCACGCGGCGGGCTTCTTCCGGCCCGTCCCACACGCCGATCACGCGGACCTTGTCGCCGCCGTTGATTTCCGTCCACAGCGTCTTGCCCAGACGTTCGCTGTTGGCCGCGATCAATCCGGATGCTGCGCCCAGGATATGCGGTGTCGAGCGATAGTTCTGTTCCAGCTTGATCACCGCAGCGCCGGGAAAGTCTTTCTCGAACTTGAGGATGTTGGCGACTTCCGCGCCGCGCCAGGAATAGATCGACTGATCGTCGTCGCCCACCACGCAGATATTCTTGCGCTCCTGCGCCAGCAGCCGCAGCCACAGGTACTGAACCTGATTGGTGTCCTGGTATTCGTCGACCAGGATATATTTGAACCGCCGGCGATACTGCTCCAGCACCTCACGCTCGCGGCGGAAGATGTTGAGCATATGGAGCATGAGATCGCCGAAATCACATGTATTCAGCGCCTTCAGGCGGTCCTGGTAAAGCTGGTAGAATTGCTGTCCGCGCCCGTTGGCATAAGCCTCGTTCTCGATCGCATCGAGATCGGCGGGGTTAAGGCCGCGGTTCTTCCACCGGTCGATCAGCCCTGCAAGCTGGCGGGCGGGCCAGCGTTTTTCGTCGAGGTCGTTCTGCTGGATGAGCTGCTTCAATACGCGCAACTGGTCGTCGGTATCGATGATCGTAAAGTTCGACTGCAGCCCGACCAGCTCGGCATGGCGCCGCAGCATTTTCGCGCAGATCGAATGGAACGTGCCCAGCCACGGCATCCCTTCCACCGCCGGACCGATGTGGTGGCCGACCCGCTCGCGCATCTCGCGCGCGGCCTTGTTCGTGAAGGTTACGCATAGAATTTCGCTGGGCCAGGCTCGCCGGGTTGCGACGAGATGGGCGAGGCGTGCGGTGAGCGCCGCCGTCTTGCCCGTACCGGCGCCGGCCAGCATCAGCACAGGCCCCTCGGTGGTCAGGACCGCCTCCTGCTGCGGCGGGTTAAGTCGCTGCGCATAAGGGGGAATTCCGCCGCGATCGGCGGTAACGGGCAAGGCACGGTCTGCAGGTATCACAACGGCGAACAACTAGGGAACGAGGCGCCCGTGCGCAAGGGCGGGGCGGAACCCATACCAGCCCGGGGCGTAGGTGGGGTCTACGGGAGACGACATTCGGAGTTTGACCGATGCGATATACGATACTTGCCGGCGTTGCGATGCTGGCTCTTTCCATCCCCGCCACGGCGCAAGACGCGCCCGATATTACCACCGAAACGGCTGCGACTGCCACCACTGCGGCAGGCAACCTGACGGCTGAGCAGCAGACCCAGTTCGATAGCTGGCCGGCCGATCGGCAGGCTGCCTACAACGCGTGGCCGGCTGAAGTGCAGGCATATTACTGGACCTTGACCCCGCAGCAGGTCCAGGGCTGGTGGGCCCTGACCGATGAGCAGCGCGTACAGGTGTTTCAGATGACGCCCGAGCAGCGGACGACCGCATGGGCTTCCATCAATGCCCAGCTCGCCGGTGCTCCGCCGCCAGCTACCGCGCCGGCCCCGACAACAACCGCACCGATGGGCGGCAGTGCGCCGATGGGAACCTCGACGGCAACCACCTCTGCCCCGCCTTCGTCGGGCGCGGCAATGGGGAGCAGTGCCACGATGGGCGCGATGGGCTCCGCATCGGCGACCGCGACCACGTCCGCCAGCGGGAACATGCGCTTCGTCCGCGGTGAGGTGGCGCAGAATGCACCTGCGGCGACCCCAGGCACGGAATACCCGCCTTGCCGTGGCCAGGTGCAGGATGGCTGCGTTAACCCGCGCGAGGCTGGCCTAAATTACGGCAATCGTCCGCTCGATTACTGGCCCGGCCGCCCCGCGAGTGAAGGCGACGCCGCCAGCCCGGCAAACCCGCCAGCACAGCCCCCGCGCAGCGAATAACTACCTGACATCGTCATGTAATCGGCGGGCCCACTTTCGAGAGGGCCCGCTTTTTTTTTTGCTTGGAAGTAGGGACCCGGATCGTCCTGCCCCGTTTTTGACACATTCGCCGGTGGGCTGTTTCGGACCAGCGTCGGGGCAGCGAGCGGTCGCTTGCACTGTTCAGCGCGGGCCTCCAATTCCGGGTTGTTCCGGCAGGGGATGCCGCAGGTCGGAACAGGTCGCGTTCGTCGCGTGGGACAAACCAGGAGTATTCCCATGCGTTTCAATATCGCTCTTTCACTCGCCGCACTGGGTGCCGTCGCCGTACCGGTCGCCGCGCAGGATGCCGCACCGCCGCCGCCAAGCGAGGCGGAAGCCACCGCGGCCACGACGCTGACGGCCGAACAGCAGGCTGCATACGATGGCTGGCCGGCAAACCAGCAGGCGAAGTACGATGCATGGCCAGCGCCGACGCAAAGCTATTTCTGGAGCCTGCCCCCGGAACGTCAGGCGCTGTTCTGGCGCCTGTCCGACGCGAACAAGGTCACGCTGAGCGGGCTGGACGCGGCGGCACAGGCTCAGGCCTGGACACAGATCGAGGCGCAGGCGAACGTTAACGCCGCTCCGCCGCCAACCACTACTTCGCCGACGCCCGACACCGCCGCGCCTGAGCCTGCGGACGAGGCCGAGGCAGACGAACCCAGATAAGCAGACGCGATCAGCGGTCAGTCGGCAAGGCGCAGCAAGCTCAGCTTCGCCTTGCCGACCTTGCGGTCTGCCATGATTGTGAGGCCGCGGATATCGATTGCCTCGTCGGCCGGGGTTTCCAGCGCGATCCAGGTGGCGCGGCCAATCCAGCCAAGGCGCAGAAGCCGGTCCAGTGCGACCTGGCCTGCGCCGGTACCATACGGCGGGTCAGCCAGGATTACGTCGTAACTATCCGAACCCGGACCGAGCGTGAGAACCGAAGATGCTCGCACGTCGCACCGGTCGCGCGCGCCCAAGGCAGCCACGTTGGCACGTATCGCCTTGATTGCGTCGGCGTCCTGCTCGACAAACAGGCAACGGGCGGCGCCGCGCGACAGGGCTTCGAGCCCCAGCGCGCCCGACCCGGCAAACAGGTCTGCGACCATCAGCCCGTCGAAACTGCCAAGCCGGCTGGCCAGCATGTTGAACAGCGTCTCGCGCGTCCGGTCGGCAGTCGGGCGGGTCGCCTCGCCCTTGGGCGCGGTCAGCTTGCGGCCGCGCCATTCTCCCGCGATGATCCGCATCAGCGTGCGCGCTTCAGGCTCGAACGGAAGCGGTCGAGATCGCCCTTGCGGATTTCGACAGCCTGACCGCGTGCCAGTTCGCCCAGGTGGAACGGACCATAGGCGGTGCGCATCAGCCGGCTGACCTGCAGGCCGAGGTGTTCCAGTACCCGGCGTACTTCGCGGTTCTTGCCTTCGGTGATGGTCAGTTCGATCCACTGGTTGCGCCCGGTGCGTCGTTCCAGATTGGCGTCTATCTTGCCGTAGCGGACGCCGTCGATCGTGACGCCTTCGATTAGATCCTCAAGCTGGCTTTGGCTGACGTCACCGAAAGTGCGTGCGCGATAAGTGCGGGGGATGCCGGTGGCAGGCAGTTCCATCTGCCGCTTCAGTTCGCCATCATTGGTCAGCAGCAGCAGCCCCTCGGTATTCAGGTCGAGGCGACCGATCGGCATGACCCGGCCGGCGTTCTTCGGCAGCGCATTGCGCAAAGCGGTATAGATCGTGGGCCGACCCTTGGGATCGCGTTCTGCCGTTATCAGGCCGGTGGGCTTGTGAAACGCGAACAGGCGGGTCTGTTCGGCCTGGGCAACCGGCTTGCCGTCAACGCTGACGCCCTTGAGATCGGGGAGGATCGTGGCCGGAGTGTCGAGCACCTTGCCGGCAACCGACACGCGCCCATCGGCTATCATGCGTTCGACTTCACGCCTGCTCGCCACGCCCGCACGTGCGAGCAGTTTGGCGATACGTTCGCCAGCGGGTCTTGAGGTGTCGGACATGCGCCGCCCCTAGGCGTTCAGTTGACCCCGCGCAACGCCTCCGCCACCGTCTCGTGAAAGCGGCGAATGCCGGTTTCCAGCGTGCCGAGGGTAATCTCGCTCACCGCGCCGCTGGACAGGCCCAGCTGGCCCAGTTCCGCCGCACGGAAATCCTCGCTGGCGAAGACCCCGCCGTCGAGCAGGTTCCAGCTGCGTTCCCAATGGTCGCGCGCTTTGTCGGTTGCAGGCTCTTCGGGGATCAGCATGAAATCTTCGACCAGAGTAACATCGTGCGTCTGCGGCATCAGGACCATGACGTTGACGTAATCGGGGCTGGGCACAATCACCGTGGCCGGCAGCAGCTGATAGGCGAACGTCACCACCCGGCGCAGCGCGGCCATATCGGATAGGTCGACCGAGGCCATGTCTTCCAGCCGACCGACCGCTGAACGCATGTGCGGCCCCACGGTGTCGCCGCTGGTGATCCCATCCTTGAAGAACGGGCCGATGGTGGCGGCATGGAGGCGGGTGACGTGGTAGCTTTCGAGGAACGCGTCCATGATCAGTTTCCAGTTCCCCGCGACGCGGTGCATCTTGCGGCGGAACAGGTGATGGCCGGCCATGCCGAAGGCGTCAAAGTCCTCGCCCAGGCGGCGGGCAAGAGCAAAGTCGGGATCTTCGACCGGCGCAAACCAGATCAGCCCACCGGCTTCGCAGCTGGGCAATTCGATCAGGCCCATGCCGCCCTTGTCCATGCCGGGAAAGGTTTCGGGCCGGGGTAGGGCAAGCAGACTGCCGTCGAGGCGGTAAGTCCAGGCGTGATAGGGGCAGACCAGCCGCTTGGCGCATACGGCCTCGCTACCCTCGACCAGCCGCGTGCCGCGATGGCGGCAGACGTTGAGGAACACGTGCGCCGCGCCATCCTTGTCGCGGGTGATCAGCAGAGGGCGGCCGGTGGCATCGTGCGGCACCGCCATGCCGGGATCGGGCAGCAAGGCGGATGGAGCGATGACCTGAGGCATCCGGTCGAACAGTGCCGCCTTTTCGCGCAGCCAGTGTTCCGGATCCGTATAGACGGCGGCCGGAACATGTTCGATCCCGCCGGCGGGACGCGCCTGACCCTGAGCAATCGCCCGCGCCAGCGCAAGCTGCCCCTCGGTCGGTCGCAAACCGGGGATACGTGTATCGACTGCGTTCATCGGGGCTTTCCTAGTCCTCTTTCCCAAGGCAATTGTCGCAGAAATTCGGGTCAACGGGAAGGACGCTAGGGAATGGCCGAGCCGATCGCAGCACATGACGTGCCCAAGCGGACGATGTGGGAATCGGTAAAACCCTATCTCGAAAAAGAATCGCTCGCCTCGTTTTTCCTCGGGGTGTCGTCGGGCTTCCCGTTTGCGTTGCTTGCGGCAACCCTGACGACGCGGCTGGCGCAGGAGGGGATCGACAAGTCGACCGTGACCGCGTTCACGCTGGCGTTCCTCGTCTACAACCTCAAGTTCCTGTGGGCCTGGATTGTCGATGGCGTGCGTCTTCCGGTGCTCGGGCAGCTCGGCCAACGGGTCAGCTGGATGATTGTCGCAGGCCTTCTGGTCATGGCCGCCACGGTGAACCTCGCGCTGGTCGATCCGAGTGCGGACATTGCCTGGACTGCAACATCAGCCGTCATGCTGGGCATGGCGGGTGCGACTTTTGATATCGTCATCGATGCCTATCGCATCGAGACGCTGAAACCCTATCAGCTCGGCACCGGTTCGGGGATGAGCCAATACGGCTGGCGCATCGGCGCGGCGAGCGCGGGCGCTCTCGCGCTGGTCGTCGCCGCCCGGTACGGGTGGGAAGCGGCATACATGGCCTGCGCGGTGTTCGCGCTGCCCGCCATGCTGACCGCGCTGGTCCTCGGCGAGCCCGCTCGCCGCCAGATCGTGGCGGCCAAGCGGAGCATGGGCGAAGTGTGGGCTTCGATCGCGGGTCCGTTCGCCGAGTTCTTCCGCCGTACCGGCGCCTGGCTGGTGCTGCTGTTCATCCTGGTTCACAAGATCGGCGACACACTGGCAAACCTCACGTTTCGCCTGCTGTTCGACGACATGGGATACACCAACGACGAGATCGCGATTTACGATATCGGCGTCGGTTTCTGGGCGCTGATCATCGGCGTGTTCGTGGGCGGCATTCTTTACGCGCGGCTGGGGCTCAAGCGGTCGGTGCTGATCGCACTGATCCTGATGGCGATTTCGAACGTCAGCTTCGCGGCGCTGGCGGCAGCGGGCAAGAGCAACCTCGGCATGGCCGCCGCGATCGGCTTTGAGAACTTTGCCAGCGGTTACGGCGGCGTGGTGGTCGTGGCCTATTTCTCGGCGCTGTGTGACTTGCGCTTCACCGCGGCGCAGTACGCCCTGATCAGTGCGAGTGCGAGCATCGTCGGGCGGCTTCTTACCGGCACCACTGCAGGCAGCCTGATCGAGGCGTTCGGCTACGTTAACTTCTACCTTCTGACCACGATACTGGCGCTGCCGGGGATCGTGCTGTTCTGGTGGATGATGCGCAGCGGCCTGGTCGATGCGGCGATGGGCACCGCGGGAGAGGTGGGCGAAGGGGATGCTCGGGCCGATCCGCCGGTCTGACACGCGTTTGCGCCCAGCCGGGGGTCCCTTTCAGTCCGGCAATTCGCCGTTAAGCCGCAGCACCTCGCCTGCGAGGTAGAGCGACCCGGCCACCAGCACTGGCAGGCCATCGTCGGGCAGGGCGGCGAGGGCAGTTGGAACGTCGGGGGCCGACAGTGCGTCGGGCCCGAAAGCGGACGCGGGATGGTGATCGTGCATCGGCACCGGCACGACCGTCAGGCTGGCGATCGCATCGGCCAGTGGTGCGGTCAGCGCGGCCGGATCCTTCCCCTCGATCATGCCGATGACAAGATGCAGGCGCTGGCCTGCGAAATGGGCTGCCAGGGCATCTCCTGCGGAGCGGTTGTGGCCGCCGTCCAGCCAGACCTTGCGGCGTCCGGTCAATGGGCCAGGCGCCAGCCGCTGCAGCCGGGCAGGCCAGCGGGCATTCATCAGGCCGGCGGCGATTGCCCCGCTCGAGACAGCCAACACGCCCTGCTGGCGTAGCATCGCGATCGCGAGCCCGGCATTCACCATCTGATGCGAACCGGGCAAGGCGGGAAACGGCAAATGCAGGACGTCCGCGCCATCCTGGTGGGTGTGGTCGCCATAGAACATGAACTGGCCAAGATCGGCGACTGCCCACGCATCATCCATGCACGCGAGCGGCGCCCCGACTTTCGCTGCAACCTCGGCAATCGCATCGCGCATCGGCGCTGGATAATCGAGCGTCACCAGCGGCACGCCGGACTTGGCAATGCCGGCCTTCTCGAACGCGATCCGGGCGAGGGGATCGGTCGGCACGCCTTCTTCTGGCGCCAGCAGAAAGCGCTCGTGGTCGATGCCCAAAGCGGCGATGCCGCAAACGGCGGGGCGCGGGACCACGTTCGTCGCATCCAGCCGGCCGCCTAGCCCCACCTCCACCACGCAGGCGTCTGCAGGGACGCGGGCGAATTCGAGGAAGCTGGCCGCAATTGTGACCTCGAAGAAACTGGGCGCCAGGCCGGCGCTCTTGTCGAGCACTTCTGCCAGCAGTTCGGCCAGCCGATCATCCTCGATCAGATTCCCTGCCACCCGGACGCGTTCGTTGTAGCGGACGAGATGCGGGCTCGTTGTAGAATGGATGCAGTATCCTTGTGCTTCCAGCATCGCGCGCAGGAAGGCGCAGGTCGAACCCTTGCCGTTGGTGCCGGCGACGTGGAACACCGGCGGCAGCGCAAGGTGTGGGTCGCCCAATCGCGCCAGCAATGCGTGCATCGTCTCCAGCCCCAGCCGCCCCTGCGGCAGGCTGAGCGCTGCC
Source organism: uncultured Erythrobacter sp. (assembly GCA_963529855.1). Classification (GTDB taxonomy): domain Bacteria; phylum Pseudomonadota; class Alphaproteobacteria; order Sphingomonadales; family Sphingomonadaceae; genus 34-65-8. The sequence goes on along the minus strand of CAURZK010000002.1, from coordinate 482,468 downwards.
AGCCGGTCGAGCTGCGCCTGCACCGCGGGCGAAGTTGAGGTCGCGAAATCTTTCATGGCAACCTCCCTGCCGGGAAGTTCTAGGCCGCCTTGGCGGGCTGCAGATAGTCGAGCAGCGTCGCCAGTGTACCGCGCAGGTCGTGCCGCTTCACCACCATGTCGACCATGCCGTGCCTGTGCAGGTACTCGGCGCGCTGGAAGCCCTCGGGCAGTTTCTCGCGGATGGTATCCTGGATTACTCGCTGCCCGGCAAAGCCGATCAGCGCGCCCGGTTCGGCGATATGAACGTCGCCGAGCATGGCATAGCTGGCGGTGACGCCGCCGGTGGTGGGGTCGGTCAGCACGACGATGTAAGGCAGCCCGGCTTCGCGCAGCCGGCGGGTCATGACGGTCGCCTTGGGCATCTGCATCAGGCTGAGAATGCCCTCCTGCATGCGCGCGCCGCCCGCCGCCGTGCACACGATGTAGGCGCACTTGCGGCTCAATGCGCGCTCGGCACCATGGCAGAAGGCGGTGCCTACCGCCATTCCCATGCTGCCGCCCATGAAACCGAAATCCTGCACGCCGACGACTGCGGCACGCCCCTCGATGCTGCCCGATCCGACCAGGAAGGCATCGCGCAGCGGGCTCTTGGCGCGGGCCTGCTTCAGGCGGTCGGTGTACTTCTTCGAGTCGCGGAACTTGAGCGGATCCTCACGCACTTCAGGCTGGGTCAGCACTTCGTAATCAATGTCGAGGATCTGGTTCAGGCGCTCGTCTGCGCCGATCCGGCCGTGGTATTCACACCGCGGACAGACGTGGAGGTTCGCCTCGTATTCCTTGGTGAACAGCATTTCCTGGCAACCGGGGCATTTGACCCACAAGTTGTCGGGGGTCTCGCGCTTGGCGACGAAGGGAAGCGAATTGCGGACACGGGATAGCCAGTTCATGGCAACGCCCTTTCTGCCGAACGGACTGCATTGGCAAGACTTGAGGTTAGCTCGCGCAAGAGGCGCGGGGCGTCGGCGCCATGCGCGCCGACCAGTTCGACCAGCGCCGAACCGACCACCACGCCATCGGCCACGCGCGCAATCGCCCCCGCTTGTTCCGGCGTTCGGACCCCGAAGCCGACCGCCACGGGCAGATCGGTCGCGGATTTGAGGCGGGCGACGGCTTCTTCGATGCTGGCAGTCGCTGCCTGTTGCAGGCCGGTGATACCGGCGACCGACACGTAGTAGAGAAAACCCGCCGAACCCGCGAGCACCTGCGGCAGGCGCGCGGCATCGGTGGTGGGGGTCGCAAGGCGGATCGGCGCGATCCCGGCGGCCCGCAGGGCGGGGCCAAGCGCGTCGTCTTCTTCAGGCGGAATATCGACGCAGATAACCCCGTCGATGCCCGCCTTGCTCGCCTCGGCCGCGAACCATTCCGGCCCGCGCCGCACCATCGGGTTGGCATAACCCATCAGCACCAGCGGCACCTGTGGGTAGCGCGCGCGGAACTCACTGGCGATGTGCAGGACATCGGCTGTGGTCGTCCCCGCACCCAGCGAGCGGATATTCGCCTGCTGGATCGCTGGGCCGTCCGCCATGGGGTCGGTGAACGGCATCCCCAGCTCGATGACGTCCGCACCGCCTTCGACCAGCGCGTCGAGATTGGCCGCGGTGTCTCCATCGCCCGCTGTGATAAAGCAGACGAGCGCTGGGTGGGGCTTGGCGAAGGCGGATGAAAGGCGAGTCATCTGTGTTCGGGTTTTGTTGATCGCGACTGGGACAAACCTTTCACATCTCCACTCCCAGCCGCTCGGCCACGGTGAAGATGTCCTTGTCGCCGCGCCCGCACAAATTGGCGAGGATCACCTGGCCGCGGTCCATTTCCTTGGCACGCTTCGCCACCGCCGCAATGGCGTGGCTCGGCTCCAGCGCGGGGATGATTCCCTCGGTGCGGCACAGGAGCTGAAAGGCGTCCAGCGCCTCGTCATCGGTCACGGCGGTGTATTCGACCCGGCCGGTGTCCTTCAGCCAGGCGTGTTCGGGACCGATGCCGGGGTAGTCGAGCCCCGCGCTGATCGAGTGGCCTTCGACGATCTGGCCGTCATCGTCCTGCAGCAGGTAGGTGCGGTTGCCGTGGAGCACGCCAGGGAAGCCGCCGAGCAGGCTGGCGGCGTGCTCATCGCCATCCAGCCCATGCCCCGCCGCCTCGACCCCGAGCATCTTCACGTCGGGATCGTCGAGGAAGGGGTGGAACAGGCCAAGCGCATTGGAGCCGCCGCCGATCGCCGCGACCAGCAAGTCGGGCAGCCGACCGGTGCGGGCGAGCATCTGCGCCCGCGCTTCCTTGCCGATAACGCTCTGGAAATCGCGCACCAGTTCAGGATAGGGGTGCGGGCCTGCCGCAGTGCCGATAATGTAGAACGTGTCGTGGACGTTCGCGACCCAGTCGCGCAGCGCCTCGTTCATTGCATCCTTGAGCGTTCCTCGCCCGGAAGTCACAGGGCGGACTTCGGCGCCCAGCAGCTTCATCCGGAACACGTTGGGCGACTGCCGCCGCACGTCTTCTGCGCCCATGAACACGACGCACGGCAGGCCGAAGCGCGCGCATACGGTGGCAGTGGCGACGCCATGCTGGCCCGCGCCGGTCTCCGCGATGATGCGCGTCTTGCCCATGCGGATCGCGAGCAAGATCTGCCCGATGCAGTTATTGATCTTGTGCGCGCCGGTGTGGTTCAGCTCGTCCCGCTTGAACCAGACCTGTGCGCCGCCCAGTGCCTCGGTCAGGCGTTCGGCGAAATAGAGCGGGCTGGGGCGGCCGACATAGTGTTCGAGCAGATCGTCGAACTGTGTCTGGAACGCTGGGTCCGCCTGTGCTGCGCGGTATTCGCGTTCCAGGTCGAGCACCAGCGGCATCAGCGTTTCGGCGACGTAACGGCCGCCGTAGTCGCCGAAATGGCCGCGATCGTCGGGCATGGTGCGATAGGAATTGGGAGCGTTCATCGCGGCATGCGTTGGCAGAGGGGCGTCGGGCTGTCCAGCAATCGCGCGATGCCGGGTAGATAGCGCCGCTTCATGCGCCGCGGGCAGCAGCGCAGAACTGACGAATCAGGTTCGGATCCTTGTCACCGGGAGCGCGTTCGACACCGGACGATGTATCAACCAGCGGGGCACCGGTTTGCCCAATAGCCTCCGCCACGTTGGCAGGGGACAGCCCACCGGCTAGGCCCCAGGCCATTCCTCCGGGCCGGTGCGCAAGCAGGCTCCAGTCGAACCGCAGGCCCATTCCGCCAGGGAGAGCAGCACCCTTCGGCGTCCTCGCGTCGAACAGCACGAGGTCGGCAACAGTGCGCCACTGCTCTGCACCGGCGACGTCGGTCGCCTTGGCGACGGGCAGCGCCTTCCACACGGACAGTCCGAAACGGGCGCGTATGGCAGCGGTGCGCGCCGGGCTTTCTTCGCCGTGGAGCTGTATCGCGTCGAGTTGCCCGGCCGAAATGCATTCGGCCAGCAGCGTGTCGTCCGCATCGACGAACAGCCCCACGCGCCGGATGGCACCTGCCGACCGCGCGGCAAGGTTAGCCGCGGTGTGCGGATCGACATTGCGAGGGCTCTGCGGGAAGAATACGAGCCCGCAATAATCGGCGTGTCCCGCAATCGCGGCATCGAGTGCGGCGGGGGTCGAAATCCCGCAGATTTTTACCTTGGTCGGCATGATCTGACCTAAAGCGTTGCCTCGATCGCGCGGGCAGCGGCGACAGGATCGTCGGCGCGGCTGATCGGGCGGCCGACCACCAGTACGCTCGCCCCGTCATCACGCGCCTGGCGCGGGGTTACGACGCGCTTCTGATCGCCGGTGGCAGCGCCGTTGGGGCGCAGCCCTGGAACGACGAAATAGCCATTCTTCCACTGTTTCTTCACGTGCCCGACCTCGTGACCCGAGCACACGATGCCATCCAGCCCGGCTACTTCGGCCAGTTCGGCAAGGCGCATGACCTGGTCGTGCGCGCTGCCACTGACGCCGGTGCGGGCAAGATCGCGTTCGTCGAGGCTGGTCAGCATCGTCACCGCGACGACTTTGGTCCCGTTTGCCGCAGCAGCCTTGGCGTCTTCCATCATCGCGCGGCCGCCGCCTGCGTGAACGGTCACGATCGCGGGTTCGAGCACGTGGATCGCCTGCATGGCGCCGGCCACCGTGTTGGGGATGTCGTGCAGCTTCAGATCGAGAAAGATGGGCAGGCCGACCTGGGCAATTTCGTGGACCCCGTGATGGCCGTGCGCACAGAAGAATTCCAGCCCCAGCTTGATCCCGCCGACGTGCGCCTTGACCCGCTGGGCCATCGCCTTGGCCGCATCGAGCCGCGGCAGATCGAGTGCGAGATAGACCGGGTTGCTCACGGCCTCGGCCGGCCCGTCGGGTCGAGAGGGGCGGGATCGAGCGGGGAGGGGGCCAGCGGTGACGGGTCGTTCGGTGCCGGATCGAGGGGGGCGGGATCGGCAGGACGCGGGTCGACTACCGGCAGCGACGTTATCGCCGGGGGTGCGGCCATGGCATTGGCCCGTGCTGCGCTTTCCAGCGTGGAGATGCGCCGCTGCATTTGCCATTTGACCCCGCGATGGACCAGCCACGTCGGGATCAGCCCCATCAGAAACGCAACCACGACCAGAGCAGGCACTTTTGTTTCGAGAATGAGATTGGGCCAGATCGTGACTTCGACCGGACGCCAGTTCACAAACGAAAAGGCGAGCAGCGCCACCAGCACCAGTACCCAGATGATCGTTCGTACGGCCTGCATTGCGTTACTCCCCGTAGTTCGCCGTCCGATGCTAGGACGTGATGCACAGCTTGAAAAGGGCGCGTTTCAGCCAAATACGCGTTGGAAGATCGTGTCCACGTGCTTGAAGTGATAATCGAGGTCGAACCTTGCTTCGATCTCGGCGTGAGGCAAGGCCGCGGTGACTTCCGCATCGGCCTTGAGCAGGTCGAGCAGCGACAGCGCGCCGTCGCTTTCCCACACCTTCATCGCGTTGCGCTGGACCAGCCGGTATGCATCCTCCCGGCTTACGCCCGCCTGCGTAAGTGCCAGCAGTACCCGCTGTGAATGGACCAGGCCCCCCATCCGGTCGAGGTTCTTCTGCATCCGTTCCGGGTAAATCAACAGCTTGTCGATCACGCCCGTCAGCCGCGCGAGCGCGAAGTCGAGGGTGATACAGGCGTCGGGTCCGATGAACCGCTCGACCGAGGAATGGCTGATGTCGCGCTCGTGCCACAAGGCGACGTTTTCGAGCGCTGGCAGGGCCCAGGCGCGGATCATGCGCGCCTGTCCTGTGAGATTTTCAGTCAGGATGGGATTGCGCTTGTGCGGCATCGCGCTGGAACCCTTCTGCCCCGGGGAGAAGTATTCTTCCGCTTCCAGAACTTCGGTGCGCTGCAGGTGCCGGATTTCCACCGCGACACGTTCGATGCAGCCCGCAATCACGGCCAGCGTGGCGAAGAACATCGCGTGGCGATCGCGGGGTATGACTTGCGTGGAAACGGGCTCGACAGCGAGGCCAAGTCGCTCGGCAACGTGTTCCTCCACTGCTGGGTCGACGTTGGCGAACGTCCCGACTGCGCCCGAAATCGCGCAAGTCGCGATTTCCGCGCGCGCATTGACGAGGCGCGTCCTGCAGCGGTCGAATTCGGCATAGGCCTGCGCCAGCTTCAGACCGAAAGTCACCGGTTCGGCATGGATCCCGTGGCTACGCCCGATGGTGGGCGTATACTTGTGTTCTTCCGCTCGGCGCCGGATCGCGGCGAGGAGCTGGTCGAGATCTTCGAGCAGGATATCGGCCGAACGCGCCAACTGAACTGCCAGCGTCGTGTCGAGCACGTCCGAACTGGTCATACCCTGATGCATGAAACGCGCTTCGTCGCCGACTTGTTCGGCCACCCAGGTGAGGAAGGCGATGACGTCGTGCTTCGTCACCGCTTCGATCGCGTCGATTGCGGCTACGTCGATTTTCGGATCGGTCGCCCACCAATCCCACAGTGCCTTCGCGGCGGATGGGGGGACTATGCCCAGTTGGCCCAATTTCTCGGTCGCGTGCGCCTCGATCTCGAACCAGATGCGATAGCGCGCTTCCGGCTCCCACAGGGCGGTCATGGCAGGACGGGAATAACGGGGGACCATCGCGAACTCCGGGTGGCGGGAATGCCGCGGCGGCTAGAGCCGTGCGGCCGCTATGGCAAGGGTGGCGGCCCGCTTAGCCGCGATCAGCGCGGGGCGCGCCGGAATTGCCCGTCGAGCAAGATGGCGCGGCGCAGATCAGCATCCGCAGCCGCATCGTCGCCGCGCGCGCGCTGCAGCAGGCTGCGGTGATACCAGGCAGCAGCAAGCGTAGAGTCGCTCTCTATAGCCCGGTCGAGATCGGCACGAGCCATCCCAGGATCGCCGCGCATCTGATGGACAAGGCCGCGATTGAGATAGACAAGGGCATCCTGGCGTCCGCCCCTGATCGCCCGGGTCAGCGTATTGGCTGCAGTGGCAAGGTTTCCCTGCCAGGCCTGCAGCAGCCCTTCCGCCACGGGCTCGGGCAGGCGCTTGGAACAACCGCGAACGTCGCGGCGCGGGTCCAGGGCAGTGCAGGCGTTCCAGGGGCCGAGCGCATGAGCGTCTCTACTCGATTCGCGAGTGATTGGCGCGGCCGCTGCCGGCGCCGGTAATCGGGATCCAGCGACCACGATACTGTCACCGTCCTTCGCGGAGACGCTGCGCCCATCCGCGAGCGCAACGTTGCGCGATTCTGCCATTGCAAGCGGAGGTGGAGGCGGAGGAGGCGGTGGCGGTGGGGGCGCCGGTGGCGGAGGTGGTGCCGGCACAGGTAGGGCAGCTTTCGCCTCGGCCCGCTGGGCCTGTGGTTGGGCAGGAACCCCCGTTGTGGCACTCGGGACAGCCGACGCGACCGAGGCTTCTTCCCCCCGCGCCGCAGGAATGGCGCGCGATTGTACCGGTGCGAGGGCAGTTGGCGGCGGTGTCTCGTTCGATGAGGCCGAACCACTGGTGGTCGCGGAAGGTGCAGGATCAGGCGGAGGCGGGACTGGTCGGCCCGATTGCCACAGTGGCAAAGTCAGCCAGCCGACCAGCACCACCGTTGCCAGCGCGGCCACCCGGCGCTGCGTAAACAGCGACCACAGCGACCACAGCGACCCGCCCGTCGCAGCGCGACGCGGTACGACGGGGCTCTGGTCGATCCCGTCGTACCGGTGCAGCGCCGCCTCGATCGCCAGCGCGCGCCGGTCGGGCCGGGGCGCTGGCGGATCGGGCAGGGCCGATTTCAGATCGCTGCCGTCGTTCATTTGTCGGCGCTTATCCTCCTGTCCCGGGCCGACCGCTGGCATTCAGGTAACGCATGGTCGTCATTCTCCCAGTCGAGGCAGGCTGGCCGCGCTTTTGGCAGCGCGGACCAGGCGGACAAATTCGGCGCGATAGCCATATTCGTCTTCTCCGCGCGCGTCGCCGGCGATCTTGATCACGTCGTCGTAAGTCATCGAACCGTTGTATCGGCCGCCTCGCAACAACTCGCTGAACAATGCGACCCCGGTGGCAAAGCGAGCATCGCGTGGAGCGGCAGCGAAGGTAGCTGCTTCCCTTGTCCGATCGATCGGCGTCGACAGCAAGCGCGAGGTATCGGACCTGGGCAGCTTGTAGCGGATCTTGACGAAGCCGTACTCGCTAGCCGAACTTGCCACCGGCCGCGTGGCCAGGCGCGAGTAACGCAAGTCGCCGTTCGCGCGCGGTCCGCCGACCGGCACGATTTCGTAAAGTGCTGTCACCGTCTGCCCCGAACCGACCTCGCCGGCATCCACCTTGTCGTTGTCGAAATCCTCGCGCGCCAGCATTCGGGTTTCGTATCCGATCAACCTGTATTCGGAGACCGTGGCGGGATTGAACTCGACCTGGATTTTCACGTCTTTGGCGATCGGGAACAGGGTCGAGGTCGCTTCTTCCACCAGCGTCTTGCGCGCTTCGGCGATGGTGTCGATGTAAGCGGCGGTGCCGTTGCCATTCTGCGCCAGCGTCTGCATCAGCGCGTCGTTATAATTACCCATGCCGTAGCCGAGCACGGACAGAAACACGCCCTTCTCGCGCTCCCGCTCGATATAGCCTTTCAGTTCTTCCCGATCCGTGATCCCGACGTTGAAATCGCCGTCGGTCGCCAGGATCACCCGGTTGACGCCCTGCCGGTCAAAATTGCGCTGGGCGAGGGCATAGGCCTGGCGGATGCCTTCGGCGCCCGCCGTGCTGCCGCTGGCGCCAAGCTGGTCGATCGCTGCGAGGATACGCCACTTATCACTGGCGGCAGTCGGTTCGAGCACCGTCCCGGCGCTACCCGCATAAGCGACGATTGCGACGCGGTCGTTCCCGTCGAGTTGCTCGAGCAGCATGGCGAGCGATTGCTTGACCAGGGGCAGCTTGTTGGGAGCATTCATTGAACCGGAGCTGTCGATCAGAAACACCAGGTTCGCACGGGGGCGCTCAGCGCGCACGATTTCGTAGCCTTTGATCCCCACGCGCACGAGCTTGCGCCCTGCCGTCCACGGACTGGGAAAGACATTGACCTCGGTGCTGAACGGCTGATCTGCCGAGACGGCGGGACGATAATCATAGCTGAAGTAGTTGATCATCTCCTCGCTGCGCACCGAGTTGGGCTGCGGCAGGACGTTGCGGTCGAGCGAGGCGCGTACGAAGCCATAGGATGCGGTGTCGACGTCTATCGAGAAGGTCGATACCGGTTCTTCCGCCACAATCTCGAAGGTGTTCTGGTCAACATCCTCGAACTTGTCGCGACCCTGATCGTAGTAAGCGGGCGGCACCGTTCGCCGCTCGTCCGGGCGACTGTAGCCGGGCATCGCCATTATCGGCGCGACGGCAAGCTGGGTTGCGGTGCCGACGCGTGAACCTGTCACCACCACGGCTTCGTTTCCTGCCATCAGGGGCGGTGGCGGGGGAGGGGGCGGGGGCGGCGGCGGCGGGGCATTTGCCTCGCGTGCATCCGGTGCGGATTTGTCCGCCAGTGGCGCATTCGATCCAGCACACGAGGCAAGCAGCATGGCAGTGAAAGCGATGCAAGCGGTGGTGCGTAATTGGGTCATGAGACATCTCCCCGATAGCGGAGCGTGATTGCCCGCATGACCCTGAGACGGGGCAGCCCGAAAAATCCTTTGAGCCGGACGCGATTTTTCAAAAAGTAATTTTTGAAAGGGACTCATGGCTCGCCCCCGTCACCTGTGCCAAGCAATCGCCGGACTTCGTGCATCCTCCATGATACGGTCGTTTCGGCGACGCCCAGTATTTCTGCAGCTTCCGCATGGGTAAGCTGCTGCCCGGCAACCAGCACGACCGTTTCGCGCAATGCCGGCTTGAGCCGGGCGAGGGCGCTGTTGACCCACATCCGGTCGTGCAGGTCGCGCCCGTCGGGCTGCGCGGCAAGACCAGCAAGCACGCCCAGTCGCGCGGTCATCCCGCGAAGGGAGCGGCGGCGGCGGTGGTGATCGCGGCAGGCATTGTAGACGATGCCGCACAGCCAGGTGGCGAAACGTGCCTCACCGCGAAAACCCGCAATCTTTTCGACCAGGGTGCAGCACACGTCTTGCGCGATGTCGTCGGCATCGGCGCGGGTGCCGGTCATTTGCCAGGCTAGGCCGTGGATACGGTCGTAATGCCGGTCCAGAAGCGCGGCGAATGCAGCACGGTCGCCTGCGCTCGCGGCGGTGACGAGCGCGGCGTCCGGATCGTCCTCGGTCCGCGCCATCGGGTCTAGATCAGTCCCTTGGCCTTGAGACTGGTGTGCCCCAGGCGGCCCACGATCACGTGGTCATGCACCACCACGCCCAGCAATCGGCCCGCCTCTGCAATGCGGCGGGTAATGTCGATGTCCGCCCGGCTCGGCTCGGGATTGCCGCTGGGGTGGTTGTGGACCAGGATCAGCGCGCTGGCGCCGATGTCGAGTGCGCGGCGGATCACCTCGCGCGGGTGAATCGCGGCTTCGTCAATCGAGCCATCGCCGACGTGGTGGTCCATGATCAGGCGGTTGCGGGTGTCGAGGTACAGCACGCGCACCCGCTCCACAGTCATGTGCGCCATGTCGACGGTGAGGTAATCGAGCAGGGCCTGCCAGCTGCCGAGCACGGGCTTTTCCGCGATCTGACCGCGCGCCATCCGGCGTGCAGCAAGAGCGACTGCCTTGAGCGCCGCCGCGCCGGTTTCCCCCATGCCCGACACCTGGGTAAGGGCACCGGGTTCCGCATTGAGCACAGCGTTCAGACTGCCGAACCGTTCGATCAGCGCCTTGGCCAGCGGTTTGGTGTCGCCGCGCGGGTTCGCGGCAAACAGCAGGTATTCCAGCACTTCGTAATCCGCGAGCGCCTCTGCGCCGCCGCTCAGAAGGCGTTGCCGCAAGCGGGCGCGATGCCCACCGTGCGAACCGGTAGCGGCGTGTTTCGGCGATTTTTCTTGCACCTGCGGCAACCCGAACCTCGCCTGACCGTTGTGACGCCTGCATTGCCTTTGCCGGGCGACGCGCGCAAGGGTGGGGTATGGCCGCGGCCGAAGTCGAAAACCTAGACAAGAGCCTCGTCGCCCGATTCGTCCCGCGCCGCAAGCGCTGGAAGGTCACGCTCGCTATCCTGGTGTTCCTGGTCGTCGGACTGGCCATCGTGTGGAGCCAGCGCGAAAAGATCGCGGCGGACATCGTGTATGAACAGCTCCAGGAACTGGGACTTCCGGCGACGTACGAGATCGAATCGGTTGCCCCGGATCGGCAGGTGCTGGCCAATGTCGTGGTTGGCGATCCCGCGCGGCCAGATCTGATCATCGATCGGGTCGTGGTTCATTTGCGCTATCGCTTCGGCACGCCGACGATCGGGCGGATCGAACTGATCCGGCCCCGCCTTTACGGCAGCTACCGCGACGATGGGCTGTCATTCGGCAGCCTTGATCCGGTGATCTTCACCGACAGTGGCGAGCCACCCAAGCTGCCCGATCTTGACCTCAAGCTCGTCGATGGCCGGGCTCTGCTCGAAACCGATTACGGGCCCGTCGGCTTCAAGGCGCAGGGCGAGGGCGAACTGGATGACGGTTTCATCGGTATTCTGGCGGCAGTCGCACCCCGCCTCGACCTGGAGGGTTGCCGGGCGGAAGGCGCCAGCCTGTACGGTGAATTGCGCGTTGACGGGGGCAGGCCGCGCTTTTCGGGTCCGGTACGACTCGGGAAGCTGGGTTGCCCTGCTCGCGGAATTGCGCTCGCCGGCGCGGCGATGCGTTTCGATGCCACCGGTTCAGCTGAACTGAACCGGCTCGACGCCCGTGCTCGCTTCGATACCGGTGCGCTGTCAGCTTCCGGCGTGCGTGCGAGTGACTTGTCGGGCAGCGTCCGCGCCTCTGTCTCGGCTGAGGGAGTGGATGCCGCCTATACCCTTGCCGGGCGCGGTGTGGCCGTGCCCCAGGCCCGATTTGCAGTACTAACTGCCGAAGGCGCGATCCGCGCTCGCGACGGATTTGCCCGGACAGAGATCGATGCGGCCGTGCGCGGCAACGGGCTGCGCGTAGGCGATTCGGTCGACCGAGCACTTGCAAGCGCGGTCGCAGCGACCGAGGAGACTTTGCTCGCCCCGCTGCTGCGCCACGCGCGCACGGCGCTGGCGCGGGAGGAACGCGGCAGCAGCCTCGTTGCAGACATCACCCTGCGTCGTTCAGGCGACAGCTTGAGCCTTGTCGTTCCGTCCGCAAGCGTGCGCGGCGGTAGCGGGGCGGCTCTGGTAGCATTGTCCCGTTTCCAGCTCAGCACGACAGGGCGCGGTTTGCCCCGCCTGTCGGGCAATATCGTAACGGGGGGCGCAGGTTTGCCCCGCATCGCCGGACGGATGGAGCGCGAAAGCGGCGGGCACACGGTGTTTCGCCTCAAAATGCAGGACTATGCGGCGGGCGGCAGCGCGCTTTCCATTCCGCGGATGACGATCGCCCAGGCTCGCGACGGTTCGGTTGCCTTTTCGGGCGAAGTCGCCGCCAGCGGGGCCTTGCCGGGCGGCTCCACCCGGGGGCTGCGCTTGCCGGTGAGCGGGCAATGGGCATCGGACGGTGCGCTGGCACTATGGCGCAATTGTACCGAGGTGCGGTTTGACCAGCTGGTCATCGCCAACCTCGAAATCGACAGTCGCCGGCTGACGCTATGCCCGCCGCCGGGAAGCGCGATCGTGCGCAGCGACAGCGCGGGCGTACGGATCGCTGCCGGTGCGCCATCGCTCGATATTGCCGGGCGCCTGGCAGGCACGCCGGTCCGAATCGCCAGCGGACCTATCGGCTTTGCTTTTCCGGGTGTCCTGCGCGCCCGCAATCTCGACGTGTCACTGGGGCCTCCTGCGACTGCGAGCAGGTTTTTGGTCAGCGACCTTAGTGCGCAGCTCGGCGGCGGGGAAATCGCGGGCACATTCGCTGACGCTGATGTCCGCCTCGCTGCAGTGCCGCTCGACCTGGTGCAGGCAAGTGGCAAATGGCGCTATGCGGGCGGAACGCTGGCGCTGAGCGATGGCGTCTTCGCCCTGCAGGATCGTGCCGAACCCGGCCGGTTCGAACCACTGATCGCCAGCGGTGCGACCCTGACGCTGGCGGACAACGCCATCCGCGCGCTCGCGACACTCCGTCATCCAGCCAGCGGGCGTGAAGTGACCGACGTTGCTATCGCCCACAATCTGTCCACCGGCGTTGGTCATGCCGATCTGACCGTCGACGGCATTCGCTTCGACGAAGGGCTCCAGCCCAGCGACCTCACCGTGCGTGCCTTCGGCGTCATTGCCAATGCACGGGGTCAGGTCACGGGTACCGGCAGGATCGACTGGAACGCCGCCGGCGTCACAAGCACGGGCCAATTTACCACCAATCGCCTGGATTTCGCTGCTGCATTCGGCCCCGTCCGCGGAGCCAGCGGTACGATCCGGTTCGACGACCTGACCGGTTTGACCACCGCCCCCGGCCAGCGGCTGCAGGTCGAATCGGTAAATCCCGGCATCGAGGTGTTCGATGGCGAAGTGGATTTCGCCCTGCGCGGCGGAACGCTGCTCGCCGTGACGGGCGGTGAATGGCCATTCATGGGCGGGCGTCTGATCCTCCAGTCGGTCGACCTGAATCTCGGGATCGAGGAGGAGCGGCGCTATGTCTTCCGGATCGAAGGCCTGCAGGCGGCACAGTTCGTCGAACAGATGGAACTGGGCAATATCAGCGCCACAGGCACTTTCGACGGCCTGGTCCCGATCGTGTTCGATGCGCAGGGCAATGGACGTATCGAGGGCGGTGCGCTCGATTCGCGCCTGCCGGGCGGCAACGTGTCCTACGTCGGCGAACTGACGTACGAAGACCTGACGCCGATCGCCAATTTTGCTTTCGATGCGCTGCGATCGCTTGATTATCGCACAATGACTGTTCGGATGGATGGCGCGCTGACGGGGCAAATCGTCACCCGGGTGCGGTTCGACGGGGTCAGCCAGGGCGACGGGGCCAAAAGCAATTTCATCACTCGGCGGCTCGCCAGCCTGCCGATCCGGTTCAACATCAACGTGCGCGCGCCGTTCTATCAACTCATCACGTCCATCAGGGCGATGTACGACCCGGCATTCGTGCGCGATCCGCGTGAACTGGGTCTGGTGGACGAAAACGGAACGCCCATCCGGCGGCAGGTCAGCCCGCCGCCGCCCGCCATTCGCCCGGAGGACATTGTTCCGGAGGGGCCTGCCGTTCAGACTGATGAAAGCGAGAACATGCCATGACCGCAGCCAAATTGACCCCGTGCGTTCCGCCTGCGACACTGCCGGTCGTGGATCGGGGTGACAACGGGATGGGCTGGAAGCGTGCGGCACTGGCGGTCGCGGTGGTACCGGCACTGCTGGGCGGATGCATCAACGTAACCGCGCCTGCCGAGCCGATCGTCATCGAGCTGAACATCAATATACGGCAGGAAGTGATCTACCGGCTTGCGGAGGACGCGGGCAATACGATCGACGAGAATGCGGGCATCTTCTGATGAGGAACAACATGACCAGGATTTCGATACGCAAGCTGGCGCTGGGCCTTGGCCTTGCTGCCATGGCGATCGGTGGACCGGCGCTGGCACAGCGCGACCCCGCTTACGAGCGTGCCCGTGCTGCGGGTCAGGTTGGCGAGAAGATGGATGGCTATCTGGCCGTCGTCGGTGCTTCGAACGCCGAGCTCCAGCGCATGGTCAACGATATCAATATCAAACGACGCGAAGTCTACGCCGCCAAGGCCAAGGCCGCCAATGCCACGCTAGAGGAATATGCGCTGACTGCAGGTTGCATTGCCATCGCCCGCACGGCGGTGGGCGAGAAGTACCAGGCTCCCGATGGCAGCTGGCAGACTCGCACCAGCGCCCCGCCGCAGCGCGATTCCCGTTGCCCATGATTTGAGCGGCAGCACCGGATAAGGACTGCGCTCTCGGGGAGCTGTGATCAGAAAAAGGGACGGCCGCGATTTGCGGCCGTCCGCGTTTCGGAAGCCGTGTGACTTCAGGGGATAGGCGCAGCGTGTGCGATGAACCCCACACCGGTTGACTCGCCAATGTGCCCCGCCTAAGGGGTCGGCGCCCTCGGCGGGCACCTCTGCCTGTGCCGCGCATTCCCTTTAAAAGGAGGCTGGCATGAGTGACGAGAAGCCCGCACGGGAACCCATTGCCGAGGATGCGCGGATCGACGCGCTCGAAGCGCGGCTGAAGGCTGCACGCGAGCGGGAAGACGAGCGTAACCGTCCGCAAGTATCTGGGGCCGACGCGAATTATCGCAGCGGCAATCGGGTACTGGCGGATCTACTCGGCGGGCTTCTTGGTGGTGCGGTACTTGGTTGGCTCGTTGACGTGCTGGCCGGGACTACGCCCTGGGGTCTGTTGGTAGGATTGTTCCTCGGAATAATCGTCGCCTTCAGGAACATCTTCCGGATGGCGAGCACGCGGACCGACGACACCCCACAATAGGGGCGTGGCCGGCGCGTGATCGCGCACCAGGTTTTAGGGACCGTCCAGACGTGGCAGCCGCACCGGCCAAAGTCGATCCGATGTACCAGTTCACCATCGCCCCCATCGGCGGGACCGATGGCTGGGAGATCGCGGGCTATAACATCGCTTTCACCAACAGCGCCCTGTGGATGGCGGTGACCACCATTCTGCTGACGATTTTCGTCGCAGGCGGTTTGCGCCGCCAGCTGGTGCCCGGCCGTTGGCAGATGGCGGTGGAAACCTTCACCGGTTTTATCGACGACATGCTCGAAGCGAACATCGGCAAGGAAGGGCGCAAGTACGTCCCCTACGTGTTCTCGCTGTTCATGTTTATTCTGTTCGCCAACCTTCTCGGGCTGCTGCCGCTGGGCGTGGTCGGCATTCACCCTTTCACTTTCACCAGCCACTTCACCGTCACCGGCGTGCTGGCCGTGATGAGCTTCTCGATCGTCCTGATCGTCGGCTTCTGGAAGCACGGGCTGAAGTTTTTCAGCCTGTTCGTGCCGCACGGCACCCCGCTGCCGATGATCCCGATTATTTTCCCGATCGAGCTGATCAGCTTTGCTGTCCGCCCCTTCAGCCTCGCACTGCGGTTGTTCGTCGCGATGATGGCCGGGCACGTGCTTTTGAAAGTGCTGTCGAGCTTCGTTATCGACGGCACCAACGCCGGGGCAGGCTTCGCCGCGCTTGTCGGATTGCCCAGCTTCGCGCTCATGATCGGCATCAGCGCGCTGGAAATTCTGGTTGCCGGCATCCAGGCTTATGTCTTTGCGCTGCTCACATCGCTCTACATTAACGACGCCGAGCATCTGCACTGATCTTTTTCGAACAACCACGTTCAACCTGTTAAATCCAAAGGAGTTTCAAATGGAAGTAGAAGCTGCAAAGCTCGTCGGTGCGGGCCTCGCCGCGATCGGTGCCGGCATGGCCGCCATCGGCGTGGGTAACGTCTTCGGCTCGTTCCTCGAGAGCGCGCTGCGCAACCCGGGCGCCGCTGATGGTCAGCAGGGTCGCCTGTTCATCGGCTTCGCCGCTGCCGAACTTCTCGGCCTGCTGGCGTTCGTCGTCGCGATGATCCTGATCTTCGTCGCCTAAGTAACAGAAATTGCTGATCGCGGGGTGCGCCGGTGAGGTGCCCCCGCGGACGTGTTTCATCAATTAAACCGGACCGGCAGATGCCACAGATAGCCCAGCTCGCGGAAACCTATGCCAGCCAGATTTTCTGGCTGCTGGTATTCTTCGGCTTCGTCTTTTTCGTCGTCGGTCGGGGCATGGTGCCCAAGGTCATGGCGACCGTTGCCGAACGCGATGGCCAGATTGCATCCGACCTTGCCGCTGCCACCGCTGCCCGGGCCCAGGCCGACGCGGAAGAGGAAGCCTGGCGCAAGCGCGAGAATGAGAATCGCGCCGCTGCCCAGGCGCTTGTCGCACAGGCCAAGGCCGATGCTGCCGTCGCAAGTGAGCAGAAGCTTGCCGCCGCGCAGCAGCGTATCGACCAGAAGCTTGCCGAGGCCGAGACGGAAATCTCAGCTGCACGCAATTCGGCCCTTGCCGAGATTGAAGATGTCGCGGTCGAAGCGGCGCAGGACATCGTTCAACGTCTCGCAGGGGTCAAGGTGACCAAGCCCGCGGCCAAATCCGCCGTGAAGGAGGCGATGGCCAATGGCTAACAATCTGCCCGAAGTTATTGCCACGACGCCTGCCGATGCAGCAGTGGTCGAAGTGGATGCCGACGCAGGCCACCACGTGGAGCCAGAACTGTTTGGGCTCGCGCCCTATCAGATCGTTTCCGTCGCGATGCTGGTGCTTATCCTGGTGATGGTGTGGAAGAAAGTTCCGCGTGCTATCGCTGGGGGGCTCGATGCCAAGATCGCTGCGATCAAGGCGCAGCTTGACGAAGCCAAGGCTCTGCGCGCCGAGGCCGAGGCTCTTCGCAACGAATACGCCGCCAAGATCGCGGGCGCCGAGAAGGACGCCGAAGCTATGATGGAAAACGCGCGCCGGGAAGCCGACGCGATTGTTTCCAAGGCAGAGGCCGACAGCACTGCAATGGTCGCTCGCCGTCAGAAGATGGCGGAAGACAAGATTGCCGCCGCCGAGCGCGATGCGGTCGAAAGCGTCCGGGCCAAGGCCGCCACGGCCGCAACTGCAGCGGCAGGTAAGCTGATTGCCGCGAAGCATGACGCCGAAGCCGACACGCGCCTTGCGGACGAGATCATCACGGCGATCTGATTTATCACCCCGGAACCGCTTTAAGGGCCACGGTTTCTTTCTGTAACAACAGGAGAAACCCGTGGCCCTTTCCGCAATTGCCCTAAATTGCACGCTCAAGAAGTCCGGAGGCGAAGACAGTTCCACCGATGCCATGATCGCGGTGATGGCCAAACACTTCGAAGCGGCGGGCGTCACGCTCGCGGAAACTATCCGCATCGCCGATCATGACGTTTTGCCCGGCGTTACGTCGGACGAAGGGGAAGGGGATGCCTGGCCCGACATTCGGAAGAAAATCCTGTCGCACGACATCCTGATATTCGGAGGGCCTATCTGGATGGGGCAGATCAGTTCCGTGGCAAAGCGCGTGCTGGAGCGCATGGATGCGTTCCTGTCAGAAACCGACGATCAGGGACGGATGCCAAGTTACGGTAAGGTGGCTGTTGCAGCTATTGTTGGCAACGAGGACGGAGCTCATTTTTCGTCCGCTCAGTTGTTTCAGAGCCTGAATGATACGGGGTGGACCATCCCCGCAGTCGCTGCCTGTTATTGGGTGGGCGAGGCAATGGGATCAGTCGATTTCAAGGATTTGGACAAGTCGCCCAAGAAGGTGATCGAGACGGCAAAAATGGTCGCAAACAATGCGGCGCATCTGGCCGGACTGCTTAAAGCAAACCCTTATCCTGGTTGAATCACGACCTTTCCGACGATTTTGCCAGCCGCCATTGCAACGAAGGCTTCGCGCCAACGCGGCAGGGGGATGATTCGATCAATGACGGGGGTAATATCACCCCTGGTGGCCATCGTCTCGACTTCGGCTACAATGCGCGCGCCCCGGTCGGGGAAGCGTCGCGCATATTCGCCAGCCCGGACGCCAACGATTGAAAAGCCCTTGATCAACGGGATATTGGCGGCGACCTGCGGAATGCGTCCCCCGGCGAAGCCAACCACCAGCAGCTTGCCGCCAAACGCCACGCAGCGCGTGCTCTTGTCGAACACGTCGCCGCCGACAGGATCGAATACGAGATCGCACAGGTTCCCGTCGGTCAAAGCGGCAATTTCATCGCGGAAGCGCCCGGTGTTGAGGATTATGGCGGCTGGGCCGACCGCGGCCATGATCCGTGAGACTTTTTCGTGCTGATGCGTTGCTGCGATCACTCTGGCTCCGAGCGCACGGGCCAGGTCGCAAGCTGCCAGCCCCACCCCGCCGCTTGCGCCGTGCACCAGCACTGTCTGCCCAGGCTGTAGAGCCCCCAGCTCGACGAGTGCGGTCCAGGCAGTGGTATAGGCCGCACCGAGCGAGGCGGCTGCTTCCCATGAAAGACCATGCGGGACGTGTCGCACCGAAGATGCGGGCAGAGCGATGTAATCGGCGAATGCGCCGGTTTTCGCCCCTCCCATGACGCGATCACCGACAGCAAAAGTACCATCCGATTCGATCACCTCGCCCGCCATTTCCAGGCCCGACACGAATGGCAGATCGGGTTTGAACTGATATTCGCCCCGCGTCATCAGCAGGTCGGGGTAGTTCAACGACGCGGCGCATACTCGGACGAGAATTTCACCCGGGCGGCGGGAAGGCTGCTCCACCTGTTCCAAGCTCATCCCGGAGAAGTCCCGCGACAGTGCCGAGACTACCAGCGCGTGCATCAGGTTCAGAAACTGTCCTTGGCCGCGCGCAACCGGGCGAAGGTTTCTGCCGGTGTTGCACCGCCCCAACGATCACGCAATTCCTCGCGGTCAGCGCGTAGAAACGGATTGGTGGCAAGCTCGCGTGACAGGCGGGTCGGCACGGTCGGCTCGCCGCGACCACGACGGGCCTCGATATCCGCGGCGTAGAGTTGCAATTCCACGTTGTCCGGATCGGCGTGGAGCGCGAACCGGGCATTCGACTGGGTATATTCGTGGGCGCAGTAAAGCAGCGTCTCAGGCGGCAAATTTCGTATCCGGTCAAGACTGTTCCAGAACTGCTTAGGCTCGCCTTCGAACATCCGGCCGCAACCCAGCGCGAACACGCTGTCGCCAACAAAGGCGATCCCGGCTTTGAGCAGATGGTATGCGATATGTCCGTTGGTGTGACCGGAGACGTCAATTACGCGCGCTTCCCAGTCGCCCAGGTCCACCGTGTCGCCATTCCCCACCACCGTGTCGATCGGGGATAGCTTCTCGACTTCCGCGGGAGCGACCACCCGCGCGCCTGTCGCTGCGACGATCGCGGCGTTCCCGCCAGCGTGATCGGGGTGCCAGTGCGTGTTCCAGACCTGGGTGATCCGCCATCCTTTCGCGTCGGCCTGGCGCAGATACTCCGCACCGTCGGGCGTATCGATCGCTGCGGTTTCACCGCTGGTCGGATCGTGGAGGAGGAAGCCGTAGTTGTCGCTAAGGCACGGGAACTGATGGACCTGGAGCATGGCCGCCATCGTAGGGCGGTCGGCCCATGTAGGAAAGGCCCGCCTTCCCCGAGGGGACGGCGGGCCTTCGCCTGATCGGTCATTCCGGCTTTCGCCGGACTGACGCTGGACCTCAGTCCTTCTTCGCCTTCAGCGCTTCGCCAAGGATGTCGCCCAGCGATGCGCCCGAATCGGACGAACCGAACTGTGCCACAGCTTCCTTCTCTTCCGAGATCTGGCGGGCCTTAATCGAGAAGTTGGGCTTCTTCGAACGGTCGAAACCGATGACCATGGCGTCGACCTTCTGGCCAGCCTGGAAGCGGTCGGGGCGCTGCTCGTCGCGGTCACGGCCGAGGTCGCTGCGCTTGATGAAGCCGGTCGCCCCGTCTTCGCCAACCTGCACTTCGAGGCCGCCGTCGCGCACTTCGAGGACCGTCACGGTGACCGTTTCGTTACGCTTGAGCGAGCTGCCCGAACCGGCTTCGGTCGGTGCACCCTTCTCGAGCTGCTTCATGCCGAGGCTGATGCGCTCCTTGTCGGTGTCGACGTCGAGAACGATTGCCTCGACCTCTTCACCCTTGCGGTGCAGCGCCAGCGCGTCTTCGCCCGAGATGCCCCAGGCGATGTCCGACATGTGGACCATGCCGTCCACGTCGCCGTCGAGGCCGATGAACAGGCCGAATTCGGTCGCGTTCTTGACTTCGCCGGTGACCTTCGAGCCAACCGGGTGCTTTTCGGCGAACTCTTCCCACGGGTTGCGCTGGGCCTGCTTGAGGCCAAGCGAGATCCGGCGCTTGTCGCTGTCGACCTCGAGCACCATCACGTCGACTTCCTGCGAGGTCGAGACGATCTTGCCGGGGTGGACGTTCTTCTTGGTCCAGCTCATTTCCGAAACGTGGACCAGGCCTTCGATGCCCGGTTCCAGCTCCACGAAGGCGCCGTATTCGGTGATGTTGGTGACGGTGCCCGACAGCTTCGCGCCAACCGGGTACTTGGCGCCAACGCCATCCCACGGATCGCTTTCCAGCTGCTTCATGCCGAGGCTGATGCGCTGCGTTTCCTCGTTGATGCGAATGATCTGGACCGTGACCGACTGGCCGATCTCGATCACCTCGCTCGGGTGATTGACGCGCTTGTAGCTCATGTCGGTGACATGGAGCAGGCCGTCGATGCCGCCCAGGTCGACGAACGCACCGTAATCGGTGATGTTCTTGACGACGCCTTCGATCACCTGACCTTCGGCCAGCTTGTCGATCAGTTCGCTGCGCTGTTCGGCGCGGGTTTCCTCGAGCACCGCGCGGCGGCTGACGACGATGTTGCCGCGGCGGCGGTCCATCTTGAGGATCTGGAAGGGCTGCGGCACGTCCATCAGCGGGGTCACATCGCGCACCGGGCGAATGTCGACCTGTGAACCGGGGAGGAACGCCACGGCGCCATCGAGGTCGACGGTGAAGCCGCCCTTGACGCGGCCGAAGATGCGGCCTTCGACGCGCTTGCCTTCACCGAATTCGTTCTCGAGCTTGTCCCAGGCAGCTTCGCGGCGAGCGCGGTCGCGGCTGAGCATTGCTTCGCCATCGGCGTTTTCGACACGGTCGACGAACACTTCGACTTCATCGCCGACGTTGAGAGTCTGGTCGTCCTCGCCCCGGGCGAATTCCTTGAGATCGATGCGGCCTTCGCTCTTGAGGCCGACGTCGATGATGGCAAAGCCGTTTTCGATCGCGGTCACGGTGCCCTTGACGACGCGGCCTTCAAAGCCTTCGTCGCCGGCGCCGCCGAGCTGTTCGTTGAGCAGCGCCTCGAAATCGGCGCGGGTGGGATTGGCTGTAGTAGCCATAATTTCAGGTTCCTTCACGTTTGCTACCGGCCACTGGTTTTGCCAGGGTCTTTCTCCGCACCGGCGGGATTGCCGGGTACGGGCCAAGAGGGCCGTGTCCCCGCCGGGCCGATTTGCCGCGGCGAAGGTCCGTTCTGGCCAAAGCTGGAATGGACGGGCGCGCGCTTATGCGAAATGCGTCCGAAAGGCAAGCGAAAGCGGGTGGGGCTGTCACGCTCGACCCGGAATGAAAAACTGTGGCTTCCGTCGCCTTGCCCTCGGAAAAAGGCGTAACCTTGCGACTGCACGTGTGGACTTCGCGGTCGGGCAGGCGGATCCGATGCTTCATTCACACGATATTGGGCGCAGTGCACCGAGTAGGAAACCGGTTTCTGTGCTTAGCGCGCAGCCAATTCCACCGCCTCGATCGCGGCAGCCAGCGCCTGTTCGCGGGACATTTCGGATGTATCGATCACAAAGGCGCCTTCGGCCACGCGCAGGGGAGCGTCCTTGCGGCCGGTGTCTCGGGCATCGCGGCGGCGCAAATCCTCGGCAATGGCGTCGAGGGTCGCTGGGATGCCGCGCTCGGTCATTTCGCGAAACCGCCGCCGCGCGCGCGCGTCGACGCTGGCTGTGATGAACAGCTTTACCTGGGCCTCGGGCGCGATCACCGTGCCGATGTCACGCCCGTCGAGCACCGCACCGCCTGGCTGGGTTGCAAACGCCCGCTGGCGCAGGAACAGCTCCTCGCGCACGGCAGGATGAACCGAAACCCTGCTGGCCAGCCCACCGGTTTCCTCGTTGCGCAGTACGGGGTCGTCCAGCAGCTTTTCGGGAAACTCCGTTGCCGCAAGGGCGTCGCCCGGATCGTCCGGATTTCCCCCCATGAGCGCGACCTGCCGCCCGACGGCCCGGTACAGCAGCCCGGTGTCGAGATGCGGCAAGCCATAGCGCTGCGCCAGCTTGCGCGCGATCGTGCCTTTGCCCGAAGCGGTCGGTCCGTCGACGGCGATGATCATGCCCGTGCTCGCCGCGTACGCACTGCCTTTACCAGCCCGTAGATCGCGATCGCGGCCCAGAAGCCTTCCAGCACCAGGCTGGCGATATTGGTGTGAACCAGCAGTGAGACGGTCAGCAATGCTGCGCCCGTAAGGTTGGTGCCATGGAGCACGAACGGGTTCGGATCATCGCGAAACGTGAGGTAAGCGTAGGCGGCGATGATGCAAAAGGTTCCGGCAAAGCCGATCCAGTTCGCCACCTGCGGGTCGAGGGCAAGGGTCATGGGGCAGCAGTTTCCAGAAGCGAGATAAAATTGGGGAAGCTGGTCGCGATCGGGCGGCTGTCATCGATGGCGACGCCGCCCCGGCTCGCCAGCCCGGCGATGGCCATGCTCATGGCGATACGGTGGTCGAGGTGCGTGGTGACTTGCGCAGCTTCTTCGGTGCCTGAAAGGGGCGTGCCGCCGGTGCCTTCAACGGTCAGGCCGTCTTCGGTTTCGATCACGCGCGCGCCGGCGAGCATCAGTGCATCGGCCATGGCGGTCAGACGGTCGGATTCCTTCACTCGCAACTCTTCCAGCCCCGACGTGCGCGTCGTGCCGCTGGCCAACGCCGCGGCTACGAACAGCACCGGAAATTCGTCGATCATGCTGGGGGCGAGGGCGGGGTCGACCTCGATCCCCGTCAGCGGTGCATGGCGTACGTGCAAGTCCGCGACAGGCTCGCCGCCAACTTCGCGCTGGTTCAGTTCCTCGATGCAGGCGCCCATCTGGCGCAGGACCGTGATCAGCCCGGCGCGGGTGGGGTTCAGGCCGACGTTCTCGATGATCAGGTCGCTTCCCTCGATCAGGGTGGCAGCCACGATGAAGAACGCGGCGGATGATGGATCTCCGGGCACCTCGATCGTCTGCGGGCGCAGTTCGGCATCGCCATGGATGCGGATGATCCGCTCTCCGCCCAGCTCCTCGAACTCCAGCTCCGCGCCGAAGCCGCGCAACATGCGTTCGGAATGATCACGCGTCGGCACCGGTTCGATCACCGTGGTGATGCCGGGGGTGTTAAGCCCGGCGAGCAGGACCGCGCTTTTCACCTGCGCGCTCGCCACCGGCAGACGGTATTCGATCGGCACGGCCGGGAAGGTGCCTTCCATGGTCAGCGGCAAGGTGCCGCCGGGGGAAGGGGTGAACGACGCGCCCATCAGCGAAAGCGGCTCGATCACTCGGCCCATCGGGCGCTTGCTGAGACTGGCGTCACCGGCGAAGCGCGCAGTGATCGCGTGGCTGGCGATCAGGCCCATCAGCAGCCGGGTCGAGGTGCCCGAATTGCCCATGTCGAGCGCCTCGCGTGGCTGGAGCAGTGCACCGACGCCGACACCGTGGATCGACCAGCTGTCGCCCTGCCGCTCGATATTCGCACCCATGGCGCGCATCGCGGCGGCGGTGGCGAGCACGTCTTCCCCTTCCAGCAGGCCGGTCACGCGCGTCTCGCCCACTGCCAGCGCGCCCAGCATCAGCGATCGGTGGCTGATCGACTTGTCGCCCGGCACGCGAAGCCGGCCCCGCAACGGACCTTGCGGCAGGAAGCGGCGAGGGGCGGACTGTTCGGCCAAGGGCAGGACTTTCGTGGCGGGTGGGTTGAGGCGCGCGGCTTTTGACAGCGCCCTTGCCCTATGGCAAGGCGCGCGGCGCTCTTGATTGAGGGCGATTCCGCACCCATCAAGCCGACGTGATTTTCCCTGCCCGCCCGGGTGGGCAGCTCTAAGGATTTGTGAATGGCCAAGCCAGAATGGGGAACCAAGCGTTCCTGCCCCAAATGCGCCACGCGCTTCTACGATCTGGGTCAGGAAGACCCGGTGACCTGCATCGAATGCGGCGAGAAATGGGATCCGGAACCGGTGCTGAAGTCGAAGCAGCCGATTCCGTACGAGGAAGAAAAGAAGAAGGACGTCGAGCCCGACAGCGATCTGGCTGATGACGATCTGGACGATGTTGACGTCGACGAGGAAGAGAACCGTCCCGACGCGGATGTCGATATCGGCGACGATGACGACTTGGGCGTCGACACCGGCGGCGACGACGAAGACAACGATAACTGATTTTATCCCTTGCCAATGGCAGGACGCATCCATAAAGGGCGCGTCCTCGCCACATGGCGGGGCGGGCTCCCAGGCCCGCGAATTGACTGAATGGGGCCTTAGCTCAGCTGGGAGAGCGCCTGCATGGCATGCAGGAGGTCAGCGGTTCGATCCCGCTAGGCTCCACCAGTCACCTGATTTTTTGTAGCGAAAGCTGCAAGCTGGCCGACGAGTTTTCGTCCGCCGGCTGTTTTTGCATTCACGCGGCCGCGGTCGCTGCATCGGAGTGAGCGAGCCTATGTTCGATAGCCTGTCCGATCGCCTTGGCGGCGTATTCGACAAGCTGCGCGGTCGCGGCGCGCTGTCCGAACAGGATGTGCGCGATGCCATGCGCGAGGTTCGCGTGGCGCTGCTCGAAGCCGACGTCGCGTTGCCGGTGGTCCGCCGCTTCGTCGATGCCGTCACCGAAAAGGCGATCGGCTCCGAAGTCCTGAAGTCGGTCACGCCGGGCCAGCAGGTTGTCAAGATCGTCAACGACGAGCTCGTCCAGATGCTGGGCGGGGAAGAAACCGTCGGACTGACGCTGGACGCAAAGCCGCCGGTCGTGATCATGATGGTCGGCCTGCAGGGTTCCGGTAAAACGACCACGACGGCCAAGCTCGCCAAGCTGATCCGCGAGAAGCACGGCAAGAAGGCGCTGATGGCGTCGCTCGACGTCAATCGCCCCGCTGCGCAGGAACAGCTTGCCGTGCTGGGCGGCCAGGTGAACGTCGCGACGCTGCCGATCATCGCCGGTCAGCAGCCGGTCGACATCGCCCGTCGCGCGATGGAATCGGCGCGGCTCCAGTCGTTCGACGTGCTGCTGCTCGACACCGCCGGCCGCCTCCACGTCGATGAAGCGTTGATGGCGGAGATGAAGGCGGTCGCCAGCGTCTCGGCCCCGACCGAAGTCCTGCTGGTGGTCGATTCGCTGACCGGGCAGGACGCGGTCAACGTCGCCAAGAGCTTCACCGACGAAGTCCCGCTGACCGGTGTGGTGCTGACCCGGATGGACGGCGATGCGCGGGGCGGTGCAGCGCTGTCGATGCGGTACGTCACCGGCAAGCCGATCAAGTTTGCCGGCACGGGCGAGAAGCTCGACGCGATCGAGGCCTTCCACCCGCGCCGGGTTGCCGAACGTATCCTGGGCATGGGCGACGTCGTCAGCCTGGTCGAAAAGGCCGCGGCGACGATCAAGGAAGAAGAGGCCGAGGCGCTCGCCAAGAAAATGGCGAAGGGTCAGTTCGACCTCGACGACCTGCGCATGCAACTGCGCCAGATGCAGCAGATGGGCGGGCTGGGAATGCTCGCCGGGATGCTGCCGGGCATGAAGAAGGCCAAGGCCGCGATGGCGCAAAGCGGTGTCGACGACAAGGTGCTGGTCCATATGGACGCGATCATCGGGTCGATGACCCCGGCCGAACGCAAGCGGCCCGAACTGCTCAATGCCAAGCGCAAGAAGCGCGTCGCGGCGGGATCGGGCACCGAAGTGCAGGACGTCAATCGCCTGCTCAAGATGCATCAGGAAATGTCGCGGGCGATGAAGCAGATCAGGAAGATGGGTGGCCTGAAGGGCCTTGGCGCTCTGTTCGGCAAGGGCGGCATGGGCGCCGCGATGCCCGGCCTGGGCGGCCCGGGCGGCGGGATGCCGCCGGGCCTGCCGGGGCTTCCAGGTTCGAAGAGATAATCGTTTTACAGCAAGTTAGATTGGAAAGGTAAGTATCATGGCAGTTGCAATCCGTCTGTCGCGCGGTGGCGCGAAGAAGCGTCCCTATTACCGCATCGTCGTGTCGGACTCGCGCAGCCCGCGTGACGGCAAGTATCTCGAGCAGATCGGCACCTACAACCCGATGCTGCCCAAGGATTCGGGCGAGCGCGTGAAGCTCAACGAAGACCGCGCGCGCCACTGGCTGAGCGTTGGCGCCCAGCCGACCGACCGCGTCCACCGCTTCCTCGACGCCGCGGGCGTCCTCGAGCGGGCACCGCGGAACAACCCGAAGAAGGGTGAACCGGGCGACGCCGCCAAGGAACGCGCCGAGGAAAAGGCGACCAAGGCTGCCGAAGCCGCTGAAGCCGCCAAGGCTGCCGAGGAAGAGGCCAAGGCCGCCGCTGCGGCCCCGGCCGAAGCGGTAACCGAGGAAGCCCCGGCGGATGAAACCCCTGCGCAGGAAGCTCCTGCCGAGGAATCGACCGAAGAAAAGGCCGAGGGCTAAGCCCCCGTGCCGGACCAGCCCGTTACCCTTGCAGCCGTCACTGGTGCGCACGGTGTGACGGGCGAGGTCCGCCTGAAACTGCTGGGCGAAGGCCTCGATGCGCTGCTGGCGCACAAGGCCTTCAACCAGGGCGCGCTGCGGCTGGAGAAGCTGCGCAGCGACGGCAAGGGCGGCGCAATCGCCCGTTTCACCGGCATTGCGGATCGTAACGCTGCCGAGGCTTTGCGTGGCACCACGCTGACGGTATCGCGCGACACCCTGCCGCCGCTGGCGGACGGGGAATTCTACTTCTCCGACCTGCTCGACCTCCCGGTCGTCAACGAGGCCGGCGAGGCTGTGGGCCGTGTGTGCGCCGTGGAGAACTTCGGCGCCACCGACATCGTCGAGATCGAGAAGCCCGATGGCAAGAAGTTCATGGTCCCGCTCACCCCGCAGGCCGTGCCCGAATGGAATGCGACACGCCTGATCGTGGACAGCGCCTTTGTCGACTAGCGCCTGAGCGGACGTTCCTCCGCCAGTCGATTGCGGATCGCGGTCGCCGCCACACCGGCCTGACCCATGGCATGGCTGATCTGGTCGAGGCCGATGACCACGTCTCCTGCGGCATAGAGGCCGGGCACGCTGGTCGCCATGTGCCGATCGACAGCGATGCAGCGTTCATCATTCAACTTTGCCCCGGCCATTTCGGCCAGTTCGGAGCGGATATGGCTGCCCAGCGCGGGATATGCGCTGTCGAATGTCATTCGCCCCTCTGCGGTGTCGAACCCGATCCGTTCTCCTTCGATCGCGTAACCGCCGCAGGGCCCCGCTACGCGCGCAATCCCGGCATCGTCCAGCTTGGCCGAACATTCCGCGTCGAGATCGTGATCGCCATGGGGGCACACCAGCGTCACGTCGCGCGTGAACCCGCGCAGGAACAGCGCCTCGGCCGTGCCGTGATCACTGGTCCCGAGCACGGCGATGCGTTTGTCGGTGACTTCATAACCGTCGCACACGGGGCAATAGCGTAACAGGCCGCGCGCCAGCGCCTCATCATGGATGGCGTCGATTCCATCGGGGCGCCGGTTTACGACCCCGGTTGCCAGCAGAACCGACCGCGCGCGGTAAGTTCCGCTGTCGGTGCCGATGGCAAAGCAGTCGCCGGTGCGCGCGAGATGCGTCACCCGCTTCTCCTCGCGGATTGCGCCATACTTGCGCGCCTGCTCGCGCATCAGGCGCAGCAGTTCCGTGCCCGCGATGCCGTCAGGATAGCCGGCGTGGTTGTGTGTGCATGGAATCCACGCCGCCCGGCTCTCGCCGCTGTCGAACAGACGAATGGAGAGGTGATAGCGCGCAAGGTAAATCGCGGCGGTGAGGCCCGCGGGGCCCGCGCCGATGATGATGCAGTCGTCGATCTTCATGCGAACATGCTCCGGCAATGTCAGGTGTGCCGCTGGTCGACCGAATTGCTGTCAGCAACGCCGTTCGCAGAGTGCGGTCCTACAAATGTAGACGAGTGTCTGGCATGGGGCGACCACGAGGGGCAAGTCGGTCATTGCATTCAGTGTTGTCGTATCGACACTGCGGCGGGGAAGGGAAAGGTTGAGGTCATGCTGGACAATGTCGCAGTTCTGATCGGTGCATATGGCGCCATGACGGCCGGCCTCAGCATCGCCGTTGCCAAGATTTCGCCGATGATCGGCCCGCGTTTGCGCCACCTGTTTGCCGGTGCCGCGCCAATCGCCGCGGTTCTCGGAATCCGCATCAACGCTGCCGACAGCGTCACGTTGCAGAGCATGGACCTGTTCGCCGCAGGCGGACTTGTGGTGTTCGGTGTGGTTGCATCGAGTGTGGTCGGCAGGTTCGTGCCGACCAACACGCCAAAGGCCGGTCAGCGCCTGGCCTGAAGGTTCGCCATCCACCGGGTGGTATTGCCGGTTATCCGAGCCTAAGGGCGCAGCCGATGACCTTTGCTGCCACCATCCTGACGCTCTATCCCGAGATGTTTCCCGGGCCACTGGGCATTTCGCTTGCCGGGCGCGCGCTCGAGCGGGGGGACTGGGCATGCGAGGCGGTTCAGATCAGGGATTTTGCGACCGACAGACACCGGACCGTGGACGACACGCCCGCAGGCGGCGGGGCAGGCATGGTGCTGAAGCCCGATGTGCTGGCAGCAGCGCTGGACAGAACCGGGGAAGGGCGCCCCGTGCTCGCCATGACGCCGCGCGGGACGCCGATCACGCAGGCGCGCATTCGTGAGCTGGCAGCAGGGCCGGGCGTGGTGATGATCTGCGGGCGGTTCGAGGGGTTTGATGAACGCCTGTTCGAGGCGCGGCCCCATATCGAGCAGGTCAGTCTGGCAGACGTGGTCCTGTCGGGCGGAGAGCCTGCTGCGTTGGCTATTCTCGACGCTTGCATTCGCCTGCTTCCCGGCGTAATGGGCGCGCCTTCCAGCGGGGCCGAGGAATCCTTCGAAGAAGGGCTGCTCGAATACCCGCAATATACCCGACCTCAGCAATGGGAAGGGCGCACGATCCCCGAAGTGCTGCGATCGGGGGATCATGCGAAGATCGCGGCGTGGCGGAAACACCGCGCCGAGGAAGACACACGGTTACGCAGGCCGGACCTTTGGGAGCGTCACACCGACGTTCGGGACCGACCTGCCTCTGGCGCGCGGCGAAAAGACTAGGGACCATAGGTCGATGAACCTGATCCAGCAGCTCGAGGCAGAAGCCATCGAGAACCTCGGGAAGGATATTCCCGAATTCCGCGCCGGTGACACCGTGCGCGTCGGCGTGAAGGTGGTCGAAGGCACGCGCGAGCGCGTCCAGAACTACGAAGGCGTCGTGATCGCCCGCTCCAACCGGGGCATGGGCAGCAATTTCACCGTCCGCAAGATGAGCTTCGGCGAAGGCGTGGAGCGCGTGTTCCCGCTCTATTCGCCGATCGTCGATTCGATCACCGTGGTCCGCCGCGGTGTCGTGCGCCGGGCGAAGCTCTATTACCTGCGCGGCCGGACCGGCAAGTCGGCCCGTATTGCCGAACGCAAGGTAAACGCGCCGAAGGCGTAAGCCCGGCTCAACCGAACAAGCGGAAGGGCGGCCTCGCAAGGGGGGCCGCCCTTTCTTGTTGGGGCCCCCTCGCAGAAGCAGGCGGCCCTTTTTCGTTGCGCTGGCGGCGGCGGGTTGCGAGGAACGGGGTACGAATAATCGAGAGGTTGCCCAGATTGCCATGCGTTTGCCCGTTCTGCTTGCCGCCACATCGCTCAGCATCGCCGCTCCAATCGCCGCACAGGATCCGCCCGTGACCCCGCCGACCCTGACGTTCGAGCAGGTCTTTGCCAGCCCCAGTCTCGACGGAACTACCCCGCGGCAGATGAAGCTGTCACCCGATGGCCGCTGGCTTACGCTGCTGCGCAACCGCGACGAGGACAAGGAACGGTATGACCTGTGGGGTTATGACCGCGAGGCGGGGCAGTGGTCGATGCTGGTCGACAGCCTCAAACTGGGGACTGGGCGCGAATTGTCGGAAGAAGAAAAGATGCAGCGCGAGCGGGCGCGCGTCGGCAGCTTGAAGGGCATCATCGATTACCAGTGGAACGCCGATGGGCGCAGCGTGCTGGTGCCGCTCGACGGCGATCTCTACCTTGCGCGTCTGGAGGGAGAAGTCACCCGGCTGACCGATTCCGAGGCAAGCGAACTTAACCCGAAGCTGAGCCCGGAGGGGCGCTACGTCTCGTTCGCCCGCGACCGGCGGCTGTGGGTCGGACCGGTCGGCGGTGAGCCTGTGCCGGTGACGCCCGAGGAAGCGAACGAAGCTGTGCGTTGGGGCGAGGCGGAATTCGTCGCCCAGGAGGAAATGGGCCGCCTGACGGGTTACTGGTGGGCGCCGGGTGACAAGCGCATAGCAGTCCAGCGTTTCGACGAGAGCGGTGTAGGGATCGTCACACGCGCAGCGATCGGCGCGACCGGGACGAAGGTGTTCGAGCAGCGCTATCCCGTCGCGGGGAGCGCCAACGCTCTGGTGCAATTGTTCGTGATGGACCCGAATGGCGGCAACCGTGTCGAAGTCGACCTGGGCGACGAGACAGACATCTACCTCGCGCGGGTTGATTGGGCGCCGGATGCTTCCAAGCTCTATGTCCAGCGACAGGACCGCGCGCAGACCATCCTCGACGTGCTGGAGGTCGACCCGGCGACGGGCGAAAGCCGCATCCTGTTTACCGAGCGGGCCGCGCCCGGGCATTGGACCAATCTGTCGGACGACTACAAGTGGCTCGACGATGGCAGCCTGATCTGGTGGTCGGAACGGGACGGATTCGGCCACCTCTACCGCTATGCCGATGGCGGGTGGACGCAGCTCACCAAAGGCGACTGGGTGGTCACCAAACTGGTCGGTGTGGACCAGGCAGCGGGTCGATTGTTCTTCACTGGCACGAAGGACGACGTACTGGCGCAGCAGGTCTATACGCTCGACTACCGCGAGGGCGGCGAGCCAGTGCGCCTTACCGACACCGCCTTCGCCAATTCGGCCAGCATGGACGACAAGGGGCAGACCCTGCTCGTCACCCGCTCCAACGATGTCCAGCCGCCGCAATCCTATCTGGCCGATGCGGCGGGTGAGCGGCTGGCATGGATCGAGGAAAATGCCCTCGATGCCGATCATCCTTACGCGCCTTACCTCGCCGGCCATCGCGGGCCGCAGTATGGCACGCTGAAGGCTGAGGATGGCACCGAACTGCACTGGGAGATGGTCACGCCCGAAATAGAGCCGGGCAAGCGCTATCCGGTCTATTTCTACCACTACGGCGGCCCTGGCGTACAGGTCGTAGGCAAGGGCTGGGATGGAGCCTTGCGCCAGGCAGTGGTCGACAAGGGCTACATCTGGTTCGCGCTCGACAACCGGGGAAGCGCCAATCGGGGTGTTGCGTTCGAACAGCCGATCTACCGCGCAATGGGAACGGTCGAGGTGCGCGACCAGAAAATGGGCG
This sequence comes from uncultured Erythrobacter sp., assembly GCA_963529855.1. Lineage (GTDB taxonomy): Bacteria > Pseudomonadota > Alphaproteobacteria > Sphingomonadales > Sphingomonadaceae > 34-65-8. The sequence continues at coordinate 450,754 of CAURZK010000002.1, read as the reverse complement.
CGGAATATCTCAAGACGCTGCCGTTCGTCGATCCGGCCAAGATCGCGACCGACGGCTGGTCGTACGGCGGGTATATGAGCCTGCTGATGCTCCAGGCCGATCCGGGGCTTTATGCGGCCGCGATTTCGGGTGCGCCGGTGACCAAGTGGGAATTGTACGATACCCATTATACCGAACGGTTCATGGGGACGCCGCAGGCAAATTCCGATGCCTATCGCATCGGGTCGGCCATTCCGAATGCGGCAAAGATCACCGACCCGCTGCTGATCATCCACGGCATGGCCGACGACAACGTGGTATTCGAAAACGCGACCGAGGTCATCGCTGCAATGCAAGCCGCCAACGTCCCGTTCGAAATGATGCTGTACCCTGGCTACACCCACCGGGTGAGCGGAGAGAAAATCTCCCCGCACCGCTACAACACCGTCTTCCGCTTCCTCGAAGCGCACGGGGTGACCCCGCCGGAGTAGCGCTTCAGCCCGCCCAAGCGCATCTGCCATTGCGCTTGCCCCCGCGCACGCTATCTCGGCGCCGAACCAAGTGGAGGCGTTGAATTGGGTTACCGGGTGGTAGTGGTCGGCGCGACGGGCAATGTCGGGCGCGAAATGATGGCGATCCTGGCGGAGCGCGAGTTTCCTTGTGACGAGGTCGCAGCGGTTGCATCGTCACGTTCCACCGGGACCGAAGTCGAATTCGGTGACACCGGACGGATGCTCAAGTGCAAGAACATCGAGCATTTCGACTTCGCCGGCTGGGACATCGCCCTGTTCGCCGCCGGCAGCGGCCCGGCCAAGGAATATGCACCCAAGGCGGCGGCCGCCGGTTGCGTGGTAATCGACAACTCTTCGCTGTTCCGCATGGACCCCGACGTGCCGCTGATCGTGCCCGAGGTGAACCCTGACGCGATCGACGGTTACAAGGCGCGCAACATTATCGCCAACCCGAATTGCTCGACCGCCCAGATGGTCGTGGCGCTGAAGCCGCTGCATGATGCGGCAGGGATCAAGCGCGTGATCGTCAGCACTTACCAGTCGGTTTCCGGCGCGGGCAAGGCGGGGATGGATGAACTGTTCGAACAGAGCCGCGCCATTTTCGTGGGCGACCAGGTCGAACCGCGCAAGTTCACCAAGCAGATCGCGTTCAACGTAATCCCGCACATCGACAGCTTCCTGGACGACGGTTCGACCAAGGAAGAATGGAAGATGGTGGTCGAGACCAAGAAAATCCTCGACTCGCGGATCAAGGTCAACGCCACTTGCGTGCGCGTGCCGGTGTTCGTCGGCCATTCGGAAGCGATCAACATCGAGTTCGAACGCGAGATTTCGGCTGAACAGGCACAGGATCTGCTACGCGAGGCGCCGGGCGTTATGCTCGTCGACAAGCGCGAGGATGGCGGATACGTAACCCCGATCGAAAGCGCAGGCGACGGTGCCACTTACGTCAGCCGCGTGCGCGAGGATCCGACGGTCGAGAACGGCCTCACCTTGTGGTGCGTAAGCGATAACCTGCGCAAGGGTGCCGCGCTGAATGCAGTCCAGATCGCGGAACTTCTGGGGCGCAGGCACCTCAAGAAGGGGTGATCGCCGTGCGGGCTGCGGTGATCGCGATCCTGGCAGTGCTGGCCGCTTGCGGCGAGCAGGCCCCTGAGGGTGAACGCGCTGCCCGGACAGCGGAAGCGAAGCCAGCCGAACCCGTTCCGCCGCCGGTCGCAGTTCCGGCCGCGGCCGCACCCCGGCTGACGCTGTTTGCCGATGGGATCATCGTGGATGGCGAACGCGCTGCGCCGCTCCGCTTCGGCAATGCCAAGGCCGCTGTGATAGCGGCGGTCGGCACGGAGCTGGGCGATGCTGCGACCAGCGCCAATGCCGAATGCGGGGCAGGCGCGATGGAGTTTGCGAAGTTTGGCGACCTTACCCTCAACTTCCTCGACGGCGTGTTCGTCGGCTGGCTGGCGGGCCCGGAAGCGGACGCAGTAACCGTGGACGGGGTCCTCCTCGGCAGCACGCTGGGCGCGATCAAGCGCGAGCGCAGTGCCGCGCTGGTCAGCCAAAGCACGCTGGAGGGCGAATTCGAATATGCCAGCAGCGATGGCGGCACCATCGGCGGCTTCCTGTCGGGCGAGGGCGACGAAGCGCGGGTCATGCAGCTTTATGCCGGGGTGAATTGCTTCTTCCGCTAAGCTGCGCGACAGTGTTGGAATGACGCTCGCCGCCGAACTCTACTTCAGCTTTCGCAGCCCATACAGCTACCTCGCGGTGGGCCGTTACCGTGCGCTGGCAGAGGAATATGCCGTCGATATCGCGCTACGTCCTGTCTATCCGCTCGCGATCAGGCAACCCGATTTCTTTGAGCGCAACCATCCCAACTGGCTGCGCTATACTATGCTGGACATGATGCGCGTGGCGCAGTTCGAAGGCATCCCTTTCGGTCCGCCGCGCCCCGATCCGATCGTGCAGGACGTGGCCACGCGGCAGATCGCGACCGAACAGCCGCATATCCGGCGGGTCACGCGCATGGGGCAGGCGGCGGCGCGGCGGGGCAGAGGGCTGTGCTTTGCGCATGAGGCGGGGATGCTGATCTGGGGCGGCCGGGAAGATTGGAACGAAGGCGAGCACCTAGCGGGAGCCTTGCAGCGCGCGGGTCTGGATGCTGCTGCCATCGAGGCCGAGGTTGTTCGAGATGCCGAAACACTCGACGCAGAAATTGCTGCGAACCAGCAGGCACTGGAAAGCTCGGGGCATTGGGGCGTGCCGACGCTGGTCTTCGATGGCGAACCGTTCTTCGGGCAGGACCGTATTGCGATGGCCACGTGGCGGATGAAGCAGAAAGGTCTGGTTCCCCGATGACGGAACGTGCGATCAAGACTGGCGGCTGCCAGTGCGGCCGGGTGCGCTACACGGCCGATGTGAGCGAGGCCGCAGCTTACCTGTGCCACTGCAGGATGTGCCAGAAGGCCACTGGCGGTTTTGCCGCGACCTTCGTGTTCCTGCCGGTAACGGCGGTAACATGGGAACAGCAGCCCGACTGGTACGAAAGCTCGCCAATCGCCCGGCGCCCGTTCTGCTCGCAATGCGGATCACCGCTCGGGTTTCAATTCAACGGACACGACAAGATGGACCTCACTTTCGGCAGCTTCGACGACCCATCGGATTTCAGGCCGACATTGCACGCCGGGGCGGAGAGCCTGCACGAGGCGTGGCTCGATACCTCCGGCCTGCCGCGTCAGCGCAGCGACCAGACCGAAAGCATTGCCACCCGCTGGAAGGCCGCCGGGCTGGATGTGCCGCAATGACCGGAGTTCGATCGGAACGCGTCGCCTCGTTCGACGGCACGGAAATCGCCGTCCACCGGCTCGGCGCTGGGCGACCGGTGCTGATGCTCCACGGATTGTTCTCCAGCGCGGAGATGAACTGGCTGCGGTTCGGTCATGCGCAGAAACTGGCCGACGCCGGGTTCGAGGCGATCATGCCCGATCTGCGCGCGCACGGGGCGAGCGGGAAACCGCACGACCCGGCAGCCTATCCCAAAGGCGTGCTGGCACGCGATGCGGCGGCACTGGTCGCGAAACTGGGTCTGGAGGATTATGACCTCGCCGGCTTCTCGCTCGGCGCGCGCACGGCAGCGCGGGCGGTTATCGGAGGGCTGAAACCGCGCAAGCTGGTGCTGGCGGGAATGGGGCTGGAAGGGCTGGCCGGCTGGAACCGGCGTTCGGCATTCTTCATCGATGCGATCAATCGCTTTGATGAGGTCAAGCGCGGCGACCCGGCCTTCATGGCGGTCAGCTTCATGAAGACGATGGAGGTCGATCGCGCCGCGGCCAAGCTGCTGCTGCAGGCGGTGGACGACACCGACGTGACGGAACTGGCTGCGATCACCATGCCGACGCTGGTGCTGTGCGGAGACAAGGATCAGGACAACGGTTCGGCGCCCAGGTTGGCCGAAACACTTCCAAACGCGCGCTACGTCGAAATTCCCGGCACGCACATGTCCTCCGTCACCGAAGGCGCGATGGGCGATGCGCTGGTGGAGTTTCTCGCTTGAACGCGAACGAGCGCGCGTTCCGCCGGTACTGGCCCGCCGGTCTCGCGTTGTTCGCATTCGTCATCTGGTTGAGCTGGCCACTGGCCATACCGGAGGTACCCGGCGGCATCCTCGACCATCAGGCTGCCGGCGATGCAGCCGAAGTGGACCGTATCCAGCGCGCCTGGATCGCGGCAGGCCTGTACGAACGGGCGCGGACCGCAATCATCGGCGACCTCGTGTTCATCGGGGTTTATGGCCTCGGCGCATGGTATGGCGGACTTGCGTTCATGGAGCATTCCGCGCGCAAGCTGCGCCGGCTCGGCATGTTGATCATTGCAGCCTCGGCGCTGTTCGTGGTGGCCGATTATACCGAAACGATCGCCCAGTTCATGCAGTTGCTCGAACAACGCGGCAGCGATGGACTGTCCGCAATCGCGGCCTGGGTGGGGCCGGTCAAGATCGTCGCCTGGGTGGTGACCTTCGTCGGCATCATCGCCGGGCTGGTCGTACGTCGAAAAACCCCGGCTGACGGTTGATTAAGGCTGTCGGCAGGTTCAAACCGGTACCAATCGTAACCTGTTTAGAATTCCCGTGAGAGGACTGACATGAAATTCGCATCCGTTGCGCTTTCCGCGCTCGCTTTCGCGCTGGCTGCGCCTGCCGCGGCCCAGGGCGCTGCCCCGCAAGCGGCCACCGCCGCGCCCGGTTTCCCGCTCACCCCGCAGGGCGCCGCCGACTGGGTCGCCGCGGTTGAGAAGGACCTGTTCGATTATTCTGTCGAAGCGAGCCGGGTGAACTGGGTGAACGCCAATTTCGTCACCCACGATACCGACATCCTGACGGCCGCGATCAATGCGGTCGGCACGGAAAAATCGGTCAAGTATGCACTTGAGGCAGCGAAGTATGCCGAAGTACCCGTTCTCGACCCCGTGGTGCAGCGCAAGCTGACGATCCTTCGCACCGGGATCGTCCTGCCCGCGCCGACCACGCCGGGCGCTGCGACGGAGCTCAACACCATCGCGACGAACCTCTCCTCGCAATATGCCAAGGGGCAGGGGACGCTGAACGGCAAGCCGATGTCGGGCAGCGATATCGAGGCCGAGATGGGCAATCTCGAACGCACCCCCGCCGAGCTCGCCGAAATGTGGTCGAGTTGGCACACCAATGTCGGCGCGCCGATGAAGGACGATTACGCCCGAATGGTGTCGATCGCCAACGAAGGTGCGAAGGAGTTGGGCTTTTCCGACACCGGCGCAATGTGGCGCTCGAACTATGACATGCCGCCCGAGGAATTCGCGCGCACGGCCGATGCGATCTGGAACGATCTCAAGCCGCTCTACATCGCGCTGCATACCTACGTCCGCACCAAGCTGAACGAGAAGCATGGCGACGCCGTGCAGCCCGCCACTGGCCCGATCCGCGCCGACCTGCTCGGCAACATGTGGGCGCAGGAATGGGGTAACATCTATCCGCTGGTCGCGCCCGAGGGTGCAGGCGATCTTGGTTACGACCTGACCGAATTGATCGCGGCCAAGGGCATGAGCGAGATCGACATGGTCAAGGCGGGCGAGAACTTCTTTTCCTCGCTCGGGTTCGAGGCTCTGCCGCAGACCTTCTGGGAACGCTCGCTGTTCGTGAAGCCCGCCGACCGCGAGGTGCAGTGTCACGCTTCCGCATGGGATATCGACAACAAGGACGATATCCGCATCAAGATGTGCATCAAGAAGAATGGAGACGACTTCAAGGTCATCCACCACGAACTTGGCCACAACTATTACCAGCGTGCCTACAAGGATCAGTCCTACCTGCACCTCAACGGTGCGAACGACGGGTTCCACGAGGCGATCGGGGACATGGTCGCGCTGTCGATCACGCCGGAATATCTCGTCCAGATCGGACTGCTCGACCGGTCACAGGTTCCAAGCGCCGACAAGGACATCGGCCTGCTGCTGCGTGAAGCGATGGACAAGGTCGCGTTCCTGCCGTTTGGCCTCCTGGTCGACAAGTGGCGCTGGGGCGTGTTCGACGGGTCGATCACTCCGGCCGAATATAACCAGGCCTGGGTCGACCTGAAGACCGAATACCAGGGCATCGTGCCGCCGGGCGATCGTCCGGCAAATGCGTTCGATCCGGGCGCGAAGTACCACATCCCGGGCAATACGCCTTACATGCGCTATTTCCTCGCCCGCGTGCTGCAGTTCCAGTTCTTTCAAGCCGCGTGCAAGCAGGCCGGATGGAAGGGGCCGCTGCATCGCTGTTCTTTCTATGGCAACAAGGAAGTCGGGCAGAAGCTCAATGCGATGCTTGAGATGGGTGCGTCGAAGCCCTGGCCGGACGCGCTGGAAGCCTTTACCGGCACTCGCGAGATGAGCGGCAAGGCAATGGCGCAATACTTCGCTCCGTTGAAGGCCTGGCTCGACAAGCAGAACCGCGGCAAGACGCAGGGCTGGTGACGCGGTCCTGACGCGGTCGAGCGATGACTGACGCTCACGGCGGGAAACGGCTGGTCGGCTGGCGCGAGCTGGTCGACCTGCCCGATCTGGGTTTGCGCGCGGTACCGGCGAAGATCGATACCGGCGCGCGGACCTCGTCGCTTCACGCCACGGTGCTCGATCGCTATGATCGCGACGGGGAGGAATTCGTCCGTTTCGCGGTCGATTTCCCCCGGCAGAACGTGCGCCACGTGTGCGAGGCGATCCATGTGGATCATCGCGGGATCACCAGTTCGAATGGCGACACGCAAATGCGCTTGATCGTCAAGACGCCGATCCGTATCGGCGGCATCGAATTTCGTGCCGAGATCAGCCTGGCAGACCGATCGGACATGCAATTCCCCCTGCTTATCGGGCGCACGGCACTAAGGCGCAGGTTCCTCGTTGATGCGGGGAGATCGTGGCTGCAGTCGCCGCCGCTGCTCCGTCCGAAGGAATGAACGCATGAAAATCGCGATGCTGGCGCGAAATCCCGCGCTGTATTCGCACCGGCGCCTGGTCGAAGCGGCCGAGGCGCGCGGGCACACTCTCGACGTGCTCAACACGTTGCGATGCACCGTGCATATCGCCAGCCACCGCCCCACCGTGCAGTACAACGGCGAACAGGTGAACGGTTACGACGCGGTCATTCCGCGGATCGGTGCATCGGTGACGCATTATGGCCTGGCCATTTTGCGCCAGTTCGAAATGAGCGGCGTCTGGCCGCTCAATGAAAGCGTCGCGATCGGGCGCAGCCGCGACAAGTTGCGGTCGATGCAGATCCTGGCCAAGCATGGACTTGGCCTGCCGCTCACTTCGTTCGCCCATGATCCCCGGCAGACCGATGAGATCATTCGCGCCGTCAAAGGGCCGCCGGTGGTCATCAAGCTGCTGGAAGGGACGCAGGGCATCGGCGTGGTGCTGGCCGAAACGGCAGGCAGCGCGAAGTCGGTCATCGAGGCGTTTCGCGGTGCCAACGTCAATATTCTGGTGCAGGAATTCATCAAGGAAGCCGGCGGTACCGACATCCGCGCCCTGGTAATCGGCGGGAAGGTCGTCGCCGCGATGAAACGCACCGGCGCGCCCGACGATTTCCGCAGCAACCTGCACCGCGGTGGCAGTGCCGAGGTCATCCGCATCACCCCGGAAGAACGGTCGACCGCAGTGCGCGCGGCCAAGCGCATGGGGCTGAACGTATGCGGTGTCGACATGCTGCGTTCCAACCACGGTCCGGTGATCATGGAAGTCAATTCTTCGCCCGGCCTCGAAGGGATCGAAGCGGCCACCGGCAAGGACGTGGCGGGTATGATCATCGATTTTATTGCCGCGAATGCGAAAAAGGGCGGTACCAAGACGAAGGGCAAAGGGTGAAGAACGCTATTGGTCCTGATTTTACGCACGGTGAGGAGCAACTTGCCACGCCGTGCGTTAGGTGTGTGGTCGCGTTGGGCGAACACTTAACGCGGAGTGAAATCGCAGCATGGAACGGATGACCAGATGAATTCGGACCATGATGACGGGGATTCAAAAGAAAATTATTCGCCTAACGAAGTCGGGGTAGCCCGGCCCGGCGGGCCTGAGCCGACTGAACGGTTTGCCGGGGCGACGGGCCTGCTGTTCGAACAGGCCATGGCGCAGACGCGCATGTCCGTTTGCCTGACGGACCCGAACAAGCCCGACCAGCCGATCATCTTCTGCAACCGGGCCTTCGAAAGGCTGACCGGTTATGCCCAGGAAGAGATCATCGGGCGCAATTGCCGCTTTCTGCAGGGGCCGCGTACCGACCCGTCTCAAGTCGCCCGGCTCCGTGACGCGATCGCCAGCGAACAGGTGGCGGTCGTCGAACTGCTGAATTACCGCAAGGACGGCACGACGTTCTGGAATGCCCTTCATCTGGGGCCGATCTACAGTCCGGAAGGCGAATTGCTGTATTTCTTCGGAAGCCAATGGGACGTGACAGATATACATGTCGCCCGGCAGGAAGAACGCCATGCCAAGGCGATGGCGCGCGAAGTATCCCATCGCCTCAAAAACGTCTTCCAGGTGATCGGCGGTATCGTCAACATCACCGGACGTTCGATGGACGCCGTGCCCGTTGCCGAAAGCATCAATCGCCGCGTTCAGGCGCTTGGCCGGGCTTATGAACCGACGCTCGACGACGCCTCGCTTGGCACGATCGAAGTCGGCCAGGCGATCCGTTCGGTCCTGCGCCCCTACGATCCGGAAGGCGACCGGATCACGTTCGTCGGGAACGGCGTTAGGACGGAGCCTAATGCCATCTCGACCGTGGGGCTGACGCTGCACGAATTGGCGACCAACGCAACGAAATATGGGGCGTTGTCGAACGACACAGGCCGGATCAATGTTTCGTGGCGACACGACAACGACAGCCACGATCGCGGCACGCTGGTCATCGACTGGGTCGAGACCGGTGGCCCGGAGATTGAGGGCGACCCGGAAACCAGCGGCACCGGGTTCGGCATCGCCGATACATTGCTGTCCTATTCCAAAGGCGTGCTGAAGCGCGAGTGGCGCCCCGAAGGCCTGCACGCGCAGGTCGCGCTCCCGATATCCCGATAACCGAGGCCGCTCCCATGAAATGCGTCATGATTCTCGAGGACGAGCCGTTTATCGCGATGGACCTGCAGTTCGCTTTTCAGGACGCTGGGGCGTCTGCGAGCGTCGCAGCGACATGCGCCGACGCGTTCGAACTGCTGGAACAGCAGCAGATCGATGCCGCTGTGCTCGATGTAAACCTGGGCAAGGGCGCGACGTGTGAACCCGTCGCCCTTGCACTGCGTAAGGCAGGTATACCGTTCGTGTTGCATACCGGCGATCTCGACCGGCAGGGCGAACACTTGCGCAGCCTTAATGCGCCGGTGCTGGCCAAACCAACCGTTGCCCGCGAAGTGGCCGAGCGGGTTCTCCGCCTTATAGCGGCCTGATCATCGAAATGGCGGCTCGTTGAACGCCCGCAGCTTGCGGGAATGCAACCGGTTGCCCTCCGCGCGCAGTTTCCGGCACGCGGCGACGCCGATCTGGAGATGGGCGGCAATTGCTTCTTCGTAGAATTTGTTGGCTTGGCCCGGCAGCTTGATTTCGCCGTGCAGGGGCTTGTCGCTGACGCATAGCAGAGTGCCGTAAGGGACACGGAAGCGATAGCCCTGAGCGGCGATCGTTGCGCTTTCCATATCGATGCCGACTGCCCGGCTCAGGCTGAGACGGCGGGCGGACTGGGTATAGCGCAGCTCCCAATTGCGGTCGTCGGTCGTGACGACAGTGCCCGTGCGCATGCGCTTCTTCAAATCGCTGCCGTGTTCGCCCGAGACTTCCTCGGCCGCAGTCGCCAGCGCCTGCTGCACCTCGGCGATGGCGGGCAGGGGGATTTCGGGCGGCAGAACCGGGTCGAGAACGTGATCGTCACGCAGGTAAGCGTGGGCGAGAACGTAGTCACCGATCTTCTGCGTCGGTCGCAGGCCGCCGCAGTGGCCGATCATCAGCCAGGCCTCGGGCCGCAGAACGGCGAGGTGATCGCAAATCGTCTTGGCATTGGAAGGACCCACGCCGATGTTGACGAGTGTGATGCCGCCGCGGTTTTCACCGATCAGGTGATAGGCAGGCATCTGGTGTCGGCGCCAAGCGGTGTCCGACAGGCGGAAGCGGGCGTTCTCCGTCGGCTGCTCGAGGTAGAGACCGCCCGCGCCCGACAGCGCGCTATAACCGTCGCGCCCCAGCATTGCGCCGGCCCAGTCGACGAATTCGTCCACGTAGCGGTGATAGTTGGTGAACAGGATGAAGCGCTGGAAATCCTCCGGCCGGGTGCCGGTGTAATGCGCAAGGCGCGCGAGGCTGAAATCGGTTCGCAGGCCATCGAACAGCGACAGGGGGATGGCATCGCCAGGGCCGCCCAGTTCGATCCCGTCGGCCAGTTCGTCGCCGATGTCGGCCAGCTCGGTCGCGGGAAAATGGCGGGCGATTTCATTGGGGCTGATCCCGGCGAGTTCCGCCCCGGCTTCCCCGTCAAGGACATAGGGAAAGGGAATTTCCTGGCGAGAGCGGCGGGCCTCCAGCGTGACCTCGTAATCGCCGGCCAGCAGTTCGAGCTGTTCGCGCAGATAAGCCTCGAACAGCTGCGGCCGGGTGACGGTGGTCGCGTATGTCCCGGCGGTGTTCAAGCGGCCAAAAGCGCGGCTGCGATCGTCGGGCTGGGCGCCGCCGAGGAAATGCAGCACCAGTTCCGGATAGGCATAGCTGCCATCGCGGCGGCGCTCTGCAGGAGGCAGCGAGCCGTCGCGGCCGAATGCCATGACATCCGCGCGTAGCCGTTCCACCGCCTCTGCGTGAATCGCGGCGAGTTGTTCGATGATCGTGTCGACTGATTCCATCGAGGGCCGATAGCGCGGCCTGTGCCGGTTGACAAAGGCAGACGCAAAAAGGGCGCGATCCCGAAGGACCGCGCCCATTTTTGTCGTTTCGCTCCACCCGAAGGCGAGGCGCAGATCGATCAGGCGTCGTCGCCGTCGCGCTCTTCGAGCAGTTCGGCGGGAATTTCGCCCGGCTCGAGGTTTGCATCGATGCGGTTGGCTTCAGCCTGTTCTTCGGCTGCTGCCTGGTCGTCTTCAAACATCTGCGCGAGGACGTCGACGCCCTGGCGCTGCAGTTCGGCTTCGTCGTCCGAACGGGCGACATTGGCCTTCACCGTGACGTGGACTTCAGGGTGCAGCGCGACGGTGACGTCGTGCATGCCGATCGACTTGATCGGCTGGCCCATGATGACCTGGCGCTTGTCGATCTGGTGGCCCTGTTCGGCCAGACCCGCAACGATGTCGCGGACGCTGACCGAACCGTAGAGCTGGCCGGCGTTCGACGATGCGCGGATCAGCACGACTTCGGCACCCTCGACCTTTTCGCCCTGGGTTTCGGCAGTCGAACGCTTCTCGGCGTTTTCCTTTTCCAGACGCTCGCGGTTGGCCTCGAAGACCTTCTTGTTGGCGTCGTTGGCGCGCAGCGCCTTGTTCTGGGGCAGCAGGAAGTTGCGGGCGTAACCGTCCTTGACGGTCACGACGTCGCCGATGCTGCCGAGCTTCTCGATCCGCTCGAGGAGGATGATATCCATGTTCAGTCTCCCCTTACTTCACGACGTACGGCAGCAGGCCGATCTGGCGCGAACGCTTGATCGCCTGGGCGAGTTCGCGCTGCTTCTTGGCGCTGACCGCGGTGATGCGGCTGGGCACGATCTTGCCACGTTCGGACATGAAGCCCTGCAGCAGACGGGTGTCCTTGTAATCGATCTTCGGTGCATTCTTGGCCGAGAACGGGCAAGTCTTGCGGCGGCGGAAAAACGGGCGGGCCATCAGTCGCGCTCCTCGCGTGCATCGCGACGCTTCTTGTCGCGGTCGTTCTTGCGCATCATCACGCTCGGGCCGGTCTCGTGCTCGTCGACACGGATCGTGAGGTAGCGGATGACGTCTTCGTTGATGCGGGTCTGGCGCTCAAGCTCGGCCACGACGGCGCCGGGGCCCTCGATGTTGAGCATGACGAAATGCGCCTTGCGGTTGCGGTCGATCTTGTAGGCGAGGGACTTGAGGCCCCAGGTCTCGGTCTTGGTGACCTTGCCATTGTTCGATTCGACGATTTCGGTGGCAGCTGCCGCCAGCGCATCGACCTGAGCCTGGCTCAGATCCTGACGCGCGAGAAAGACATGCTCGTACAGAGCCATGCTTCGCGTTCCTTCAATTGCAATGCCGATCGCTGACTGGTCCGCGGGATTGCGGGGCCCCTCCGGCTTTCTTCGATCCCGGCGTACCAGGAAGCGGCGCACATAGCGCGATCGCCGCGTAATGCAAGGCTTGCGAGCATGGCGCGCGCCGGGCAGGGCCGGTCCACCTTTGTTTTCAGGAGAATCGCATGCCCGGTGGTCTGGTCGCATTGCTCGACGACGTCTCGATCATCGCCCGCAAGGCCGCGGTGACGATCGACGACATCTCCATCGCCGCCGGGCGTGCCGGAACCAAGACAGCGGGCGTGGTGATCGACGATGCGGCGGTTACGCCGGGTTATGTGACGGGCCTGACCCCGGCACGCGAGTTGCCGGTGATATGGGCAATCGCCAAGGGCAGCCTGAAGAACAAGCTGCTGTTCCTGTTGCCCGGCGCGCTGATCCTGAGTGAATTTCTGCCGTGGCTGGTTATCTGGTTGCTGATGCTGGGCGGCGCCTATCTGTGCTATGAAGGCGCGGAAAAGGTGATCGAAAAACTCGGCGGCGAGAAGCACGGCAAGACGCTCGAGGATCCCATCGAAGACCCCGAACGCTTCGAGCGAGAGCGGGTTGGCGGCGCCATCCGGACGGATTTCATCCTGTCGGCCGAAATCATGGCGATCACGCTGAACGAGGTTGCGGCCGATACCTTCCTCACCCGGGCGCTGGTGCTGGCCGTGGTCGGTATCGCGGTGACGGTTGCAGTCTACGGCGCGGTGGGGCTGATCGTGAAGATGGACGATGTCGGCTTGCACCTGTCGCAGAAGCCGGGCGCCGCGGCGCGCAAGGTGGGTGCATTCCTCCTCGCCGCAATGCCCAAGTTGCTGGCGGTCCTGTCGGTCGTCGGCACTGCGGCGATGCTGTGGGTCGGCGGCGGGATCGTGATCCACGGGCTGCACGAGGTAGGATTCCACCCACCGTATGATCTGGCGCACGGCGTGCAGGCGGCGGTCGAAGGCATATCGGGAGGGCTTGCGGGCGTGACCGGCTGGTTCAGTTATGCCGCCGCCTCCGCGCTGTTCGGATTGCTGCTGGGCGGGGTGATCGTTTTCGTGCTGCACAAGGTGCTGAAGCTGGGCCACCCCGGGGGCGCGCACTGATCAGTTGCGCGGGGCGTCACCCTCCAGGTTCAGCCCGCATTCGCTGCACACCTTGTTGGGCCAGGGCCAGGCAAAGCCCTTGCGCAGGAACAGGTTGCTGCGGCAGCGCGGGCAGTTGTAGCGCCCGATCCTGAGATTGACGAGCAGCAGGATCACCGAGGTGATTGCGAAGGGAACAAGGCTGTGGCCGAACTGCCGCTCGAAGGCGATGGTCACCACGACGCCCAAAGCGGTCACCGCCAGCAGCAGGCGGACATGGCCGGCAGCCTGGCGATAGACGGTCAAGGCAGCCGAGCCAGCAGGTCGCGGGCGTAGGTTGTCAGCGTGTCATCGCGCGCGCCCATCACCACCACCCGGTCGCCAGCGCGGGCAAGGGCGAGGATCCGGCTGGCCACGTCCTCGCGCGTTGGCAGGTGCTCAGCATGGCTGCCGGCGTCGCGGATCATGTCCACGATGCGCTCGCTCCCTACGCTGCGATCGACAGTCCCCCCGAAATAGACCGGATCGCACAGCAACGTGACATCCTGCGGACCCAGTTCACGGGCAAAGGTTTCGGCCAGTTCGGTGCCCATCTGGCGCAAGGGGCCGTACCCGTGCGGTTGAAAGAACGCGATTATCCGGCCCGGGTGTGCCTTCAGCGTGCGTAGCGTCGCAGCGCACTTTTCCGGGTTGTGACCGAAATCGTCGATCACGGTAACACCGCTGGAAGATGTGCCGATCACGTCAAATCGGCGCGCCAGACCTGCAAAGCTCGCCAGCGCTGCCACCGACGCCGCCACCGGCACGCCCGCCGCCGCCGCACCGGCGATCGCGGCGAGTGCATTGGCGAGATTGTGGCGGCCCGGCATGCCGAGCGTGAGCGGATGCTCGCTGCCATCATGACGGTCGATGACAAGTGCGGCTTGCCGGGTCGGCCCTTCCGCCACGCTGCCGGGAACAACGCCGATCTGTGCGCGGGGTTGATCGAGGCCGAAGGTGATTACTTCCCTTGCATGGGGCAGCAGCGCCAGCGCCTCGGGATCGTCGGCATTGATGGCCGTGATGCGACTGCGCGCGAGGAAATCGCCGAACAGCACGCGCAGTTCTTCCATTGATTTGTGATCCAGGCTCACGTTGAGCAGCACCCCGACAGCCGGGCAATAAAGTGCGATCGATCCGTCGCTTTCATCGACTTCCGAGACGTAGATGCTGCGCGAACCGACTACTGCGCTGGCGAACGGGTTTTCAGGAGTAACGAAGTTCTTCATCACCGCGCCGTTCATGATCGTCGGTTCCCGGCCCGCCTGGTGCATGATCCAGCCGAGCATGCCCGTTACGGTCGACTTGCCGCTGGTCCCGGCAATCGCCATGCCTGCTCCACTGGTGTTGAACAGGATGGAATTGAGTTCGGCGCGGGTCAGGCGAAGGCAACCCAGTTCCGTCCCGCGGACGATTTCCGGCACCGTGTCTTCGACCGCGGCGGAGGCGACGAGCACCTGATCCTTCGACACGATGCCGCTGCCATCCTGCGGAAACAGGCGAAAGCCATCGCGTTCGAGAGCGGCGAACTTCTCTGGGGTACGGCCCTGATCGCGGCTGCGGTCCGACCCGGCGACTTCCGCCCCGCGCCCGCGCACGATCTGCGCCAGCGGCAGCATGCCGGATCCCCCCACGCCGCAGAAGAAAAACGGGCGGGCGAACAAGTCGTCAGGGTCGGGGAATTCGGTCATCTCTTGCCAGCTATGCAGTTGTGCCGCCCAACACAAGCCGACTAGAGGGGCGCATGACCCGCATAGCGATTTGTGCCCCCGGAAAACGGTTGGAACGAGAGCAGGCCGACGCCGTGCTCGATCTGGCCGCGCGCCACTTTCCAGCCCTGGAACTGAATTTCCACCGCCAGTGCTTCGCGCGGCATGGTCATTTTGCAGGCGACGATGCCACGCGTCTCACCGCGCTGCTGGAATGCGCAAACGATGCTTCGGTTGACGCCGTGTGGTTCGCCGCCGGTGGCTATGGCTCGAACCGCATCGCAGCCGAGGCCTTGGCAAGCATGGGCGATGCAGCACGGGCCAAGACTTTCCTTGGCTATTCCGACACGGGCTATCTGCTTGCCGCGCTGTACCGGGCTGGCATCGGCCGGCCAGTACATGGGCCCATGGCACTCGACGTGTCGCGCCATGGCGGGGAAGCCGCGATCCTGCGCACCCTCGGTTATCTCGCCGGGCGGGGGGACGGGCTGGAGAGCGGTCTGGATGCGCGGCCCACGGTCGCTTTCAACCTGATGACGCTTGCCATGCTGGTCGGCACGGACCTGATGCCCGACCTTGCCGGCCATGTCGTGCTGGTCGAGGAGGTTGCCGAGCATCTCTATGCCGTGGACCGACTGTTCTTCCACGTAACGCAGCACCTTGGCGGTATCGCGGGGCTCCGGCTGGGGCGGATCGTCGATGTGCCTGAAAACGATCGCCCGTTCGGCGCCGGTCCCGAAGAAATTGCCCGGCATTGGTGCGGCAAAGCCGGGATCCCCTACCTCGGGTTTGCCGACATCGGCCACGACGCGGCCAACAAGCTGGTGCCCTTCGGGCTTGCCGCCGCCGCGCCCAGCGCATAGTCGCTCCGCCCCTGAGGAGTGATGAAATGAGAGCATTCGTTTTCCCCGGACAGGGGAGCCAGAAGGTCGGCATGGGCGCCGAGCTCGCTGATGCCAGCGCCGCCGCACGTGCCGTGTTCGAGGAGGTGGATGATGCCCTGTCGCAGAACCTCTCCACGATCATGCGCGAAGGGCCGGAAACCGAGTTGACCCTGACCGAGAATGCGCAGCCCGCAATAATGGCGAATGCCATCGCCGTGCTGCGGGTGCTGGAGCAGGACTTCGGTCTTTCGCTGGCGGACAAGGGCGACTGCGTGGCCGGCCATTCGCTGGGCGAATATACGGCCCTTTATGCCGTGGGCGCGTTTTCTCTCGCCGATACTGCGCGGCTGCTGAAGCTGCGCGGGCAGGCCATGCAGGCGGCGGTCCCCGTGGGCCTGGGCGCGATGTGTGCCCTGCTGGGAGCGGATCTCGAGACCGCCCGCAAGCTTGCCGAAGCGGCTGCCGAAGGTCAGGTGTGCGAAGTCGCCAATGACAACGATCCGGCACAGGTGGTCCTGTCCGGCCACGCGCACGCGATCGAGCGCGCCGTGGCGATGGTCAAGGATTTCGGCATCAAGCGCGGTATTCCGCTGCCGGTTTCGGCCCCGTTCCATTGTTCGCTGATGCAGCCTGCCGCGGACGCCATGGCAGAGGCGCTGGACGCAACCCCGCCATCTAGCTTCACCCTGCCGCTCTACGCCAACGTCACTGCAGCCCAAGTCGTCGACCCGGCGGAAGAAGCCCGCCTGCTTGTCGAGCAGGTGACTGGCCGGGTGCGCTGGCGCGAAAGCGTGCTGGCAATGCGCGCAGCCGGGGTGGAGCAGTTCGTGGAACTGGGCGGCAAGGTGCTCGGCCCGATGATCGGCCGTATCGACAAGGACGGCCAAGCCGTCAGCGTAGTTACGATGGCGGATATCGAGGGCTTGGCTAAGGAGATCGGATAATGTTCAGCCTTGAAGGAAAGACGGCGCTCGTCACTGGCGCCAGTGGCGGCATCGGTTCGGCAATCGCCTATGCCCTTGCAAAACAAGGCGCACGCATCGCGCTCTCCGGCTCCAACGGGGCAAAGCTGCGCGCCTTTCGCGAGCAGTTGATGGCCGAAGCTGGCGGCGATCATGTCGAGATCACGTGCGATCTGTCAAACACGGTCCAGGTCGAAGAACTGGTGCCCGCGGCGCTGGACACGTTCGGCAAGCTCGACATCCTGGTCAACAATGCCGGGGTCACGCGCGACAACCTCGCCATGCGGATGAAGGACGAGGAATGGGACGCGGTCATGCGGATCAACCTCGAGGCTGCCTTCCGCCTGATGCGTGCTGCCGCAAAGCCGATGATGAAGGCCCGCCACGGCCGCATCGTCACTATCACCAGCGTCGTCGGCGCAACGGGCAATCCGGGGCAGATGAACTACGCCGCGGCCAAGGCGGGTCTAGTGGGTATGTCGAAAAGCCTGGCGCAGGAACTCGCCAGCCGGGGCGTTACTGTCAACTGCGTCGCGCCGGGCTTCATCCGGACCGCGATGACCGAAGTGTTGCCCGACGCGCAGAAGGATGCGTTGAACGCACGGATCCCGATGGGCCGGATGGGCGAGGGCAGCGACATCGGCGCGGCGGTCGCCTATCTGGCCAGTGACGAGGCGGGTTATGTCACTGGCCAGACGCTGCACGTCAACGGCGGCATGGCGATGCTGGGATAGGCGCGAAATCCCGCCCTTTATCCCCAAGGAATCACGAGGGGTCGCAGCGGCACCTTGCCCCGTTGCGGCCCCTCGTTAATGTCGGGCGACACTTTCCGGCGCTCGCAGGCGATTCCGGCCGCAGATGCGCCACAGGGGATATGAGTAGGGACCGATGAAGGCCACAATCGAACGCGCAACGCTGCTCCGCTGCCTTAGCCACGTCCAGTCTGTGGTCGAGCGGCGCAACACCATCCCGATCCTCTCCAACGTGCTGATCGAGGCGGGCGAGGGCAGTGCGGTGCGCGTGATGGCGACCGATCTCGACCTGCAGGTCGTCGAAACGATGAGCGCGGCCTCGGTCGACAGCCCTGGCGCGATTACAGTGTCCGCGCACCTGCTGTTCGACATTGCGAGGAAGCTGCCCGATGGCAGCCAGGTCAGCCTGGAAACCGCCGACAACCGCATGGTAGTGAAGGCCGGGCGCAGCCGCTTCTCGCTTCCCACACTGCCGCGCGACGATTTCCCGGTGATCGTGGAAGGCGACCTGCCGACCAGCTTCGAGGTGTCTGCGCGCACCCTGGCCGAATTGATCGACCGGACGCGCTTCGCCATTTCGACCGAAGAGACGCGTTATTATCTCAACGGCATCTTCCTCCACGTGTCGGAGGAAGACCGTCCGGTGCTCAAGGCCGCGGCGACCGACGGCCACCGCCTGGCGCGGTACACCATCGACCAGCCCGACGGTGCCGAGGGGATGCCCGACGTGATCGTGCCGCGGAAGGCTGTGGCGGAACTGCGCAAGCTTCTCGAGGAATCGCTCGATGGCTCGGTGCAGGTGGATCTGTCGGCCAGCAAGATCCGCTTCACGCTGGGCGGCGAAGGCGGCGTGGTGCTGACCAGCAAGCTGATCGACGGCACGTTTCCCGATTATTCGCGCGTCATCCCCACGGGCAACGATAAGCTGCTCAAGCTTGACCCCAGGAGCTTTTACGAAGGCGTCGACCGCGTGGCGACCATTGCCACCGAGAAGACCCGCGCCGTCAAGATGGGTCTGGAGCCGGACAAGGTCACGCTCTCTGTCACCTCACCCGACAACGGCACGGCGGCGGAAGAACTGGCGGCGGATTATTCCAGCGAAGGCTTCGAAATTGGCTTCAACGCCAATTACCTCAAGGACATCTTGAGCCAGATCGACAGCGACACGGTGGAAATGCACCTTGCCGACGCTGGCGCTCCAACCTTGATCCGCAAGGACGAGAAGAGCCCGGCACTTTACGTGCTCATGCCGATGCGGGTCTGATCAATTGGCCCCGGCGGGCGCCGGGGTCCGATTACTATTCCGCCGCTTCGAGCAGTTCCACGCGCTGCGGGCCCCGGATCAGGCCGCCCGGTGTCGCGCCGGTCCATTTGCCATGGCGAAACGTGACAGTGCCGTTCTTGATCGTCGCGACGTAGCCATCGGCCTTCTGCAAAAGGCGCTTGCCGCCCGCTGGCAGGTCGAAAGCGAGCCAAGGCTTGCCCAGTTTTAGCGCATTCATGTCGATCACGTTGAGGTCGGCCAGGTATCCGGGCGCGATCACACCCCGATCGTCCAGGCCATACAGGCGCGCCGTATCGTTGCATTGGCGCTTGATCGCATGTTCCAGCGCGATCCTTCCGCCGCGCTGGCGATCGCGAACCCAGTGCTGGAGCATGAAGGTGGGGCTGGCGGCATCGCAGATGGTCCCGCAATGCGCGCCGCCATCGCTCAATGAATTGACCGTGTCGTCTGCTTGCTGAAGCGCCTTGAGGAAATCGAGATTGCCATCGGCGTAGTTGAGGATCGGCAGGTAGATGAACCCGGTCGCATCGTCGCTGCAAAGCAGGTCATATGTATATTCCTCGGAACTGACGCCGGCCGCTGCCGCGCGTGCCTGGATGCTCGCTTCGGGTCCCGGCTCGTAATCGAAGTCTGCGTCCATTTCGAACTGCATCGTCCAGCCCGCGCTGACCACCATGACGAGCCCGAGAATTTCCTGCGGCGCCTGCGAGAAGTCATTGGGTTCCGATATCATGCGCGCCTTGAAAGCCGGATCGGCGAGGTGCGCACGCTGCTCGTCCCACGGCAGTTCCGCGATTTCCTGCCAGGCCGGGCGAAAGCGGAAGGGGTGGACGGTGCCGCGCCAGGCCATGACGATGCCGTTGCCGCGCAACGCGATCTGGGCGACGATCTTCGCGCCGTTATCGTTTTCTGCGCGCATTGCAGCGATCTGCTCGTCCAGAGGCATTTCCTTGGCGATCGACTGCAGCGCAGCATACGTGCAGGGCAGGCCGGTTTCGCGGCTCAACGCACCCATCCAACCGAATTCGTCCCAGTCGCGCTTCATGTCGCTGGCCATTTCGAAAACGCCGTGTCCTGCGCGGCCCATGGCGCGGCCGATTTCAATGAGTTCTTCCTTGGTCGCCGTCGTTCCGGGAACGACCTCCCCATCGATCGATCGGTGAAGCACTGTGCGACTGGTCGAAAAACCAAGTGCGCCCGCGCGTACGCCTTCTTCGACGATAGCCGACATCCTTTCAATGTCGTCAGCAGTCGGCACGGCGCCCGGCTGTTCGCGATCGCCCAGCACATAGGCGCGCACTGCGCCGTGCGGAACATGGGTGCCGACGTCGATCGCACGGGGCAGGCGCTCCAGTGCGTCGAGGTATTCAGGGAAAGTTTCCCAGTCCCACTTCATCCCCTCGGCAAGCGCGGTGCCAGGGATGTCCTCCACCCCCTCCATCAGTCCGATCAGCCATTGGTGCCGGTCGGGCGCAGCGGGCGCAAAGCCGACGCCGCAGTTACCCATCACGACGGTCGTTACGCCGTGCCAGCTGCTCGGCGCCATCTCCTGGTCCCAGGTTGCCTGGCCGTCGTAATGCGTGTGGATGTCGACGAAGCCGGGCGTGACGATCATTCCGGCCGCGTCAATTTCCTCCGCAGCGTCGCCACGTACAGTGCCGACCCGGGCAATCAGGCCGTCCTTCACTGCTACATCGCCCGTGAACATCGGCGCGCCGGTGCCATCAACGATAGTGCCGCCGCGGATAATCAGATCGTATGCGGGCATAGTACTGTCCTCTCTCCGGAGAGGAAGGTTTCATATCGCGACTTATGAGTCCAGCGCTACTCGCGCGCGCGGATCATGCTTTCAATATCGACGAACTTTTCGCGCGGGGCGCCGTCACGGGCGGCACGGGTTTCGGCCTCTTCGATCTTCTTCCAGTCGCGGAAGGTTATCACGTCGAGCCCGCGCGCCTGCGCCAGCGCATCGAAGCCGGGCCGGCCCTGCTTGCCCGCACCGCCAAGCGCGCCTGCGGCAAGGTCTTCAGAGATCTTGTCGACGATTGCAAACCCATCGGGGCGGTTGGTGCCGATCGTGCCAGTCGGTCCGCGCCGTGCCCAGCCGACGCAATAGAGGCCCGGCAGGATGCGCCCCTCGTCATTGGCGAAACGGCCTGCGCGCTCGTCGAACGGCACGTCGGGGATTGGCGAGCTACGATAGCCGATGCAGCTGACGACCAGACTGGCTGGGATGACATAAGTTTCGCCGGTGCCGATGGCACGGCCGGCCTCCACACGGGTGATCTCGACTTCGACGCCCTCGACCTTGCTTTCACCGACCAGGCGGATGGGGCTGGCAAACATGTCGAAGTCGATCTCGATCGGCTTATCTGCCCGCTCGCTTTCAGGGATGGCGGCAAAGGCGCGCAAGTGCGAGACGGACTTGCGCAGGCCTGGCTCCAGCAGTGCGTCTTCCCCCGCCTCGGGCAAATCCTCGGAATTGACGCGCGGGCTCGCGCGGGCGAGATGCATCAGCTCGCCCAGTTCCTTGGGCGTCATCATGATCTGATGTGGACCGCGGCGACCGACGATGATGACGGTGCAGACTTGCGAGGTTCGCAGCGCATCCAGAGCATGGGCGACGATGTCGCTGCCAGCGAATTCAGCCTCCGTCT
The DNA here is from genome assembly GCA_963529855.1 of uncultured Erythrobacter sp. GTDB lineage: Bacteria > Pseudomonadota > Alphaproteobacteria > Sphingomonadales > Sphingomonadaceae > 34-65-8. The sequence goes on along the minus strand of CAURZK010000002.1, from coordinate 429,135 downwards.
TGGCAAGGATGCGAGCAACGTCCAGTGCGACATTGCCCATGCCGATCACTACCGCGTTGGGGCCCGACAGGTCCGGGGCAAGGTCGCGGAATTGCGGATGACCGTTATACCAGCCAACGAAGGCGGCGCTGCCGAACACATTGGCGAGGTCTTCGCCCGGAATGCCAAGCGGCTTGTCATTGGGCGCCCCGGTGGCGAACACCACCGCATCGTAGAGGCCCTGCAACTCGGGCACTGTGATATCCCGCCCGATCATCACATTGCCGACAAAGCGCACGTTATCGGAAAGCGCGGTACTTTCGTAGCGCCGGCTGACGCCCTTGATCGACTGGTGATCGGGCGCGACGCCCGTGCGGATGAGGCCGTAGGGAACGGGAAGAAGGTCGAACACGTCGACCCGCACGTCGTCGCCCCACTGTTTCTGCGCGGCTTCAGCAGTGTAATAGCCTGCGGGGCCGGAGCCGATGATCGCGATATGCCGCATGTCCGCTCCGTCTTCGCTGTGTCAGGCTGCCTGAGGCAATTCGTCCGAGTCTGGTTCGTTGAGAAAACGCCGGATTGCAGAGACGCTCTGGTCGCGGTGGCTGAGCAGGAACAGGTGCCCGCCGCCTTCCATAACCTCCAGTTCGCTGTCCGGAATGAGCGAATTGAGTATCCGCCCATTGGCCAGCGGGACGATCTGGTCATCGTCACCCATCAGGATCAGCGTCGGTGCCTTGAGGAAGGGGAGGGCGGGTGCGCTGGTCCAGCCGATCATGGCCAGAAGCTGATAGAGATAGCCCCGCCGTGTCGGCGGCTTCAACCGCGCGATGTGCCCCGACTTGCCCGATGAAGCTCCCATCGCGCCGCCGTAAAGCGTCTTGAAGTGCTTCTCCATGAACGCGGCGTCGACGTATCGACGCGGATTGGCCATCTTCGTCAGAGCCTTGGGATTGCCCGGGATCATGATCATGCCAGCGCTGGTGGCAGCCAGAATCAGCCGGCGGGTGCGACCGGGATGCTGCAAGGCGAAGTGCTGCGCCATCGCGCCGCCCCAGCTCACCCCCATGACGTCGACCTGATCGATCCCGAACCGGTTGAGCAGCTGGGCAGTTGTCCATGCCATGGTGAAGGGATTGTACGGCACGACAGGCTCGGGCGATTCCCCCACGCCGGGCATGTCGAACATAATGAAACCGCGATCGTCCAGCGCCTCGGCAAGCGGTGCGACCGCCTCGATATTGGCGCCGATGCCGTTGAAAAACAGCACCGGAAGGTGCTCGCTTGGCATGTTCAGCCGCCAGCGGGCGACACGCAGCGTGCGGCCTCCGACAGTCTCCATCGAAATGTCGGCGGTTTTCATGGGATCGGTCAAACGGCGTTCCTTATGGCGAGCGGGGGATGCTCAGCGTTCTTCGATAACATACAGGCCCGGTGCTGGATCCAGCGCGGGATATCTCTTGTTACCCACGGTTTTGGGGGCGGGCTTTTTCGTGCCGGAATTCGCCTGAACCCATTCTATCCAGAATGGCCACCAACTCCCGGCCACTTCCTCGGTTCCCTGCAGCCATTCATCGGCGGTGGCAGGAAGGGGCTTTCCGTCCTTGCGGACATAGTATTTCGCCTTGGGATTGCCTGGGGGGGTCAGGATCGCCTGCATATGCCCTGACTGGCTGAGGACATACGTGACATCGTCTGATCCGAACAACTGGGTCGAGCGATATGTCGCTTTCCACGGGGTGATGTGGTCGGTCACGCCGCCGAGGATGAAAAGAGGCGCATCGACCTTGGTCAGATCGATCTTGTGACCTGCCATTTCCACCTCACCCGCTTTCGTAAATGCAAGCGTTTCGAACAGGTGGAGGAAATCGCCCATCAAGCTTGCTGACAGGTTGGTCGCGTCGGCATTCCAGAACAGGACATCGAACGCCGGCGGGTCCTCGCCCAACAGGTAGTTGTTGATGACGTAGTTCCAGATCAGGTCGTTCGGACGCAGCCAGGCAAAACCGCGCGACAGATCATCGCCCTTGATCACGCCCTTTTTTGCGGCGCGCGCCTTAGCCAGTTGCATGCCGTTTTCCGTCATCAGCGATCCGGCCTCGATGTCGTTCTGCTTGGGGTGCAGGACGCAGACCATCAGCGTGAGGGCATTGAGGCTGTCGTCTCCGTCCGCCGCCAGCGCGCTTGCCAGCACCGACGCGGTTTGACCGCCCGAACATCCTGCCGAGACATTGACCTTGCCGCTTCCGGTGATCGCCTTCACCGCCTCCAATGCCTCGCGGCACGAAGCGATATAATCGGCCATTCCCCAGTGACCCTGGTCCTTGGACGGGTTGCGCCACGAGATGACGAACGTCTGCACGCCGTTATCAAGCTGGTATTTGACCACCGACTTCTCTGGCGAGAGGTCGTTGATGTACATCTTGTTGATCTGCGGCGGGATCGTGAGCTGCGGAACCTGATAAACCTCGTCCGTGGTCGGCGCGTAATGGATCAATTCCATCATCTCGGTCCGCAGCACGACCGCGCCCTTGCTGGTCGCCACGTTCTCGCCCAGCTTGAATGGCTTCTTGTTGACCTGGCTGACCATGCCCTTGTTGTTGACCATATCGTCGTAAGCGTTCTTGAGCCCCTTCACCAGGGACAGCCCACCACTGTCGATCAGCCTTTTCTGTGCCGTGGGATTGCCCGCCAGCGTATTGGTCGGGGCGAGGCTGTCGATGATGATCTGGGAAATGAAGTTCGCCCGGTCGCGCTCGATCTCGTCCAGTTCCAGTTCGGACAGCCAGTTGCGCATGCCCTTCTGCACTGCGAGGTAGTATTGCGCGCCGGCCCGGAAGAACGGATTGTATTGCCATGCCGGGTCCATGAACCGCTTGTCTTTGGGATCGGGGGCAAGATCGGACTTGCCGGTCATGATCTTTACCATGTCCTGGCCCATTTCGTGGGCGTGCTTCATGGTTCGTTGCGGGTTCGAGGCCGTCTCGCGCAGCAACATGGCGACCGCGCCCACGAAGTCTTCCCGCGCCAGGCCGACCAGCGGGCCCAGCGCCGTGGTGGATTGGGCCGCCTCGTTTTCCAGCGTCCTGCCTTTGGCCATCGTTTTCTCCCCCGCGACTGACCCACATTCATGCACCCCGCCCGGGGCCTTGGCAAGCAGAGGAGAATCGGGACCTTCCCGCGCAATTGGCACGGCCCAATTAACCGTTTTCAAACAGGTTTGCGTCAATGGGAGACCATGGGCGGGGCGAACCCTCAGATGACTCCGGCACACGATTCTGCCGAGAGCTTGCACGGCGCATCGCGCCGCGCGCATCCTGCTGTGAGCGCCGGTCCAGCCCTGAACCCGACCATTGCCCCCGAAACGCCCGATCGACGCGCCGCCCAGCGCCGTTCGGAAGGATTTTCGCGCAATGGCGGCCCCGCCGTCAGAGGGCAACGGGCCAACAGCAGCCTGCGCCGCACCTACGCCTTGCCACGAATGATGCCGTGGATGGCGCTCGCCACCTCGCTCACGTTCATCGTCGCCGGGCTCATCTCGTGGCAAATGCCCACCCTCGTTGCCACCCTGTGCGCGGCCGGTGCGACCGGACTCTCCTATGCCTCGCGGAGGCTGATCCGGTGGGAGCGGCGCGAGGATCGCGACCGCAAGACGGCGTTTGCGGTGGGCGGATCCCTGATTTTCGCCGTTGCACTGCTGTTCGGAGCAGGGTTCGGCCACTGGATGTACCTCGGCGGGCTCGACGTGCGGATCGCCCTGGCGGCGCTCCTCAGCCTCAGCGCTGTGCTTGCGACCGTGCTCGGCCGCCGGGGCGGGCTGCTGTTTGCCAGCAAGATCGCGTGCTGGGCCCCGGTCGTCGTATTCGACGGGACCATGGCAGCCCTCGCGGGGCTCTGCATGGCGACGCTCGTCGGCGCGGCCATTGCCCGGTACCAGGCGCGGCTCGATCAGCAACACGCCGAACGGGCGGAGGCGAAGGCCCGAATCCGCGACCGGGCGCAGAGCATTCTGGCCGATTACGAGGAAACCGGCCAGGGCTGGTTCTGGGAAACCGACCGGCGCGGCAATCTGACTTACGTGTCGCGCTCGGTTGCGCGAACGCTCGGCCGCGCGCCGGGCGATCTGGAAGGGCGGCCGTTCACCTCGCTGTTCGAGCTCGCCGACGACAACCGCGAGGGTGAACGCACTCTGACGTTCCACTTGTCCGCACGATCATCGTTCCAGGAACTGGCCGTGCGTGCCGCCGTCGCCGGTGAGCCCCGCTGGTGGTCGATCAACGGGCGTCCGGTTTACGACGGGTTTCAGAATTTCTGCGGTTTCCGCGGTTCGGGCATGGACCTGACGGAAAAGAAACGCAGCCAGGAAAACGCCACCCGGCTGGCACAGTATGATTCCCTAACGGGCCTGGCCAACCGTTTGCAGATGTCGCAGACACTGGAAAAGATCCTCAACAGCCCGCGCGAGCTGGAGCGAGAATGCAGCGTCTTCCTGCTTGATCTGGACCGGTTCAAGAACGTCAATGATACCCTGGGGCATCCGGCGGGCGATGCGCTGCTACAACAGGTCGCGCAGCGACTGGAACGCGCCGTAGGCCAGATGGGGCGCTGCGGCCGGCTGGGCGGCGACGAATTCCAGGTCATCGTGCCCGGCCGCACCGATCACGAACGGCTCGCACATCTGGCGCAGGACATAATTCATTCGCTGTCGCAGCCCTACTCCATCGAGGGGCAGCGTGTGGTTATCGGCGTGTCCGTCGGCATCGCAGTCGCACCGCAGAACGGGCTGACCAGCGAATCCGTGATCCGCAATGCAGACCTTGCGCTCTACGCTGCGAAGGACGGCGGGCGCGGCCGCCTGCATTTCTATTCCAGCGACCTTCACACCCGCGCCGAAGAGCGGAACCAGCTGGAACAGGACCTGCGCGATGCCATCGCCAATGGCGGACTGGAGCTGTTCTATCAGCCTGTCGTCAGCGCGGCGACCGAGCACATTGCCGGTTTCGAGGCTCTGCTGCGCTGGCATCATCCCGTCCACGGCTGGCTTTCGCCGGCCAAGTTCATTCCGGTTGCCGAAGATACCGGGCTGATCGGCGTGATCGGCGAATGGGCCTTGCGTACGGCTTGCCGCGATCTTGCGCAGTGGCCGGAGGAGGTTCGTTGCGCCGTCAACGTTTCACCGTTGCAGTTCGGTAATCCGCAATTCGCGACGGTGGTGACCAATGCCATCGCGCAAGCCGGGATCGACCCGGCGCGGCTCGAACTGGAAATCACCGAAAGCGTGTTCCTAAACGACGATCAGGGCACCGATGCGATGTTTGCGGCGCTCAAGCGGATCGGTGTGCGTCTTGCGCTTGACGATTTCGGGACGGGTTATTCCTCGTTGGGCTACCTGAAGCGGGCCCCGTTCGACAAGATCAAGATCGACCAGAGTTTCGTGCGTGGCGCGACCCAGCCCGGCAGCCGTAACGGGGCGATTATTGCATCGATCACCAACCTGGCCCACGCGCTTGGAATGGATATCACGGCGGAAGGCTGCGAAACGCTGGACGAGCTCGAACTGGTGCGGCGCTATGGCTGCACGCACGTTCAGGGCTTTGTCTATTCGGCCCCGCTGAGCAGCGCTGCAACCATGGAGCGGCTGGAGCAGGGGCTGCGGATCGTCGCGTCGGGCCCGAAATCGGCCCGACCCAAGCGATTCACCATGCTGCGCAAGGTCGTGCTGGAACACGACGGCCATTACTATAACGGTACAATCCGCAACATGTCGTTATCGGGTGCCATGGTCGAAGGGCTGTGGAACGTGCCCACCGGGACTGAATTCCGTATCGCGCTGTCCGATTCACTGGTCGTCCAGGCGGCATGCCGGTGGAGCGTCGAGAACCGAATGGGGATACAGTTCGCCGAACCGCTGGAGGCGGAGGACGATGGCGCAATTGCGCTAATCGCACGCGAACGCCATTCGTTTTCGGGCGTAAGAGTTGAAGCACGTCAAAGTTAGCGGCCTGTAAACCTATTTTCGCTAACAAATCGCAAGTTATTGATCGCGTGGGCGATCGGTCTGTTGCGAAGGCGGAGATTCAATCGTGGCCATCCGGGGTCTGTTTGCGAAAAAGGGCGGGCAGGGTTCCTCTACCGGGGCAGGGCGCAAGTCTGCCGACCTGCGCCCGATCGATCGCGCGGACGCTGCTGGCCGACTTGCTCTGCTCGACACGGTCGAGGATATGGGGCTGGGGTGGTTCTGGGCTACCGATGCGCTTGGACGGCTGGTTTATCTTTCGCGATCGGCGGCAATGCAATTGGGCGACGACGATGCCGCGGTGCTGGGATCCAGCCTGTCGTCGCTGTTCAGTACGGATACCGATCTGGACGGAGAGGAAAAGGCGCGTCCGCTTGGGTTCCTGATCAGCACCCGTAACGCGATCAACGAACTGCCGGTGCGGGTCGCCCACGACACACGCGAAATCTGGTGGTCCATTTCCGGCCGACCGCAGATCAATGCGGACGGCGATTTTCACGGCTATCGTGGATCTGCCAAGGACATCACGGCCGAACGCGAGCGCCAGCGCGACGCAGCCAGGCTTGCACAATTCGACTCGCTGACCGGGCTGGCCAATCGCCACCGGATGCATAAGCGGCTGTCAAATACGCTCGATGCCTATCGCGCCGCGCGGCGCAGCTGCGCATTGATCATGCTCGACCTCGACCGATTTAAGCAAGTCAACGATACGCTAGGCCATCCGGCGGGCGACGAGCTGCTGAAACAGGTTTCCCAGCGGCTCAAGACCGTCGTCGGCAAGCGCGGCGAAATCGGTCGACTGGGCGGCGACGAGTTCCAGATCATCCTCCCGGACGTGGACGATCGCGGCCAACTGGGCGAACTGGGCGCGCGTCTGATCCAGATGATTTCACAGCCCTATTCGATCGACGGCACCCGCGCCACCATCGGCACGTCTGTCGGCATTGCGATCGCTCCCTACGACGGCATTGATGCCGAAGAGCTGGTCAGCAGCGCCGATCTGGCATTGTACGCGGCTAAAGGTGGGGGACGGGGTCAATATCGCTTTTACTCGTCCGAGCTGAAGGATGGCGCGCGCTTGCGTCGCCAGCTCGAAGAAGATCTGCGCGACGCGCTCCACCGCGACGAAATGACCATCGCGTTTCAGCCGATCGTCCGGGCGGACACTGACCAGGTCCACGCATTCGAAGCGCTGATGCGCTGGCGACATCCCGACCGAGGCCCGATTTCGCCAGGCTTGTTCATACCGATTGCCGAGGAAACCGGGATAATCGGCGAACTGGGCGCTTGGGCGCTGCGCAAGTCATGCGAGCTGGCGGCGCAATGGCCTGCGAACCTGCGGGTTGCCGTCAATGTCTCGCCAGTGCAATTCGGCAGTGATGACCTCGTCAGCAATGTCGCGGCAGCATTAAAGGCCTCGGGTCTCGAACCTAACCGGCTCGAACTGGAGATCACCGAATCGGTTCTGCTGGGTGATGAGGAAGGCGTGCACGACACCTTCACGATACTGAAGCGGATGGGCGTGCGGCTGGTGCTCGACGATTTCGGAACCGGCTATTCCTCGCTTGGCTATCTTCGCAAGGCGCCATTCGACAAGATCAAGATCGATCGCAGTTTCGTGCGCGGAGCGACCCAAGACGACAACAACAATGCCGCTATCATCACGGCAATCGTGAGCCTAGCCCAGGCATTGGGCATGGAGACCGTGGCCGAAGGGGTGGAGGCGCTGGACGAACTGGCCCTGGTGCACTCGCACGGCGTCAGCCATGTGCAAGGATATGTCTATGGGGAGGCCACCGCTCAGACAGAACTCATCGCGCGCTTGAGCAGCGGCGAGCTGAAGTACCAGCCCACTGGGCCGGCGAAACACCGTGCCGATCGTCGCACGATGTTTCGCCGCATCGGCGTGATCCACGAAGATCACCGGTACGAAGCGGTCATGCGCAACCTGTCGCGCACGGGCGCGCGGATAGAAGGCCTGCTCGAGGTGCCGGTGGGCACGACGCTGGTTCTAGACCTCGGCGAAGGCCAGCTTGCCCTTGCCAAGGTCCGTCGATCCCGCGATCACGCACAGGGTGTGGAGTTCGAAACGCCGCTGATCAGCGACGGGGCGGATGGGCTGTGTACCCGCCACCGTGTCTCGCCCTACGCGCTTGCCGCGGCAGGGATGCCGCTGGCTGCTCTGCCGCCGGGGCATTATCCCTTGTTTGAAACCGGCGACGGCCCCAAGACTCTGCCACGATTCATCCAAGTCGACCTGTCGCACCCCGGCACCCGCGCCGCCTGAATGCCAACGCACTCTCCCTGCTGACAGAACCCCGCGCCGCGGCTAAGGGCGCGGGGATGACTGAATTATCGCTGATCCGCAATTTTTCCATTATTGCCCATATCGACCATGGCAAGTCGACGCTCGCCGATCGCCTGATCCAGGAGACGGGCGGCCTCACTGCGCGCGAGATGAGCGAGCAAGTGCTTGATAACATGGATATCGAGCGCGAGCGCGGGATCACCATCAAGGCCCAGACCGTCCGCCTCAATTATACCGCGAAAGACGGCAAGACCTACGAACTCAACCTCATGGACACTCCCGGCCACGTCGACTTCGCGTACGAGGTCAGCCGCAGCCTCGCCGCGTGCGAGGGGGCGCTGCTGGTGGTCGACGCCGCGCAAGGGGTGGAGGCGCAGACGCTCGCCAACGTCTACCAGTCCATCGAGCACGACCACGAAATCGTCCCCGTCATCAACAAGATCGACCTGCCCGCCGCCGAGCCGGAACAGGTGCGCAAGGAGATCGAGGACATCATCGGCATCGATGCGAGCGACGCCGTGCTCACATCCGCCAAGTCCGGCATCGGCATCGCCGACGTGCTGGAGGCGGTGGTCCAGAAGATCCCCCCGCCGCAGGGCGACCGCGACGCGCCATTGAAGGCCAGCCTGGTCGATTCGTGGTACGACCCCTACCTCGGCGTCGTCATCCTGGTGCGCGTGATCGACGGCGTCATCAGGAAAGGCCTCGCGGTCAAGTTCATGCAGGGCGGCACCGACCACCTGGTCGACCGCGTCGGCTGCTTCACCCCGAAACGCACCGACCTGCCCGAACTCGGCCCGGGCGAGATCGGCTTCATCACCGCGCAGATCAAGGAGGTGGAGCAGGCCCGCGTCGGCGACACCATCACCACGGTAAAGCAGGGCGCGAGCGAGGCGCTGCCCGGCTACAAGGAAGTGCAGCCGGTGGTGTTCTGCGGCCTGTTCCCGGTCGACGCCGCCGATTTCGAGAAGCTGCGCGAAAGCATCGGCAAGCTGCGCCTGAACGACGCCAGCTTCAGCTACGAAATGGAAAGCTCGGCCGCGCTGGGGTTCGGCTTCCGCGCCGGTTTCCTCGGCCTGCTGCACCTGGAAATCATCCAGGAACGCCTCAGCCGCGAATACGACCTCGACCTCATCACCACCGCGCCATCGGTCGAATACCGCCTGCAGCTGTCCAAGAGCCGGACGGACGACGCGCGCGAGATGATGCTCCACAACCCCGCCGACTGGCCCGACCAGAACCGCATCGACAGCGTCGAGGAACCGTGGATCAAGGCGACGATCTACACCCCCGACGAATACCTCGGCTCGATCCTCAAGCTGTGTCAGGACCGGCGCGGCATCCAGACCGGGCTGACCTATGTGGGCGGGCGCGCGCAGGTAAGTTACGAGTTGCCGCTGAACGAGGTGGTGTTCGATTTCTACGACCGGCTGAAATCGATCAGCCGCGGCTATGCCAGCTTCGATTACGAGCCGATTGGCCTTCGCGAAGGCGACCTCGTGAAGATGCAGATCCTGGTCAACAACGAACCGGTCGACGCGCTATCCATGATCGTCCACCGCGCCAATGCCGAGGCGCGCGGCCGCGGCATGTGCGAGCGGCTGAAAGACCTGATCCCGCGCCACCTGTTCAAGGTGCCGATCCAGGCCGCGATCGGCGGCAAGGTGATCGCCCGCGAAACCATCGCCGCCCTGCGCAAGGACGTGACCGCCAAGTGTTACGGCGGCGACATCACGCGCAAGAAGAAGCTGCTGGAAAAGCAGAAGAAGGGGAAGGCGCGGATGCGGGAGTACGGCAACGTGAGCATCCCGCAGGAGGCGTTTATTGCTGCGCTAAGGATGGGGGAAGAGTGAGCGAAGGCGCCTAACGCAGGCGCTTGGCTCGCCAAGCGACACGTTAGAAGCCGGTGCGCGCCAGCGCATCGCGAACCCCGGCCGACCTCGGCGCCAAGCGCCGAGGATCGACGTCACGTGACGCATGGAGCGTTTGCGCCAGCAAACGCGGAACGGCGCGTGGCGGCGTTGCCACGCGCCATACGTGAATTCAACGCCGAAATTAGTTGTCCGCAAGCAGTCATGATCTAGCCCAAAAACAACGACCAGTCATCACCGCGTCGCAACGGAACAATCCGGGAACCGCTCAACGGTTTGGCAGTTTGAAACAGCCACCACAACATGGTGTGAATGTTTGGAGTCAGATTATGGCAAAGAACGAGCAAACGAGCCCCAAAGCTGGAAAAGCAGCTTCGAAGGTGCTGAAAGACGGCAGGACAGGTAAGGATTCCAAAACTGCTGCTGGCTCGGCGCTTTCTCAGCGGCCAGATAAGAAGAAGCCGAAGTGATCGCTTGGGGCCGCGAAAGCGGCTCCATTGCTCAATCCACGTCGCACACCGGTTGGCAGCTACACGCTCCATTTTGGATGTTTTGGATCTTCCAGGGAATGCCGAAAAGCGGACCAGCAGATGTACTGTGGAAAAGAGCACTGCGTATGTACGATTTAAGGGTGGCAACCTGCCAGTCCAGTTGTGAGAGGTCAGTCTAGTCGAGACCAAAGCTAAATTGCCTCCACCGCTAGGGGAATTTTATTCTCAGCAAGAAGTCGCTAGACTAGTCCGATGGATGTTGAACCTGAACTGGATAAATTAGCGCATGGACTACGAAGGCTTAGCGATAAGATGCCGCGCTCGGTCGCCACACGCATCGGGAGTACGCTAGAACATTTCGAAAAATCGCATGCCTTGCGCAATGTTGATCTGGAAATGGCTTCATTCCGGGCAATCTGTGGGGAGGAAGAAGCTGCTGCTGCCGTCATATCTGCGTTGCACCATCGCAAGTATGCGAACGCAACTCATCTCAACATCAGGAATCACCAGCACAAATGGGCAATTATCGCTTGCACGATGGCGTTATCTGCACCTCTGCGGCCATTGCTTAGCGAATTTCAGCTTCAGATGGACTTTGCGAAGGGTCGAATTGACCTGAAAATTCCTTTGTCTAACTTTGGAGTAAAGGCCCGTGTACCAACAGCATTGCAGCCTGTCGAGCCACTTGATTTTCTTCATTCGAAACCCGGTAAAGGCGATGATTACGCGTTCGAGGAAGAGCTTGCAGCTCTAGCCGAGGATGCAAAATTTGCCAGCATAAAGAATATGGTGGGGGCGATGGCCAACTCCCGAAACCGATTACTTTATGCCAGCGATACTGAACTGCCAAGAAGTGAAGCCACATCGCAGCAACTAGACGCACGCTGTTGGCGAGCAATCGCGCTTCTGACCATTGCGGTCATGATCATACAGACCAATAAAAAGCTGGCGACAGTAAGGCAGGCCCTACCGGCTGTTCTGACAGTAATCGGTAAGCTTCCAGCGGCGGCGACTTCATGAGTTCCAACGAGATATTGGCGATGGAGGTGCATGTCAGCACCGTTGCGTTGAGCACCGCTTTTGGGAATTGCGCCTAACAATTAAAATGGCTGGTTTGGGGTCGCTACCTGCCAGTCAGATATCACGATCAACTTTCAAAATTCACTTAGTATTTATGGCGCAATCCAGCGGATGAAGCCGTCGTCACCTGCTCCATCTGGCGGAGAGAATGGCTTGAACCTTTCGTCTATGAACATTCGCTCAGCATCATCCGACGAAATAACGACTTGCCGAGCCTGCCGCACAATTGCGTCATTAATTGCGTTTACCAAAGCATCGCCTTCTTGGGTCGAAAAGGCCAGAGCCACACCCTCCTCGTGAGCAAAAATTATGAGGCGATCCGGGGCGTATGGTAGCATGATAAAGGCCCTTGGGTTCCGTATTCCATGAGATAGCAGGATCGGCATATCCGATGTAAGCAGTCGACGCTTGGCGTACACGGGAACCCGGAATACTTTCATCCTGACAATTTCCGGGATGATCGTATCTGATGAGATCAGATCAGCTAGCAAATCATTCACTTGATCTCGGATCATGTTCTGATCACGTAAGCGCGAGGGATCGAACTGTGGGACATCCAGCATTCGTCTGGTCAATTCCTCGCGCAAGTACTGCATCCGTCGCGGGCTGCGGTGAAGAAGCGACATCACAAATTGAACCAAGCCAACATGGTCAATTGCTGACCCTCGCTCCATATTTTCGAGCTTGACCAAGGCCTTTGCGGCGCGATGATCAATCTGCTGAAAATAGCTATGCTCCAGCCGCGTCCGTTCGAGGTCACTCTGGCCCTCGGTATAGGAGTAAAGATGCGGCTCATATCCGACCGCCGCGGGCGAAACCTTCCTTTGATGGATACGAGAATGCTCAACCGGGCGAACGTAACGATAGAGTTTGCCCGCGCGGGTCCACCGACGCAGGTAAAATTCAGGCAGATAATGGTGGTCGATAGGGACGCTCACTGCATCAGTTTAGCCCAATCGATTAAAGGCACACAGCGGGCCAGATGCATAGATCTGTGGACGGATAAGCCGATTTGCCCGGGACAACGAAAGCAGTCACTATCGTTGATCGGACGGAACCGTTCACGGAAAGTCCGCAATCGAAGCAGCCATTCCGCTATCGCCCCCCCCCCGACCCAAACCGCCCCAAGTCACTCCCATCCCTCATCCTTCAACTTACGCCACCGCAGCCCCTCGTACTCACGCTCTTCCTCCGGCTCCCGCTTGCCCCAACCGGGCGGAGGTAGCACGGTCGTCTGGCCCTCCGCCGCCTCCGCGCGTGCAACATACAGCGGATGCTCCGGGTCCTCGCGCGCGTCATAGCCGTTGGCAGCGTCCTCCTCGCGGATGCGCAGGTATTCGCGATAGGCGGTCAGTGCGCGGGGGCTGTGGCTGCGCTCGCTCTGCTGCCGCCAGTCCTCCACCTTGCGCTCGATGCTGGCGTGCACCTCGGCCGGGGTCACGCGGCGCTGCTCCGCCTCCCACTCGTCGCGCCACTGCTTCTTCAGGCGGGCCTGTTCCATCAGGCCGACCGCGTTCAGCCCCTTGGCGCTGCCTTCCGCAAAGCGGCCCGGCGCGCGGTTCCTCAGCATGAACATCAGCAGCCGGTCGTTGTACGAAGTGCGCGTGCCGACGAGCTTGCCGTAGGAATAGACCGGCATCTCGACCCCGTTGAGCGCGCGGTCCATCGCGACGTCCTCGATCCGCTTCACGCCCAGGTCGAGCGCGGCTTCCCACGCGGCGCGGAACCCCTCGGCCCCCGGCTGGCGGCGCAGGAGGTAGGCGCCGACCTGGCTCATGTCGACCGCGCGGCAGGCGGCTTCGACGCTGCCGGTATCAGCGAGCGCCTCGATGAAGTCGCGCTGGCGGGTGGGGGTCCAGCCGTCGCGGCGCACCTTCTGCCGGGGCACGGGGTCGAAGGCGGGGATCTCGCCGGGCGGAACGGGCGCGCGCACGGTGCGCGGATCGGTGCGGCGGGTCATGGTGGGGCGGCTCCTGTCGGCGGGCAAACGGGCCGGGGGTATTGAGCAAAATGCGTGGCAGTAGGAAAACGGAAATGCGCGGGCGGGGATTGCGCGGTGCCTTTCACTTTGCGTTCAGCGGGGGCGGGGTTATAGCGCGCGGCATGACCACTCGTGCGCGCATCGCCTCCAAACCCGCCCTTGCTGCCGTGCTGTGCGCGGCGACGGTTCTCACCTCCGCCTGTGCCGGGCGCAGCGACGGGCCGGTCGACACCGCCTATGTGGCGCGCGACGTGGAAACGCTCTACGCCTCGGCCAAGGAACGGCTCGATGCCGGCAGCGCGCAGATGGCCGCCGCGCTGTTCGACGAGGTGGAGCGCCAGCATCCCTATTCGCCCTGGGCCCGCCGCGCGCAGTTGATGAGCGCGTTCAGCTATTACACCGCCAAGGATTACAACAAGGCGATCGCAAGCGCGCAGCGGTTCCTGTCGATCCACCCGGGTAACAAGGATGCGCCTTACGCCTACTACCTGATCGCACTGAGCTATTACGAGCAGATCAGCGACGTGAACCGCGACCAGGGGATCACCCTGCAGGCGCGCAGTGCGCTGACCGAAGTGGTGCGCCGTTTCCCGCAGAGCGAATATGCCTCCGACGCGCGGCTGAAGCTCGACCTTGTCAACGATCACCTTGCGGGCAAGGAAATGGAAGTGGGCCGGTTCTATGCCCGCTCCGGTTCGTGGCTGGCGGCGCAGCTGCGGTTCCAGAACGTGGTCGACGACTACCAGACCACCAGCCACGCGCCCGAGGCGCTGTACCGCCTGACCGAGGCGAACCTCGCGCTCGGCATCCCGGAGGAAGCGGTGAAGTACGCCGCGGTGCTGGGTGCGAACTATCCGGGCAACGAGTGGTACGAGAAGGCTTACGCCCTCGTGCAGGACCACGCCCAGGGCGTAACCGCCAGCTGACCTGCGCCAAGGGTGTGCACGCCGCGCCCCCGCAGGCTGACAGCGCCCGCGCGCCGGGCTAGAGACGGGCGCTAAGATGCTGACCCGCCTGTCCATCCGCAACGTAGTGCTGATCGACGCGCTCGACCTTGCGTTCGGGCGCGGCCTTGGCGTGCTGACGGGCGAGACGGGGGCGGGCAAGTCGATCCTGCTCGATGCGCTGGGTCTCGTGCTCGGCAATCGCGCCGACAGCGGGCTGGTGCGCGCGGGCGAGGACCGGGCAAGCGTGACCGCCAGCTTCGAATTCGCCGCCATGCCGCCCCAGGTCGCCTCCGCTCTGGACGAGGCCGGAGTCGAGATCGAGCCGGGCGAGCCGCTGCTGATCCGGCGCCAGGTCAAGGCCGATGGCGGCAGCAAGGCCTTCATCAACGACCAGCCGGCGAGCGTCGCGCTGCTGCGCGAGATTGCCCCGGCGCTGGTCGAGCTGCACGGCCAGCACGACGATCGCGGCCTCGCCAATCCCCGCGGCCACCGCCTGCTGCTCGACCGCTATGCCGGAGCGGACAGCGCCGGCGTGGCGCGGGCGTGGGACCGATGGCGCGCGGCCGAGGACCGGCTCTCCGCCGCGCGCGCGGCGATCGACCAGGCCCGCACCGATCAGGACCTCCTGATCGCGCACCTCGCGGAATTGACCGCGCTCGAGCCGCAGGCGGGCGAGGAAGCCCGGCTCGCCGAAACGCGCGCCGCCATGCAGAAGGGCGAACGCCTGGCAGGCGATCTGGAGGAGCTGCGGCATATCTGGGACGGCTCGGATTCGCCGCTCGCCGCGCTGCGCATTGCGGCGCGCCGGCTCGACCGGATCGCGCCGGAGCATCCGCTGCTGGCCGAGGCCCTAGCCGCACTCGATCGTGCAGTGATCGAGACAGGAGAAGCCGAGGAAAAACTGGCTGCCGCTGCCGAGGCGCTGGTCCACGACCCCGCTGCACTGGAAGCGGCCGAAACGCGCCTGTTCGATCTGCGTGCCCTGGCCCGCAAGCACCGCTGCGAAGTCGACGAACTGCCCGCCAGAATGCGCGAATTCCGGCTGGCGCTCGACAAGATCGAGGGCGGGGAAGCGGAGCTCGACGCGCTGGAAGCGGCGGCGCGCGAAGCGGGCGAACAATACCGGCAGCGCGCCACGACGCTGCACGAACAGCGGCTGGAAGCGGCGAAGCGCCTGGACGCAGCGGTCGCGGCCGAGCTGGCGCCGCTCAAGCTCGACGCGGCACGCTTCCTCACTGCCGTTGGCACACTGCCGGAAGATCGCTGGGGCCCGGCGGGCATGGATTCGGTCGAATTTCTGATCGCCACCAACCCCGGCGCCGATTTTGCCCCGCTCAACAAGATCGCCAGCGGCGGCGAGCTGTCGCGCTTCATCCTGGCGCTCAAGGTCGCG
Organism: uncultured Erythrobacter sp.; assembly: GCA_963529855.1. GTDB lineage: Bacteria > Pseudomonadota > Alphaproteobacteria > Sphingomonadales > Sphingomonadaceae > 34-65-8. Next base: position 413,069 of record CAURZK010000002.1, on the reverse strand, counting down.
CTGGCGGAACAGGGCGGTGCAGCCACGGTAATCTTCGACGAGATCGACCGCGGCGTCGGCGGCGCGGTCGCCAGCGCGATCGGGGAACGGCTGGCGCGCCTTGCCGAAGGCGGGCAGCTGGTGGCGGTAACGCACTCTCCGCAAGTCGCCGCACGCGGGCGCACTCATTATCTCATCGCCAAGTCGAGCGAGGGCACCGTCACCCGCACTTCCGTTGTGCTGCTCGATGCTGCCGGACGGCAGGAAGAGATCGCGCGGATGCTCAGCGGCGCCGAAGTGACGCCGGAGGCACGCGCCCAGGCCGACCGATTGCTGGAGGGTGTGTGACGGCGCGCTGTTGTATAAGTTTGGTTGCTATGGCGGCGATCTCGTCATGCACGCCCTATCTCCCGCGCTACCCGCTTCCCCCCAATGCTTCGCCTACTGGTTTCTACGAAGATCCGCTACGGCCCGACCTGGCCTTGCTCGAACACACGATCGCGAAATACCTCGCCGACGCCGATCATCCTTACCGGGTATTGTGCGCCGCTGGTGACGACACCAGGCCTGCCGACAACGAAGCGAGCAGGCCTTTTCCACCGGCAGTCGAAGTGCGGCTGCTTGCTCGCTTTCCGCAACTGTCGCCGCGGGCGGATTGTCGGCAGGACGGCCTTGTCTATTATCATCGAACTAGCGGCGCGGAGGCTGCTATATTCGACGTGCACGATCTCGAGTGTGCCAAGCCAACCCGTTGTCTCGCGTGGGGCGGTTATCAGGCATCCGGGCCGCACGGTTGGATGCGTTATCATGTCGATTTCATTCGCGGTGCGTGGCGAATTCGTCCCAAAAAGTCTGACATCGTGCTGACCGGGCAGGCGTCAGCCACGCCGGATAAGGGCCTATGAAACACTTTCTGATTGGGCTTGCCATTGCACTATGCGGTGCCTGTTCGATTGATGATGCCACGATGAGCAAACCAGTCCAGTCTGCCAGCTCCCTGTTCGGGACGGACGCGCAGGTCACACCGAGCACGCCCGACGCGGTGTTGCGTTACGCTGATCATTCGCGCGGCTTTGCGGAACTGCGTGTGCCGCAAGGGGAAGGGCCGTTCCCGCTTGCGGTGATCTTTCACGGTGGCTGCTGGAAGACCGGGATTGCCAACCAGGCCTATATGGCTCCCCTGGCAACTCGATGGCAGCAGCAGGGCGTGGCGACGCTCAACGTCGATTACCGCGAGGTGGGCGACAGCGGCGGTTGGCCTGGATCGTTTGCGGACTGGGCGGCGGCGGCGGCACTGATCGGTGAGGTCGCAACGACCCACCCGATCGATCGTACCCGGGTGACGCTGGTCGGGCATTCGGCCGGGGCGCTGCCGGCGCAGTGGTTGGCCATGGAGCAGGGGCCGGCAGGCCCGCTGGGCGAACGGGCACCTGTCGGTGTGCGCGCGGCCATCGTGTTCGATGGCCCCGCCGATGTCGGGGCCGAACGTGGCGCGTTCGATGCGTTATGCGAATTTTCTTCTGTCGATCCGTTCATGGGTGGAACGCCTGCGCAACAGGGTGCGCGGTATGCAGCAATTTCGCCTCTGACGAACGCGCCCCGGCTGGAGGAATTGCTGTTCGTCCAGGCCGTGCTGCCCGCAGCGTCGGCCCCCGTTCAGGCGGCACTTCGGAGCGGCGGTGCGCGGACGGTGGTTCGCGAAAATCCGGGGGCAAGTCATTTCGCGGTGATCACCCCCGGCGACGACATCTATCAAGCCAACGAAGCAGCCATCCTGCGGGTTTTGCGCGGCAACTGAAGCCACGAAGCTCGCCTCGTCGCTCAAAGTCTGTACCGAAACGGGACGATTTTCGGGGCGAAATCTGGCTAACAATTGGTAAATAACGTGCTAATCATCGCCCCATACAAAAAGGGTCGGCGGTGTGGTTTGGCGCGAGCGAACGGTGATTCGCCACGTCGATGCTTATGAGGTTTCGTTCATGCGCGGGATCATCGGCGCCGTCGGCGCAATTCTGGTTTTCGTCGGCGCGCTGCCAGCCCATGCGGCGGCGGTCGTCCTGAACAGCGGCAGCGTCGGCACCGGGTTCTCGGTCGATTTCACCGGACAGGTGAATGGCGCGCCGGCAACGCAGCTTTCCGCGCTGCTCAACGTCACGCTCAACAGCGTGTCGACCAACGGCCGCGTTTACACCTTTGGCTACGACCTCACGAACGATTCGACGGTAGCATCGCGCATTCGCGGGTTCGGTTTCGACGTCGATGGCGGGACACTTACCAGCGCGAGCGTATCCGGCGAATTTATCGGTGTGGATCGGCCGGGTTTTTTCCCGGGATTTGCAGGCGGCACTGGTGAACGCGACGTGTGTTTCGCTGCCACGAACAACGGCAACGGCTGCACCGGGGGCCAGGGCGGGGTAAACAAGGGTCAGACCGGGTCCGGCACTTTCACATTGAGGTTCGCCAATTCCCAGCCCGCGCCGGGCAGCATCTATCTCGACCTGTTCGTCGTCCGCTATCAATCGATTTCGCCGAAAATCAATGGCGGCGATTCCGGCATCGGGATCGGCCGGATCATTCCGCCCCCGCCGCCGCCGGTCCCGGAACCCGCCACCTGGCTGATGATGATCGTCGGGTTCTTCGCGCTTGGTTTCATCATGCGGCAGCGCAAGGTCGCGGATGGCGGCGTCCCGGCGCTGGGTTAGGCTCCGGCCCAGCCAGCCCTAATCGAACAGCAGCGCGAGAAAGCGGTTTCCCGCTTTCCCGCGCGCTTTTATGAGCGGTGCATGCCAAGCCGCTCCGCTCCTGCCGACATCGATGAAGCCGCTGCCGCAAACGAACTGATGCGGCTGGCCAGGGCCATCGCCCGGCACGACCGGCTTTATCACGCCGAAGATTCGCCCGAGATTACCGACCAGGAATACGACGCCCTGGTCCGCCGCAATGCCGAACTGGAAGCGGCGTTTCCGCATCTGGTTCGCGACGACAGCCCCAGTCGCAAAGTGGGGCATGCGATCGCGGCTTCGCCGCTCGCGAAGGTCCGGCACACCGTGCGGATGATGAGCCTCGACAACGCCTTTGCCGATGACGAGGTGATCGAATTCGTGGCGCGCGTTCGGCGATTTCTCAACCTTTCGCCCGATGCGGAAGTCGCTTTCACCGCCGAAGACAAGATCGACGGTCTGTCGTGCTCGTTGATGTACGAAGGCGGCAGGTTGGTGCGCGCTGCCACGCGCGGTGACGGGGAAGTGGGCGAGGACGTTACCGCCAATGTCGCGCACCTTGCCGATGTACCGCAAATGCTGCGTGGCAACGCGCCGGCGGTGTTCGAAGTGCGCGGCGAAGTCTACATGGAAAAACAGGCTTTTGCCGCGCTCAATGCCGCGCAGCATGAGGCCGGGGGTAAGCTGTTCGCCAATCCCCGCAATGCGGCGGCGGGATCGCTGCGGCAGAAGGAAGCGGCTGTTACCGCGCGGCGGCCGCTGCGGTTCTGGGCGCATGGCTGGGGCGCGGCGAGCGAGGTGCCTGGCGCTACCCAGGCCGATGTGGTTGAGCGTCTGCGCGAATGGGGCCTGCCGGTCTCGCCCCTGTTCCGCCGTTGCGAAACGCTGGAAGAAATGCTGCGGCAATATGCTGCGATTGGCGGTGCACGCGCGGACTTGCCCTATGAAATCGACGGCGTGGTCTACAAGGTCGACCGGCTGGATTGGCAGGCGCGGCTCGGCTTCGTGGCCAAGGCGCCGCGCTGGGCAATTGCGCGCAAGTTCCCGGCCGAGCGCGCTGAAACCACGCTGGAGGCGATCGACATTCAGGTCGGGCGCACCGGAAAGCTGACGCCGGTCGGGCGCCTGGCGCCGGTGCTGGTCGGCGGAGTGACGGTGACCAACGTGACGTTGCACAACCGCGACGAGATCGCCCGGCTGGGTGTGCGGCCCGGAGATCGCGTCGTGGTGCAGCGCGCCGGCGACGTGATCCCGCAAGTGGTGGAGAACCTCACTCGCGACGAACCGCGATCCGCTTACCATTTCCCCGATTATTGCCCGCAATGCGGCAGCGAGGCTGTTGCCGAAGAAGGCGAAGTCGACGTGCGCTGCACCGCGGGCCTCGTGTGCCCGGCGCAGCGGACGGAACGGCTGAAGCATTTCGTCAGCCGCGCAGCGCTCGATATCGAAGGGCTGGGCGAAAAGACGATCGACCAGTTCTTCGCCCTGGGCTGGCTGGAAAGCCCGGCCGACATCTTCCATCTGAAGGACCGGCGCGGCGAGATTCTCGCGCTCGATGGCTGGCAGGACAAGTCTGTGGACAACCTGTTGGCTAGCATCGAGGCCAAGCGCGCGCCGGACGCTGCGCGGCTGCTGTTCGCGCTCGGCATTCGCCACGTCGGGGCGGTCACCGCGCGCGATCTGATGAAGCATTTCCACGAGCTGCCCGCACTGCGTATCGCCGCGCAGCGCGCGCGAGACGGGGATAGTGATGCCATCGCTGAAATCGTGAGTATCGACGGGGTCGGCCCTGCCGTCGTCGAGGCTCTCGGCGACTTCTTCCACGAAGAACATAATCAGGCGGTGTGGGACGATCTGCTGAAGGAAGTCACGCCGCCGCGCTACGAAGTGCAAACGCAGGCCAGTGCCGTGTCCGGCAAGACGGTCGTGTTCACCGGCAAGCTCGAGACGATGAGCCGCGACGAGGCCAAGGCCCAGGCCGAACGCCTTGGCGCGAAGGCTGCCGGTTCCGTCAGTGCCAGGACGGACCTCGTCGTCGCGGGGCCGGGGGCGGGGAGCAAGCTGAAACAGGCGGCTGCGCTGGGCATCGAAGTGATCGACGAGGCGGCCTGGGCCCGGATCGTGCGGGACGCGGGCTGAAGCGCTAGTCGCCCGCCCGAGGTCGCGGCGCCTCCACCCACTTCATCACGCCGCCCGCGAACGGGGTCCACAATCCGGTTCGCATTCCCGCGGACGCCAGCGTATCGCTGGTCCACTGGTTGCAGGTGTTGCCGAGGTGATAAGTGCCCGGCGCGGTGTAGAACACGTCCCAATCCTCGTAACCCGCGAACACTTCGCGCCGCGCAGGTGGGAGGACTTGGGCCTCGATCTGCCGGACCAGTCGCCGGTATTCAGCCGGCCGGAGGCGGAGGACGCGGTGGTGAGGGCCCGGAGCAGGGCGGACATAGTGCGCAACGTGCAGCAAGCCCTGACTGCCGACGGCTGCACGCGCGGCATCAGCGGGGTCGAGATCGGCCCAGGTCGGCGTTTCGAGAAACACTGCCCGCTCCCCCCAGCTGACCGAAACGTGGGTGTAGGGCCGGTCAGGTGCGCCAAGGTCGCGGGCCGGGAAGTCGGCGCGCCAATCCTTTTGCGGCGTTACCAGCGGCATGACGATCGCGGTGTGCACGCCGTTGGTTTCGACCATGATCTCGATCCCGCGCGCGGGTTCCTGCCAGTCGCCATTGCGCGGGATCGAGGATCCGATCCACCCGGTCAGCATGAACAGCCCGGTCGCCAGTGCCAGCCAGCCGAGCGCCGCGCGTACGATTTTCAGCGCGCGGGACGCCGCCGGAGCCACAGGATCGACCAGTCGCCATTGACGATGCGTTCCGCGATGCGGAAACCTGCGCGGCGATAGGCAGAGCGTACCGGCGCCTCCTGCGTTTCCAGCAGGCCTGCGAGCACCACGTGGCCCCCCGGAACCACGGCGTCCGCGAATGCAGGCGCGAGGTCGATCAGCGGCCCGGACAGGATATTGGCGATCAGCAGGTCATAGGGGCCGCGCGAAACGAGCAGCGGATCGGCCATGCCGTCCGCGATCACCATGGCGACTTCGCCCGCCCTGCCGCCGAGGGAAAAGCCGTTGGCCTGCGCATTGTCGGCCACGACACCGGCGCAGACTGCATCGATGTCGCTCGCCGTGGCATAGGCGCGCGGCCACAAATCCAGTGCGGCGAAGGCGAGGAGACCCGTCCCCGTGCCGATGTCGGCCAGATTGCGCACCACCGCGCCGCGCCGCTTCATCGCGGTCAGCATGGACAGGCACCCTGCAGTCGTGGCGTGGTGACCGGTGCCGAAGGCCTGGCTGGCCGGAATCGCGAACGAGCGCACGCCCGGTTCATCACTCGGCGGAAAATCCGGTGTATGAACATGGAACCGGCCGGCGCGGATCGGCTCCACTCCTTGCTGGCTCAGCGTGACCCAGTCTTCGTCGGGCATCTGCTCTGCCGTCAGCTGAGGCGCTCCACCGGCGAAAAGGGCCGCGACCATCTGCTCGTCGGCCTCTGTCGGTTTGCGCGGGAAATAGGCGTCTAGCCGCCAGTCGTCGGGCCGATCATCGGCCAGCTCGAACCCGGTCAGCACGACTTCATCGTCCCAATCGGCCGCATCTTCCTGCGCGACCAGCGCCGCCTGGATGATCGGCTTGGGCCCAAAGGCCGTCAGTTTCCAACTATTCGCCATTGGCAGTTTTCGCCTCTGTTGCCAGCCGATCGTCGAGCCGCTTGCTGGCGCGCGCGGCATAGGCGCTGCAAGCGCCGGCATCGACCCACGGCGTGCTGCCGGTGGCTTTCGCGCGCATGTCGCTCGCCGACGGATGGGGGGTCAGGAGAATATCGCAAGGGGTTGCCGCAAGCCGGGCAATGCCCCGGCGGAACATGGCGACATAGTCGGGGTGGTCGGTGAAGCGGTAATTATCCGCGCTGACCGGGCTGAGGCTGTCGGCATAGACGACCGTGCGGCATTGCGCGTTGTCGCAGCTTTCCCAGCGCCAGCTCATCGCCCCGAGGGTGTGACCGGCAGTGGCGATCCCCCCGATACGCAGGCCTGCGACATCGACCACCTCACCATCAGCGAGGGCGCGGATGGCTCCAGTGACGGGTTCCATCGGATCGTGCAGACCGGCCTGGGGATCGCGCGGATCGTCGCGGCCGGTCCGCAGCACGGGTTCCGCCGCTGGCGCGGTGTAGACCGTTGCGCCGCTCAGGCGCTGCAGCCGCGCCAAGCCGCCGACATGGTCGAAATGTTCGTGACTGACGAACAGCGCCTTGACCTGGGCAAGCGAGAACCCGAGGCGTTCGATATTCGCTTCGACCACCTGCGATCCGGGCACTGTGCCGGTGTCGATCAGGACGAGACCGTCCGTGCCGACGATCAGCAATGCGGTGATCCCGCAAGTGCCAACGTAATAGGTCTGCCCGTGAATGCGGTAAGGTGGGGCGGGCTTATCCCACTCGTCCCAGTCCTTGCAGGTTGGCGCCCACTCGGCGCGATTTTCCTCCGGTGCGAGCGCGGCGGGCTCTCCAGCTTTCACACAGCCTGCCAACAGCGCAGTCACGGGTAGAAGGGCGGCCAGTTTACCGGACATAACTTGCTCCATTGGCGTCGAGCGTCGCGCCCGTCAGGCTGGGCGGGGCGTCGAGCGCGCAGAAGACGGCAATGGTGGCGATTTCGTCCGGCGTCGCCACCCGGCCCAGCGGAATATCCGCCAGCAGACCCGGCCCGCCCCGGCTGGCGAGATAATCGCCCGCCATCGACGTGTCGGTAAAGCCGGGCGTGATGGCATAGCTGAGGATGCCTTGCGCCGCGTATTGCCGTGCGATGGTCTTGTGCATGGCCAGCATCCCGCCCTTGGCGGCGGCATAGTGCCAATGCGCGGGGCTGTCGCCGCGATGCCCGGCGCGACTGGCGACGTGCACGATGCGTCCGCCCCCCTTTTCTCCATTGGCACCGCGTTCCTGCCAATGGCGCACGGCAAACCGGCTGAGCTGCGCGGCGGAAGTGAGGTTGATCCGCAAGGTATCTTCCCACCTGTCCAGCCATTCGATGTCGGAACCGTCGAGCGGGTTGGCGGCGAACAGCCCGGCGTTGTTGATCAGCACGTCGATTGCGCCGCCGGCTTTTGCCAGTGCCGCTTGCCAGAGCGCCTGCGGGGCCTGCGGATCGGCAAGGTCGGCGCCGATCGTGTCGGGGTCGTGCGCGGCGCTGGCGTGGCCGATCACGGTTGCGCCGCGTGCCTTCAGCTGGGTGCAAATTGCTGCGCCGATGCCGCGGCTCGATCCGGTGACGAGGATTGTGGTCATGGCAATCGCTATCCGAAACTTTGCAAGCGAAGTCGAGGCCGCGTCGCTTGCCTCACCCCGACATTACGCTAAGGGGAGGCACGCAATCGGGGCAAAACGGAAACACGAGTCATGGCCGGAAGACCGCTTTCACCGCACCTCAGCATCTGGAAATGGGGCCCGCACATGCTGGTCTCGATCCTCCACCGCGTCACGGGTGACGGTATGGCGCTGGTCGGCCTGTTCGTGCTGCTGTGGTGGCTGGGCGCGCTCGCCAGCGGCCCGGAATATTACGCCACGTTTACCGACTGGATGACATCGCCGATCGGCTATGTCGTGCTGGTCGGCCTGTCGTGGGCGTTCTTCAATCACATGACTTCGGGCCTGCGCCACTTCGTGCTGGATATCGGTGCGGGTTACGAGATCGACACCAACAAGGCCTGGTCGGTCGCCGTGCCGATCATCGGGGTGGTGCTGACGGCGGCGTTCTGGGCCGCGATCCTGCTTCGCTGAGGATAATCGACAATGGGTAACGGAACCTCGATCGGGAAGGTGCGCGGGCTCGGCTCGGCGCATCACGGGGCGCACCACTGGCTGCTGCAGCGCTTCACCGCCATCGGCAATCTGGTGCTGATGCTGTGGCTGATCACCAGCTTCATCATCCTGCCGGACATGAGCCACGCCACCGTCAGCGAATACCTGTCGCAGCCGCTGGCAGCGACCGCGATGGCGCTGCTGATCGTCAGCGTTTTCTGGCATGCACGGCTGGGCTTGCAGGTACTGGTGGAAGACTACGTCCACGAAGCCGGTACCAAGTTCGCCGCGATCGCCGCACTCAATCTCGCAACTCTCGGCGGTGCCGGCTTCGGCCTGTTCTGCGTCGCCCGCCTCGCTCTTGTCGGAGCCCCCGCATGACTGCTGCCTACAAGATCATCGACCATACTTACGACGTGGTGGTCGTGGGCGCGGGCGGATCGGGCCTGCGCGCGACGATGGGCGCGGCCGAAGCGGGACTGAAGACCGCCTGCGTGACCAAGGTCTTCCCGACCCGTTCGCACACGGTCGCGGCGCAGGGCGGCATCGCCGCGTCGCTCGGCAACAACAGCCCCGATCACTGGTCGTGGCACATGTTCGACACCGTCAAGGGGTCCGACTGGCTGGGCGATCAGGACGCGATCGAATACATGGTGCGCGAGGCGCCGCAGGCAGTTTACGAGCTGGAACACGCCGGCGTTCCCTTCAGCCGCAACGAAGACGGCACGATCTATCAGCGCCCGTTCGGCGGGCACATGCAGAACATGGGCGAAGGCCCCCCGGTCCAGCGCACGGCCGCCGCCGCCGACCGTACCGGCCACGCGATGCTCCACGCGCTTTATCAGCAGAGCCTGAAGTACGACGCCGACTTCTTCATCGAATACTTCGCGATCGACCTGATCATGAAGAACGGCAAGTGCGTCGGCGTGATCGCCATGTGCATGGACGATGGCACGATCCACCGGTTCAAGGCCCACGCCGTGGTCCTGGCGACGGGCGGCTATGGCCGGTGCTACTTCACCGCCACCAGCGCGCATACGTGCACCGGCGATGGCGGAGGCATGGTCCTGCGGGCAGGATTGCCGATGCAGGACATGGAATTCGTCCAGTTCCACCCGACCGGCATTTACGGCGCGGGCGTGCTGATCACTGAAGGCGCGCGGGGCGAAGGCGGATACCTTACCAATTCCGAAGGCGAGCGGTTCATGGAACGCTATGCCCCCAGCGCCAAGGATCTGGCCAGCCGCGACGTCGTGTCGCGCTCCATGGCGCTGGAAATGCGCGAGGGGCGTGGTGTCGGGCCGGAAAAGGACCACATCTACCTCCACCTCGACCACATTCCCGCCGAAACGCTGGCCCAGCGCCTGCCGGGCATCACCGAGAGCGGCAAGATTTTCGCGGGCGTCGACCTCACCCGCCAGCCTTTGCCGGTGACGCCGACGGTCCATTACAACATGGGCGGCATCCCCTGTAACTACCACGGCGAGGTGATGACCATCGGCGCCGACGGCAATCCGGAAACGGTCGTCCCCGGCCTGTTCGCTGTAGGCGAGGCCGCATGCGTTTCGGTGCACGGCGCCAACCGGCTCGGCTCCAACTCGCTGATCGACCTCGTGGTGTTCGGCCGCGCGACCGGGCACCGGCTCAAGGAACTGATCCGTCCAGGTACCGCGCATGACGAGCTGCCGGGCGACAGCGCCGATCTGGCGCTCGGCCGTCTCGATCATTTCCGCAACGCCAGGGGCGGTTCGCCGACGGCGTCGATCCGCGCGGACATGCAGAAGACGATGACCAGGCACGCCGCCGTGTTCCGCGACAGCGCGCTGTTGAGCGAAGGCGTTGCCAAGCTGGCCGAGGTCAACAAGCGGATGCAGGATATCCACGTCACCGACCGTTCGCTGATCTGGAACAGCGACCTGATCGAGACGATGGAGCTCGACAACCTGATGGCGCAGGCCGTGGTGACGATGGCGAGCGCGGAAAACCGCAAGGAATCGCGCGGCGCCCACGCGCACGAGGATTTCCCCGAGCGCGACGATGCCAACTGGATGAAGCACACCGCCGCCTGGTTCGAAGGGTGGGGCGGCAGCGGGGGTGCAGTGCGGATCGATTATCGTCCGGTGCACGAATACACGCTCACCGACGATATCGAGTACATCAAGCCGAAGAAGCGGGTCTACTGATCGCGATGCGGCGGGTCGCAGGGCTCGCCGCGCTGGCGCTGGCCGCTTGCGCCACGTCGGCGAGCGAGCCGTTTGCCTATACCCAGCAAGTCGAGGTCGCGGGCATTCCGATCCTCGCTTCGCGCCGGGTTGCGCCCGAGGCGATGACGGCGGCACAGTCCTTGATGACCGAGATGCTGGCGTATCGGCCCGACCTCGGCGCAGTATTGGCGCGTGAGGGCTATCGTGTCGCGATCCTCGCCGAAGAGGAAGCGATCACCGATCTGCCCCAAAATGCGCACTGGACCCGGCCGACCCGTGACGACCCGCGGCTGACGCGATGCGAGCGGAAACATTACGACACCCGGATCGGCGCCCTGACCGATCGCGAGTACTGGAACGCACGCGCACGCGGGATCGGCGGGCGCAACATGGTGGGCTCGGAGGAGGACCTGCTCGGCCTGCGCACCAGCCGCTATTACGGCGAGACGATCTTCGTCCACGAATTTGCCCACAACGTGCTTTTCGCCGTGCAACAGGCCGACCCTGCGCTCTATGCCGAGGTGGAGGCAGCCTATGCCGCCGCACTGGCGGAAGGGTTATGGAAGGACGAATACGCCAGCACGACGGTGCAGGAATACTGGGCCGAAGGCACGCAGTTCTGGTTCAATTCCAACCGGCTCGCGGCATTCGGCGGGCGGCGGATCTTGAGCCACCGCGATCTGGCCGCATACGATCCGCGCCTCGCCGCCGTGCTGGCGAAAGCGTATGGCAACCGCCACCGGCTCGCCGCCGATCCGTTTTATCTTCACCCGGCGCGGGTGCCCCCGGGGCCGATCCCGGAGAACACCGCAGAAGTCTGCTGAGGTCGGCTCGTCACCGGGCCGCGATGTGTTCGCGATAGGCGTTCATCTGGGTCCGCCAGGTTGCCAGTTGTTCGTGAAACCATGCCTGCGACACGCCATCGGGATCGGTGTCGAGATCCATTTCCAGCACCGGGTCGCCCTCGTCATCGCGATAGGCACGGGTGAAACGCTTGGTCCGGTTCCAGTCGTTGATGCGCTCGAGCGTCGTGTCCTTGGCATCGTTGAAGCCAAAGTAGAACTGCAGGGTGCGACAATTCTCCTGGGCTTCGTCGCAGTTGTAGAACAAGATGAGAAACTTGCGCCCGTCATGCCAGCTTTCGATGTGGGGGGCCTGCCCTTGGGTGCGGTCGACGTTCGTCCGCATTCCCGCAGCTTCGACCGCCGCGACCACGGTTTGCGGCTCGCTCGCGACAACCGTCTGGCTGCTGGCAGGCGATGCCGCGACCGCCAGCACGAGGCCGGCTGAAAGTACAGTTGGGTGAAGCTGAATCATACCTGACCTCCCGTTGCCCGCGCCCCGTAAAACATTGCGCGCATTGAACCGGCAAAGCAATCATCGCCGCCGCAGCATGTCGCGGTTGAGCTGGTCGACCGACGTCACGCCCATCAGCCGCATTCCGCGTTCGATCTCGTCCTTCAACAGCGACAGCGCATGTTCGACGCCCGCCTGGCCTGCCGCGGCAAGAGCGTAAAGGTATAGCCGGCCGCCGGATGCAGCGTTTGCCCCCTGGGCAAGCGCCTTCAATACATGCGTTCCGCGACGAATGCCGCCGTCGCAGATAATCTCGATGTCACCGCCGACCGCATCGACGATCTCGGCCAGCTGATCGAACGGCGCGCGGCTGCCATCGAGCTGGCGCCCGCCATGGTTGGAGATCATGATCGCATCAGCACCAATATCGACTGCGCGGCGCGCATCGGCGGCGCTCATCACGCCCTTGAGGCAGAACGTGCCGCCCCAGTCATGCCGGATGCGCGCGGCGGTATCCCAGTCCATCGCGGTGTCGAGCATCGTGTTGAAATACTCGGCGATGCTCACCGCCTTGCCAGTCCCTTCGCTTACATGCGTGTCGAGATTGGGCAGGCGGAATTTCTCGCGGCACAGGTAATCGAGAGTCCATCGCGGCCGCGTGGCGTAGGACCAGACTGCGCGGGGCGTGAAGCGGGGCGGGGTGGTGAAACCCGATCGTTGGCACCGTTCGCGCTTGCCCGAAACGATCGTGTCGACCGTCAGGGCGAGGGCGTCGAACCCCGCCGCCTGGCAGCGCTGGATCATGGAGGCGTTCAGGCCGTGATCCTTGTGGACGTAAAGCTGGAACATCTTTGGCCCGCGAGTCAGCGCGGCAATTTCCTCGATGCTGACTGTCGCAAGGCTGGAGATGCCGAACCACAGCCCGAACCTTGCCGCCGCGCGTGCGACCGCGCGTTCTCCTTCCCAGTGGAACACCCGCTGCAGGGCTGTGGGGCTGAGCATGATGGGCAGCGCGCTCTCGCGCCCCATGATGGTGCAGCGGGTGTCGATCGTGTCGACCCCGGCCAGCACGTTGGGGACCAGATCGATGTCGTTGAACGCGGCCGTGTTGCGCGTGCGCGTAACCTCGTCGTCGGCGGCTCCGTCGATATAATCGAATACTGGCCAGGGCAGCCGCCGCTGCGCAAGGTCCCGAAGATCATCGATGTTATGGCAATCCGACAAACGCATCATGGCGGTCTATCAACGAATGCCCGCCTGTGCAGCCGGTTCATTCAAGCTTCAGGTTTACAGGCGTAGTCGAAGTGGCTACAGGCGTAGTCGCAGCATGTGAGGAGCACGACGTGGCCGAGCGGATCAGCGAAGCGGAACAAGCGGTGATGGAGGCGCTGTGGGAACAGAGCCCCCTGACCGCGACCGAAGTCTGCGAGGCAGTGTGCAAGGATCGCGACTGGAGCCTGGCGACGGTCAAGACATTGCTCGCGCGGCTGGTCCAGAAGGGCGCGGCCGCGACAGAGCCTGACGGGCGCCGGTTCCTCTATACGCCGGTTCTGGAACGCACCGATTACGTGATCGATGAATCGCAGCGGCTGGTCGATCGCCTGTTTGGCGGACGGGCCGCTCCGCTATTTGCTCACCTTGCCGAAAGCGAGGTGCTGACCGACGACGACCTCGCCGAGATCGAAGCGCTGTTGAGGGAGCTGCGCAAATGACCGATTGGCTAGTTCATACGCTCGCCTGGACCGCTGCGCTGATCGCGCTGGTCCTCGTCCTGCGCCGGCCGGTGGCGCGGTATTGCGGGCCGCAGGCGGCCTACGCCTTGTGGCTGCTGCCGATGCTCCGCCTCGTGGTTCCGCCGATCGAGCTGCCGGCCTGGCTGGCGCCGAAGGCGGAACCGGTCGACCCGGCGCTGCATACCGTCATGCTCCCGATCGAGCTTGCCGATGCTCAGGCAGCTGCGCAATTCTCGCCGGTTGCCAGCGATCCGATCGATTGGGCCGCCGTACTGCTGGCAGTATGGCTGGTCGGCACAGCGGTGTTCCTGGTGCGCCGCTTCACCTTGTATTTCCGAATGCGTGATGAGTTGCTGGCCGACGCGACCCCGGTCGGCTGTGCTGGTGGGGTGCGGCTGGTGGAAACACCGGCCGCATCCTCGCCCGTCGCCTTTGGCGTGCTGGACCGGGTGATCGCCTTGCCGCCCGGCTTCATGGCGTGGCACGACCGCACCTCGCGTGACCTCGCGCTTGCGCATGAACTGGCGCACCACCGGGGCCGCGACCTGCTGGTGAACTTCGCCGCCCAGCCGCTGTTCGCGATGCACTGGTTCAATCCGCTTGGCTGGTATGGCTGGAGCGCGCTGCGGCGCGATCAGGAGGCTGCGTGTGACGCCCGGGTGGTGGCCAGTTGCGCACGCGAGCTGCGCGGCACCTACGCCAGTGTCATCGCCGGGTTCGCAGCCGGCCCCAACGTGGCCCTGGCCGCGCCGATGGCCTGCCCCGTGCTCGGGCAGAAGAGCATCATTCACCGGTTGAGGAGCCTTGCCATGACTGACATTTCCCCCCGCCGCCGGATGGCCGGACGCGCTCTGCTGGCGATCGGGGTTCTGGCCCTGCCGCTGACGGCCTCGATCACTTATGCAGAGCGCCTTCGCGCACAGGAACCGCCCGCTGCCCCGCCGCCGCCCGAAACAACTGGCGCACCGCTGCCTCCGGAAGCGGCACCTGCGCCCGATGCGCCGGTGGTTATCCGCGAGGTCCGGATCGAGCGCGATGGCGAGGGCCAGCCGGTTCGTAAGGTCATGGTGGTGCGCCGCGAGCGGGAAGCCGCAGAGGACGACCGCACGTCGGACGTCGAACGTCGGACCGAACGGGAAACACGTGTCGAAATGCATGATTTGAAGGGGCTTGCCGAAGCAGAGGTTGCCCGAATCCAGGAAGAAGTGCGCAACGGCCTGAAGGATGCCAACCTGGCAAGGGTGGAAGCGCGGGTTGCAGAGCTGGAAGCCTTGCGCGTGGCACGGATCGATATGCCCAAGATCAAGATCCCGCGGACACGCGTCGTCACGACTTGCGAACGCGGTGCTTCGGCCCATGCCGGCGTCGACGGCACTGCCTTGGCCGTAGCCTGCGCAGCCAGCGCGCACCGGATGTCGCTGGCTGGCATTCGCCAGGCGCGCGAGACTTTGGCCCGCGAGAAGTCCCTGTCAGCCGAAGTGCGCGCTGAAATCGTTTCTGCGCTGGATGCAGAGCTGGCACGTCTCGAAAAGGGCGACTGATCCGGCCCGCGAATAGTGAGGGGAGCGGGGCCGCGATTGCGGCCCCGTTTCGTTCAATCGTCCTGCACCACGGGTTCCGACACGAATACGACGGTGCCGCGACGGGCCTGGGGTTCCGGCGCCTGTGCGAGGCGCATGTCCGCTTCGCCCACCATGCGATCCGCTTGGGTGACGCGCACGTTGGCGAACGCCGGTCTGGCGGGATAGGCGCAGCCGCGCTGCTGGCCGAGGCCCTTGAGAAACCCGCGGCGCACCGCGCCTGCGAAGATCGCCTCTTCAAACTGCCGCTGATGGTCGGCCGCGCCCGTGATCTCTCTCACGATGCTGCGGAACGGCATCAGCGACCCGATCGCGCTCTTGGCCATGCGCCCAACGGAGATCTGGTCCCGCTGGTCGGCCGAAACGTCGAAATCGGGGCCTAGCGCTGCGTCGAGCATTGCGATGGCCGCGCCGATCTGGGCGCAGTTATCAAGCCCGTCCGCTTCGTACGTTGCGATCGCTGCGCGCTGGAGCACGGCGGGGATCTCGTCCCGCGCCAGATTGAGATCCTGGATCGGGGTCGCGGCGATATCGCGCATGCCCGGGCTGCGATCACGCATCCCGGGTTGGTTCTGCGCAGCCAGGGGCGCGGCGAGGGCGGCAATGCCCAGCGCCGCAACGCTAGCCCACTTCAATGATGCGATCGCACTGCGTGTCATCCCCGGTCTCCAACCCCAGTCTCAAGGCCTGCATGCGCTGCGCGCTGGTGCCATGAGTGAAACTTTCCGGGTTAATGCGCTGACCTGCGTTTCGTTGCAGCGTGTCGTCACCGATCGCGCTTGCTGCACGCAGGCCTTCTTCCATGTCGCCCGGCTCGATCAGGTTGCGATTGCGGCCCGCCCAGACGCCGGCATAGCAATCGGCCTGCAGTTCCATCAGCACCTGCAGCTGGTTTGCCGCGCGCGGGTTCTGCTGCTGCGCGCTGCGGATCTGGTTCGTGATCCCGGTGATCGTCTGGATATGGTGGCCGTATTCATGCGCGATCACGTAATAGCGTGCAAAATCGCCGCCGGCGCCCAGTTGCCCCTCCAGCGTCTCGTAAAACCCCGTATCGATGTAGATGCCCTGGTCCGCCGGGCAGTAGAACGGGCCCATGCCGACAGATGCCGCGCCGCATCCGGTGTTGAACTGGCCGCTGGCGAAATTGAGCCGGGGCGCCTGAAACGGAATGCCCGCCTGGGCGAAGATCGGCTCCCATGTCTGGTTAAGCGAGCTTAGCGCATTGCACGTTTCCAGTGCATAGGCGTTCGAATTGCACAGCTCTTCGACCGACTGCGGATCGGCCTGCTGTTCGACCTGCGCCGGCTGGCCGCCCCCCAGCGTGCCGATCGTCTGCATCGGGTCGAGCCCGAATACCACGGCGCCGATGATCGCGATCACCAGCGTCCCGCATCCGATCTTACCGCCACCTCCGCCCGGAAATCCGCCGCCGGTGCTCCCGACGTTGATATTGTCTGCGTCGAACGGATTGAGCCTCATCTACAGTCCTCTCCTGAGTGGTTCGCGATAGCGCTGGACAGGCGCCGGAATGGCAGCAAAAGCGGACCGGTTCAGCCACCTATCCAACAAAGCAGCGGAGTCGGCAATGTTCCTCGAAGGCAAGCGTGCTTTGGTCACCGGCTCGACTTCGGGCATCGGGCTGGCTGTGGCGCGCGCCCTGCGGGCCGAGGGGGCCGAGGTCGTGCTGAACGGGTTTGGCGAGACCGGTGCGATCGCTGCCTTGTGCGCAGAACTGGGCGCTACCCATTCCGCCGCCGACCTGACCGACGCCGCCCAGATCGAGGCGATGATGGCCGAGGCGGGGGCGGTCGATATCCTGGTCAACAATGCCGGAATGCAGCACGTCAGCCCGGTCGAGGAATTCCCGGTCGACAAGTGGAACCTGATCCTCGCGCTCAACCTGACGGCGGTTTTCCATACCACCCGCCTCGCCGTGCCGGGGATGAAAGCGAAGGGCTGGGGCCGCATCATCAACACCGCCAGCGCCCATTCGAAGACCGCATCGCCGTTCAAGAGCGCTTACAATGCAGCCAAGCACGGGCTCGATGGCTTTACCAAGACCGTGGCGCTGGAACTGGCGCAATCGGGCGTGACTGCGAATTGCATCAGCCCCGGCTATGTCTGGACGCCGCTGGTCGAAGGGCAGATCCCCGATACGATGAAGGCGCGGGGCCTGACACGCGAGCAGGTCATCAACGACGTCCTGCTGGCCAAGCAGCCGACCAAGCGCTTCGTTCAGCCCGAAGAAATCGGCTCGCTGGCAGTGTTCCTGTGCCGGGAAGAGGCCGGCAACGTCACTGGTGCGAACTGGAGCATCGACGGCGGCTGGACCGCCGAATGACTAATTAGGGGGCAAGCAGGGGCAAGTGGCGCGATCGGCGGCTTTTCTCGGCCTGGCATTGGCGCTGCTGCTTGGCGCCTGCGTGCCCGCGCGCCCCGGCCAGGCGCCGCCCGCGCGCCTTGACGCGATCGAGGCCTCGCTTGCCCAGCATATCGCGGTCCTCGCCAGCGACGATTTCGAAGGGCGGCGGCCCGGTACCGAGGGCGAGGCGAAGACGCTGCGCTATCTGGCGCGCGAATGGCAGGAGGCCGGGCTGGTGTCCGGCACCAACGACCCCGCCAATCCGTGGTTTGCTCCGGTCGATCTGGTCATGGCCACGCCTGCGCAGGGCAAGGTGTCGTTTTCCGATCGCGGCCGCACGCTGTCGCTGCCGACCGATGCCGTCACGGTGCTGAGCTGGCAGCCGCGTGATCTGGTCAGCCGGGTGCCGACCGTGTTCCTTGGCCGCGGGGCGGCCATCGATCCGATCGAACTCGCCGGCCGCGGCGTTGTCGTGACGCTTGGCGGGGAAGAACCGTTCGAGCGGGTCGAGAAACTGTCGGTGTCCGGCGCGGCGGCAGTCGTGGTGATCGGCACACGGGCGCAATTCGACGCGGTCGTCGAAGCGCGCAAGGCGGGCGGATATCGCCTTGCCGGAGAGGACCGCCCGCTTGCGCCCATTGTGCTGGTCGAGCGCGAGGCTGCGCTGCGCCAGCCCGGCGTCGATCGCCTGGTCGAACAACTGCGCACTGCGGTGGAGCGAGAGGGCGGGGCTGTGCCCCTGCCGTTCACGCTGTCGCTGGATACCCACACCGCGCTTGTCGAGGTCCGCACGCACAACCTGATCGCCCGTCTGCCGGGTCGCAATCCCGCGGCGGGCGCGGTGCTGCTGCTGGCGCATTGGGATCATTTCGGGCAATGCGGCCCTGCCGATGCGCCCGACCGGCTGTGCAATGGCGCGGTCGACAATGCCAGCGGCCTAGCCATGCTGACGGAGATCGCGCGCGCGCTGGCGGCCGGGCCGAAACTGGACCGCGACGTCTATTTCCTCGCGACGACCGCAGAGGAATGGGGGCTTTTAGGCGCCTATGCCTTCACCCGCGAACCGCCGGTGCCGCTCGACACGATCGTGGCCGCGTTCAACCTCGATACCAGCGCACTTGCCCCGCGCGGCGCCCCGGTTGCGCTGGTGGGGGAGGGGCTCGGTCCGCTTGACGAGGAGGTGGCGCGGATCGTGGCCGATGCCGGGCGCCGGGTGGAGGGGCGCGATGTGGCCCGCGAATATTTGCGCCGTCAGGATGGCTGGGCCCTGATTCAGGCCGACGTGCCGACGCTGATGGTTTCTTCCAGCTTTGCCGATCGCGCGCTGCTCGATGCCTACACGCGCGAACGCTATCATCAGGCGGCGGACAAGCCTGCCGGCGTCGAGCTGGGCGGGGCAGCGCAGGACCTGCTGCTGCACCTCGACCTGGTGCGTCACTTCGCCAGCACGGCGAGCCATCCGGGCAAGCGGGAACAAAATACGCCCGCCCCCTAGCCGGTGTCCGATACTGCGGTTACATGGGCCGCCACGAATCTCCCGGCGGAAAGCGACCAGTGGCACATATCGACATCCCCCTCGGCCTCACGTTCGACGACGTATTGCTGCGTCCGGCGGAAAGCGATGTTCTGCCCAGCATGGCCGACACCCGCACGCGCCTGACGCGCGAGATCGGGCTCAATATCCCGGTCCTGTCGGCGGCAATGGATACCGTGACCGAGGCGGACATGGCGATCGTCATGGCTCAGCTTGGGGGGATCGGCGTCCTTCACCGCAATCTGACGGTCGAACAGCAATGCGCCGCGGTACGCGCGGTCAAGCGGTTCGAAAGCGGCATGGTGGTCAACCCGATCACCATCGCGCCCGATGCAACCTTGGGCGAAGCGCAGGCGCTGATGGATCAGCACCGGATCAGCGGTATCCCGGTGACCGATGCCACCGGCAAGCTGTGCGGCATCCTGACCAACCGCGACGTGCGCTTCGCCGAGAACCCGCTTCAGCCGGTGCGCGAACTGATGACCACCGACAACCTTGCCACCGTGCCGCTCGGCACTGGGCAGGACGAGGCGCGCCGCCTGCTCCATGCGCGGCGGATCGAGAAGCTGCTGGTCGTCGACGACGCCTATCGCTGCATCGGCCTGATCACGGTCAAGGATATCGAGAAAGCGGTCAATTACCCCAACGCGACCAAGGACAGCTCCGGCCGCTTGCGCGTGGCGGCTGCAACGACCGTGGGCGACAAGGGCTTCGAGCGGACCGAGGCGCTGATCGAGGCCGAGGTCGACGTGATCATCATCGACACCGCGCATGGCCACAACACCGATGTCGCGCGCGCGGTGGAGCGGGCCAAGCGTCTGTCCAATTCGGTCCAGGTCATCGCTGGCAATGTCGCCACGGCAGAGGCGACGCGCGCGCTGATCGACGCAGGCGCAGATGGCGTGAAGGTCGGGATCGGCCCCGGCTCCATCTGCACCACCCGCGTGGTTGCAGGCGTGGGTGTGCCGCAGCTTACCGCCGTTATGGAAAGCGCCGAGGAAGCCGCCAGGTCGGGCGTGCCGGTGATCGCAGATGGCGGCCTGCGAACGAGCGGCGACGCGGCCAAGGCATTGGCCGCAGGCGCATCGTGCGTGATGGTCGGTTCGCTGCTCGCCGGGACGGACGAGGCACCGGGCGAAACCTTCCTTTATCAGGGCCGCGCCTACAAGTCGTACCGCGGTATGGGCAGCGTCGGCGCGATGGCGCGCGGCAGCGCCGACCGCTATTTCCAGCAGGATATTTCCGCGCAGAAACTGGTGCCCGAGGGGATCGAGGGGCAAGTGCCGTACAAGGGCCCTGCGGCCGAAGTGATCCACCAGCTCGTCGGCGGGGTGAAGGCGGCGATGGGTTATACCGGCAGCCGCACGATCGAGGAGCTGCGCAACCGGGCGCAGTTCGTGCGCATCACCAATGCCGGCCTTGCCGAAAGCCATGTCCACGACGTCGCGATCACGCGCGAGGCACCCAATTATCCGACGCGCTAGGGCGGGGAGACTGCGATGACACCGGCCGCCCGTGTCCAGGCCGCGATCGAGATCCTCGACGCCGTAATCGCCGCCGCACGCACGCAAGGGGCTCCGGCCGACCGCGTGGTCGCGGACTGGGCCCGGTCCAATCGCTACGCCGGGTCAAAGGACCGGCGCGCCGTGCGGGAACTGGTCTACGGGGCTGTCCGCGCTTGCGGACCGCCGCCTGCCAATGGCCGCGCGGCGATGCTGCGGCTGGCCGAACTGCAGCCTGAAATCGCACCGCTGTTCGACGGCTCGTCCTATGGCCCGGCACCCGTGGCTGCAGGCGAGATCGCGGCCAAGGGCGGGATTGCCCCCGATTGGCTCGTCAACCTGCTCGCCGCATCGGATATCGCCGGGGCCGAGGCCGGCGCCATGCTCGGCCGTGCCCCGCTCGACTTGCGCGTCAACACGCTCAAGGCCGACCGGGAAACGCTGACTCTGCCCGCAGCAGCCGTCCCGACCGAGGCGCCGCAGGGGTTGCGGCTCGAATCCGGCACGCAAATCGAACAGTGGGCCGAATACCGCAACGGGCTGGTCGAGGTGCAGGATACCGGTTCGCAGCTCGCCTGCCTCGCCGTTGGCGCGCAGCCGGGAGAAACGATCGTCGACCTGTGCGCGGGCGGCGGGGGCAAAACTCTCGCGCTCGCGGCAATGATGGACAATCGCGGCCGGCTGATCGCCAGCGACACCGACCGGGCGCGCCTCTCCCGTCTCGCCCCGCGTGCCGAGCGGGCCGGGGCTGGCATGATCGAGACGCGCCTGCTCGATCCGGGCCGCGAGATGGAGGTGCTGGGCGACCTTGCCGGCGCCGCAGATGCCGTACTGGTCGATGCGCCCTGTTCGGGGACCGGGACCTGGCGCCGCAATCCGGAGGCGCGCTGGCGCCTGACGGAGGCTGAGCTGGCGCGTTATGTCGCGGTGCAGGAACGGCTGCTCGATCTCGCCGCGGGTCTCGTCCGCCCCGGCGGCCGCCTGATCCACGTTACCTGTTCGCTGATCGATGCAGAAGGCGCGGGCCAGATCGACCGGTTCCTCGCCGCCCATCCGGGTTGGCGCGCTGAAAATCCCGGTTTGCCGCTGGGCATGGCACGCGGGCGGGGCGTCAGGTTGACGCCGTATCGCGACGGAACGGACGGATTTTTCATCGCGCGGCTAACTTCGCCATGTTAACCTCGCCCGCTATGGCTCTCCCAGAGTCCTCTCGTCTCGCCCTGTTGAAGGAGCTGACCATGCGATTTGCCGCCCCTGCCGTTGCCCTGTCGCTTGCTCTGGCATTGACTGCCAGCATGGGTGCGGCAGCCCCGAGAGAAGCCGACCCGCGCGCCGTGGCACTGGTGGCGGAAGGGCGCGCGGCTCTGGCAGCGGGCGATGCCCAGCAGGCGATCGATGCCTTCGAAGCGGCGCTGACGGTCGATCCGGGTCACACCCCGGTCTATCTCGAACTGGCGGAGGCGGCGCGGCGCGAAGGCTTGCAGGGCAAGGCAATCGGATATTACCGCGTCGCCCTGGCGCGCGAGCCCGATAACCTCGCTGCGATTTCGGGCGAGGGCGCGGCGCTGGCTGAAAAGGGCGCGGTCGAAAAGGCGCGCAAGAATCTTGCCCGGCTGGAAAAGCTGTGCGGTGACAGCTGCGCCGAAACCCGGCAGCTCGCCAGTGCCATCGCGCGCGGACCGCAGCAGCGCGTCCTGACGGCCGAAGCCGTCATGCCCGATGCACAGGTGACGCAATCGAACTGACGCCTTGCGTCAGATCAGGTCGCGAAACTCTTCCAGAACAGCGCGATAGACGCGCTTCTTGAACGGCACGATCAGTTCGGGAAGCTGGTCGGGCTCGACCCATTTCCAGTCGCAGAACTCTGGCGGATCGTGCGCTTCCAGATCGATGTCCGCATCCGATCCGGTAAAGCGGGCGAGGTACCAGACCTGCTCCTGCCCGCGGTAACGGCCGCCCCAAAGCTTGCCCATCAGTTCTTCGGGCAAGTCGTAGCGGACCGGTTCGCGCATCGTGTCGATCAGGCTGACGTGTTCCGGCCGGGTGCCCACTTCCTCGGCCAGTTCGCGCAAGGCTGCATCGCGCAGGTCCTCGCCATCGTCCACGCCGCCTTGCGGCATCTGCCACCAGTCGCCTTCGCGGTTGTCGATCCGGCGCCCGACGAACACCAGCCCGTCCGCATTCACCAGCATGACCCCGACACAGGGACGATAACCAAGTTCGTCCATCAGCGATACCGCTCCACCATCAGCTTTATCGCGGCAAGGAAGGTGTCGATGTCGCGCTGGCCGCTAGGCAGCGCCTTGCGCAGTGTCAGGAAGCCGTGGATGATGCCGGGAAATTCAAGATAGGTGACGTCCGTCCCCTGCTGGATCAGGTGGGCGGCATAGTTGCGCCCGGAATCGCGCAAGGGGTCGAGCCCTGCGGTGCACAGCACGGTCGGCGGCGTGTTCGCACATGATCCGACCATCGGCGTGTGGCGCGGATCAGCGGGGTCGCCGGCATATTGTTCTGTAAACCATGCCATCGATGCCGCGGTCAGCAGGAACCCTTCGGCAAAGCTCTTGAAGCTGGCGTGCTTTCCCACTTCGTCTGCGACGGGATAGATCGGCGCCTGCACGATCACCGGAACCGCCGCCGGTTCGTTGACGAGCTGGTTGGTCGTCACGATCGTCAGGTTGCCGCCCGCACTGTCGCCCGTGATGACGAGGCCGGTGACTTCGCGGCCAAGTTCCGGCGGCGAGGAGGCGATCCAGCGCGCTGCCGCCTCGCAATCGTCGGGAGCGGCGGGGAAGGGGTGCTCCGGCGCAAGACGATAGTCGACTGACACCACCGGCAGGTCGAGCTGATGGGCGATCTCGGTGCAGATCGCATTGTAGACGTCGAGATCGCCGATCACGAACCCGCCGCCGTGAATGAACATCACGCACGGGCCCGCCTCGCGGCTGTCGCGCGGATCGTAGAGGCGCAGGGGGATGTCGCCCGCCGGCCCGGGACATGCCAGATCGCGGACCACGGCCAGATCGCGTGCGGGTGCTTCGGCCAGGCTGCCCAGCGTGCGCATCTGCTGCCGTCCTTCGACATGCCCGACCTGCTCGACGCCTTTTCCGCCCATGGCTTCCAGCATGGCGAGGAACGCGCGTACATCATCGCGCACGAAATGCTCGGTGTCGGCCATGGCCCTCTCCATCGGTTTCGAATCCGGACCTAGCGCAGCGACACGCCTTTTCCACTCGACTTTTTGCCGCCACGGGAGAAAAACTTCATTGCGGGAGACAAGGGCGAGGCATAGGTGCCGCCCACTCGCAGAAAAGGCGCCCAAACCGTGGCGCGACAAGGAAATCAAATGGCAACGCAGGTCGCCGGCACGCCCCAGCAGGCGGAACATCCAGAATCCATCGTCGTCCGTTTCGCGGGAGATTCCGGCGATGGCATGCAGCTTACTGGCGGGCAATTCACGTTGTCGACCGCGCTCGCTGGCAACGACCTGGCGACGTTCCCCGATTTCCCGGCGGAAATCCGCGCGCCGCAGGGCACGCTGTTCGGCGTTTCCGCCTTCCAGATCAATTTCGGCAGCCGCGAGATCAACACTGCGGGCGACGCGCCCGATGTGCTGGTGGCGATGAACCCCGCCGCGCTCAAGACCAATGTCGAGGCACTGAAGCCCGGCGGTTTGATCATCGCCGACACGGGCGAGTTCACCAAGCGCAACCTGGAAAAGGCAAAGTACGCGGCCAATCCGCTCGAGGATGGCAGCCTGGCGAAGTGGGACCTGCTCGCCTTCGATATCAGCGCACATACGATCGAGGCGGTCAAGCCGTTCGGCCTTGGCAACAAGGACGCGCTGCGCTGCAAGAACATGTGGACGCTGGGGCTGGCGCTGTGGATGTTCGGCCGCCCGCGCGCACCGATCCACGACTGGCTGCGCGCCAAGTTCAGGGGCAAGCCCGAACTCGCGGATGCCAATATCGCGGCTCTCGATGCAGGCCATGCCTTTGGCGAGACGGCGGAGCTGTCCGGCCCGCTGCGCCAGGTGCAGGTCGATCCTGTCGAGAGCGCGCCCGGCCTCTATCGCACGATCACGGGGGCCGAAGCGGTCAGCCTCGGGCTGGTGGCAGGCGCCCAGCTTGCCAGCCTGCCGATGTTCTTCGGCGGCTATCCGATCACGCCCGCCTCCTCCATCCTGCACCATCTGGTGCGGCTGAAGGAATTTGGCGTCACCACGTTCCAGGCGGAAGACGAGATCGCAGCGATCTGCGCGGCGATCGGTGCGAGCTATGCCGGCTCGCTTGGCGTGACGTCATCGTCCGGTCCCGGCATCGCGCTGAAGGGCGAGGCGATGGGCCTTGCGATCATGACCGAACTGCCGCTTGTGATCGTCAATTCGCAGCGCGGCGGGCCTTCCACCGGTCTCCCCACCAAGACGGAGCAGAGCGATCTCTATCAGGCGGTTTATGGCCGCAACGGCGATGCGCCGATGCCGGTGATTTCCGCCCGCAGCCCCAGCGATGCGTTCGAATGCGCGATCGAGGCGTGCCGGATCGCAGTCGAATACATGACCCCGGTCATGTTGCTGACCGATGGCTATATCGCCAATGCCGCCGAGCCGTGGAAGGTGCCCGACCCGGCCGGGTTCACTCCGTTCGCGGCGCAGTTCCTCGAAGAGAAGAATGCCCAGGATGCGGACGGAAACGAGCGCCTGCTGCCATTCAAGCGCGATGCGAAGGGCGCGCGTCCCTGGATCAAGCCCGGCACGCCCGGCCTGATGCACCGGATCGGCGGCATCGAGAAGGCGGTCGACACCGGCCATATCGACTATTCGCCCGCCAACCACCAGGCGATGACCGACGCACGCCGCGACAAGGTTCTTGGCGTCACGGTGCCCGACCAGGACGTGTGCCTGGGTGCAACGACGGGCCGCCTCGCCGTGGTCGGATGGGGCTCGACCTTCGGGCCGATCCATCAGGCGGTGGAGCGTGCGCGGCGCAAGGGGCTGGACGTGAGCCACATTCACGTGCGCCACATCTGGCCGCTGCCGGCAAACCTTGGCGAGCTGTTGCGCGGGTTCGACAAGATCCTGGTCCCTGAAATGAATACCGGCCAGTTCAAGACCGTGCTGCGCGACCAGTTCCTGGTCGATGCCCAGCCGCTAACCAAGACCAGCGGCCAGCCGTTCGCCATCGCCGAGATCGAGGCCGCGATCGCGACCTATTTCGACGGCATTCCGGGCGATGCCGGGGGCGACGAGGTCGAACCCAATGATACGCAGCTGCCCAGCGTGAAGGCGGTAAACCCATGAACGACATGACTCCCATCACGACGACGCTCAAGGACTGGGAAACCGACCAGGAGGTGCGCTGGTGCCCGGGTTGCGGCGACTACGCGATCCTCAAGGCGGTGCAGCGCACCCTGCCGATGCTCGGCGCCGACCCGGCCAACACCGTCTTTGTCAGCGGCATCGGCTGTTCCAGCCGTTTCCCCTATTACATCGAAAGCTACGGCTTCCACACGATCCACGGCCGCGCGCCGGCGTTCGCGACCGGGATAAAGCTTGCCAACCCGGATCTCGATGTCTGGCTGGTGACCGGCGACGGTGATGGATTATCCATTGGCGGCAATCACTTGTTGCACGTTCTTCGCCGCAACGTGAACATGCAGATCATGCTGTTCAATAACGAGATCTACGGGCTTACGAAGGGGCAATATTCCCCGACCAGTCGCGAAGGGACGAAGTCGCCATCGACCCCGCTGGGCAGTTACGATCGCCCGATCCGCCCGGCTGCGTTCGCACTGGGCGCGGGTGCGCGGTTCGTGGCCCGCGGTTTCGACGTGTCGAAGAACCTGCCCGACGTTCTGAAGGCGGCGCACGCGCACAAGGGCGCGGCCTTTGTCGAGATTTTCCAGAACTGCATCGTTTACAACAAGGACGTGTTCGAGGATTTCGCCGCACCCAAGGGGGCCGAAGAACGCCAGCTCTGGCTCGAACATGGCCAGCCGATGCTGTTCGCCAACGGGGCCAAGGGCATTACCCTGAACCGCGACACGCTGCACATCGAGGTCGTCGATGTGCTTGATGGTGATTGGCAGGCCGCCGGCGTGATCGTCCATGACGTCACCAATCGCACGGTCGCGCACATGCTGGTCGAAATGCCGTTCGGCCCATTCCCGATGGCGCTCGGCGTCCTCTACGACGATCCGCGCCCGACTTTCGAGGAAGGCGTGATCGCCGAACGTGCGCTGGCGATCGAGGGCAAGGAACCCAACCTCGCCAAGCTGCTCGGCAAGGGGCAGACGTGGACGGTCGACGACAGCGGCGGGCATCCGGCCTGAGCTGATAAGGCCCGCGCCCGAATATGGATAACCTAACGCACAGCCTCGTCGGGGCGCTGATCGGGCAGGCGGGGCTGAAGCGGAAGACCGGGCTGGCCATGCCCGCGCTGATCATCGGGGCCAATCTTCCCGATGTCGATGCGGCTTGTTTCTTCTGGCTCGACGGGGTGGAACATCTCGGCTTCCGGCGGGGAATCACCCATGGCCCGCCTGCGTTGGTGCTGCTGCCGCTGGTTCTGGCGTGGCTGCTTTACGGGTTTGACCGGTGGCAGGCAAAGCGCGGCAAACGGCCGGAAGGGCGCCTGCCGGTGCATTTCGGCTGGCTCTATGCGCTCGCTCTGATCGGGTGCCTGACCCACCCGGCGCTCGACTGGCTCAATGTCTATGGCATCCGCCTGCTCGAGCCGTTCTCGAGCCGCTGGTTCCACGGCGACGTGCTCTTCATCATCGATCTGTGGCTGTGGGTGCTGCTGGGCGTGGCCACGTGGTTCTCGCTGCGGCGGGAAAAGCGGGGCGGGCAATGGCAGCGGCCGGCGCGGATCGCGATTGCTGCCGCCCTTGTATATATCGGTTTGAACGGGGCGGTTACCTGGCGGGCGGAAGCGGCAGTGGTCGATGCGCCGACGGGTGTCGATATTGTGATTGCCAGCCCGCCGCCGCTCTGGTCGCTGAAGCGGCAGGTGATAACCGGGGGCAATGGCCTGTACGCGGTAGACGGCGTGGTGCTGCCGGGCATTCCGCTCGATCGCTGCGACCTCTCCGCAGCGCGGGCGGCAAGTTCGCAGGTAAACGCATTCCTCGTCTGGGCGCGTACCCCGATGATTGTGCCGGAGGAAAGCGGCAATCTGACCCTTACCGATGCACGCTATTTCGATCCGCGCGCGCGCGGTCAGTTCAGCGTCCCGCTGCCCCGCGGCGTCTGCGCGCCGTCTGCCGCCGCCTTGGCCGGCGCATAGAGCAGCGCTGCCGCCAGGAAAGCCCAGCCGGCGCCGCCCAGCCAACCAGCGATCACGTCGCTGGGGAAATGCACACCCAGCAGGACGCGGCTCCAGGCGACCAGGGCGCTCATCGCCATCGCGGCGACAATTATGGTGTAGCGAACTGAATGGCGCCTGCTGAGCGCAGCGAACGCCAATGCCATCGCGATATAGACCACGGCGGCGTTGAACGCGTGACCCGAAGGGAAGCTTTCGCCGCCCGCCTCCATCAGGTGAGGCACGATCTGAGGCCGCTCGCGCCCGAACACCAGTTTTGCGCCGGTATTGACGATCCAGCCGAGCATGACGGTGGCCGCGAACAGCACCCCCTCGCGCCGCAGCTTCAGAAACAATAGCGCAACCACCGCGCCGATCGCGAACAGGTTGCGCAGGAATACGCCGCCCAGTGCAGTGGTGTCGCGCACGATTTCGAGCATCAGCGCACTGCCGGCAAATTCCCGGCCTTCGCCGGTGCGCGCCGCCAGAAGGCCGGGTTCGTCGAGCCATCCGGCGCGGCCCGTGGCAACCAGCCACACGAACAAGACGAAGCCCGACCAGCATATCGCCGCCGCGATCAGCGCCTTGCGGCGGTCGATGGTGAAGCCGCGTTCCGGGAGGCGGACGGTTTCAGGCGGCAGGTGATGGGGATCGCTGACGAGGTCGCTCATGCCTTGAGGAACCTGACATAGGTCAATAGGGTTCCGCGCTTATGGCATCCCCCCAGATCGTGTGGCTGCGGCGCGACTTGCGCCTGGCCGATAACCCTGCACTTTTTCACGCCGCACAGGCGGGCCCGGTGGTGCCCGTTTTCGTGCTGGATGACAGGGCGGCGGGCGATCATGCCGATGGCGGGGCCAGCCGGTGGTGGCTCCATCATTCGCTGAACAGCCTGGCGGCATCGTTTGGCAAGCGCCGTTGCAAGCTGATCCTTCGCCGGGGCGATGCGGTGGAAGAACTGCTCAAGATCGCCAGGGAGGTGGGCGCGAGCAGCATCCATGCCAACCGGCATTACGAGCCGTGGTGGCGCAAGGCGCAGGGCAAACTCTCCGATGGGATCGAGCTTTGCCTCCATGACGCCAATTACCTGCTCGCGCCCGGGACGGTCACGACCGGTTCCGGCACGCCGTACAAGATTTACACGCCCTTCGCGCGCGCGACGCTCGACCAGCTTCCCCCGCGCGAGGAACTGCCCGAGCCGGAGGTTCTGCAGGCGCCCGAGACATGGCCGGCAAGCGACGACCTTGTTGATTGGAACCTTTTGCCCACCAAGCCGGATTGGGCCGGCGGGATGCGCGATTTCTGGGATGTGGGAGAGGCTGCGGCCTTGGATCGGCTCGACTGGTGGGAAGATCACGTTGGCAATTACGAAAGTGCCCGAAACCTGCCCTCGATCGACGGTTCGTCCCGCCTGTCGCCGCACCTCCACTGGGGCGAGATTTCGCCGGTACAGGTCTGGCATCGGCTCTCGTCGCAGCGCGGGCAGGGGTGGAAGACGTTCAAGAAGGAGCTGATCTGGCGCGACTACGCGGCCAATGTCATCTGCGAGACGCCGAAGTATGCCACGCAGAGCTACCGCGATTTCGGCAAGCTGAAATGGCGGGACCATTCAGGCGAAGCGGCTGACGACCTGCAGGCATGGCAGCGAGGTCAGACGGGCTATCCCATCGTGGACGCCGGCATGCGTCAGCTTTGGCAGACGGGATGGATGCACAATCGTGTCAGGATGATTGCAGCATCGTTCCTCATCAAGCACCTGCTGATCGACTGGCGCGTGGGCGAAAGGTGGTTCTGGGATACGCTGGTTGACGCCGATTTCGCCTCCAACGCGGTCAACTGGCAATGGGTCGCCGGGACTGGGGTCGACAGCAACATGTTCGTGCGGATCATGGCACCGTTGAGCCAGAGCGAGAAGTTCGACGCAGTTGGCTACATCCGTGAATATGTCCCTGAAATTGCTGAATTGCCGGATGCCGAGCTGCACGATCCGCCCGACGGCAAACGCGGGAAGTATCCTGCGAAGATCATCGGTCACAAGGAAGCGCGCGAACGTGCGCTGTCGGTTTACAAACGCATGAAAAGCTAGGCGCTTGCCCCTGTGCGCGACCGGGCGCATAGGGACAGGAATGACGGTACAGGGGATCAGCAGGGGCGGCGATCTGCTCGCCGGCGCCGCGCGTTTCGAACGGCGCCCGGGCCCGCTTGCACGCCTGATAGCACCCGGTTTTCACAAGGTACTCGACCGGATCGACGCAGGGCTGGCGACGGGTTCGATCACCGGACATCTTCCCGATGGTACGACCCGGCAGCTGGGCGGCCGGGCGCCTGGTTTCGACGCCGAAGTGCGCATCCTCGACTGGCGCGCCCTTATGCGCCTGGCCACCAATGGCTCGATCGGCTGGTACCAGGCATGGGAGGCCGGCGAATGGGACAGTCCCGACCCGGTGCCTGTTTTCGCACTGTTCATGGCCAATGGCGAAACGCTGGGCGATACCGGCCGGGCGCGCGGCCCGTTCCGCTGGGCGGCCCGGTTCGCGCACTGGCTGAACCGCAATTCGCGCGCGGGCGCAGCGCGCAACATTCACGCGCACTACGATCTCGGCAACGATTTCTACGCGGCCTGGCTCGATCCGACGATGAGCTATTCTTCGGGCTATCGAACCCAAGGCGTCACGCTGGAAATGGCCCAGCGGCGCAAGTGGGATCGACTGGCAGAGCGGCTTGGCATGCCGGGGACGTTGCTGGAAATCGGCTGCGGCTGGGGCGGTCTTGCCGACTATTTCCAGCGCGCAGGTGCAAAGGTCACGGCGATCAGCCTGTCGGACGAGCAGCTCGCCTGGGCCCGGGCACGGCAAGACGCGGGTGTTACATTCCTGAAGCAGGATTACCGCGACACGCGTGGCCAATACGATGCGATCGTAAGCGTCGAGATGGTCGAGGCGTTGGGCCGGGAATATTGGCCGCAATTCATGGATTGCATCGCGTGCAACCTGAAGCCGGGCGGGCGGGCGGCGATTCAGTTCATTTCGATGAATGATGCCCTGTTCGACGCTTATGCCCGCAGCGCCGATTTCATCCAGGCATATATCTTCCCCGGCGGCCTGCTGATCCGCACCAGCGAGTTTCGCCGATTGGCGGAGGAGCGCGGCCTGACCTGGCATGACGAGGAACGATTTGGACCGGATTATGCCGAAACATTAAAAACATGGCGGGCAAACTTCGACGAAACCGTCAGTGCAGGTGCCTTGCCCGCAGGTTTCGATGCGCGGTTCCAGCGGCTATGGCGCTATTATCTGATGTATTGCGAGGGCGGGTTCCGTGGGGGCGGTATCGACGTGCATCAGGTCACGTTGGTCAAGCAAGATCGCGGATAAAGCGAGTTTTGGGGGGAAGGATCATGCGTAAGTTCCTGATTACTGCGGTATGTGCCGCGCTGGCCGCCTGTGCCGTGCCCCAGGTCGAGCAAGTGCGGCTGAGCCAGCCGGCTACCATGCTGCCGGTAGAACAGCTTCAGGTATTGTTTTGGGACGACGCGACACGTGCCGACCGGTTTCGCCGGATGGAGGATTACTTTGCCGGGCACGAGATCGCGGCGGACCCAGCGCCCCGCGTGCTCGA
Organism: uncultured Erythrobacter sp.; assembly: GCA_963529855.1. Classification (GTDB taxonomy): domain Bacteria; phylum Pseudomonadota; class Alphaproteobacteria; order Sphingomonadales; family Sphingomonadaceae; genus 34-65-8. The sequence goes on along the minus strand of CAURZK010000002.1, from coordinate 381,382 downwards.
ACGAGGCGAGTCGTTCGGTCCCGCGCTAGCCGCCGAAATCGATCGTTTTCTTGCGGACAGCAATGCTGCCGGCATCATGGTGCTGGAAGACGGGGAGGTTCGCTACGAACGTTATGGCCTGAACTTCGAGCCGGAAGACCGCTGGACCAGCTTTTCGGTGGCCAAGAGCTTCACTTCCACCCTGCTCGGCGCGGCGATCAAGGATGGCGCGATCGCCAGCATCGACGATCCGGTTACCCGTTACCTGCCGGCGCTGGCGGGTACTGCGTATGAAGGCGTCAGTGTTCGCCAGCTCGCCATGATGACATCGGGCGTGAAGTGGAACGAAGACTATGCCGACCCGAACAGCGATGTCGCCCGGATGCTGCTGGTCACGCCCAGCGTCGGCGAATCGCAGGCGGTCACCTACGCCAGGCAATTGACCCGCGAAGCGCCCGCGGGCGACAAGTGGGTCTACAAGACGCTGGAAACCAATCTTCTGGGCGATCTCGTGGCGGCAGCGATCGGTCGCTCGCTGGCAGATTACGCCAAGGAGAAGATCGTCGATCCGGCCGGGTTTGCCGGGGACATGTTCTGGATGACCGACCTCACTGGCGGGAACATTGCCGGATGCTGCCTGTCGCTGCGCCTCGCCGATTATGCTCGGTTTGGCCAGTGGGTGCTGGAACGGGGCCAGCCTTCGGTTCCGACCGGCTGGTTCAGCGATGCGGGTGGGCCGGCGGTCAAGTTCGCGCAGAACCCTGGCTTTGGTTACGGCTATCAATGGTGGACTTATCCCGGCGGCAATTTCGGCGGGCAGGGCATTTTCGGCCAGTCGATCACGCTGGTTCCTGAAAAGGGCGTGGTCGTGGCGATCGTGTCGAACTGGCCGAGGGCTTCCATGCGGGAACGCAGCGCCGCGCGGCTGGCGCTGGTGCAGAAAATCGCCGCCGCTGCCGACTAGGTCCGCTCCCTAGGTATAGCGATAGACGGCAGTCGGTGCGTAACGCTGCAGCAGGTTGTCGTGCACGATCGGGCTCAGCAGCTGTTCGAACGCGCAGCCGACCACGGAGTTGTCCCACCACACGACCTTGGCCTGAAGCGATTCGATGCCGGGCAGGGTAATCCAGCACAGCTGCCCATCGTGCATTCGCGAGATCGCGGCGGCGCTGAAGCCCGAAATGGACAAGTCGTGGACCACCGTCTGAAACGCGCGGCCACCCGATGCGCGAAGCTGCGCCGGAATGGTCAGCCGCGTGCGCGGGGCGCAGCGATCTTCCTGCGAGGCAAGCTGGTAGCGTTCGTGAGCGTCGAAAACCATCGGCACAGGGTTCCTGCAGCCATGCCCGGCAGGCGGGTCCCGCCGGTCAGCGTGCATTATCGAAGATTGACGGTTATCGCCGGGTAAGGGCCTTCGGTTAAGCAGTCTTAACCCACGCGCTCACGGTGGCCCGTGGCAAAGTCCTCGCCCAGCAGCGCGACGATCCGTTCAGCCACGACTGCCGGTTCCTTGACCGTCTGCGGATCTTCGCCCGGATAAGCCTTGGCCCGCATCGCGGTGCGCGTTGCGCCCGGATCGACGATGGCGACGCGCACGTTGCCGATCTTCTCGACTTCCTTGGCGTAGCTCAGCAGCAGCGATTCGAACGCCGCCTTGGTCGCGCCATAAGCGGCCCAGAAGGCGCGCGGATCGGCGCCCACGCTGCTGGTCAGGCCGACTACGCGGCCTTGCCCGCTGCGTTTGAGCAGGGGATCGAAATTTGCCAGCAGCGCCTGGGTGGCGAGCACGTTGGTCGTAACCGCCTGGCTGAACTGCTTGGCATCGATCTGCGTCACCGGAGTAAGCGTCGGCAGATAGGCCGCGGACATTACCAGCACGTCCAGCTTGTCCCACCGGCTGGCGATCGCGTTGGCCAAGCGCGCCACGCCGTCGCTTTCGGTAAGATCGACCGGGGCGATTGTCGCCGTCCCGCCGGTGGCATGGATCGCATCCTCGATGCCTTCCAGCTTCTTCACGTCGCGCGCCGTCAATACGACGTGGGCGCCCGCTTCGGCCAGTGCGAGTGCGGTTGCCGCGCCAATGCCCTGGCTCGCACCGGTGACGAGCGCAATGCGCCCGGAAAGCGACGTATTGTCGGGCATCAGGCTACCTTGTCGAAGGGAAGTTGCGCATCGCCCCGATCGCGGCGGGCAAGATCGGTGAGCGAAGTCGGATATTCACCGGTGAAGCAGGCGTCGCAGAACTGCGGATTGGCCGCATCGCGCCCGCTGGCACCGACCGCGCGGTAAAGACCGTCGATCGACACGAATGCCAGGCTGTCTGCCTGGATGAATTCGCGCATCGGCTCGATCTCCATCCGCGCGGCGAGCAGTTTGGAGCGTTCGGGCGTATCGACGCCGTAGAAGCACGAGTGCGCCGTGGGCGGGCTGGCGACACGGAAATGCACTTCCTTGGCCCCGGCTTCGCGCATCATCTCGACGATCTTGAGGCTGGTGGTGCCGCGCACGATCGAGTCGTCGATGAGGACGATCCGCTTGCCTTCGACCAGCGCGCGGTTGGCGTTGTGCTTGCGCTTCACGCCCGAATGGCGCGCCCCGTCGCTCGGCTGGATAAAGGTCCGCCCAACATAATGCGAACGGATGATGCCCAGCTCGAACGGCACGCCTGATTGCTGGGCATAGCCGATCGCCGCCGGAACGCCGCTGTCGGGCACGGGAACGACCAGATCCGCCTCGACCGGCGCCTCGATCGCGAGCTGCTGACCGATCGCCTTGCGCGCAGCGTAGACGCTGTGCCCCGCGAATACCGAGTCGGGCCGGCTGAAATAGACGTGCTCGAAAATGCATGGCCGCGGCCGGTGATTGCCGAACGGGTGGAGCGAGGTCACGTTGTTGTCGAAATCGACCATGACCAGTTCGCCCGGCTGCACTTCGCGCACCAGCTCCGCGCCGACAACGTCGAACGCAACGCTTTCGCTGGCGAACACTGTCGCATCGCCAATACGGCCCATCACCAGCGGCCGGATGCCAAGCGGATCGCGGCAGGCGATCATGCCGGTTGGCGTCATCACGATCAGTGAATAGGCACCTTCGACCAGACGCAACGCGTCGACCAGACGGTCGCTCATCGTCGGGTAGCGGCTGGTGGCGACGAGGTGGATGATCACCTCGGTATCGCTGGTCGACTGGAAAATCGCGCCGCGCCGAACAAGGTCGTCGCGCAGGGTCTGGGCGTTGGAAATATTCCCGTTGTGCGCGACCGCAAAGCCCCCGCTGGCGAGGTCGGCATAGAGCGGCTGCACGTTGCGCAGGCCGGCGCCGCCGGTGGTGGAATAGCGCACATGGCCAGCGGCCATTGTGCCAGGCAGCGCGGCGATCGCTTCGCTCGACGAGAAGTTTTCGGCAACGTGGCCCGTGCCGCGGCGGGAATAGAATTCCTGCCCGTCGAAGCTGGTGATGCCGGCCGCCTCCTGCCCGCGGTGCTGCAGGGCGTGGAGGCCAAGTGCGGTAACGGCCGCGGCATCGGCGGCGTTGATTGCGCCGAACACACCGCATTCTTCGCGCAGTTTGTCGCCATCGGCGTCGAGGAAGGGATGCGTGAGGTTCATGGCTGTCTCGGACCCGTGCTGCGCGCGTCTCGCGGCGCTCAATGGCGATGTTGCGGCTGGATTACAAGGCCGCAGGTTGCCCCCGCCTGACCGATGCCGGGAATCCGTTGCGTGCGCTGGCAACCCTGCCTACATGCCCTGACACCACCGACAAGAACCACCGGAAGCGGCGCGCCCTTGATCCTCAATCCCTTCGAATGGACCATCGCCCGGCGCTATCTGCTGCCGGGCCGGAGCGAGGCGTTCATCGCGCTCGTCGCCGGTATCTCCGTCGTCGTCGTCATGCTCTCGGTCGCCATGCTGGTGATCGTGATGAGCGTGATGAACGGCTTTCGCGGCGAACTGCTGGATCGCATCGTCGGGCTCAATGGCCATGCGATCATCCAGGCCTACGGCGGACGGCTCGACAACTGGCAGGACGTGCTGGAGGATGCCAAGCAGACCGAAGGCGTGGTGAGCGCATCGCCGCTGATCGAACAGCCCCTTCTCGGCACTTTCAACGGCCGGGTGGAGGGCATCGTCGTGCGCGGCAACACGGCGGAAGACATCGCCGGCCTCGAAGATCAGCTCGTGATGGGCAACCTGTCGGACGTACGGGCCAACGAAGGCAATGTCGCGATCGGATCGCGGCTGGCGATGAATTTGGGGGCGAGGGTCGGTGACACGATCACTGTCATCAATCCGGCAGGCCGATCGACCCCGTTCGGCACCGTGCCGCGCCAGATCGGCTACCGGATCGCGGCAGTATTCGAAACGGGCGTATACGATTTTGACCAGGCGTTCGTGATCATGCCGATCCCAGACGCGCAAACCTTGCTGCTGACGGGCGATACGATCGGCATGATCGAAGTCGTGACCGAAGATGCCGACCGCGTAGACGAGATCATGGCGCCGGTGGCGCAAAACCTTCAGGGCCGCGCCGAGGTCAACAGCTGGAAGGTCATCAACGCTTCGATCTTCGAAGCGCTGGAGGTGGAGCGTGTGGCGATGTTCTTCGCGCTGTCCATCATCGTTGTGGTCGCGGCGTTCAATATCCTGTCCTCGCTGGTCATGCTGGTGCGTTCGAAGACGCGCGACATCGCGATCCTGCGCACGATGGGCGCGACGCGGCGCAACCTGACCAAGATCTTCGTCACGACCGGCTTCACCGTGGGCATGGTCGGCACGCTGGCGGGCCTGGCGCTCGGGTTCCTGGTACTCGCCTTCCGCCAGCCAATCGTGCGGGGCATCGAGATCGCGACTGGGCAAAGCGTGTGGGATCCTCAAGTCCGCTTCCTGACCGAATTGCCGGCGCGGGTCGATCCGATGGAGGTGCTGGGCATCGCCGGGCTTGCCTTGGGGCTGAGCTTCCTCGCGACGCTTTACCCCGCCTACAAGGCGGCCAACACCGACCCGGTTCAGGTGCTTCGCTATGAATAGTCCCGTCGTCGAATTGAGCGGGCTGACCCGCAGTTTTGAGCAGGGCGGGGAGCGGATCGACGTGCTGCGCGGTGTGAACCTCGCAGTGCAGCCGGGCGAGATCGTGGCGCTGCTCGGCCCGTCGGGTTCGGGCAAGTCGACCATGCTCCAGGCCGTCGGATTGCTTGAAGGCGGTTTTGGCGGGCGCATCGCCATCGCGGGGGTCGAGGCAAGCGCGTTGCCGAGTGACGGACGCACCAAGGTGCGGCGCGAGCATCTGGGCTTCGTCTATCAGTTCCATCACCTGCTGCCGGATTTCACTGCGCAGGAGAATGTGGTCCTGCCGCAGCTCGTCACGGGCAAGCCGCGTGCCGACTGCGACGTGCGTGCGCGCGAATTGCTGACCGCGCTGGGCCTTGGACATCGTCTCAGCCATCGGCCGAGCCAGCTTTCGGGCGGCGAGCAGCAGCGCGTCGCGGTGGCCCGCGCGCTTGCCAATCGCCCCACGCTGGTGCTGGCGGACGAGCCGACCGGCAATCTCGACGAACACACTGCCGACATCGTGCTGGAGCAATTCCTCGCGCTGGTGCGCGGCGAGGGCAGCGCAGCCCTGGTCGCCACGCATAACGAGAGGCTGGCCGCACGCATGGACCGCGTGGTACGCCTGCACGACGGGGTGCTCGAATAACGAGGGGAATGATCATGACCACGGTTGCCGATTTCACCGTCAAGACCAACCGGGGCGAGGATCTCGACCTCAAGGACAAGCTCGGCAAGGTTTTGCTAGTGGTCAACACGGCCAGCAAGTGCGGCTTCACGCCCCAGTACGATGGGCTGGAAAAGCTGTTCGAGCAGTACAAGGATCGCGGGTTCGAGGTGCTCGGTTTCCCGTGCAATCAGTTCGGCGGGCAGGAACCGGGCGATGCCGACGAGATCGCCGAGTTCTGCAAGCTCAACTTCGGTGTGACCTTCCCGCTGATGGCGAAGGTCGATGTCAACGGTGACAACGCCAGCCCCCTGTTCGACTGGATGAAGGGCGAGGCACCGGGCCTGATGGGATCGAAGTCGATCAAGTGGAACTTCACCAAGTTCCTGATCGACCGGCAGGGCAACGTGGTGAAACGCTATGCCCCGCAGGATAAACCGGACCGGATCGCCCGAGATATCGAGGAATTGCTGTAAGGCAGGTCGTTTTCAGATGAGGGGATAGTGCCAGTTAAATTCTTGGCGAATCCCGCACCCGACCGCATATTCCGGCGATGCCCTTCGCCCCCTTCGTACCGCTGCGTGTTCTTTCGTCCTACTCGATGCTCGAAGGGGCGATCGAACCCAAGGCGATGGCCAAGCTGGCAAAGGAACGCGGCTTTCCGGCAATCGCGATCTGCGATCGTAATGGGCTTTACGGCGCAGTCGCATTTGCCAAGGCCTGTTTCGACGAAGGCATTCAACCCATCGTCGGTGCACTGCTGGGCGTCGCGCGCGAGGAGGGCGGGCGGCAGGTCGATTACCTCCCGCTGCTGGCGCAGGACGAGGCTGGGTACGATAACCTGTGCCACCTCGTCAGCAGGGCACACCTCGACCGGCCGCTGGAACTGGAACCGCACGTGGCGCTGGCGGATCTCGAAGGGCGCACCGACGGGCTGATCGCACTGACCGGCGCGGGCGAGGGCGGGGTCACGCGATTGCTTGCCGATGGCCAGCGTGATCATGCCGGGGCACTGCTGCAACGCCTCGAAAGACTGTTTCCAGACAGGCTCTACATCGAGCTCTCCCGGCGCAACGACCCGGTGGAAGCTGCGGCGGAAGAGGCGCTGATCGACCTTGCCTATGCGCGCGATCTGCCGCTGGTTGCGACCAATCCCGCCAACTTTGCCGAGGCGCACAATCACAAGGCGCACGATGCCATGCTGTGCATCGCCGGCTCGACCCATATCGAGGCCGAAAGCCGCGCCCGCTCCAACCCCGAAGCCTACGTCAAGACCGCCGAGGAAATGACATCGGCGTTCGAGGACCTCCCCGAAGCGACCGACAACACCCTCGTCATCGCCCAGCGCTGCGCCTACGCACCGCCCAATCGCGACCCGATCCTGCCGAGCCTTGCCGGCGACCTCGAAGGCGAGGCGCGGATGCTGGCGGAAGATGCGCGCGCGGGGCTGACCGCGCGGCTCGAACCCTATGGCGAAATGACCGAGGCCGAGCGGCAGGCCTACTTCGACCGCCTCGATTTCGAAGTCGACGTTATCGTCAAGATGGGCTTCCCCGGCTATTTCCTGATCGTTGCCGACTTCATCAAGTGGGCCAAGGACCAGGGCATTCCGGTCGGTCCGGGCCGTGGTTCGGGCGCGGGCAGCGTGGTCGCCTGGGCGCTGACCATCACCGATCTCGATCCGCTCAGGCTGGGCCTGCTGTTCGAACGCTTCCTCAATCCGGAACGCGTCTCGATGCCGGATTTCGACATCGACTTCTGCGAAACCCGCCGCGGCGAGGTGATCCGCTACGTCCAGAAGAAGTACGGCCACGATCACGTTGCCCAGATCATCACCTTCGGCAAGCTGAAGGCGCGGGCGGTGCTGCGCGACTGCGGGCGCATCCTTCAGATGAGCTATGGCCACGTCGATCGCCTGTGCAAGATGGTGCCCAACCATCCGACTGACCCGTGGACCCTGCCGCGCGCGCTGAACGGCGCCGCCGATTTCCGCCGCGAATACGACAATGACAACGAGGTGAAGCGCCTCGTCGACCTGGCGATGCAGCTGGAGGGCTTCCCGCGCAATTCCTCGACCCATGCGGCCGGCGTGGTGATCGGCGACCGGCCACTGGCAAAGCTGGTGCCGCTCTACCGCGATCCGCGGTCGGACATGCCGGTGACGCAGTTCGACATGAAGCACGTCGAAAGTTCCGGCCTGGTCAAGTTCGACTTCCTCGGGCTGAAGACACTGTCGGTGCTGCAAAAAGCGGTCGAGCTGCTGGAGAAGCGCGGGGTCGCGGTCGATCTCGCGGGGCTCGCTTGGGACGATCCGGCGGTTTATGATCTCCTCAAGCGCGGTGACACGGTCGGGGTGTTCCAGCTCGAATCCGAAGGCATGCGGCGCACGCTGACCGCAGTGAAGCCGACCAAGTTCGAAGATATCATCGCGCTCGTCTCGCTCTATCGGCCGGGCCCGATGGACAACATCCCGCTGTTCGGGAAGCGCAAGGCGGGCGAGGTCCCGATCGAGTATCCGCACCCCAAGCTGGAAGGCATCCTTGCCGAAACCTACGGCATCTTCGTCTACCAGGAACAGGTCATGCAGGCGGCGCAGATCCTCGCCGGCTACTCATTGGGCGATGCCGACTTGCTGCGCCGCGCCATGGGCAAGAAAGTCCAGGCCGAGATGGATGCGCAGCGCAGCCGCTTCATCGAGGGCTGCGGCGAGGTATCGCAGATCCCGCCCAAGCGCGCGAACGAGCTGTTCGACCTGATCGACAAGTTCGCTGGGTATGGTTTCAACAAGTCGCACGCCGCCGCTTACGCTTTGCTCGCTTACCAGACGGCGTGGCTGAAGGCGCATTACCCGGAAGAATTCTACGCCGCGTCGATGTGTTTCGACATGCACCAGTCGGAAAAGCTGGCGCTGTTCGTCGACGATGCCCGCCGCAACGGGATCGTCGTCGCGCCGCCGTGCGTGAATGCTTCGGAAGCAGAGTTCACTGTCGAGCAGACCGACGATGGATATGCCGTGCGTTATGCCCTCGCGGGCATTCGCAACGTGGGCGAAAAAGCGATGGAAGCGCTGGTCGATGAACGCGCGGCACGCGGACCCTTCGTCAGCCTCAAGGACCTGTTCGAGCGGCTGCCGAAGGGCTCGATGAATTCGCGTCAGCTGGAAGGGTTGATCTGCGCCGGTGCGCTCGATGCTCTGGAAGAGGATAGGGCACGCCTCCATGCCAACATCGACCTGCTGCTGGCCGTGGCCGATGCCGCCAGCCGCGAACGCGAAAGCGGGCAGGCGGGGTTGTTCGGCGGCGAGGATGCCGCGCCTGAAGAGCTGCGACTGAAGCCTGCCGAACCGTGGACCCGGCCCGAACGCATGGCGCAGGAACGCGAGAACTTCGGCTTCTATTTCTCCGCCCATCCGGTGCAGCAGTACTGGCAAGTTGCCTCAGCCAATGGCGCGCGCACATACCAGAGCCTGATGGAAGGTGGCGGCGGGGGTGGCGGCTCCGGCCGCAGCCAGGCGGTTATGGCCGCGATGGTGGAGGGCGCGCGCAAGGGGCAGACCCGCAAGGGCGGCACATTCATCCGCGCCGATTTTTCCGACCAGACCGGGCAGTTCAGCGCGGCCTGTTTCGAAGAAGGGCTGGTCGAGAGCTTTACCAAATGGGCAGCGGAAAGCACGTGCGTGCTGCTGACGGTAGAACTCGATGCTCCCAATCCGGACGATCCGCCCCGCGTGACGGTGCGCGGCGCGCGGCCACTGGCCGAAGTCCACGGTGCCGCGCGCATGCTGCTGAGCCTCGAATTGCACGATGCGGGTGCGCTTGCGGAACTGAAGGCGCTGCTGGTGCCCGGGACCCCCGGCAATGGCGAGGTGCTGGCAACGCTCAAGACCGGGGCCGAGCGGGAACCGCTGGTGCGCCTTGGCCGGGACTTCAAGCTGGATGGCAATCTTGCCGAGCGACTGGCCGAGGTGGCCGGCATCGCCAACGTCGCGCTTACGACGCGGCGCGGCGGGGATCACTTGCGCCTCGTCGCGTGATGTCTGCTCGGCGTTGCCAAGGCGCCTCGCCAGCGGCATGACTGCATGAAACATATGTTGGAGAGGCCGATGATGCTTGGAGCAATGCAGGACTGGACCATGCGCGTGACCGCGGTGATCGATCATGCGGCGCGCGAGGCGGGCAGCCGCGAAATCGTGAGCCGCTGGGCCGACGGCACGGAAACACGGACCAACTGGGCCGGCATCCGCGCCGATGCGCTGAAGATGGCGCAGTCTCTGGTCGCCTTGGGCATCAAGCCGGGCGACCGTGTTGCTAGCCTGGCAATGAACCATTCGCGCCATCTGGTCAGCTGGTACGGCGTGGCCGGGATGGGCGGGGTACTTCACACCATCAACCCGCGCCTGTTCGATGATCAGCTCGAATATATCGCCAACCACGCCGAAGATCGCGTGCTCCTCTACGATGCGATGTTCCAGCCGATCGTCGATCGCATGCGCGATAAATGGACTTCAATCGAACATTATATTTGTTACGATAATGGCCAGTTCGAAGACTGGATCGGCGGTCACGACGGCGATTTCCGTTGGGTCGAGGGCGGCGAGCGCGATCCGTGCATGCTTTGCTACACCAGCGGCACGACCGGGAACCCCAAAGGCGTACTTTACGAACATCGCTCGACGGTGCTCCACGCTCTCGCGGGACTGCAGCCGAGTGCGTTCAATTTCAGTTCGTCGTCGGTCATGCTGCCGGTGGTGCCAATGTTCCATGCGGCCAGCTGGGGCCTGCCATATGCCGGTGCGATGGCGGGCATCAAGTTCGTGTTTTCTGCCGTGAACGATCCTGCCGTGTTGCACGATCTGATGGCGCGCGAAGGCGTGACGGACAGCGCTGGCGTGCCGACGGTGTGGCTCGCCCATTTCCAGTACTGCGACGCCAATGGCCTCGACCTGCCCAAGCTCCGCTCGGCAACGATCGGCGGCTCAGCCGCACCCAGGTTCATGATCGAGCGGCTGATGAAGAACGGCACCCGGGTCCAGCACGCCTGGGGAATGACCGAAACCAGCCCGATCGGCACGGTCGGCGGGCCGACTCATGATTGGGACCAGCTCAGCTTCGAAGAAAAGGTCGCGAAGACCGCGATGCAGGGTCGGCCGGTATTCGGGGTGCAGCTACGCACCGTCGACCTCGACGACATGCAAACCGAACTGCCGCGTGACGGGCAGACCAGCGGCGCGTTGCAAATCCGCGGGCCCTGGGTGATCAAGCGCTACTTCAAGGCCGATCACGACGCGGCCACCCCCGATGGCTGGTTCGACACCGGCGATGTCGGCATTCTTCACCCCGACGGCACGCTGCAACTGACCGACCGGACCAAGGATGTGATCAAATCGGGCGGCGAATGGATCAGCTCGGTGGAACTGGAAAACGCCGCGGTCGGCCATCCGCAGATCGCGGAAGCGGCAGCCATCGGCATGCCTCATCCCAAGTGGGACGAACGCCCGGTGCTGTTCTGCGTTGCCAAGCAAGGCGCGGCGCTCAACAGCGACGAAGTGATCGATTACCTGAAGGACAAGGTCGCCAAGTGGTGGCTTCCCGATGCGGTCGAGTTCGTGGACGATATTCCCCACACCGCCACGGGCAAGATCAGCAAGAAGGATCTGCGCGAACGGTTCCGCGACTACAAGCTGGACGCCTGAGCCGGAGCGATCAGATCGGCTTCGACTTTAATCGCTCGATCTGTTTGTCGACCTGCGTGAGCCGCCGGCGGTTTTCCGCGATGGTTTCGCCATCGCCGGACATTTGCGCTTTGGCGATCATGTCATTCAGCTCTCCACGGCGGCGATGCAACTGGTCGAGGTCGATCGCCCGCCGCGCCTCAGGCGTGAGCGAAGCCGCATGGTATGGCTGCCCATCCATCGCCAGCCGTTCCTCGCGCAGGCGGGTCAACCTGATCGCATCACCGATAGTGACGGGCGGCGCGCCATTCTCGTCGAACAGCGCTTCACCGCAAAACCCGGCCGATGTGGCCATGTGATGGACCAGGAACTGCCGGAAGGGCGCACGGTCGACCTCCGCGAGATCCTGGATCAGCGCGACCGTGACTGACGAATTTGACAGATCATATTCTGTCAGAGGCTGGCTCTGCATGTCTCGAGCGGATCCGGCGCAGCCAGCCAGCGTTACGATTGCGATGAGTGCGGCGAGGCTGCGCATAACGTCGATGATAGCCCGAACATGGCTAAAATCGGGTGAACATTTGTCTCGCGCAGGCTTATAGCAGGCGCATCTGGCCGTGTTTTTCCGGCGGCACGAAGCCGGAACAATCGAGTTCGAACCGGGCCTTGCCTATACCCGCCCGCTTGCATGCAAGGCGGAAGCGCGCGCGAAACAGGTCTGCCCAGACGCCGCTGGGCTTCATTCGGGTGAAGAAGTCGGGATCGTTGTCGCGCCCGCCGCGGATCGAGCGCACTATGCTCATCACCTTGTCGCCCCGCTCGGCGAAGTGAACCGAAAGCCACTCACGGAAAAGGGGCGCCACTTCATGTGGCAGGCGGAGCGGGATCCAGCCGGCAGAATGGATCCCTAGATCGCCCGCGCGGGCGACAATCCCTTCCATGAACTCGTCAGTGACAGCGGGAATCACCGGGGCGACCGAACAATGGTTGGGCACATTGGCGTCGGCCAGTTTACCAAGCACTGACAGACGCTTGGTCGGCGAAGCTGCGCGCGGCTCCAGCTTGCTTGACAGCACCGGGTCGAGCGTTGTCACCGATATCGCTACTGCCACAAGGTTGCGCTCGGCGAGCTGCTGCAGCAGGTCGAGATCGTCGAGGACCCGATCCGACTTGGTCGTGATCGTCACCGGGTGACCGGTCTCGAGACACACCTCCAGCACTTGCCGCGTGATCCGGTATTGGCGCTCTATCGGCTGATAGGGGTCGGTATTGGTGCCCATCGCAATTGGACGAGGGCGATAGTTCGGCTTTGCCAATGTCGCGCGCAGCAATTCGGGGGCATTGGGCTTGACGAACAGCTTCGTTTCGAAGTCGAGGCCGGGCGAAAGGTCGTGGTAAGCGTGAGTGGGCCGCGCAAAGCAGTAGATGCAGCCATGCTCGCACCCGCGATAAGCATTGACCGAACGGTCAAAGGCGATGTCGGGTGACTGGTTGAAGGTCAGGATCGACTTCGGCCGTTCCTCCGTCACCGTCGTGCGCAGTTTGACCGGAGGAGCCCCTTCGATCGAGGCCAGCGCCTCCATGTAATCGCGCCAGTCGCCATCGGTTTCGCGCGTCGCTAATCCGAAGCGCGTGGGGACACTGGTGGATTGCGCACCGCGCCCATGGATTTCGGGTTCGAGACGTCGCTCCATGCATGAGAACATACATGGAACATTGCGCGGTGAGAAGAGGCTACTTCTCGCGCAGCCGCGGCATGAGTTCGACGAAGTTGCAAGGCCGGTTCCGGCTGTCGAGCTGCTCCGCCAGAATCCCGTCCCATCCATCGCGCACCGCGCCGTTGGAGCCGGGCAGGGCAAAGATATAAGTACCGCGCGCCACGGCCGCGCAGGCGCGGCTTTGCACCGTGCTGGTGCCGATCGAACGGTAGCTGATCATCCGGAACAGCTCGCCAAAGCCGGGTATGTCGCGCTCCTTGATCCGGTCGATCGCTTCGGGCGTCACGTCGCGCCCGGTGAGGCCGGTGCCCCCGGTGGAAACGATCGCATCGACCCGCGGATCGTCGATCCAGTTGTTGAGGCGGGTGGCGATGGCATCGGCATCGTCCCGTTCGATCGCCCGCGCGGCCAGATTATGCCCGGCAGTTCTGACCCGTTCAGCCAGGATGTCGCCCGAGGTGTCGTCTGCCGCCGTGCGCGTGTCGGACACTGTCAGTACGGCAATGTTGATCGGAATGAACGGACGCTCAGGGTCGATGGCCATCGAGCGGCGCTATCACTCGGCCTTGCTGAGGTAAACGCCGCTGCTGCCCGACAGTTCGGGGAATGTCGGCCACTGACCTTGCGCCAGGGCGCGGCGGCTGTCGGATGGGCCGCCGGCTTGCCGTTCGTACATCCAGTAATTGCGCATCACGATCGCAACGTAACCACGCGTCTCCCAATAAGGGATGCTCTCCATATACAGCAACGCGTCGCCCTGGTCGCGGACCTCGCCGTTCCATCGGCTGATCGGCGTGAGGCCGGCGTTGTAGGCCGCCATGATCTTGGGCAGCAGGCCCTGGGTCGCCGGACTCGACCGGAGCATATTGAGATGCTCCTGCCCGAAGGCGAGATTGACGTCGGGCCGCGACAAGTCGGTCGCATTGCCCGCCACGCCCAGCTTGCCAGCGTGATCGCGGGCAGCCGCCGGCATGATCTGCATTAATCCGCGCGCGCCGGCGGGGCTTACAGCGTCGGCACGAAACACCGATTCCTGCAATGTATGAGCAAAGGCCAGTGCCGGATCGACTTTCCAGCCGCCGACTGGCTGCCAGCGCGGCGCGGGGTAGCGAAGTGCCGGTTCCGCCCGGGCGCCGCGTGGCGCATTGTGGGCCATCCACAACTGGGTAGAGGGCAAGCCCAGATCGCGCGCAAGGCGCGAAAGCTCGTCGAATTGAGAAGAGTCGCCAATACGAGCTTGATAACGCAGGACTTCATCTGCCAGCCGGTGCTCGCCAATTTCCGCCAGCGCCACGGCGATGCGCACGTTGTCGACATCGCGCACCTGCTGCCAGTCCTGCATCGAGAAATCGGCACCCGCGTGCGTGCGCGGCAGAGCCTGGCCAAGCTGCTCGCGCGCGAGCATGCCGTAGAGCGTCTCGTCATACCGAGCCGCACCGCGCAATTGCTCGGCCGCCTTGTCCGGCTCCCGGCAACGGACCAGCGCGCGGCTGGCCCAGTAATGGCCGGCAGAGGTCAACTCGGCGTTGGTCGATCGGCTTGCCGTGCGCTGAAAGGCATCGGCGGCGGTTTCGCAGTCACCCATGCGCCAGGCGGCAAGCCCGGCTGTCCATTCGCCTTCCGCGACCCATGCTCCCGATCCGTCGCGCACCGTTCGCGCCATCGCCAGCGCGGCCGCATCGTTGTTTTCGATGTAATAGCTCCAGGCGACGCGCTGGCGCCATTCGGCGCGCGCCTCGCTGCTGAGCCCGGCATCGATGCCGTCGAGCAGCAACCGCGCACCGTCGGGATCGTCGTTCTTGATATGCTCGAGAATGCTGGCGCGAACTTCGGCCGGCATCGTCCCGTCCTCGACCCCGCGCGGAAGGATGCGCTTGGTCGCGTATGGCTGGCGGACGAAATCCTGTTCGCGCGGCAGGTAGGGCGCAGACATCATCCCGCGCTTGGCGCCGAGCCCGGCCATTTTCTCTGCGTGGGGCAGGTTTCCGCCGTCTGCAAACCATGCCTGGATGGTCGGCAGTTCGATACGCGGGCTGTTGGCGTGGAGGTAATATTCGGCCCGCGCGACCTGATGCAGCGGGCCGGTCGCGCGCTCGGCAAACATCGCGGCGACGCGGGACCAGTCCTCCCGCGCGATCGCACGGAACAACTCGGAGTAAAACTCGCGGTCGGGCCGGCTGAGCAATTCCGGCACCTGGCTGGTGTGGACGCGGGCACGGAAATATTCCGCCGCCGTGCTGTTTGCCAGAGCAGGCGCAGCGACCCCTGCAGCCAGAGCGGTGAATGCCAGCGAAGCCAGTTTCAAGGTTTTGCGAACGGTCAAATCAGCCATAGGTCCAATCGAGCCAGGATCGCCACAATTCAGCCCGGGCACGGGCAGAGCGCAGCAGTTCGGCAGGCCCCCTTGCTTCCATCAACGGTACGTTCCGTCCTTCATGGTTGAAATGCGGTAAAGTTGCAGATGCTTGCGCTGTCTCGTGCGCGAGAAGCGGCAGGATGTTTCGTCCCAGCGCGATGATGCGCTTGGGGGCGACCAGTGCAGCATGATGGCGCACTATCTCGCCCAGCCCCTCGCGCGCAAGGTCGGGCATGGGCGCGCAGCGGGGCAGGACGGAAGCGACATAGACGCTGCCTTCAGCAATACCGGCTGCCCGCAGGAAGCCGTTCAGCAGCCGGCCCTGTGCTCCCGACAGCAGCATGTCGCTGTCTTCCTCGCCCGGCATTGCGACCACCACCATGATGGCAGCCTGCGCCGGTCCGCGCGGCGCAACCCGCGGGCCGATCCCGCCATCCTCGAGCGCGTCATCGGTCAGCCACCATGTGCGAAAACTTTCGAGGTCGGCCGGCCATCCCGCCGGATCGCCGCCGAAGGCAGGCTTTCCGGCGGGCACTGCCGGTTCGGGTTCGCGCCGCACCGGCAGTGCCGACACGCTCTTGTCGGGCGCGGGCGGTGGGGGCGTTAGCCAGTCCGTCGGATCGTCCACGAAGTCGTGATCCACGCCCGCCTCGCGCCACCAGTCGAGCGCAGCGGCGAAATCTTCGGCCTGGGGCAGGGGGGCGCGGGCGTCGGTCACGATGCCCCGGGTCTTGACCTGCCACGACGCAGCAATCAAGGCATTGGCGAAACTTCGTCACCGAGCAAGACAGGACCCACCAGATCATGAGCGAACGCGAATCGATGCCCTGCGACGTCGTGATCGTCGGCGGCGGCCCGGCGGGCCTGGCGGCGGCAATCCGGCTGAAGCAGATCAATGCCGAGCTGGAAGTGATCGTACTGGAAAAGGGCTCGGAAATCGGAGCGCATATCCTTTCGGGCGCGGTGGTCGATCCCAAGGCTCTCGACGAGTTGCTGCCCAAATGGCGCGAAACCTGCCCGATGGCTCAGGTGCCGGTAACCGACAACTGGCACTGGGTTCTATCGGAAGGCGGCAAGTTCGACATTCCGCACCTTGCCATGCCGCCGTTCATGTCCAACGACGGATGCTATACCGGCTCTCTCGGCAATATGACCCGCTGGCTGGCCGAGCAGGCGGAGGGGCTGGGCGTGATGGTCTTCCCCGGCTTCCCCGCAGCTGATGTCATCATCGATGAAAGCGGCGCGGTCGCGGGCGTCATCACGCAGGACATGGGCGTTGCCGCTGATGGCAGCCACAAGGGCGATTACCAGCCCGGCATGGAGATCCACGCGAAGTACACTTTCTTCGCGGAGGGCGCGCGCGGCAACCTGACCAAGCGGATGAAGGCGAAATTCGACCTTGAACGCGATTGCCAGCCGCAGGTTTACGGCCTTGGCGTCAAGGAACTTTGGGATATCGATCCCGCCAAGCATGTGCCTGGCCGCGTGATCCACACGCAAGGATGGCCGCTGAGCGAGAGCGACACCTGGGGGGGCGGTTTCCTCTATCACCAGGCGAACGGGCAGGTGGCGATCGGTTTCGTGACCGCGCTCGATTACAAGAACTCGTGGGTCTCGCCGTTTCAGGAATTCCAGCGCTGGAAACAGCACCCGGCAATCCGCGAATATCTCGAGGGCGGCACGCGGGTCGCCTATGGCGCGCGCGCGATCAACGAAGGCGGGTGGCAGTCGGTGCCCAGGCTCGCATTCCCCGGCGGCGCGCTGATCGGCTGCGCGGCGGGCTTCGTCAACGTCCCCCGGATCAAGGGTAGCCATACTGCGATGAAAAGCGGCATGCTCGCCGCCGAAGCCGCTGCTGCCGCAATTGCTGCAGGCAAGGAAAAGGGCGAGCTGGCGGATTACGACGCTGCGGTGCGGGACAGCTGGATCGCAACCGAGCTCAAGAAAGTCCAGAATGCGCAGCCCCTGGTGGCCAAGTTCGGCGGCGATATCGGCACCGTTCTGGCGGGCATCGACATGTGGATGCGCCAGCTCAAGATCGGCCTGCCGCTGTCGATGAAGCACCACCGCGATTACGAAGAACTGCAGCGGGCCGATCTGTACAAGCCGATTGCCTATCCCAAGCCCGACGGGAAGATCAGCTTCGATCGCCTGACCTCGGTCGCATTCAGCTTCACCAACCATGCCGAAGACCAACCCTGCCACCTGATCGTCAAGGATCGAGAGCTGCAATACCAAAGCGAATACAAGGAGTTCGCAGGGCCTTCTACCAGATATTGTCCGGCCGGGGTCTACGAATGGCTGGAAGCCGATGACGGTTCGATGAAGTTCCAGATCAATTCGCAGAACTGCGTCCACTGCAAGACCTGCGACATCAAGGACCCGAACCAGAACATCGAATGGGTCACGCCCGAAGGCGGCGGCGGACCGAACTATCCGAATATGTAAAGGACCAAAGCGCGACAATCATCGCCACGTTTTCCGTGCAAAGGCCGGGTGACGAACAGGGATAATCGAGGGTGAGCGTCACCGAAACTGCCTACGCCAAGATCAATCTGGCGCTGCATGTCCGCAAACGCCGGGATGATGGTTATCACGAGCTGGAAACGCTGTTTGCTTTTGTCGATGCCGGTGACGTGCTGACAGGGCGAACTGCAGCGCAGGATAGTGTTGCAGTCATGGGCGAGTTTGCAGACGCCCTCGATAACCCGTTCGACAATCTCGTCGCCAAGACGCTGGCAAAACTTCCCCGTGCAGAGGGGCTGGCCGTCATTCTCGAGAAGAACCTGCCAGTGGCGGCAGGGCTGGGGGGCGGGTCGGCCGATGCGGGCGCCGTGTTCCGCATAATGCGCGATCGTCATGGTCTGCCCGACGACTGGCGCGAGCGAGCAGCCACGCTCGGCGCCGATGTGCCCGCTTGCATCGAGAGCGTCGCGTGTATCGGGCGTGGCACAGGGACCGACTTGACACCGATTCACAACGACCTCGCGCAAACACATGTATTATTGGTCAATCCGCGGGTTCCGCTCGGCACTGGACCGGTGTTTGCGGCGTGGGACGGGCAGGATCGCGGGCCTTTGCCCGAAGGGCCGGTTTCGACCATTGCGCGCGAGGGGCGCAATGACCTCGAAGTGCCCGCGATCCAGCTCTGTCCGCCAATTGCGGAGGTGCTGGAGTGGCTGCGCGGGACGCCTGCCTTTCTGGTCCGCATGTCGGGTTCCGGAGCGACCTGTTTCGCGCTGTATGAGCACAACGCGGCGCTGCTCGATGTTATAGAGCGATTGAACACGCAGCGGCCCGGCTGGTGGTACATGGCGGGTGGGCTGCGGTGATACACGAAGCTTATCGCCTCGTAGGAGAGCCGCGCTTCGGGGGCATCCTTGTGGTGTGCGACCATGCCAGCAATCGCGTGCCCGAGGACATCCGTCTCGGTATCGATCCCGCCTTGCTGAACGAGCACATCGCGGTCGATATAGGTGTTGCTGACGTCGCGGAAATAATGGCGCAACGCCCCGGCACCGGCGCCTTTCTGGGCCATGTCAGCCGTCTGGTATGCGACTACAACCGCGATGAACACGCGCCTGCGGCCGTGCCCATTGCCAGTGATGGCCACGCCATACCCGGTAATGCACTGAGCCACGAGGCGCGCGAGGCACGGCTGTCGCGGTTCTACCACCCCTATCACGCCGCGCTCGCCGATCTGCTTGACGCCATGCCGCCGGCGCTGATTCTCTCGCTCCACAGCTTTACCCCGCGCCTTGCCAGCATCGACGAGCAGCGCCCGTGGCAGGTTGGCGTCCTGTACAACAACGATGACCGTGCGGCACGTCTGGCGATCCCCTTGCTGGAAGCGGAAGGGCTCAACGTCGGCGATCAGCTGCCCTATTCCGGCAAGCTGCTCAACGCGACCATGAACCGCCATGCAGAGGCAGAAGGTAGGCCCTATCTCGGCATCGAAGTCAGGCAGGACCAGATCGCCCATTCCGCGGGACAGGCTGAATGGGCCGAACGCCTCGCCCGGATTGCCAATCGGGTGGCGATGGACCTGATGGAATAGCGCGGCTTGCCCCGCCCCAGCGCATTCGTTCTTCGGCGCCGCGCGGCTGTGATATAGTCGTTCAGGGTCAGAAATCGCGAAAGCCAAGCACCATGCCCGCCTACCGCTCCCGCACCTCCACCCACGGACGCAACATGGCCGGCGCGCGCGGATTGTGGCGCGCGACGGGGATGAAGGATGACGATTTCGGCAAGCCTATCATCGCCGTGGTCAACAGCTTCACCCAGTTCGTGCCGGGGCACGTGCACCTTAAGGACCTGGGCCAGATGGTTGCGCGCGAGATCGAGGCCGCAGGCGGCATCGCCAAGGAATTCAATACCATAGCGGTTGATGACGGTATCGCTATGGGGCATGACGGCATGCTCTATTCGCTGCCCAGCCGCGATCTGATCGCAGACAGTGTCGAATATATGGTCAACGCCCACTGCGCCGACGCCATGGTGTGCATTTCCAACTGCGACAAGATAACGCCCGGGATGCTGATGGCGGCGCTGCGGATCAATATTCCGGTGGTGTTCGTCAGCGGCGGGCCCATGGAAGCGGGCAAGGTCGTCGTGAAGGGCAAGGAGGTCGCTCTCGATCTGGTCGACGCCATGGTTGCTGCGGCCGACGAGCGTTACACCGACGAGGAAGTGGCCGAGATCGAGCGCGCAGCCTGCCCCACCTGCGGATCGTGCAGCGGCATGTTCACCGCCAACTCGATGAACTGCCTGACCGAAGCACTGGGCCTTTCGCTTCCGGGCAACGGCTCGACGCTCGCTACCCATGCCGACCGCAAGGCGCTGTTCCTGCGCGCCGGTCGCCTGGTGGTCGAACTGTGCCGCCGCTGGTACGAGGATGACGACGCCAGTGTCCTGCCGCGCTCGATTGCGGGCAAGCCTGCGTTCGAGAACGCCATGAGCCTCGACATCGCGATGGGCGGCTCGACCAATACCGTGCTCCACCTGCTCGCCGCCGCGCACGAGGCGGGTGTCGATTTCACCATGGCCGACATCGACCGGCTCAGTCGCCGGGTCCCCTGCCTCAGCAAGGTGGCCCCGGCCAAGAGCGACGTCCACATGGAAGACGTCCATCGGGCAGGCGGCATTTTCGCCATTCTGGGAGAGCTCGAGCGGGCCAACCTGCTCGATACCGCTGTTCCTACCGTTCATTCGCCGACCATGGCCGACGCAATCGATGCGTGGGACGTGTCGCGCACCAACAGTGCCGCCGTACAGCATTTCTTCCGCGCCGCGCCCGGCGGGGTGCCCACCCAGACCGCGTTCAGCCAGGATCGGCGCTGGGACGAACTCGACCTCGACCGGCAGTCGGGCGTCATCCGCAGTGCTCAGCACGCCTTCAGTCAGGATGGCGGGCTGGCGGTGCTCCATGGCAACCTTGCGCTCGATGGCTGCATCGTGAAAACCGCCGGGGTGGACGAGAACATTCTGAAATTCACTGGCCCGGCTAGGGTGTTCGAAAGCCAGGATGCCGCAGTTGCTGCGATCCTGACGGACAAGGTCGCGGCAGGTGACGTGGTGGTGATCCGCTATGAAGGGCCGCGCGGCGGGCCGGGGATGCAGGAAATGCTTTACCCGACCAGTTATCTGAAATCGAAGGGGCTTGGCGCGGCGTGCGCACTGGTAACGGATGGACGGTTCTCCGGAGGAACGTCGGGCCTTTCGATCGGGCACGTCTCTCCCGAGGCCGCGGAAGGCGGTGCGATCGGATTGGTCGAGGATGGCGATACGATCGCGATCGACATTCCCGCGCGCACAATCACGCTGGAGGTGACTGACGCTGAACTCGCTCGCCGGCGCGAGGCGCAGGAGGCGATGGGCTGGCACCCGGCCAAGCCGCGACCGCGCCAGATTTCGGTCGCGCTGCAAGCCTACGCTGCAATGACGACCAGCGCGGCCAGAGGCGCGGTGCGCGATATTTCACAGTTGAAGCGAACATGAAACTTGTCGCGGTAATCTCTGTTTCAATTGTTGTTTCCGCGTGCCAAGGGCCTACCCAACCGCTGGCGGATGACGGCTCGGAAGCACTAACCTGCGCAGTCGGCCCCGGGAGTGAATTCGGCCCCGACTGCCGGGTCGAGCGCGTCGCGGTCGACGGGAAACCCCAGATTGTCGTGCGCCACCCCGACGGCAGCTTTCGGCGTTTTACCGTTTTGCCGGGTGAAGCGGGGCTTGCCGTTGCCGATGGCGCGGACGGCGCAGTGCAAACGCTCGATAGGGACGTTCTGACGGTCATCGTGGCAGGAGACCGATACCGCTTTCCCGCCCGTCAGGTCGCAAGCGATGTCGGACCCGAATAATGCCATCCTCACGGTCGCGCAGATGCGCGCAGCGGAACAGGCACTGATCGATGCAGGGACGAGTATCGATGCGCTGATGCTGCGTGCCGGCCGGGGTGCGGCCGAATATGTCTGGCGCATGGCTGCGGGGCGCCCGGTAACGGTGGTATGCGGGCCGGGCAACAACGGCGGTGACGGTTACGTCATCGCCGAGACGCTGCGCGCACGAGGTCTGGCCGTATCCGTGATTGCCGCGATGGAGCCTGCGACGGACGCCGCACGCAATGCACGTTCGGCATGGCAGGGCCCGCTTCTCGCACCTGAGGAACGGCCGCGGGGCGCCGTCTTCGTTGACTGCCTGTTCGGAAGCGGGCTCACCCGTGCACTGTCGGATGACCTGGTCAGGGTGATGAGCGAGCTTGCCGCAACGCACGACCACGCAGTCGCAGTTGATTTACCGAGCAACGTGGAGAGCGATTCGGGCCGATGCCTGGGGCCCGTTCCGCGTTACAACCTGACTATAGCCTTGGGCGCGTGGAAATGGGCGCATTTTACTATGCCGGCCGCAGAGCGGATGGGCGCCTTGCGGTCGGTCCCCATCGGCATAGCGCTGCCGGAAGCAGCCGGCCGGGTGATCGACCGCCCGCGTCTGGCCGCGCCGCCAGCGGATTCGCACAAGTATCGGCGTGGATTGCTGGCGATCGTCGCAGGGGCGATGCCGGGCGCGGCGCTGCTCGCGGCCCGTGCGGCTCAGCATGGCGGTGCCGGTTACGTGAAGCTGCTGGCGCACCGGGCGCCGGACGGCATGCCCGCCAGCATCGTGCACGATCGCCGGCCGCTTGCGGAGGCCCTTGCCGACGAACGCATTTCGGCGGTTCTGTGCGGGCCGGGGCTGGGGCGGGATGCGGCTGCCCGGAAATTGCTGGCCACGGTCCTGAACCGAGGGCTGCCGACAGTGCTCGATGCCGATGCGCTCATGTTGCTCGAGCCGAGTGATTTGCCCCACGGGCTGCCAACGATCCTGACCCCGCATGAGGGAGAGATGCGCAAAATTTCGGCTTGTTTTGAAGTTGGATACGCAGAAAATGCGAAGTTGAAGAACGCTTCAGCATTGTCTGCGCGGACTGGTGCGACTGTGATCGCCAAGGGCCCGGATACGGTAATCGCATCCGCCGGAGGCGCCGCAGCCGCTGCACCTCCGGCTTCGAGCTGGCTGTCGACTGCAGGAACTGGCGACGTCCTTGCCGGAATCGTCGCGAGCCGATTGGCAGCGGGTGCCGAGCCCCACAAGGCTGCATGCGAAGCGGTATGGCTGCATAGCGAGGCAGCCCGTTTGGCGGGCGTGGCTTTCTCCGCCGATGAACTTGCCGGGAAGGTCGCTGCCGCCTACGCCGCCGCGTTGTGAACGAACTCGACCCCGATCTCATCTTGCGCGTTGCTGCAAAGGGCGATGGCGTAACGGCTGATGGCCGGTTTGCGCCCCGTGCCGCCCCGGGCGATCGGTTGCGCGCCGACGGCACGCTGGAGCCCGGCCCGCACCATCAGGCGCCCCCATGCCGCCATTTCGGCTTATGTGGCGGGTGCCAGCTCCAGCATCTGGACGATGCCGCGCTGACGCATTTCGTAACCGATCGCGTCGTGAACGCTGCCGAGGGGCAGGGGATTGCAATCGGCGAACTTCTACCGGCTCACCTCAGCCCGCCGCGCAGCCGTCGGCGCGCGACGCTCCATGCCCAACTGGGTGGAAAGCGCCCTTTGCTCGGATTTCGCGAAGAGGGATCGCACCGGATCGTCGATCTTGCCGAATGCCATGTGCTGGCACCAGAGCTGTGGGCGCTGGTCGGACCGCTGCGCAATCTGCTGCGGCTGTGGCCGGGCCGCGGGGCGGCGGACATCGCGCTTACAATGGCGGACCAGGGCGTCGATGTGGCGATCAAGGGGCTTGAACTGGATGGCCTGGCGCAGACAGAGGGCATACTCGACTTCGCGCGCGATCAGCGCCTTGCCAGGCTGGCGCTCGATCAGGGCTACGGCGCGGAAGCATTGTGGGAGCCGGAGCCCATCACCGTCACGCTGGGCGGCGTGCCGGTTGCCTTGCCCGTCAATGCATTCCTCCAGGCCACGCACGATGGCGAGGCAGCGTTGGTCTCGGACGCAAGCGAGTGGCTGGAGGGCATGGATCGGGTGGTCGACCTGTTCGCCGGACTAGGCACATTTGCTTTCGCGCTGGCCGGCAAGGCGCAGGTTGTCGCAGTCGAGGCTGCCCGCGATGCGCATCTTGCCTGCCGCGCGGCAGCAGGGCGTGCGCGCGCGCCGGTGGAAGCGGTCCACCGCGATCTGTTTCGGAACCCTTTGCAGGCGGACGAACTGGCAGGGTTCGATGCGGCGGTGATCGATCCCCCCCGCGCCGGGGCAAAAGAACAGGTCGCGCGGATCGCGGAAAGTGATCTGAGCCGCGTAGTCTACGTCAGCTGCAACCCGTCAAGCTGGGCGAAGGATGCGCGGACGCTGGTCGACGCGGGCTTCCACCTGGAGAAGTTGCACCCGGTCGGCCAATTCCGGTGGTCTACCCATGTCGAGCTGGCCAGCCTGTTCGTCCGCTAACGCAGCGCTTCGATCAGCCGGTCGAATAGCCAGTCACGTGCGTGGGGTTCGACCCAGCCGTGGCTCGCGCCCTCGCACCTCCGGATGCGATGGTCGGTCCGGTCCCATTGGCTCTCGAACGCCTGTGCAGTGCGGTCGCTGCTGGCGAGGACGATGAGCACCTCGCCAGCAAATCCAGCCAATCCAGCGCGCATTTCCTCCGCCAGTGTACTGGGCACTGCCTTGGGTCGAGCAGCCTGGCCTAGCCCACGGGCGAGCTTGCCTAGATCGACCCCGCCGCGCAGCAGCCTTAAAATCTCTGAAGGTCGCTTGAGCTTCGCCAGATAACGTGCCCGAACGGCTTCCGGCGGGGGAGTGTTGTCGGCTGCATCGTCGATCGTCCACGGATTCGACAGGACGAGTGCGTCGCAGCCCGACCCACCGGCCAGCATCAGCGCGCTTGCCGCATCGCAGTTGCCGAAGCCGACCACGCGACTGACGTTCGGCGCATGGGCGCGGAACGCGGCCAGCGCGGCTGCAATGTCCGGCGTGCTATGGCGGAAACCCTCATTCTCGCCGGCGCTGTCACCGATGCCGCGCCGGTCGAACCGGAAAACCGGGTGGCCCGCCGCTGCGATCCGCGCTGCAAGCAGCGCCTGGCCGGAAAAGGCCCCGGCGCGAATTTCGTTGCCGCCGCTCACGATCAGGAGTGCCGTGGCGCCGGGGGCATGGTCAAGACTGCCCGCCAAGGCATGTCCCTGACAATTGAAGTTCAGTTGAACTCTACTCACGACGCCATCATGCCCGTCGTGACGATTGCAGCGAGTGCATCGGCCTGCGCGGGAGACTCGCCCGGTTCGGCACGCAGCCACAATCCCTGACCGCCAACATCGGCCAGCCCAACATCCGTGAGGCTTGTTTCGGCGGGGGGTTCGGCACTCTCCAACGCGCGAAACATCGGCGCGCTGATGCGCCAGCCGGCGAGTTCCATGCCCTCGCACCGCGCAGTATCGGCGAGGAGGCCGGTACCTATCTCTTGGCCTGCTTCCTTCGCGGCGATCGCCTGCGCGCGAAGCATGGTGCGCAGCAGTGAGCGCCCCGCCACCTTGGCAAAGCGCCAGCCGGGCAGGGTGGTGGGTTCCAGCAGCACCCCGCCGCGCAAGGTCAACACATGCGTTGCCTGAAAATGGCTCGCCGCTGCCAGCGCCGCCGCTCGCCAGCTTTCCAGCGTTTGATCCATGAGCGGGGCGAGGCTGTCGTTGCAGCCCGGCAGGTCCGGCAGGAAGCTATCGATGCCACTTGCATCAAGCCGCGCCATGACCTCCACGGTCAAGCGGCGCAGCTTGTTCGCTTCGTCGAACAGCGCGGGAAGCACCAGCAAGCGCGCCCTGCGCCCTGCATCGAATGTAAGCGCGAACTCATCGCGCGATCCATCCGGGCCGGGGCAGGGCCAGGTGGTGAACTGGCGAGCGCTCAGCGTGAAACGACCTTGGCCTCGGCAAAGGCGAGAAGCCCGCCGTAAGTTTCGAGCATTTCGCCATCGACGTCCTCGTCATCGATGACCACGTCGAGCCGATCCTCGATCTCTGTAAGAAGCCCGGCGACTGCCATCGAATCGAGTTCGGGCAGATGGCCGAACAGCCCGGTTTCGCTGCCAAACGTCTCGACATGATCGGGATCGAGCCCGAGTACATCGCACAATACCTGGCGCAGCGTCTGGTCGATTTCGCTGCGGCTCGGCGCCAGTCCGGTCATGTGCCGTGGTATCCCCTCGTTTGCAGGTTCGGGCGCCCTAGCGGCGCGGCAATAGGCGCGCAAGAACCCGCTTCATCAGCGCGGGCCATGCCCGCGGCTGGCGCGGATCGAGCGCGTCGATGCGATATCGCGGGCGGTCCAGTTCCATCCAGTCCCGCTTGTAGGCGTCGTCACCGGTACCGAAATCGACCAGCGTGACGCGGTCGCGGTCAATGACGTACTCGAACAAGGCGGCGCTGAGCGTGGTACCAGCGGAAAGCGGCTTGGCTTCCTCCCGATGGGCGAGCTTGTGAATGTAGGCGGTGCCGTGTTCCACCGTCCAGAATTGTCCCGCCACTGCGAGGCCATCCGCCCTGGCAATGCCGAGGCGCAGGCGGCCCGCTGCACCTTCCTGTTCGGCAAAGCGGCGCAACAGGGCCGGGTCGCCTTCCTCTGGCTTCCAGCTGGCGGCATAGACGCTTTCGTAATCGGCCCAGGCGACCGGATCGAAATGCGTGAGCAGTTCGACTGAAACCTTTTTTGCCTTCCGTTTCAGCGTCGTGCGCATCTGGCCGGGACGACTGGCCCAGTATTCGGCAAAGCTGCGGCCGTTCACCGGCAAAACGTGGTTGTGATCGCACTGTTTTCGTACGACCTGCCATCCGGCGCTGCGAAAGGCGGTTTCGAGCCGGGTAGCCGAGCCGTCCTCGTCAGGTAAGGGCCACAGCGTGACGCGGTGAGCCTGTGTTTTCAGCGACCGGCCGAGCTCCGCCAGCATGACGTCACCTTCCTGCCCATCTGGCAAAAGTGGTCGCCAGGTGAAGCTGTACCAGTTGCGCAAGGGTTCGATCCGCCCGTTGGCGCGTGTCAGGGCCAGGGCCGCCATCGGGTCATCTCCGACCGTCGCGATCAGGGGTGCCAGACCGCTGTCGGCGAGCAAGGCGAACCATTCCGCACGGTCGAACGGACTGGCCGCATTCGTTCCTTGCAAGACGTTAACCCTGTCGTGATAGCTCACCGTCACACGCAATCCCTGGAAAGCCTCGATGCCCGTACCCGCAGACCCAACGCCTTATCCGCTCGATCATCTCGCCACGTTTGGCGCCGATGGGGATGCGGCGCTGGTCCTGCGCGCAGGCACGCTTAGCTATGCCGAATTAAGGGACCGTTTGGGCCGTCTTAGCGCCTGGTTAAGACATCGCCTGCCCACGCCCGGTGCCCGCGTGGCGAGTTGGGCTGCAAAAGGGGAGGCGACCTGCCTGCTGCCGCTGGCCTGTGCGCGGGCGGGGTTGGTTCACGTGCCGATCAACCCGCTGCTCAAACATGCGCAGGTCGCGCATATCCTCGTCGATAGCGGGGCCCGGCTGCTGATCGGCACGGCGAGCAGGCTCGCCACGCTCGAGCTCGGGGATGTGCCGGATGAATGCGCGACGATCGAGGAAGATGCCGCCTTGGCAGAGGGTCATGCCTGTCCCAGCACCCTGTCGCCATCTGGCGCCGACCCCGATGAGCTTGCAGCGATCCTTTACACGTCCGGTTCCACCGGGCGGCCCAAGGGCGTCATGCTCACGCATGCCAACATGTGGCTTGGCGCGGTTAGCGTGGCGCATTACCTGGGGCTTGAGCGCGACGACGTGAACCTGGCGGTGCTGCCCCTGTCGTTCGATTACGGCCAGAACCAACTGCTGAGCACCTGGCGTGCTGGCGGCTGCGTCGTGCCGCTCGACTACCTCTTCCCGCGCGACGTTGCCAAGGCGTGCGCGCGCCATGGCGTCACGACGCTTGCCGCGGTGCCGCCCTTGTGGGTTCAGCTTACCGAGATCGCATGGCCCGATGGCGGCAAATCCTTACGCAGGCTGACAAATTCCGGCGGCGCGCTGACGGCTGATCTGGTCCGCGATTTGCGCCGGATGTTTCCCGGGGCGAGGCTGTTCCCGATGTATGGGCTGACCGAAGCGTTCCGCTCGACTTACCTCGATCCGGGGCTGGTCGACAGCCATCCAACCTCGATGGGGCGTGCAATCCCCTTTGCCGAAATCCTGGTAATGAACGATTCCGGTGACGTGGCCGGCGTCGACGAGGAGGGGGAACTGGTCCATTGCGGGCCATTGGTGGCCCAAGGATACTGGCATGATCCTGCAAGGACTGGCGAACGATTCAAGCCCGCGCCGGCGGCTTCGACCTTTGGCGGCATGGCGGTATGGTCGGGAGACAGGGTGCGCCGAGATGCCGAGGGCCTGCTCTATTTCGTCGGTCGGCGCGATGCGATGATCAAGAGCGCGGGAAACCGCATCAGCCCTCAGGAAATCGAGGATGCGGCCGTTGCAACCGGGTGGGCGGCGGAAGCGGTCGCTTTCGGCATGCCTGACGAACGCCTGGGCCAGGCTGTCCACCTGGTCGCCCGGGCGGCGAAGCCCGCGGCACAGATCGAACTGCCGAAAGCTCTGGCGAGGGAATTGCCCAATTTCATGCAGCCCAAGGCGATTTACTGGCGAGAAACCATGCCGCTGAACCCCAACGGCAAGCTTGACCGCACGGCCATCGTTGCGGAGTACGGCGCATGAAGCCGCTCGGCCCGATCCCGCCTGGTTTTGACACCATCGGGGGCGAACTGGCGATCGGCGGGCGCCGCGCCAGCGATCTGGCGGCACAGGCGGGTGATACGCCGCTGTTCGTATATTCGCGAGAGCGGCTGGATGCGCGAGTGGCGCAGCTGCGCGCGGCGATGCCCCAGCGGCTCGGGCTGAACTACGCGATCAAGGCCAATCCCTGGCGCCCGGTGCTGGAGCATATGGCCGGACTGGTCGACGGGTTCGATATCGCGTCTGCGGGCGAGCTAACGATGGTTCAGGCGGCGGGCATCGATCCGGCGCGGGTCAGCTTTGCCGGACCGGGCAAGCGCGACCGGGAGCTCGAGGCGGCGATCGCTGCCGGGGTGACGCTGAACTGCGAATCCGAAGGCGAAGCGCGGCGCGCGTTGGCGATCGGGGAGCGGCTGGGCCACCGTCCGCGGCTGGCAGTCCGCGTCAATCCGAGTTTCGAGCTGCGCGGCTCGGGCATGAAGATGGGCGGCGGCGCCAAGCAGTTCGGCGTGGACCAGGATCGTGCCTCGGCGCTCGCGCGGGAGATCATCGCCAGCGGAGCCGAATGGCGCGGGTGGCACATCTTCACCGGCAGTCAGGCGCTCGATGCCGAAGCACTGATCGAAACGCAGGCGAATGTCCTTACACTGGCTGCGCAGCTGACAAGCGAAACAGGTGCTTCTCTACCAAAGCTAAACCTTGGTGGAGGTTTCGGTATCCCATATTTCCACGGCGACAAACCGCTCGATCTCGTCCGTGTCGGTGCGGCGCTGGACGATCGGTTCGCCCGGTTGCCCGACGTTCTCGCAGAAGCGGACCTGTGCATGGAGCTGGGGCGATATCTGGTTGGCGAGGCGGGCGTTTATCTGACCCGCATCGTCGATCGCAAGGAAAGCCACGGTCAGGTCTATCTGGTGACAGATGGCGGCCTGCATCACCAGCTTGCCGCTTCCGGTAATTTCGGCACTGTCGTCCGGCGCAATTACCCGGTCGCGATAGCCACGCGCTTCGCCGGCGAGCCGGTCGAGGAAGTTAACGTGGTCGGGTGCCTGTGCACTCCGCTCGACCGCCTTGCCGATCAGGCCCTGATGCCACGGGCGGAAGTCGGCGATCTCATCGCGGTGTTTTGCGCAGGGGCCTATGGCGCGAGTGCATCCCCGATGGAGTTCCTTGGCCAAGGGCCGGCACAGCAATTGCTGGTTTAACCAAGGCTGCCGGCGCCGTCCCATTTCGGGAAGGTCCGCGACAAGCACTGGAAGGCTAACGGTATATTCACCCTTTTCGGCGAGGAAACCTGACTGACGTGCGGGTGCGCAAGGGGGTCGCTCCTCCTGGCGCGCAAACGACCGCGACTAGGCAAGGATGCTTCGATGCCGAATACCCGTTTCGCCAAGCTTTTCGCCGGGAGTGCGTGTGCAGTACTCGCACTGTCCGGCTGCGCATCGACCGGCGGAGGCACGGAACTGCCACCCGCCGCGGTCGTGCCGCTGCAGGAAGGGCCGGGCGAGGAATATGTCATCGGTCCGCTCGACCAATTGACCATCCACGTATGGCGCAATCCGGAACTGGGCGCGGAGAAGATCCAGGTGCGCCCCGACGGTCGTATCACGACGCCGCTCGTCACCGACATGCCTGCAGTGGGCAAGACGCCCGCAATGCTGGCCGAGGATATCCGCCTGCAATTGTCGCAGTACATCGAGGAACCGCTGGTTTCGGTCATCGTCACCGAGTTCGCCGGCACCTTCAGCCAGCAGGTCCGCATCGTCGGCGCGACCGAGCAGCCCGCATCGATCCCGTTCCGCGCCAACATGACGGTGCTCGACGCGATGATCGCGGTCGGCGGCCTCAGCGAATTCGCCGCCGGTAACCGGGCCAAGCTGCTGCGTTTCGATAAGCAGGCAGGCCGCCAGCGCGAATATGCGCTGCGCCTGCACGATCTGCTGCGCAAGGGCGACAGCCGCGCCAACGTGATGCTGCAGCCGGGTGACGTGATCATCATCCCGGAAAGCATGTTCTGAACAGGATCGGCGCGCAGCAATGAACGAAGTCTTCGACGAATTCCGCTCGGCGATCCATTCGATCTGGCACCGCCGCTGGCTGGCGCTGGCGGTGGCCTGGGGCGTTTGCGTACTGGGCTGGCTGGTCGTGGCGCTGATCCCCAATTCGTACGAATCGAAGGCACGCATTTACGTCCAGCTCGACGATGTGCTGGCTCAGCAGATCGGCATCGCCAACGGCGGCGAGCAGGAAATTCAGCGGGTACGCCAGACTCTGGTCAGCGCGGTGAACCTGGAAAAGGTCATCCGTTCGACCAAGCTGGGCGAAACGGTGCAGAACCAGCGCGACATGGAAGGCGCGATCGGCAGCCTGACCAAAAAGATCGTGGTCAAGAGCGAAGAGGGCAACCTGTTCGAACTGACCGCCACGATCGGGCGCGGCGACCTGTCCGACGCCGAAAATGCCAAGCTGTCGCAGGATGTCGTCCAGAAGCTGATCGATATCTTCCGTGAGGAAAATATCGCCGGCAACCGCGGCGAAGTCGCCAACACGATCGTGTTCCTCGACCAGCAGCTCGAAGATCGCAAGCGGGAGCTGGAAGCGGCCGAACAGCGCCGGCTGGCGTTCGAAGCCGCCAACCCGGATCTCGTCGGCGGGGCAGGCGCGCTGTCGGGTCGCCTGACGGCGCTGCGTACCGAAATGCGCGGGGTCGAGGCTGATCTTGCTGCTGCGCAGAGCGCGCTGGCCGCGATCAATGGCCAGCTTGCCGGAACCCCGCGTTCGGTCGCGGGTGGCGGCGGGCAGGGCGGCGCGAGTGGCGCGTTGGCGCAGGCGCGCTCTCAGCTTGCCGGGCTCCAGTCGCGCGGGCTGACCGACAGCCATCCGGACGTGGTGGCGCTCAAGAAACAGATCCAGCTTCTCGCCCCGCAGGCCGCGCGCGAGGGGGATGGGGGCGGCATGCCCAATCCTGCCTATACCTCCCTCGTGTCCATCCGGGCCGAGCGCGAAGCGAACGTGCAGGCGTTGATGGCGCGCAAGGCTGCGCTCCAGGCCGATCTGACTTCGCTGATGGCGAGCCAGGCAAGCGAGCCCGCGGTGGCGGCAGAAGCCAACCGCATCAGCCGCGATTACGAAGTGCTCAAGACCAAGTACGACGAGCTTCTGCAGGACCGCGAGGAAATGCGGCTTCGCGGGCAGGTCGAGAACGAGCGCTCCTCGTTCCGCTTCGAGGTGATCGATCCACCAACGGTGCCGCGCGCGCCGGCCGCGCCCAACCGCCCGCTTTTGCTGCTTGGCGTGTTGTTCGCCGGGCTCGCCGCCGGGGCAGGTGCTGCCTTCGCAATGGGCCAGCTGCGCTCGACTTTTGCGACCACGTCCAAGCTGGAACGTGCGATGGACCTGCCGGTGCTGGGCGCGATCTCCCACAGCTGGAACGAGGCCGGCCGCGCCCTGCGGCGCAAACGGCAACGTCAGTTCATTGGCGCGAGTGCGGCGCTGGGCGGACTGTGCGTGATCCTGTTGGCGGTCGAATTCGTCCAGCGCGGCATGGTGGCTTGAAGGGGTTGCGATGACAAAACAGACCAAGATCCCGCTCCCCGGCGAGCCGGACAAGGGCGAAAGCTCCCTGTTCGAGCGGGCGAGCGGCGCTTTCGGGCTCGACGGGTTCCGGCCCGCGCCAGTGCCCCGCGCGCTCGCCGAACCGCCGATGAAGCGCGCCAAAGTGCGCGCGTCGCCAGTTGCGGACGAACCATCCGCGCCGATCGATGCAGCGCCTGCACCCGCGCCCGCCGTGCCAGCCATGACGCCTGCCACATCACCTGCTCCGGTGCCTGCTCCGGCCAGCGTACCTGCGCCGATCGCGCCTGCGGACGTGACGCTGGAGCAGGGGTTTACGCCTGTCCGCTTCGGAGGCGAAAGTCATCCGATCGATCGCGCCCGTCTCAAGGATCAAGGCTACATCGTGCCAGACGCCGCCGTCAGCGCGCTGCTGGAGGAATTCCGCATCGTGAAGCGGCAGATCCTGGCCGCAGCGCGCGAACGGGGCACAGCGATGTCGCGCCGGGTGCTGGTCTGTTCCCCGCATTCGGGCGAGGGCAAGACCTTCTGTTCGGTCAACCTCGCGCTGGCGATGGCCAACGAGCGGGACAGCGAAGTGCTGCTGGTCGATGCCGACTTCGCCAAGCCTTCGATCCTGTCGACCCTGGGCCTGCCCAAAGGGCCGGGGTTCATGGACTGCCTTGCCGATCCCGAGTTGAAACCTGAAGACTTGGTCATGGGCACCGACGTGCCCGGCCTGTGGGTGCTGCCTGCGGGAAACCTGACCACGGCCGACAGCGAATATCTGTCCTCTGCCCGGACGGTTGAGGTTCTCGACCGGCTGACGCTGGGCGCGCCGGGTCGCATGGTGATCTTCGATACGCCGCCCGCGCTGGCGGCGTCACCTGCCGCGGAACTCGCCAATCATGTCGGCCAGGCAGTGCTGGTCGCCCGTGCTGACCGGACGGGGCAGAGCGCGCTGGAGGATGCCTATCAGCTCCTGTCGGCCTGTCCGGATATCAAGCTGCTGCTCAATGCGGCGAACTTCAGCCCGAGCGGCCGCAAGTTCGGATCGTATTACGGCTATGGGGAATAAACCCATGAAACAAATAACTTTCATCGCGGCAGTAGTTATGGCGGCCGCAGCCGCCCCTGCCATCGCGCAGGATCGCGGCGACGACGACAGCGGACGCGGCTCGCGCGACAACGGCGGGCGCGTCGTGACGGTTGCGCCGTATATCGAAGCATCGCAGCTGGTGGTGGCCGAACTGTCTCCGGGCGACGACGTGGTGACCTATTCCCAGGTCGCTACCGGAGTCGATGCAAGTGCCCAGGGCCGTAACAATGCCGGGTCCGTGTCGATCCGTTACGAATACAACGTCGGTTACGGCGAGGCGGTCGATTCCGACGCCCTCAGCGGCGTGGCGCGCGGCTATGCCTCCATCGTTCCGCAGGCGCTGACGGTCGAAGCTGGGGGCTTGGCTGCACGAACCCGCGTCGATGGCAGCGGCGGGGCGACCCTCAATCCTGTGCTCGCGGAAGAGGCGGAAAGCCGCGTCTATTCGCTCTACGCTGGACCTTCGCTGGCAACACGCGCCGGGCCTGCCGACGTCTCGGCGAGCTACCGGATCGGTTATACCCGGGTGGAATCGCCCGATGCCTTGGTAACTGCGCCGGGCGCGGTTCCGGTCGACCTCTTCGACGAAAGCGTGGTGCAGGTCGCCAGCGCACGAGTCGGCACGCGCCCCGGCGATCCGTTGCCGGTTGGCCTGGGTGTGGGGGGCGGTTTCGTGCAGGAGGATGTCTCCAACCTCGACCAGCGCGTGCGCGACATGCACCTGCGCGGCGATGTCACCGTGCCGGTCACCCACGCGCTCGCCCTGGTCGGCGGGGTCGGTTACGAAGACGTTGAGGTTTCGAGCCGCGACGCGTTGCGCGATGCCAACGGAGCACCGGTGATCGGTGCCGATGGACGCCTGATCACAGATGAAAGCCAGCCCCGGCGGATCGCTTACGAAACCGACGGGCTGATCTGGGACGTCGGCGTCGTGTGGCGCCCGTCGAGCCGCACGTCGCTGGCAGCAACCGTAGGGCGTCGATACGATTCAACGACTTATTACGGGACATTCTCTTATGCTCCGAGCAATCGCAGCAGCATCAACGTCGCTGTCTACGATTCGATTTCAGGCTTCGGCAACGTACTGACGAACGCGCTCGCCAACCTGCCGACCGAGTTCACTGCCAATCGCAATGCCCTGACCGGCGACATCGCCGGATGTGTCGCAAGTTCCGAAGGCGGTAACTGCATCGCCGGGCCGCTGTCCTCCGTCCGCTCGGCGGTGTTCCGTTCACGCGGCGTCGCGGCAAGCTATTCGCGGCAGATCGGCCGGATGAGCGCCGGGCTGGGTGCCGGTTACGACCGCCGGCGCTTCATCGCCGCGCCGGGCACGGTGCTTGCCGGGGCCAACGGCGTGGTCGACGAAAGCTATTACCTGGCCGCCTACCTGTCGGGGCAACTGGGCCGGAACGCGGGCTTCACCACCAATGCCTATGCCAACTGGATCGAGAGCGGGTTTGCCGGTGGCAGCGATGTCTTCGCAGCCGGCGGGTCGGCATCCTACAGCCGCTCGATCTACGAGCGCCTGTCTGCCCGTGCCGCAGTCGCGCTTGATTACCTCGACAGCGACCTTGCCGCCGAAGACCTGACCGCGGCTTCGGCCCTGGTTGGCCTGCGTTACGATTTCTGAAGGGACGAGAGATGTTCGACGACTTCTATGGCCTGACCGGGCGCCCCTTCCAGCTCACGCCCGATCCCACCTTCTATTTCGAGAGCGGAACGCACCGCAAGGCCCTGTCTTATCTGGGTTATGGCCTGGCCCAATCGGAAGGCTTCATCGTCATAACCGGCGAAGTCGGGGCGGGTAAATCGACCCTGGTCGCGCATCTGACCCAGCGGATCGACCGCGAGGCGATCACCGTGGCGCAGATCGTGACCAGCAACCTTGACGGTGACGAATTGGTCCATCTGCTCGCGCAGAGCTTCGGCCTTGACATCGAAGGCCGCGACAAGGCGAGCGCGTTGGGAGAGATAGAAGGTTTCCTGCACGACGAAGCCCGCGAAGGGCGCCGGTGCCTGCTGGTGGTCGATGAATCGCAGAACCTTTCGGTGGAAGCGCTCGAAGAGCTGCGGATGCTGTCGAACTTCCAGCTCGGCGCGCATCCGCTGCTTCAGACCTTGCTCCTCGGCCAGCCGGAATTCCGGCAGGTTCTGGCCGAACATCAGGACCTGGAACAGCTGCGCCAGCGGGTGATCGCGGCGCATCATCTCGACCCGATGGAACCGGGCGAGATCGAGCCTTACATCAAGCACCGGCTGTCGTGCGTCGGATGGCAAGGCAATCCCGAATTCGACCAGCGCGTCTTCGCCGAGCTGTACGAGGCCAGCGGCGGCATTCCGCGCCGGATCAACCAGATCGCCACGCGGCTGCTGCTGCTCGGCGCGGTCGAGCAGCGCACCCGGATCGACAATGCGATGCTGAGCGCGGTGCTGCGCGAGATGCGCAGCGACAACGCATTTCCCGAAGCCGCACCTGCACCGATGCCCAAGGTCGAACCTGCGCCGGGCCCGGGTCCGGTCAAGCATGCTGTCTATCCCGCACCGGCACCCGAGCCGCGCGCGGATATCGCGGCGGTGCTGGCGGAGCGCGACAACCAGATTGCCGAATTGCAGCAGGCCGTACTCGAACTGTCCGACCGGCTCAGCGAGGTGCCCCCGGCCAACGATGATACCGCCGCCCATATCGCCGCGCTGGAACGACGGCTGGAAGAGCAGGAGCGTTCGGTCCGCCATGTCCTCACCATGCTGATCGAATGGTTCGAAAGCGGCCAACCGCCGCGCGCGGTTGCTTGAGGGGAGGCATGCGGCCGTGGATCGTCAGCCCATCGTCAACGGCCTGTCGGTAGACGTCGAAGACTGGTTTCAGGTCGGCGCTTTCGAAGGCGTCATCCGGCGCGGCGATTGGGATGGGCTGGCCAGCCGGGTCGAAGGAAACGTGCTGGCAATCCTTGACCTGTTTGCCGAAGCTGACGTCAAGGCGACCTTCTTCACGCTGGGTTGGGTTGCGCGTCGCAATCCTTTGCTGATCCGCCGCATCGCCGACGCCGGACATGAAGTCGCTAGTCACGGATACGATCACGCGCGCGTCTTTACGTTTGATCGCAACGACTTCGCCGAGGATATTCGCAAGGCGCGGGAAGTGCTGGAAGATGCTGCTGGGGCGCCGATTACCGGTTACCGCGCGCCCAGCTTCTCGATCGATGCCCGCACGCCGTGGGCTTACCGGGAACTGGCCGAGCAGGGCTATGTCTACTCCTCCAGCGTCGCGCCGATCGTCCACGATCACTATGGCTGGCGCGACGCGCCCCGGTTTGCGTTCAGGCCGCTGCCCACCTCGCCGCTGATCGAGATACCGGTGACCACGGCCATCCTGGGCGGGCGGCGCGTGGCGGCGGGCGGAGGCGGGTTCTTCCGGGTGCTGCCTTACGCCTTTTCCCGCTGGGCAATCCGCCAGGTTAATCGGCGCGAAGCGCGCCCTGCGGTGTTCTATTTTCATCCGTGGGAAATCGACCCGGCCCAGCCGCGCGTCGGCAATGCCCCGATCAAGTCGCGACTGCGGCATTACACCAATCTCTCGGTCATGGCCGAAAAGCTGCGCGAACTGGTGCTGGAGTTTTCCTGGGGCCGCATGGACGCGCTCGCCCACCGCGAGGCGGCCCGCGCCGTTGATCTTGCCGCGTGAATGCCCCCTTCGCCTCTACCGGGGAGCGGGTGTCGCTCGCCAGATTATGCGACCCGGGAGAAAGCGCAAGGATCGAGGCGTACGTCGCCGCCACGGGTGGCAGCGTCTTTCATCGCCCGGCATGGCTTTCCGCGGTCGAGCAGGGGACGGGTCAGCGCGCCACCGGGCTGCTGACAGAACAGGGCGACACGATCACGGGTTGGCTTCCGTTGACGCAGGTTCACTCGCCGCTGTTCGGCCGGGCGCTGGTATCGAGCGGCTTTGCCGTCGCCGGCGGCGTCCTTGCGCGAAATGAACGTTCGGCACAGCGGCTGCTGACAGCAGCCGCGGAACTTGCAGCGCGCCGGGCCTGCGGGACCATCGAATTGCGCGGCCCCGCACAGGCGGCGGGCTGGACCGCGATCACTGGCAAGCATGCCAATTTCGCCGCCGATCTTGCTGCAGACGACGAGGCCCAGCTGCTTGCCATTCCGCGCAAGCACCGTGCGGAGGTCCGCAAGGGGCTCGCCGCCGATCTCACGGTCGAGATTGGCGCCGATTGCCGGGTCCGTGATGCGCATTACGCGGTCTATGCCGAAAGCGTGCGCAATCTCGGCACGCCGGTCTTTCCGCGCAGCCTGTTCGATGCGGTGCTGGATGCGTTCGGGGGGGATGCCGACATCCTGACCGTGCTTCATGACGGCCAGCCGATCACCAGCGTGCTGTCACTTTATCATGGCGGCGCGGTCATGCCATATTGGGGCGGGGGCACCCGCGCGGCGCGGGCCCTGCGCGCCAACGAGCGGATGTATTTCGAGCTGATGCGCCACGCCCGATTGCGGGGCTGCACGCGGTTCGATTTCGGCCGCTCGAAAACCGGCAGTGGGCCTTATCACTACAAGAAGAACTGGGGCTTCAGCCCTGAACCGCTGACTTACGCGACCTGGACAGCCCCGGGCGTCGCCGCGCGCAATGTCGATCCGGCGAGCGAGGAATATTCGGCCCGGATCGAGGCGTGGAAACGTCTGCCGCTCCCCCTCGCCAATCGCATTGGCCCTTGGATCGCGCGAGGGCTGGGATGAGCGGCGAAATCCTGTTTCTGGCTCACCGGATCCCCTTTCCGCCCGATCGCGGCGACAAGATCCGATCACACCACCTGCTGCGGGCACTGGCAAGGATAGCGCCGGTGCATGTCGGCTGTTTCGGTGAAACCGAGGCCGACATGGCCTGCGAGGGGCAACTGGCCGAGCTTGCACGATCGCACTGCCTGGTGCCGCGCGACAAGTCGCTGGTCCGGGCCGGCATGGAGGCACTGGCCAGCCGGCGCCCGGTCAGCCTGACGGCGTTCGCCTCGGCCAGATTGCGCGACTGGGTCCAGCTTGCGCTGGCGACTCGTCCGATTTCCACGGTGTTCATATTTTCCGGCCAGATGGGCCAGTTCGTGCCCGGCGATTTCCGGGGTCGGCTGATCGTCGACCTGTGCGACGTCGATTCGGCCAAGTTTGAAGATTATGCCAGCGATCACGCCGGGATGCGACGCGCACTGTACCGGCGAGAGGCGCGCCTGCTTGCGCGTGAAGAGGCACGCCTGGCGGCGCGCGCTGACGCCACCCTGCTGGTGACCGAGGAGGAGGCGGATCTGCTCCGTGCCCGCCTGCCGGAGCCTGCCAGCGCCCGCATCGCCGCGCTGGGCAACGGCATCGACACCGCGCTGTTCGACCCGGCGGCTGTCGCGCCGCATCCCGCGCTTGCTGGCAAGGCCGGACCGCATCTCATCTTCACCGGGCAGATGGACTACCCGCCCAATGTTGCCGCGGCGAAGCGCATCGCCCGCGACCTGCTGCCGGGCCTGCGGGCACGCTTTCCAGAGGCGGAGGCGCATATCGTTGGCCGCGCACCGACCGCAGCGGTGATGGAACTTGCCGAGGTTCCGGGGGTCGCCGTGTGGGGCGAGGTCGCCGATGTCCGTCCGTTCATTGCCGGGGCGCACTGCGTCGTGGCACCACTTGCGATCGCGCGCGGGGTCCAGAACAAGGTGCTGGAAGCGATGGCCATGGCCCGGCCCGTGGTGCTCAGTCCGCAAGCCGCGACGGGCATTGCCGTCACGGACGGCCAGCATTTCGCCATCGGCGCTGACGATGCAGCATTGATAGAGCGGATCGCGGACATCGTCGCCGATCCGGTCTCCGCGCAGGCAATGGGCGCGGCTGCGCGCCGTTATGTGATCGATCACCAGAGCTGGCCTGCGGCCCTTGCCGGGTTGCCGCAGCTGGTCGGGCGCGATCCCGCTGCGCAGTGCCGCGATGCCGCCTGAAGCGACCTCGACAGCGCCGCCGCAAGGTTGGACGGATCGCATTCCGGAATCCTGGCGTTCGGCTTTGCTGCGATTGACCGCCGCGTGGTTCGCCCAGTTGCTGCTGACCCGGCGGGATTGGGCTGACATGGCCGACCTGTGGTGGAACGTCTCGACTTACAACCACATCGTGTTCGTGCCAGTGATCGTGGGCTGGCTTGTCTGGATCCGCCGGGCCGAACTGGCCCGGATCGATCCGCGTGGATGGTGGCCGGGGCTGGTCGCGCTCGGCGCGGCACTGTTCGTCTGGCTGCTCGGCTCGCTCGCAGACGTGAATCTCGTCAGCCAGTTCGGGGCAGTCGCGGCGATGCAGGCGGCCGTGCTTGCCATCCTTGGCCTGCGTGCCAGCTGGGCGCTCATGTTCCCGCTTGCCTACGCCTTGTTCCTGGTGCCGTTCGGAGACGAGCTGGTCCCGGCGCTCCAGACTTTGACCGCCAGGATGACAATCGCCCTGACCCTGTGGAGCGGCGTCCCGGCGCAAGTCGACGGCGTCTTCATCGATACACCGGCCGGCCTGTTCGAAGTCGCGGAGGCATGTTCGGGCGTGCAATTCCTCATCGCCATGAGCGCACTTGCAACCTTGATCGCGCACGCCTGCTTCACCAGCCATCGCCGCCGCGTGGTGTTTCTGATCGCGGCGCTGGCGCTGCCGGTATTGGCCAACGGCGTGCGCGCTTGGGGGACGATTTACCTCGCACAATCGTTCGGCATCGCGTTTGCAGCCGGGTTCGATCACATCGTCTATGGCTGGATATTCTTCGCGCTCGTGATCGCCGCCCTGCTGGCCGTGTTCTGGCGGTGGTTCGATCGCGAACCGGATCATGTGCCGGTCGATGGGGCCGCGATCGCGCGCGATCCCCGCCTGGGATTTGCGGAAGCTGCGGGCAACCGGGTGATGGCCGGTACATTGGCTCTGGTCGCGCTGTTCGGGGCGTGGCAATTCGGCGCATCGCGCCTCGAGGCTGCGCTGCCGGAGAAATCGCCAACCGCGCCGGCCGTTATCGGTTGGTCCCGGACTCCAGCCCCGCCCGAGGTCGACTGGCGCCCGCAAGCCGCAGGAGCCGACCAGCGCCTCTCGGTGCGCTACGCCGATCGCCAAGGCAGAACAGTAGACGTGTTTCTGGCAGTCTATGCCGCGCAGGACGAACGCCGCGACGCCGCCGGCCACGGGGAGGGCGCCCTGCCGCCCGGAACGGCGTGGCGCTGGCTGGCAGCAGGGCCGCGGCGGCAGGGTGCTTCGTCCGACCTGTTGCTGGCCCACGGACGGGTGAAGCGTCAGGCGCTCACCAGCTATCGCACGGGTACGCTAACGACCGGAAGCGTCTCGCAGTTCAAGCTCGCGGTGATGCGCGATCGGATATTGCTGGCTCCGCGACCGGCGCTATTGCTGATCGTCTCGGCTGAAGGCACCGACCAGGCCGAACTGGCCGACCGGTTGGACCGGTTCATGGCAGCGATGGGCGAACGCGGCGCATGGATGGACCGCACTGCGGGCCTGCGTTAGGGCGCTTGACCAATGTGCGGGATCGCGGGGATATTTCATAGCGGCACGATCAAGCCGGTCGATCCGCGCCGGGTCGAACGGATGTGCGATGCGCTGGTCCACCGCGGACCGGATGGCGCCGGGGTGTGGACTGCCCCGGGTGTAGGCCTGGGCCATCGCCGCCTTTCGATCATCGACCTCGCCGGATCGCCGCAACCGATGCACGCCGCGGACGGCCGCGCGGTGATCGTATTCAATGGCGAAATATACAATTTCCGCGAATTGCGCCGCGAACTGGAAGGGCAGGGCGCCCGTTTCCGCACCGATGGCGATACGGAGGTGATCCTGGCAGCTTGGCAGCGCTGGGGCATCGATTGCCTCGAACGACTGCACGGGATGTTTGCCTTCGCGTTGTACGATCTGGACCGGCGCGAGCTGTTTCTGGCCCGCGACCGACTGGGGGTGAAGCCGCTGTTCACCGCCATGCTCAGCGATGGCAGCCTGGCATTCGCGTCCGAGCTCAAGGGACTGCTCGCCCACCCGCTGTTGCGGCGCGACGTCGATCCGCTGGCGATCGAGGATTACATGACGTGGGGCTACGTGCCCGATCATCGCAGCTTCCTGAAGGGCGTCGAAAAACTGCCGGCCGGTCATTTTCGCCTGCTCCGCCACGACGCGCCGCCGGCGCAGCCGCGACAGTGGTGGGACGTCAGTTTTGCCGAGCGCCGCAAGGGGTCGACCGCGGACCTGTCCGCCGAGCTGCTTCACCACATGCGCCAGGCTGTATCCTCGCGCATGGTCGCCGACGTGCCGCTTGGCGCCTTCCTTTCGGGCGGGGTCGACAGCTCGAGCGTGGTCGCGCTTATGGCCGAAGCCAGCGCAAGCCGCGTGCGCACCTGTTCGATCGGGTTCGA
Organism: uncultured Erythrobacter sp.; assembly: GCA_963529855.1. Lineage (GTDB taxonomy): Bacteria > Pseudomonadota > Alphaproteobacteria > Sphingomonadales > Sphingomonadaceae > 34-65-8. Next base: position 339,650 of record CAURZK010000002.1, on the reverse strand, counting down.
CGTCGCCGCGCTCGACGAAACCGCCTATGCCCGACGCGTGGCCGACTTATTCGCCACCGACCATCGCGAGCGGACGGTCGATCCGGGTGACTTCAACCTGGTCGACAAGCTGGCGGGCATGTTTGACGAGCCGTTCGCCGATGCGTCCGCCCTGCCGACGTGGCGGGTGTGCCAACTTGCGCGCGAACATGTTACCGTGGCGCTCTCGGGTGACGGGGCTGACGAGGCACTGGCAGGTTATCGCAGGCAAGTGTTCCACCACCGGGAGGAGCAGGCTCGCGCCTTGCTGCCCGCTGCCTTGCGCACGCCGCTGTTCGGGGGGCTGGGCCGCGCCTGGCCCAAGGCGGACTGGGCGCCGCGCCCGTTTCGCGCCAAGGCTACTTTCCTCTCGCTCGCGCAGGATGGCGCCGAAGGATATGCCCGCGCGCTGGCCGTTCTGGCCCCCGAACAGCGCGGCGTGCTCTACAGCGGCGCATTCATTCGCGAGCTGGGTGGATATCGCGCCGAACAGCCCTTTGCCGCCATGATGCGCAGTGCGCCGGCTCGCTCGGGTTTGGACCGCGCGCAATACGCCGACCTCAAGTTCTGGTTGCCCGGCGACATCCTGACAAAGGTTGATCGGACGAGCATGAACGTGAGCCTCGAGGCACGCGAACCCCTGCTCGACCACCGGCTGATCGAATTTGCCGCCAGCCTGCCGCACCGCCAGCGCATCCGGGGGCGGCAAGGCAAATGGCTGATGAAGCATACCATGGAGCGGTACCTGCCGGGCGAGGTGCTGTACCGACCAAAACAGGGATTCGTCACACCTCTGTCGCAATGGTTTCGCGGACCGCTCGCAGCCACGGCGCGCACTGTGGCGGCTGGGCCACGGCTGGGGCAGACAGGATGGTTCGATCCGCGCCAGTTACGGCAGTTGGCGGAAGCTCACATCGCCGGTCGAAGCGATAATTCGCGCGTTTTGTGGCAATTGGTGATGCTGGACAGGTCGCTGGAAACGCTTGGCATTTCGTGAAAGTGCCGATTTGCCGCGTCTGCTGCGGTGCAGCAAATGGTTCGTATCCGGACACTTGGTAAAAAAATTTGGTAAATAATTCGTTTGCCAAGGGACTCCCCGCAAGCCTAGATTCCAACGAGTTGGTGCGGCCAAACGACTTGGAATAGCGCCGCCGGGGGCCGCGCATGGATCGTTTAAGTAGCCAGTTGTCGAGGGGGCAGGGCGTAGTGAACCGCGCCGACCAGCCGATCATGTCATTGTCAGACAGAGACGAGTTTCTCGTCGTCGACAGCGCCGTTCATGCATCTGTTCCGGAGGAACTTTTCGCCCTGCGCGAGCTTGATGTGCTCTACGACAGCGACCAGCAGGTCTTGTGGACCTACATGCGGCCGGAGGGGCGGCCGAGCTTCACTCCGTCCATGCTCGCCGATTTCGAAGCCTGGCAGCGGCTGATCGGCGAAGGTTTCGGCCCCGACAAGGTGCCGTTGCGCTATCTCGTACTGGGCAGCCGCGCGCCGGGAGTCTTCTGCTTCGGGGGCGACCTCAAGCTGTTCCAAGCCCTGATCGAGCGGCGCGACCGCGACAGTCTGGTGCGATACGGCCATCGCTGCTGCGAAATCTTGCACCGCAACATCCATACGCTGGACATACCGATGCTCACTATCGGCTTGGTGGAAGGTGCGGCGCTGGGCGGTGGTTTCGAAGCTCTGCTGTCGTTCGATTACATCGTTGCCGAACGCGGGGCGACCTTCGGACTGCCCGAAATCATGTTCGGCCTTTTTCCCGGGATGGGTGCCCATGCGCTGCTCAGCCGCAAGATTGGCAGCGCAATGGCGGACCGGATCATCATTTCCAACGAGACCTTCACTGCCGAACAGATGTACGATTTCGGACTGGTGCATCACCTGGCCGAAAACGGCGAGGGGCTGGAGGCGTGCCGCGAGTTCATCCGCAAGTCGGAACGGCGACACTCCGGCCTGGTCAACTCGCGCAAGGCAATGAAGATCGCCTGGAACCTGGAACTGTCGGAACTCAACCGCATCACGGAATTGTGGGCCGATGCGGCGCTGCAATTGCGCGAACAGGATCTGAAAGTGATGAGCCGGCTGGTCGCCGCACAGGGCAGGCTGGCGCGAGCGGCCTAACCCTCCTCGCCGTGGCCAAGCGCCATGTAGGCGGCGCTTTGCATTTCCTTTAGCCGGCTGACGGTTCGTTCGAATTCGAACGCGCCGTCGCCTGCGGGATAAAGCGCCTCGGGCTCTGCCGCAGCGGTGGCGAACAGCTTGACCTTGTGTTCGTAAAGCGCGTCGATCAGGGTCACGAACCGGGCGGCTTCGTTGCGCATGTCGGGCCCCATAACCGGAATGCCGACCAGGATGACGGTGTGATAATTGCGGGCAATGGCGAGGTAATCCGCCGCCCCGCGCGCCTGGCCGCACAGCTTCTTGAAGCTGAACACGGCCACGCCCTTCAGGCTTTTGGGGACGTGCAGCGAACGTCCCCCACCCACATCCAGTTCGGCGCTGGGGACGTGAGCGGCATCCTCGGGGGCGTAGTCGGTCAGACGAAAGAACGCTTCCCGCACCTGTGCGGTCGCATCGGGCCCGATCGGGCTGTGCCAGTTGTCGATCCCAGCCAGCCGCTCCAGCCGGTAATCGACTGGTCCATTCAATGGCAGCACATCGAGCCGTTCCTGAACCAGCGCTATAAACGGCAGGAAATGTTCGCGATTGAGCCCGTCCTTGTAGAGATCGCGGGGCGGGCGGTTTGAAGTGGTCACGACTGCGACCCGTTCGTCCACGATCAGAGCGCGGAACAGGCGGCCCATGATCATGGCATCGGCCGAATTGTTGATCACCATCTCGTCGAACGCGAGGCAGCGCAACCCCTCGGCAATCTGCGCGGCGACCGGGGGGATCGGATCGCCAGTCTCCTTCGCTCGCTCCTCGCGCAGCAGGGCGTGGACTTCCTGCATGAAGGCGTGGAAATGCGCGCGCCGTTTCCCGGGGATAGCCAGCGTGTCGTGGAACAGGTCCATCAGCATCGACTTGCCGCGCCCGACGCCGCCCCACAGGTATACCCCCTTGGGCTGCGGTGGGGCTTTGCGACCGAACAGTTTGCCGATGAAGCCGGGCGCGACGTCCGCGCCAAGTTCGTGCTGGAGCTGGCCGAGCCGCTGTGCGGCGGCGCGCTGTTCCGGATCGGGCCGCAGCTCCCCGGCCGCGACCAGCGCGTCGTAGCGAGCGAGGACTCCGCTCACCGGGTTGCCTTGCGAACCAGACCTGAAAACGAGGCGACCAGATGGTCGGCCTGTTCCACCGTGCCGCGCAGGAACAGCAGCCGCCCGGTTTCGCGCATGACCTCCACCACCGCGTCAAGCGGCTCGTCAGGGCGCCCTGCGCCTATGAACTGGGTCGAAAGCTCCAGCGTCACCGCAGGGCCCGGATCGCCAACGGTCAATGTACGCATGGCGGCAAACAGCGCGAGGTCGATCAATGAAAGCGTCACCGCGCCGTGGATCATTTCCTGCAGGTTGGTGTGCTTGCGTTCGGGAAACATGCGCAGCCTGCACTGCGCACCCTCGGTCCGGACGAGCATTTCGCCCATGACCACGCCGTTGAAACGCGTGGCATCACTCAGGTTCCAGGTGAACCAGCCCGGGTGATCGGGATGTTCCCGATAATCGAAAACCGGCTGCTCGAACGAATGCACGCTCAGATCTGGCGCTCGACCAGCATCTTCTTGGTTTCAGCGATCGCCTTGGCCGGATTCAGGCCCTTGGGGCACACGTTGGCGCAATTCATGATCGTGTGGCAGCGATAGAGCCGGAACGGATCCTCCAGCTGATCAAGCCGCTCGCCCGTCATCTCGTCACGGCTGTCAGCGAGCCAGCGATAGGCCTGCAGCAGGATCGCAGGGCCAAGGAACTTGTCCGAATTCCACCAGTAGCTGGGGCACGCGGTCGAACAGCAGGCACACAAGATGCATTCGTAGAGGCCATCGAGCTTTTCACGCTGTTCGGGCGATTGCCGCCGTTCCTTGCCGCTCGGCGTGGTCGAGACGGTCTGCAGCCAGGGGCGGATCGAGGCATACTGCGCGTAGAAGTGCGTGAAGTCGGGCACCAGGTCCTTGATCACGTCCATGTGCGGCAAGGGGGTGATGCGGATCTCGCCCTTCAGGTCTTCGATCGCGGTGGTGCAGGCGAGGCCGTTCTTGCCATTCATGTTCATCGAACACGAACCGCAAATCCCCTCGCGACAAGAACGGCGGAAGGTCAGGGTCGGGTCGATCTCGTTCTTGATCTTGATGATCGCGTCGAGGACCATCGGACCGCACTGGTCGAGGTCGATCTCGAACGTATCGTAGCGCGGGTTTTCGCCGCTGTCGGGATCGTAGCGATAGATCTTGAATTTCTGCACCCGCGCCGCGCCGGTGGCGGCATGGACACGTCCCTTGCCAGTTATCTTCGAATTCGCGGGAAGGGTGAAAGTCGCCATCGGTTCCGGTCCTGTTTGGTCGGGGCTTATCTAGTCGAAGTGCCACGAAGGGCAACCCACCGCCGTCCGGATTCGCTTACCGATGCGGGGGCTTGTAAGGAACATGAAATCGACATGACACGGCGCGCGGCGATCTTTGGGGCAAGTGGCGGAATCGGCGCCGCGCTGGCGCAGGTGCTCGCCGACGCCGGTTGGCATGTCGCGGCCGGTTCCCGAAGCGGATCAGGGCCGCCGGGCGACCGGATCACTCCGTTTCGTTTCGACGTTGGCGACGAAGCCAGCATTACACAAGCAGCCACCCGGCTGGCCGATCGTCCGCCTGAACTGGTGATCGTTGCAACCGGCGTGCTGAGCCTTGCGAGCGGGACCGGCCCGGAGCGTACGCTGCGCAAGATCGACCCCGATACCATGCTGGAGGTCCTGCGAATCAATGCGGTCGGGCCGGCCATCGTGGCCAAGCATGTTCTGCCACTGCTGCCCCGCGACCGGCGCGCGGTTTTTGCGGCTCTGTCTGCCAGGGTCGGCTCAATCGGTGACAACCGCCTGGGCGGGTGGCACAGTTATCGCGCCAGCAAGGCGGCGCTGAACATGCTGCTGCGCAATTTTGCCATCGAGATGGCACGTACGCATCCGCAGGCGGTGATTGCCGGGCTTCACCCCGGCACCGTTGCGACTGGCCTCAGCGCGCCATTCCAACGCAACGTGCCCCCCGGCGGGCTGCTTACGCCGCGCCAATCCGCTACGCATCTTCTGACGGTGATCGAGCGACTGACCCCCGCCGACAGCGGGGGCGTGTTCGATTGGCGCGGTACGCGGCTGCCTGACTAGAAACTGCCACGCACCGTGAACGAGAAGATCGGGCCGATGCGGCGACTGCGCAGCTCGACAGAATCGACCGGGGTTTCTCCGCGCAGTCCGTCATAAATCACCCGCTCGCGATATTGGCGCGCGCCCAGGATATTGTTGACCCGTGCACGTACGGTCAGCCCGAAAACGTCCTTGTGTTCGACGAAAACCGAAGCGAACCACGGGCCTTCCCAGTTCCGGTCGATCTGGTTGCTGCGATAGCGCGGCAGGACATGGTTGTGGTTCGCCTGCGCGCCCCAGGCCCAGTCGCTCCCCGGGATGTCGTGGCGCAGCGCCACGTTCGCCTGGCGCGTATTGAACCCGCTCCACTGCCGTTCTTCGCCGGTGAACGGATCGGTCAGCTGCGATTTCTGCAGCACGAACGTCGCATCGATCTTCATGCCTTTGAGGCCGGCCGGATCGAGGTTGATCGTGCTCGAAGAAACGACTGCCGCGGCCCACGACTTGTCGATGTTGCCGACCGACTCCCCGCCGGGGACCGGGATGATGTCGACGTAATCTGCCACGTCGCGGTAGATGAAGCGCAGCTGGGTCTTGCCCCAGGCGCCAAGCGTCTTGTTGATCTCGCCTTCGTAACTCCAGTCCTGCTGCGGTCGAAGTTCGTTGTTGCCCGAATTCTGGTTGTCATCCTCGATGAATGCGCGGGCAAGAAAGTCATAGAACGATAACTGTAGCACCCTCCGCTGGATGCTGAACGCCACGTCCAGATCGTCGCGCGGCTTCCACGCCAGGCTCAGCTTGCCCTTGGGCCGGAAGAAAGTGCGTTCGAGCCCGCTGACCCCGCTTTGCACGATCGTCGAATGTTCTGCGGCCAGATTGAGCTGAAACGACAGCTTGGGCGTCAGGCTGCGCCCGAAGCTGAGGGAGCCTTCGTACCGGTCCTCGCTCACACCGCCCGTGCCGGCCGGGAAGGGTATGTCCACGAACTGACCGTCGGGCCCCAGCACCGCCAGCGAGGCGACATTGTCCAGCGCGTTGAAGGCGGCTTCACCCGCAACCTGCCAATCACCTCCCAGCATCTTCCAGTTGTATTCGCCGCGACCGATCGTTTCGCTCAGATCGCCGGTTTGGGTGAAGCGGTCACCGACAGCCGGGCTTCCGTCGGCGAATTCGCTGATGACAGTCACCGCCAGCGGTTCGTGGCTGAAGCGGCGCAGGCCGATGGCCTTGAACGTGCCAGGACCCAGCGCGAAGGCGTAGTCGCCGCCGAATTCGTAATTCCAGGTGTCGTTGATCTGGCGCACTGTGCGCCGTTCGTCCGGGGCGCCAGGCGTAAATCTGTCGCCATCTTCGCGAAAGCGGTCGTAGATGCGCTGATAATGACCGTTGATGTTCAGGACGCTGGCACCGGCCGGGTCCCACGTCACCTTGCCCGACAGCTTGGGCGAATCGTAGTCGGAAGTAATGACGTCGAACCGGCGCTGGATCAGCGAACCGTCACCGGCCAGAAGCAGGGTCTCGCCATCGGCGCCGCCCCGGCCGGACTCGGAGTTGTTGAGCGCGGCTTCCCAGCTCACCTCACCGCTTTTGCCACTGACCGACACGTCGCCGCGGGTCAGCAGGGGCTGGGTATTGTGCGGGCGGAATTCCGGGCTCCAGCTGAATTGTCCGGATACCCCGCCAGCTGCTTCGAAAACGATGTTGGCCACCTGGCCGGAAAGACCGGGAATATCGAGCGTCGCGCCGTCGAGAATCTCGATGCGGCTGACCTGTGCCGCCGGAATGCGGGTCAGCTGTGCGAAAATATCGTCCTTGGACGACGGCCGTGCGCCATTGAAAAGGACATTCCCCGTCGCCTGTCCCAGGCCGCGTTGCTGCTGGCTGTCGCGGATATCGAACCCCGGCACCTGGTTCAGCATATCGAGCGCGTTGCGCGGAGCATATCGGGCGAAATCCGCCGGTGTATAGCTTTGCGCGGACCCCGATGGAGGCGCGGCGGATCCGGTCTGAGCATCCGCGGGCGCCGGGTCGTCACCGTTTTCCTGCGCCGCCACTGGCGCTGCGCACAGCGCGACTGCTGCGGCGCTACACGCCAACAGCACGCCCATGCGACGCATGCCAACCGAATCCGTCCCCATTTTCAAGCTCCTGCGAAACTGGAACCCGAATGGACCCGGTCTTTTGCAAACGGAATGGCGGCTCGCCCAAGCCAGTCGAAGGCTCGACGAGCAGCGTAACTGGCCGACGAAATGCTTAAATCGTCGACAAACGACTACAACTATAGTCGGCGGGCTGCGATCAGGAAATCAGTGCGTTACGGCGCCAGCTTTCGGCCAGCAGCGTTTCGAGCAGATCGGCATGGCTGAAACCGGCCTGTGCAGCAGCCTTCGCCATGACCTTTTCCGACCACAAGTTGCAGTTCAGGTTGATCTCGATGAAGTTGATATCGCCGGTGTTGAGGTCGACACGGAATTCGATCCGGCCATAATCGAACGGCACGAATTCCTGCGCGACCTTCTTCGCCATTTCTTCGACCCGGGCGGCGAATTCAGGATGTTCAAACCGCTTGAGCGCGGCCTTTTCGGTGTTTTGCACCAGATCGCGCTTTTCGTAGTAAGTCCACAGCTTCTGCGTATCTTCACGCTCGTACCACAGCATCGGCAGCGCCACCGGTTTGCTGTCGATGGTGATGAAGGCGCACTGGACATCGTACCCGTCGAGATAGGGTTCGACGATCGCGTCGTGTCCCTGACCGTGAATGTCGGCGATCGCATTGGTGACGCCGTTCCAGGCAAACGCGTCCGAAATTCCCCAGCTGGCGGAGGAAGCGTTGGGCTTGATCACCCAGCGACCGGCGGGCGAGGGCGGCAGGTCCTTCTCCAGGACCGGGGCGCCGCGGCGGAAGCAGAACCATGGAGCGGTAGGCACACCGGCATGGGTGCAGACGAGTTTGGACACCGACTTGTCATCACCCAGGCCGCGCAGGAACGGCATCGCGCCAAGGTAGGGGATGCGGTGCATGTTGCACAGGATCGGGATCAGCATCTCGCTGTTCACGAACCCGCCGCGATTGAGCAACGGGAAAACGAAATCGACGTCAGGCCGCTCGAACAATACCTTGTAGGTGTTCGCGAGCTGCAGATTGAGGCCGAGGTTTTCGAGCGTCGTGCGCACCTCGTGATGGTAGATCGCATGATTGCCATCTTCCGGGTGCATCCCGCCGCCCCACAGCACGTGCTTTGCCATGAACAGCAGGCGAACCCGCTCCTTCGCTTCGTCAGGAATGCGCAGCGGTTCGATGGCAGTGCTCATGGCGGGTCCCGTATTTGCTGGATTTCGGCGCGGCAATAATCGCAAGCTCGGCCCGCGAAAAGCGCAATCGGGCTAGCGGCCAGCCTTTTTCGCTGTGTCGAGGATCGCTGCGACGTAATGCATTCTCAGGCCTGAACTGAGCGTCAGGTAATTCGGTTCATAGGGATAGTCGGGCAGGGCGGCGAACCGCGCATCCGGGGTCCGGTGAACTTTCACGCGCGGAACCCCGCCTCGCGAAGGCGATCCGCCCCTTCAGCGCGGGGGCTGAAGGGGCGGATCAAGATCATTCGCCGAAGGTCCGCTGCCACCAGCCCCGGCGGGGCTTTGCTTCGCCGACATCTGCGGACACACTGGCTTCGACCGATTCCTCGGGAGCAGCCTCGCTGTCAGTCGGCACCTCTGCAGGTGCCACAACGGCTTCTGCCGGTGCTGTTTCAGCAGGCTGAATGTCCGCCTTCTTTCGGCGCGTGCGCTTTGGCTTGGCCGGGGCTTCCGGCGCCGGCTCCGCTTCGGCAACGGGCTCCACCACGGGCGCTTCTTCGCCCTTCTTGCGGCGGGTCCGCTTGGGTTTCGCCACCGGTTCGGGAGCCGTTTCCGTGGCAGCCGCTACGTCGGCCGCAGGGGCTTCCTCGACGATCTTTTTGCTGAGCGAGCGGCGCTTCGGTTTCGCGGGAGCTTCTTCTGCCGCAGCAGGTACGTCCGTCTGATCGACCGGCTCAGCGACGACGGCCATATCTTCGCTTACCTGTTCGGCAATAGCGTCGAGCGCCTCGGTACTGGCTTCGCCTTCAGCGTCGGTTTCGCCTTCGCCTTCGGCACCCGCCTCATCGCGGCCGCGACCGCCGCGCCGACCGCGACCGCCGCGCCGGCGACGCTTCTTGCGCGGGCGATCCTCGTCGTCCTCACCCGGCTCGCCCGCCGGATGTTCTGCGGAGTCTGCCGCGCTGTCGTCGTCATCGGTCGAAGCCTCGTCCCGCTGGGCGCCGCCGCGTTCCTCGCCGCGATCCTTGCGGCCCCGGCGGCGGCGACGCTTCTTGCGCGAGCGATCGGCGTCGTCACCGTCGTCACGCTCGGCCTCTTCCTCGTCCTCGTAATCGTCCTCGACGATTGGTTCGTCTTCGTCTTCGTCGATAATCGGCTCGAACTTCGGTGCCTGGGTCGGGCGCGGACCGGCGCTGGCGACGCTCATCTTGGCGCCTTCTTCCTCGCCCTCAGGCACAACCTCGACCTTCACGCCGTAGCGATCTTCGATCTCGACAAGATCGCCGCGCTTTTCGTTGAGAAGGTAGATGGCAGCTTCAGTGCTGGCGGCGAGCCGGATGATCGTGCCCCGGCCGCGCGCCGCCTCGTCTTCGATCAAGCGTAGCGCCGAAAGGCCGGCGCTCGAAGCGGTGCGGACAAGACCCGTACCGTCGCAGTGCGGGCAGGAACGCGTCGTCGCCTCGAGCACGCCGGTGCGCAGACGCTGGCGGCTCATTTCCATCAGGCCGAAGCCCGAAATCCGCCCGACCTGAATGCGCGCGCGATCGTTCTTCAGCGCGTCCTTCATCGCCCGCTCGACCTTGCGGATGTTCGAGCTGTATTCCATGTCGATGAAGTCGATCACGACCAGGCCCGCCATGTCGCGCAGGCGCAGCTGACGGGCGATTTCGCGCGCGGCTTCAAGGTTCGTGTTGAGCGCCGTCGCCTCGATCCCGTGCTCCTTGGTGGAGCGGCCCGAGTTGATGTCGATCGACACCAGCGCCTCGGTCGGGTTGATGATCAGGTAGCCGCCCGATTTGAGCTGGACCATCGGGTCATACATCGCGCGAAGCTGGTCTTCCGCACCGTATCGCTGGAACAGCGGCACCGGGTCGGAATAGGCCTTCACCTTGCGCACGTGGCTCGGCATCAAGAGCTTCATGAACTCGCGGGCGGAGCGGTATCCCGCCTCGCCCTCGACCACGACCTCCTCGATTTCCTTGTTGTAGATGTCGCGGATCGCGCGCTTGATCAGGTCGCTATCCGAATGGATCAGCGTGGGCGCACTGCTGGCCAGCGTCTTTTCGCGGATTTCGTCCCACAGGCGGGCGAGATAGTCGAAGTCCCGCTTGATCTCGGGCTTGGTCCGCTGGAGGCCGGCGGTGCGCACGATCAGGCCCATGCTGCGCGGCAGGGACAGGTCGCCGACAATGGACTTCAACCGCTTGCGGTCGGCGGCGCTGGAAATCTTGCGCGAGATGCCGCCACCGTGGCTGCTGTTCGGCATCAACACGGTGTAGCGGCCGGCAAGGCTGAGGTAAGTGGTCAGCGCCGCGCCCTTGTTGCCGCGCTCTTCCTTGACGACCTGGACCAGCAGGACCTGACGGCGCTGGATGACGTCCTGGATCTTGTAGCGGCGGCGAAGCGCCTGGCGGCGGGCGCGCGCCTCGTCGATTTCTTTCGCGCGGGCGCGGGGTTTGCCCTGGCGACGTCCGCGTCCGCGGCGTCCGCGGCGATCGCCTTCCCCGTTCTCACCATTCTCGCCGTCGTCGTCGTGATCGTCGTCGCCGTTTTCGAGCTGACCTTCTTCGATAGTCGAGACATCGTCCTTCTCGGAGGTGTCAATTTCCTCGACGCCGTCTTCGGCCATGTCTTCGACCAGCGACTCGCCGGTATCATCGTCGGCGTCGTACTCTTCACCCGGCATTTCGCCGCGGTCTTCTTCCTCTTCGCGTAGCCGTGCTTCTTCCTCGGCCGCTTCGACGTCAGCGGCGATCAGGGCTTCACGATCTTCCTTGGGGATCTGATAATAATCGGGATGGATTTCGCCGAAGGCGAGAAACCCGTGGCGATTTCCGCCGAAATCCACGAACGCCGCCTGCAGCGACGGTTCGACCCTGGTTACCTTGGCGAGGTAGATATTGCCCTTGATCTGCTTGTGTTCGGCAGATTCGAAATCGAACTCCTCAATCCGGTTTCCCTTGAGGACGGCCACCCGTGTTTCTTCCGGGTGGCGCGCGTCGATGAGCATGCGCGTTGCCATTATGAATTCTCCAGGCGCTACCCGGCGGGAAGACCCGCACGAGGTTGCTGCGCCGATATGCGTGGGAGCCGCTGGCCAGTACGGGCGTGGCGGCGATATCTGACCGGCAGGCGCGTACATGTGCGCCTTGCCGGAGTGATGTGTCTGCAGGAACGAACACGCGCGTAACATGCGCCGCCAGGTTTCCGCGCGCAGCGACACAGGCCTGAACCGGTGGCTGCTGATGCGGGAAGGGCGATTTCATTCGTGCGTCAACCTGTTGAACCGGACGGGCGACAGGGCCAATCCGTGCCCGGATTTCCGCCGTTTCCTGCGTATTGCACGCAGGCCATCCCCTGTTTCGGATTGGCGTCCATCCAGTGACATTGCGCTAGCACCCCGGGTTTCAGCCCGCAACCTTATTGCGCAAACGGGCGTCCGCACCCTAACACCGGTGCGATGTCGATGCGTCTGCTGACTGCGCTGTTGTTCCTGGCTCCGCTCGGATTGCTGGGCGTGGTCTATGCGCTCGGGCTGACGATACCGGTGCCGCACCTGGGGCGGGATTACGTCGTGCGCCTAGTACTGCCCGAAGCGGGCGACCCGGTCGGGCTGCCAAGAATTTATGGCCCGCCCGACCGGTCGCGGCCACTGGTGGTGATCGATGCCGGGCATGGCGGCAAGGACCCGGGCGCCAGTGGCGGTGGTTATCGGGAAAAGGAAGTCGTGCTCGCGCTCGCGCTGGCGCTGCGCGATGAACTGGTGGAAGAAGGCGGCATCCGCGTCGCCCTGACTCGGGAGGACGACCGGTTCCTGGCCCTGGGCGAGCGGCCGGAGATCGCGCGCCGGCTTGGCGCTGATCTCCTTGTTTCGATCCACGCGGATTCTTCGGGGGAAAAGGAAGGGGTGCGCGGGGCAAGTATCTACACCTTGTCGAACAGCGCTTCGAGCGAAGCCGCGGCCCGCTTTGCCGAGCGCGAAAACGCTGTCGACCGGCTCAACGGCGTACGCATTGAGGGGCAAAGCGAGGATGTGAGCGCGATATTGGTCGACCTGTCGCAGCGCCGGGTCCAGCAGACCTCCGCCGAATTTGCCAGGCTGATCGTGCGCGAGGGGGAGGGGACCTTGTCGTTTCATCCGCAGGCGCGCCGATCGGCCGCGCTGGCCGTACTTCGCGCCCCCGATGTGCCTGCAGTGCTTTACGAAGCTGGCTTCATCACCGACCCCGAGGAGGCGGAGCGGCTCGCGTCCGATGCGGGCCGGCAACGTTTCGCGCAAGTGATGGCGCGGGCGATCCGCATCTATTTCGCCCGCCAGGCAGGGGCCTGAGCCGATGATGGGGCGGGGCACGGTTCATGGTCGGTCAACCCTTGTTCTGCCACCGCGCAAGGCGCGATAGCGCGCAATTACGCGCTGCGTATTTTCCGGATCACCGGGTGTTTCCACCAGCCGCGAAAATGCTCTAAGGCGCTGGGCGATCATGGCCGAACAATCGACAACCGACTATATCCGCTACCGAATCCGCCGCGATGCCAGCGGGGCGCTGGCGTGGCTCCGGCATAACTGGCACGAAAAGCGCTGGTTCCGCTGGCTGGTGTCCGCCGCAGGGGCGGGCTTTGCCATGCTGCTGGCGCTGTGGATCTTCCTTGCCAGCGACTTGCCCGATGCGGAAAGCCTGGCCGATTACGAAACCCCGCTGCCGACAGTGGTTCGCGGGATCGACGGGGAAATCGTCCATTCCTATGCCCGCGAGCGGCGCGTCCAGCTCCAATACCGCGATTTCCCGCAGCAGTTGATCGAAGCGTTCCTTTCCGCCGAAGACAAGACCTTCTTCAGCCACGGCGGCGTCGATCTGACCGGCACGCTCAATGCGGTGTTCGATTATGCCAGCAAGCTCGGCTCCGGCGAGCGCGCGGTCGGCGGCTCGACCATCACGCAGCAGGTCGCCAAGAACCTGCTGTTGGGCGACGAATATTCGGTCACGCGCAAGCTCAAGGAAATGCTGCTCGCCCGCCGTATCGAAGATGTGCTGACCAAGCAGGAAATCTTCGAGCTGTACCTGAACGAGATTCCGCTCGGTCGACGCAGCTTCGGCGTGCAGGCCGCAGCCCGCGCCTATTTCGACAAGGACGTTGGCGATCTCGCGCTGCATGAAACCGCTTTCCTCTCGATCCTGCCCAAGGCGCCTGAAACCTACGGGCGCGCCAAGAACGAGGCACGCGCGCTCGAACGGCGCAACTTCGTGCTCGATCGCATGGTTGAAGACGGCTTTATCACTGCGCAGGAGGCGGCGAGCGCCAAGGCCATGCCGCTCGGCCTCGTCACCCAGCGCACCGAACGCTCGGCAGATGCGGGCTATTTCCTTGAGGAAGTCCGCCGCCAGCTCATCGCGGATTTCGGCGAGACGGCGGAAGACGGCCCGAACAGCGTTTACGCGGGTGGGCTGTGGGTGCGCACCTCGCTCGACACCGATATGCAGGATGCTGCGCGCAATGCCTTGCGCGAAGGTATCATGCGCTACCACGGCAACCGAGGCTGGGGCGGCCCGATCGCAACGATCGACGTATCCGGCGGAGACTGGGCGGGCCAGCTTCAAAGCTCGTACCTGGGCATCAACTATCGTGACTGGCGCGTGGGTGTGGTGACCCAGCGGTCGGGCAACAGTGCGCAGATCGGGTTCGCCGACGGGAAGACGTTTCCCCTGTCGGGCCTTCCCGACGAGTTGAAGGCCGGTGATGTCATCGCTGCTTCACCGCAGGGCAATGGCTGGCGCGTGCGCACGGTGCCAGGGGTATCGGGGGGCTTTGTCGCGCAGGACCCGCAGACGGGCCGCGTGGTCGCAATGCAGGGCGGGTTCGACGACCGGCTCGCCTCGTTCAACCGGGCCACCCAGGCCGAACGCCAGCCCGGATCGACGATCAAGCCGTTCGTCTATGCCGCTGGCCTCGACAACGGGATGACCCCGGCGACCCCGGTCCCCGACCAGACGTACTGTTTCTATCAAGGCGCGAACCTGGGTGAGAAATGCTTCCGCAACTTTGGCGGCGAGCGGGGCGGGGGCATCTATCCGATGCGCTACGGCCTCGAACAGTCGAAGAACCTGATGACGGTTCACATCGCGATGGACGCGGGGATGCCCAAGGTCATCAAGACGTTCGAACAGGTCGGCATCGGCAGCTATGAACCCTATCCCGCCTTCGCGCTGGGTGCGGGCGACACGACCGTGCTCAAGATGGTCAATGCCTATTCCGCACTGGCCAACGATGGGCGTCAGTTCGAACCGACGGTGATCGACTATATCCAGGATCGCCGCGGCAAGGTGATCTGGCGGGCGGACAAGCGCGCCTGCACCGGTTGCAACATGGCCGAATGGGACGGACAGCCGATGCCGCGCCTCAAGCCCGGCGGGAAGCAGGTGATGGACCCACGCACAGCGTTCCAGGTGCAGCACATGCTGACCGGCGTGGTCGAGCGTGGCACGGCAACGCGCCTGCGGGTGCTGGAACTGCCGCTGTTCGGCAAGACCGGGACCACCACTGGGCCCACCAACGCCTGGTTCGTGGGCGGGTCGGCGGATTACGTCGCGGGCGTCTACATTGGCTACGACCAGCCGCGTAACCTGGGCGGCTATGTCCAGGGCGGCAACACCGCCGCGCCGATGTTCCTGCAGTTCGTGCGCGAGACCCGCGACCGCTGGAGCGGCGAGCCGTTCGTCGCGCCCGCTGGGGTCCGCATGGTCCGCATCGACCGGCGCAGCGGCAAGCGCGTGCTCGACGGGATGGCCACGGCCGATCCGAAATCCGCGATCATCTGGGAGGCGTTCAAGCCCGACACCGAACCGCCGCGCAGCACCCGCGCCGACGAGATCGAAACGCGCCGCAAGGAAATCCTCGCGCTGCTTCGCCGGGGCCGCCAGGCCGCGACCGAACGCCCGCGCGAAACGACTTCGGAAACACGGCGCGAGGACTTTGTCGAGGAGCAAGGCGGGATCTACTAGCCGCCCTGCTGCCCCGCCCACCATTGCCACACACCGGTCCCGCCCCTAAGCGGGCGGCCGTTCATTCGCTGGAGTTTCCCCTATGCGTGCCGAAGGGCAGGCCCATATCGATCGTATCCAGGCTGCGCTGGCACTGGTGCGCCAGTCGCTCGATTGGGAGCGCGCGCTGCGCCGCCTCGACGAACTCGACGCGCGGGTGCAGGACCCGAAGCTGTGGGACGACCCCAAGCAGGCGCAGGCGATCAGCCGCGAACAGAAGATGCTCGCCGATGCGATCGGCACGGTGAAGCAGATCTCCGCCGAGATGGCCGACGCGGTCGAATTCGTGGAAATGGGCGAGGCCGAAGGCGACGAGGACGTCATTGCCGACGGCCTGGCCAGCCTGGCCGCATTGGCCGCGCGTGCCGATGCCGATAAGGTAAAGGCGCTGCTTTCGGGCGAGGTCGACGGCAACGACACCTACCTCGAAATCCATGCGGGCGCGGGCGGCACCGAAAGCCAGGACTGGGCCGAGATGCTGCTGCGCATGTATGCCCGCTGGGCAGAGCGCAAGGGCTTCAAGGTCGAGACAGTTGAATACCAGGCGGGTGAGGCCGCCGGCATCAAGTCGGCCACGCTGCTGATCAAGGGCGACAATGCCTATGGCTATGCCAAGACGGAAAGCGGGGTCCACCGGCTGGTCCGCATCAGCCCGTACGACAGCAGCGCACGCCGCCACACCAGCTTCAGCTCGGTCTGGGTCTATCCCGTGATCGACGACAGCTTCGAGATCGAGATCAACCCGGCCGATCTCAAGATCGACACCTACCGCGCCAGCGGAGCAGGCGGTCAGCACGTCAACACGACTGACAGCGCGGTGCGCATCACCCACCAACCATCGGGTATCGTGGTCGCCAGCCAGCAGGACCGCAGCCAGCACAAGAACCGCGATATCGCGATGAACATGCTCAAGGCGCGCCTCTATGAAGCCGAAATGCGCGCCCGCGAGGAGGCCGCCAGCGCCGAGCATTCGGCCAAGAGCGACATCGGGTGGGGCCACCAGATCAGGAGCTACGTCCTGCAGCCCTATCAAATGGTCAAGGACCTACGTACCGGCGTAACCTCGACCAACCCGGATGCGGTGCTCGACGGCGCACTGGACGATTTCATCGCGGCCTCGCTGGCGCAGCGCGTAACCGGCGAAAAGGTCGAGGTGGAGGACGCGGATTAAATTGCTTCCACCCCAGGCTGGCGCGTGATGCCAACTTCGCTTTGCCAGCCCGGTGCGCACCGGCTAGAGGACGGCAAGATCATGTCGCGCCTTGCTTCATTCCTGCCACTGGTCCTGCTGCTTTCCGCGTGCGGTGGCGAGGTTCCGGACAATCGCCCCGAAACCTCGCGTGCGTTTCCGATGCCGGACCGACCCGTGTCGGACCTCGGTTCGAACCAGTTCTCGACCGAGACCGAGCGGGACAATCGCGGTGAGGCGGAAAAGGTCATGGACCTGGCCGGGATCGAACCGGGCATGACCGTTGCCGACATCGGGGCGGGCAACGGCTATTACACTGTGCGCCTGGCCGAGCGGGTGGGCGAGGATGGCCGTGTGCTGGCCCAGGACATCGATGAGGAGGCGCTGGCGAGGCTAGCCCAGCGGGTCGAGCGCGAACGGCTCGACAATGTCTCGATCAAGTTCGGCGAGCCCGACGATCCCGAATTGCCGCCCGGCAGTTTCGACCGCGTGTTCCTGGTCCACATGTATCACGAGGTGCAGGAGCCATATGCTTTCCTGTGGCGGTTGTGGCCGTCGCTGCGTGAAGGCGGGCGGGTGATCGTGGTCGATGTCGACCGCCCCACCGACCAGCACGGGATCGACCCGTTGCTGCTCAGCTGCGAGTTCAAGCAGGTCGGGTACGAGCTGGACGCTTACCGCGACGCGCCGGAGCTGGCGGGGTACTATGCACAGTTCAAACGCGCCGCTAAGAGGCCGGAACCACAGGCGATCAAGCCTTGCCGCGGACAGTCCGCGAGCGCGGGTCGAGGATAAGTTTGGCGGCGCGTATCGCGCCCATACTGGATTGGATATTCAATGAGCTTCAAGGGTTTGAGCCCCATCGTCTATGGCGGCCGCGAAGTCTGGCCGCTGGTCGAAGGCGGCAAGGGCGTTTCGGCGACGAACCATCTGAGTTCGGGCGCGTGGGCGGCGGCCGGGGGCATCGGCACTGTCAGCGCAGTCAATGCCGACAGCTACGACGAGGATGGCAACCCGATCCCGCAGGTCTACCCCCAGGCGACCCGCAAGGAACGCTTCGAACAGCTGGTCCGCTATGCCATCGACGGCGCGACCGAACAGGTCCGCCGTGCGCACGAGATCGCCGGCGGCAGGGGCGCGATCAATATCAACGTATTGTGGGAGATGGGCGGCGCGCAGCAGGTGCTGGAAGGCGTGCTGGAAAATTGCCCCGGCATGATCACCGGCGTCACATGCGGGGCGGGGATGCCCTACAAGCTGGCCGAGATCGCAGCGCGCTACAACGTTTGCTACCTCCCGATCGTCAGCTCGGCCCGCGCCTTCCGCGCATTGTGGAAGCGCAGCTATTCCAAGGTGCCGGACCTGATGGCAGCGGTCGTTTATGAAGATCCCTGGCTGGCGGGTGGTCACAACGGCCTGTCCAATGCCGAAGATCCGCGGGTACCTGAAGACCCATACCCCCGCGTCAAGGCGCTTCGTGACACGATGCGCGCCGAAGGCGTCAGCGAAGACACCGCGATCGTCATGGCCGGCGGCGTGTGGTTCCTGCGCGAATGGAACGACTGGATCGACAATCCGGAACTGGGTAAGATCATGTTCCAGTTCGGCACCCGCCCGCTGCTGACCGAGGAAAGCCCGATCCCGCAGGTGTGGAAGGACATGCTCCGCACAGTCGAGCCGGGCGATGTGCTGCTGCACAAGTTCAGCCCCACCGGCTTCTACTCCAGCGCGGTCAAGACGCCGTTCCTGTATGATTTGATGCACCGCAGCGAACGGCAGATCCCGATCTTCAAACGGGACCAGGAAGATGGCACGGTGCCGCTGGCCGATCATGGCAAGGCCAAGTATTTCTGGGTTCACCCCGGCGACCAGCGCAAGGCGCTCGCCTGGATCCACGAAGGTTTCACCGAGCCGCTAAAGACTCCCGATGACACGGTCGTGTTCGTCACGCCCGAAAGCGCGGAGCAGATCCGGCTCGACCAGCAGGCCTGCATGGGCTGCCTGTCGCATTGCCAGTTTTCGAGCTGGAAGGACCACGACGACCACACCACGGGGCGCCTGGCCGATCCGCGCAGCTTCTGCATCCAAAAGACCCTGCAGGATATCGCCCATGGCGGCGACCCGGACGAAAACCTCGCTTTCGCGGGTCACGCGGCGTACCGCTTCAAGCAGGACCCGTTCTATTCTAACAACTTCACCCCTACGGTGCAGCAGCTGGTCGAACGCATCCTGACCGGGGATTGACCCCTAGACGAGCGCGTCCAGCACCTGGTCGGGCGGGCGGTGCCCGTCCGCCCACATGCGGATGTTAGCGATGACCTTGTGGCCTGAATCCTCGCGCCCTTCGCGCGTGGCGCTGCCGATATGGGGCAGGGTCATCACGTTGGGGAATTCGAGCAGGCGCGGGTCGACGCGCGGTTCATCGGGATAGACGTCAAGGCCGGCCCCGGCGAGCCGGCCTGAAGCTAGCGCGGCGATCAACGCGTCCTGATCGATCAATTCGCCGCGCGCAGTGTTGATGAGGCAAGCGCCTTCCTTCATCAAACCGAACCTCCGTGCGTCCATCAGGTGATGGGTGTCGCGCGTGGCGGGGCAGTGCAGGGTGAGGATGTCCGCCTCCGCCACCAAATCATCGAGGCTGGCGACATGCCGCACGCCCAGCATACGCTCGATCGCCTCGGGCAGGCGCTTGCGATTGTGATAGGCGATTTCTAGCCCAAAGGCGCGAGCGCGGTGCGCGACAGCCTGGCCGATGCGGCCCATGCCGACGATGCCGAGCACCTTGCCTGCCAACTTGCGCCCCAGCATGGCCGAAGGCGCCCAGCCGGTCCATTCGCCGCGCCGCACCAGGGCGACGCCTTCACGCACCCGGCGCGGGATGCCGATAATCATCTCCATCGCGATGTCGGCGGTGTCGTCGGTAAATACGCCCGGCGTATTGGTCACCAGGATCTTGCGCGCGGCGGCGGCTTTCAGGTCGATGTGGTCCGTGCCCGCCCCGAAGTTAGCGATCAGGCCCAGTTGCTCACCCGCCTGATCGATCAGCGCGGCATCGATCCGATCGGTCACGGTAGGCACCAGCACGTGTGCCTCGCGCATCGCTGCGGCGAGTTGTTCGCGGGTGAAAGGTTCGTCGGCTTCGTTGAGCGACGTCTCGAACAGCTCCGCCATTCGCGCTTCCACGGCCGGCATCAGATGGCGGGTGACGACCACCCGCGGCTTGCCTTCGATCCGGTGGCCCGGCATGCCCTTGCTGTTACTCATGCCTGCCGCGCTAGGACGGGGAGGGCGGAGCGGTCAAGCGCATGCGCGAATCGCTTGAAGTGCGCCGAATGCAACAGCTAGAAAAGTGCCCCATGTTCCGACGCTTCCTCATCGCTATTACGCTCGCGGTCCTGGCCTTGCCAGCTGCCGCGCAGGACCGCGAGGTTCCCTATTGGGCGACCATTCGCGCCGAAGAAATGTACATGCGGGTTGGGCCCAGCCGCGATTACAAGGTCGCATGGGTCTATAAAAGGCCAGGCCTGCCGCTGAAGGTCGTACGGGTGGTCGACGGGTGGCGCCTGGTCCGGGATCACGAAGGCGCGCAAGGGTGGGTCGCGTCGAGCCTGCTCAGCCCCGACCGGGGCGCCGTCGTCGTCGGGGATGAACTGGCTGCAATGCGCGCGGAGCCTTCCGACAGCGCGAACCTCAAGTGGCGGCTTGAGCCGGGCGTAATCGGCGCGCTCGGCGACTGCGACGACGGGTGGTGCGAATTCGATGTCGACGGACGCCGGGGCTGGGTCCGGGCCGATCGCTTGTGGGGCGCGGGCGAACCCTGAGGTTCGCCCGGCTACCCGTCAGTTCGCCGCTGGCGCGGGTGTCGCTGGTGCATCGGCAACCGGCTCTGCCGCCGGCGCGGTTTCGGCAGCGCGCGGCCGGATCGTCAGTTCCATTCCTTCCGGGCTGGTGGCAGTGAAGCTGCCGTCGGCGGCAGGTGCGCCGACCGTCCAGCAAACTTCGGCCTCATCACCATCCGGATCGAAACAATCCTGCCCGCTGCGGCGCACGTAAGTGCCGCGCCGTTCGGTGCCGTCCGCATCGACGTCGATGTACGTTCCATCGGCATTGATCGTGGTCGTGCCCGCAGGGCCATCGGCGTCGAAAGCGTCGTAGACGCCAGGCGTCACGCCCGCTTCGGCCATTGGTTCGGGCGCGGTGGTTTCTTCCGCGACTGGTTCGGGTGCAGGTTCGCCACAAGCGGCAAGCGCGGCCACAGCCGCAAAGGCTAAGATGATACGCATTGGTTCCTCCCCCATTTGCTGGGAGGAGTTTTCTACGCGTGATTGCAATGAAATGCCAGATCGCCGCGCTGACGGGTCAAGCCAGCTCCACCGCGATCGCAGTCGCTTCGCCGCCGCCGATGCACAGGCTCGCAATGCCGCGCTTCTTGCCCTGCTGCTTGAGAGCGTTGAGCAGGGTCACGATGATCCGCGTCCCGCTCGCGCCGATCGGGTGGCCGAGTGCGGTCGCGCCGCCGTTCACGTTGATCCGGTCGTGCGGAATGCCGATGTCCCGCATTGCGAACATGGCGACGCAGGCAAAGGCCTCGTTCACTTCCCACAAGTCCACGTCGTCGACAGACCAGCCCGCCTTGTCGAGCACCTTGTGGATCGCACCAACCGGGGCAACGGTGAACTGAGCGGGTTCCTGGGCATGGGCGGCCACTGCCACGATCCTGGCGACCGGGGGCTGCCCGTTGGCGCTGGCAACGCTTTCGCGCGTCAGAACCACGGCAGCGGCGCCATCCGAGATCGAGCTGGAGGTGGCGGCTGTGATCGTGCCGTCCTTGGCAAAGGCAGGGCGCAAGGTCGGGATCTTGTCCGGCTTGCCGCGGCCGGGCTGTTCATCGGTGTCGACCGTCGTTTCGCCAGCGCGCGTGGTGAACGTGACCGGCACGACTTCGTCAGCGAAGGCACCGCTTTCGATCGCGGCGTTGGCGCGGCGCAGCGACTCGATCGAATATTCGTCCATGTTCTCGCGCGTCAGCTGATATTCGTCGGCGGTTTCCTGCGCAAAGGTGCCCATCGCACGGCCCGCCTCGTAGGCATCTTCCAACCCGTCGAGGAACATGTGGTCATAGGCCGTGTCATGGCCGATGCGGGCGCCCGAACGATGCTTCTTCAGCACGTAAGGGGCATTGGTCATGCTCTCCATCCCGCCAGCCACGACATAATCAGCGTTGCCGGCGGCAAGAGCTTCGGCTCCCATGATGACGGTCTGCATGCCGCTGCCGCATACCTTGTTCACCGTGGTCGCCTGGACCGACTTGGGCAGGCCCGCCTTGATCGTCGCCTGGCGCGCCGGCGCCTGGCCCAGGCCGGCGGGAAGAACGCAGCCCATGTAGACGCGGTCGAACTTGTCGCCGGCCACGCCCGAACGCTCGACCGCCGCCTTGACCGCGGTTGCGCCCAGGTCGGTCGCACTCACGTCGCTGAAGACGCCCTGCATGCCGCCCATCGGGGTGCGGGCGTAGGACAGGATTACAACCGGATCGGCGGCGGAAAACTGGGCCATGAGCGAAACCTCGTACTGGAATGTCTGATCGGCGCGTTCCCTAATGCTGCGCTGCGGCGAAGGCAAACGGCATACTGTTGCAGCCCCCCAAAGCGCGCTTGTCATCGTCGCGCCATTGGTGGACAAAGGTGGCAAAGAGCAACCCAAGGAGAGTGTGGATGGCCCAGGATCGCAAAGCCGAGATGGAAGCCGCGCTCGCGGTGCAGCGTCAGGCCTTTACTGCCGCACGGCCGGAGCCGTTGCCGGTTCGCCGAGACCGCGTTCGGCGGGCGATGGCCCTGCTCAAGGAGCATGGCGAAGCGCTGTGCCGCGCGATGGCGAGCGATTTCGGCAACCGCAGCCAACACCAGTCGATGATTACCGATATCGCCGGCACGGTGAACTTCGGCAAATATTGCCTGAAGAATATGGAAAAATGGTCGCGGGCCGAACGGCGCCATGTCCAGTTCCCGCTGGGCCTGCTGGGGGCGAAGGCGGAACTGCGATATGAACCCAAGGGCGTGATCGGCATCCTCAGCCCCTGGAATTTTCCGGTAAACCTCAGCTTCGGCCCGCTGATGCAGGTGCTGGCGGCCGGAAACCGCGCGATGATAAAGCCGAGCGAGTTCACAGAGCGCACCAGCGAGCTTTCGGCCGAGTTGTGCGCCAAATATTTCGCCGCTGACGAGGTTACTTTCTTCACTGGCGGGCCGGAAGTTGCGGCGGCGTTCTCCGGGCTGCCGTTCGACCACCTGGTGTTCACTGGCTCAACCGCAACCGGGCGGCGCGTGATGGAGGCGGCGGCGAAGAACCTTGTCCCCGTCACGCTCGAACTGGGCGGCAAGTCCCCGGTCGTGCTGGGCCGCAGCGCCGATCTCAAGGCGGCGGGCGAACGGATAGCGATGGGCAAGATGCTGAACGCAGGGCAGATCTGCCTCGCGCCCGATTACATGTACGTGCCGGAAGATATGGAGGATGGCGCTGTCGCCGCGGTCGAACTGGGGGCGCGGACGATGTACCCCACCGTGCTGGCCAACGATGATTATGCTTCGATCGTGTCCGACCGGCATTTCGAGCGGCTGCAGTCCATGGTGGAGGATGCGAGGGACAAGGGGGCGGAGGTCGTCGAGGTCAACCCCGCGGACGAGGATTTCGGCGGCAGCAGCAACGCGCGCAAGATGCCGCTGACCATCCTGCGCAACGTGACCGATGACATGCAGGCGATGCAGGAAGAGATCTTCGGCCCGGTTCTGCCGGTGAAGACCTACAAGGCGGTCGAGGAAGCGATCGACCACGTCAATCGTAACGACCGTCCGCTCGGCCTCTATTACTTCGGCCAGGATGCAGGCGAGCGTGAAAAGGTGCTGACCCGAACGATTTCGGGCGGGGTCACGGTCAACGACGTGATCTTCCACGTATCGATGGAAGACCTGCCGTTTGGCGGCGTCGGCCCATCGGGCATGGGAAGTTATCACGGGGTCGAGGGCTTCCGCGAATTCAGCCACGCGCGCAGCATCTATACTCAGCCCAAGATCGACGTGGCCAAGCTGGGCGGCTTTAAGCCCCCCTACGGGTCGGCGACGGAAAAGGCCGTGCGCGGGATGATGAAATAGGCCGGAATGCGGGCAAAAACCGGTTTCCGCACCCTTGCGCGGTGCGGGGGAGGGGACTAGGGCGCGGCTGAACTGTCGCAGTGCGAGTCATACCCTTGGTCGACCTGACCCAATACCTGCCGATCCTGATCTTCCTGTTCATCGCGGCAGGATTATCGGCGGCGTTCGTGTTCCTGCCGATGGGCGTTTCCCGCCTCACCGGTGCACACAACCCCACGGCTGAAAAGCTGAGCGAGTACGAATGCGGCTTTCCCGCATTCGAAGAGCCGCGCAGCCAGTTCGACGTGCGGTTCTATCTCGTGGCGATCCTGTTCATCATCTTCGATCTCGAGGCGGCGTTCCTGTTTCCGTGGGCGGTCAGCCTCGATCTGACCGGCTGGCCGGGCTGGATCACGATGATGATTTTCCTGGGCGAACTCGCAGTGGGTCTTGCCTACGCCTGGAAGGTGGGAGCGCTGGAATGGGAGTGAACGACGTGAGCCGCGATGCCCGCATGGCCAACCCGGCAGCTTCGACTGTACCCGGGCCTGCGCACAATCAGGTGCTTCACCCGGATATTCGTCAGCCCGGCGAAGATTATTTCCGCGCGTTGCAGAGCGAAGTCGACGACAAGGGCTTCCTGGTTACTTCGACGGAAGAACTGTTCCAGTGGGCGCGCACCGGCAGTCTGTGGTGGATGACATTCGGACTCGCATGCTGTGCGGTCGAAATGATCCACGTCAACATGCCGCGTTACGACATGGAACGCTTCGGCGTCGCCCCGCGCGCGTCTCCGCGCCAGTCGGACGTGATGATCGTGGCCGGTACGCTGTGCAACAAGATGGCCCCGGCGCTGCGCAAGGTTTACGACCAGATGTCGGAACCGAAGTACGTCATCAGCATGGGTTCGTGCGCCAATGGCGGCGGCTACTATCACTATAGCTACAGCGTCGTGCGCGGTTGCGACAGGATCGTGCCGGTCGACATCTATGTGCCTGGTTGCCCGCCGACTGCCGAAGCCTTGCTTTATGGCGTGATGCAGTTGCAGCGGAAAATCCGCCGTGCGGGCACGATTGAACGATGATGGGCTCGCGCTGACATGGCAATCCTGCATTCCGCTCCCCGTTTTACCCAGATCGATGGTCTGAAGGGTTCGCTGGCCGCGGCCCTGGGCGCGCATTTGGTCGACGCGCATGAAGAGCATGGGGAACTCATCCTCACCGTGCGCCGCGACAACGTGGCTGACGCGCTGCGCACTTTGCGGGACGACCACGAATACCAGCAACTGATGGAAATCGCCGGGGCTGACTATCCGCAGCGCCGCGAGCGGTTCGAGATCGTCTACATGCTGCTCAGCCTGACGCGGAACAGCCGCGTCATGGTGAAGTGCGCCACCGACGAAACAACGCCGGTCCCCACCGTCACCACGCTGTGGCCGAACGCAGGCTGGCTCGAACGCGAAGTGTTCGACATGTACGGCGTTCTCTTCGTGGGCAATACCGACCTGCGTCGCATCCTGACGGATTACGGCTTCGAAGGGCACCCTTTCCGCAAGGATTTCCCGCTCACCGGCTATACCGAACTCCGTTATTCCGAAGACGAAAAGCGCGTCGTTTACGAGCCGGTCGAGCTTGCGCAGGACCTGCGCCAGTTCGATTTCATGAGCCCGTGGGAGGGCGCCGATTACGTCCTGCCGGGCGACGAGAAGGCGGCGACCCCGCCCGTTGTCGAACCCAAAACGACCGAAAAGCCGGGCGATACAGGGGCAGGTGCGAAGGCTGACGCCAAGGCTGCGGAAAAAGTCGCTGCTGGCGCGCCGGTAGAAAAAGACACTGCTATCGACGAAAAAGCGCCGGAACCGACCGAAGCCCGGCCCCGGCGCGCTCCGCGGCAGGGCAAGGCTAAAGATACCAAGGCTGCGACAGAAACCGAAGTTCCGGCCAAGCCGCGTGCCCGCAAGCCTGCCACTCCGAAGCCTAAGGGGGACGAGGCATGAGTCTCCAGCTCGAACAGTCGCCCACCACCGGCGACGAGGTTATCACCAATTACACGATCAATTTCGGGCCTCAGCACCCAGCGGCGCACGGCGTGCTGCGCATGGTCATGGAGCTTGATGGCGAGATCATCGAACGGATCGACCCGCACGTGGGGTTGCTCCACCGCGGCACCGAAAAGCTGATCGAGCACAAGACCTACCTGCAGGCGCTGCCATATTTCGACCGCCTGGATTACTGTTCGCCGCTGGCTCAGGAATACAGCTACGTCCTCGCGATCGAGAAGCTGCTCAACATCGAGGTGCCGATCCGCGCGCAGTACCTGCGGGTGTTTTTTGCCGAGCTGACCCGCATCTGCAATCACATGCTGAACCTGGGCAGCCACGTGATGGACGTGGGCGCGATGACGCCTAACCTGTGGATGTTTGAAATCCGCGAAGATTGCCTCAACTTCTTCGAGCGGGCGAGCGGCGCGCGGATGCACAGCGCCTGGTTTCGCCCCGGCGGTGTTCATCAGGACGTGCCGGAAAAGCTGCTGGTCGATATCGGTGAATGGCTCGACGGCCGCCTGCCCGAACTGTTCGGCGACGCGATGAGCCTGGTGCTCGATAACCGGATCTTCAAGCAGCGCAACGTCGATATCGCCGTGGTCAGCCGCGACGACGCGATTGCATGGGGTTTCTCCGGCCCGATGATCCGTGCTGCCGGCATTCCGTGGGACCTGCGCAAATCGCAGCCCTACGACGTCTACGACCGGATGGAATTCGACATTCCCGTCGGCACCAACTCCGACTGCTACGACCGGTTCGTGGTGCGGGTGAAGGAAGTCTACGAAAGCGCGCGGATCATGAAGCAGTGCCTTGCGCAGATGCCGCAGGGCCCGGTCGCGAGCGAAGATCGCAAGGTCGTGCCGCCCAAGCGCGCCGAGATGAAGCAGTCGATGGAAGCGCTGATCCACCACTTCAAGCTCTACACCGAAGGCTTCCACGTGCCCGCGGGCGAGGTCTATGTCGCGACCGAGAGCCCCAAGGGCGAATTCGGCGTCTATCTGGTCAGCGACGGATCGAACAAGCCCTATCGCTGCAAGATCCGCCCGACCGCCTTCAGCCACCTTCAGGCAATGGATATGATGTGCAAGGGCCACATGCTGCCCGACGCGACCGCGATCCTCGGCGCGATCGACGTGGTGTTTGGGGAGTGTGATCGCTAATGGCTGACCGTTCTCCCGCACCCGACACCCCCGAACTGCGCGAGCGGTGGGGTACGTTTGCGTTTTCCCCCGCGTACAAGGCCAAGGCTGACACTGCGATCGCGCGCTATCCTGAGGGGCGCCAGAAATCCGCGGTCATGCCACTGCTCGACCTCGCCCAGCGGCAGGTCGGCGAGGAAACCGATACACAGGGCTGGCTGCCGCTGCCGGTGATCGAATATGTCGCCCGCTATCTCGACATGCCGGTGATCCGCGTGCTCGAAGTCGCGACGTTCTATTTCATGTACAACCTGCGACCGGTCGGCAAATTCCACGTGCAGGTGTGCGGCACCACGCCGTGCATGCTGCGCGGTTCGGACGCCTTGTTCGAGACCTGCAAGGCGCGCGGGATGAAGAAAGGCCACGTTTCGGCCGACGGCCTGTGGACGCTGACCGAGGTGGAATGCATGGGCAACTGTTCCAGCGCGCCGATGGTCCAGATCAACGACGACAACTACGAAGACCTGACGCCTGAGCGCCTCGACGCAGTGCTGGATGCGCTGGCGGCAGGCCAGACGCCCAGGCCGGGCACGCAGGAGCCGGGTCGCCACACCGTCGAGCCGGTTGGCGGGCCGACCACTCTGCGCGAAATGGTCGACGCCAACCACGATTACCGGGGCGAATGGTGATGGAATACGCCCCCATCGTCATTGCGCTGATCCTCGCCTTCATCGCCTACAAGGCGATTTCGGGCGTGGTGAAGCTGGCAGCGATTGCGGCACTTGTGCTCGCCGCGATCTATATCGCCACGCAGGGAGTGCTGTTCTGATGCTGGCCGACAAGGACCGCATTTTTACCAACCTTTACGGCTATCAGGACTGGCGCCTGAAAGCCGCTGAGGCGCGCGGCGACTGGGATGATACCAAGGCGCTGATCGCGCGCGGGCAGGACGCGATCATCGAAGAGGTGAAGGCCAGCGGCTTGCGCGGGCGTGGCGGGGCGGGGTTCCCGACCGGGCTCAAGTGGTCGTTCATGCCCAAGGAATCGCGCGACGGGCGGCCGAGCTTCCTGGTCATCAATGCCGACGAATCCGAACCCGGTTCGTGCAAGGACCGCGAGATCATTCGCCACGACCCGCATAAGCTGATCGAAGGCGCACTGGTTGCGGGCTTCGCGATGCGCGCGCGCGCCGCCTACATCTACATTCGCGGCGAATATATCCGCGAGGCCGAGACGCTTCAGGCCGCGATCGACGAAGCCTATGCGGCGGGACTGATCGGCAAGAACGCAGCCAGGAGCGGCTACGACTTCGACGTGTTCATGCACCGCGGTGCGGGCGCCTATATCTGCGGCGAGGAAACCGCGATGATCGAGAGCCTGGAGGGCAAGAAAGGCCAGCCGCGCCTCAAGCCGCCGTTCCCGGCCGGCGCGGGCCTTTATGGCTGCCCGACCACGGTCAACAACGTCGAAAGCATTGCGGTCGTCCCCACGATCCTACGGCGGGGTGCATCGTGGTTCAGCGGCTTTGGTCGCGAGAACAACAAGGGCACCAAGCTGTTCCAGATCAGCGGGCACGTTGAAAAGCCCTGCGTGGTCGAGGAAGCGATGAGCATCCCCTTCCGCGAGCTGATCGAGAAGCATTGCGGCGGTATCACCGGCGGGTGGGACAACCTGCTGGCCGTAATCCCCGGCGGATCGTCGGTGCCGCTGGTCCCGGCCGAGCAGATCATGGACTGCCCGATGGATTTCGACGGGCTGCGCGATGTGGGCTCGGGCCTAGGCACGGCGGCCGTGATCGTGATGGACAAGTCGACCGACATCGTCCGCGCGATTTCGCGCCTCAGCTATTTCTACAAGCACGAGAGCTGCGGCCAATGCACGCCCTGCCGCGAAGGTACGGGCTGGATGTGGCGGATGATGGAGCGCCTGCGCACTGGCGATGCGGGGATCGAGGAAATCGACATGCTCCAGCAGGTCACCAAGCAGGTTGAAGGCCACACGATCTGCGCGCTGGGCGACGCAGCTGCGTGGCCGATCCAGGGTCTGATCCGCCATTTCCGCCCGGAGCTGGAACGGCGCATCGCGGAACGGGAAGCAAGTTTTGCGGAGGCGGCGGAATGATGCGTTTCGCCGTACTCGCCGCGCTGTTTGGCCTGATAGGCAGTTCAGTTGCCGCACAGCCGGTTCGCAAGGAAACCGACGTTACCAAGCAACGCGCCGCAATCGAGGCGTGGACGACCTGCATCGCGGACGAAAATCCAGAGCGTGTCGGCAAGGCACTCGCGCGCGATTTCACATCGCGCGAATATCGTTCCGAGATGCTGGCGCTTGCCAAGACGCGCGTGTCATCGCGGTGCTTCCAGGCGATGCCAGGCGAGTATCGCCGGATCGAACTGGGCGGTCTGCCTTTTGCCGGCGGCCTGGCAGAACGGATGATGGAGCAGGACGCGCAGCCCTTGCTCACCCGGCTTACGCGGGCTGTGGTCGGCAAGATTCCCGAGACATACTCGCCCACGGACACAATCGCGATGTGCACGGTTCGCGGTGCACCGCAGCAAGTCGCCGCCCTTTTCGCAACACCCTCTTCCTCGTCCGAGGAAGACAAGGCACTGGCTGCCTTGGCGCCGGTAGTCGATATTTGCGCTGCCAAGGGCCGGAAACTGGAGGCGTCTGCTTTGGGCTTGCGCTCCATGCTGGCAACCGCGTCGTTCCGCCTGTTGGCGGCACAGGGGGCCTAGGTGGCGCGCGGAAGCATCACCCTGGCCGTAACAGAGCAACGGATCACGCCGCTGTCGGCACGACGATTGAACGGAATTGACGCGTAATGCCTAAAGTCACCGTAGACGGTCAGGAAATCGAGGTTCCAGACGGCGCGACCGTGCTGCAGGCGTGCGAGCTTGCCGGCAAGGAAATCCCGCGCTTCTGCTATCACGAGCGGCTGAGCATCGCCGGCAACTGCCGCATGTGCCTGGTCGAGGTTAAGCCCGGCCCGCCCAAGCCGCAGGCAAGCTGCGCGCTGCCTGCCACCGAGGGTCAGGAAATCCGCACCGACAGTCCGATGGTGAAGACTGCGCGCGAAGGGGTGATGGAGTTTCTCCTCATCAACCACCCGCTCGATTGCCCGATCTGCGACCAGGGCGGCGAATGCGACCTGCAGGACCAGTCGGTGGCCTACGGGCGCGGCGGCTCGCGCTATGACGAGAACAAGCGCGCCGTTACCGAGAAGTACATGGGTCCGCTGATCAAGACGGTCATGACCCGCTGCATCCACTGCACCCGCTGCGTGCGTTTCTCGGAAGAGATCGCGGGCGTGGATGAAATCGGCGCGCTCTACCGCGGCGAGGATATGCAGATCACCACCTATCTCGAACAGGCGGTGAAGCACGAGCTTTCGGCCAACGTGATCGACCTGTGCCCTGTCGGAGCACTGACGTCGCGCCCCTACGCGTTCGAAGCGCGGCCGTGGGAACTGAAGAAGACGCTCAGCATCGACGTGTCCGACGCGGTCGGGGCGAACATCCGCCTCGACAGCCGCGGGCGCGAAGTCATGCGCGCGCTGCCGCGCAACAACGACGACGTCAACGAGGAGTGGCTGTCTGACAAGGGCCGCTACATGGTCGACGGGCTCACCCGGCGACGGCTCGACAAGGTCTGGATCCGCAACGGCGGCAGGCTTCAGCCGGCCAGCTGGGACGAGGCGTTTTCGGCAATCGCTGCGGCAAAGCCCGGCAGCAGCATAGCCGCGATCGCAGGCGATCTGGTCGACTGCGAAACGATGTTCGCGGCCAAGGCATTGCTGCGCGCGATGGGTTCCAACCTGCTGGAAGGACGGCAGACTGGTCTCTCGTACGATACGGCGAACCTTGCTGCGGTGAATTTCAATTCGACGCTTGCAGGCATCGAGACTGCGGATGCGATCCTGATCGTGGGCAGCCATGTCCGCTGGGAAGCGCCGCTGGTCAACGTGCGGCTGCGCAAGGCGGTGAAGCGCGGGGCCAAGGTGTTCGTAGTGGGTCCCCACTGGGATACGACCTACCCTGCGACCTTCCTCGGAAGTGACCTTGGCGTATTGCAACAACTGTCCAAGGACATTGCAACGACCTTCGAGCAATCGGCGCGTCCGGCGCTGATCCTGGGCGGGGCAGGGCTGGGCAAGGGCGCATTGGCGGCTTGCCTCGCGCTGACGGACAAGCTCGGGCTGGTCCGCGATGGCTGGAACGGGTTCAACGTGCTCCATATGGCGGCAAGCCGGATGGGCGGGCTAATGCTCGGCTACGCGCAAAAAGGCGGCATCGCTGATGTCGCCAAGGCTGCGCCGAAGGTGGTGCTGGCGCTGGGTGCGGACGAGGTAGACTGGTCGCAATTCGCGGGCAGCCTCAAGGTGTACATCGGCCATCACGGCGACAAGGGCGCGCATGCTGCCGACATCGTGCTGCCGGGAGCGAGCTATGCCGAAAAGGACGGGACCTACGTCAACACAGAAGGGCGGGTCCAGTTCGCCGAAAAGGCTGTCTTTGCTCCGGGCGACGCGCGCGAGGACTGGACGATCCTGCGCGCGCTGGCCGATGCGCTGGGCGTCTCCGTCGGCTTCGACAGCTTTGCCGAATTACAGAGCGCGATGATCGCCGAAGTTCCGGCCCTGGGCGAAGAAGGTCTGGCGAATTACGGCGCGCTTCCCCGGGGTGACGCGGCGGCGAAATTCGAGGGCTCGATCGAGGCCTATCCGATCAGGGATTTCTACCTCACCAATCCGATCGCTCGGGCAAGCGTCGTGATGCAGGAATGCAGCGCTGAATTGCTCCACAGCATCGACGCGCTGGAGGCAGCGGAATGACCGCCTTCTTCCAATCCCTCGGCATGAATTACGAATGGGCTTGGTTCGTCGCGACCATTGCCGGGATCCTGCTCATCGCACTGCCACTGATGCTGGCGGTCGCCATGATCATCTACATGGACCGCAAGGTCTGGGCCGCGATCAACCTGCGGCGGGGACCCAACGTGGTCGGGCCATTCGGGTTGCTCCAGTCGTTTGCCGACGGGCTCAAGGTCTTCCTACAGGAAACCATCATCCCCAGCGCCGCGAACAAGGGCATCTTCATCCTCGCGCCGATCGTGACCTTCACCGTTGCGCTTGCTGCCTGGGCAGTGATCCCGTTCGACGTGGGCGTGGTGCTCGCCGACATCAACGTCGGCCTGCTCTACATCCTCGCGATCAGTTCGCTGTCTGTCTACGGCATCGTGATGAGCGGGTGGGCGTCGAACTCGAAGTATCCGTTCTTCTCGGCCATGCGCGCCGCGGCACAGATGATCTCCTACGAGGTCTCGATCGGGTTCATTCTCGTGTGCGTCGTCCTGTGGGCTGGCACGTTCAACCTTTCCGAGATCGTCGAGGCGCAGCGCGGGCACGGGCTGGGTATCGTCAACGGCTATGTCTTCAACCTGCTGCTGTTCCCGATGTGGGTGATGTTCTTCATCTCCAGCCTCGCCGAAACCCAGCGCGTGCCGTTCGATTTGACCGAGGCGGAGAGCGAGCTCGTCGCCGGGTACCAGACCGAATACTCGAGCATGAGTTTCGCGCTGTTCTGGCTCGGGGAATACGCCAACATTCTCCTGATGTGCGCGCTGAACGCGATCCTGTTCTTCGGTGGCTGGCTGCCGCCGATCGATTGGGAG
Source organism: uncultured Erythrobacter sp. (assembly GCA_963529855.1). Classification (GTDB taxonomy): domain Bacteria; phylum Pseudomonadota; class Alphaproteobacteria; order Sphingomonadales; family Sphingomonadaceae; genus 34-65-8. Next base: position 306,846 of record CAURZK010000002.1, on the reverse strand, counting down.
CCGCTCTATGCCGTGCCCGGCATCGTCTGGCTGTTCGCGAAAATCCTGTTCTTCTTCTTCATGTTCAGCTGGGTCATGGCGACCGTCCCGCGCTATCGCTACGACCAGCTCATGCGCCTGGGCTGGAAGGTGTTCCTGCCCCTGAGCCTGATCTTCGTGGTTCTGGTCAGCGGCTACCTCATGTTTACTCGTTATGGAGGCGCCGCGTGACCGTCGCCCAGCTCATCAAGTCGTTCACCCTGTGGGAAATCGTGAAGGCGCATGCCCTCACGCTGAAGTATTTCTTCAAGCCCAAGGCGACGATCAACTATCCGTTCGAGAAGAACCCGCTTTCCCCGCGCTTCCGCGGCGAACATGCGCTGCGCCGCTATCCCAATGGCGAGGAACGCTGCATCGCGTGCAAGCTGTGCGAGGCGGTGTGCCCGGCGCAGGCGATCACGATCGAGGCCGAACCGCGCGAGGATGGCAGCCGCCGCACCACGCGTTACGACATCGACATGACCAAGTGCATCTACAGCGGCTTCTGCCAGGAGGCTTGCCCGGTGGATGCCATCGTCGAGGGGCCGAACTTCGAATACGCGACCGAAACGCGCGAAGAACTGCTTTACGACAAGGCGAAACTGCTGGCCAACGGGGACAAGTGGGAGCGGGCGATCGCCGCGAACCTTGAAGCCGATGCGCCCTATCGCTAGGGGCGGCCCGCAATTATGGTTCAGGTCTTCGCCTTCTATCTCTTCGCTGCATTGATGCTCGCCAGCGCCGTCATGGTGATCGTGGCGCGCAATCCGGTGCATTCGGTCCTGTGGCTGATTCTCGCGTTCTTCAACGCCGCCGGCCTTATGGTGCTGGTCGGCGCGGAATTCATCGCGATGCTGCTGGTCGTGGTCTACGTCGGCGCAGTCGCGGTGCTGTTCCTGTTCGTTGTGATGATGCTCGACATCGACTTCGCGGAACTGCGCGCGGGCTTCATCCGCAATTTCCCGCTCGGCATCGCCATTGCGCTGGTGCTGCTGGCGGAGCTGGTGCTGGGCATCGGCGCGTACCGTGCGGGCGCGATCGACCTCGGCACGCCGGCGGGTGCCGCTGCACCGCTCGTCGGACGCAGCAACATCGAAAGCCTGGGCGCGCTACTTTATGGCGAATACCTGTTCCTGTTCGAAACCGCCGGCATCATCCTGCTGGTGGCGATGGTCGGCGCAATCGTGCTGACGCATCGCCCGCCCAAGACCGTCCGGGGCCACCAGAACATCGGCAAGCAGGTTGCACGCCGGGCCGATGAGGCAACCGTCATGCGCCAGCCCGAGATCGGCAAGGGGGTCGAGCTGTGATCGGCATCGAGCATTACATTGTCGTCAGTGCGATCCTGTTCGTGCTTGGCGTGCTTGGCATCTTCCTCAATCGGAAGAACGTGATCGTTATCCTGATGGCGATCGAGTTGATCCTGCTGTCGGTGAACATCAATCTGGTCGCGTTCAGCGCCTTCCTGAACGACATGGTCGGACAGGTCTTCGCCATGTTCGTGCTTACCGTTGCCGCAGGCGAAGCGGCGATCGGGCTCGCGATCCTGGTGATCTATTTCCGTGGCCGCGGCACCATCGCGGTCGACGACGTCGACCGGCTGAAGGGATAAGCCACGGTGCACCCCATTCTCATCATCGTCTTCCTGCCGCTGCTCGCTGCGATCGTCGCGGGTCTGGGCAATCGCGCGCTGGGCAACACTGTCGCCAAGTCGCTGACGACCGGCGCGTTGTTCGTATCCGCTGCGCTCAGCTGGCCGATCTTCATCAGCTTTCTGGCCGGAGGCGCGGAGGCACAAGTCGTGCCCGTGCTCAAATGGGTTCAATCCGGCACGCTCAGCTTCGACTGGGCGTTGCGGGTCGATGCGCTGACGGCCGTCATGCTGGTGGTGATCAACACCGTATCGGCATTGGTTCACCTCTACAGCTGGGGTTACATGGAAGAAGACCCGGATCAGCCGCGGTTCTTCGCCTATCTCAGCCTGTTCACCTTCGCCATGCTGATGCTGGTGACCGCGGACAACCTGGTGCAGATGTTCTTCGGTTGGGAAGGGGTGGGCCTCGCCAGCTATCTGCTCATCGGCTTCTGGTTCCGGAAGCCCAGTGCCAATGCCGCCGCGATCAAGGCGTTCGTCGTCAATCGCGTGGGCGACCTTGGCTTCATGATGGGCATCTTCGGCACCTACCTGGTGTTCCAGACGACTTCGATCCCCGAAATCCTCGCTGCGGCACCGGCGATGAGCGGCAGCACGATCGGCTTCCTCGGTTATCGTGTTCAGACGATGGACGTGCTGTGCATCCTCCTGTTCATCGGCGCGATGGGCAAGTCGGCCCAACTGGGCCTTCACACCTGGCTGCCCGATGCGATGGAGGGCCCGACGCCAGTATCCGCGCTCATCCATGCGGCCACGATGGTGACCGCAGGCGTGTTCATGGTCTGCCGCCTGTCGCCGATGTTCGAAACAGCGCCTGTCGCACTTGCGATGGTGACGTTCGTGGGCGCGGCGACTTGTTTTTTCGCCGCTACGATCGGCACGACGCAGTGGGACATCAAGCGGGTCATCGCCTATTCGACCTGCTCGCAGCTGGGGTACATGTTCTTCGCAGCGGGCGTGGGTGCTTATGGCGTGGCGATGTTCCACTTGTTCACGCACGCGTTCTTCAAGGCGCTGCTGTTCCTGGGTGCCGGCTCGGTGATCCATGCGATGCATCACGAGCAGGACATGCGCTACTATGGCGGCCTGCGTAAGCACATTCCGTTCACGTTCTGGGCGATGATGGCGGGAACGCTCGCGATCACCGGGGTCGGTGTCTATCATCTCGGCCTGGGTTTCGCCGGCTTCTTCTCCAAGGATGCGATCCTGGAAGCGGCTTGGGCGCGGGGCACATCGCTGTCGCAGTTCGCATTCTGGGCAGGCACGGTCGCGGCATTGCTGACCAGCTTCTATTCCTGGCGCCTGATGTTCCTGACCTTCTGGGGCAAGCCGCGCTGGATCGAGAGCGAACACATCCAGCATGCTGTTCACGATCACCACGGTCATGCGCACGATCACAACCCGCCTTCGCAGGAAGATGCAGGTCATGACGTGCAGCATCACGTTCCCGATCCGCGCCATGGCGACGGGACCGGCGGATATCATCCGCATGAAAGTCCGGTTTCGATGCTCGTCCCGCTCGGCGTGCTGACGCTGGGAGCGATTGCAGCGGGCTACGTGTTCAAGGGTGCCTTCATCGACGATGCGGCGTTCTGGGGCGGCTCGATCTACTTCAACCAGAACCTCGTAACTGCACTGCACGAAGTGCCGACGCTGGTGAAGTACGCCGCGACGATCGTGATGCTGCTGGGCCTTGCAGGTGCTTACTGGGCCTACATCCGCAACACGTCGATCCCCGGCAAGTTCGTCGAGCAGTTCCGGCTTGTTCACCGGTTCGTCTACAACAAGTGGTACTTCGACGAGCTTTATCACTGGCTGTTTGTCCGGCCGGCGTTCTGGTTCGGGCGGATCTTCTGGCAACGCGGCGACAAGGGTATCATTGACCGGTTCGGGCCTGACGGTGCCGCCTGGGTGGTGGTGCAAGGCGCCGCTGCCGCGAAGAAGGTCCAGTCGGGCTATCTCTACTCTTATGCGCTGATCATGCTTCTCGGGCTGGTCGCGGCGGTTACCTGGGTGCTGATGTAATGGGGGGCTTCCCGATCCTTTCCGCGATGCTCGCGGTGCCGTTGATCGCGGCCGCGATCTGCCTATTCTCCGGGGCGAAGCCCGCACGCATGATCGCGCTGGTTGCGACGCTGGCGAATCTTGCGCTGGGCATCGTGCTATGGGCCAACTACGACATCGGCGGCCCGCAGTGGCAGTTCACCGAGAGAGCGGATTTGTTTGCCGGCTTCCAGTGGGCGCTGGGCATCGACGGCATAGCTCTGATGCTGATCGTCCTTAGCGTTTTCCTGATGCCGATCTGTATCCTCGCCAGCTGGGATGCGATCGACAAGCGCGTCGGCGAATACATGGCGGCGTTTCTGTTGATGGAAACGCTGATGATCGGCGTATTCGCGGCGCAGGATCTGTTCCTGTTCTACATCATGTTCGAAGCCGGCCTTATCCCGATGTACCTGATCATCGGTATCTGGGGCGGGGCGGACCGTATCTACGCCAGCTACAAGTTCTTCCTCTACACGCTGCTCGGCTCTGTGCTGATGCTGGTCGCGATGCTGTGGATGGTGAACGAGGCCGGGACGACCGACATCCCGACGTTGATGCAGTATGATTTCCCGGCCGGGGCACAGACCTGGTTGTGGCTTGCCTTCTTTGCCAGCTTCGCGGTGAAAATGCCGATGTGGCCAGTGCACACCTGGCTGCCCGACGCACACGTGCAGGCACCGACTGCCGGTTCGGTGATCCTTGCGGGCGTGCTGCTCAAGATGGGCGGTTACGGCTTCATCCGCTTCAGCCTGCCGATGTTCCCCGAAGCGAGCGCGCAATTCGCGTGGTTCATCTTCGCTCTCAGCATGATTGCAGTCGTGGTCACCAGCCTGATCGCGCTGGTCCAGCACGACATGAAGAAGCTGATCGCCTATTCGTCCGTCGCGCACATGGCGATCGTCACCATCGGCCTGTTCGCCTTCAACGTGCAGGGGCTGGAAGGTGCGATGATCGTGATGCTCAGCCACGGGCTGGTATCGGGCGCCTTGTTCCTGTGTGTGGGCGTGATCTACGACCGCCTGCACACGCGCGAGATCGACCGGTACGGCGGGCTCTGCATCAACATGCCGAAGTATTCGCTGTTCTTCCTGCTGTTCACGATGGCCAGCATCGGCCTGCCGGGCACCAGCGGCTTCGTGGGCGAATTCCTCAGCCTGGCAGGCATCTATCAGGTGTCGAGCTGGGTGGCGCTGGTCTGCACGACCGGTATCATTCTGGGCGCAGCATACATGCTCTACCTTTACCGCCGTGTTGCCTACGGCGACCAGAAGAACGCCGACGCTGCTGCCATGCCCGATCTCAACGCGCGGGAATGGGCCATGCTGGCCCCGATTGCGGCCGCCGTGCTGTGGATGGGCGTCTATCCTGAAAGCTTCCTTGCACCCATGCGCGCCGACATTGCCGCTCTCGATGCACGCCTCTCGCGTGCTGCGCCGGAAGGTGACGCGCAGATCGGCTCAGGGCCGCCGCGTCCTGAGGCAGCCAACGCCATGCCTGAAATCGCGCATGAAGGGGCGCATCACTGATGGACTTCGCCCTTTCACTTCGCCTCATCGCACCCGAGCTGGTCCTCAGCCTGTCAGGCCTTGCGCTGTTGATCGTCGCAGCCTGGGGCGGTGAGAAATCCGCGCGCCTGGTTTCGATCCTGGCCGCCGCGGCGTTGTTCGGCGCTGGCGTGCTGTTGTTCCCGACACTCCATCTGGGGCTCATGGGACCGGAAACCTGGGCTTTCGGCGGACAGTTCCGGGCAGACGCTTTCGCGGCGCTGGCCAAAGCGCTGATCTATCTCGCCGCCATCGGTTGCCTCATGATCGCGCCGGCGTTCTTTGACTGTCTGCGCGCGATGAAGCCGGAATACCCGGTGCTGATGCTGCTCGCGGTGCTGGGCGCCAGCATCATGGTGTCAGCGGGCGACTTCATGACACTCTACATCGGCCTCGAGCTCAACAGCCTGGCCGCTTATGTCCTCGCCGCATATCTGCGCAACGACAGCCGTTCGGCCGAGGCGGGTCTCAAGTATTTCGTGCTTGGCGCGCTCGCCAGCGGCATCCTGCTGTACGGCATGAGCCTGCTTTACGGTTTCACCGGCACGACCAGTTTCGAGGGCGTGCGTGCTGCACTGTCGGGCGACATGTCGACCGGCATGCTGTTCGGCGTCATTTTCGTTCTGTCCGGGCTTGCGTTCAAGATCGCTGCCGTGCCGTTCCACATGTGGACGCCCGACGTTTACGAAGGCGCTCCGACGCCGGTGACGACCTTCTTTGCCACTTCGGCGAAGGCAGCGGCGATCGCGCTTATTGCCAGGGTCGCGCTCGACCCGCTCGGCGCGCAGGTCGATGCCTGGCGCCAGATCGTGATCTTCGCGGCGCTCGCGTCAATCGTTGTCGGCGCGCTGGGCGCCATCAGTCAGCAGAACCTGAAGCGCCTGCTCGCCTATTCATCGATCAACAATGTCGGCTTTATCCTGATTGGCCTGGCCACGGCCACGGTGGTCGGTGCCAGTGCAATGATGGTCTACATCGCGATTTACCTGGCGATGACGCTGGGCAGTTTCGTCGCGCTCCTCATGCTGCGCGATACCGATGGCAACCCGCTCGAAACGTTTGCGGACATTTCCGGCCTCTCCGCCCGAAAGCCCCTGCTGGCCTGGTGCCTGCTTGCGTTGATGTTCAGCCTTGCCGGCATTCCTCCCCTGTTCGGGTTCTGGGCCAAGTTCGTCGTGTTCCAGGCAGCGGTGGAAGCGGATCTGGTCTTGCTGGCCGCGATCGGCATTGCTGCCAGCGTGATCGGCGCATTCTATTACATCAAGTTCATCAAGGTGATGTTCTTCGATCCACCGACCGACGTCGTGGTGGGCGAAAGCACGCGCGCACACTGGGCGCTGCTGCTGATAACTACGCTGATCATTTCTCCGCTTGGATACTTGCTGACCCGTTCGCTCGGCGATCTGAGTGACAAGGCTGCCAGCGCGCTGTTCCTGCTGCCTTGATCCGTATTGTTGCCGAAACGGGTTCGACGAACACCGACCTGGCAGAAAGTCTCCGCAAAGGTGAACGGGTCCTTGAAGGCGAATGGTTGGTTGCCGATCGCCAGACGGCCGGTCGCGGACGGCAGGGGCGCTCTTGGAGCGACGGCGCCGGAAATTTCATGGGTTCGACCGTGGTTTACCGAACTCATGGCGACCCGCCGGCGCCCACGCTAGCGTTGCTGACCGGCCTCGCCCTGCATGAAGTCGCGTCGGCGCTCGTGCCCGATCCGACCCGGTTGATGCTCAAATGGCCCAATGATCTGCTTTACGGCCGCGCCAAGCTGGCAGGAATTCTGCTGGAAGGTGTCGGTGATGCGGTGATCGTGGGGATCGGCGTGAATCTGTCGCGCGCGCCGGACTTGCCGGATCGGGAAACCGCCGCTTTTACCCGGTTCGGTCCACCGCCTGATCGCGATCTGTTTGCCCAGGCCCTTGCCGCCAGCTTCGATCGAGAGCTTCACCGGTGGCGAACATTCGGGTTGGAATCTCTGCTGCGGCGCTGGCAAGTGGCGGGAACGCCGGTCGGAACTCCGCTGTCGGTTCACGACGCCGGGGCTGAGCGGGTGGCAGGTGTATTTGCGGGGCTGGCGGCGGACGGGTCGCTCTTGCTCCGACTGCCCGATGGTGCCACGCGTGCCGTCCATGCCGGTGACGTGACGCTGGTCTGAAGGAGCCTGGACAATGCTGCTCGCCGTCGATGTCGGCAACACCAACGTTGTATTCGCGCTCTACGAGTGCCGCGAGATCAAGGCGCGCTGGCGCATTGCTACCGATCCGCGCCGTACTGGCGACGAGTATGCAGTCTGGCTGCTACAGCTTCTCGCGATAGAGGGCGTGGATCGCTCCGCTATCCGGCAGATCATTCTGGGCTCGGTCGTCCCGCGGGCGATCCACAACCTGACCGTCCTCGGCGAAAAATACTTTGGGCTGACCCCGCTGATTGCCGGGGAGGGCGCGGCGCAATGGGGTATCGCTGTCGACGTCGACGAACCGCGCTCGCTAGGTGCCGACCGGGCGCTCAATGCGATTGCCGCTCATGCCAAGTACGACGGCGACCTGATCGTCGTCGATTTCGGCACTGCGACCACATTCGACACGGTCGATTTCAACGGCGCCTACAAGGGCGGGATCATTGCGCCGGGAATCAACCTTTCCCTCGACGCGCTGGTTGGCAACACCGCGAAATTGCCCCGCATCGCCATCCGCGCGCCCGCAAGCGACAGCGTGATCGGACGCAATACCGAGGATCAGATGCTGATTGGCGTCTATTGGGGTTATGTGGCATTGATTGAGGGCCTGATCGCGCGGATGCGGACGGAAATCGGTCGACCGGCCCGGGTCATCGCGACGGGCGGCCTCGCGATCCTGTTTGACGAGCATACCGGCATATTCGACGCAGTCGACACCGACCTGACGCTCGATGGCCTGGCAATTCTGGCGGAGCGCGCAAAGTAAGTGAGAAAGGATTTTACCCCCGAAAACGAACTGCTGTTCCTCGCCCTGGGTGGCAGCGGCGAGATCGGCATGAACGTCAACCTGTATGGCTGCCAGGGCAAGTGGCTGATGGTCGATCTGGGCATGACCTTCGGCGCCAGCGAATACCCCGGCACCGAACTCGTGTTTGCTGACCTCGAATTCATCGAGGACAGGCGCAAGGACCTGCTCGGCGTGGTGCTTACTCACGCGCACGAGGATCACATCGGCGCCGTTCCCTACTTCGCCGAGGAATTGGGCGTGCCGCTTTATGCCACGCCGTTCACCGCCGATCTGGTTATGCGAAAGCTTGAAGAAGCGGGCCTTGCCAATGCCATCGAGATAAACGTGATCGAAGAAGATCACGGCCAGATCGCGATCGGCCCGTTTACTGTGACCTATCTGCCGCTTGCGCACTCGATTGCCGAAGGCAATGCCTTGCTGATCGACACGCCGCATGGCCGGGTGTTCCATACCGGCGACTGGAAGCTGGACGAGGATCCCATCATCGGGGTGCCGACCACTGAAGAAGAACTCACCGCCATTGGTGATGAAGGCGTGCTGGCGCTGGTCTGCGATTCGACCAACGTTTTCAACCCTGCTCCGAGCGGATCGGAAGGTGCAGTTTATCAGGGATTGATGGACGAAGTGCGCCGCCACGCCGGCAAGCGCGTACTCGTGACAACGTTCGCCTCCAATGTTGCACGGCTGCATACACTAGGGGAAGTCGCACGTGAAACCGGGCGCCAGCTTTGTGTTGCGGGGCGCTCGCTCGACCGCATTATCGAGGTGGCGCAGGACAACGGCTACCTCGCCGACCTGCCCGAGACGATCGATTTCGATACCGCCATGCGGCTCCCGCGTGGGGAGGTGCTGATCCTCGCGACCGGTGGGCAGGGCGAACCGCGCGCAGCACTCGCCAGGATTGCAGAGGGCAACCACCAGATCGAGCTGAGTTCAGGTGACGTGGTGTTGTTTTCGAGCAGGCAAATCCCGGGGAACGAACTGGCGGTGGGCCGGGTGATGAACCTCCTGGCTGATCGCGGCATCGCGATCGTGACCGACCGGCAAGGGCTGATCCACGTATCGGGCCATCCGGGTCGTCCGGAGCTGGAGGCTCTTTACGGCTGGCTCCGGCCCGAAATCCTGGTCCCGGTCCACGGCGAAATCCGCCACATGCACGAGCAGGCACGCCTGGGCAGGCAGCGGGGCATTCCCAGCGCGGTTGTCCAGAAGAATGGCGACCTGGTCCGTCTGGCGCCGGGCGCCCCGGGCAAGATTGCAGAAGTCCGTACCGGGCGTCTGGTGCTGGACGGCGAAATGATTGTGCCATCCGATGGCGAAGCGATCGTTATGCGGCGGCGACTGGCGCATAACGGCGTCGTCATGGTCGTGCTCGACCGGGAGCTGCAGCCTCACATCGACGCGCTCGGCCTGCCACTGGTCGAGGATCTCGACGAGTTCATTGCGGAGGCGAAGGCTGACATACTCGAGGCGCTGGTCAAGCTGCGCAAGGGCAGGCGCCCAGCCGTGCGGGACGACATTATCGAAGCTACCCGCCTTGCAGCACGCCGCGCGGCGCAACGCTGGTCCGGCAAGAAACCTCAAGTAAAGGTCATGTTGATCGGGGAGCGCACCTGATGCAGTGGACGTCCATTGTCGCCATCTACCTGCTGGTGTGGGTCATGACGGCATTCGTCATGCTGCCGTTCGGTGTCCGGACGGCAGACGAGGCCGGGGTCGAGAAGATCCCGGGACAGGCGGACAGCGCACCGGTCAATTTTCGGCCAGGCCGGATTGTCCTGCGCGCGACAATCCTGGCCGCTGTGCTGACTGGCCTCTACGTGCTGAACTTCAATCAGGGCTGGATCCGGGTCGAGCACCTGGACGTGACGAATTACTTCTAGTTCAGTCGCGCAGGCGTTCGATCGCCTGCGCCAGCGCGACGTACAGCTTGCCCATGTCGGAGCTGAGCAATGTCACGCCCAGCGCCTTGCCATCGCGGGTCGACAGCAGGGTGCGCAGCATGTTCTCGAAATCGGCGATGTAACGGCTGACATTGTCACGGAACGACGCATCGGCGTCATACAGTTCCGCGATTTCACGAGCTTGCGTGTTGTCGAGCAAACGAACCGCCCGCCGGGTAAAAATGCCGCGGTCACCCCGAAGATAAGCCGCCCATTGCGTATCCCCGACATCCGCCGACAGCGCCTTGTCGATATCGATCGCGCTGGAATTGAGGCTTTCGGTGATGAGGGCAACACGGCGCGAGAAATCATTGCCGATCTGCTCTTCAGCCTGTTCACGCGCGCGCGCCACGCGCGTTTCCAGATGGCCTGCCAGTTCGTTCACCCGGGCCAGCTGATCGCGCAGCTGGATAGTCGTGTCGCGGCTGGCGCTGGCTGCCCGCGCCGTTGCCTGCTCGAATTCGGCAACAGAGGCGGCGGTCTGCGTTTGGAGTGCGGTGGCGAGCGCCTCGCTCGTCTCTTCGGCCACGCGGCTGGCCAGCCGCTTCACTGCAATACCGCTGTCGTTCTCGATCGCTTCGACCGCGTGGCGAGCGGTGATCTCAAGTGCTTCGATCGCCGTCCGCAATTCACCCTGCGCCTTGGCGGACAATGAGGTGCTGTCTTCCGCAGCGGCGGCAAGCGCGCCCCGCAAATCGTTGATGATGCGCAAGCTGGCGGCGCTGCTGCGCTCGATCCGGCTGCGGAGTGCATCGACCTGTTCGCCAGCCTCTCCGCTCTGGTCCCGGGTTGCGATGACGTAATTTGAAAGTTCCTCGCCCTTGCGCCCGGCGGCGGCGATGGCGAGCGTGAGATCGTTTGTCGCAGCGCCCAGGGCAGTGAGGCGGTTTTCCGCGTCGCCCAGCGCAGCGGGCAGATCGATCCGGGTCTGCAAGGCGCTGGCCTGAAGCAATTCCAGCAGCCGAACGCTGGCATCGGTAAGCTTGCTAACGGCCAGATCAGTGCCTTCGATGCTGGCCCGGCTTTCGGCCAGTTGTGCCGCCAGCACCGCAATACTGCTCGCGAGCCGTTGCTCCGTTGCTTCGCCTTGTTCCGCGATTCCACTGATCTCGGTCGCCAGTTCCGACAGCCGCGCCGCCACGGCTTCGCCGCGTTGGCCGAGCAGTTCGGTGGATTGGAGGATTGCACCACGACGTTCGTCCAGCGTCACGTCGAGTGCCGCCAGCCGCTCTTCGAGACGCGTAAGTGCCTCGCTTTCGTTGCGGGACAATTCGTTCTGACGTTCCGCGATCTTGGCGAACAGCTTGGCATCGCGATCGATCATGCTGCGATCGACCTTTTCGGCTTCCGCGCGAAGGGCTTCAAGCTTGCGATTGGCTGAATCCAGCGCGGACTGATCGATGCGCTTCAACTCGTCGATTGCTTCCATCAGGCGGGTGCGCAGCGCGTCGATCTGGTTGCGCCACCCTTCAGCAGCCTCTTCTTCCGATTCCCGCAGCGATGTGGATATGAGCTTCGCTTCGTCGCGCAGGGCGACAAGGCGCGCGCGCATCGACCGCAGGATTTCCTCTTCCTGTTCGTCGAGCTGATGCGCCGCCCCCGACAATTCATGGGCCAGCGTGTCGGCTCTGCGGCGGAACCCTGCAAGGGCTTCGACCTCGCGGCCGTCGAGTTCGGTGCGCAGTCGTTCGCTCTGTTCGCGCAGGGTATCGAACCGAGCGCCGAGCAGATCGTTCACCTGGGCCAGCTGTGTCTCGAACGCGGCCAGTGCGGCGTCCACCCGGGACTGTAAAGCGCCGACCTGGCGCTCGCTCGCTTCGCCGAACTGGTTCAGCCTTTCGAAGCCGCCGATCAGCTCCGCGATCTGGCCTTGGGCAGTCCGGCCGGCATTGCCGATCTGGTTGGAGACGTCGCGTGCGGAGTTCGCAACCACGGGGAGGTCATCCCGCAATCTCTCCATATTCTCGCGCGCAGCGACGCTGACGGTGGCAATGGCATCCACCTGGGCTCCGTTATCCCGAATCAGTGTCTGCAGCCGGTCGGCATGAGTAGAAATGCGTTCACATGCGATCCGTCCGACCGATTCCAGTTCGCGCGACTGGGCCGCCAGGAATTCCCGCGCCAGGCTGAGTTCGCGGTTGATGATGGAAAGGCGCTGCTCCAGCCTGATCGATTCGACGCTCAGCATGTCCGCGATTTCGCCATACCGACGCGCTTCGCGCCGGCTGGTACGCATCGCCAGCAACCAGATCGCCACGATAAGCAGAGTGGGGACGGCCCAGGCTACAACCCATCCGGTCCATTGGCGCGGATCTCCGCCAGCCGTGATGTCAGGCCAGTGCGCCCAACTGAAAAATCCGGTCCATCCCGCGACCGCGCTGCCGGCAACGACCGGGATGATCCAGCGCCAGCTGCGATTTGGGGCGTGGTCTTCGACCCAATCCCCGGCATCATGGTCTGCAGACGTGGCCCATTCGCCGCTATCCTCAGCGACTGCCACATCTTGCGCCTGCAGCGCGTCGTCGGACCCGACGGCCCTGATCTTCGATCCCCCGCTCATGCGGCCGAAACTATCACGATTTGCGACAGGTTAAACCCCGACTTAACCTTTACGATTTAACGTTGCCAAGTGATGCTGTTCGACAACGGTACCCTCGATGCAACGCTTGCGGCTGCGGCTGGGGAGGACCCGGCATTGCTCGCTGACTTGCGTGCGGCATATATCGAAAGCGTTGCCCGACAGCTGGACCTGCTGCAGCGGTCGCGTTGCGATGCCAACTGGAACATTGCAGCGCTGCGCCTGCGCGGACTGGCGACATCGTTTCACTCTGAGGAATTGACCCGTCTGGCGGACGAGGCGCTTGAGAGCGCGCCGGGCGAGCCGGTGACGTTGCGACGCATCGGCGCCTATCTCAGGGATTTTTCCGCTCCATATCCCTCATGAAGCGCGCACGCTTGGCTTAGCGCGCGGTATTACCTAGGGTTCAGGCCTGCGGTAAATGGAGCTTCACGGTGCTCGTCGCCCTTTTGTCATCGATCGAGCCCGTAGCCGGTCAGGCCAACCGATCGCGCGCGCATCTTTCCGTGGCGGGCCAGACTGTGCTGGAGCGGCAGGTTCGCCTGGCTTTGTCGCTCGGATGCGAACGGGTGATCTGCCTGGCACAAGGCCTTCCACCGGAACTGCTCGCGGTCCAGCACGTGGTCGAACGTGACGGCAAGCGTTTCCATGCGATCGCGGGCCCCCGTGCCCTCGCTGGTCTTGTAACGGTTGCAGACGAGGTTCTGGCGATAGCCGACGGCGTGCTGATCGATCCAGCGCTGGCCGATTGGCACCTGGCACGGGGTCGGAACATTCTGGCATTGCCGGTAGAGCCGGCGATCAATGCCGGGCATGAGCGGATCGATCGCGACCATGCATGGGCCGGGGCTTTCCGCGTGCCCGCCGGCGATGTCGAGCGGCTTACCGAGCTTGCCGCGGACGTCGACACGATGTCAGCCTTGATGCGGATTGCGCTCCAGCGTGGACGGCCGCTGGTCGAGCTGTCCGCCGATACACTGGCCGATGGCCGCATCGCCATTATTGGAACTGACGAGGCGGCACGCAGCGCTGCTCGGCGCATCGTCGATGCGGCCTTGACCCCAGCACCGTGGACGGCGCCGGCCAACGCCGCGATCGACCGCGGCGTACGCCGAACGGCAGTGGACGTTCTCGCCCGCCCGGCGGTGGGATCGATCGTAGCCGCAGGTGGAGCGATCCTTACGGCAATTGGACTGGCGGCAGCGTGGAACGGGGTGGCTGCCGCGGCTTTCGGGTCACTCGCGGGGGCCGCTGCACTTGCTCGGTTTGGCCGTGGGATGATGCGGATTTCCAGCCTTGGCCGCGGCTGGTGGAACAAGCATCGCGACCGGGTTCTGGGCTTGGCGCTCGATGCCTTGTTGCTTGCGACTGTGCTGATCGTCACGCCGCGATCGGCATGGGGGCGGGCCCTGTTCGTACTTGCCATGGTCCTGGGCCTGATCAGGCTTGCCGCGATATACGGACCGCGATGGTTGGCCGAACTGGCACAGGATCGGGTGACATTATTCGCGTTGTTCGCCATCGCGTCCGCAGTTGGTTGGTTGGGTGCAACCTTGCAGTTGCTCGCGATATTTCTGCTGGTTGCATTGTTATTGGTATCGGGACGGCCGGGGATAACGCGCGCTTAACCATGGCGGGGCTATGGCGTCGGGCATGATTGACACGGGAACGATCGACGCGGGCGAAATGCCGGTCGAGACGGTGCTGCGCACCGAACTCGCCCAGGGCGACGTCGTGCTCGGCACGGTTGGCCCGATACTCGGTCATCTGCTCGCCAATCAGGATCATTCGTTGTTCAGCGACGAGATCGTGGCCCGCGTACGCGGGATGATCGGACATATCGCGCGGCAGCTGCTCAACGTGCAGGCCGAAGTGGCAGGGATAGCGGATGCCAACGCCTTTGCTCTGGAAAAGAGCGACGGGCTGGTTGGTGCGCTGGTGACCGACCTCTCGTTTCTGACCCACTGTCATGCGTTGTCGCTGGAATGGCATCTGGCGCGGCGCCTGGAAGAGCGCAGCGGCATCGATCCGGTTCTGACTCCGCTGCTCCAGGCTTTGATAGCTTCTGAAGATCCCGCGACGGCGGCAACCGCCATGGCAGCACTGGCTGCACAAGCCCGCTTCATGCAGCAACAGCGGCGGATGGAATTGTCACTCGGTGAACTGCCGCCAGAGCTTTTTCATCACGCCATCGTCACATGGCGCGCCGGGGCGGAAAGCGACGACAGCGTCGAGCAGACCGAAGTCCGTCTGCGTATGGATTATGACGAAGGCGCGGGGCGCCTTGGCTTACTGGCGCGCCTCATATCGAGCATGGGCAATGGCATTCGTGCAGGGCTGGCAATCGGGCATGCGGGAGTAGCCCTGTTTCTTTCGGCGCTCGCAGCAAGCTCTCAGCAGGAACGAGACCTGGTCGCGATCGCCACCAATGAAAGCCAGCTTGCCCGATTGGCGCTGGCGTTGAGAGTATCGGGATTGAGCGCACGCGAAATCGAAGAGCAGTTTCTTTGCATCCATCCGGAAATCGCACTGCCTGAAGGGTTCGAGCAGCTGCGCCGCGACCGTGCCGAGTCGCTGCTGGCTGCCTCGCGGCGGCAGGCGGTTGCCTGACCCATGACCGCTGCAATCCGAACCATCCTTGCGCGGGCGCGCACGGACGATCAGGACCGCCTGGTCGAAGCGGATGAGCCGCTGGCCGGGCTGCATCTGCGTTGCGGCGGCGAAGTCCCCGGCACGGTCGCGGTGCCTGAGCTTCTGTCTCTTGTGCGCAAGTCCCGCATCTATGGTTTGCGGTTGGCACGCTTGATCCGTGCAGTCGACGGTGAGGAGCTGACCCAGGCATGGGTCGAAATCGCGCCGGCCAAGGGAGGGGCTGGCTGCACGATCGCGGTCGCAAGCTGGCAAACCTCGCCAATCCCGCCAGATGATGCCCAGTTGTTAACACGGCGCAGGCTGGAAATCGAACGCGCTACTGCCGAATTATCGGCGCGGCTCGATCCTGCTCAGAAGCTGCTCACCGCGGAAAGCGATGCTGTCGATCTGGGGGCTACTGTTGCGCTGATGCGCGCCGGCATCGGGCGACCGTGGACCGATTTCGTCGAATTTGCCCAGAACAGCTATCATCAGCCGCTCCACTGGCGCCTGCTGGATGGCGCTCGCTGCATTGTGCCCGGCTCACAGCGGCAATGGAGCGTGTCACTCGTCCCGCTTGGGCGGCCCGAACCGGGCAGTGCCGGATTTGAACTTTATCTGGTCGCGGATCGACCGTTTGTGGAAGCCGAGCCGCAACCGGTGCCTGCACCTGCTGGTGCCAGTCAGTCGCTGGGCCGTGAGCTTTCGCCAGTTCTGCGCAAGCCGATTGCGCGGATCATTGCCAATGCCGAAACGATCCGCAGCCGACTGGCCGGCCCGCTGGCTGATGAATACAGCAATTACGCTGCCGATATCGCGTCTGCAGGGCAGCATCTGCTGTCATTGCTGGACGACCTCGCTGATCTGGAGGTCGTGGAGGCGGCGGATTTTACCACTGCACCCGACACGATCGATTTGATGGACATTGCCAAGCGGGCGACGGGCATTCTGGGGGTGAGAGCGCGGGAAAAATCCATCGTGCTGGAGATCGAAGGCGGTACGAGGCCGGTCCTCGCAGTCGGCGAATTTCGCCGCGTTCTCCAAGTGTTGCTTAACCTGATCGGCAATGCGATCCGGTACTCGCCGGAAAAATCGACGGTAACGATCAAGCTGGCTCGAAAAGGCGACTGGGCGCGCATCAGCGTGGCCGATGAAGGCCCCGGCCTGACTTCCGAACAGCAGATCGCGGTGTTCGACAAATTCGAACGGCTGGGCCGAAGCGGCGATGGCGGCTCGGGACTTGGGCTCTACATATCGCGCCGGCTGGCGACCGCAATGGGCGGCACGCTCAAGGTGAAGAGCGCGCCGCGCCAGGGTGCGCGATTTACACTGGCACTTCCAGCGCTGGACGATCGCCGCACCAGACCGCGCTGAGCCTGAGCTCAGCGCTGCCCGATCGGTACATAATCGCGCATGGCGGGCCCATTGTAGAGCTGCCGCGGTCGACCGATCTTCTGGCCTGGATCGCTGATCATCTCGTTCCACTGCGCCACCCAGCCCACGGTGCGGGCGAGGGCGAACAGCGCAGTGAACATCGTGGTCGGGAAACCCATCGCCGACAGGATTATGCCCGAATAGAAATCGACGTTGGGGAAAAGCTTCTTTTCCGCGAAATAGGGATCGCTCAGTGCGATTTCCTCAAGCCGCAGTGCTGTCTCGAACACAGGGTCGTTGACCTTCAGCGCGTCGAAAACTTCACGCACGGTTTTCTGCATCACCGTCGCCCGCGGATCGTAGTTCTTGTACACGCGGTGGCCGAAGCCCATCAGGCGGAAGGGGTCGTTCTTGTCTTTTGCCCGCTCAATGTAGTGCGGGATTCGATCGGGCGTGCCGATTTCCTGCAGCATGTTGAGCGCTGCCTCGTTCGCACCGCCATGGGCCGGGCCCCACAAGCAGGCGATGCCCGCTGCGATGCAGGCAAACGGATTTGCACCCGACGATCCCGCCAGGCGTACGGTCGAGGTCGATGCGTTCTGTTCGTGGTCGGCGTGGAGAATGAAGATACGGTCCATGGCCCGCTCGACCGCCGGGTGCAGCTCGTATTCCTCGGCCGGAACGCCGAAGGTCATGCGCAGGAAATTGCCGGTGTAGCTGAGCGAGTTGTCGGGATAGAGAAACGGCTGCCCGACCGAATATTTGTAGGCCATTGCCGCGATTGTAGGCATCTTGGCGATCAAGCGATGGCTGGAAATCTTGCGGTGATGCGGGTCCGAGATGTCCGTGCTGTCGTGGTAGAAAGCCGACAACGCACCAACGACGCCGCACATGATTGCCATGGGGTGCGCATCGCGGCGGAATCCGCGGTAGAACGTCGCGAGCTGCTCGTGCAGCATGGTGTGGCGCGTTATCGTATCTTCGAAAGTCTGCAGTTCCTGCGCGCTCGGCAATTCGCCGTTCAGCAGCAGGTAGCTGACTTCCATGAAGCTCGAATGTTCCGCGAGCTGGCCGATCGGATAGCCGCGATGGAGCAGGACGCCTTCCTCGCCATCGATATAGGTGAGCGCGCTTTCGCAGCTGGCGGTCGAGGTGAACCCGGGGTCAAATGTGAATGCACCCGTCGCGCCGTACAGCTTGCGGATATCGACAACGTCCGGACCCACCGTGCCCGACATGACCGGGAACTCGTGAGTCTTGCCGTCGAGTTCGAGTTTCGCGTGCTTGTCCGCCAATTCCATTCTCCTTAACCCGTGCGATCCGTTTGGCTCAGGCCGCCTGCGCGTCGAGCCGCGCAAGAGACTCTTCCCTGCCGAGCAGGACCAGCACATCGAAAATACCGGGCGAGGTCGTCGTACCGGTGAGTGCCGCGCGCATCGGCTGCGCGAGCTTGCCGAGACCCACCGCAAGCTCTTCGGCGAGGGCCTTGGTAGTGGCTTCGAGAGCCTCGATTGTCCAGCTATTTTCAGACCGCAACCTGGCTGCGATTGCCCCGACCCGCTGCCGACCCTCTTCGTTCAGCAATTCCGCGGCCTTTTCCGTCATTTGCAGTGGGCGCTCTGCGAAAAGAAATTGCGCACTTTCAGCAAGTTCGCGAATGTCCTTCGCGCGCGGTTTCAGTACCGGCATCGCCTGGGTCAGCAAGCTCTGATCGACCCGTCCGCCCATTTCGCTTGCCACCAGCGCGGCCAGGCGCGCATCGTCAGCCTCTCTGATGTAATGGCCATTCAGATGCTGCAGCTTCTTGAGATCGAAGCGTGAAGGGCTCTTGCCGACGCCGTCGAGATCGAACAGCGTGATGGCCTCGTCCCGCGTGATTTCTTCGCGGTCGCCGTAGCCCCAACCAAGACGCAGCAGATAGTTGAACAGCGCTTCGGGTAGGACCCCCAGTTCGTCGCGATAGCTTTCGACGCCGACCGCACCGTGCCGCTTGGACAGCTTGGCCCCGTCCGCCCCGTGGATCAGCGGAATGTGAGCATAGACCGGGTCGGGCCAACCACCCTCGATCGCGTCCATGGCGCGAATGATCGGCAGCTGCCTGAATGCGTTGTTGAGATGGTCGTCACCGCGGATCACGTGCGTGACGCCCATGTCGTGATCATCCACAACTACGGCCAGCATGTATGTCGGGGTGCCATCGGCACGCAGCAGGACGTAGTCGTCGATCTCGGCATTGCGAACCGTGACAGCGCCTTGCACCGCGTCTTCGATGGTAGTCTCACCATCGTCGGGCGTTTTGAGCCGGATCACGAAGGGCGCCCCGGTGGGGGCAGTAGACGGATCCCGGTCGCGCCAGCGGCCGTCATAACGCTGGGGTTGTTTGTTTGCGCGCTGCTCGGCGCGCATGGCTTCCAGTTCCTCTGTCGTCGCGAAGCACTTGTAAGCGTGTCCTGCGTCCAGCAGTTGCCGGGCGACTTCGGCATGGCGATCCGCGCGATGTGATTGAAAGACAGGCTCTTCGTCGTAATCGAGCCCGAGCCAGGTAAGCCCTTCGATAATCTTGTCGATCGCATCCTGCGTCGATCGCTTGGCGTCGGTATCCTCGATCCGAAGAAGTGCCCTGCCGCCGTGATGGCGAGCGAAAAGCCAGTTGAACAGGGCCGTTCGTGCGCCGCCAATATGGAGGTAGCCGGTCGGCGAGGGCGCAAATCGCGTGACCACGCTGCCGCTATCGCTTGCCATAAACGTTTCAATCCTTTCCAACGCCCTGATGGCGACAAGCACCGCGCTGCATGTGCCCATGGGGGAAGGGCCCGAACGCGCCGATGCTGCGGTGCAGCGCACTTGGCGCAAGGGCACGCGCTTGTCCAGCATCGTGGACCGGTTGAACGGGTTTCTGGACACAGCTGGATTCGATCGCGGCCCCTGGCTCACGATTGCGTTTGCTGCCGGAATCGGGGCCTGGTTCGTGCTATCCAGTCCGTGGCAGTGGCTCTCCGTCATGGCGGTCGGGATCCTGTCCGCCATTGTTGCCGCTGCAATCTGGCGCGGGGCAGAAAGGCGGGCGGCTTTGCGGTTGGCTGTGATCAGCGTCGGTCTGGTATTTGCAGCGGGTGTTGCCGTTGTCTGGGTGCGGTCAATCACTGTTGGCGCAGAGCCGATCGACCGCACACAGGTTTCAACCATAGTCGGGCGCATTCTCGAGCGGCAGGAACAGCCGGCGCAGCAGCGTGTCCGGCTAGTTCTCGCCATCAGAGATTCGGAATCCGGCCATGCACGCAAGGTGAGGGTCAACGTGCCCGCGGACGCCGACTTACCTGCGATGCGCGAAGGTTCAATCGTACGGCTACGTGCCCGCCTCATGCCACCGGCACCCCCCATGCTGCCCGGCGGATACGATTTCGCACGGCGTGCCTGGTTCGATGGGCTGGCCGCAACGGGATCGGCGATCGGCGAGGTCGAAGTTGTCGGCGGAGCCCAGGCCGAAATCGGGCTCGCTAGCGTGCAGCGCGCGCTCGCCGCCCACGTCCGTCAACAGGTCGATGGCTCTGCCGGGACCATCGCAGCGGCATTCGCAAGCGGAGATCGCGGCGCAATCGATCTTGCAGATGAAGAGGCAATGCGCGATTCGGGGCTAACGCATCTCCTGTCGATCAGCGGCGTTCACGTCAGCGCGGTCATAGCGGCGGGCTATTTCATCGCTCTCAAGTTGCTCGCCTTGTGGCCATGGCTCGTGCTGAGAGCCCGGCTGCCGATCGTTGCAGCCGCGTTTGGGGCGGCCGTGGGCGTGGGATATACCCTGCTGACTGGTGCAGAGGTGCCCACAGTGCGTAGCTGCCTTGGGGCGTTGCTGGTTCTGTTTGCGCTGGTGCTGGGGCGCGAGCCCTTATCCGTGCGCATGCTGGCGGTTGCAGCTTTTGCCGTGTTGCTGGTGTGGCCGGAATCTCTGGTGGGTCCGAGCTTTCAGATGAGCTTCGCCGCCGTCCTCGCGATTATCGCCTTGCATAACAGCGGCCCGATCCGCGCGTTCCTCGCGCCGCGAGAGGAGCGCTGGATAACGCGGCAGATGCGGCGGGCAGCGATGCTTCTGGTGACAGGCCTGGTCATCGAAGCGGCGCTGACGCCGATCGTTCTGTTCCACTTCCACCGCGCCGGGCTTTACGGAGCGTTCGCCAACGTCGTCGCGATCCCGCTGGTCACACTTGTTTCCATGCCAGCGATCGCGTTCGGTCTGGTGCTCGACCTTGGCGGCATCGGGGCGCCGGCATGGTGGATAGTGGACAAGTCGCTCCAGGCTTTGCTGGCCATCGCGCATTGGACGGCGGAGCAGCCCGGCGCGGTCAAGCTGATGCCTCAAATGGGTTATGGCACTTACGCGCTGTTCCTTGGCGGCGGACTGTGGCTGGCACTATGGCGGGGCCGGGCCAGGTTGCTCGGGTTGATGCCGGTGACAGTCGGGGGAATCGCCCTTGCAGTTACCCCGGTGCCCGACGTCATGGTTTCGACCGACGGGCGCCATGTGGCGATAACCGGCGAGGCCCCCCGGCTGCTGATGCTGCGTGAAAGCCGCAGCGATTATGCACTGAGCAACATGCTCGAAACGGCAGGCATGTCGGGCGAGGCAGTCGCCTTGCCGGACTGGCCCGGCGCCCGGTGCAGCCGCGACTTTTGCGCCATGGTAATCGCCCGCGGCGATCGCGCGTGGACGCTGCTGATGGCGCGCAGCCGGGAACGGATAGAGGAGCGCGCTCTGGCCGCAGCGTGCGAGCGATCGGATCTGGTCATCGCCGACCGCTGGCTGCCGCGCAGTTGCCGCCCCCGCTGGCTCAACGCGGATCGCGCGTTGCTGGAAAAAACGGGTGGCCTCTCGCTCTATCTGGAAGAGAAACGCATAGCGACCGTCGCTCAAGCCCAAGGGAAACACGGCTGGTGGCGCCCGCCGCCGGAACGCCCCCTGCGGCGCCCGCCCCCTCAGTGATAGCGGCGCAGGAGACCGGCGAGCTTACCCTGAACTTCAACCTGATGAGGCTCGTAATACTGGGGGTCGTAAGTCGCGTTGGCCGGATCGAGCCGAATGCGCCCGCTTTCGCGCCGCAGGTATTTGAGCGTAGCTTCCTCGTTGTTGACCAGCGCCACCACGATCTCGCCATCGCGCGCGGAATTGGTGCGCTTCACCAGGGCGAAGTCTCCGTCAAAGATGCCAGCCTCGATCATCGAGTCGCCCGACACCTCGAGTGCGTAATGTTCGCCAGGGCCGAGCAGCGCGGCAGGAACGGGAAGCGTGCTCTGCCCTTCCAGCGCCTCGATCGGCACGCCTGCCGCGATGCGCCCGTGCAGGGGCAGTTCGACCACGTCATTCGCGGGGGAGGGAGCAGCGGGACGGGGGGTCGGACGCGCCATCGACACCACATTCGATGCCGCCTTGTCTTTCGGGCCGCCAACCGCATCCTCGGGCTGCTTGAGCACCTCCAGCGCGCGCGCGCGGTTCGGCAGGCGGCGGATGAAGCCACGTTCTTCCAGTGCCGAGATCAGGCGGTGCACGCCAGACTTGCTCTTGAGATCGAGCGCTTCCTTCATTTCTTCGAACGAAGGCGAAATCCCGGTCTCCTCCAGCCGCTGCTGAATGAAACGGATCAGTTCATGCTGTTTGGCGGTCAGCATTGCGCAAGCTCCCACAGTGTCGCTATCGCGAACGAATGCGGAACAATTAGGCAACTCGGGATGGCGCGTCAAGCAATCCCGCCAGTTTCGAGCAGATAGACCGGAACAGGCGTTCCTGCTTTCGTCCCGCTCGCATGGGTAGGCCGGTCGATCAGGGCATTGGCGCGGGCGAGCGCGCCAAGTGCGCTGCTGTCGCGCTCGTCCAAAGGGTGAACTCCGGTGCCGTCCCATATTCCGCGCAAGAACTCGCGCCGCTTGCCGCCCGGCGTTGCAGCGTGTGCCAGCGGGAGCATGACCGGCCGGGGCAAGGGCGAGCAAGCGCCAGCCAGCGCACGTACGAGCGGAAGCAGAAACAGGTAGGCAGTGACGAAGCTCGACACCGGGTTGCCAGGGAGCCCGAGCACGATCCGTGAACCGTGCCGGGCAACGAGCAACGGCTTTCCCGGGCGCATCGCGACGCGCCAGAAGTCGATTTGCGCCCCAGCAGCTTCCAGCGCGGGGCGGATCAGGTCATGGTCGCCGACCGAAGCGCCCCCGCTGGTCACGATCACATCCGCGTTCCGGGCCGCTTCCAGCGACTGCGTCAGCGCCTCGAGATCGTCGGGCACCGGCCCGATGCGCTGGACGGTGCAGGCGAGCGGTGCAAGCATTGCCGCCAGCATTGCGCCGTTGCTGGCCGGGACCTGGTGCGGCGGGCAGGCACGCGGGTCGGCGGCCAGTTCGTCACCGCTGTCGATGGTGACAATCCGCGGTGCGCGATGCACTGGGATCTCGGCATGACCGGCAGCAAGTGCCAGCGCGACTGCCGCCGGCCCCAGGCGAGTCCCGGCAGGGAGCACGGTATCGCCCATGCGGAAGTCGAACCCGGCACGCCGGATATGGCGACCCGCAACCGGCGCATCACCAGCCAGATGCAGGGTATCGCCCGCGCGCTTTGCGTCCTCCTGGATCAAAACGGTGTCGGCCCCGCGCGGCATCAGTGCGCCGGTGGAGATGCGCACTGCAGTGCCGGGCTCAACGACGCGGCCGAACGGATGCCCGGCGCGGCTTTCACCGATGAGCGACCAGGGGCCGGCGCCACGAAGAGCGTAACCGTCCATCGCCGACAGGTCCGCAGCGGGCTGAGTGCGCGCGGCACAGAAGTCTGCGGCGAGATAGCACCCTGCCGCGCTCTCGACCGCCACGGTCTCGGCCGGCAGCGGCGCCGCCAGCGCCAGCAACCGTGCCTGTGCGTCCTCCAGCGCCAGGGGCGGCGTCATACCGAAGCGTGCCAATCGCCCGACTTGCCACCGGTCTTGGCGATCAGGCGCACGCCATCGATCACCATCCCCTTGTCGAGTGCCTTGGCCATGTCGTAGATCGTCAGCAGCGCGATCGAGACAGCGGTCATCGCCTCCATTTCGACCCCGGTCTTGCCTGTCAGCGTTGCAGTGGCGGTCGCGCGCAGAGCCGCTCCTTCGAAGGCGAATTCAACCGCGACGCTGTCCAGCGCGAGCGGATGGCAAAGTGGGATCAGTTCACCCGTCTTCTTGGCAGCCATGATCCCGGCGATACGGGCGGCGGCAAGGACATCGCCCTTGGGCGCATCGCCCGCGCGGATCGCATCGAGCGCTTCCGGTGACATGCTGATCGTGCCGGTGGCGACCGCGCGGCGTGCAGCGGCAGTTTTCGCGCCCACGTCGACCATCCGCGCGGCGCCCTCGTCATCCAGGTGCGTCAGTCCCGTCATGTCACACTTGTCACACTGTCCTGAGCCGATAAAGTTCGTCGCCTGCAAGCGGCATCACGGTCTGGCGAAAACACGGAAGCGGGCGCGATCATGATTGCGGTCCTGCCAGATAGGGCAGGTGTAGGAAAGGCGGCACGCCCGGCGCGGCATCAGCTCCTGCGCTTCAAACTCCAGATAGCCTGGCCAATGCCCAAGGCTGCCAGCAGCAGGCCCCAGAACGTCCAGGTAATATCCCCGGCCATGAAACTGTTGAGGAAGGCGATGTTCAGCCCTTGCAGGATCCATATCCCGCCCATGCAGATCATCAACACGCCCAGCAATGTGCTGACGATCCGGAAGACCACATCAAATGCGCCGCCCATCGCTATTCTCCCAGCAAGGCCCGGGTAGCGGCCGCGACATCGCTCTGCCGCATCAGACTCTCTCCGACGAGAAAGCACCGCACGCCGCTGGCGGCAAGTCTTTCGCAATCGGCAGGGCCGGAGATGCCGCTTTCGCCAACCAGCAGGGTTCCTGCAGGCGCGAGCGGAACGAGCC
This sequence comes from uncultured Erythrobacter sp., assembly GCA_963529855.1. Classification (GTDB taxonomy): domain Bacteria; phylum Pseudomonadota; class Alphaproteobacteria; order Sphingomonadales; family Sphingomonadaceae; genus 34-65-8. The sequence continues at coordinate 282,150 of CAURZK010000002.1, read as the reverse complement.
GTTCGGTTGTGGCAAGATCGGTGCGGAAGGTCTTGAGATCGCGGTTATTGACACCGATCAGGCGAGACTGGAGGCGTGCGGCGCGCTCCATCTCGGCTTCGTCGTGAACCTCGACCAGCACGTCCATTCCGCGCTCGATCGCAGCCGCCTCGATCTCGGCCATCACGTTGTCGTCAAGCGCTGCGACGATGATCAGGATGGCATCTGCGCCGATCGCGCGCGCTTCGGCCACCTGCCATGGGTCGATCATGAAATCCTTGCGCAGCACCGGCAGATCGCACGCCGCGCGGGCATCCATCAGGTAATCCTCGTGCCCCTGAAAGTACGGCGCATCGGTCAGCACCGAAAGGCACGCCGCACCGCCCTGCTGATAGGCGACGGCATGTTCGGCAGGGCGAAAATCGGCGCGAATCAGGCCTTTGGAAGGGGACGCTTTCTTGATTTCCGCGATCAGTGCGAAACCTTGCGCAGCCTTCGCCTCCAGCGCAGCGCGGAACCCGCGGGGAGCATCGTTTTCGCGCGCGCGGCGATCGAGATCCTCGATCGTCGCCAGCGTCTGGCGCGCAGCCACTTCTTCTCGCTTGGTGGCGCAGATTTCGTCGAGCTTGTTCATCGGGCCATCTCTATCCAGCGGGCCAGCAATTCGCCCGCCTTGCCGCTGTCGAGCGATTCCGCCGCCAGGGCGGCCCCGTCCGACCAGCCTTGTACCTTGTCGGACAATACGAACACGGCGGCAGCATTGAACACCACGGCATCGCGGTAAGGCCCGGGCATTCCGCCCAGCAAGGCGGTGACTGCCTTGGCATTGTGCGCTGCATCGCCGCCGCGGATCGCTTCGACCGGCGCATGTGCGAGGCCCGCGAGCGAGCATTCCACTCGCCGCATCTCGAAATCGTTGCCAGTGATGTCGGCCAATTCGTTACCGCCCGCCAGGCTCAATTCGTCCAGCCCTTCGTCGCCCGATGCGATAAAGGTCCGCTCGGTCCCGAGCTTTGCCTTGGCTGCGGCATAGATCGGGACGTATCCGGGTCGGGCAATGCCGATCAATTGCCGCTTGACCCCGGCCGGATTGGACAGGGGGCCCATCAGATTGAAGATCGTGCGGCGGCCAAGTTTCTGCCGGATCGGCTGGATGCGCCCCATGGCCGGGTGGTGATTCTTGGCAAACAGGAAGCAAATCCCGATTTCCGCCAGAGTCTTCTCAGCCGTTCTTCCGGCCGCTTCCATGTCGAGGCCGAGCGCTTCGAGCGTGTCGGCAGCGCCTGACTTGCTGCTCGCGGCGCGATTGCCGTGCTTGGCGACCGGGACACCCGCCGCCGCCACGACGAGGCTGACGGCCGTGGAAACGTTAAGGGTGTGGTGGCCATCGCCGCCGGTGCCGCAGCAGTCGACCGCATTATCCGGCGATGCGACCGGGATCAGGCGTGCGCGCAAGGCGCGGGCGGCGCCGGCGATTTCTTCCGCAGTCTCGCTGCGGTCGGTCATGGCGAGGAGGAAGCGGGCGATTTCCTCGTCGCTCGCCTCCCCGTCGAGGATCCAGCCGAACACCTCTTCGGCTTCGGTTTCGCTCATATGCGGCACCGCGAGAGGGAGGTGCTTCATGCGGGCACCCGCGCGTCGATCCCGCACAGTGCGAGGAAATTGGCGAGCAGCGCGTGGCCGTGTTCCGTGGCGATGCTCTCCGGGTGGAACTGGACCCCGTGGATCGGCAATTCGCGGTGGCGGAAGCCCATGACCGCCGTTCCATCGATCCCCGGCGTCGCGCTGGCGGCGTTGACTGCGAGTATTTCGGGAATGTCCTTGACGATCAGCGAGTGGTAGCGGGTTGCGGTGAAGGGCGAGGGCAGGCCAGCGAACACGCCCGTCCCGTCATGTTCCACCGGGCTGGTCTTGCCGTGCATCAGCCCGCCCCGGGTCACGGTGCCGCCGAAATGCTGGCCGATCGCCTGGTGGCCCAGGCATACGCCCAGCAGCGGCCGGCCTGCTTCTGCGCAGGCGGCAACCAGATCGAGGCTGATGCCTGCCTCGTTCGGGGTGCACGGGCCGGGTGAGATCAGGAACCCGTTCGCCCCGGTTGCGATCGCTTCGGCCGCGGTCAGGGCATCGTTGCGTTCCACGCGCACCTCGGCACCCAGTTCCATCAGGTAATGCACCAGGTTGAAAGTGAAGCTGTCGTAATTGTCGATGACGAGGATCATGCATGGTGCCTTTGCGAGCCGGGCCGGGGCGATCAAGCAAGGAAAGCTATCAGGCCGGCTTTCCCGCGAACCGATCCGTCGCCCGCACCAGACCATCGGTGATGCCGGGTTCCGTGTAGAGATGCCCGCCGTCTGGCACGATCTGCAGATCGACCTCCGGCCATGCCTGCTTCAGCGCCCAGGCCGCCGCGGGCGGGGTGCAGCAATCGTGGCGACCCTGCACGATCACCCCGGGAATACCCTGCAGGCGGTTCGCGTTGGCCAGCAATTGGCCTTCTTCAAGGAAGCACTTGTGGCGGAAATAGTGGTTCTCGATCCGCGCGATCGCGATGGCGTGGTTGTCTTCGGTGAAGTCTGCCAGCATCGCCGGGTCGGGCAGCAGGGTGACGGTTTCGCCTTCCCACGTGCTCCACGCCTTGGCTGCGGCGAGCCGGGTGGCATGATCGTCGCTGGTCAGGCGGCGGTGGTAGGCGCCGATCAGGTCGTCCCGCTCGTCCTCGGGGATCAGGCCGACGAAACGCTCCCACGCCTCGGGATAGAGCTCGCTCGCGCCGTATTTCATCAGCCAGTCGAGTTCGCTCTGCCGCGAGAGGAAAATGCCGCGCAGTACCAGCTCGGTGACGCGCGACGGATGGGTCTGGGCGTAGGCGAGCGACAGGGTTGATCCCCAGCTCCCCCCGAACACCTGCCAGCGATCATGCCCGCACATTTCGCGCAGTTTTTCTATATCGGCGACGAGATGCCAGGTGGTGTTGTTCTCGAGGCTGGCAAATGGGGTCGATCGGCCGCAGCCGCGCTGGTCGAACAACAGGACGTCGTAGAGCGCCGGATCCCATTGGCGGCGCTGGCCCGGGCTGATGCCTGATCCTGGCCCGCCATGCAGGAACACCGCCGGCTTCGCACCCGGCGTACCGACTTTCTCCCAATAGAGCGTGTGGCCATCGCCGACATCAAGCGTGCCGGTCGCATAGGGTTCGATCTCGGGATAGAGCGTGCGTTCGTAGCGCATGATCATTCCTTGCTTTCGACCACGATCAGGGGTCCGATCGGCGCGCCGCCATCCATTCGCCCGCGTGCCGGATCCCACAGGGAACTGACGCTGCCGTCGAGATAGAGTGCATTGGGTGTTTTGGCTTCGTCGCGGAAATACCGCGCCAGCAGGCCGAAGCTGACCGGACCGGCCGAGATCACGAAATGCGCTCGGCCCTGCGCATCCACGCCCACGCCATTGCGAGTGGTGCGGCTGGGGCCGTTCTCGGTGATCTCGGGATGGATTTTCCCAGCAATGACCAACATCGGCCCGCTCTGGGTGCCGAATTCGGGCCGATCGCCGACATTGGCGTAGAAATCCTCGCTCGTGCGGACCTGCCACTTGCTGCCCGTACCGAAGAACACTCCGTTGGGCTTCAGATGGAAATTGCCCGACCCGTCATTGCGGTTGAGTTCCTTGGTCCGAACCCCGCCCTCGACATAATAGCCGATGGGCTTGCCTTCCTCGTCGAACATCCCGGCATTCATGGCGAAGGCGACTGGCGCCGCATCGGCTGGCCGGCCAGCGGCAAGCTGCGCGAGGCTGCGATAGGGTGCACCGTCCTTCGGCCCCAGCGCGGTGGTAATGCGATGTTTCGCCGGGTCGGCGATGCAATGTTCCAGCGTCGCCCCTTCGAACGTCACACGGCGGCAAGCGGAAGCGATGGTCGGGGTGGGTGCCGGCGAGGGCGATGCCTGGGCCGTTCCGCTGCCGATCTCCGTCCGCATGACCGGCTCGCCCGCCTGTTCCTGCCCGCACGCGGCCAAAGCAAGCAGGGGCAGAAAGATAACGGCCCTCACTGTCCGAACCCCGGTTCCTGGGCGATCCGCGCCGCCTCTCGCGCGGCGGCGAGCAAGGCACCCGCCTTCGCTTCGCATTCCCGCTGTTCATAGGCCGGATCGCTGTCGGCAACGATCCCGGCGCCCGCCTGAACGTGGAGCGTGCCGTCCTTCACAACGCCAGTGCGCAACACGATGCAACTGTCGACCGAGCCGTCGGGCGCGAAATAACCGACCCCGCCGGCGTAGGCGCCGCGGGTTTCCGGTTCCAGCTCTGCGATGATCTGACAGGCGCGGATCTTGGGTGCGCCGCTGACCGTACCAGCAGGGAAACCTGCAAACAGGGCGTCGAGCGCGTCCTTCGACGCGTCGAGCCGGCCCACGACATTGCTGACGATATGCATGACGTGGCTGTAGCGTTCGATGGTGAAGCTGTCCGTCACTTCGACCGTACCGGTCGCCGCGACCCGGCCAACATCGTTGCGCCCCAGGTCGAGCAACATCAGATGCTCGGCCCGCTCCTTGGGATCGGCCAGCAGGCTGGCCTCGTTCGCCTCGTCCTCCGCGCGGGAGGCACCACGCGGGCGCGTGCCGGCAATCGGGCGGATCGTCACCTCGCCGCCGCGCACGCGGACGAGGATTTCCGGGCTCGATCCGACCACGGCAAAACCGGGGAGGTCGAGAAAATAGAGAAACGGCGACGGGTTCACTCGGCGCAGTGCACGATAGAGTTCGAACGGGGGCAGGGTGAACGGGCAGGTGAACCGCTGCGCCAGCACCACCTGGAATATGTCGCCGGCCTCGATGTAGCTCTTCGCCCGGCCGACCATCGCCGCGTAATCGGCTGCCGGCATCGTCGGGGACAGCCCCATTGCCGGAAGGTCCACCGCGCGCGGTTCGGCCGGCGAGGCTTCGGCAAGGCGGCGCATGGCCGCATCAATGCGCTCGCCCGCGTCCGCGACCTGACGGTCGGGATCACTTCTGCCGGGCCACAGGGGCGCGATCAGGAACAGCGCGTCAGTCAACCGGTCGAACACCAGGATCAGCGTCGGCCGAACGAAGACCATGTCCGGCAAGTCGAGCGGACTGGCGGGCGCGCGGGGCAGGTTTTCGACCAGACCGATCGTCTCATAGCCGAAATAGCCCACCAGACAGGCAAGCGCCGGCGGCAGTTCGCTCGGCACGTCGATCCGGCATTCCCCTGCCAACCGGCGCAGCGCATCGAGACTGTTGCCCGCGACCGGCTCGGCCGCATCGCGATCATGCTGCCAACCGCGGTTGATCGAGGCGCCGCTCTGGTCGGCACGGAACAGCAGGTCCGGGTCGAGCCCGAGCAGGCTGTAGCGCCCGCGCACCTCGCCACCTTCGACCGATTCCAGCAGGAAATCGCCGCGCCCGGGTTCGATCAGCTTGCGAGCCGCGCCCACCGGGGTTTCGGTATCGGCAATGACACGGCGCCAGACGAGCGCCGGCGCCCCCGCAGCGAGGGACCGGCGCGCGTCATGGGCGTTTTCGGGTTCTACCCCAGCCAGCGCGCCCACCTGAACCTAGTTGGCGCCGGAGAGCTGCCGGCGCACGGCCGCGATCGCATCGGCGTTGCGCTCGACACCCACGGCTTCGCGAATGGCGGCGCGGAACTGGTCGCCATATTCGCGGCCCAATGCTGCGCTCAGTTCCTGCCGCGCCTGAGCATACAGCGGGTTGTTGGGGGCGATCGTCCCCGTTTCGATCTCGTTCAGATCGACCAGGAACCAGCCGCTGCGATTGGGTGCTTCCAGTCGCTTGGCAGTGCCTTCGGCCATGCTGAACATCAGTGCCAGTGGCGGCGGGACCGGGCCGCCCTGGCGGGCGAGGTCTTCGCGCGAAAGGTCGATCGCATCGATGTTTGTCAGCCGCGGATTTTCCGCCCGCATAGCTTCGACAAGCGTGCCGCCGCGCTTCAGCCGCGCGAGAATGCGATCCGCTGCCGCGCGGGCCTGTGCCAGCCCCTGGGCCCGGCGCCAGTCGGCCGTCACCTCATTGCGGATCTCGGCGAGAGGCGCCGTGGCGGAGGGCGTGATTTCGCTCGCTTCGAACATCAGGAAGGTTTCGCCAGCGACGATCTCGGCGATCTGCGGCTCGCCTTCTTCCATCTGGAATGCCGTCTGCAGCGCGGGGGCAAGCAGGGCCGGGGCCCGCTCTGCCGTTCCGTAGACCAGGCCTTCAGCCGTGATCGGACGGGTGGTCTGCAGTTCGGCGCCGATCTCCCGCGCAATGTCGGACAGCGATTCGCCATCGGAAAGCCGCTCTTCGATCGAAGCGGAAAGTTCCGCGATGGCACGACGGCGGTTCTCGGCGCGCAGCGCCTCGACGATTTCTTCCCGCGCCTGGGCAAGGGTGCGGCCTGCGGTACGCTGGATGCTGTCGACACGTACCACGTGCCAGCCAAGGCCGCTGCGCGCTGGCGCCGCGATGGCGCCTTCAGCTGCGGCGAAGGCGGCCTGGGCCACTGCAGCGGAGGTTTGGCCCGCGAGTTGCTGGTGGCTGACCGGACCGATGTCCGCAACCTGGAACCCGGCCTGTGCGGCGGCGGCCTCCAGCGTCTGACCGCCCTGAACCTGCTGGCGCAAGGCGTTGGCGGCTTGCTGCGTCGGGACGATCAGCTGGCTGATCTGGCGCGACTCGCTTGCCGCGTAACGCGCGCGATCCCGCTGATAACGGGCGGCAATCGCCGCATCCGTCGGCTCCGCGCTGCCAGCGACCGCATTCGCGTCGAACGTGGCATAGCGGATCACGCGCCGTTCAGGGCGGATGTAGCTGGAACGGTTACGATCGTAATAGGCCTGCAGCTGGGAAGCGCTGGGGCCGGTGGTGGGGGCATAAAGGCTGCTTGGCACGATCCCGATCGCGCCCTGGCGACTTTCAGCCAGCAATGCCGCATACTGGCTGACCAGCTTGTTGGGCATTCTGGCACCAAAGGCCGAGGGCACCAGGATCTGCTGTGCCAGCAAACCCTGGCCAAGGTCGGCGCGAACCTGTGCATCGGTCAGGCCCTGCCGCGCGATCGCGGCGCGATAGATTTCCTCCGAGAAGTTGCCGTCGGGTCCGCGAAACGCGCTGATGTCGATAATTTCGCTGTTCACCAGGTTATCCCCGGCGCGCAGGCCAAGGCGTTCAGCGAATTCAGCGATGGCAGTACGGTCGATCAGCTGGGTCAGCACTTCATCGAGGCCGCCCTGGGCCAGGAAGGCCTGCATCGATAGCGACGGGTTCTGTTCGCGGACCTGGTCCAGCGCATTGCTGGCCGACCGGCTCAAGTCAGCCGCGCCGATCTTCTCGTCACCGACAACCGCCACCCGGTCGCCGCCTGACAACCCGCCGAACGTGCCGGTCCCGCTGATATCGGCACTTGCGAAGGCGACCGCTATCAGGGCGAGGAAGCCCAGGGTCACCGGGATGCCGAACTTGGAATCGAAGAACTTGCGGATGAACTGGATCATGGAAGCGGTCGAACCCGGGTTGCGCGCGAATTGCGCCGGAGATTGGCTGGCGCTTTATCGACCGTGCGACCTCGCGGCAACAGGTGGACTGGGGTTTTGACTAACCGGGCTCATCGGGCTAGCGCGCGCGCCGATGGCCCCGCTAAGGGCGTGGGCCGATTCACGCACAATTTGCAGGACGCACCCCATGGCCGAACGGCCCTATATCGTTGGCAACTGGAAAATGAACGGCACCCGCGCCATGCTGGCGCAGGCCCGTTCGATCGATCGCGCCGCGCAGAACCTGATGAAGATCGAGGTTGCGCTGGCGCCGCCCTACACCCTGATTCACGCGGTTCACCGCGAAGTGGAGCAGATCGGCGTTGGCGCCCAGGATTGTCACCCCGGTCCTGATGGCGCGAACACCGGCGATATTTCGGCAACCATGGTGGCCGACGCGGGTGCGAAGTTCGTTATCCTGGGACACAGCGAGCGCCGGCAGGACCACGGCGAGACCAGCGCCCTGGTGGCCCGCAAGGCCGCTGCTGCGCTGGATGCCGGAATGCGCGTGATCCTGTGCGTCGGTGAAAGCGAAGCCACCCGGGACGCTGGCGAGGCCGAGATGTTCGTCACCGAACAGCTTGTCGCCTCCCTTCCGGCAGACCTCGACAACCCGGCCGAAACGCTGACGATCGCCTACGAACCGATCTGGGCGATCGGCACCGGGCGCACGCCGACGGTGGACGAGATCGGCGCAATGCACCGCGCCATTCGGGCCCAGCTGGTGGATATGTTCGGCGATGCCGCCGCTGCAAAGGTGCGCATTCTGTACGGCGGGTCGGTCAAGGCCGACAACGCGCGCCAGCTGCTGGCTGCCGACGAAGTGGGCGGGGCGCTGGTCGGTGGGGCCAGCCTGACGGCGGAAGCTTTCCTCGGCATCGTCATGGCCGCGGCCGAAACGGTCGACGCCTGAACCCAGCTTGCCTATCCGCCTGCGCATCCCTAGATGCGCAGGCGCACGCATATCGAGAGTAGTCCATGTCGCTTTTCCTCTTTCTCACCGTCGTCCAGGCGATTGTCGCCGCGGCGCTGGTCGGTGTCATCCTGATGCAGCGTTCGGAAGGCGGCGGTCTCGGCATCGGCGGCAGCCCGAGCGGGATGATGAGCGCGCGCGGCGCGGCCGATTTCCTGACCCGCAGCACGAAGTGGTTGGCGGTGGTGTTCGTCGTGCTCTCGATTGCACTCGCGGTAGTGGCAGTGGGCGCGACCGGCGGGGACGAAATTACCACCACACTCGATCGCAACGTCGCAGCGCAGCCTGATCCGCTCGCCGCACCCGCGGCCACGCCTGCGGTACCGGCTGCGAGCCCGGCTCCTGCTGCGCCGGCACCAAACAGCGATCCGCTCGCCCAGTAAGGCGCGCGGGCCCCGCATTTTTTCATCCGCTCGTGGACAGGCGGCCTCGCGCCGCAGCAATCCGCTTGCGCCGACTCAATACTGACGACTAAGGCCCGACTCCCATGGCGCGGTACATTTTTATCACCGGCGGCGTGGTCTCCTCGCTCGGCAAAGGACTCATGGCGGCGAGCCTCGGCGCGTTGCTGCAGGCGCGCGGATACAAGGTCCGCATCCGCAAGTTCGACCCCTACCTCAATGTCGATCCGGGGACGATGAGCCCCTATCAACATGGCGAAGTCTATGTGACCGACGACGGGGCGGAGACCGATCTCGACCTCGGCCATTACGAACGCTTCACCGGCGTTTCCGCGCGGCAGAGCGACAACGTGACTTCGGGCCGCATCTACCAGCAGATCATCGCCAAGGAACGGCGCGGCGATTACCTGGGCGCGACGGTGCAAGTCGTCCCCCACGTCACCGACGCGATCAAGGAATTCGCGCTGGCCGACCAGGGCGACCATGACTTCATCCTGTGCGAGATCGGCGGCACGGTGGGCGACATCGAATCGCTGCCGTTCATGGAAGCGATCCGCCAACTGCGGAACGAGCTGGAACCTGCCCAGACGCTGAGCATCCACGTAACGCTGGTGCCATACGTCAAGGCCGCGGGCGAGCTTAAAACCAAACCGACCCAGCATTCCGTGCGCGAACTCGCCAGTCTGGGCATCAAGCCGGACGTGCTGCTGTGCCGCTGCGAACATCCGCTGCCTGAAGGCGAGCGGCGCAAGATCGCCCAGTTCTGCAACGTGCGCGCCGAAGCCGTTATTCCGGCGCTCGATGCGAGCTCAATCTATGCCGTGCCGCTTCAGTATCATGCAGAAGGCTTGGACAGCGAAGTCCTGCGCGGGTTCGGCATAACGGATGCGCCCGCTCCGGACCTGTCGCGCTGGCTCGACATCGTCGATCGCTACGAAAACCCCGAAGGCGAGGTAACGATCGGCGTGGTCGGCAAGTATGTAGGCCTGCAGGACGCCTACAAGTCGCTCAACGAGGCGCTCGTCCACGGCGGCATGGCAAATCGGGTGCGGGTCAACATTCGCTGGATCGACGCAGAAGTGTTCGAGCAGGAAGACGCCGAGATCGCTGCGAAGCTCGAGCCGTTGCACGCGATCCTCGTTCCCGGCGGATTTGGCGAGCGCGGCAGCGAAGGCAAGATTGCCAGCGTGCGGTTTGCCAAAGAACGGCAGGTCCCGTTCCTTGGTATCTGCCTGGGCATGCAAATGGCCTGCATCGAAGGCGCGCGTTCGGCCGGACACGAACAGGCCAGTTCCACCGAATTCGGCGCGACGGATGAACCCGTCGTCGGCATCATCACGGAGTGGATGAGCGAGGAAGGCCTGCAAAAGCGCGAGGCCGGCGGCGATCTTGGCGGCACCATGCGCCTGGGCGCATATGAGGCAGCGTTGGCCGGAAACAGCCACGTTTCCGCGATCTATGGCGGTGCGCGCACGATCTCGGAACGCCATCGTCACCGGTACGAAGTCAATGCCGCATACCGCGAATCGCTCGAACGTGACGGTCTGGTTTTTTCAGGGATGTCGCCCGACGGCCTGCTTCCCGAGATCGTCGAGCGACCCGATCACCCGTGGTTCGTCGGCGTTCAGTTCCACCCGGAGCTCAAGTCGAAGCCCTTCGATCCGCACCCGCTGTTTTCCGGATTCATCGCAGCGGCGCTACGGCAATCCCGACTCGTCTGAGTCGGTCGCGCATTGCAACCTATTCAACGAGTTGCGCAACAATATGCGCGCTGATCGCACGATGATATAATATTATCTGCATCGTGCAGGCTCTGGCGTAGTAATTTTTCGTAGAGCCCACTTTATCTTTTGATAGTTTTGGTCCATGATGCTTTCCGGGCCGCACGGTTACCCGTGCGCCTGCCGCATCATCTTCGCGGGATCGGGTTTGGGAGCTTGCTGCGGGCTTGATCGTCTTCTGCGACCCGGACGGTCAGACCCGGGCTGGGCGGCTTATGTCGCGGGGGCGGGCTTCAGGGCCCGCCTCCAAACTCATTCAGGGCTCAGAAATAGAAAAGGCCCGCTCCGCGCAGGAACGGGCCCCAGTTTGTCATACCAAGCACGCGGATATATCCGCCGCTGACCCAAATCAGGCCGCAGCGGTGTTGTCGTCGTCGTGCTTGACCACCTCAAGAGTGGGTTGACCGCCAACCATGATTTTCTTGGGCTTCATCGCTTCCGGCACTTCGCGTACCAGATCGATGATCAATAGCCCGTCGGCCAGGTCAGCGTTCTGGACCCGCACGTAGTCCGCCAATTCGAACCGACGTTCGAACCCGCGATTGGCAATGCCGACGTGCAACATTTCACCCGCAACATTCTCGTCGCGCTTGCGGCCCTGAACAGTCAGCAGGTTCTGCTGCGCGGTAATGTCGAGATCACCCGCGCGGAATCCTGCGACGGCCAGAGTGATGCGATATTCATCATCGCCGCGCTTCTCGATGTTGAACGGGGGATAGTTGTCGCCCGCGTTGCGCGCCTGACTTTCGAGCAGGTCGAACAGCCGGTCGAAACCGACAGTGGAACGGCGGTACGGGGTAAAATCAAAACGTGACATCGAAACAAATCCTCCAATGAGCAATTTGACAATCACGGGGCCCGCATGGCGGCGCCCCATTTCTTTCGGTCGCAGGCCCGTTGCGGCGCCTGCTTCCATGCCTCACATAGGCGCCCAACACATGTTTTCAAGCTGGTCGAGGATACTGACGTGAGCACTGCCAAAATCGATATCTACACTAAGTTCGGCTGCGGTTTCTGCCATCGGGCCAAGGCATTGCTCGATGCCAAAGGTGCGCAGTACGAAGAGCACGACGTCACGTTTGGCGGGCCGGAAAAGGAAGAGATGCTGCGCCGTGCGCCTGATGCGCGGACAGTCCCGCAAATCTTCATCGGCGAGACTTACGTCGGCGGTTCGGACGATCTCCACGCGCTTGATCGTGACGGACGGCTCGATGCACTGCTGGCGGGCTGAATGACGCGGATCGCCGTCCTTCAGATGAACGCGGGGATCGACCCTGCTGACAACGCGCGCGTGCTGGCCACTGCCGCGGCGGAGGCAAAGGCGGGTGGCGCACAAATGCTGTTCACACCCGAAATGAGCGGGCTGCTCGACCGCGACCGTGAACGCGCGGCCCGGCATATCGTGAGCGAGAGCGACAGCGAAGTCCTGGCCACGCTTTGCGCTGCGGCGCGTTCTCAAGGCCTATGGCTGGCAATCGGCTCGCTCGCGGTGTGCGGGGAAGGCGGGCGTTGGGCCAACCGTGCCTTCGTCATCGACACACGCGGTGAGATTGCCGCACGTTACGACAAGATCCACATGTTCGACGTCGATCTCGACAACGGAGAGAGCTGGCGCGAATCGAACGCCTATCGCCCAGGCCGGGAGGTCGTCACCGTGTCATCGCCAGTCGGGCAGCTCGGGCTGTCCATCTGTTACGATATCCGCTTTCCCGCGCTGTTCGATGCACTCGGGCGCGCCCGGTGCGACGTTATTGCAGTTCCCGCTGCCTTCACCGTGCCAACCGGCAAGGCGCACTGGCATGTCCTCCAGCGCGCACGTGCGATCGAGGCGAGCGCCTATGTCGTCGCGGCAGCGCAAGTGGGCAGGCATGCCGATGGCCGCACGACCTATGGCCACAGCCTGGTCGTCGATCCATGGGGGGAGGTGATGCTCGACCTCGGCGGGGATACCCCGGGACTAGGCTTTGCCGAGATCGATCCAGGCAGAATCGCGCAAGTCCGGCAGCAGGTGCCCAGCCTTGCCAACCGGCGTGAAATACCCAACTGACGCGCGATGATCGTTTATGACCTTTGGTGTGCCGACGGACACCGGTTCGAAGGATGGTTCGGATCGTCCGATGATTTCACTGCCCAGCAGGCGGGTGATCTGATCGCCTGTCCGCATTGCGGCTCGGCCGAGGTCACGAAAGCTCCCATGGCCCCCGCTGTTCCGGCCAAGTCGAACCAGCGGGCCGCGCCCATCACGAAGGGGTCCCCCCAGGCCGTTACAAACCGTGAGATCCCGGCAGAGGTCCAGCAGGCGATGCAGGCGCTCGCCGCCGCCCAGGCCAAGGCGCTGAGGGACAGTCGCTGGGTGGGCGATGGCTTCGCGGAGGAATCACGCGCCATGCATTATGGTGAAAAAGAGGTCGAGGCGATCCACGGCAAGGCGACACTCAAGGAAGCCAAGGAACTGATGGAGGAAGGCGTGCAGGTGGCTCCGCTGCCTTTCCCGCTGGCCGATCCGGACGAGTTGAATTGACGGCGTTGCCTCCACGCGGCGCGGCCAGTATGGCAACGCCGGCGCGCCCGTAGCTCAGCAGGATAGAGCACCAGATTCCTAATCTGGGGGCCACAGGTTCGAATCCTGTCGGGCGCACCATCACCCAGCGCAACCCGCTCGGCGCACATCCGGCACGCTCGTTATCTCTATCCCAGCTGCAGTGGCGGAAACGCCGTGCCTAGGCCGCGTTGCGCTCGTGCAGGATGACTTCGGTTGTCGAAGTGGAAGGCAGGTCGATCCCGGCCGCGTCCAGCGCGCGCTTGATGGCGATCACCACGTCGCTCTTCACGGCAGTTCGGTCATGATCGGCCGCGTTGGACCACCAGCGTACCAGCAGTTCCACTGCGCCCGCGGTACTGTCGAATGCCTGGGCATAGACGTCTATGGGCCGGCCGGTATCGACAGCGGAAACGGACGCCACGGCATCGCGGACTGCCGTGCGTGCCAGTGCCAGGTCGCAGTCCACGCTGACGCCGAGCAGGATCTCGTCGCGGCGCACCGGGACGTCGGTCACGATAAGGACCGGGTTCGTGAACAGCATGGAATTGGGCACGATCGTCAACTCGCCGTTGGGTTGGCGAATGTGGGTTTCCCGCAAGGAGATATGCTCGACCTTCCCGCGCACATCCTCGCACGCGATGGTATCGCCAAGCTGCATCTTGTCGCGCAGCATGATAAGCACGCCGGCGAGAAAATTCTCGAAAATATCCTTGAAAGCGAACCCGATGGCGACGGCCCCGATGCCCAGTCCGGCGATCATGCCGCCGAAAGTGAACCCCGGGATGACGATCGTGGCAGCCAGCAGGAAACCAACCAGCCAGACCGCTACCTTGACGAGCGTTTCCAGCAATTCCTTCAGATCGGCACGCAACCTCGTGCGCCCGGTCAGCGCATGGGCGATACGGGTCGCGAACCTGGCCACAACCCAGGTCGCCAGCAGCACCAGCAAAGCGATGGCGATGCTGGGGAGGGCGGCGACTGCGCCGAGCGTCATGGCCTGCAACTGCGCCTGCAGGACTTCGATGTAGTTCACTCGGCGTTCCTTTTCCGGCCCCAACGGGTGGACCGGAAGAGGGTTCCTAGTCCTTGGCGGCGTGGCCCGCGCGTGCGATCTCGTGCAGCCAGTCGGCGTGGCGCGGCGCCTTCTTGGTGCGTGACCATTCTTCGAGCATCAAGGGCGCCACACGCTTCAGTTCGGCGTACTGTTCCTCTGTGCCAATGTCCGCAGCGAGTTCGACCCGGTGGCCGTTCGGATCGAAGAAGTAGATAGACTTGAAGATGCCGTGGTGCGTCGGGCCGAGAACGTCGATCCCCAGGCTCTCGATATGTGCCTTGGCAGCCAGCAGCGCCTCTTCATCCGGAACGCGGAAAGCCAGATGCTGCACCCAGGCCGGCGTATTCTCGTCGCGGCCCATGTCTTTCTGGTTGGGCAGCTCGAAAAAGGCCACGACATTGCCGTTACCCGCGTCGAGAAACACGTGCATGTAAGGGTCGTATTCACCGGTCGAAGGGACGTGATCTTCCGCAAACGCGGTGGTGTAGTTCATGCCCAGCACGCGCTGATACCATTCCACCGTCTCCTTGGCGTCCTTGCAGCGGTAAGCCGCGTGATGGACACCGCCGAGAGCGATGGGGTGAGCGCCAGTATGCGCAGTCATTCTGCGGGCTCCTCGACTTGCAGCACGCCGCGCTCGATCTGGTCGCGCTCCATGCTTTCGAACAGGGCCTTGAAGTTGCCTTCGCCGAAGCCTTCGTCACCCTTACGCTGGATGAATTCGAAGAACACCGGCCCGACCTGTGCCTGCGCGAAGATCTGGAGGAGCAGCCGGGGCTGGCCGCCTTCGGTCGTGCCATCGAGCAGGATGCCGCGCATCTGCAGCGCGCCGACATCCTCGCCATGGCCGGGCAGGCGCTCGTCGAGCATCTGGTAATAAGCTGCGGGCGGGGCAGTCATGAAAGGAACGCCGAGTTTTTTCAGGCGGTCCCAGCACGTCACCAGATCGTCACAGATCAAAGCAATGTGCTGGATGCCTTCACCATTGAATTCGCGCAGGAATTCTTCGATCTGGCCCTTGCCGCTATCGCCCTCTTCATTGAGCGGAATGCGAATTTTCCCGTCCGGCGCGGTCAGCGCCTTGGAGGTGAGGCCGGTGTATTCGCCCTTGATGTCGAAATACCGGATCTCGCGGAAGTTGAAGAGCGTCTCGTAATAGTCCGCCCAGTACTTCATCCGCCCGCCATAGACATTGTGCGTCAGGTGATCGATCAGCTTGAAGCCGGCGCCAACCGGGTTGCGGTCGACCCCCGGAAGATATTCGAAGTCGATGTCGTAGATTGACAGGCCTTGGCCGTTTTCGTCCGCATAACGGTCGACGAGGTAGAGGATCGCTCCGCCGATGCCGCGGATCGCGGGAATGTGCAGTTCCATCGGCCCGGTCTGGACCTGCACCGGTTCCGCGCCCTGCGCGAGCAGGTGATCGTAAGCCTTGCGCGCGTCGCGAACCCTGAACGCCATGCCGCATGCCGAAGCACCGTGTTCCCGCGCGAAGTACCAGGCAGCCGAGCGCGGTTCGTAATTGGCGATCAGGTTGATGCCGCCCTGGCGCCACAAGTGCACGTCCTTGCTGCGATGCTGCGCAATGCGGGTGAAACCCATGGCTTCGAAAACCGGTTCGAGTTGGCCTTTCTCCGGCGCGCAGAACTCAACGAACTCGAAGCCGTCGAGGCCGGCGGGATTTTCGAACAGATCGGGCATCGAATCCTCCAATGATGTGGTTTCATTTGTAACCAGTTTTTCGTTTCAACGCAACCTCGCTTGCAACGTTGGCGGGTGGACACCCGGGGCGGCATTGGGCAATCCGGCATATCTGACGGCGGGGGAAGATTTCCAGTCATGGACGAAGGCGAGCAGCATTCCGACATTCGCGGCGCGGTTCGTGCGTTATGCGCCGACTTCCCGGGCGAATACTGGCGAGCCAAGGACCGCGATCGGGCCTATCCGGCGGAATTCGTCGATGCACTGACCCGGGCCGGCTTTCTCGCGGCGCTGATCCCGACCGAATATGGCGGCAGCGGATTGAAGCTCGACGCGGCCGCCGTGATCATGGAGGAAATCCAGGCATCCGGCTGTAATGGCGCAGCGGCCCATGCCCAGATGTACGTCATGAACACGCTGTCGCGATACGGGTCGGCCGAGCAGAAGCTGCGTTATCTTCCTGCAATCGCTGCTGGTGACCTGAGGCTGCAGGCATTCGGTGTGTCGGAACCCGCCAGCGGCACCGATACCCTGTCGCTCAAGACCCGGGCTGTCAGACAGGGCGACCATTACGTTGTCAACGGCCAGAAGATCTGGACCAGCCGGGCCGAACATTCCGACCTCATGGCATTGCTGGTACGCACGACCCCGCGCGAGGAGGTGACGAAGAAAACGGATGGGCTTTCCCTTCTGCTGGTCGACATGCGCGCGGCATTGGGCCGGGGAATGACGATCAAGCCGATCCGGACCATGATGAACCATTCCACCACCGAAGTGTTCTTCGATGATCTGTGCGTTCCATCCAGCGCGCTGATCGGCGAAGAAGGGCAGGGGTTTCGCTACATCCTGTCAGGTATGAACGCCGAACGGATCCTGATCGCGGCGGAATGCGTGGGCGACGCCAAGTGGTTCATCGAGAGGGCCACGGACTACGCGCGCGAGCGCGGTGTGTTCGGGCGGCCAATAGGCATGAACCAGGGCGTGCAGTTCCCCATCGCCCGGTGTTACGCCCAGATGCGCGCGGCCGAGTTGATGGTCCATCACGCGGCCAGGGTTTACGATCAGGGCGGGAATGCGGGCGAGGAGGCCAACATGGCCAAACTGCTTGCCAGCGAGGCGAGCTGGGCGGCCGCGGATATGTGCGTGCAGACCCACGGCGGCTTCGGTTTTGCAGAAGAATACGACGTGGAACGCAAGTTTCGCGAGGCGCGGCTGTACACGGTGGCGCCCATTTCGACCAATCTCATCCTCAGTTACCTGGCGGAACATGTACTCGGACTGCCCCGTTCGTATTGATAAACCGGCGATGTTGCTTGACCCGCAGAAACACTTGTGATTCATGGTGAATGATGACGCGCGAGGGACACCGTATAGAATTGCCCCGGGAACGGCTGACGCAGGGTCTTGCGCTCAGCATCCTGTTGCTGCTCGGCGGGCTCGCGGTCGCTGGCCCCAGCGGCCTGCTTGCGTGGGGTGAAAACAAGCAGAAGCTTGAACAGCGCGAGGCGCGCATCGCGGTTTTGACCGAGGAGCGTGACCGACTGCGCAACCGGATCGATCTGCTCGATCCCGACCATGCCGATCCCGATCTGACTGGCGAGCTGCTGCGCCGCAATCTCAATGTCATTCATCCCGACGAAGTCGTTCTGACACTTGACGCTGAAGGCGAGTGACGCGGCTGTAATCGTATGCGCGCAATGCGCCGGTCATTGCGTCCCGCGCCGGCTTGCGCCTATAGGCACCCCGCTTAGCAGTAGCGTAAACCCACCTCCCCAGGTGCCATAAATTCGAGGATGTCCGCTTTGGCCAAAACCGCCAAGACCGTCAGTTCGCTCGCCCCTGCCTCCGACGTTGAAACAGGTCGAGATTTCACGCTGCATTCGTTGCAAGAAGCGCATGCGAAATCGCGCTCCTACGATGCCAGCGTCGACGAGATGCTGCATTTCTACGAACAGATGCTGCTGATCCGGCGGTTCGAGGAAAAGGCCGGGCAGCTTTACGGTCTCGGTCTGATCGGCGGCTTCTGTCACCTCTACATCGGGCAGGAAGCGGTTGCGGTGGGGCTGCAGTCGGCGCTCAAGGAAGGCCTCGACAGCGTTATCACCGGTTATCGCGACCACGGCCACATGCTGGCCTACGGCATCGATCCCAACGTCATCATGGCCGAACTCACGGGCCGCCAGGCAGGGATTTCGAAGGGCAAGGGCGGCTCGATGCACATGTTCAGCACCGAGCACAAATTCTATGGGGGGCACGGCATCGTCGGCGCGCAGGTTGCGCTGGGCGGCGGCCTGGCGCTGGCGCACCAGTACAATAACGATGGGGGGCTGTGCCTTGCCTATTTCGGCGACGGTGCGGCGAACCAGGGTCAGGTCTACGAAACGATGAACATGGCCAGCCTGTGGAAGCTGCCGATGGTGTTTGTCATCGAGAATAACCAGTATGCCATGGGCACGGCCGTCACGCGCTCCAGCGCTGAAACCGAATTCTACCGCCGTGGTACTGCGTTCCGCATCCCCGGGATGGACGTGAACGGGATGGACGTGCTCGAGGTGCGCGGCGCCGCCGAGATCGCATTCAAGCACGTGCGCGACGGCAATGGTCCGGTGCTGATGGAACTCAACACCTATCGCTATCGCGGCCATTCCATGTCCGATCCGGCCAAGTATCGCACGCGCGAGGAAGTGCAGGATTACCGCGACACCAAGGACCCGATCGAAGGGCTGAAGAAGGTATTGCTGGAAAAGGGCAAGAGCGAGGACGATTTGAAGGCGATCGACAAGGACATTCGCAAGATCGTGGCGGAATCGGCGGATTTTGCAGAGAATTCTCCCGAGCCCGAAGCGAGCGAACTCTATACCGACGTTCTGGTCGGGGAGTATTGAGCCATGGGGATCGAACTGAAGATGCCCGCGCTTTCGCCCACCATGGAAGAAGGCACGCTTGCTCGCTGGCTCAAGCAGGAAGGCGACGCGATCTCTCCGGGCGATGTTATCGCTGAAATCGAAACCGACAAGGCGACGATGGAATTCGAAGCGATCGACGAGGGAACGCTTGGCAAGATCATGGTGGCCGAGGGTACGGAGAACGTGAAAGTCGGCACCGTGATCGCAATGATCGATGCCGATGGCGATCAAGCATCCCCTGCAGCGCCCGAGCCCGCTCCGGCTCCGGCCAAGCAGGTTGATGCCGCCGAACAGGCAATTGCGCCGTCCAGGCCGACCACGAAGCCCAAGGCCGATCCGGAGGTGCCAGCCGGCACCAACATGAAGAGCGTGACCGTGCGCGAAGCTCTGCGTGATGCGATGGCGGAAGAAATGCGCCGCGACGAACGCGTCTTCGTGATGGGCGAGGAAGTTGCCCAGTATCAGGGCGCCTACAAGGTAACGCAGGGTTTGCTGGACGAATTCGGGCCCAAGCGGGTGATCGACACTCCGATCACCGAATACGGGTTCGCCGGGATCGGCACGGGCGCGGCGATGGGCGGCCTTCGCCCGATCGTCGAGTTCATGACGTTCAACTTCGCCATGCAGGCGATCGATCACATCATCAACTCAGCCGCCAAGACGAATTACATGAGCGGCGGCCAGATGCGCTGTCCGGTGGTGTTCCGCGGGCCCAATGCTGCCGCCAGCCGCGTCGGGGCGCAGCACAGCCAGAACTACGGCCCATGGTACGCCAGTGTCCCGGGGCTGATCGTGATTGCGCCCTACGACAGCTCCGACGCCAAAGGCCTGCTGAAGGCGGCGATCCGCAGCGAAGACCCGGTCGTGTTCCTTGAAAACGAACTGGTTTACGGCCGGACCTTCGAACTGCCCGAGCTCGACGATCACGTCCTGCCGATCGGCAAGGCGCGGGTCATGCGCGAAGGTAGCGACGTGACCATTGTCAGCTATTCGATCGGTGTCGGTTTCGCGCTTGAGGCTGCCGAAACGCTGGCAGGCGAGGGCATCGAGGCCGAGGTGATCGACCTTCGCACGCTGCGCCCGCTGGACAAGCAGGCGATCCTCGACAGCCTGGCGAAAACCAACCGGCTGATCATTGCCGAAGAAGGCTGGCCAACCTGTTCGATCGCATCGGAAGTGATGGCGATCTGCATGGAAGATGGTTTCGACCATCTCGATGCGCCTGTCCTGCGCGTCTGCGATGAAGACGTGCCGCTGCCTTACGCCGCCAATCTCGAAAAGCTTGCCCTGATCGATGCAGCCCGCATCGTCGAGGCGGCGCGCAAGGTCTGCTACCGCTGAGTGGCGAGAGGCGGGCTCATTCGCTGAGCCCGCCGACCCCGTCGAACTTGTCGCATGAAGCCACGGGATCGGGATCGCTTTCATCGCGCTGATGAATGCGGGCCAGGTCGCGGTTGTCCCGCACGTTGAACGCGGCCGTGGCGCGCAACTCGGTCGCGCGAGTGAAGGCTTCCGCGATCAACGGCTGATACTCGTAAGATATCTCGACGAACATCACCGCCTCGCCCTTGAATGCGATGATCTCTTCGCCCGGGGGGCCCATTCCGGGAAATTCGCTCGTCAGGCCGTCCCCAGCCACGCCATAACCCGACGTATGGCGCAGTTTACCCTTGCAACGCTGCCAGTGAATGTACTGCTGATCCTCCGTACTCGGCACGACCTCGAGACTGGACAGGATCACCCGGCCATGACGATAGAGGTCCACCCCGGACCCGGCCTGGATGTGCGCGCCGTAAAGCACGTCGTTCAGATCGCTTTCGAACAGCTTCGTTTCGCCAAGCAGCGAATTCTCGCCCACGCGCGAAGCGTTGTCCGCGATCAGAACCGCAACCTGGCTGATCCGCATCTGGAGCACCGCGCGATGGGCCGATTCGACGCCCCAAAGCCCGGCCGTCATCAACAAGGGGGCCGCGAGCGCAAACTCCGTCGCTGCTGCGCCCGAACGTGCATGCCAGAGGCGCTGCAGAAGACATGTAAGGGGGCTCAGAAACATCGGCCTAACCGGGATTCGATCGACTGGGCGGCCCAAGGCTGGTTGCGTAGGACAGTGGTGGCGGTCGTGCTGAAATCCTGCGGCAGGCCGACGATCTGCGTGACGCCGAACGGACGGCGATAGCTGATGGTCACCGAATAGAGGATCACGTCACGCGCACCGCCCATGCCGGCGATGCCGCGGTCCTTGTCCCACGTGCCGTTGCCGTTGGCATCCTCGAACGGCTCGCCATCGTCGCACAGGCTGTTGCCGTTGATGTCTGTATAGTCTTCCGCCTGCTCGACATCGGCGAATTTGGCGTAGGACCGGCGGCCGAATGTCACCGCGGCTCCCGGCACGATATCGTGCACGGCATCGATCACGCGGTCGTCGATCGCAGCGCGGCGTGCCTGGGCGCCTTCGATACCGGAGTCGCGCGCCGCCTGAAGAACCGCGCCCTGAAGCTGCGACTGGATGTAGTAATTGTATCCCATGTCGAACATGCCGAGCAGCAGGAGGAGCAGAACCGGCGCGACCAGCGCGAATTCGACCAGGGCCGCGCCGGAATTGTCGCGCAGCAGAGCCGGTGACGATATCATCGGGTCACCCGCAGGTCGGAAATGCTGTCCGCAATGGTCGCGAACGAGGCATTGAGTTCCGCGGCATCGGCTGCCTCGAAATAGCGCCCTTCGCCGGCGCATTGGCGCATGACGTCGGTCAGCTCGGTTCCGAAACCGATGACCCAGACCGTGATGTTGCGCTTCTTCACCTCGTTGCAGGCGACGGTGAAGCGCTGTTCGACAACGTCTGCAAGCGTACGATCCGACGATGGCGACCAGCGACGCCGATCGATGGGCTCGGCACCATAGCTTGAATAGGCAACGTCGAGCGGGGCTGTTTCGCCATCTGTCAGGAAGATCAGATGCCTGCTGGTGGGGCCGCCGCCGCGATCGGCATTCTCCGCCGCGAACAGGCCGGTGGGGGATATCAGGCGTCCTCCCCAGATCATGCCGATGTCGTGGTACGTGCTGCCGCTGGGGCGCAGATTGGCAAGATATGTCTGGAGCTCTGCCGGGGTGATCGTGCCCAGTTTACGCGCAGGGGGAGGGCATGATGCGGTGCCCATGCTGGCCGGCGCGATATATTCGTCGGTCGTGGACTTGGGCTTGGTCTTGAACGAACCCGAACCGTCCCATTTCATTTCACGCAGGAAAATCCGACCCGGGTACATCGGGCGCCACTTCGAAACGTCATAGGATAGCGTCAGCAAGCTGACGTCATCATCATCATCATCATCATCATCATCTTCGTCATCATCGTCGTCATCGTCGCTGCCGTTTACATCCAGTGACAACAGCGAACCAAGGCGGCCAGCATTCCGGTGAGCGGGGTTCGAGCCCGGAATCAGATCGAGGTCGAGATCGAGCGCACGGGAAAAATCGACGTTGGCATAATCGACGATTTCATATGTTTCGCGTTCCTCGATGCATCCGTTGGAGGCGGTGCGCCAGTCGCTGACATCGTAGAGGTACTGGCCATAGAGCCATGTATTCTGCACCTCGATCGCTGGCTCGCGGATCTCATCGTATTGCTCGACGTAGTTGGCGTAATCGACGCGGATGATGTTGCAAGTTTGCCCGGACAGCCTGGTGGAATAGGCGGCACCGTTGGTTGTCCGCTGGTAACTGGTTGTCGTTCGCGTTCCTGGTGGCGGGCCGAGCACGACTTCGGTGGTGGTGCCCGTTTTCACGTATTGCTGTTTGTAGGTATCGGCGGGCCGGTTGGGGCAATAGTAGCCGCTGCGTTCGTCAAACGAGGCCGCGTAGTTACCTGTCACCGTTTCATTGCGCGTTCCCGACACATGGCGGAAATTCGCCCAGCGCGTTCGCGTGGTATTAACATGCGAAATCGACGCCTTGCGCGATTGATAGGCCCATTCATCCACGACCCACTCGTCGCGCAGCAGGTGAAGGACGTTGACGTTGGTGGAGTAGGGAACGAAGCCATAACGGACGCGCGAACCGGCCATGGCTGCGGCCGACAATTGCCCGTGGAAGGAGGCGACGGTTTCTTTCAACACCTCGATGCGCGGAACGGCATCGCCCGGATTCACCTCTGCCATCGATCCGGTAACGTCGAGCACCATCATGATGTCGGTGTCGGCGAAATTGATCTGCGCCTCGCACTGAACCCGCAGGGGAATATCGGTGAAGCCGAAGATCTGCATGATGGTGGTCGGCACCGAAACGCTGGCCACGCCGGAGATGGCGAAATCATCTTCCAGCATCATCACGAAACTCCGCTCGCGCGTGCCGTAGGAGCCATCCCGGAAGTTGATGTTGAAGAACCGCTGGCCAACGTCCGCTGCTGCGTCCGGTATCTCACCCGACACGGCGGCTTGCGATCCTAACCGCTTTCTCGCGGCCAGCACGCCTGCGTCGCAGGCCTGTTGCAGACGGCTTTGCGAGAGGTGCGAGCGGCCCAGATCAACCCCGCCACCAACCAGTGCCAGAAGCGGTCCCAGCGCTGCTGCCATGATGGCAAGCGTGTTGCCGCTGCGATCGCGCACGAGCGCGCGCAACAGATTGCCGCAAGGCGCGGTAAGGCTAACCCGCTGTTCCACAACCGAGATGATAGCGTTGCCGCGTAAGCGCATCGCGAAGGGTCATGGTTAATTTGTTGAGATTGTTCGTATGGCTCAGCAGGTGCTGCGCTTTGCGACGCTTGGTGCCGGATCGAAAATGCCAGCCCCGGACAAGTCGCGATCATCGCGCACGAACATCGCCGCGGTTTTGTAGATGGTCTGCTCCGGGATCATCCAACCGAATATGAGCGGGCGATAATTGTAGAAGACTTCGGCATACATGATCGCGAACTGGGGTTCAGCCTGAACACGGCGTGTCCCTTCGCCCATTCCTGCGAACGCGGTGCCGGTGGCTCCGGTGCCCTGCGGGCCATATCGCGATACGTGCGTCGCTTCACCACCGCACCGCTGCCAGTGAATCCATTGCCCTCCGTCGGGATTGACCTCCAGACTGGAAAGTATGACACGGCCGTTCTTCGCAAGGTCGAGATTGCCACCTTGCAGCTGTGCCGCCAGAATGGACTCGTTGGCGTCAAGTTCGCGGAAACGAGGGTTGGCACCTTCTACTTCCTGCTTTGCGCGCGAAGCGTTGTCGGCCAGCGAAATGGCGATCTGGTTCACGCGCAAGTGCGTGGTCGTATAATTGACCAATTCCATGCCGCCAAAGCCCAGAGTGACCATGATCGGCAAGGAATAGGCGAATTCAACCAGCGCCACACCTTCACGAGCGTGGATGAACTGCCGCAACGCCCTGAATGCAGAAGCCGTGCGACCGATCATGGGCAAATCCGTACCGATCGCCGCGTGGCCTGCTCGCCGAATGGCTGATTGCGCATGACTGTTGTGGCTTGGATGCTGCCGCGATTGGACTGGTTCAACATGCCCCACAGCGGAAAGATCCGGTCGTAACCTACAATAACCTTGTAGTGTACGATGTCGTCCGCCCCACCCAGTCCACCGACGCCCCTGTCCGAATCCCAAATCTGGTTGTTGTTTCGGTCTGTGAAACATTCAGTGATATCGTAGGTGTTATTGCCGTTAGTATCATCGAAGTCTTCCGACTTCCCGACATCGCTAAAACTTTCGTAGTTGGTTCTTACAATGGAAATATCTTCTGCTTTGACAAATGGCATGACCGCTTGGATATTTGTTTTGACCGCCTGATCGATGGCCGCCTGGCCGGCACGCCCACCCTCGAGACCGGCATCGCGGCCCGCAGTCTGAACTGCCCCCTGGAGCACGGATTGCATGTAGAGCCCGTGTCCGATGTCGAAAATGCCGAAGATCGTCATCAACAGTATCGGCGCGACAAGCCCGAACTCGACGAGCGTCACGCCCTCGGAGTTTTCACGCAGGTTTGCCCTCAAGTTCATACGCCAAGCCTCAGATCGGCAACCTGGGCAGCGATGAAACGGAAAGTGGCGCTCAATTCGGCGTTGTCATTGGAGAAGTAGGCTCGATGCCCGGTGGCGCAGGCCCTCATCTCGTCGGTCAAGGCCGATCCAAAACCGATGACCCAGACTGTATACCCCTCGTCCTTTGCAGCATTGCAGGCAGCGACAAAGCGCGAGTTGTGATATGGCCTCAAGCCAGTGCGACTGGTGTTTACCGGAGCAATGCGATTATCATAACGCTCCAGCCCATAAGCCGAATAGAAATCGATTTCGGGTGCCATTTCGCCGTCGGTCATGAATATGATGTGGCGGTTCGTGGGTTGGTCCGGTTCATCATTGACGACGTCGGCAAAAATACCGTTGGGACTGCTGAGGCGGGCACCCCAGATCATACCGATGTCGTGATACGTACCGCCGACCGGGACGAGGCTGTTCAAATAATCGTCAAGCCATGTCGGGGTTGAATTAGGAACGAGTTCGACTTCCTGAAACAGGCGCATCGGAGCCGGGCAATAGCTGGTCGCGCTGGCGAGATTGCTGGTCGAGTTGAGGCCGGAATGATTGTTGCCGCGACCGAAAACCGCTGGCGCGAAGTACGGTTTCCAGCGCGTTGCGTCGCTATCGGGGGCGGAATTGATATCCAGGTCGGTCGCGCCGGAGGGTGGCGGGTCCATGTCCAGATTGGAAACCGTCGCGCGTTCCTCAATGCAGCCGTCCCAGGTGAAATTGGTCCGGGTGACGCCTGTCGTGCCCGACATGGTTGCAAGGGTACGAATATCGTATAGGCCCTGGTTCGGGACATAGCCTGAGCTTGACACGTTGGTCGCGAAAGACACCGGCCCGAAGCTCTTGAGAGCCGATACATCGATGGATGCCTGCGCATAGCGCCAATAGCTGAACTGATAGACAGTGTCGTAACTCGTCGTAACAGTTCGCTTATTGCGCCTGCACACACCTAACGCACTGGTGCCGCTTCCGGAAACCCTCGTCCAACTCTGCCAGCTATATGTATTATGATGGGTATCGTTCGGCGGCGTTCCCACTGTTTCCGGATTGCTGCGGTTAGTGGGGAATGTGTTCGCCCCATATGCGGTGCAGTTCGATTCAGTAATATTGCTCGAATATGTTTCTGTCGTGTTGCTGGTTGAGGAACCAGAGGCGATGTACGCTGGCGAATTGAAATAGGCCCTGCGCGTCTGATACTGGACCCGATCGGCGATGTAGCCCATCGGCATGTTGCCATTAACCAGCAGGCCCCGTGCATTGACGGTCATGCTGTAGGGCACGAAGCCGTAACGAATTCGGATTTCATCGGTCGTGACCGACGTTGCGATCGTCTGGTGGAAATCCCTTACGGCCTGACGCAGTCCCGTGATGCGCGTTCCAGCCATCGATCCGGTCACGTCGAGAACGAACATGATATCCGAGTTGGTAATCTGCAATTCGGCCATGCAATCGACCGAAAATGCGAGCTCGTCTTTTCCGAACAGCGTCATGATCACTGTAGGGATCGTGGCGGTTGCCGTGCCGAAGACACTTCCCTCGTCGTCGGCGCTCGTCTGGAAACTGATCCCGCGTGCGTCGACAATGCCCCCCTCGAAATTGGCATCGAACATTCGCCGGGCCTTGGCTTTTTCCGCGGCTTCGTAATCCCCGGTCTTGACCATGGCGCGGCGCCCGGCAAGCGCGCCGGCGTCGCAGGCGTTCTGCAATTGAGTTCTGGTAAGATAGCCGCGGCTCGCATCCACGCCGCCGCCCACCACTGCCATCAGCGGCACCAACGACGCGGCGAACAGCGGGAGGGAGTTACCGCGTCGATCGGAGCAAAGCGTCGCCAACCGTTGGAGGATTTCTATCCCAGTCATGGAGCTTCCGCAGTTGTTCGCATCGGTTCTTAGGAGGACGTCATTAAGAAACTGCAAATCGGCCGCCATTGACATCGCGCTGCCGTGCGAGTGGGAGTTATCCGGCTGCTTTTGAATGAAACTCGATTCACTCCCCCTTCCTCAGCGCGTGGCGCTGGCATATGCGCCCGCACGGATGCGGCCCGCCTGGCTGTCGGTGATCCGGTTCGATCTCACTCTGGCGAACGTGGTGGCGCAGGCACGCGAGCCGATGCTGCGACAGCTGCGCCTCGCCTGGTGGCGCGACGCGCTGTCATCCAACGAGGAGCATCGCGATCCGACCCTGGTCGAACTGGCAGCGCACTTCCCGAATGCACTTGAGCAATTCCGAAGGGCTGTGGACGGGTGGGAGGAGCTCGCCGCACCGGAACAAATCTCCGAATCTGCCCTGACGCGATATGCACGGGGGCGCGCTGGGCCTTTTGTGGCTTTGGCCGAGCTGATGGGAATCCACGACCTGGATGCTGTCCGCCGTGCGGGAGCGATATGGGCGCTCGGTGATTTTGCCGCTCACGCCAGCGATCTGCAGGAGCGTGTCACCGCGCGCCGCTGTGCTGAGGATTTATACCAGGCGGCTATTCGTCTTCCCCGCACCATGCGACCTCTGGCGGTGCTTTCGGCCCTGTCGCGCAAGGCTATGGTCAGTGGGGACCGAGGCCTGTTGGCCGATCGATCAGCTGCGCTACTGGCAATGCGGGTTGGCATCCTGGGCCGGTAGGTTAAGGGTTCTCTTTCTAATGGGGAGGGGCGCCGGTGAAGCAGGCCGTATTGGGTGCAGTGGTGGCGCTGCTGCTGGCCGGTGTTGGCATGTTCTGGTGGCAGGGCAGGGCGGCAGTCGAACAGGCTGCCCCGCCCCCTGAACCCGGCCCCGAACCTTTAGCTTCCGAAGCACTGCCGCAAGCTGACCCAGGCACTATGCGCGGCCCCGAGCCGCCCGAAGCGACCGAACTGACCCGCGAGCAGCGCCGTTTCTTCCGCTACGATCGCGACCGGGATGGCCGCATCAGCCGGAACGAGATGCTGTCCACAAGGACCGACGCATTTCGCAAGCTCGATAAGGACGGCAACAACCTGCTGACGTTCGAGGAATGGGCCGTGACGACCGTCGACCGGTTCAGCGGTGCTGACGCCAATGGCGACGGGTCCCTGACGCCCGATGAGTTTGCGACCACCGCCCCCAGGAGGACAAAACGTCCGGATTGCCGCTGCTGATCAGGCGGGCACCATGGACTGGCCCATTAGCCAGACGCCAAAATCGGCTTTTGCGCGCTCGGTATAGGCTTCCTTGCGGACCTTCTTGCCGACATCGTGCAGGGGCGGGAACAGGCCGAAATTCACGTTCATGGGCTGGAAGGTCTCTGCGTCCGCATCGCCGGTGATGTGGGCAAGCAGCGCGCCCATTGCGCTGGTCCGCGGTGGGGGCAGCCACTCCCGCCCGGCCAGCTCGGCCGCCGTCATCAGCGCAGCCATGATCCCCACTGCGCTGCTTTCCACGTAGCCTTCGCATCCCGTCACCTGGCCGGCAAAGCGGATGTGATTGGCACCTTTCAGGCGCAGTTGCCGGTCGAGCACCAGCGGCGAGTTGAGGAAGGTATTGCGGTGCAGGCCGCCCAGGCGGGCGAACTCGGCGTTCTCGAGCCCCGGAATCGTGCGGAACAATTCAACCTGCGCGCCATGTTTCAGCTTGGTCTGGAATCCGACCATGTTCCACAGCGTGCCCAGTTTGTTGTCCTGGCGCAGCTGAACCACGGCATATGGCCAGCGCCCTTGCGGAAACTCCGGCGTTCGATCGTGCGGATTGTCGAGGCCGACGGGCTTCATCGGGCCGAAGCGCAGCGTATCGACCCCGCGTGCGGCCATGACCTCGATCGGCATGCAGCCGTCGAAGTAGGGCGTGTTGGCCTCCCATTCCTTGAACTCGGTCTTCTCTCCGTCGAGCAGCCCCTGATGAAATGCGAGGTATTGTTCGCGCGTCATCGGGCAGTTGATGTAATCCTTGCCATCGCCCCCCGCGCTGTCGACCTTGTTCCAGCGACTCTGCATCCAGCACACGTCCATGTTGATGGAATCGCGATGAACGATCGGGGCGATGGCGTCGAAGAAAGCAAGCCGATCCTGCCCGGTGGCGGTAACGATGCTTTGGGCCAGCGCCTCGGCAGTAAGCGGGCCGGTGGCGACAATGGTCGGCCCGGACTGCGGCAGGGCATCGATCCGCTCGCGCACAACCTCGACATTGGGATGCGCAGTCAGGGCGCGCTCGACCTCAGCCGAGAAAACGTCGCGGTCCACCGCCATGGCCGAACCTGCCGGAACCCGCGCCATTTCTCCCGCGCGCATCACCAGGCTGCCGAGGCGGCGCATTTCGTGATGCATCAAACCGACGGCATTCTTGGTGTCGTCATCGGACCGGAAACTGTTGGAACAGACCAGCTCGGCCAGACCATCGGTTTCGTGCGCGGGCGTCGTGCTGCCGCTCCCGCGCATTTCGGACAGGCGGACTTTGAACCCGGCCTCGGCCAGCTGCCAGGCGGCTTCGCTGCCAGCAAGGCCGCCGCCGATAATGTGGACATCGTGTTTCATCCGCGGACCCATGTGCTTGCCGGGCCGTTGGTTCAAGTCCAAGCTTGGGGGAGGGGGACCAATGCCGAAACGCGCACTTGCCGAACACAGACCCTGGCTGCTGGCCAGTATTGTGGCGGCGGCACTTTATTACTTTTTCGCCGACAATCCGGTTCCGGGCCTTTGGCTGATGCTGCTGAAGGGCGCGGGCGTTGCCTTGCTGGCAATTTACGCCGTTCAGCGGCACCGATCGGCAGAGGCAAAGCTGATCGCTCTGGTCATGGCAATCGGTGCGGTGGGCGACATGGCGATCGAATTCAGTTTCATTGCCGGCGGCGCGGCATTCCTTATCGCGCATTGCGTGGCGATCGCACTGTACCTGCGTAATCCACGCGATCGGAACCGGCCGTTTGAAAGACTGTTGGCCAGCGCGCTCTTCGCGCTCACCCCGATGGTCGCATGGCTGCTCAGCAAGGACTTGCTGGTCATGGTTTACGCCGTTGCCCTTGGCGCGATGGCAGCAGCAGCCTTTCTCAGCCGTTTCCCGCGCGGCCGCGTCGCGACAGGCGCGGTACTGTTCGTATCGTCCGACTGGCTAATCTTCAGCCGCATGGGCCCCTTGGGCGATAACGCCCTTGCGGAATGGATGGTCTGGCCGCTGTACTACAGCGGCCAGCTCCTGATAGCGACGGGCGTGGTCCAGACCCTGCGCGGGGAACTTCGCGCCCGCTAGGCGTCCGGCTCCCTGCCAATGTCATCATCGCTGTGCGGCGTCGTTTCAGGCGCGGTGCGCGCGCTGTCGCGGCCGATCATTTCTTCCAGCACCGCTTCCTCCGCCTCGTTTTCGGGCTGTTCCTGTTCGTCCAGCCGGACCGCGCTGACGACATGCTCGTTCTGGGCGACGTGGAACAACCGCACACCCGCCGAACCACGCCCGATCACCCGCAGACTTTCGAGCGGCAGGCGGATCAGCTTGGCCTGGTCGGTCACCAGCATCAGGTGATCGGCCTTGGTTGCGGCGAAACTCGCCACGACCGGTCCGTTGCGGTTGATGTTGTCGATATTGGTAATCCCCTGGCCGCCGCGCCCGGTGCGCCGGTATTCATAGGCGGAGGACAGCTTGCCATAACCATTCGCACAGACGGTAAGGATGAACTGTTCCTTTTCCGCCAGTTCCGTGAACCGTTCGACGGACAATTCCGGTTCGCCCTCCTTTTCCGCCTTCCACGGGGCGAAGCGGAGGTATTGTTCGCGTTCATCGGTGTCGGTGCCGACCTTGTGCAGGATCGACAGCGAGACAACCTCGTCATCCTTTTTCAGCAGCATGCCGCGCACGCCGGTCGAGGTGCGCGAGGTGAATTCGCGCACGTCTTCTGCGGCAAAGCGGATCGCCTTGCCCTGACGGCTCGCCAGCAGCACGTCGTCGGATGAATCCAGCAGTGCGACGCCAATCAGATAATCGTCCGAACCGTCTTCGAAACGCATCGCGAATTTGCCGTTCGACGGGATATTGGCAAAGGCGTCCATGGAATTGCGCCGCACGTTGCCCTTGGCCGTTGCGAATACGACGCTGAGTGCGCCCCAGGTGCTTTCATCTTCCGGCAGCGGCAGAACCGTCCGGATGGTTTCGCCTTCGTCCAGAGCAGGCAGGAGGTTGACGATCGGCCGCCCGCGCGTGGTCGGGCCGCCTTCGGGCAGCTTCCAGACCTTCAGGCGGTAAACCTTGCCGTGCGTGGAGAAGAACAGCACGGGATTGTGGGTGCTGGTGACGAACATCTCGCGCACCGCGTCCTCGTCCTTGGTCGCCATGCCGCTGCGGCCCTTGCCGCCGCGGTTCTGGGCGCGGAACGTGGAAAGCGGCGTGCGCTTGATGTAGCCGTCATGGGTGACGGTCACGACCATTTCATCGCGCTCGATCAGGTCTTCATCGTCGAGACCGTCCCAGGCAGGCGCAATCTCGCTGACGCGCGGGGTGGCGTAAAGATCGCGGATTTCCTGCAACTCGCCGCGCATGACCCCATAGAGCTTCACCCGGTCGGCGAGGATCGAGAGATATTCCTCGATCGACAGCGACAGTTCCTTGAGCTCGTCGCCGATCTCGTCGCGGCCAAGCGCGGTCAGGCGGTGGAGACGCAGATCGAGGATCGCTTTCACCTGCCGTTCGCTGAGGCGATAAGTGCCGCCATGCTCGTCGGCGCTCGGCTCGATCGCTTCGACCAGCGCGATGTACTGCGCGATGTCGCCGATCGGCCATTCCTTGGCGAGCAGCTTGGCGCGTGCGGCGGCGGGGTTCGACGAACCGCGGATCATCGCCACGACTTCGTCGAGATTCGAAACGGCGACCACCAGGCCGAGCAAGATATGTGCCCGCTCGCGCGCCTTGTTCAGTTCAAACTTGGTACGGCGGGTGATCACTTCCTCGCGGAAAGCGATGAATGCCTGGATGAAATCGCGCAGCGCAAGCACTTCGGGGCGCCCGCCGCGGATCGCGAGCATGTTTGCGGGAAAGCTCGCTTGCGCCGGCGTATGGCGCCAGATCTGGTTGAGCACGACCTCGGGCGTTGCATCGCGCTTCAGGTCCACCACCACGCGCACGCCTTCGCGGCTCGATTCGTCACGGATGTCCGAAACGCCCTCGATCCGCTTTTCCTTGGCGGCTTCGGCAATTTTTTCGACGAGGCCCGATTTGCCTACCTGGTAAGGAATCGATGTCAGCACGATCGACTGGCGATCGCCGCGCCCCGTTTCGATCGAGTGCCGGGCGCGCATAAGGATGGAACCGCGACCGGTTGTGTAGGCGGCACGGGCGCCCGACTTGCCCAGGATGAGCGGGGCGGTGGGAAAATCCGGCCCGGGGATGATCTCGTGCAATTCCTCGCTCGAGATACCGGGGTTGTCCATATAGGCGAAGCAGCCGTCGATCACCTCGCCAAGGTTATGCGGCGGAATGTTGGTCGCCATGCCGACCGCAATACCGCCCGCACCATTGACCAGCAGATTGGGGAAGCGCGCCGGAAGGACGGTCGGCTCCTGCCGCGAACCGTCATAGTTATCGGTGAAGTCGACCGTATCCTTGTCGAGATCGTCGAGCAGGCTGTTGGCGACCTTGGCAAGGCGCGCCTCGGTATATCGCATGGAGGCCGGGGGATCGGGGTCCATCGAGCCGAAGTTGCCCTGGCCATCGACCAGCGGCACCCGCAGCGACCAGTCCTGCGTCATTCGAGCCAGCGCGTCGTAGATCGCCGCATCGCCGTGAGGGTGGTAGTTACCCATGACGTCGCCGACGATCTTCGCGCTCTTGCGATAGGGCCGCCCGGCGACGAAGCCGCCTTCCTGGCTGGCGAAAAGGATACGGCGGTGGACCGGCTTGAGACCATCGCGCACGTCGGGCAGTGCGCGGCTTACGATCACGCTCATCGCGTAATCGAGATAGCTGGTCTTCATCTCTTCGACGATATCGATCCGCTCGAATTCATCGGGTGCAAACGCGGGTGCTGGGGTGTCGGTAAGGTCGTTCAAGAAAGGATCTTCCGGATGTATTGGCGCATTCGGCGCCGGATCGCTGCAATGTAGGACACCCGCCCCGAAATCGCCACTTTCCACGCGGTGAGACGGGCCGGAATCAGGGCGTTTTCCACATTTGCGGAGCGTGCTGTCAGCGCAGCCGGCGAACCGGCGATGTATGCCTTATTCAAAGGGCGTTCAGCACGCCCGCCGCATAAGAATTTGCAATGCCGGAGCCGACGCGGCACTAGCGCGCTTGACCGGCATTCCTCTTCTTAGAATGCCTCCGATCTATTTTTGTGGGAGAGACCCCGATGCACGTTTTCGC
This sequence comes from uncultured Erythrobacter sp., assembly GCA_963529855.1. Classification (GTDB taxonomy): domain Bacteria; phylum Pseudomonadota; class Alphaproteobacteria; order Sphingomonadales; family Sphingomonadaceae; genus 34-65-8. The sequence continues at coordinate 248,962 of CAURZK010000002.1, read as the reverse complement.
CCGTAACACCGCCCGCAGCGCAGGCAGCAAGTTTGCTCTCGCGATCGCCCTCGCATGCGGCACCGCATTGGGCGCGGTTGCCCTGGAAGCGCCGGCTGAAGCACAGCGCAAGAAGAAGGAAGAGGCTGCAGCGCCCAAGGCCAATTACTCGAAAAAGTTTGTTGAGGCCTACAAGCCTGTTGAAGATCTGTCGAAGGCTGGGGACGCGGCTGGCGCCAAGGCGCAGTTGCCCGCAGTGATTGCTGCGGCCGAAACTCCCGACGACAAAAGCGCGGCCGGCGGTTTGGTCTACAACATCGGCACCCAGACCAGCGATACTGCGTTGCAGCGCCAGGGTCTCGATCTGATGATCGCCAGCGGCCGTGCCGACGCGACCAAGTTGGGGCAGTATAATTTCACTGCCTACCAGCTCGCCAGCCAGAGCAACGATTTCGATGCGGCTCGTCGCTATCTCGAAGCCGCCATTGCTGCGGATTACAGTTTCGACGGTACGCTCGCCGATGGCACCACTCGCCGGTTTGGTGCGGACGATATGCGCGCGATGATGGCCGAGCTTTACTTCGAGCAAGGCAATCATGCACAAGGTCTCGAGTTTCTCGAAAACATGATCGACCAGCGTGCGGCTGGCGGACAGACAGTCCCCGACTCGTGGATCAAACGTGGCCTCTCGATCGCCTATCAGAACGAACTGCGCGAACAGGCCGGCGACTTCGCGGCGCTCTACGTCAAACATTACCCATCGGAAACGAGCTGGAGCGATGCGATCAGCATCCAGCGCAACATGGTGGAGCTCGATTCGCACGCCACGCTTGACCTGCTGCGGCTCGCCGATCGCACGAACGCCCTGCGGGACGGTCGTGCTTATGTCGACTATATCGAGGCTGCGGATGCACGCCGCCTCCCGGCCGAAGTGAAACGCATTGCGGACAAGGGTGTCGCACAGGGCAAGCTCAAGGCGAATGACACCTTCGTTGCAGAGGTGCTGCAGATCGCCAGTGGGCGCATTGCAGCCGAACGGGCAGACCAGCCCGCTCTTGAACGCGATGCGCAGGCCGCCAGCGGGACCGCGACACTCGCGACTGCAGCGGGCGATTCGTTCCTGAGCTCTGGCAATGCCGCGAAGGCTGAGGCAATGTACCGCGTCGCTCTCGGAAAGCCGGGCGTCGACAATTCGCGCGTTCTCACGCGCCTTGGGATCGCACTGGCTGACCAGGGCAAGACCGCTGAAGCAACCGAGACGTTTGCCAAGGTGCAGGGCGATCGCGCGGCTATCGCGCGGCTGTGGTCGATTTATGTCAATCGCGGCACTGCCCCGGCAGCTGCGGCCACGACGACCAGCTGATTGGCGTAAAGTTTTTCATGAAAGGCGCGGGAGCTTGCTTCCGCGCCTTTTTTCATGCGTCAGCGCAGTCGCTTGACCCAGACCTGTCCGTTTTCGCGACGATCGAGCGCGAAATTCGGAATCGCCTCGATCATGTCGATCAACCGGGCGTAGCCGTAATTGCGGGTATCGAAGCTGGAACGGTTGCCCGCGCGCTGCCCGACCTCTGACAGCTTGGCAAAGCCATTCTCGTCACGCTTGCTGGCATTGTAGGCGTCGAACAACAGATGAAGCATCTCCGTGTCGGGCGCATCCTTTGCAGCCGGGGCGGATGTGACGGCTTCCTTCTCAGCCCGGATCAACGCATCGACATCGATGAAGCGGGTGCACGCCTCGCGGAAGCCTTCGGGCGTCTTGGCGCTGCCGAACCCGTACACAGGCAGGCCATCCTGCCGGATGCGCATCGCCAGGGGCATGAAATCGCTGTCGCTCGACATGATCCCGAAGCCGTGCACGCGTCCGCGATAAAGCAGATCGAGCGCATCGATGGTCATTTTCATGTCCGTGGCGTTCTTGCCCTTGGTCAGGTCGAACTGCTGCTGCGGCTCGATGCCATACCGATGCATCCGGTCGACCCAACCCTTGAGGCTGGGCTTGCGCCAGTTGCCGTAGGCCCGCCGAATATTGACCTGGCCAAGCTCCGCCAGGACAGTCAGGACCGGATCGATCCCGGCCGGGCTGGCATTGTCGGCATCGATCAGCAGGGCGATATTGCGGGGGTCGAGTTCAGGCATGGCTTGCAATGGGGGCCGTGCAGACCTTCAGCAAGGGCTATTCGACGGCGGAGAAAGTCCCGGTGGATTCGTCCAGCAGGTGCAGAACACCGTCCGAGATAGCAAAATAGGCACCTCGCAACGTCAGAGTGCCGCGCGCTTCCTTTTCCTCGACGCAAGGAAAAGTGCGCAGATTGGCCAGGCTCTGACGGACTGCCGCCAGTTCCATTGCGCGCTCCGCAGCCCGATTGTCGACGCCCAGTTCGCGTGCGATCGGTTCGCGCACTTCGTCCAGCATGCCGATCCAGTCGGCAATGAAACCACCATGCCCCGGCTCCGTGCCGTGCAGGTCCTGCGTCAGTGCTGCCTTGCAGCCGCCGCACAGGCCGTGACCCATGACCATGACTTCGCGCACCTTGAGAAACTGGATGGCAAATTCGAGCGCGGCGGAAACGCCGTGCCGGCCGGGCGTCGTTTCGAACGGGGGGACCATCGCCGCCACATTGCGCACGACGAAAATCTCGCCCGGGTCCACATCGAAGATCTGCGACGGGTCGACGCGGCTGTCGGAGCAGGCGATGACCATGATCTGTGGCGATTGCCCTTCGCCCAGCGATGCCCAGCGTGTTCGCTCAGCCGCCCAGTGACCTTCGCGAAAGCGACGATATCCGGCGATGAGCCCCTCCAGCGGGGTGTCGGTGATGCTGTCCATACTTTTGCGAATGCCGCGCGCCATTGCCTCTGGCAAGAGCCAAGCCTAAGTGGGCGGCGATGAACGACCTCTCCAGCGCCCCGAAACCGGATCAGGACCGCCCTGCGCGTGAGCGCAAGCCCGACTGGATTCGGGTCAAGGCGCCGACCAGCGCCGGTTATCACGAAACGCGGCGCCTGATGCGCGACCTGAACCTCAACACCGTGTGTGAGGAGGCAGCTTGCCCCAACATCGGCGAATGCTGGACCAAGAAGCATGCAACCGTGATGATCCTGGGGGACGTCTGCACCCGCGCCTGTGCGTTCTGCAACGTAAAGACCGGGATGCCGCGTACAGTCGATCCGCTGGAACCTGAAAACGTCGCAATCGCTGCGGGCAAGATGGGGCTGGAACACATCGTCATCACCAGCGTCGACCGCGACGACCTGCCCGATGGCGGCGCATCGCAGTTCGTCAAGGTGATCAAGGCGCTTCGGCGGGAGACGCCGAATACCACGATCGAAATCCTCACGCCCGATTTCCGGAACAAGATGCGTCCCGCGGTCGAAGCAATTTGCGAGGCCGGACCAGACGTTTACAATCACAATCTCGAAACCGTCCCGCGGCTGTACCCCACGATCCGCCCTGGTGCGCGTTACTATGCCTCCTTGCGGCTGCTCGAAGAAGTGAAGTCGCACGATCCGATGATCTTCACCAAGTCGGGCATCATGCTGGGGCTGGGCGAACAGCGGCTGGAGGTTCACCAGGTGATGGATGACATGCGCAGTGCCGACGTCGATTTCATCACCATGGGCCAGTACCTGCGCCCGACGCCCAAGCACGCGACTGTCGAAGAATTCGTGACGCCCAAGGCTTTCGCCGCCTACGGTTCGATCGCGCGGGCCAAAGGGTTTCTCCAGGTCGCTGCAAGCCCGCTGACCCGTTCGAGCTATCACGCTGGCGACGATTTCGCCCAGATGCGCGCCGCGCGCGAGGCGAAGCTAGCCAGGGCTCGCTGAATGCCAGGCATTCGTGAAACGTGCGAGCTACCCTACAGCGCGGAGCAGATGTTCGACCTGGTCGCCGACGTGGCCCGTTACCGCGAATTCCTGCCCTGGGTGATCGCGACACGGGTCCGCTCTAACAGCGACAGCGAAATGATTGCCGACATGGTGGTTGGCTTCAAAAGTTTCCGCGAAAGCTTCACCTCGCGCGTGATCAAGGATCGCCCGCGCGAAATCGAGGTGATCTACGTCGACGGGCCGCTGCGCGATCTCGATAACGTCTGGCGGTTCGAACCTCTGCCAAATGGCGGGTGCCGGATCGACTTCGCCGTCGATTTCGCATTCAAGAGCCGCGTGTTCGAAGCGCTGGCCGGGCAATACTTCGATCGTGCTTTTCGCAAGATGGTCGCCGCGTTCGAAGCACGGGCGGCGATGCTTTACGGAAGCAGCAGTTCCAGCGCGCACAGCACGGCCTGACGGCGCACGCCGGCGCGGCCAATATCGCCATAGCGATAGATTTCGCCCTCGGGCTCCCCCTGCTGGTCGCGAAATGCGCGGGCGAATACCACGGTGCCCACCGGTTTGTGCAGCGTGCCGCCACCCGGTCCTGCCACACCGCTGACAGCCACCGCCACGTCGGCATTGCTGCGTTTCAGCGCGCCTTGTGCCATTGCCCACGCGCACGCGATCGAGACCGCTCCGAAGGCTTCGATGATGTCGCCGGGCACGCCCAGCATCTGCATCTTGGCCTCGTTCGAATAGGTCACGAACCCGCGATCGAGTACGGCCGACGAACCGGCGACCTCGGTGATGGCCCCGGCGACGAGACCGCCAGTGCAGCTTTCCGCGAGCGCGATCGTGCGTCCGGCAGCAATATTGGCTTCCACCACTTCACGCGCACGCGCTTCGATATCCGCTGGCAAAAGCCGGTCGGTCATTGGCCTGGTCCGATCATGGCACGCTCACCTGTTTGACGACGGTGGCGACGGCCTGGGCCGCTATTCCCTCGCCGCGACCGGCGAAGCCGAGCCGTTCCGTGGTCGTCGCCTTGACGCTAATCCTCTCCACGTCCGTCGCCAAGAGTTCGGCGATGCGCCGGCGCATCGTTTCGCGATGCGGCCCGATTTTGGGCGCTTCGCAAATGATCGTCAGATCGATGTTGCCCACCGTATAGCCAGCCTCCGCCACGAGGCGCGCCGCGTGAATAAGGAATTGACCGGAATCTGCCCCTTTCCACTGCGGATCGCTGGGCGGAAAATGCGCGCCGATGTCTCCAGCGGCGACAGCACCCAGAAGCGCATCGACGATCGCGTGCAAGGCGACATCAGCGTCGCTGTGTCCGGCCAGCCCCCGATCGTGCGGAATGCGCACGCCGCCCAGCCAAAGCTCTTCCCCATCGGCGAGGCGATGGACGTCGTAGCCCATGCCCATCCGTATTGCCGGCATATCGGTCATGAAATCCTCTGCGAAAGTCAGTTTGCGGAGCGCTTCGTCGCCAACAACCAGTGCGACGTTTCCGCCGTGGGCCCGCAGCACCTGGGCATCATCGCCCGCCGTTGGAGCGCCGGTCCAGGCCCGGTGGGCGGCAAGGATGTCAACAAAGCGGAAGGCCTGCGGCGTCTGAACGCGGCGCAAGGCATTTCGATCGGCGTTGCCGTCCATCCGCCCGTCTCGATCGAAGGCCAGGCTGTCGACCACCGGAAGGACAGGTATGGCTCCCTCGCTCGTTTCCAGGGCCGTCAGCAGGCGCAGTATCACGGAATGGGGAATAACCGGCCGTGCCGCGTCGTGGATCAGCACCTGCGCGGTATCGCCTAGCATATCGAGCGCGTTGCGAACCGACTGCTGCCGCGTTGCGCCGCCTGTAACGAAATGGATCCGGTCAAGACCGACGAGCGTCGTCCGCGCGACTTCGTCCGCACCTTCTGGAATTGCCACGATCATTGGGTCTGCCCCGGCAGCAAGCAAAGCCTCGACCGAGTGTCGCAGCACCGGCTTGCCGCGCCACGGCGCAAACTGCTTGGGCAGGGCCTGTCCGGCACGCAGCCCTTGACCAGCGGCGACAACGACGGCGGCGAACGGGGGCAGGGCGGGTGTCTCGCACATGGCGCCGCGCGGGCTAGCCGCTTGCGACCTCGGCGGCAATGCACTATGCGCTGCCCAAATTTTAGGCACCTTTCCCTATGCGTTCGTTACCGCCCCCTCCGCCGCTCCAACCCATCATGGTCGGACCAGTCGCAATTGCGACGCCTGTTGTACTGGCGCCGATGACCGGCGTGACCGATCTGCCCTTCCGCACGCTTGTGCGCCGTTATGGCTCGGGCCTCAACGTGACAGAAATGATCGCGACCCAGGCCGCCATTCGCGAAACCCGCCAGAGCGTGCAGAAGGCTGCGTGGGACCCGATTGAGGAGCCGGTTTCGATGCAACTCGTCGGCTGCGACCCGGAAAGCATGGGCGAAGCAGCCAAGCTGAACCAGGATCGCGGCGCGCAGATCATCGACATCAACTTCGGCTGCCCGGTGCGCAAGGTCACCAATGGCATGGCTGGCAGCGCGCTGATGCGCGAGGTTCCGCTGGCGACGAAGTTGATGGAAGCGACCGTCAAGGCGGTGGACGTCCCGGTCACGGTCAAGATGCGGATGGGCTGGGATCACGACAGCCAGAACGCCCCGGAACTTGCCCGGATCGCTCAGGACATTGGCGTGAAGATGATCACCGTCCACGGGCGGACCCGCAATCAGATGTACAAGGGCGAGGCGGATTGGGCGTTCGTCCGCAAGGTGAAGGATGCGGTGTCGATTCCCGTTATCGTAAACGGAGATATCTGCGGGATCGAGGATGCGGCCAGCGCGCTCGAGCAGTCGGGCGCCGATGGCGTGATGATCGGGCGCGGTGCTTACGGCAAGCCATGGCTCCTCAATCAGGTCATGCACTGGTGGCGCACCGGCGAGCGGCTTCCCGAACCTGAAATCGACGAGCAATATGCAGTTATGACCGAGCATTACCGGCGAATGCTCGATCATTACGGCAGCGAAGTCGGCGTCAAGATCGCGCGCAAGCATCTAGGCTGGTACACCAAGGGATTGCCGGGATCGGCCGAATTTCGCAATTTCGTCAACTTCATCGATCAGCCGGAACAGGTGCTGGGCGAACTCGAACGCTTCTACGCGCCGTTTCTCAAGCGCAGGGCTGCGTGACTGAAACCGTTGTGAAGCCAGACGCTCAGGCGCAGATCCAGGGCTTCGTATTCGCAACTTTGCTGCTCGACCCCGAATTGCGCGTCGCGGAAGCCAACAATGCGGCGGAAGAGATGCTCGGCCGCAGCGCTAGGCGCATGATCGGCAGCGTCATAACCGATATTCTGGACTTCGAGGAGCCACGCCTGCCGGAACGGCTTTGGTCCGGGACATCGCGCCTGATCGCGCGCGGCACCTCGATCCGGATTGGCGATCGCGCGGTCGTTGCGAATGTTACCGTCTCGCCCATCCTTACCCATCCTGGCTGGCGCGTCATGACACTTACCGACGCCGGACAGGACGATATGGCGAGGCCGGCTGAAGGGGAGGGCCCTCTCCGCACCCCAGCAGTGCTGGCGCACGAGATAAAGAACCCGCTCGCCGCCATTCGCGGTGCTGGGCAACTGATCGCCCGCAAGCTCGACGAGAAAGATCGCAAGCTGGCAAATGTCATCGCCGAGGAAGTAGACCGGATCGCGCGCCTGATCGACCGGATGCAGCGGCTGGGCAGTGCAACCCCGGAACCTGTTGGCCCGGTTAACCTGCACGAGGTCATCCGCGGCGCCTGCCAGAGCGTGCGAGCGGGCAGTAGCGCGGATTTCGTGATCGAAGAGGAATTCGACCCCTCGATCCCCGCCGTGCTGGCCAGCCGGGACGCGCTGGAACAGGTCTTGGTCAATCTCATCGCCAACGCACGCGATGCGTGCCTTGGAGTGGATCAACCGATGGTGCGGGTTCGCACCCGGTTCGTCAGCGGGTTCGCGCTCAACGCCATCCGCCTCGGAAAATCGGTCAAGCTGCCGGTCGAAATCACCGTGATCGATAATGGTCCCGGGATCGACAAGTCGATCGAACGCCAGATCTTTGATCCCTTCGTAACCGGCAAGAAGGGAGGTCAGGGGCTGGGGCTGGCATTGGTCAAGAAACTCGTCGGCGATATGGACGGCCGCATCAGTCACGAACGTGACGCCAGCGGAGCATTGACCCTGTTTCGTGTGCACCTGCCCATCGCGCAGGAACCCAAGCCATGACGCGCAGCATCCTGCTGGTCGAAGACGATGCCGCCATCGCCACCGTGATAGAGGCCGCGATGGCGGATGAAGGGTTCGACGTCGTCCGTTGCCCCAGCATCGCGGAACGCGACCGTCTGTTGGAATGCCGCAGCTATGCGGTGATGCTGACCGACGTAATTCTTGCCGATGGAGACGGCATCGAAGGACTGGCCGACATCGCGCGTTCCTGGCCGGACATGCCGGTCATCGTTCTTTCGGCGCAGAACACCCTCGACACGGCCGTGCGGGCGAGCGACGCAGGCGCGTTCGAATACTTTCCCAAGCCGTTCGATCTCGATCAACTGGTCCGGGCGGTTCACCAGGCCGTGGGCAGTCGAGGCGGGTCCATCGCTGGCGAAGAACCCGCGGCAGGTTTGCCGATGGTCGGCCGCAGCCAGGCAATGCAGGGCGTTTATCGGATGATCACGCGGGTCCTGCGCAACGACCTGACCGTGTTGATCCTGGGCGAATCAGGCACTGGCAAGGAACTGGTCGCGGAAGCGATCCACCAGTTGGGTCATCGTAAAACCGGGCCGTTCGTCGCCGTGAACGCCGCAGCCATCCCCGGCGAGCTGATCGAGAGCGAGCTGTTCGGTCATGAGAAGGGGGCATTCACCGGCGCCGTGGCACAGGCCATCGGCAAATTCGAACAGGCCAATGGCGGAACCCTGTTTCTTGACGAGATCGGCGACATGCCAGCCGACGCCCAGACGCGCCTGCTGCGGGCTCTGCAATCCGGCCGGATAAGGCGCGTCGGTGGACGACAGGAAATCGCAGTCAACGTCCGCATTATCGCCGCAACCAATCGCGATCTCACGCCGATGATCCGGGAAGGGCGGTTTCGCGAGGATCTCTACTACCGCCTCAACGTGGTGCCGATACAGTTGCCGCCGCTGCGTGACAGGGTCGACGACATCGAGCCGCTGGCCCGCCATTTTCTCGGGCTGGCCATTGCGGAAGGGCTCCCGGCGCGGGCGCTTCATCCCTCGGCGCTGGAAATTCTGCAGCAAAGGCCGTGGCGAGGCAACGTGCGCGAATTGCGCAATGCAGTTTTCCGGCTGGCGCTACTTGCCCGCGAAGACATGATCGACGCCCAGTCCGTGCGCGAGGTTCTGGGGGAGGGGCTTGCGGGGCAGATCCCGGCGCGAACCGGGAGCTTCGGCGAAGCGCTGCAGGGCTGGCTTGGCGAGGCGATGCCCCCTGACGGCGCACTTTATCACGCTGCGCTGGCGGCATTCGAGCGGCCGCTGTTCGAACATGCGCTAGAGCGCACGGGTGGCAACCAGTTGCGCGCATCCAAGCTACTCGGGATAAACCGCAATACGCTGCGCAAGCGGCTGGCCGAATTGGCGATTGATCCGGAGCAGTATTACGCCCGGCCCTGACTTTCGACGTCTGCCGAAGGCGGTCCGGCGAAATACCTCTTGCAAAAATGCAACACCGTCGTTGTAACGGGGCAACGATGGCCACCGCGCTCACACCTGCCACGCGACGCAGCCCGCGCATCTGGCGCCGGCTCATGGTCGCGTCGCGGCGCGCGAACTTCTTCTTCTGGCTCGAGATCGTCGCCGCATTGACGTTCGCTCTGATGGTGGCGACCACCTGGATTGCGTTCACTGCGGCGCCGCCCGAGGGCCAGCTGCTTCCTTCAGCGCAGGTTGCGTCGCTGCTGATCGGTACCCTGATTCCGGCAATGACCGTGATGGTGCTGTTCGGCCGCCGCATGGCGATAAGGCGCGCGGCAGGCAGCACGGCCCGGCTCCATGTCCGATTGGTGTTCTTCTTCTCCCTTGTCGCAGCGGTGCCAACGCTGCTGGTGGCGGCTTTCGCCGCGTTCCTGTTTCAATCGGGCGTCGACTTCTGGTTTTCCGATCAGTCTCGCGGGTTGATGCGCAATGCGAACGAACTGGCGCGCGAATATTACGAGCAGAACCACGTGGAGGTCAGCGAAGAGACCACTACGATGGCCAGCGATCTGCGGTTCTATTTCCAAAACGCCGACGAAGTCGCCTTCACCGACGCCGAATTCGTCGAATTCGTCGATTATCAGATGCAGGCGCGCGACCTCAACGAGACCGCCATTCTGCAGGAAACCGACGGATCACTGCGCACGGTCGCAACCTACAACATCACCGCGGGAAGTGAGCCCGGCACGTTCGGTACCGCCCAATTGAAGCGCCTCAAGTCGGGCGAGCGCGTGGTTGCCGAGGCGCGAAACGCCCGGCTTCAGGCCATTGCGCCGATTGATCTCGAAAACGGCGTATTCCTGTACACCGTGCGCAATTCCGAGGCGAGTTCCTACAATTCGTGGGAGCGCGCGCAGTCGATCGCGCTCAATTACGATACGCTGACGAACCGGGCACGCGCTCTGCAATTGCGGTTTAACCTGGCGCTGTTTTTCGTCTCGCTTGCTTTGCTCGGCATTGCGGTCTGGTTCGCTTTGCGATTTGCGGACCGGCAGGTGGAACCGCTAACCGATCTGGTGCTTGCCGCTCGCAAGGTCGGCGCAGGCAATTTCGCCATGCGAGTGGAGGGCCGGACGGGTGCCGACGAAATCGGCCTGCTCAACCGCGCGTTCAATCGGATGACAGCGCAGATCGAGCGCCAGACCGACGCGCTGGTCGGCGCAAATCGCCAGCTGGACCAGCGCCGCGCGTTTATGGAAACAGTGCTGGAATCGGTTTCGGCCGGGGTGCTGTCGGTCGACGCAGACGGTGTGATCATCCTGATGAACGGGCCTGCGCAAAAGCTGCTGCAGGGCAGCGATCACGCTTCGGGTACCGGCATCGCGCTGTCCACACTGGCACCGCAGATCAGCGCTCTTGTGGAAGCAGGGCTTGCTACCGGGATCGTCACTCACAGCCGCGACCGGGAGCTGCTGACGCTGGCCGTCAAGATTGCAGACATGAGCGATGGCAAGGTCATCACGTTCGAGGACATAACCCGTCAGCTTCTCGATCAGCGTCAGGCGGCATGGTCCGACGTTGCGCGCCGGATTGCGCACGAAATCAAGAATCCGTTGACGCCGATCCAACTTGCGACTGAACGGCTCAAGCGGCGCTATCGCAGGCAGATCGAAATTGATGGTGAACTGTTCGACGAGTTGACCAATACCATCGTGCGTCAGGTCGGCGACCTCAGGAAGATGGTCGACGAATTCTCATCCTTCGCACGGTTGCCCAAGCCTGTGTTCCGCCAGGAAGACGTGCTGGATCTGGTTCGGCAGGCGCTGTTTCTGCAGGAAGTGGCGCATCCGCAGATCGACTTTTCCCTGACCAGCACGGACGATGAACCCGCCACGGCCAGCTGCGACCGCCATCAGGTCGGTCAGGCCATGACGAACGTGCTCAAGAACGCTGTCGAAGCGATCGAGGCCCGGGCCAAGACCGCCGAACCCGATTATCGCGGGCGCATCGCGATCAGCATGTCGGCGAATTCGAACGATGTGACGATAACCGTGGAAGATAACGGGATCGGCCTGCCGCAGGACCGCGACCGGATCGTCGAACCCTACGTCACGACGCGAGAAAAAGGGACGGGACTGGGGCTAGCGATCGTCAAGAAGATCGTCGAGGAACACGGGGGGGAGATGGGCTTCAGCGGTGCACCGGGGGGAGGATCGCGCGTCACACTGCGGTTCTCGCGCGAGCCTATGCACCGCGTGAAGGAAGCTGCCGAATGATAACCAGAACGGAGTGCGCAAACTGATGGCTTTGGACATTCTGATCGTGGACGACGAGCGCGATATTCGTGAACTCGTTTCTGGGGTCCTCAGTGACGAGGGCTATGAGTGTCGCACAGCGGGCGACAGCGACGCGGCCTTGCGGGCGGTGGACGAACGGCGCCCGAGCCTGGTCCTGCTCGATGTCTGGCTCCACGGCAGCCCGATGGACGGGCTGGAAGTGCTGGACGAGATCAAGAAGCGCGAGCCTGAACTCCCGGTCATCATCTTTTCGGGCCATGGCAATATCGACACGGCAGTTGCCGCGGTGAGCCGCGGGGCGATGGAATTTATCGAAAAACCGTTTGAGGCAGAACGCCTGTTGCTTCTCGTCGACCGGGCGACCGAAACCGAGCGCCTGCGCCGCGAGAACACTCGGCTGCGCCAAGGTTTCTCCCATGGCGAGGAATTCACCGGAAATTCCGCGGCCATCAACCAAGTGCGCGCTACGTTGAAACGCGTCGCCAACACGGGCAGCAGGGTGCTGATCGCAGGCCCTGCGGGCGGCGGCAAGGAGGTTGCAGCGCGGCTGCTTCATTCATGGAGCCCGCGCAGCGAATCCGCTTTCGTAATCGTCAATTCGGCCCGCATCACCCCCGAACGGTTCGAACAGGAGCTGTTTGGTGAGGAAGCGGAAGGGAAGTTGGTGCGCCCAGGCCTGCTCGAAATGGCGGACGGGGGCACGCTGTACCTCGACGAAGTAGCCGACATGCCGCTGTCGACCCAGGCGCGGATACTGCGTGTGCTGACTGAACAGAGTTTCGTTCGTGTCGGGGGCAACCGACAGATCGGCGTCGATGTTCGGGTCGTCTCGTCCACCTCGCGCGATTTGCAGAAGGAAATGGAAGAGAAGCGCTTCCGCGAAGACTTGTTCTATCGGCTCAACGTCGTCCCGGTCGTGGTGCCGTCGCTGGCAGAACGGCGGGACGACATTCCCGCGCTCGCCGAGCATTTCTTTACACGCTATGCTGCAGAGCAAGGCATTGCGCCACCGACGATTTCCGACGAGGCGATGGCCGCTTTGCAGGCCTACGATTGGCCAGGAAATGTTCGCCAGTTGCGCAACGTGGTGGAGCGCACCATTATCCTGACCCCGCGAGATCGGCTCACCGAGATCGAACCCGACATGCTGCCGAGCGAGGTCACCGGCGGGAAACTGGGCGGGGGAGGGGGCATCTCGGCCCTGATGGGTGCGCCGCTGCGAGAAGCCCGCGAGAATTTCGAGCGCGAATACCTGACAGTGCAGATCCGCCGGTTTTCCGGCAATATTTCGAAGACAGCCAGCTTTATCGGAATGGAGCGTTCTGCCTTGCACCGCAAATTGAAGCTGCTCGGGATGAATGAACGGCATTTCGACGAGCGCTAGCTCTGATGTCAGGAACGCTACCGCGTTTCGAAGCGTTTGCGTTGGCGGCGACTATGGGGATATAACCTGACCATAAACCGGGGACACGCTGGCCGTGTGTCGACCAGACTGCGGGCCACCTCGTGTACCGCCAAAAGATAAAAGGATACCGAAAGATGGCAACCGGACGTACCCTATCTGCTCGACCAGCCCCACCGGCATCGCCCGCTTCCGGCAAGGGCGAAGGTAAGCAACAGAGTTTGCAAGACGCTTTTCTGAACATGCTGCGCAAGAACAAGGCGCCGGTAACCATGTTCCTGGTCAAGGGCGTCAAGCTTCAGGGCATTGTGACATGGTTCGACAATTTTTCGATCCTGCTGCGCCGGGATGGGCAGTCGCAGCTTGTCTACAAGCACGCGATTTCAACGATCATGCCCGGCCAGCCTATCGATGCGGGCCAGTTTTCGAGCCAGGACAGCAATCGTAAACAGCGCCTGCTGCAGGATGTTTTCCTGTCGCGGGTCAAGGATGCAGAAGCGCAGGTGACGATGTTCCTAGTCAACGGCGTGATGCTGCAGGGCCGCATCGCCGCATATGACCTGTTCTGCACCCTGCTGGAGCGTGATGGCTTTGTGCAACTCGCCTACAAGCATGCTGTATCGACCATACAACCGGCGACCCATGTGGATCTGAGCGACGACTGGGAAGGCGAAGAAGACTGAGTTTCGACGACGATCTGCTTGGCGAAGTCTCGCGCGGCGCGCGGGCGATCGTCGTTTGCCCCGACATTCGCGGCATCAGGCACGACCTCGAGGCGGAGGCGCGGCTGGAGGAGGCGTGCGGCCTGGCTCTGGCTATTGGCATCGTCGTCGCGGACGCTTTCGTGCTGCCCGTGCGGCAAGTGCGGCCCGGCACCCTGTTCGGTTCAGGTCAGGTCGAGAGCATCGCCACCAAGTGTGAGCAGGAACAGGCCGAACTGGTCGTCATCGATGGAGCGCTGAGCCCCATTCAGCAGCGCAATCTCGAGGAAACGCTCAAGCGAAAGGTGATCGATCGGACGGGCCTGATCCTCGAAATATTTGGTGAACGTGCCGCCACGGCGGAAGGCCGATTGCAGGTCGAGCTGGCTCATCTCGACTATCAGCAAAGTCGGCTGGTGCGCAGCTGGACCCACCTGGAACGGCAGCGGGGCGGCTTCGGCTTTCTAGGCGGCCCGGGCGAAACGCAGATCGAAGCTGACCGCCGGATGATCCGCCAGCGCATGGGCCGCCTGCGCAAGGAACTGGAACAGGTGCGCCGCACGCGTGCCTTGCATCGCCAGCGCCGGGGTCGCGCACCATGGCCGGTCATCGCGCTGGTCGGTTATACGAACGCTGGAAAGTCCACCCTGTTCAATCGCTTGACAGGCGCTGACGTCATGGCGGAGGATTTGCTGTTCGCCACGCTCGACCCGACCATGCGGGCGATCCGCCTGCCGGGGGTGGAAAAGGCAATCCTGTCCGATACGGTCGGGTTCATTTCTGACTTGCCAACGCAGCTGGTTGCCGCGTTCCGGGCCACTCTTGAAGAGGTGACGGGGGCCGATGTCATCGTCCATGTTCGCGACATCGCGAGCGAAGCGGCACAGGCCCAAAAATCCCAGGTGCTTGAAATTCTTGCCGATCTGGGAATCGTTGAAAACGAGGGCGAGGGCGAGGGCGAGGGCAGCACTATCCCGATCATCGAGGCATGGAACAAGATCGACCTGCTCGATGCCGACAGACTGGCGGACCTTCAGGACATCAGTAGCGGCGATCCCAACACCATTCTTGTCTCGGCAGGAAGTGGGGAGGGTGTGGACGCCTTGCTGGCCCGCGCCGACGCACTGCTGACCTCGGGCGCGCGGCAGTACCAGATTGCCGTGCCCAGCGGCGACGGGCGGCGGCTTTCATGGCTGCATCAGCACGGCCAGGTTATGGACGAGGCGCAGCAACCGGTCGATGGGCAGCCCGGCGTGGTGGTTACAGTACGTCTGACGCCCAAGGAATTCGGACGGTTTCAGTCACTTTAGGCCGCAGCCTTGCCTTCCGCCAATTTGATGCACTGCCAAAGTTTCTCCTGCTCTTCGAGACTGAGCGAAGAAAAGTCGGCACCCGCAATATCTTCCATCGCGCGAAAGCGTCGCTCGAACTTTGCATTGGCCGATCGCAGTGCCGTTTCCGGAGCAATGCCATAGGCACGTACCAGATTGACGGCCGCAAATAGCAGATCGCCAGCTTCTTCCTCGCGCTGATCCGGCGATGCTTCAGCCAGCTCGCGCATCTCTTCCAGCAGCTTGTCAGCCGGGCCATCCGGATCAGGCCAATCGAACCCCGTCCGTGCGGCGCGCTTTTGCAGTTTTTCCGCGCGCATCAACGCTGGGAGTGCAAGCGCGACCCCGTCGAGCGCACTGGTCGCGCCTTTGGCGTCGCGCTCCGCAGCCTTGATGGTTTCCCAGCGCTCTTCGCGCATCGGTTCGCTCGCCATCGCATCGCCGAAGATGTGGGGATGCCGCGCTTCCAGTTTGTCAGCGATCGCCGCAGCCACGGCGTCAAAATCGAACAAGCCGGCTTCTTCGGCAATGCGCGCCTGGAATACCACCTGGAACAGCAGGTCGCCGAGTTCGTCGCGAATATCACCGATGTCACCGCGGGCGACCGCGTCGGCGACCTCGTAAGCTTCTTCGATGGTATGCGGAACGATCGTTTCAAAACGTTGTGCGCGATCCCATTCGCAGCCGACGTCTGGGTCGCGCAACGTGCGCAAAATCTGAAGCAAGCGGTCGATGCTGAATGGCATAACGGTCCTTGGATCGGTTAGGCTGGAATGCAGGGATCGGGGAACGTGGCGCCTGCCCAGAGTGATAATATATATTATGTTAAATCGGATGGGGTTTGCACGGGAGCTACCCCATCGCCAAACTCATGATCAGCGCTGTGCCCGCGAAAATCGTGCCCCAGATCAGAAGATATCGAATGGTGGTTTTCCATTCGAGACGCAGCGAGGCATAAGCGGCAACGGCAAGCACCAGCCATGCAACCAGCGCAACGATCTGAACGATGGCGCTCTCGCTCATGCCTTGATCACCATTCCGTCATAGCCGACCAAGACGCCGCTCGGCACTTCTGCCGAAACTGACGCGTAATCCATGCTCTTGTCCAAATGGGTCAGAATGGTCGTCCCGGCGCGCGTACGCCGTGCCAGATCGATGGCCATTTCGAGATTGGCATGCGTGGGATGCGCCTCGCGCCGGAGGCAATCGGTCACCAGTATGTCTACATCGCGGAACAGCGTCAGCATCGTACCTGTAATTTCGCTGAAGTCCGTCGCATAAACCACCGACTTACCACCACTTTCGAAACGGAATGCCGTGGATTCCGTTGGTCCATGCGGCATCTGGCAGGACTTTACTGAAAAACCGGCACAGATCCTCACCCGTTCCAGCGTGTCCAGGCTGACAATGGTGGGGTATCCGTGCTGGCCTGCAAACACGTAGTCGAACCGTTGACGCAGCCGACGAACGGTTTCGGTCGAACCATAACCCGGCAGCGGTGCATTGCGGCCATACCGCATGACCCTAAGGTCATCGATGCCGTGGCAATGATCGGCGTGATCATGGGTCCAGAAGACCGCATCGACTGCCTCGATATCATTGACCAGAAGCTGCTGCCTGAGATCGGTGGACGTATCGACGAGCAGGCGTTTGCCCTCCTCGCTTTCCACCAGGATCGAAACACGCGTCCGGCGATTGCGCGGTTCGGCCGGGTCGCAAGCACCCCAATCGCCGCCGATCCGCGGAACCCCGGTGGATGTACCCGATCCCAGGATGATGACCTTCACGCAGCAGCCTTTGCAAACAGCGCGTGGAAATTACGCGTTGTCTCTTCGGCCAGGCTTTCGAGGCTCTGGCCGCGCCGTTCGGCGATGAACGCCGCCGTATCGCGAACGAAGGCCGGTTCGCATTTCCGGCCGCGATGGGGCACCGGTGCAAGGAACGGGCTGTCAGTTTCTACCAGCAAGCGATCGATTGGAACTTCGCAAGCGATTTCCTGAAGTTCCCGAGCATTCTTGAACGTCACGATACCGGAGATGGAAATGCTGAGGCCCAGATCAAGCACGGTTCTGGCGAACTGCCTAGATGCAGTGAAGCAGTGGATCAGCGCCGGGAAGGCGCCCTGCTCCATTTCCTCGCTCAGAATCGCTGCGGTATCCGCCTCTGCATCGCGCGTATGCACGATCAGCGGCAATCCGGTACGCCGGGCAACTCCGATGTGCACGCGGAAGAGATCGCGCTGAACCGCGCGATCCGACTTGTCGTAATAATAATCGAGCCCGGTTTCGCCCACGCCAATAACCCGCGGATGATCGCACGCTGCCAGCAGCGCTTCGGCACCCAGGTCCGCGTGCTGGTCGGCTTCGTGCGGGTGAATGCCCACACTCGCCCATACATCCGCTTCGCGTTCCGCGGTTCCGACCACCTGCGCCCATTCGCTGCGCCGCGTGGAGATGTTGAGAAAGCCCTGCACACCGGCAGCGCGGGCGCGCGCGAGCACGCCGGCCCGGTCTTCGACCAAGCCCTCGTACTCAAGGTGACAGTGGCTATCGATCAACATCAGGCAGCCTCGTCTGCCGGCATTTCGAGCCGCGGAAAAACGCCTTCCGGCTTGTCGACCACGAACCCGGCTTTCACCAGCTTATCGAACCAGGTGTCATCGGAGAGAGCGGCGTAATCTCTGCCATCAGCCGCCACGCCCATCTGGTCGAGCAGGCGGTCCGCTGCGGTCGGCACGACGGGGCGCACCGCGATGGCCAGATCGCGCACGCATTTGAACAGCGTCATCAACACTTCGGTCATGCGAGCGGGGTCCGTCTTGCGCAGTGCCCACGGCGCCTGTTCGTCCACATACTGGTTGCAGGCGAAAACGGCGCGCATCCACGCATCAAGACCGACGGAGAAATTCAGTGCCTCGAATTCGCGCGGCAGGTCTTCAGCACAGGCCGTACGCACCCTGGCCATCAGGTCGAGATCGTCAGGATGAGGGCTGACGGCCTGAAGTTTGCCATCGAGGTTCTTGAAAATCATCGACAAGGTTCGCTGCGCCAGGTTGCCGAAACTGTTGGCCAGCTCAGCATTGGCGCGGGTTACGATCGCTTCGGCGGAATAGCTCCCATCCTGCCCGAAGGCGATTTCACGCATGAAGAAATAGCGAAGAGGTTCCACCCCGAACCGCTCGATCAGCTCAAGCGGATCGGTGACGTTGCCGAGAGACTTCGACTCCTTCTGCCCGCGATTGAGCAGGAAGCCGTGCGCAAAGACCTTCTGCGGAACCGGCAGCCCCGCGCTCATCAAGAAAGCCGGCCAGTAAACGGTGTGGAAGCGGACGATGTCCTTACCGATCAGGTGCAGGCTGGCGGGCCAGAATTTACGCCACAATTCGGTTTCGTCCGGATATCCCAAACCCGTGATGTAATTGGTCAGCGCGTCGACCCAGACGTACATCACATGGCCGTCGCTGCCAGGAACCGGCACGCCCCAGTCGAAGCTGGTGCGACTGATCGACAGGTCTTTCAGCCCGCCCGAAACGAACGCGATCATTTCGTTGCGGCTGCGTTCCGGTTCGACGAAGCCGGGCTTCGCGAGCAGGTCCAGCAGCGGTTGCTCGTATTTCGACAGCCGGAAAAACCAGCTTTCTTCTACCGTCCACTCTACCGGGGTGCCCTGGGGAGACAGACGCTCGCCCTCTTCTCCTTCGACCAGTTCGGACTCGTCGTAAAACGCCTCGTCTCGGACCGAGTACCAGCCTTCGTAACGGTCGAGATAGAGGTCACCCTTTGCTTCCATCGCCTGCCAGATCGCCTGGCTCGCGCGATAGTGGTCGTCGTCCACCGTCCGGATGAAGCGGTCGTACTGAATGTTAAGAGCGGCATCCATATCTTTGAAATGTGACGACATTTCATCTGCTAGTTGTCGAGCAGTCTTGCCTTGTTCAGCTGCCTTGCGGGCCATTTTCAGGCCATGTTCGTCGGTCCCGGTCTGGAAGCGCACCTCGCGCCCCATGGCCCGCTGGAAACGCGCGATGACGTCGGCCGCCACGGCTTCGTATGCATGGCCAATGTGCGGGCGACCGTTGGGATAGTTGATCGCGGTGGTTACATAGAAAGGGTCAGACATGGACCCGGTCGCTAGCGGGCGCGGCAGAGGCAAGCAAGGTGCCGATTTCCATGGCCAGTAGCCCGGGGTCGAAGTTGTAAGTCGGAACCTGTCCCGCCAGCGTCACAAGCCGGGCATGGACATCGGCCAGCACGCGGTAGCGAAGCACCTCGCCGCCCTCAGCCTCCGCCGCCACGACCGCGCGCGCGAGATCGAGCGTAGCCTGGAGCCGGTCGCGATCCGGGCGTAAGCCGATGGCAGCGGCCAGTGACCCGCGAAGGTCGAATTGCGGATCGCCTTCACGCACCAATTTGCGCATCAAGGCGTCGAGCGGCCCAAGGTCGAGCGCCAGGAATTCGCGCGCTGCCCCCGGCGAACCGGCTGCGGCGGAAACGGCGGCGAGCCGGGTCGCCGCGTCAACTTGAGGCGCGTCGCGCGCAATCATCTCCGCTATCTCGTCGTCGGCGAGCGCGGGGAAGCGCAGTGTGCGGCACCGCGAACGGATCGTCGCCAGCAGCCGCGCGGGCCGGTGCGTCACCAGGAGAAAATAGGTGCCTGCCGGTGGTTCCTCCAGGCTTTTGAGCAGCGCGTTCGAGGCACTTTTCTCAAGATCATCGGCCGGATCGACGATGACGACGCGCCGGCTGCCCAGCGTTGGCCGGGTATTGAGCCGCTGCTGCATCGCGCGGACCAGATCGATCGGGATATTACGCTTCACCTCGAACGGCTTGCCGTCAGCCTTCTTGGCAGCTTCCTTGTCGTCCTTGGGCGGATGGGTCAGGACCAGGATGTCGGGATGCTCACCCTCGCCAGCGGCAATTCCGGGTTCGGCCACCAGTTGGCGGGCTGCGGCGCGGGCGAAGGCCATCTTGCCCAGCCCCCGCTTGCCCGCCAGGATCCAGCCATGATGCATGCGCGGGCCGGCGAGTGCAGCATTCCACTGCGCCCAGGCCTGTTCGTGACCGGATATCATTGCTGTTCGCGCAGCAAGGGACCGAGCGCTGCCATAACCCGCGCGTGGACCTCTTCACGGGAACCAGTGCCATCGATCGTGACGAACCCGCGCTCATCCGCCGCCAGCGCCGCGAAGGTGCACGCCACCGCGGCATGATATTGCGCACCGCGACCCCCGATTGCATCGGTGCGATCGCCGTCACGGTGGGCAAGACGTTCGCGAGCGGTTGCCGGGTCGACCGCGATCAGCACGGTAAGATCGGGACGAAAACCTTCGCTGCCGAATTCGTGCAGACCGACGATCGCATGATCGCCCAGCCCCCCTGCCCCGCCCTGGTAAGCGCGGCTTGAATCGACGAACCGATCGCATACCACCCATTGCCCGCGTGCCAGCGCCGGGCGGATCAGTTTGTCGACATGGTCCGATCGCGCGGCGGCAAACAGCAGTGCTTCTGCCCGCGCATTCCAGCCGCCGTCTGCTTCGCCCCCCGGGGGATGAAGTAGCAATTCCCGAATAGCTTCCGCACCCGGAGTTCCGCCCGGTTCCCGCGTCAGAACAGCATCAATTCCTCGTTGTGCCAGCGACTCGACAAGCATCCGGGCGTGCGTGGATTTGCCCGAACCTTCCCCGCCCTCCAACGCGATGAAGCGTCCGGCTGTCATCGCAACAGTCCGGCAAGCCCGTTGCGGAGCCGGTCGAGCGCACTGGCCGAACCCACATCCGCAGCGGCCACCAATGGCACTCGCGCAGGGGGCTGGCCCGCGACCGATATCTCGAGCTCCGCGACCTTTTCACCCTTGCGGACCGGCGCGCGGATGGGCCCGTCGTAATGGAGCGTCATGGTCAGCTCGCGGGTCGAACCCCGCGGGAAGGTCGCGTTGACGGGCAATTCCGAATGAACCGGCACCGACAGGTCTGCCCCGTCCTGGACGCGCACCCGGCCGATCTGCTCCCCCGCGGCAAATAGCGGTTCCGCCGCATAGGCGGAAAATCCCCATTCCATCAGGTCCTGAGCCAGACGCTTGCGCGCTGCCGGATTTTCCGCCCCTGCAACGACCATGACCAGGCGCCGCCCATCGCGCTGGGCAGATCCGAGGAATCCGTAACCCGCCTGATTGGTGAATCCGGTCTTGATGCCGTCGGCTCCAACCACCGTCCCCGTGATGGGATCGTGATTGGGCTGCGTAATACCATTGTAAGTAAAGCCTGGCTGGCCAACGTACCGCGCATAGAGTTTGGGATGGCGCGTCACCATCGCCCGGCCCAGCGTGGCCAGATCCTCAGCTGTGGTGAATGTCCTTCCTTCGTCGGGCAGACCATTGGGCGAGCTGAAATGCGAATCGTGCATGCCGATCGCCCGTGCAGCCGCGTTCATTCGCGCCGACCACCCCTCGATCGAACCTGCCGCACCTACCGCCAGAACCGCCGATGCGTCGTTGGCGGAAACGGAGGCGATGCCGTGCAACAGATCGTCGACCGTGACCCTAGCGCGCGCCGGAATGAACATCCGCGAACCCTTGCCGGCCCAGTCGCGGAAAACGGCGTCGGTCATTTCGAAACGTGCATCGGGCGACAGTTCGCCCGCCGCAATCATCTCGAACGCGACGAACAGCGTCATGACCTTGGTTATCGAAGCAGGGACGAACCGGCGATCGGCCTCACGCGCGTGGAGAACCTGGCCGGACGAAATATCCAGCAGATAGGCAATCTGCACCTGCGGCTCGATCGGCGGAACGGGAGCAGCCGGCCGTGCTCCGCCCGCGGCGACGGCCCAGGCCATTGCCGCGACGGCCACTGACTTTCCCAGGAAACTTGCTTTCATCACTCCCGCTCACCGGCGAGAGCCGGCGCCTATCCCACTGTGAACATCCGGGCGTCGCTATAGCCCGCCGCACGAACCTTGGCGAGCGCCGCCTCGGCCTGTCCACGAGTTGAATAGGGGCCGGTTCGAACGCGGAAAAAGCGTCCTGATTGACTGACGGAACCGCCGATGGCCTCAGCTGCCCGCTTGGCATTGGCTTCGCTGGAGAAGGCTGCAGCCTGGATGACGAAGTCCCCCGCGCCGGCCGTGCGGGCGGGTACCGGTTCCCGTGCCGGTGCAGTCGCAGTGCTGGCGGGAACAGCAGGCTGGCCAGGCTCTCTCGATGACTCGAACGCGCGAGCGAACGGAACCGGCGCGGCAGGTGAAACAGCTGCCGTGATCGCTGGCTGCGGTGTGGACAGCGGCGTGGGCGCAACGGTTTCAACTGTCGGCGGCAGCTTGCGCGCAAGCACGGACAAGAGCGACCTTGGCGTATCCATGCGATCGGGTACCGCGCGTCCGGCGCGCAGTTCCGCCCGCTCGCTTTCCAGCGGGTTTACCCGGCGAACCCGTACCGGAGTGCCCTCGCCCGAGCCAAGCTGGGCCTGTGCCGCAGGGGACAGCGACACAAGGCGCGAACCCGTCATCGGCCCGCGCCGTTCGACGCGCGCAAGAATTGTACGACCTGTTTCGAGCGAAGTCAGTTCAACGTAGCTTGGCAAGGGAAGCGTTCGATGCGCGATAGAAATCCCGGTGCCACCATCCGGGTCGATCGTCGCCCGGCCGACTGCATCGTAGCTCGCGGTGTCAGCGGGAACATATTCCTGCCCATCGACCGTGAACGCTTCCCCCAGCACCATAGGGTAATCGGCCTGCGGGCCATATGGCGAAACAGCCCCTGCCGCAGGCGCGGTGGCAACACGATTCTCCCCGCCTGGAATCAGCGAACAGGCGCCGATGGCGGCAGTCAGACCAACAAGAAGGAAGCTTCTTGTCGGGAGGTTATTGGGCAATCTCATCTGCAAGCAATCCCACACTCATGGCGTAGTAATTCGAGCAGTTATATTCGAGGATAACCCGATAATTTGAGGTTAAGAGCCACGCAGGCGTACCCGGCCCGTCAGGCTGGAACAGGCTGGTCATGACGTTGTCGCCCAGGGCCCGCTGGGGTTGCACGCCGAGTTCGCGCCATTCGCGCACGGTCTTCCATTGGCTGTGCCGCTCGTGAACGCGCGGGCACACGGGCGAGACGACCTTGCTGCTGACCGCGCGCCAATCGAAATTCGCCGGTACGCTCGTCCGCACGCCCCAAGGCTGGCCGCTGCGCCAACCGGCGTCGCGGAAATAATTGGCGATCGAGGCGAGCGTGTCGGCCCGGTTGTTCATGATGTCCGCGCGACCGTCGCCATCGCCATCGGCCGCAAGGCGCAGGTAAACGCTCGGGAGGAACTGGGGATTGCCGAAAGCGCCGGCCCAGCTTCCCACCAGGCTCGAGCGGGGATAGCCCTTGTCCGCCACCTTCATCAGCGCAACCCATTCACCAGCGAACAAATCACGGCGACGGCCCTCCCACGCGAGCGTTGCAAGCGAGCGCGACAGGTCGAAATCGCCCTTGTAGCTGCCATAGTTGGTTTCGTGACCCCAGATGGCGACGACGATCGGGCCGGGCACGCCGTACTGCCGCTCGATCGCCGAGAGTATGCCGGTGCTGGACGCATACGTGTTCCGGCCACCCCGGATGCGGGCCGTGTCAACGTGGCGCGCCAGATAGGGTGCCAAAGGAGCGAACCCGCTGCCCGATGTCGTCCCCGGCTGTGCCCGATCGAGTTCGATCACGCGGCTGTTGGGCGTCAGCCCTTCGGTCATACGGCGGATGGTGCTCTCGCTGACACCTTCGGCACGGGCGCGGGCGATCAGGATCTGCAGATAGGCATCGAAGCCCAATTGCTGCTGAGCGCCCGATTGCTGTGCCAATGCCTTGGGTGCGACGAGGAACGGGCCCGTAATGAGGGCGGCGGCAAGCAGCGCACGAAACAACATGGGGCGGCTTGTGACAGAGGCGGGCTTAACCGCAAATGATTTTCGACGGTTATCGCGGCAGCATCGGTGAGCGGATTTTCTCATGATCCAAGCAACGCACAGGGTGACATATCGGCGCCACCAAGCTAGCGAGCCCGCAGAGCGGACAGGTGGCAGAGCGGTTGAATGCACCGGTCTTGAAAACCGGCGAGGGTGCAAGCCCTCCGTGGGTTCGAATCCCACCCTGTCCGCCACTCTGCTGTGTTTCTGCCTGACAGAACCGGAATTCGGCTGGCCGGCCGTGTCCGCTCACCGCAGCAGCTTGGCCGAACCCGTAAGTCGGGTTCGAACAGCACTAGGTTTTGACACCTAGCCCCCTTCCCGGCGACCATTAACTTTACCGCTCTAACCCGCTGTCAAACGGGTCAGGAGATTTCAAAGTGTTCGGGTCGAAATATTACGTAGCGGGATTATTGCTCATCGGAGTCGGCGGGGCAGCCCAGGCACAAACTGCGCAGACGACGATGGACGTGACGGCGACCGTGGTCGAGGCTTGCGTCGTCACCGCGAACAATCTGACATTCGGTTCTTACGATCCCACCAGCAGCGCGCCCAAAGACGCCAGTACCAGCATTGCGGTCACGTGTACGCCCGGCACTATATTTACGGTCGCACTGAACCAGGGCGCAGCCTCGGGTGCGACCGTCACCGACCGCCAGATGGTGAGTGGTGCAAACCGGCTGCGATACGGGCTGTTTTCGGATGCTGCTCGCATCACGAACATTGGTGCGACCCCCGGCGTCGACGCGCTGCCCGCGATCACCGCTGGCGTGGCGCGATCCGTGCAGTCGATATTCGGAAGGATACCTGCACAGCAGACCGTCCCGGCGGGGGATTATCGCGACACCGTGACATTTACTGTAACGTATTGACGGTGCTTGCGATGCGACGGCGCAAGGTACACCAAATGGCGCAGGCGATCATGGCGTTCGCATCTGCTTTTGCGATGACCGCCCCTTTCGCTGCACATGCCGGAGCCTTGACCGTGGCGCCGATCCGGATTGAAGTCGCCGCTGGCCAGCAGTTCTGCTCGGTGAATGTGGGCAACGATGCTGCTGAAGGGGTTACCGTCCAGTTCCGCGGCTATCGCTGGCGGCAGCACCCGGACGGTGAGGACGCGTTGGAAGCGGCCCCAGATTTTGTAGTCAATCCTTCGATCGTGACGATCCCTGCCGGCACCACACGCCTGGTCCGCTGCAGCCTGCCAGTCCCTGCAGAGGGGCCGGAGGATACATTTCGCCTGTTGGTCAGCGAAATCCCGCGGGACGTACGATCTTCAGGAACCCTGAGCACGCTATTGCAGATCAGCATTCCGGTGTTTCGCGCCGATCCCGATGCACGGCCCTCCCTCTTCTGGTCGAACGCGGCAGACGAGTGCTTAAAGATCGTCAATGAAGGTTCTGCCCACGCCCGGGTCGCTGCGCTCTCTATCCACCGCACGGGCATGCACCCCGTCTCTTTGGACCAGGCATTTTATCTGTTGGCTGGTGGCAGTCGGCAGATCGGGGAATGTGAAGGTAGTGCGAACCTGGACAGGATCGACGTTACTCTGGCCGATGGCTCTCTTGTCTCGCTGATGCAAAAGCCCGCCATTCGTCAGTGATGGGGGCGAGTGATGTCTCCTTTTCTGCGGCGATCGTCGTGCATCGCACTCGTCGCACTTGGCGCGGTGGCCGATGATCTGCGGGCAAAGGGGAACAGCCCCACGGAATTGCCGCTGACTGCCAGTTCTAAGGCCACGCGCCTGCTGCCCGAAATCATCAATTCGGTGCGCCCTGTGGGGCTCATCATCAACGGCCGGTTATCGTCCGATCCCGTGCTGATTGCCGGACAAAATGCCCAGTTGCTGGTGCGAAGCGCCGACCTGCGGAAGTTCGTTGCCTTTCCCACAGCGATGACAGGCGAGATCCGCATAAATGGAGAGGATTATGTTTCCCTGTCGTCTGTCGCGGGATTGGCAGCCAGGCTGTCCGACGACGGCACCATGCTGACGATCGACGCCGATATCTCGGTGTTTCCGACCGCTCGTGTCACCCGGCGGCCGAAGCTGACCCAGGTAGGCGAGATAGTTCCTGCGGCATTCCTCAGCTACGATCTCGTCGCATCGCACTGGCGCGGGCAGCAGTCGGCATCGGCATTTGTCGACAGCGGCCTGTCCGGCCCCTGGGGCCTGGCTGGAACCACGGCTCTATTCCAGGCCGGTCGCCGGGGGCCTGTGCGTCTGGAGACGTTCTACCAGCGCGACTTGCCAGCAAACCGCATTCGCATGGTCGTCGGCGACACGAACACGCGAGCGGCGGAATGGAACGCCCCGGTGCGGTTTGCGGGCGTGAGGATCGGTTCGGACTTTTCGCTCGACCCGGACGGCATCACCTTTCCGATCCCAAGCCTGGCAGGCTCCGCCACGCAGCCCTCAACGGTCGAGCTTCTGTCTGCTGGTGCAAGGACTTCCCTCGATGTTCAGCCAGGCACATTCCTGATCGATTACCAGCCAATGTTTTCCGGTGCAGGCGAAGTCACCATGAGGGTCACAGACAGCGCGGGCATCAGCCGCGAGGTGTCCCGAAGTTTCTATACCAGCTCGCGGCTGCTGATCCCCGGACTGGCCGATTATTCGATCGAAGCAGGTTTTCTGCGCGAAAACTTCGCAGTGCGCGGCTTCGATTATGGCCAGCCGTTCGGCGCAGCTTTCGCCCGCGTCGGGCTGAGCGAAACTCTGACAGCTTCGGGACGGGCTGAAATCAGCCCATCGATCCAGATGGCCGGGGCGGCATTGGGCTGGGTGCTGTCCCCGATAGGCGAGTTCAGCATGGCGGGGGCCGTCTCACGCTCCAACGACCGGCGCGGCACGTTCGCTCGCGTCCAGTTTCAGCGCATTGCCCCCACCCATTCCGTCACTTTCAGTTACCAGCGCGATAATGGGGAATTCGCCACGGTAGGTCAGCCCGACACCAGCCATTTGCGAGCACGATCCTACCAGCGAGAACTCGCGATCGCCGGCACGGTATCGCTCGGCGTTCTGGGCCATGTGAGCCTTGGCCACATCGATGCACGATCGTCCGACGGAGAAGGCTACCGCGCGACCGACATCAGCATCGCACGATCGGTGAATGGCGCGTACTTCACCATGGGATATCGCCGCACCCAATTCCGCGACAAAATCGATCAGGGTGCGTTTCTATCGGCCAGCGTCCGTCTGGGCCGGCGCGGCCATGCCAGCTTCCGGGTCGACGACTCTCGTGTGGTCGCCATTGCCAGCCGCGATGTGCCGAATGACCAGGGGCTCGGCGTCCAGGTCGCTGCCAGCTTGGGGCCGCACGGCCGCGGACCGAACATCAGCACGACTGGTATACTGCGAACACACATGGGAGATATCGAACTTTCAGGAGACTGGAGCGAGGGCGGCAGCGGTCTGCGGGTGAATGCGCGCGGGGCGCTGGTCGCGGTGCCCGGCCAGATCGTTGCGACGCCTCGAATCGATGATGCCTTTGCGATAATCGAGCTGGAAAGCGACGCACCAGTGGCCCTCTATCTCGAAAACCGCCCTGTCGCTGCCAGCGTCAGCAGCGGGAAACCGGCCATCATACCGGGCCTTCGGCCCTTTACTGAAAACCGCATTTCCCTTGATGCATCCATGCTGCCGATCAATGCCGACATCGACGGGGTCGAAAGTCTGGTCGTGCCGGGCTTCCGACAGGCGGTAAAGGCGCGGTTCGGGGGTGCTCGCGGAACGTCGGTGACGGTCGCGTTCGTCGATCAGGAAGGGGCGCCGGTCCCACCCGGTCTGGACGTTTACCTCGGACCGAGCCTGGTCGGCCTGACGGGTTATGACGGCCTGGTATATTTCGGGGCGACCACTCCCGGCATGACCGTGTCGATCAAAGGCCAGCACTTCGCCTGCGAAACCGAGTTGCCGCCTCTCCATGCGGCCGATGCACACAGGCCGGTGATCTGCGCTCCATCAAGCGATCCAGGAGTATCCTTATGACGTGCTTGCCAACCGGCATGGCCAACTTCCTCGGCCTGACGACCGCAGCCCTGTTTGGCAGCGCCATCTTTCCGAGCCCTGCGAAGGCGTGCACATTATGCTCATGTTCGGCTTCGACGTCCGACGTGACCTTCGGTGTATACGATCCGAACGCATCCACGCCTGACGATGCAGCCGGAACGGTTTCGGTCAATTGCACCGGCGTCGTGGCCCTGTTCGGATCGGTCGACGTTGCAGCAAGCGCCGGATTATCCGGCAACCCGGCGCGGCGCGTGATGAAGCAGGGTCAAAACACGCTCGAATATAATATCTTCGTTGATAGCGCCCGAACGCTTCCGTTCGGCGATGGCACCAGCGGTTCCAGCAGGCTCAGCGCATCCCTGAACGGGCTCCTTCTTTTCGGGCGAAGTTTCGCAGTTTACGGGCGGATACCCCGTAATCAGCGAGTTCGCGCGGGCACTTACTCCGATGCGATAGTTATCACGGTCCGGTACTAGCCGAGCCTGAGGCTCGCCGGATGCGCAAACATCGCTGGCACGGATGGCTAGCGGTGGATAAGCCGGGCATAATCTGGCAGCTGAAATCGGCTCACGTTTGTGTTTTTACAGGTAACGTGGGGACAACCGATCCGGGAGAAGGCGTGATGTCAGTCGCAGAGCAATGGGTCCGCAAACCTGCCAGCGCATCGGCCGGGACGCTCTGCACGGCCGAACAATACGAAACACTCTATGCGCGCAGCATTGCCGACCCTGACAGCTTCTGGGCAGAGCAGGCAGCGCGGCTCGACTGGTTCGAGCAGCCAGCCACGATCGCCAACTGGAGCTTCGATCCCGTCGACATCCGCTGGTTCGAAGGCGGCAAGCTGAACATCTGCCATAACGCCGTCGATCGCCATGTCGCGGCCGGAAATGGCGATCGTATCGCGCTGATTTTCGAACCGGACGATCCGGAAGGCGAAGTTCGACGGATCACTTATGCCGATCTCCAGCGCGAAGTCATGCGCATGGCGAACACCCTGCGCAAGCTGGGCGTCGCGAAGGGTGACCGCGTCACCATCTACATGCCGATGATCCCGGAAGGCGCCTTCGCCATGCTCGCGTGCGTCCGGATCGGCGCGGTACATTCGGTCGTGTTCGGCGGTTTCTCCCCCGAAGCCATTGCCGGCCGGATCGAGGATTGCGCGAGCGACTGGGTAATCACCGCCGACGAGGGGCTGCGCGGTTCGAAGAAGGTCCCGCTCAAGGCGAATGTCGACGCCGCGCTTGAGAAGGTCGTGGTCAAGGCTGTGTTGGTGATACGACATACCGGCGCTTCGGTAGCAATGCACGCTGGTCGCGATTTTTGGTATCACGAGCTGTCCGGGGACGTGGGCAAGGAGTGCCCCTGCGAACCAATGGATGCCGAAGACCCGCTGTTCATCCTCTACACGTCAGGCTCCACCGGCAAGCCTAAGGGCGTGCTGCACACGACCGGCGGCTATGCCGTGTGGACGGAGACCACGTTCCGCTACGTGTTCGATTATCGGCCGGGTGAGGTTTACTGGTGCACCGCCGACATCGGCTGGGTCACCGGGCACAGCTATATCGTTTACGGCCCACTGCAGAATGGCGCGACTGCACTGATGTTCGAAGGCGTGCCGAATTACCCCGACCACGACCGGTTCTGGCAGGTCTGCGCCAAGCACGGGGTCAACATCTTCTACACTGCGCCTACCGCCATCCGGGCCCTGATGCGTGAAGGCGTAGGCCATGTTGCCAGGCACGATCTTTCGAAGCTGAGGCTGCTGGGCAGTGTCGGAGAACCGATCAATCCCGAGGCGTGGCGCTGGTATCATGACAACGTCGGCCGGGGCCAGACGCCCGTCGTCGATACCTGGTGGCAGACGGAAACGGGCGGGATCATGATCACCACTCTGCCCGGCGCGCACGACATGAAGCCGGGCAGCGCTGGCCGCCCGTTCTTCGGCGTGGTGCCTGAACTGGTCGATGCGGATGGTGTGGTGCTGGAAGGCGAAGCCTCTGGCAACCTGTGCGTCGCGCGTTCCTGGCCGGGACAGGCGCGGACCGTCTACGGCGATCATGACCGTTTCGTCCAAACCTATTTCACTGCCTATCGGGGCAAGTATTTCACCGGCGATGGCTGCCGCCGTGATGAGGACGGTTATTATTGGATCACGGGCAGGGTGGATGACGTCATCAACGTCTCCGGACACCGGATGGGTACGGCGGAGGTCGAAAGCGCGCTGGTGCTTCATCCCAAGGTGGCCGAGGCGGCAGTGGTCGGCTTCCCGCATGATATCAAGGGCCAGGGTATCTATTGCTATGTAACACTCAACGCAGGCGAGGATGGCGACGAGGCTCTGACCGCGGAGCTGCGCGCGCATGTGCGCAAGGAAATCGGGCCGATCGCATCGCCCGATCACCTGCACTTCACCCCAGCCCTGCCCAAGACCCGCTCGGGCAAGATCATGCGCCGCATCCTGCGCAAGATCGCTGAGAACGATTACGGAGCGCTGGGCGATACCTCGACGCTGGCGGATCCGAGCCTGGTGGACGGCCTGATCGCCGGCCGGCTCAACCGCTAGCCACTGGCTCAGCGGCTGCGCCCCACGATCTCGTCCATCTGTTCGCGCAGCTTGGGGTCCCATTCGGCGCGCAGCTCGCGGATCTTGGCCAGCAGAGGCTCGTTCTCCCAGCTGGGAATGTCGAGGCGATAAAGGTCGGCCACTGCGCGCATCGATGTTCGGTCGCGTTCTTCCCAGGCATCGACCATCGCCTGCGCGGTCTGGCGGTCCGCGCCGAGCGCTTCGTAGGCTGAGCGGCCCATGCGCAGCGAACTGTCATACGTCTCGCGGATCACGTCGCGTGCGCCCATCGCCCACAGGCGATAGACGTGATCGCGGTCCTTGGCGCGGACGACGACATGCAGCTTCGGAAAGTTGGTGATCGCATATTGGGTCAGCTTGTCGATCTGCTCGCGTTCGTCGAGCGCGACGACCAGCAGCTTGGCCCGCGCAATCCCGGCGCTGGCGAGCAGGTCCGGCCGGGTCGCATCACCGAAATAACTCTTGGCGCCGAACTTCTTGAGTTGTTCGATATGTTCGCTGTCGTAGTCGATCACTGTCGCCCGGTGACCGGCAGCATCGAGCATCCGGTCGACGATCCCGCCCACGCGCCCGCGCCCGGCAATAATGATCGGGTTGTCCTCCTCGATCGCGTCTGCCTCGCGCTCGTCCCCTTTGCAGTAGGCAGCTTCGATCAGGCGGTCGTAGGCGATGAACAGCATCGGGGTAACGAGCATGGTCAGCGCCACGACCAGCAGGAGCAGATCGGCGGTGGCCGGCGGCAATACCGAGCTGGCAAGCGCGAAGGCGATGAGAACGAAGGCAAACTCGCCCGCTTGCGGCAACGACAACGAGAACAACCACGCCGACTGCCGCCGCAATCCGGCGAGCCTGCCGATGAATGCAAGCACTGCAATCTTGAGTGCAATCACGATTGCAGCTGCGGACAGCACCGTCTGCCATTCAGCCATCGCCAGTTCGAAGTCGATGCCTGCGCCCACGGTGATGAAAAACAGCCCGAGCAGCAGCCCCTTGAACGGGTCGATGTCGCTTTCGAGTTCGTGACGATACTCGCTGTTCGCCAGCACCACCCCGGCGATGAAGGTACCGAGCGCGGGGCTCAGGCCGACCATGCTCATCAGCAGCGCGATGCCGATGACGAACACCAGCGCCGCGGCGGTGAACAGTTCGCGCAGGTTCGCCCGCGCGATGTAGCGGAACACCGGGCGCGTGAGGAACACACCGATCAGCACCACCGCCACGACTGCGCCGACCGTCACGATAGCAGCCAGCCAGGCAGGCATTCCGGCGGTAATGTCGATGCCGTGGCCGTGGCCGCCATGCCCGTCCGCAGCCGCCAGTGCGGCATATTCCGGCATCGCCAGAAGCGGTAGCAGCGCGAGGATCGGGATTACTGCCACGTCCTGAAACAACAGGACGGAAAAGCTCGCTTCACCCCCGGTGCTGCGCAGCAGGCCTTTTTCCGTCAGCGATTGCACCACGATCGCGGTCGAGGACAGCGCCAGGATCATGCCGATCGCCAGCGCCGTCTGCCACACCGCACCATACGCCAGCGCCACTGCAGCGAGCGCGAAGGTGCTGAGCACCACCTGCCCGCCGCCCATGCCGAGCAGCCGCCCGCGCATGGCCCACAGCGCCTTCGGCTCCAGCTCCAGCCCGACGATGAACAGCATCATCACCACGCCGAACTCGGCGAAGACCTGCAAGCCTTCTACATCGACATTGAGAGCACCCAGCAACGGCGACAGCGCCATTCCCGCGAGCAGATAGCCCAGAACCGACCCCAACCCGTATCGCGTCGCCAGCGGTACCGCGACCACGCCCGCCATCAGGATGACGAAGGCGAGGATCAGGAAATCGGTCATCTCGCCCTCCCCTGCGCTGCGACTAGATGTGCAGCGCCCGTCCGTAGGCCGCGAGCACGCTTTCGTGCATCATCTCGCTCAGGGTCGGATGCGGGAAGACCGTCTGCATCAGTTCGGCCTCGGTCGTCTCGAGCTGCTTGCCCACGGTGTATCCCTGGATCAGTTCGGTCACTTCGGCGCCGATCATGTGGGCACCCAGCAGTTCGCCGGTCCTGGCGTCGAACACGGTCTTGATGAAGCCTTCCGCCTCGCCCAGCGCGATCGCCTTGCCGTTGCCGATGAAGGGGAAGGTGCCGGCCTTGACCTCATACCCAGCTTCCTTTGCCTTCGCCTCGGTCATGCCGACGCTGGCGACCTGGGGGTGGCAGTAGGTGCAGCCCGGGATGTTGTTCCGGTCGAGCGCGTGGGGGTGGACGTCCCTGTTGCCCAGTTCCTGCGCGATGGCTTCGGCGGCGGTCACGCCCTCGTGGCTCGCCTTGTGCGCCAGCCATGGGCCGGGCGTGCAGTCGCCGATGGCCCACAGCCCCTTCGACCTGGTGCGACCGTAGGGATCGATCTGGATGAACCCACGGTCGAGATCGGCGAGCTTCTCCAGCCCGATGTTCTCGGTGTTGGGCACGATGCCGACCGCGACGATCACGTGGCTGAACTCGGTTTCGGCGACCTTGCCATCCTTCCCCTTGATCTTCGCCTTGACGCCGCTGGCACCGACCTTGAGGTCCTCGACTCCGGCACCGGTCATGATCGTCATGCCCTGCTTGGTCAGGCTCTTCTCGAGGAACGCCGAAACGTCCGCATCCTCGACCGGCACGATCCGGTCGAGCATCTCGACCACGGTCACTTCGCTGCCCATGTCGTTGTAGAAGCTGGCGAACTCGATCCCGATCGCGCCGCTGCCAATCACCAGCAGCTTCTTCGGCATTTCTTCGGGCACCATCGCATGGCGATAGGTCCACACGCGCTTGCCGTCGGACTTGGCGAAGGGCAGTTCGCGCGCCCGCGCGCCGGTGGCGACGATCACGTGCTTGGCCGTGAGCTTCTCCTCGCCCTTCTCACCCTTCACGGTCAGGCTGGTGGGGCCGGTCAGCACGCCCTCGCCCATGTGGACCGCGATCTTGTTCTTCTTCATCAGGTGGGTGACGCCCTGATTGAGCTGCTTGGCCACGCCCCGGCTGCGCTTGACGATCGCGGCGAGGTCGGCCTCGATCCCCTGCACCTTCAGGCCGTAATCGCCCGCGTGCTGCATGTAGTGGAAGATCTCGGCCGATCGCAGCAGCGCCTTGGTCGGGATGCAGCCCCAGTTGAGGCAGATGCCGCCCAGGTTCTCGCGCTCCACAATCGCGGTCTTGAGGCCGAGCTGGGCGCAGCGGATCGCCGCGACATAGCCGCCCGGGCCACTGCCGAGCACGATGACGTCGTATTGGGTATCAGCCATTTCGGGTCCTGATTCGATGGGGTGATGTCACACTTGTCACAGTGTGCAGGGGAAGAAATGTCGCCTTGCGCATGATGGCGTCACCTTGGGCCCGGAAGGCGTCAACTTGCGAGGCAACCGCGTAACCTTGCGGCTGCGCGGCGTCACTTTGGTGCGATGCGGCGAAACGGGCGGTAACACGGGCCAAAGAGGTGCTCATGCCACGGGCAGGGGCGAGTAGGAAAACGCTCATTGATCGTTCGCCTGAAGCGCCGCCTCGTTCACCGCGCGGGGGCGATTGCTCTCGTCGAGCAGGACGAACTTGAAGGTGCCGCTGCAAACCCGTGTCGTCGCCTCGCCATTGCGTTCGCGCGCGATGCCCTCGGCCGCGATGGTGAGCGAGGTGGTGCCGGTAGCGGCAACCTCGCAATAGATGCTGAGCTCGTCCCCCACCGCCATCGCGCCGGGAAAGGCGAAATCGGTGGCCGAGACGACCACCGCCTTGCCCTGCCCCACCCGGCTGGCCAACGCGCCTGCGCCCAATGCCATCTGGCTCATCAGCCACCCGCCGAACACCCCGCCATAGGGGTTCGTATCCGCCGGCATCGCGGTGACGCGGATGAGGGGATCGCGAGTCATGCGAAATATACTCCGGGATCGGCCAACAACAACATGGCGCCCAAAATCCCGCCGACGAGCCAGATTGCTCCCAGCAGCTTTATCTTCGCGCTTTTGCGCAACCACAGCGCGAAGATTACCGCGACAATCGACCACCAGAGCAAAAGCCAATGCCATACACCTGGAATGCCTTCTCCGATCGAGATGGCGCGCAAAACTGCCCACGAGATCAGCCCGGCCAGTCCAAGCAGGAAAAGAAACAGCGCTACCGGTCCGCCAGGGGCATTACGTGCTTCTTCCGAAATCACGCCACCAGCCCCAGCGGTGCCTCCACCAGTGCCTTGAACGCGGCCATCAGCGCGGCGCCGTCGGCGCCGTCGATGGCGCGGTGGTCGAAGCTGCCGGTGGCGCTCATTACGGTGGCGATCGCGAGCGCGTCGTCGACAATCCACGGGCGCTTCTCGCCCGCGCCGACCGCCAGGATCATTGCCTGCGGCGGGTTGATCACCGCGTCGAACTGCTTGGTCCCGAACATGCCGAGGTTGGAGAGGCTGGCGGTGCCGCCCTGGTATTCGTGCGGCTGAAGCTTGCCCTCGCGCGCCTTGTCGGCGAGCGCCTTCATCTCGGTGCTGATCGCGCTGACCGACTTCGACCCGGCATCGACGATGATCGGCGTGATGAGGCCCGAAGGCGCAGCGACCGCGACCGAAATATCCGCGCGGGAATACTTGCGCAGTTCCTCGCCCGCGAAGCTGACGTTGCACTTGGGCACCTGGATCAGCGCCTTGGCCAGCGCCTTGATCAGGAGGTCATTGACCGAGAGCTTGACGCCCTGCAGCTCCAGCGCAGAATTGAGTTCGCCGCGCAGCTTGAGCAGCTTGTCGAGCTGGACATCCACGGTGAGGTAGATGTGCGGAATGGTCTGCTTCGCTTCGGTGAGGCGACGCGCGATGACCTTGCGCACGTTGTTGAGCTTTTCCGCTTCGTACGGAATGCCGAAATCGGGCACGGCAGCGGCAGGTGATGGGGTCGATGTGGTAGCGCCCGGAGCGGCAGCAGGTTCGGGCGCGGGGGCTGCGGCGCCCGGCTGCGCGTCGGCCACATCCGCCTTCACGATCCGTCCGCCGGGGCCGCTGCCCTTGATTGCCGACAGGTCGAGACCCTTCTGCTCCGCGATCCGCTTCGCCAGCGGGGATGCGATCACGCGGTCGCTCTTTGCCTGAGCCGGCGCCGCGGCCTGCGCGGGTGCCGAACTGGTGGATGCCGCAGGGGCGGGCGCTGGTGCGGATGCAGCAGGGGCTGGCGTCGGGGCGGGTTCTGCCTTGGGCGTAGCGGCGGCGGCTTCCCCGGCATCCTCGCCCTCGACCGCCAGCAGCGCGATAACCGTGCCGACTTTCACGCCCTCGGTCCCTTCCGGTACCTCGATCTTGGCGATCACGCCTTCATCGACCGCTTCGAATTCCATTGTCGCCTTGTCGGTCTCGATCTCGGCCATCACGTCGCCTGAGCTGACGGTATCGCCTTCCTTGACCAGCCAGCGGGCCAGCGTGCCCTCCTCCATCGTGGGCGAAAGGGCGGGCATCTTGATCGGTGTGGGCATGATGGTGCGTGGCATCCTTCGGCTGACGTAGCGGCATTCCTCTGGCCAATTTGGACGGTCCGGGCAAGGTCCTTGCGCGGAATACGATTTCAGCGGATACCCCGCGAAACGGTCGGTGGGGACTGAGAACGATAATGCGGGTTTATCTGGTGATCATGGACGAGAGCGAGGAAGCGCAGAAGGCGCTGCGCTTCGCCTCGCGCCGGGCGACTGCCAGCGGCGGTGCAGTGCATATCCTGGCGCTGGTCGAACCGCAGAACTTCAGCGCATTCGGCGGGGTTCAGGCCACCATCGAGCAGGAGGCGAAGGACCGCGCCGAGGTGATGGCATCGAGCGCGGCCGGCAACCTGTTTTCCGAAAGCGGAAAAATGCCGACCATCTCGGTCCGCGTGGGAGAAGGTCAGGCGATCATCAAGGATTACCTTGGCGAGCACCCGGAAGTCGCCGCGCTGGTGCTCGGTGCAGCGCCGGGTCACAACCCCGGGCCGCTTGTAACGCACTTTTCCGCCCACGCAGGCGACCTGCCCTGCCCGCTCTACGTAATCCCGGGCAGCGCAACCAACGAAGACATCGACCGGCTGGCCTAGCGCTTCTTGCCCTGGTGGCGGATATTGCCGGGGCGACCGCGCTTGCCCTGCCCGTTCTTGCCCGGAACCCGGCGATCCTTGCTCTTTGGTTCGGGCCGCGAGCCGCGTGGTTCGATCCGGCTACCGCCTTCGGGCAATTCGAACTTGAGCGCGCCCGTCAGCGGGTTGGCCTCGCCCAGCCGCAGCTTGAGCCGTTCGCCCACGCTGTAACGCGTCTTGCTGTCGGCGCCGATCAGGGCACGGGCCGCCTCATCGTAACGGAAATGCTCGTCGCCCAGGGTGGAGACGGGCACGAGACCATCGCCGCCCAGCTGTTCGATCGTGGCGAAGAAGCCGAAACTCTGCACTCCGGTGATGCGCGTGTCGAACACCTCGCCCACGCGGCCCGCAAGCCAGGCTGCGACATAGCGATCGATGGTATCGCGTTCCGCCTCCATCGCGCGCCGTTCCGCGGCGCTGATGGCTTCGGACACGCGGGAAAGGTCGTCACGGTCACGGTCTGACAAACCGCTCGTTTCCGGAAGTTTTCCCTTCGGCGCGGGCTGCTCCAGCTTGAACGCATCGACCAGCGCGCGGTGAACCAGCAGGTCCGCGTAACGCCTGATCGGCGAGGTAAAGTGCGCGTAGGAACCGAGCGCGAGGCCAAAATGGCCCGCATTGCCCGGCCCGTAATAAGCCTGTGTCTGGCTGCGCAGCACGGCCTCCATGACCTGTGCCTTTTCCGCCTCGTCCGTCACGTCCTTTAGCATGCGGTTGAACAGACCCGGCGTGATGACCTGGCCAAGCGCCATCGTGCGGCCGAAAGTGGCGAGATATTCCTTCAGCGCGACCAGCTTCTCGCGGCTTGGCGGTTCGTGCACGCGGTAGACGACTGGCGCGGTCCTGCTTTCAAGAGCCTGCGCAGCGGCCACGTTGGCCGCGATCATGAAATCCTCGACCACCCGGTGCGCGTCCAGCCGCTCGCGAACCGCGACGGACTCGATCCGACCCTGATCGTCGAGCATGACGCGCCGTTCGGGCAGTTCCAGCTCCAGCGGATCGCGCTTGGCCCGCGCGGCGGCGAGGAGTTTCCATGCATCCCACAAGTGTTGGAGATTCTCGCCTGCGCTGCCATCGTCGATGCGTGCCTGCGCATCCTCGTAAGCGATGACTTCCGCGATCCGCACCAGCGCGCGGGTGAAGCGGAACTTCGTCACCTTGCCTTCGGGCGAGATGCGCAGGTGGCAGGCCATCGCCGCACGATCGGCGCCTTCTTTCAGCGAGCATACATCGGCGCTGAGCACTTCGGGCAGCATGGGCACGACGCGGTCGGGGAAGTAGACCGAATTGCCACGCTTGCGCGCTTCGCGGTCGAGCTCGCCGCCCGGCCTGACATAGAAACTGACGTCGGCAATGGCGACGACCGCACGAAACCCGCCTTCGCCATCAGGCTCGGCCCAGATGGCATCGTCGTGGTCGCGCGCGTCGGCGGGGTCGATCGCGACGATGGGAAGTTCGCGCAGGTCCTCGCGGTGGTCTTCGCTAAGCGGTAGCTTCGCGGCGCGCTCGGCCTCTGCCAGCGTTTCCTCGGCGAACACGTGCGGGATGCCATATTTGGCAATGGCAATCATCGAAAAGCTCTTGGGCGCGAGCGGATCGCCCAGCACCTCGGTCACCTTGACACCTGCGCGCGGGCTCTTGCCGGCGGGTTCCGCCACGACAAGCTGGCCAGCTTCGGCGCCGCCGAGATCGGCAATCGGGCTGGACGTGCGCACGCGCTTGTCAACCGGCGCGAGCCAGCCTTTGCCGCTCTTGTCGATCTCGACCACGCCCATCAGGCCTTCGGTGCGCGCGGGCAGCTTCTTCATCGGGTGGGCGAGCCAGCCCTTGCCGACTTCCTCAGTGCGCGCGAGGATGCGGTCGCCGACTTTCAGTGCCGCAATCCGGCCCGGGCCCTTCTTGCGTTCGATCACGCGCAGGCGCGGCGGCGGGGTCTTGTCCTCAGGGGACCAGGCATCGGGTATTGCGTAGGCCTCGCCCTCGTCGATCTCCGCAATGCGCAAGACGGTGACCTTGGGCACGCCGCCCATGCGGTGATAGGCAGTCTTCTTGCCGTCGATCAGGCCTTCGTCCGCCATGTCGCGCAGCCGTTTCTTGAGCGCGATCTTTTCCTGCCCCTTGAGGCCGAACGCCTTGGCGATCTCGCGTTTGCCGACGACGCTGTCGGCGGTCTGGATGAATTCGATGATCTGCTCGCGCGATGGCAAGCCCTGTGCGGTAATGCGCGGCATTCTGGCCATATGGGCGTTCCGGCTTTGCGGCTCAATAGTAGGCGATCAGCCGGCCCACGGTTGCGATACCAATCCACAGTATCAGCGAGATTGCCGCCGAGGCGCGCGCCAGAGGTGGAGGAGCGTAACGAACGCGCCTCGCCGCGGCGCGCCAGTGCCAGCGGAACAGCACGGCGTTGCTCAGGACGAGAGCCAGCAGGCCAAGCTTCAACTGAAAAGCGGCCGATGCCGCCAATGCTTCACCATCGGCCGCAAACAGAACCGTGCCAGACAACGCTTGCAGTATGAGCCCGGCAACCGCGATCGGGGTCAAGGCGTCGGCCAGCGGAATCAGTGGCAGGTTCTTCCACAGCCCGAGCAGCCGAAGATCGACCACCCCGATACCACCGAGCAGCATGACCACGCCGATCACGTGCGCGACATTGGCCCATGGGTAGACGTGCGCGCTCGTGCGCGCCCAATCGACCAGCCCGACCGTATCGAGCCAGCCGTTCACCGCCAGCAGCAGTGGTTCCACGCCGTCAGCGCAGTTCGATGGTCTTGTCGCCGACCTTTATGCGTTCGATGCGCATTTCCGCCGTGCCGTCGCGCCGAACATAACCGGTCAGCGTGATTACCTGCCCTTCGTCGATGTCATCGAGCGACAGCCCGCGTGCAGTCATCCGGCTTACCGGAGCAAGAATGACGTCCCATTCCTTGCCCTGCCAGTTCATCTTGGCGCTGCCATGGGGATTGCCCCATACAACATCCTTCAACGGGCCGGTGAGCGTTACGGGCTCGGCTTCATTGTACGAACTCCACCCGTGATGGGCGAGTGCTGCCACCGGCATCGAGGCGAGCGCGGCAGCCAGCGTGACCTTGGTGAATGGCGACATGATCTGTGTCCTTCCTTTCCCCGTGCCGGCCGATAAATAACCTAACATTCAGGCAATTGCACGCCCATCATGATTGTGGTGCCGCTGGTGGTAGGGGCGCGAACGCACCAGCCGGGACTGCACTTGCGACAGGGCTGCACGAACCGTTCGCCGCGCAGGCGCTGACGCCGAAGATCCAATCGTCGCCGCGCACGCCTTCGAGCTTCGCGCTGGTGGCGACCACGTTCGCGATCACGGGCTCCTCGCGCCAATAGGGTTCGTCCGTGCGGCGCTGCCAGACGGTGTACCCCGTCGCGCCGGGCACCTCGGCCCACTTGAGCGTGGTAAAGGTCTGAACAGCCGCTTCCGCTGTCGGAGCGGGCGGCATGACCGCCTTGGCCAGCGCCGCGGCGACTGCGACGTTCAGCTGGGTAACGCGCGCGAGATAGGCGAAATCCATCTCGTCCACGGTGTCGCCGTATTCCGTGCCGTTTTCGGTGCGCAAGTCCTGGTGCTGGTGATCGTAATCCTCGACCGCGACGGAAAACCGGATGGCCGGGTAGCCTTTTTCAAGGAAAGGAATCTGATCCCCGCCACGGCCCATGCGATCGGTACGCCAGATCTGACGCACTGCCAGCCCGCCCTCCCGCGCTGCGGCGAGATCGGCGATGTAGCGCGAGAGGTTGCGACCGGGACTGTCGTTTTCGCCGCCATTGCGGCGCTGGTCGGCTCGCAGCGCATCGGTCAGGTCGGCGCGCGGACCTTCCGAAAAGACACGCACATGATCGGGGTCGCAATACCCATCGGACCCGCAGGAATTACCGACGATGTCGTTGTTCAGCACGGCCTTGACCGTCCAGCCCTGTTCTGCAGCAAAATCCGCCATCAGCTGGCCGCCATACAGCCCCTGCTCCTCACCCGAGAGCAGCGCATAGACGATCGTTGCCGGAAACTTCTGCTTCGACAGGACCCGCGCCGCCTCGATCGCGAGCGCGGTGCCCGATGCATCGTCGTTCGCGCCGGGCGCGTCGCTGGTGAAGTCCATCACGTCGGTTACGCGGCTGTCGATGTGCCCCTGGATGATGACGACTTCGTTGGGTCGTTCTGTGCCCCGCTGAATCGCGACGGCATTGCGCAGCCGGGTAGGCGTGGGAATGCGGCGCCCTTCCACCATGCGTTCGGGCAGGACGACCTCGAGGCAATTCCCGCACTCGGCAGATATCGCGCGAAACGTATTGGCGCCCCAATCCACCGCCGCGCCGATGCCGCGCGTCGGATTGTCCTGTTCCGACATGGTGTGCCGCGTGCCGAATGCGACCAGCCGCTCGACATCCGCCTTCAGGCGGTCGGCGGAAACGCTTTCGGCAGGATCGGCCTGCGCGGCGAGCGGGGTAGCAAGGACGGCGGCCAGCAGGGGAAGATATCTCATGGGCGGCACTGTTGCGTGCCGCCCATGCAATTTCAAGTCACTAGTGGCATGCCCCGCTGCGAGGGCCTGTTACGGGCGCCTTAGTATGCCCGCGCGACATAGATGCGTTCCACCGCGGGTTTGCCGGTGAACAGGCAGGTGCCCTCCGCCGGCGCCGCGCCGATGGGCACATTGCGGACTGTCAGCTTCAGTGCCTTGAGCTTGTCCACCACCTGATCAAGCTCTGCCCCGGTGGGGCGAGCCCATTGCACCTCGACCCAGCCGGGATAGCGGCCATTGCTGTCGTAGAAGGCAGTCAATCCCTCAAGGCTGTCGACGCCGCGATGGATGTTTGCCTCGCGCCGATCGCGGGCCTCGGTAAACAGCGCCTGCTGGATTTCTTCGAGCAGCGCGGGGATGGTGGACGCTGCCTCGTCACGGCTGGGTGTTGCAAAGGCGGGTTTGCCAGTTGCGGCGTCCCACAGGCGGTCGCGGCGCAGCATGCTGACCACGCCGTTTTCCATGTCGCGTCCGCCGACCTCGACGATCAGCGGGGCACCCTTGCGCACCCAGTCCCACCGCTTCGCCGCAGCCTTGCCCGGCTTGGCGTCGAGCAGCACGCGAACCTTTTCGCCCAGCGCCGATTGCACGGCCAGCGCGGCCCGCAGTTGCTCGCAATAGGCGACGAGCTTTTCGTCCTCCGGCCCGTCACGCAGCATGGGAACGATCACCACCTGCCACGGGGCGATGCGCGGCGGCACGCGCAGGCCATCGTCATCGCCGTGGGTCATGATCACCCCGCCAACGAGACGGGTGGAGGTGCCCCAGCTGGTGGTGTGACAGTACTGCTGGCCACCTTCGCGGTCCTGATACTGAATACCCGCGGCATGCGCGAAATTGGTGCCAAGGTAATGGCTGGTGCCCGCCTGCAGGGCCTTGCCGTCCTGCATCATCGCTTCGATAGACCAGGTTTCGACCGCACCGGGGAAGCGTTCATGCTCCGGCTTTTCGCCTGCGATCACCGGCATGGCGAGGTCTTCCTCAGCGCACGCGCGATACATTTCGAGCGCGCGATGGGTTTCCACCAGCGCATCCTCCCGCGTGGCATGGGCAGTATGCCCTTCCTGCCACAGAAACTCGCTGGTGCGCAGGAACATGCGCGTGCGCATTTCCCAGCGCACGACATTGGCCCACTGATTGGTCAGCAGCGGCAGGTCGCGCCACGACTGGACCCAGCGCGCCATGGCATCGCCGATGATCGTTTCGGACGTCGGGCGCACGACCAGCGGTTCTTCCAGCTTCGCCTCGGGATCGGGCACCAGGCCGCCCTTGCCATCGGCGATCAGGCGGTGATGGGTAACGACGGCCATTTCCTTGGCAAAGCCTTCGACGTGCTCCGCTTCCCGGGTGAAATTACCCAGGGGGATGAACAGCGGGAAATAACAGTTCTGGACCCCGGCAGCCTTGATCCGGTCGTCCATCAACCGCTGGATGCGTTCCCAGATGCCATAACCCCATGGCTTGATGACCATGCATCCGCGCACGCCCGATTCTTCGGCCATGTCGGCGGCGGTGATGACTTCCTGATACCACTGGGCGAAGTCGTCGGCGCGCTTGACGGTGAGCGCGTGGCGGATCTGGGACACGGAATTTTCCTACTGAATTGAGATGGGCGGCGGGCTTACTTGCCCAGTTCGTCGAGCTTCTTCTGCATCGCGGCCAT
The DNA here is from genome assembly GCA_963529855.1 of uncultured Erythrobacter sp. GTDB lineage: Bacteria > Pseudomonadota > Alphaproteobacteria > Sphingomonadales > Sphingomonadaceae > 34-65-8. The sequence continues at coordinate 205,901 of CAURZK010000002.1, read as the reverse complement.
CTGCTGGCGCAGTGCGGCGATTTCGTCGTCCTTGGCCGGCGGGGCAGACTTGTCCGGCCGGTTGCCGGGCATGAATGCCTCGCCCATCGCCTTCATCACGGCAATGTTGGTTTCGGCAAGCTTGGCAAGCGGGTTGCTGGCGAGCCCTTCGCGAAACGCGGTCTGCAGCTGTTCGCGGTTCTTGCGGAAGTTGGCCATGCTTGCTTCGAGATAGCTCGGCATCAGCGCCTGCATCGAATTGCCGTACATCGAGATCAGGTCGCGCAGGAAGCTGACCGGCAGCATCTGTTCGCCGCCGCTCGCCTCTTCATCCATGATGATCTGGGTCAGGATCGAATGAGTGATGTCGTCACCGGTCTTGGCGTCCACCACTTTGAAATCGACACCGTCGCGCGTCATCTTGGCGAGGTCTTCCAGCGTGATGTAACTGGAGGTCCCCGTGTTGTAGAGCCGCCGGTTCGCGTACTTCTTGATGATGATTGTATCGCCGGTGCCGGCTTCGCGCTTGGCCATGAAGGACCCTCGATTTGCTGCGGTGAATGTTGCATTAGCAGGTGCAGCATGTGCAGTGCAACATGGGTTAACCTCGGAATCTGCGACCCAGCCCGGTGAGCAATTCATACTGGGACAAGCCGCAAGCCTCTGCCGCTTCGGGAAGGCGCCAGGGTACATCGACCCAGTCCCCTTCGCGCAAGGCGGGCGCTTCCCACAGGTCGATCACGACCATGTCCATCGACACCCTGCCGAGGAGGGGCAGGCGCGCCTCGCCATGGCGCAACACGCCGTGCCCGCCCCAGCAACGCAGGAAACCGTCGGCATAGCCGAGCGAGACGACGCCGATCAGCATCGCGCGATCGGCGGTGAATGTGGCATTATAACCGACGCTGTCGCCCGGTTCGATGTGGCGGACCTGGATCAGCGCTGCCTGCGGCATGGCAACCTGGCGGATCACATCTGCAAGTTCGGGCCGCGGCACACCGCCGTACAGCGACAGGCCGGGGCGTGTCTGGTCGAAATGGTACTCGCTGCCCAGCGCAATCCCGGCGCTATTGGCTAGGCTCATCCGCTGATGCGGGATGGTGCCACCGGCGGCAATGAGGCGCGCTTGCTGCGCAGCATTCATGGCGCTGTCTTCGTCGGCGCAGGCGAGGTGCGACAGAAGTGTCTGAATGTCGAGCGCCGCGATTGCAGGGGCACCGATCTCCGCTCGCGAGATGCCCAGACGGTTGATCCCGGTATCGACCATCAGGTCGCAGGCACCGCCGCCCGTCTCGGCCCATAGCTGGGCCTGATGGCTACTGTTGATGACCGGCCGCACCCCGGCAGCGCGAGCGAACGCGGCATCCTCCGGGCGGATCGGGCCGTGCAAAACCGAAACTTGCTCCGGCGGCACGTGGGCGATCACGGCCGGGACTTCGCTCCAGTGCGCAACGTAGAATGCGCGGGCACCTGCGTCCCGCAGCACCGGCACGACCTTACTTGCGCCCAGCCCGTAGGCATCGGCTTTCACTGCGCAGGCAGCGCTGGCGGAACCGGACATGCGGTCGAGCGCGCGCCAGTTTGCAGCAAGTGCAGTTTCGTCAAGTTGCAGCCGAAGGGTGGGCGGCGGAAGATCAGGCATTGTCGGCAAAGTCTCTCGGAGGTCCGTCGGGAATGCCCCACCAGGCCACGACCAGCCCGAATGCAACCACTGCCCACGTGTACCACAACCCGGCATAGACGTCGCCCGTGCGCGCGACGATTATCCCTGCGATCAGCGGCAGGAACCCGCCAAGGTAACCTGCGCCGATATGATAAGGGATCGACATCGAGCTGTAGCGGATTTTGGGCGGAAACATCTCGCTCAGCAGCGCCGCGACCGAACCATAGGTCAGCGCCGAAAGCATGCCCAGCACGAGAAGCAGAGCAATGATCCCGATGACATTCAACAGCGGCGGCGACTGGCGTGCAAAGTCGAACCCGCTCGTGGCGAGCGAGGCCTGCAGCCCGTCCCGACGAGCGTCGCCGTCCGCAAGCCACGCCCGATCAATCGCCACTGGCTCCCCGCCCACGGTCACACCAAGCTCGCGTGCCGGCATGACGGTGTATGCGACACCGCTGGCAGTCAGCGTGTCCAAGATCTTGCCGCAATCAGTCTGCGATCGGCCGAACAGGTCGGCGAACGGATCGGTCGTGCAACCGGTACCAGACACCACCACGGGATTGTCCCGCGCTGCCTGGGCCAGCTGCGGGTTGGCGAGCGATCCCATTGCCCAGAAGATCGGAAACAACAGCAGCAGGGTCAGCGCAGCGCCGATGATTATCGGCTTCTTGCGTCCTACCCGATCGGACCACTTGCCGACCACGATGTAGAACGACATGGCAACAAGCCCTGCAACCAGCATGACCCACTCCACGACGCCTTCGTCCATTCGCATCGGACCGCGCAGGAACGAGAGGCCGGAGAAGAAAGCGGTGTACCAGATCGTGGTCAGGATGCCGGTTATCCCGAACAGGGCGACGAATATCCGCTTGGGATTGCCCGGGTAGGTCAGGCTTTCCTTGAACGGATTGGCGGCAGTTTCTCCCGCTTCCTTCATGGCACGGAAAACCGGGCTTTCGTTGAGCTTCAGCCGCATCCACAGCGATATCGCGAGCAGGACGATCGACAGCAGGAACGGCACGCGCCAGCCCCAATCGGCGAAGTCTTCCGCCGGGATCAGAAAGCGGCAGGCCAGCACCACTGCGATGCTCAGCACGAACCCGCCGACCACGCTGGCCTGGATATAGCTGGTATAATGACCGCGCTTTTCCGGCGGGGCATGTTCCGCAACGTAGATCGCCGCGCCGCCGTACTCGCCGCCCAGCGCCAGCCCCTGGAGAATGCGCAGGAAGATCACGATCAAGGGTGCGGCATAGCCAATGCTTTCGGCGCTGGGGATCAAGCCGACGCCCGCGGTGGCAATGCCCATCAGGGTCACCGTGACGAGGAAGGTATACTTGCGGCCCAGCCTGTCACCCAGATAGCCGAACAGGATCGCACCCAGCGGGCGGAATCCGAATCCAACGGCGAACCCAGCCCAGACGAGCAGGAGTTCCAGCGTCTCGTTGTCGCTGGGAAAGAACGCCGCACCGATCAGCGCGGCAAGCGTTCCGTAAATGAAGAAATCGTACCATTCGAACACCGTGCCTGCGGACGACGCGGCAATGACCAGTCGAACCTCGCGGTCGCTGGGGTGATGCGCATGACTGTCGATCGTCGTCGCTGCGGCGGTGTTCATGGCCCTCAAGCCTCCCCGTGTGATCCCGCCCCGGCTCTAGCTTGCGACATCGCCCTTGTTAAGCGCCGCCAGCGCGGCCTTCCACGGCAGGAGGATCGCACCATGCCGGGCGGGATAATTGCGAGCGGGCTGCAGCAGTTCGAGACCAGGCCAATCGGGCAGTGCGCCGACACCCTCCAGCCAGGCAGCGATGGCCCGCTCTGCCGCAATCAGGTCTTGCGGTCGCTTGCCGGATGCGGCGCGGGCAAAGATCGCGGCCGCAGCCTGACCCACGGCACAGGCGCGTGCGCGCAAGCCGAGCCGAGCGATGGATTCGCCCTGCATCGCGAGGCCGAGCTCGAGCGTGCTGCCGCAACTGCGTGAGCGTGCTTCGCCCCGTAGAGGCAGGTCGTCGGCAAGCGGGAAGCGGGCAAGATCGACCGCGAGCGCCAGAAGTTCCGGAGTGTAGAGCCGCCCCGCCCCGGCCGCGGTCATTCCACTTCCGTTTCGGCAGCCTGCGCCGAACGGCCGCGCCGCGAATCGATCAGCTCGACCAGTTCATCGGAAGCGGCATTGACCACAGGATAGGTTCGCGCGGTGGCGATCCAGGTCGGACGCCCCTGCACCCCCCATATCGAATCGTATCCCAACACCAGTACCGAGAAGGCCAGCACCACGATGATCGCCCCCTTGATCGCACCGAAGCCGAAACCAAGCACGCGGTCGATCGGGCCAAGTATCGAGGCGCGGCTGCTTTCGCCAAGACGCCCCGCAATCAACTTCATGGCGGCATAGGGGATCAGTAACAGCAACACGAACGCGAGGACCGCAGCACCGCTTTGCGTGCCGACGTGGGGTTCGATGGCGGTATAGAGGTCAGTGTGGAGGAACCGCACGGCAAAAATCGCCAGAATCCAGGATGCAAGTGACAGGATTTCCTGCACAAAACCGCGCAAGAAGCCGCCTACCGCGGCCACCGCGGCGATAATCAGAACGATAATGTCGAAACCCGTCATGCAATCACCGCAATTATTGCGTTGCCATGACCCGGTCAACGAGGTCGCCCACGACTTTTAGCCCGCGGTAGTTAAATCCCGATGAACTCGCCTCGACATCACCGGGACCGAATCCGCGCTCGAACCCCAGCTTCTCCGCTTCGCGCAGGCGCAGGGAAGCATGTGCGACCGGGCGGATTTCGCCTGCCAGCGATACTTCACCAAACCACACGCCCTTGCCGGGCAGGGGCCGGTCGGCCAACGCGGAGATCAACGCTGCGGCCACGGCAAGATCTGCCGCCGGATCAGACAGGCGGTAGCCGCCCGCGACGTTGAGGTAGACTTCCGCCGAACTGAAATTCAGGCCGCAGCGCGATTCCAGCACTGCCAGCAGCATGGCCAGACGCCCGCTATCCCAGCCGACCACGGCACGGCGCGGCGTCGCGCCCGACTGTAGGCGCACAATCAGGGCCTGGACCTCGACCAGAACCGGCCGCGTGCCTTCCAGCGCCGGGAACACCGCGCTGCCTGCGATCGCTTCCTCGCGGCCGGACAGGAACAGCAACGACGGGTTGCCGACTTCCTCCAGCCCCGCCCCCGCCATGGCGAACACGCCGATCTCGTCGACCGGCCCGAACCGGTTCTTGATGCTGCGCAGGATGCGGTACTGGTGGCTGCGCTCCCCTTCGAAGCTCATCACCACGTCGACCATGTGCTCCAGCACGCGCGGGCCGGCGATGGAGCCGTCCTTGGTGACATGGCCGACCAGTACCAGTGCGACACCGTTCTCCTTGGCGTAGCGGATCAGCTCGAAGGCGCAGCCGCGCACCTGGCTGACCGTGCCTGGCGCCCCTTCGATGGTGTCGGAGTACATGGTCTGGATCGAATCAATCACCAGCAGCGCCGGCGCTTCCATCTGGCCCAGTGTCGTCAGGATGTCGCGCACCGATGTCGCCGCCGCCAGCCGGATCGGCGCATCCGCCGCGCCAAGCCGCGTGGCCCGCAGGCGGACCTGCGCCGCCGCTTCCTCGCCACTGATATAGACCGCCTGGGCACCTGACTTGGCGACAGCGGCGGCGGCCTGCAGCAGCAGCGTCGACTTGCCGATCCCGGGATCGCCGCCCATCAGGATCGCCGAGCCCGGCACCAGCCCGCTACCCAAGGCGCGGTCGAATTCAGCCAGCCCGGTCGTGCGCCGCTGCAACGGGGGCGACGGAGCATCGAGCGCGACGAATTCTACCGCCCGCCCGCCCGCCGACAGATCGTGCTTGAGCGAAAACACCGTCGCAGGCGCTTCCTCGACCAGCGTGTTCCATTCGCCGCAGTCGGGACACTGCCCTTGCCAGCGATGCGTCAGTGAGCCGCATTCCTGGCATATGTAACGCTTCTTCGGCTTACCCATGGCGGAATCGATACCCGGAACATTTGTGGAACGCAATTGCCTTGGCCGGATTTCCCCGCCACTATCGGCGAATGCGGCAAAAGGAATTGCGCCTCGCCCTCGTCTGCTACGGCGGCGTCAGCCTGGCGGTCTACATGCATGGCGTGACCAAGGAGGTGTGGCACCTCGCACGCGCGAGCAGGGGGTTCCACACCGATTCCGGGAATGGTGACGGCGTGCGTGCCGTCTATGCCGACCTGCTGGCCGAAATTGCAGCGCGGCACGATGTGAAGTTGCGCATCCTGCCCGACATCCTGTCAGGCGCGAGTGCGGGCGGGATCAACGCGGTGTTCCTTGCCCAGGCGGTTCATTCGGGCCAGTCGCTCGACCCGCTCACCGCGCTGTGGCTCGACAATGCCGATGTGGACCGGCTGCTCGACCCCGACGCGCGGCCGGTCTGGCGCTTTGCCAAGCTTTGGGCGCAGCCCATCGCCTGGTGGCTGTTCACCCGGCCGGGTAATGCGGTGTCGGAAACGGTGGCGCCCGAAACCCGCGAAGAAGTGCGGCGCAAGGTTTCACATTTCGTGCGCGGTCGCTGGTTCGAACCGCCTTTTTCCGGCTCCGGATTTTCGCGCCTGATCCATGATGCGCTCGCGGCAATGGCGGCCGCACCGGTGGAGGCGCCCCTGCTGCCCCCCGGTCACCCGCTCGACCTGTTCGTTACCGCAACCGATTTCCGCGGGCATCCCGAATTGCTGCGGCTGAACAGCCCGCCGATCGTGGAGGAAACCGAACATCGCCTGCCGATTGCCTTTTCCGCTGCTACACCGCCGCAAGGCGGGAAGGCACTTGCCGATCCGCTCGAACTGACGTTTGCCGCGCGGGCCACCGCAAGCTTTCCCGGCGCTTTCCCTCCGATGCAGTTGGCCGAAATCGATCGGCTGGCCGAGCGGACCGGGGCGAGCTGGTCCGGGCGTGCGGAATTCCTTCGCCGGGTAATGCCTGCGCACCTGCGCGCGGGCCGTGCGGAAACCGTGTCGCTGGTCGATGGATCGGTATTGGTGAACAAGCCTTTCGACGGAGCCATCCAAGCCCTGCGGGGCCGACCGGCGCAGCGCGAAGTCGACCGGCGGTTCGTGTATATCGACCCCCGACCGGATCGCCTCGGTTCGAACGGCGCGGCCCACAATCAGCCTGTAGGCTTTTTCGGTGCGATATTCGGCTCATTATCGACGATCCCCCGCGAACAGCCAATCCGGGACAATCTCGAGGCGATCGAGCAGCAATCGCGCGATGCCGACCGGCTGAGCCGCATGGTCGGCGCGCTTCGGCCAGAAGTCGAAGCGCAGGTCGAGCGACTGTTCGGTTACACCCTGTTCCTCGACCGGCCCACGCCCAAGCGGCTGGCCGCGTGGCGCAACAAGGCCCAAGTCGCGGCGGTCGACGGGGCGGGTTACGCTTTCCATTCCTATGCGCAGGCGAAATATTCCGCGATTCTTGAACAACTGGCGCAGGTGATCCACCACGCGGCGCCGACGCTGGAACTTCCCGGCCCCGCGCCGATCGTGACCATGCTGCGCGCCGAACTGTCCGGGCGCGGGCTCGCAACGTTATCCGGAAAGTCCGGCGGCGTGAACGAACAGGCGATCGCGTTCTTCCGGGCCCACGACATCGGTTTTCGTATTCGCCGCCTGCGCCTGCTCGCCCGGCGCCTGGCGCGCGACTGGGATGCGGACCCCGATCTCGACGATGCCGCTGTCGATACCGCGCGCGATCGTATCTACGCGATCCTGTCGCTCTATTTCGATCGGGAGGATGACCGCACGCTGGGTGATGATTTCGATGCCGCCGCGGCCGCCGTTCTGACCGATCCGGGGCGCGTTCTGGACCTGCTTGCAGCCCGCCGTCTGCTGCCTGAAACCGATCTGCTTGCGGAAGAAAAGCTGGCCGAGGCGCTGGAGGAAATGCCCAAGAACCTGCGGCGGCGCATGCTGCTGACTTACCTCGGGTTCCCGTTCTACGATGTGGCGACATTGCCGCTGATGCGAAGCGAGGCGCTGATGGAGTTCGATCCGATCAAGGTCGACCGGATCAGCCCCGACGATGCGCGGTCGATCCGCGAAGGGGGCACCCGGGCAACGCTGCGCGGCACCGAATTCTACAACTTCGGCGCGTTTTTCAGCCGATCCTATCGTGAGAATGACTATCTCTGGGGCCGCCTCCACGGGGCCGAACGGATGATCGACCTGGTATGCTCTACCGTCGATCCCGCGCCCGACATTGGAATGATCCGTATCTTCAAGCGCCGGGCATTCCTGGCGATCCTCGATGAGGAGGAAACGCGGCTGAAGGCCGATCCGGCCATGCTGCCGCGTATCCGCCAGGAAGTGCTGGACAGTTTCGGCTAGCCGCCGAAGGCATCTTTCAGTCGGTCGAAGAAACCGCGGCTTTCGGGGCATTCGTCCCCGGTCTCCGTCTCGCGGAACTGTTCGAGCAATTCGCGTTGCGCCTTCGAAAGCTTGGTCGGCGTTTCCACCTGGATCTCGACGACCAGATCGCCGCGGCCGCGCCCTTGCAGGATCGGCATGCCGGCCCCGCGCTTGCGCAACTGCTTGCCCGACTGGATGCCAGCGGGAATTTCGATCGTGTTCGTTTCACCATCGAGGTCGGGAATTTCCACACAGCCGCCCAGTGCAGCCGTGGTGAAGCTGATCGGCACGCGAGTTCCCAGGGTCGTCCCTTCGCGCTGGAACACGGCATGCGGTTTGACGTGGACGAAGATGTAGAGATCGCCGGGCGGCGCGCCGCGCGGGCCAGCCTCGCCCTTGCCCGACAGCCGTATGCGGGTCCCGGTGTCAACGCCGGGCGGGACCTCGACCTCGAGCGACTGGGGCTTGTCTACCCGGCCTTCGCCGCCGCAATCACGGCACGGGCTTTCCAGCACCTCACCGCGTCCGTGGCAATTGGGGCACGGGCGCTCGACGACGAAAAAGCCCTGCTTGGCGCGGACCTTGCCATAGCCATTGCACAGCTTGCAGCCGCGTGTGGAGGTGCCAGGCGTCGCGCCGGAACCGAAACAGGTGTCGCAACTTTGCGAGACCTCAATCGCGATTTCAGCCCGCTTGCCATGAAACGCCTCTTCCAGCGTGACTTCCATGTCATAGCGCAGATCCGCGCCCCGCCGTGCCTGCTGGCGGCCGCCACCACCGCCCCCGAAGGCGCTGCCGAAAATCGTTTCGAATATGTCACCGATGTCGCCGAAATCGGCGCCGTGACCATGCCCGCCGCCGCCGCCGGACATGCCCTGTTCGTAGGCGCGGTGTCCGAAGCGGTCGTAAGCTGCCCGCTTCTGCGGATCCTTGAGGCAGTCGTAAGCGGCACTCACCGCCTTGAACTTGGCCTCGTTATCCTTGCAGCCGCCGTTGCGGTCGGGGTGAAATTCCATCGCCAGCTTGCGATAGGCAGCCTTGATGGTCCGGTCGTCCGCATCGCGCGAAACGCCGAGCAGTTCGTAATAATCGAGTTCGGTGGAAGCCATGTCGTCCCCGCCCCAAACCTAGCCGCCACCGGCGCGCGGGGCACCGGTGGCGGCGGGGTTGTCCATCGGAGCCTCAGCCCTTCTTGTCGTCTTCGACTTCGGAGAACTCGGCGTCGACAACGTCGTCGTCCTTGGCAGACGATCCGGCATTGGCATCGGCGTCGGCGCCACCAGACGAAGCGTTTGCCTGCTCCTGCTGGTAGATCTCCTGGCCCATCTTCATGGCAACTTCGGTCAGCGCCTGCGACTTGGCGTTGATGGCGTCCGCATCATCACCTTCCAGCGCGGTCTTCGCTTCGGCAAGTGCTGCCTCGACCTGGCCCTTGAGGTCGGCGCTGATCTTGTCGCCGTGCTCGTCGAGCTGCTTCTGCGTCGCATGGACCAGGCTGTCGGCTTGGTTGCGGGCCTCCACCTTAGCGCGGCGCTGCTTGTCCTCTTCGGCGAACTTCTCGGCATCCTGGACCATCTGTTCGATGTCCGAATCCGACAGGCCGCCCGAGGCCTGGATCTTGATCTGCTGCTCCTTGCCGGTGCCCTTGTCCTTGGCACTGACGTTGACGATGCCGTTGGCGTCGATGTCGAACGTCACTTCTATCTGGGGCACGCCGCGCGGTGCTGGCGGAATGCCGAGCAGGTCGAACTGACCCAGCATCTTGTTGTCCGCCGCCATTTCGCGTTCGCCCTGGAACACGCGGATCGTTACCGCCTGCTGATTGTCTTCGGCAGTCGAGTAGGTCTGCGTCTTCTTGGTCGGGATCGTAGTGTTGCGGTCGATCATGCGAGTGAACACGCCGCCCAGCGTCTCGATCCCCAGCGACAGCGGGGTCACGTCGAGCAGCAGCACGTCCTTGACGTCGCCCTGCAGCACACCGGCCTGAATGGCCGCGCCCATGGCCACGACTTCATCGGGATTGACGCCGGTGTGCGGCTTCTTGCCGAAGAATTCCTCGACCACTTCGCGCACCTTGGGCATGCGGGTCATACCGCCGACCAGAACGACCTCGTCGATCCCGCCCTTGTCGAGCCCCGCGTCGGCCAGCGCCTTCTTGCACGGTTCGAGCGTACGCTTGATCAGGTCGCCGACAAGCTGCTCCAGCTTGGAACGGGTCAGCGTTTCGACCAGGTGCAGCGGGGTGGTGCTGCCGCCTTCCATGCGCGCAGTGATGAAGGGCAGGTTGATTTCGGTCTGCGCGCTGGAGCTCAGCTCGATCTTGGCCTTTTCGGCCGCTTCCTTCAAGCGCTGCAAGGCGAGCTTGTCGGTCCGGAGATCCATGTTCTCCTTCTTCTTGAACTCGTCCGCCAGGTATTCGACGATCGCGCTGTCGAAGTCTTCACCGCCGAGGAAGGTGTCGCCGTTGGTCGACTTCACCTCGAACACGCCGTCACCGATTTCGAGCACCGAGACGTCGAACGTGCCGCCGCCCAGGTCATAGACAGCGATCGTCTTGCCGTCGTCCTTCTCGAGCCCGTAGGCGAGCGCGGCGGCGGTCGGTTCGTTGATGATGCGCAGCACTTCGAGCCCAGCGATCTGCCCTGCGTCCTTGGTCGCCTGGCGCTGCGCGTCGTTGAAGTACGCGGGGACAGTGATGACCGCCTGCGTCACGGTTTCGCCAAGATAGCTTTCGGCGGTTTCCTTCATCTTCTGAAGGATGAAGGCCGAGATCTGGCTGGGCGAGTAATCCTCGCCGCCCGCCTGGACCCAGGCATCGCCATTCTTGCCCTTGACGATTGTGTAAGGGACCAGCTCGGTATCCTTCTTGGTCACCGGGTCGTCGAAACGGCGGCCGATCAGGCGCTTCACCGCAAAGATCGTGTTGTCGCCGTTGGTGACCGCCTGACGCTTGGCCGGCTGGCCGATCAGACGCTCGCCATCCTTGGTGAAGGCGACGATCGACGGCGTCGTGCGCGCGCCTTCGGAATTCTCGATGACCTTGGGCTTGCCGCCGTCCATGACAGCGACACAGGAATTGGTGGTGCCGAGGTCGATACCGATAACTTTGGCCATTATTTCCCCACTCTTCATTGCGTTGGTTGGACACCGCCCGCTCGTGCCCCCGCAATGCGGCAGGCCCATTTGGCGGCTCGTTGACCGGGGCGATATAGGTGCGGTTTCGGTTGGCACAAGAGAGGCGCGCGGCTAGTAAACCGCCCGTACCAGCCAGGGAGATATTGCCAGTGAAAACGTCCGTTCTCGCCGCCGCATTGGCTTTCGGAACACTCACGCTGTCGGGGTGTGGCGGCGATGCTACGGCTCCTGTCACACGATTGGAGGGGGCAATACCCGGGATGTCGATCAGCAATGCCCGGCTTATCCTGCCTGCTGTCTCGGGTAATCCGGGCGTCGTCTATTTCGACCTTGCCTACGACGGAGATCGGCAGATCGCACTCAACCGCGCCGCAGTGGAAGGGGCGCAGAGCGCCGAATTCCACCAGTATGGCGAATGGGCAGGCGAAATGCAGATGCAATCGATGCAGCCTCTTCCCTTGAAGAAGGGCGACAAGGTCAGCTTCGAACCCGGCGGCAATCACCTGATGGCGATGGGCCTTTCATCGGATGTTGCCGTGGGCGGGAAAGTCCCCGTTACGTTGACCGTGTCAGGCGGCGGCACGCATCGGTTCGAAGCTGAGGTGCGGCCCGCCGGGGACGAACGCTGAACGAAACGCCCGATCACCTCGGGCTGGAAACCGGTGACGCCCTCGCCGCTTGTCCGGCGGGAGGCGAGCGACCGCTGACGACGGGCGAAATCGCCCTCGCCCGGACCATTTTCGGCAACGCAATCGATTATGGTCGCGTTACAATTCGGCGCCGCAAGTGGTTTGCTTTCCAGCCCCGTAAGGTGACCATGGCGCCGCGCGGGCACCTGCACTTTCATCCGGCGAGCGACAATTATTGCGACGATTTTTCCCAAGCCGACATCTGGAAGAAGGGGCATTTCATCCACGAGCTGACCCACGTGTGGCAGGCGCAGAAGCACGGCAGCTGGTGGCTGGTGCTCAATCGCGTGCCGTGGGAACGCTACGACTACGCCCTGCGGCCCGGCTGGGGGCTGGAAAAATATGGGATCGAGCAGCAGGCGGAAATCGTGCGTCACGCCTTTCTGCTGCGTAACGGAATTACCCTTGCCGGTGTTTCGGACAAGTCCGCCTACGACCTGCTGGTACGCTTCCCGGGCGCAGCCTGACGTTGCAGATCAAAGCGACGCAAGATCCGGCAAGGCGTTCTTGTCGAGCGTGCTGGACCGATCGGGCAGCGGGTATTTCAGGCCGGTGGCGCAATTGAACAGCACCGCTTCCTCGTCCGCCCCGACCAGCCCTTCGTCCACTGCCCGGCGATAGGCGACCAGCGTTGCCCCTCCTTCGGGGCAAAGCAGCAGCCCGTCACGTTCCGCGACGTCGGTGACAGCCTCGACGATAGCGTTGTCATCCACCGCCATCGCCATGCCGCCGCTCTCGCGTACAGCGCGCAGGATCAGGAAGTCTCCGACCGCTTTGGGTACGCGAATGCCCGCCGCGACAGTGTGCGCATCCTCCCACCGCTCGGCATGTTCGACGCCGTCCTCGAACGCCTTGACGATCGGAGCACAGCCGCTTGCTTGCACGGCGAACATGCGCGGTCGTTCCGGCCCGATCCAGCCGAGCGCTTCGAGCTCGTCGAATGCTTTCCACATCCCGATCAGCCCGGTGCCGCCGCCAGTGGGATAAAAGATGGCAGCTGGAAGACGCCAGCCCAGCTGGGCGGCCAGTTCCAGGCCCATCGTCTTCTTGCCCTCGATCCGGTAAGGCTCTTTCAAGGTCGAGAAATCGAACCACAGACCCTCCGCCGCGCCCTTGCCGACGATGGCGCCGCATTCATCGATCAGGCCATTGACCCGGTAAACCCGGGAGCCCTGCGCGGCGATTTCTCTCACGTTGATTTCAAGGGTGTCATCCGGGCAGAATACGACCGTCTCGATCCCTGCGCGGCTGGCATAGGCTGCAAGCGCTGCGCCTGCATTGCCATTGGTCGGCATGGCGATGCGGCGTACGCCCAGCTCCTTCGCCATGGCAACCGCCATCACCAGCCCGCGCGCCTTGAAGCTGCCGGTGGGCAGGCGCCCCTCGTCCTTCACCACGACACGCGGCCCGCCCGAGCGCGGGATCGGCACCAGCGGCGTCTCGATTTCGCCCAGGCTGACAATGCTCGATGTTTGGCGGACCGGCAGCAATTCGCGCCAGCGCCACAGGTCGGTGGGTCGTGCATCCAGGGCCTTGCGCGTCAGGGCCCGACCCACGCCTGCAAGGTCGTAGCGCACCAGCAATGGGCGACCCGCGGTGGAAAGCCCGTGCAGCTGGTCGGCCTCGTACCGCTCACCCGTCAGCGAACATTCGAGATGCGTGACGAACGTCGCGCGCTCACCATCGAGATTGGCAGTCAACATCAGTCGTATTTCACCCCGGCCAGTCCCTTGCCGCCATCAGCGATGAAGCCGTCAATCCTTTGTTCCAGCACTGGCAGGGGCACCGACCCGAGGGACAGGACGACATCATGGAACTTCCTGATGTCGAATTTGTCGCCGAGCGCGCTTTCCGCCTTGGCACGAACGCGCCGCATGGTCATCTCGCCCAGCTTGTAGGAGAGCGCCTGCCCCGGCCAGCTGATGTAGCGATCAACCTCAGTCGTCACTTCGTGCGTCGATAGCGCAGTGCGGCTGCCAAGGTAATCGAGCGCCTGTTCGCGGGTCCAGCCATATTCGTGGATGCCGGTATCGACCACCAGCCGCACCGCGCGCCACATTTCGTAGCTCAGCTGGCCGAAGCGCTCGTAGGGATTGCGATAGATGCCCATCTCGTTGCCGAGGTATTCGACATAGAGGCCCCAGCCCTCACCGAAGCCGGAGAAATAAGTCTGGCGCCGAAACCGTGCTGCTTCCGGCTGTTCCAGCGCGACGGCGGCCTGGAAGCTGTGCCCCGGCGCGCATTCGTGAAGGGTCAGCGCCGGAATGTTGTAAAGCGGGCGGCTCGGCAGGTCGTAGGTGTTCATCTGGCACGCATCGAGCCCGCCGCGCCCGGCAGTGTAGAACGGCGCGATCGCCGGATCGACCGGCCGAATGGAAAATCGGTGTCGCGGCAGGAAACCGAAATAGTCCCCGATCACCCCGTCAACCCGCTTGGCGACATAGGACGAAACGCCCATCAGCTCGTCCGGCGTGCGCGCGACGAATTGCGGATCGGTGCGAAGGAACTGCACGAATTCGGGCAAGGTGGCGTTGAAGCCAGCTTCGGCCTTCACCTTCTCCATCTCGGCGGTGATCCGCGCAACCTCATCCAGTCCGATCCGGTGGATCTGCGCGGCAGTCAGATCGAGGGTCGTATACTCCTTGATCTGTTGCGCATAATAAGTGCGCCCATCAGGCATCTCGCTTGCGCCGAGCGAGGTGCGGGTAGCGGGCAGATATTCCTCGCGGAAGAATTTCAGCAGCGCCCCGTAGGACGGCGTGACAGCTTCGTTGATCGCTGCCGCAGCTTCGGTTTTAAGCCGCTGCTGTTCGGCTGCCGGAATGCGCGCAGGCATGGCGGCGAACGGTAGCCAGAAGGGGCTCCTGGCAGGATCTTCGACGACGTAGGCTGTCAGTGAAGCGTCCCGCCCTTCCAGCGTCACGCGCGGTACGCTGAACCCGCGCGCCAGCCCGGCACGGGCGTTGGCGGTGTGTTCCGCGAAATAGCGCGGCAGATCGCGCATCCGGGCGATGTAGCGTTCGTACTCCGCCACGGTCTGGAAAGCGGAGCGCCCGGCAAGATAGCTCCAGAAATTGTTGTCGCTATCGAACGGCATTTCCCATTCGCGAAAGCGTGCGTCTCCTATCTCGGTTTCGAGCAGGTGCCGCAGCACGGCTGCGTCGATCCTCGCCTTTTCCGAGAGCGAAGAGCTATCGATCGCGTTGAGCTTTGCCAGCAAGGCTTGCGCATCGGCAGCCCGGCGCAGGTTGTCCTCCGGGGTGACGGACCCAAGCTGCGCGCCCGCTTCCGAACTGCCATCGGCCTTGATGATCCAGCCCGATTCGGCAATCCCGCGCTGGTGATATGCGCTGGTCAGTGCTTCGAGCGCGGCATCGGCCTCCTGCGCGGCCGCCGGGGTGGAACAGGCGACGAGGATCGCCGCCAAAGTGAACGCGATCCTCATCGACCTTGATCCCCTCCAATCAATCCAGCTTCTTCGCCACCGTCACCATGGCCGGGCGCAGCAGGCGGTCGCGGATCATGTAACCGGACTGTAGTTCATTGACGACCGTCCCGGGTTCATGGTCGTTGCTGGGGACTTCCATCATTGCCTGATGCTGGTTGGGGTCGAGCGGAAGGCCCACGGAAGCAATCCGGGTAACGCCGTGCTGGGTGAAGACCTTTTCCACTTCACGCTGGGTGGCCTCGATCCCGGTGACGAATCCCTTGAGCTTCTCGTCCTCGCGCACTTCGGCGGGCAGCGCATCCAGAGCGCGGGCGAGATTGTCCGACACCGAGAGAATGTCGCGCGCGAACCCGGTCGCGGCATAGGCGCGGGCGTCTTGCACGTCCTTCTCCAGCCGGCGGCGCACATTCTGCGTTTCGGCCCGGGCATAGAGCACTTCCTGCTTCGCTGCGTCGAGATCGCTGCGCAGCGCCGCAAGCGCGTCCTCCAAACTTTCGCCAGCGCTCTCGTCGCCGCCTTCGCGCAGCTCCTCAGGAACACCTTCGAGTTCTTTTTCTACAGCCTCGTCATGCGGCCGTTTGCTGTCGTCGCTCATGTTTTTCCGTGTCTATCCGATGAGTTTGCCCAGTGACCGGGCCGTGAAATCCACCATGGGGACAACGCGCGCGTAATTCAACCGGGTCGGGCCAATCACGCCCAGCACGCCAACCACCCGCCCTTCCCGGTCCCGATAGGGCGAAGCAATCACCGAGCTGCCCGACAGTGCGAACAGGCGGTTCTCGCTGCCGATGAAAATGCGCGTCGCCTGCGCCTCCCGCGCCGATTCGAGCAGATCCGCGACCGATTGCTTGTTTTCGAGGTCGTCCAGCAGCGACCGTACCCGCTCAAGATCGGTTAGCGCACTTTCGTCGAGAAGATTGGACGCGCCGCGCACGATCAAAACCGGGCGGCGTGCTGCGTCCTCACTCCATACGGCAAGGCCCCGTTCGACCAGATCACGACTGGCAGCATCGAGTTCCGTCCTGCCGGTCGCGAGTTCCGCTCGGACGGCCTTCACCGCTTCGGCCAGCGTGCGCCCACCCAGCCGGGCGGTGATGTAATTGCTCGCCTGTTCGAGCTGGCTGGATGAAACAGATGCCCCCAGATCGAGGACGCGGTTTTCGATCGCACCGTCATCCCCCACCAGCACCGCCAGCACCCGGCCCTGGCCCAGGTTAACCAGGCTCAACTGCGCGAGACGCGGTTCGCGCCGCGGCACCATGACCATGCCCGCCGCGCCCGAGATGTCGGACAGAATCGTACTCGCCTGCTCCAGCGCCGCCTCGATCGGACCAGGCCCGGCCAGGCGCTGCTCGATCACCCTGCGTTCCGCCGCCGTCGGTTCCGAAACCTGCATCATTCCGTCGACGAACAGGCGCAGCCCGCTTTCGGTCGGCAGTCGCCCTGCGCTGGTATGCGGCGCTGCCAGCAGGCCGAGCGATTCGAGGTCCGCCAGGACCGACCGGATCGACGCCGGGGAAAGGTTCACCCTGCCCTCGCCCGCCAGTACCTTGGATCCCACCGGCTGGCCGCTGGCGATATAGCCTTCCACCACGAGACGGAAAATCTCGCGCGCGCGGTCTGTCAGTTCTGTGACGGGGGGCGATGCCATGCAGCGCAATGTAACGACTGGCCTTGCGCCCTCAAGCGCCCTAGTGCGCCTGAAGACAAGTAACCGAGGATAATCCATGCGACCTTCCGGCCGCGCGCCCGACGAGATGCGCGCCCTTTCGTTCGAGACCGGGTTCACCAAGCACGCCGAGGGTTCGTGTCTGGTCAGCTTTGGTGATACCCGCGTGCTGTGCACCGCCAGCATCGAGGAACGCATTCCGCCATGGCTTCGCGGGAAGGGCGAAGGCTGGGTCACGGGCGAGTATTCGATGCTGCCCCGCGCAACCCACACCCGCGGCGACCGGGAAGCGGCGCGCGGCAAACAGTCTGGCCGCACGCAGGAAATCCAGCGTCTGATCGGGCGGTCGTTGCGCGCGGTGGTGGATCTGAAAAAGCTCGGCGAGCGCCAGATCACCCTCGATTGCGACGTTCTACAGGCAGACGGCGGCACGCGGACGGCCGCGATATCGGGCGCATGGGTGGCTTTGCGCATCGCGGTTGATGGGCTGATCAAGCAGGGTAAACTGGTCGATGATCCCATTACTGCGCAGGTTGCAGCGGTAAGCTGTGGGATTTGCGCCGGCACGCCCGTGCTCGACCTGGATTATGTGGAAGACAGCGCCGCCGATGCTGACGCCAACTTCGTGCTGATTTCAGGCGGCCAGATCGCCGAGGTTCAGGCGACCGCCGAAGGCGCGACTTACGACGAGGAAGGCCTGCTGCGCCTTCTCCGCCTGGCCCGGATCGGATGCGACCGCATTTTCGTCGCGCAGATGGAAGCGGCGCGGGGATGACTCGCCGTCTCGGTTCCGGATCGCTTGTCATTGCCACACACAACGCGGGCAAGCTCAAGGAAATCGGCGCGCTGCTCGAGCCGTTCGGTGTGAAGTGCCTTAGCGCCGGTTCGCTCGGCCTGGCCGAGCCCGATGAGACGGGCACGACTTTTGTCCAGAATGCCCTGATCAAGGCCCATGCTGCGGCTGAGGCCTCGGGCTTGGCCGCGCTGGCAGACGACAGCGGGCTGTCGGTGGAAGCGCTTGGCGGCCGTCCCGGCGTCTACACTGCCGACTGGGCCGCGCGGCAATGGTTCGAGGGAGAGCCAGGCCGCGACTGGTACATGGCGATGGGCAAGGTCGAAGGAATGCTTCAGCATCTCGGCCCCGACGTGTCGCGCGCCTGCGCGTTTCATTGCGTGCTGGCGATCGCCTGGCCTGACGGCGAAAGCGTCGTTTACGAAGGGCGCTGCGCCGGTACGCTCATCTGGCCACCGCGCGGGGAGCTTGGGTTTGGCTACGATCCGGTGTTCGTGCCCGAAGGCGGCACACAGACCTTTGCCGAAATCGATCCGGCCGAAAAGCACCGCATCAGCCACCGGGCCGATGCCTTTGCCAAACTGGTCGCCGAGCAGTTCGGATAATCACCGCGAGGTGATAGAAGTATTCTCATGGCCCGCGCGCTCTACATCCACTGGCCGTTCTGCGCTCGCAAATGTCCCTATTGCGACTTCAACAGCCATGTTCGCGACACGGTGGATACCGATGCTTTTCGCCAGGCCTTTATGGCCGAACTGGCGCACGAGCACGCGCTGGCGGACACCGGCCCCCTCCGCTCGATCTTCTTCGGTGGCGGCACTCCATCATTGATGCCGCCAGCGCTGGTCGGCGAACTGCTGGTCGAGGCGGAACGGCGGTGGGGCTTCGATCAGGACATCGAAATAACGCTGGAGGCCAATCCATCTTCGGTCGAGGCGGCAAATTTTGCCGCACTCGCCCAGGCCGGCATCAATCGGGTCTCGCTCGGCCTGCAGTCGCTCGACGATGCAGCCCTGCGGTTTCTCGGCCGACTTCACGGTGCGGATGAAGGACTGGCAGCTATGGAGGTTGCACAGCGGCATTTTGCGCGGGTCAGTTTCGATCTGATCTATGCTCTGCCCGGTCAGACTGCCGCGCAGTGGGGTGCCGAGCTATCCCGTGCCATCGGGTTCGGCACCGGGCACCTGTCACTTTACCAGCTGACCATCGAGCCCAACACGCGCTTTGCGACAGACGTGCGGCGCGGTGCATTTGCGTCGCTGGAGGACGATCCCGCGGCAGAACTCTACACGCTGACGCAGGACCTGACCCGCGCCGGCGGGATCCCCGCCTACGAGATCAGCAACCACGCCCGGCCGGGGGACGAAAGCCGGCACAACCTCACTTACTGGCGATACGAGGACTACCTCGGCGTCGGTCCGGGCGCGCACGGGCGGCGCAGCGGTGTAGCAACGCTTCGCCACAAGAAGCCTGAAAACTGGCTCGCGGCCTGCAGCCAGCGGGGTGAGGGACTGCGCGAAGCGAACCCACTCAAACCGCGCGACCAGGCTGCCGAAGCGCTGCTGATGGGACTGCGTTTGGTCGAAGGCATCGATCCCGAAGCAATTGCCGTGCGGTTCGGGCTGCCGATCGATGACCTGCTCGATGCGGAGCGAGTGGCACTATATCGCGCCAACGGGCTGTTGTGGCAGCGCGACAGGCGGCTCGGCGTGACAGCCGCGGGCATGCCCCTGCTCGATGCGCTGCTGGGAGAAATCGTCGCTGCCGAGCTGGTGCGCGCGTGAGCGCAGCCGATCTGCTGGAGGAATGGCGGGAGCATCTCGAACAGGGCCGGCGACGATCGCCGCACACGGTGCGGGCTTACGGGACGGCGGCGGCGCGCCTCGTCCATGCGTTGGGCCTCGACACATGGGCGGACGCTGCCAGGACCGACGCAGGGGTCTTACGCGGCCACCTTGCAGCGCGACGTTCGGAAGGGCTAGGTAATGCGTCTACCGCCCGTGAGCTTTCGGCCCTCAAGGCGTTCATCACTTTCGCTCGAACCCGTGCCGATGATGCGGACCCTGCACCCCCGCGCCTGCGCGGGCCGCGCATCAAGAAAGGCCTTCCCCGCCCCGTAACGCCCGACGATGCAGCCAATGTGTCAGACCTCGTCGCAGCACTCGCGCGCAAGGACTGGATCGGCGCACGTGATCGTGCGGTGCTGCTGCTGTTATACGGCGCGGGATTGCGGATCGCGGAAGCGCTGTCGCTGACCGGCCGCGATGCAGCGCTCGGAGATACTTTGCTGGTAAGCGGCAAGGGTGGGAAGCAGCGGCTCGTGCCGATCCTGCCAATCGTGCGGGACGCCGTCGCTGATTATGTCGCCCACTGCCCCTGGAGCATCCTGCCGGGCGGTCCCCTGTTCCTTGGTGCCAAGGGCGGTCCGCTGAACCAGGGTATGGTGCAGAAATCCATGGCGCAGGCGCGGACAGCGCTCGGCCTTCCCGCCACGGCAACGCCGCATGCGCTGCGGCACAGTTTCGCCACGCATCTGCTGGGCGCAGGAGCCGATCTGCGCAGCCTGCAGGAATTGCTGGGCCATGCGAGCCTCGGTTCAACCCAGATCTATACCAAAGTCGACGCGGCTCGGCTGCTGGACACCTATCGGAGCGCGCATCCGCGCGGGCATTAACGTTCGGATCGCGGCTTCCAGGTGGCGAAGCGCCAACCGTACCAGAGCAGCCCGACGGCAATCAGGCCGATGATGATATAGCCAAGCACCTGCTGGGAATCGCTCAGCCATTGCGACAACCACTTGCCGCTCATGATCAGCGCGGCGTTCCAGATGATCGAGCCGAGAAAAGTGAAGAACAGGAAACGCCACAAGGGCATGTGAGCCAGGCCCGCTGGCAGCGAGATGATGGTGCGCAGGCCGGGCGAGAATCGCAGAAAGAAAATCACCCAGTCGCCATGCTTCTGGAAGAACACGATCGCACGCTCGACATCTTCCCATTCCATGGTCAGCCATCGACCGTGGCGGTCGATGAACGGGGCGAGGCGCTTGTAACCGTACCAGTCGCCCAGCCAGTACCAGAAATAGTTGCCAGCAACAGTGCCGACGGTGGCGATGATCAGCAGCGGCCAGAATTGCATCTCACCGCGCGCGACCAATACGCCGCCGATGCCCATGATCACTTCCGAAGGCACGGGCGGGAACACGTTTTCCAGGGCCATCAGGAAGAAAATGCCCAGGTAACCGCCCTTGGCGATCGTCTCGATGATCAGTTCGTCCATGAAAATCCCGTTGTCGAGGCTATCCGCCCTCGGCCAGCCTGCGTTCGATCGCGTCCCAGATGAGCGCGGGAGTGTCCGTGCCGTTGAAACGGTCGATCGCGACGATCCCGGTCGGGCTGGTGACGTTGATTTCGGTCAACCATTTCCCGCCGATCACGTCGATCCCGACGAACACCAGTCCGCGGCGCCTTAGCTCCGGTCCCATCGCTGCGCAAATTTCCTGTTCGCGCGCAGTCAGTTCAGTTGCCTGCGCATAGCCGCCCTGCGCCAGGTTCGACCGGAACTCCCCTTCCCCCGGGAAGCGGTTAATCGCACCTGCGACTTCGCCATCGACCAGAACGATGCGCTTGTCGCCCTCTGCCACTTCGGGGAGAAACGGCTGAACCATGTGCGGTTCGGGCCAGGTCTGATTGAACACTTCCGAAAGTGCGGAAAGGTTGGTCCCGTCCGACTCGATCCGGAAGATCGCTTTTCCGCCGTTGCCGTGCAGCGGTTTCACCACGACTGCACCGTGGCGCCGGTGGAAATCGCGGATATCTTCCAGCCGCCGCGCCACCAGGGTCGGCGGCATGAACCGGGCGTAATCGAGCACGAACATCTTTTCAGGCGCGTTGATGACCTGACGGGGGTCGTTGACCACCAGCGTCTCGCCCTTGAGCCGATCGAGTAACAGCGCTGCGCTGATGTATCCGAGGTGGAACGGTGGATCCTGCCGCATCAGCACCACGTCGATATCGCGGGCCAGATCGATCCTGGCTGCCTCGCCCGTCCATTCGAAGTGATCGCCTTCGACCCGGCGCACCGTCAGCGGGCGAGCCCATGCGGTTATGCGGCCATCCTCCCACGCGAGCGAGGCAACGTCGTAATGCCAGACCCGGTGCCCCCGCGCCTGCGCACAAAGCATCAGGGCAAAGCTTGAATCGCCCGCTATGTTGACTGTTTCGATGGGGTCCATCTGGACCGCGACGCGCAATGACATGAATGTTCCTACGGTTGCCAGGCGTTGACGATGTGGCGCGGCAGCGTGCCGGGCGCAAGCAGCAGCACGTCGATGCGGATGTCCTCGTCGGCCGTGATGTATTCATGGGCTACGGCTTCGGCTGCCGCAGCCACGCGAGCGAGGCGGTGTTCATCGATCGCGAAATCGAGTTCGGCCGTCGCCTTGCGCCATTTCACCTCGACGAAGGCAATCACCTTGCCCCGTTTCGCGACGAGATCGATTTCACCCAGCGGCGTCTTGCGGCGCCGCGCCAGAATGCGCCAGCCCTTCGCCTGCAACCAGAGTGCCGCGCGCCCTTCCCCATCGCGCCCCTCGCGTTCGGCAATTTGCCGCCTCACGTGCCGCGCAGTTCTAGCGCGCGGGCATAGAGTTCCCTGCGGTCGTACCCGGTATCGCGAGCGACCTGTGCCGCTGCCTGCGATGGCTTGAGTTCGGCAAGCGCCGCGCGCAGCAACGCGTCGGTATCCACTTCACCCGCTTCCTCTGCGGCCGGCGGCCCGACGAGCAACACGATCTCGCCCTTGGGCGGGTTTGCCGCGTAATATGTGGCTAATGCGGAGGCGGTACCGGTGCGACATTCCTCGTGCAGCTTGGTCAGTTCCCGGGCGACGGCGACTTCGCGCAAGGGCCACATATCAGCCAGCACCTCGAGCGATTTTACGAGGCGTGGCCCCGTTTCGTAGAATACCAGCGTCGCTGGAACCGCGGCCACCATGCCCAATGCGTCACGCCGGGCCTTGTCCTTCACGGGCAGGAAGCCCGCGAACAGGAACCGGTCGTTCGGCAGGCCTGCCAGCGTCAACCCCGCAATCGCAGCACAAGCGCCCGGCAGTGTGGTGACCGGCACTCCGGCAGCCTGCGCCTCGCGCACCAGGCGATAACCCGGGTCGGATACCAGCGGCGTACCGGCATCGCTGACCAGTACCACTGCCCGATCCGCCATCGAGGCGATGAGGCGCGCACGGTCTTTCTCGCTCGCGTGATCATCGTAACGCCACAGGGGCTTCGACAGACCAAGATGTTTCAACAGCTTGCCCGTGACGCGCGTATCCTCGCACGCTATGCCGTCGCAGCGCTTCAGCACGTCGATGGCGCGGATCGTGATGTCGCCGAGATTGCCAATCGGGGTCGCGACAATATAGAGACCGGCCGGAAGCCCGTCGTCGGATTGGAGGTGCGTCACGCCGCGCCTCATGGACCACCAAATCGGAGAGTCGCAAGCATGAAGGTCTGGAAATCGAGCCGCAGGGTGCTGATTGTCGTCGGCACGGCGGCCTTGCTGGCCGGCTGTCAGGTGATCCCGCGCGGACCCACGACCTCCGCTCCGGGGCCGGCGCCAGCGCCCGCTCCCACCCCTACCGAAACCGGCCTGCCGAGCGACGAGAGCCGTCACAGGGTTGCCCTGCTGGTGCCGCTGAGCGGCGAAAATGGCGCAGTGGGCCAGTCGATTGCCAATGCTACCACAATGGCCTTGCTCGATACCAATGCCGACAATCTGCGCATCACAACCTATGACACAGCGCGCGGCGCGCGTGAGGCGGCCCGCCAGGCCGTGACGGATGGCAACAAGCTGATCCTGGGCCCGTTGCTGGCGCGCGAGGTGGGCGAAGTCCAGGCAGCGACGCGCGGCGCCGACTTGCCGCTGATCACCTTTTCGAACGACACCAGCGTTGCCGGGCCGGGCGTATTCGTGATGGGGCACTTGCCCGACCAGTCGATCGCGCGAACTGTTACCTACGCGCGTGGCAGGGGTTCATCGAACTTCGCCGCTATAGTGCCTGAGGGCGAATATGGCGAACGCGCCGCTGCCGCGCTGCGCACAGCGGTAGCGGCTTCAGGTGGCCGGATGATCGCCAGCGAAACCTATGCCCGCGGAAATACCTCCGTCGTCAGCGCGGCCCAGCGCCTGCGGCAGCGTGGCGGTTTCGACACGGTGCTGATCGCAGATGGCGCACGCATCGCAGCACTGGCGGCGGCAGAGTTCCGCCCGCGCGGGACAGGCACGACGCAGCTGCTCGGCACGGAATTGTGGAGCGGCGAATCTGCTCTTACGCGCACGCCGGCCTTCCGCGGCGCATGGTTCTCCGCAGTGTCGGATGCGCGCTACAAGCGTTTTGCCGATAGCTATGCCGATCGCTTCGGTGGCCAGCCTTATCGGATATCTACCTTGGGCTACGATGCCGTGCTGCTGGCGCTGCGGGTCGCCCGCAATTGGCGCGTGGGTCGTGATTTCCCGGTTGCGCAACTGCGCGATAGCGGTGGTTTCCTGGGACTTGACGGTGCATTTCGGTTCGACCGGAGCGGCGTCGTCGACCGGGCAATGGAAGTGCGTGAGGTGCGCGAAGGGCAGGTCGTGATCGTATCGCCTGCGCCAGCGCGCTTCGACGACTGACGATAACGCGGCGCCGCCGCTTGTGAGCGCGCGGCCGCCCTGCATATAGCCCGACTCTATGTCCGACGACCTGTTTGCCGGTACGCCTGCCTCCAGCGGCGATTACGACGCTTCTTCCATCGAGGTGCTCGAGGGATTGGAACCCGTGCGCCGCCGCCCCGGCATGTACATTGGCGGGACCGACGACCGCGCACTGCACCACCTCGCAGCGGAGGTCCTCGACAACGCCATGGACGAGGCCGTGGCGGGCCACGCCACCCGGATCGAAGTGGTGCTGGAAGAAGGAAACCGGCTGTCGATCGCAGACAACGGGCGCGGCATACCAGTCGACGAGCATCCCAAGTTCCCGGGCAAATCGACGCTGGAAGTAATCCTTTCGACACTCCACTCCGGTGGCAAGTTTTCCGGCAAGGCCTACGCCACCAGTGGCGGTCTTCACGGGGTCGGCGTCAGCGTGGTCAACGCGCTGTCGAGCCATACGCGGGTCGAAGTGGCCCGCGACCGGCAACTTTACGCGCAGGAATTTGCCCAGGGGCAAACGCTTGGCCCGCTCCAAAAGCTCGGCCCGACGCCCAACCGGCGCGGCACGACCGTCGCGTTCACGCCTGACCAGGAAATCTTTGGCGATCGTCAATTCAGCCCGAAGCGGCTGTTCCGGCTCGCACGGTCCAAGGCGTATCTCTATGCCGGGGTTGAAATCCGCTGGAAATGCGCCGCCAGCCTCGCCAGCGACGAAGTGCCGGCGGAAGCGGTCTTCAAATTTCCCGGCGGGCTCGCGGATCACCTTGCCGAACAGATCGGGTCGCGCGAATGCGTGACGACGAGGCCGTTCACCGGTCGGCAGGATTTTCCCGAGGAGCAGGGCCGGGTCGAATGGGCAATTGCATGGCCGCTCTGGTCGGATGGCTCGACCAGCTGGTACTGCAACACCGTGCCCAACCCCGATGGCGGCACGCACGAACAGGGCCTGCGCACTGCGCTCACCCGGGGTCTGCGCGCCTTTGGTGAATTGGTTGGGCAGAAGAAAGCCAAAGACATTTCTGCCGACGACGTGATGACCGGGGCCGAGGTCATGCTGAGCGTCTTCATCCGCGATCCGCAATTCCAGAGCCAGACCAAGGACCGGCTGACCAGCCCGGAAGCGGCGCGCCTGGTCGAAAATGCGGTGCGCGACCACTTCGATCATTTCCTCGCCGACAACATGGAGCGCGGCAAGGCGCTGCTCGGCAGCGTGATGGAGCGAATGGACGAACGTCTCCGGCGCAAGCAGGAACGTGAGATCAAGCGCAAGACCGCGACCAATGCCAAGAAGCTGCGCCTGCCTGGCAAGCTGACCGATTGCAGTGGCGAAGGCGAAGGCGAAACCGAGCTGTTCATCGTCGAGGGCGACAGCGCCGGCGGCAGTGCCAAACAGGCGCGCAATCGCAAGACGCAGGCGATCCTGCCGATCCGCGGCAAGATCCTCAACGTCGCCAGCGCTACGGCCGACAAGATACGCGCCAATCAGGAAATCGCCGATCTTGGCCTCGCGTTGGGGTGCGGAACGCGCAAGGATTGCGATCCGGAGAATCTGCGCTACGACCGTATCGTCATCATGACCGACGCCGATGTTGATGGCGCGCACATCGCCACGCTGCTGATGACCTTCTTCTTCCAGGAAATGCCGGAAATCGTGCGACGCGGGCACCTGTTCCTCGCCCAGCCCCCGCTCTACCGCCTGACAGCAGGCAAGGAGAGCCGATATGCCCGCGACGACGCGCATCGGGCCGAGCTGGAAGCGACCATATTCAAGGGCAAGAAGGTTGAGGTGGGCCGGTTCAAGGGGCTGGGCGAAATGAACCCCGGCCAATTGCGCGAAACGACCATGGACCCGGCCACCCGCAGCCTGATCCGGATTACCTTGCCGCCGGAATTCGAACAGCGCGCTGCGGTTAAGGAACTGGTCGACCAGCTCATGGGCAAAAACCCGGAACATCGCTTCAACTTCATCCAGAACCGCGCAGGAGAGATCGATCGCGAGATGATCGACGCATGAGCGAAAGCGACATCGAAGATAGCGGCCAGATCGCAGCGCTGGGGCGCCCGGTCATCGCGCTGCTGGCAGTCGGCGTCGCGCTGTTGCTGCTGGCGCTATACGTTGCCATCTCCACCTTTCAGGCGGTCGATGACAACACCGCTGCCGTCGAACATACGCTGGAGGTCGAAAACGCGATCTACAGCATCACCGCGCACAACGAACGGATCGAGACTGCTCGGCGCGGGTACATCATCCAGCCTCAGGGCCGGTTCCGCAGTGTCATCATCCAGACCCAGCGGGCCTTCGATCGCGATGCAAAGCGGGTGCGGCGATTGACGAGCGACAATTCCCGCCAGCGTATGGCGATTGATCAGGTAATCGCACTTGATCGTGAACGTGACGGCGAAATTGCCGGTCTGCTGAACGATCCGAACGTCAGGCTGGCGCAGTTGCAAAGCGCCGCCTTCGACAATGAGCGCGGCGTCGCCCTAACACGCGAACTGCGAACAGTGCTGAACGCGATGGTCGCGGAAGAAGGGCGCTTGCTGGCCCTGCGCAACCAGCAACAGCTCGCTTCAGTCTTGCGGCTCTACTGGGTCGGCGGCGCAGCGGTGGTGCTGCTGCTGGTCATCCTCGCATCGGTGATCGTGCTGATGATGGGATACAACCGCGAGCTCAACCGGACGCAGGCGATGCTGGCGACGGTCAACCAGGGTCTCGAGCGATCGGTTGCCGAACGCACTGCGGAATTGACCCGCGCCAATCAGGAAATTCAGCGCTTCGCCTATATCGTGAGCCACGATCTGCGATCGCCGCTGGTCAACGTGCTGGGTTTTACGGCCGAACTGGACGAGGCTCGCAAGGTTTTGCAGGCATACCTTGAACGGGTTTTTGCAGAACAACCGGACCTGCGTGACGAAAATGTTCGCCTGGCGGTCGAAGAGGACTTGCCCGAGGCCCTCGGTTTCATCCGGACTTCGACCGAGAAGATGGACCGGCTGATCAATTCGATCCTCGAATTATCGCGGCAGGGCCGGCGTCAGCTTCGGCCGGAAGAACTCGATATGAACGGGCTCGTAGGGGGCGTCGTCGCCACCTTGCACCAGCGCGCGGAGGATGCCGGCGCCACCATCACGGTGGGCGCCTTGCCGACCATCGAAAGCGATCGGCTCGCCGTCGAGCAGATCCTGTCGAATCTCATCGAAAATGCACTCAAATACCTAAGTCCCAAGCGCGCCGGTGAAATCACCGTTTCGGGTCGCCGCGCGGGCAAGCTGGTACAGATTGACGTCAAGGACAACGGCCGCGGCATCGATCCATTCGATCACCAGCGCATCTTCGAACTGTTTCGCCGGTCGGGTACGCAGGATCAACCGGGTGAAGGCATTGGCCTCGCCAATGTCCGTGCGCTCGCTTTCCGCCTCGGCGGAACGATCGAGGTCGAATCAGAACTTGACCAAGGGGCAAGTTTCAGGCTTTCCCTCCCCGCCAAATTCGTTGCAACGGAACCACTTGAATGAGCCCGCATCAGACAGTCGGCATCGTGATGATCGAGGATGACGAAGGTCATGCCCGTCTCATCGAAAAGAATATCCGTCGCGCCGGCATCTCGAACGACATTCGCCATTTCGTGGATGGCACCAGCGCGCTCGATTTCCTGTTCAACGCGCCGGATGGCCCGTTCCTCAATGGCCCGGCGCTGGTGCTGCTCGATCTCAATTTGCCCGATATGAGCGGCACCACGATTCTGGAAAAGATCAAGGGCGACGAGAAACTGCAGCGCACGCCGGTCGTCGTGCTCACTACTACGGACGACAGGGTGGAAATCCAGCGCTGCTATGATCTGGGCTGCAACGTCTACATCACCAAGCCGGTCAACTATGAAAGCTTCGCGGACGCCATCCGCCAGCTTGGCCTGTTCCTGGCAGTGATCCAAGTGCCGGAAGGCCAAGGCTGACCAATGCCATGGGCTCCGATCCCAGCTCGCCCAGAATACTCTATGTAGACGATGACGCCGGGCTGCGGCGGCTGACCCAGCGCGCGCTGGGCCGTCGCGGGTTCGAGGTCGAGACGGCCGACAGCGCTGACACGGGGCTGGCGATGCTGATCGACGGCGCGTTCGACCTGGTTGCCGTCGATCATACGATGCCCGGCAAGGACGGGCTGGCGATGCTGCGCGAGATCGTGAAGGAGCCGGGGCATCCGCCGGTCGTATTCGTGACCGGCACCGACGAGCCACAGGTCGCAGTCAAGGCACTGACGTCCGGCGCGACGGATTTCGTCACCAAGACAGTTGGTGATGAATTCTTCGACCTGCTTGCCGGCCGCCTGA
Organism: uncultured Erythrobacter sp.; assembly: GCA_963529855.1. Classification (GTDB taxonomy): domain Bacteria; phylum Pseudomonadota; class Alphaproteobacteria; order Sphingomonadales; family Sphingomonadaceae; genus 34-65-8. Next base: position 177,106 of record CAURZK010000002.1, on the reverse strand, counting down.
CCCAGGCGCTCGCCCGCGTGTCGCTGGAACGCGCCAAGACCGCGGCAGAAGCGGAGCTTCGGCAAGCCAACGAACGGCTCGAACTCCTCGTGCGCGAGGTGCATCACCGCGTCGCCAACAGCCTGCAAATGGTGTCGAGCTTCGTTTCGCTTCAGACCGCGCAGACCGAAGATCCGGCAGCGCGGGATGCGCTCGCAGCGACGCTCAATCGCATCCAGGCCATCAGCAAGGTCCATCACCGCCTTTATACCCGGCACGACCTGTCGACGATCGATCTCGACGAGTACCTCTCGACCTTGGTGGCCGGATTGAGCGACAGCCTCAAGCGCAGCGCCGCTCGGATCGACATTGCTCTGGACGCCGACCCGATCGAAGCCAGCCCCGACCACGCCGTTTCGCTCGGCATTGTCGTCAACGAACTGGTCGGCAACGCTGCAAAGTATGCCTTCGTCGGCCTGGACCATGGAACCGTCACGATCACTTTGCGAGGCGAGATTAATGGCGGCTATTCGCTGACCGTGAGCGATGACGGCCACGGCTTCGACGCGAGCGAGGGACCCAGGGGTACGGGCCTGGGCATGCGGATCGTCGCTGCCGTTTCTCGCAGCCTGGGCTGCGAGATCGAGCGTATGCCGAGCGATCGCGGCACTTGCTACCGCTGCCTGGTCGCTCCACCAGCATCGGCCTGAACCACATCCCGCTTGCCCTGGTCCGTTGCGCCGCTTAACGCCAACGTAAAGTTGCACGAGGAAACCGAATGACCCAGCGTTTCGAGGGCACCAGCTCCTACATCGCCACCGAAGATCTGAAGGTCGCGGTCAATGCCGCGGTCACGCTGCGCCGGCCTTTGCTGGTCAAGGGAGAGCCGGGCACCGGCAAGACCGTGCTGGCCCACGAGATCGCCCGCGCGATCGGGGCGCCCCTGATCGAATGGAACGTCAAGTCGACCACGAAAGCGCAGCAGGGCCTGTACGAGTACGACGCCGTGGCCCGGCTGCGCGACGGGCAACTTGGCGACGAGCGGGTTCACGACATTGCCAATTACATTAAGCGCGGCAAGCTATGGGAAGCGTTTACCGCGCCTGAGTTGCCTGTCCTGCTGATCGACGAGATCGACAAGGCCGACATCGAGTTTCCGAACGACCTGCTCCAGGAACTCGATCGGATGAGCTTCGACGTCTACGAAACGCATGAACGGATCGAGGCGCGCGAACGGCCCATTGTCGTCATCACCAGCAACAACGAGAAGGAACTGCCCGACGCCTTTCTGCGCCGCTGCTTCTTCCACTACATCAAGTTTCCCGACCGCGAGACGATGCGCGACATCATCGAGGTGCACTTCCCCGGGATCCAGAAAATCCTCGTCGGCAAGGCCATGGATATCTTTTACGAGTTGCGCGAAGTGCCCGGCCTGAAGAAGAAGCCCAGCACCAGTGAATTGCTCGACTGGCTCAAGCTGCTGCTTAACGAGGATATGCCACTCGAAGTGCTGCAGGATCGCAATCCTGCCAGCGCCATCCCGCCGCTCCACGGTGCGCTGCTGAAGAACGAGCAGGATGTGATGCTGTTCGAACGTCTGGCCTTCATGGCCCGGCGCCAGACCTGATCGCCCTGGCTCAGTCTTCCGTGGTATAGGCGAGTTCGAAATCGCCCCAACGGCGGCCGTCGATGAACAGCGGCACGTAGACGTTGCGAACCACGAAATAGCGCTGGCCATCCCCTTCCTGGCGATAGACGGCCATCATGTAGGGATCGGTACTCTGCTTGGCCTTGCGGTCGATGGGGCCAAGAAGGATCCGGCCGTTGCGGCAATACATCGTGTCGTAGGCCAGATCGCCGGTGGGCTTGCGCGAGCGGTCGCTGGTATGGGTGGGCAGGAAACCGTTCATGTCGGCCTGGCAGCACATCTGCGATCCATCGCCTTCGCTGGCCACACGGTCGAGCACGGGGCGCCAGTTGGCGTCAGCCCAATCCGATAGTGAGGTGCGGAAGCGTGGCGGGTTGCTACCTGGTACGGGGCGATAGTCCTGGTCGAAGAATGCAGCGGCATCAATCGCACCGGAAGCAATCGCCTGGGCGGCGATTTCAGCCACTTCCCGGGCATATTCCTGTGCCTGTTCCACCATCAGACTGTCGTTGGGAGACAGTCCGGCCTTGACCAGGTCGTCGAACATCTCGCTCGCGGTCATTTCCAGCGCGGCCATGCGCTGATGCGCCTTTTCCAGCTTGCCTTCGTTTTCCAGCGCAACGCTGTCAAAACTCTGGAGCGTGTGCTGCACCGCGTGAACGTGATCGCTGATCGTCCCGGTGGCACGCGCGATCTGTTCGTTTTGCCGGTCGACCTCCTCGACCAGTTCCGACACGCCGGTAATGGTTTCGTCGATACGAGCCACCGACGCCTTGGCTTCTCCGCTCTTCTTGGCGCCAGTTTCGATCTGCTCGATCACCCGCTGGGCTTCGGCACCCAGGGTGTCGATCGTGCGCGAGATTTCATCGGTTGCCTTGCGCGTATCAGCGGCCAATCCCTTCACCTCGTTGGCGACGACGGCGAAGGTCCGCCCTGCCTCCCCCGCACGCATCGCTTCGATTGTGGCATTGAGGGCAAGGATATTGGTTGTCTCGGCAATCTGCTCGATATCCTGCGCACTTGAACGGACCTGCTCCATCGCCGCGGCAAAGCCGGTCACGTGCTGCGTCAGGGTATCGACCAGTTCGAGCAGCGCGGTGATCTGGCCCAGTGATGACTGGATCAGGTTGGTGCCCTGCCCCAGGCGTTCAATGGCGCGTTCCGACAGATGCCGGGCTTCTTCGCTCGCGCTGGAGACCTTGCGCTGATCCAGTTCCAATGCTTCGACCGTACCGCGCAAGGCTACGTGTTCGGCGCGCAGGCGCTCGGACGAATGGATGACTTCCTGCACGATCCCGGCAACATCGGTACACCCGACCGTAACCTCGCCGCAGCGGGCGGGAATTCGCCCGATTGCACCGCTGCCTGCCGCCCCGATCGTTTCGTGCTTCATTATCTTTTGCGTCCCCGGAATTTGGTTGCGGGTGATACTAGGCCATGGTTATCGAACGTTTAAGGGTGCGCGGCGAATTTGCGTTTCATCAAGCTACTGGCGCTGTCCTGCGCGCGAGAGTAGGACGGGCGCCATGTTCTTCAACTTCGTCGACGAGCTGCGCGCCGCGGGTATACCTGCCACGTTCAAGGAACATCTCACGCTGATCGAGGCGCTCGACAAGGACGTTATCGAGCAGACCCCCGAAGCATTCTATTACCTCTCCCGCGCCACCTTCGTCAAAGACGAGGGGCTGCTCGACCGTTTCGACCAGGTCTTCAACAAGGTCTTCAAGGGGCTGTTGACCGATTACGGCGCCAACCCGGTCGACATTCCGGAAGACTGGCTCAAGGCAGTCGCCGAGAAATTCCTGAGCCCCGAGGAGATGGAGAAGATCAAGTCTCTCGGATCGTGGGACGAGATCATGGAAACGCTCAAGAAGCGGCTCGAGGAACAGGAAAAGCGCCATCAGGGCGGTAACAAGTGGATCGGCACCGGGGGAACCAGCCCGTTCGGAAATTCGGGATACAACCCGGAAGGCGTGCGGATTGGCGGGGAAAGCAAGCACAAGCGTGCGCTGAAAGTCTGGGAAAAGCGCGAATTCCAGAACCTGGACAACACCCGGGAACTGGGCACGCGTAATATCAAGATGGCGCTGCGGCGCCTGCGCCGGTTTGCCCGTGAAGGTGCGGCTGACGAACTCGATCTCGATGCCACGATCGATGGTACCGCGCGGCAGGGCTGGCTCGACATTCACATGCGGCCGGAACGGCACAATGCAGTCAAGTTGCTGCTTTTCCTCGATGTGGGCGGATCGATGGACCCGTTCATCAAGCTGGTGGAGGAGCTTTTCAGCGCCGCCACGGCGGAATTCAAGAACCTGGAATTCTTCTACTTCCACAACTGCCTTTATGAAGGCGTGTGGAAGGACAATAGAAGGCGATGGCAAGAACGGACCAAGACCTGGGACGTGCTCCACAAGTTCGGCCACGACTACAAGATCGTGTTCGTCGGCGACGCGGCGATGAGCCCTTATGAGATCACCCATCCCGGCGGCAGCGTCGAACACATGAACGAAGAGGCGGGCGCCGTGTGGATGCAGCGCGTGGTCAACACGTATCCCGCCACCGTCTGGCTCAACCCCGTGCCCGAAAAGCAATGGGGTTATTCCCAGTCGACCAAAGTGATCAAACATCTCGTCAACGACCGGATGTATCCGCTGACGCTCGACGGCCTGGATGACGCGATGCGGGAGTTGAGCCGGAAGCAAGGTTGAAGCTGTCAGGCGCACGCAGGACGTGGTGAAGAGCAGGCGGCCGCACACCCGGTTCGAGGCGTTTCGTCGCCACCTCGAGCAATTCGATCCGGGCACGGGCTGGCGGCTTGCTGTCTACGAATTCATGCTGTTCGGGTTCAAGCAGGCCTGGGCGTGCCTGTTTGGAGCCTCGATGCTGGCGCTGCTGCTGGCGACGCACTTCCTCTACCCCGAAAATGCTGCGCTGGCGCGATATGACTTCCTGACATTGGCTGCACTGGCGATCCAGGCGGCGATGCTGGCATTCCGGCTGGAGACCTGGGAAGAGGCGAAAGTCATCCTGATCTTCCACGTGGTCGGAACGGTAATGGAACTGTTCAAAACCGCTGCCGGATCGTGGATCTATCCTGAGCCGAGCGTCCTGCGGATTGGCGCAGTGCCGCTGTTTTCCGGCTTCATGTACGCAGCGGTCGGCAGCTACATTGCCCGCGTGTGGCGGATATTCGACTTCCGATACAGCCATTACACGCCGCGCTGGACGACCTATGCGCTGGCGGCGGCAATATACGTGAATCTCTTCGCGCACCACTGGTTGCCAGACGTGCGGATCGTGCTGTTTGCCGCCACAGCGCTGCTGTTCCGACGCACGCGGGTATGGTTCCGCAACTGGCGCGCCCATCGCTGGATGCCCCTGTTGGCCGGGTTCTTCCTCGTCGCGCTGTTCATCTGGGGTGCCGAAAACATCGGCACCTTTGCGCGGGCCTGGACATACCCCGGACAGGAGGACGGGTGGGAACCGGTCAGCCTGGCAAAGCTGGGCAGCTGGTTCCTGCTGATGCTCATCAGCTTCGTGCTGGTGAGCCTGGTCAACCCGATCCGCAGGCCGGACTAACTAGCCCTTCCGATCGAGTTCCTCGTTGAGCCGCAGGCTGCAGCGCCAGAAGAAGAACGCCGGGATCAGTCCCAGAAACGCCGCACCATAGAGGACGTAGCGGACGCTGTGTTCGCCATAAGTCGGCTCGATCAGGTCGGACAGCATCCCGAAGAACAGCGGGCCAAGGCCAAGGCCGATCAGGTTCTGGAAGAACAGTACGGTCGCCGCCGCAATCGCGCGCTGGCGCACGGTCACCAATCCCTGCGCTGCCGAATAAGTCGGACCATAGTAGAGCGAATTGCACACGGTCGGCACGAACAGCAGGAAAAGTGCGACCCGCCAGTCGGTCGCCTGGTAGGCGAGAAATGCGATCGGCACCGCAATCGCCATGCCAATGGCGGGCGCGGTCAACACGTGTCGGCGGTTGGTCGCGCCGTACCGGTCTGCCAGCCAGCCGCCCAGAACCGTGCCCAGAATGCCTGCGGCGCCGTTGACGATACCGAACCAGAAGCCGACCTCACCGGGCGTAAGCTCATGCGTGCGCTGGAAGAAGATCGTGGTCCAGGTGACCTTGCCATAGGCGAGAAACGCAGCCGCGGAACCGGCCGCGACCAGCAGCACGAAGGCCCGCGATTTCAGGACGCTCGCCATGGCAGCGAACATCGAGATTTCCGGTGCGGCGGGGATCGCGGGATCCGGGGCAGGTGCAGCCTGACGCGGATCCTTGATCAGCCACATCACCACCACGGCCAGCGCCACGCCGGGCAGACCCACCACCAGAAAGGCCTGACGCCAGCCCACCCAATCGGCAAGGAAACCACCGATCATCATGCCGAGCAGCGTGCCGATGGGAATTCCCAGCGCGTAAAACGCCAGCGCGGAGCTGCGCTTTTCCGCCGGCACCATATCGCTGATCAACGAATGCGCCGGCGGCGTGCAACCCGCCTCGCCCACGCCGACCCCGATCCTTGCGAGCAGGAGCTGCCAGAAATTCTGCGCCAGGCCGCAAAGTGCGGTCATCAGCGACCATGTCGCCAGGGCGATGGCGATCAGCTTTGGCCGGTTGGTGCCTGGCCTGTCTGCATAACGGGCGATAGGCAGACCAAGCGCGGTATAGAATAGCGCGAAGGCCAGCCCGGTCATCAATCCGATCTGCGTGTCGGACAAGTCCAGATCGCGTGCAATCGGTTCGGCGAGGATGTTGACGATCTGGCGATCGATGAAATTGAAGATGTAGACGATCAGCAGGATCCACAGAGTGACCCTGACCGACCGGCCTGCAGCCGGAACCGCCGCCGGTGTTGCCGAAGCCATCCGCGATCCTTTCCCGATTTTTCGCGGATTCGCCCGCTATTATGCCGCCACCGTCGCGGAGCAGGCCGTGCCGGTCAAGCGGCTATCGGTAAAGCAAATGTTGGCGCGCCATTGCAATCCATGCCGCCTCGTCGTTCGCGGCAAGAGCGTCGAGTTCGTGCGGCGTGGCAGCGGGATCATCGACCCATTCGCGCAGTGCCGGACCGCCGTTGATCACGTCGATCGCCAGCCGATCGAGCTCATACTCGTACGGGAAATCGCGCCAGATCGGATAGGCGGGATAGAGGCGCCGGATGGCCTTGAATGCCAGTGCCTGGAGCCGCCAGGGACGGAAGGCGTGGTGCGCGTAGAACGGCCCCTCGGCATGTATCATCAGGGCATTGCAAAGCTGGCCTGCATGTTTGTGGAAGGTAGGTTCAAACCAGCATTCGCGGATCGCACAGCCGGCGAGCCAATCCGGAGCGAGGCGGGTCATTTCTCCGATTATCGCCTTGGCATCGATGTCGGGCGCGCCGAACAGCACCTCGAGCGGGCGAGTGGTGCCCCGCCCTTCGCTCAGCGTCGTGCCTTCCAGCATTACCGTGCCGGCATAGGCGCGGGCCATGTTGACGTTGGCGGCATTCGGGCTGGGGTTGATCCAAATCCGATCATCCGGCCAGCCATGGCCGGGGCCGTCCGGCCGCCAGCCGTCCATCGCGATCACGTGGTAATCCACATCCAGTCCGAAATGATTGACGAACCAGTGCCCCATCTCGCCCATCGTCAGCCCGTGGCGCATGGGCATGGGCGCTGCTCCCACGAAGCTTTCCTGCCCCGGAACCAGCAACGTGCCCTCGACCGGGCGCCCGGCGGGATTGGGCCGGTCGAGAACCCACACGCTTTTTCCGTGATGCGCAGCTTCTTCCAGCAGGTAGAGGAGCGTGGTCACGAAGGTATAGATGCGGCAACCCAGGTCCTGCAGGTCGAACAGGAACACGTCCGCGCTCGACATCATCTGGCCGCTCGGGCGGCGCACTTCCCCATACAGGCTAAAGACCGGAATGCCGTAGGTCGGATCGGTCTCGTCCGCCGTTTCGACCATGTTGTCCTGCTTGTCGCCCTTCAGCCCATGTTGCGGGCCGAACGCGCTGGTGACGTTGACGCCAGCTGCGATCAGGGCATCAAGGCTGTGCGTCAGGTCGCGCGTCACCGATGCCGGGTGCGCGACCAGCGCCACTCGCTTGCCCTCCAGGGGTTTACGCAGGTCAGGGTCGGCGAGCAGCCGGTCTATGCCGAAATTCATGGGCCCCGCGGTGCCTCAAGCTTGCCGGTGAAGCAAGTCGGGTCGTGGAAATCGGGGCGCCCTTCGGGATGGGCGATCGCCCAATAGCTCAGGTGCCCGCCCTCTTCCTCGATCACCGCAGCAAGGTTCATTGCCGCCCCGCCAGCCGGGACGCCGGCTCCGGGTACAGCCACGTCGAAGATCGCCATGGCCTGGCCCAGCCGCAGGGCGCAATCGGGTTCGCGCGGCATCGGCCGCTCCGCCATTCCCTCGCGATAGGTTTCGAAATCGTAAGCCGCCCAGCGTTCAGACGGGCTGAAGTTGAACTCGCAATAACCGTCGCTGCCCTTGGGCCGCAGGAACATCTCGAAACAGGTAGTGCGCCACAATTCGTCCTGCCGACCCTTGCCAGCAAACTTGGGGACGACCAGCTTGCCGACCCCGTCGATCCGCCACCTCACCCGCAGCCATTGGGGGTTGCGACCGATAACTCTTGCTTCCACGCGCCGTATCGCCACCGGCGGGTGCGCCGGATGCGCGATCAATTCATGCGTTTGCACGCCCGTATCCTCATGCTAGCGGGCGCCCTGTCATGAGCGCCCATAAATCAGAGCTGCTGCGCGTGCTGGAAGCGCGCGGATATGTCCACCAGATGACGGATGCGGAGGGACTGGATGCCCTTGCCGCGCGCCAAGTCGTGCCCGGATATATCGGTTTTGATGCGACCGCGCCGTCGCTGCACATCGGCAGTCTGGTGCAGATCATGATGCTGCGCCGCCTGCAGCAGACCGGGCACAAACCGATTGTGGTGATGGGTGGCGGCACGACCCGGATCGGCGACCCGACCGGGCGCGATGAAAGCCGCAAGATGCTGACCGACCAGGCGATCGAGGACAATATCGCCGGCATCTTCACCGTGTTCGACAAGCTGCTGACATTCGGGGACGGCCCCACCGATGCGGTCATGGTCAACAACCACGACTGGCTGGGCAAGCTTGGCTACATTGAACTGCTGCAGGAAGTCGGCACCCATTTCACGGTCAATCGGATGCTGACACTCGATTCGGTCCGCCTGCGCCTGGAGCGCGAGCAGCCGATGACATTTCTCGAATTCAATTACATGATCCTGCAAGGATACGACTATCGCCACCTTGCCCGCACGATGGGCGCACGCCTGCAGATGGGCGGCAGCGACCAGTGGGGCAATATCGTCAACGGGATCGAGTTGGGCCGCCGGATGGATGGCAGCGAGCTCTATGGCCTCACCACCCCGCTGCTGACCACCGCCGACGGCGCGAAGATGGGCAAGACCGCCAGCGGCGCTGTGTGGCTGAACGAGGCTCAGCTCCCCGCTTACGATTTCTGGCAATACTGGCGTAATGTCGACGACCGCGACGTTGGCCGGTTCCTCAAGCTGTTCACTGACCTGCCGCTGGAGGAGATCGCCCGGCTTGAGAAACTTGGCGGAGCGGAGATCAACGCAGCAAAGATCGTCCTCGCCAACGAAGTCACGCGACTGGTTCGCGGCGACGATGCGGCACGATCGTCCGAAGCAACGGCCGCGCAGACATTCGCCGGGGGCGCAGGCGGCGACCTGCCCAGCATAGCGGTCGGTGCCGAGGGCATGCGGATCGGGACAGTGCTGGTGGAGCTCGGCTTTGCCGCCTCGGGCGGAGAGGCCAAGCGCAAGATTGCCGAAGGCGCAGTGCGGATCGAGGGCGAGGTCGTCAGCGATCCCGGTCAACTGGTCGCGCCAGCCGGCGGACAACAGCTGAAAATCAGCCTTGGCCGCAAGAAGCACGGCATCGTAACCGCCTGACTTGTCCCGCAAAGGGACACTGCGCCTTTACCAAATATCAGCGTTTCGCGCGCATTAGAGGACTTCATCGAAGCACCTTGGAAGGGCATCGTCTGTGTCGTCCGGAGCCAATCTCAGCGTAACCGATCTGCGCCGCGCCGCGCGTCACCCGGTCGATTACCCTGTGATCGCCGAACATTTTACGTGTGGCGACCTGCACCTGCACATCTCCAACATCTCTGCCCACGGCTTCATGGTCGACGGCAGCGAACCGTTGGGCCGCGGCGACCGGGTGATCATCCGCCTGCCGGTGATTGGCCGGATCGAAGCCTATGTGATCTGGAGCCACGACGAGCGCACCGGCTTCCAGTTCGAACGAATCATCAGGCTCGACGATTTCGTCAAGATGATCGACGCGCTGCAGCCCAATCCCCGGCTGCGCCGCCTGCGCTGACCCTGGCGCCTAGCCTGAGTTTCCGACCCTAAAGCAGCCCGCACTTTTCAAGCGCCTGCGCGCCTGCCATGGCGCGGGCGTGAGCGAACCGACCCACCCGTTCCGCGTCGCCAATTTCCGCGCCTACTGGATTTCGCGCATGGCGATGACGCTGGCGCAATATGCCATGCTGCTGGTGATTGGTTGGCAGACCTATACCCTCGCCCGCGACGGCGGGATGAGCATGCAGGGCGCGGCAGGTCAGCTGGCGCTGATCGGCCTGCTGCAGTTCGTGCCCTTGTTCCTGCTGACACCGTTTTCCGGCCTCGCTGCCGACAGGCTCGACCGCCGCAACCTGGCACTGGCCACGATAGCGTTACAGCTCGCCTGCGCCGCGGCACTCGCGTGGCTGACCTGGAGCGGCGCCCTGACGATCGGTTGGCTGTTCGTCATCGCGGTGGCTCTGGGCGTTTCGCGCGCATTCAATGGGCCGGCCCTGTCGGCGCTCGCCCCCAACCTCGTCCCGCGCGCGATCCTGCCAACGGCGATCGCGCTCAGTTCCATCTCGTGGCAGGTCGGCATGATCGTCGGGCCCGGGATCGGCGGTTATCTGCACGATCTGGAGCCCGCGCTGCCTTATGCCGTTGCAGCGGTGCTTTATGTCGTCGCGATGGGGGCGCTGGCGACCATCGGCAAAGTCCCCCAGCCGCCCATCCCGGGTTCCGACCGTCCACTCGGCCAGATGATCGACGGGCTGCGCTATGTCGGCCAGAACAGGATGGTGCTGGGCGCGATCACGCTCGATCTGTTCGCGGTCTTCCTCGCAGGTGCGACGGCGCTGTTCCCGGTCTATGCGCGCGACATCCTCGAGGTGGGGGAACGGGGGCTGGCCCAGCTCGCCATGGCACCAGCGGCAGGGGCAGCGGTAACTGCGCTCGTGTTCTCATTCCGCCCACTCGCCCGCAACGTCGGGCCGGCGATGCTGATCGCGGTGTTCGTATTCGGCGTGGCGACGATCGTTTTCGGCCTGTCGACTTCCATGCCATTGAGCCTCGCGGCGCTGTTCGTGGTCGGCGCGGCAGACATGTTCAGCGTATATATCCGCCAGTCGCTGATCCAACTGCACACGCCCGATGACAAGCGTGGGCGCGTTTCGTCGGTCAGCTATCTCACGATCAGTGCATCGAACGAATTCGGCGACTTCTTCTCCGGCACATTGGCCTATCTGATCGGTCCGGTCGTGGCAGTCGTGGCGGGGGGCGCGGGCGCAATCGCCACGGTGGCGATCTGGACGCGCCTATTCCCCGTGCTGCGCACCACGCGGACCTTTGACCCGCCGCCCGAGTTACTAGAAACTAGCCCCGAATCCCCCAACAGGAGTACGCCATGAAGGCCGACAACATCCTCGCCGCCATCGGCAACACCCCGCACATCCGCCTGTCGCGCCTGTTCCCGAACCATGAGGTATGGGTGAAGAGCGAGCGCGCGAACCCCGGCGGCTCAATCAAGGATCGCATCGGTCTCGCGATGGTCGAAGATGCCGAGCGTTCTGGGGCCTTGAAGCCGGGCGGCACCATCATCGAACCGACCAGCGGCAACACCGGCATCGGCCTTGCGATGGTCGCCGCGGTCAAAGGGTACAAACTGATCCTGGTCATGCCGGAAAGCATGAGCGTGGAACGCCGCCGCCTGATGCTGGCCTATGGCGCCACGTTCGACCTGACCCCGCGCGAGAAGGGCATGAAGGGCGCGATCGAGCGCGCCAACGAACTCGCTGCCGAGATCGACGGTGCCTGGATCCCGAGCCAGTTCGACAACGAGGCGAACTGGAAAGTCCATGTCGCAACGACAGCCAAGGAAATCCTCGACGATTTTGCCGATACACCGATCGACGTGCTGATAACCGGCGTAGGCACCGGCGGGCACCTGACCGGGTGTGCGGAGGAGCTCAAGCGCCACTGGGGCGGGATGAAGGCCTATGCGGTCGAACCCGCGCTTTCACCCGTGATCAGCGGAGGCCAGCCGGCACCGCACCCGATTCAGGGAATCGGCGCCGGGTTCATCCCGGGCAACCTGCACACGCAGGCCATCGATGGCGCGATCCAGGTCGACGCCGAAGATGCCAAGGAAATGGCCCGCCGCTGCGCGCGCGAGGAGGGCATCCTGGTGGGTATTTCCAGCGGCGGAACACTGGCCGCGATCGCCAAGAAGCTGCCCGAACTCGACCCCGGCGTGCGCGTCCTCGGTTTCAATTACGACACCGGAGAGCGTTACCTTTCGGTACCGGACTTCCTGCCGGAGGAGTAGGCTAGAGCCCCTCGCCGCCAACCCAGTGCGCATTCGACATCCGGCGCGCCACGGTCCATACCTGGACCCGGATGTCGGGCACTGCCACGATTTCCCAGGATGCGCCGCGCGTCATCGGGCCGATTGCATAGAGCCGTTCGTTGGCGCTGCCATCGGCGGCCAGTGTGCGCGCCTCCGCATCCACGTCGATCCCGATCCGCAGCGGATCGGGCCGGATCAGCCCGCGTTTCGTCAGGCTCTGCAGCAATGGATCGCGGGCGGAAAACAGGTCGCCCTGCGGCCCGGTACAATTGATCACCCGGCGGACCGAAACAGTTTCCGGCTCAGTCTCGCCCCGCCGCCGAAACGTCGCGCGCATCGCTCCGTCCGCGGGCTCGAAAGCAATGGTCTTGCCCGCCGCGACAGAAAGCCGCCCCTCCCCGATCAGCGCAGCAAGACGGTCTGCCACGGCGGGCGCGATCCGGTGACGATGAATGTCCCACCACGGCCGCAGATGTCGCAGGAAGCGTTCGCGCGTCGCATCGTCGGCCGCGCGCCATAGCGGCGTGGTAAAGCGGCGCAGTTCGTCCACAGCATTGCGCCAGCCCACCTCCCCCGCGCGCGCCCTTACGCTGCGCACCAGAGAAGACGCGCAGGGCCCGGGGCGGTCGTCAATGGGGGCGAACGGCGCCGGCTCGCCATGCCGATGCGGCAGCAGGCCGCGGCGCGAAAGGGCCAGCATCTGCCCCCGAAATCCCTCGGCATCGAGCTTGAGGACCATGTCGACCATCGTCAGTCCGGTGCCCAGGATCAAAACCGTGTCGCCGTCGGTCAGGCCGGCTGTCGCCCCGTCGTCCCACGGGTCAGCGGCATATAGGTCGCCCGCCATTGCAGCGCTCAACCCGCGCGGATGGTGCGGAGGCAAGTTACCTACCGCCAGAATCGCGGTATCGGCCGCGACGGTTCGGCCATCGGCCAGCATCAGCGTGACCGCCGCGCCAATCTCGCAGTCCACGGCTTCGCCGCAAAGAATCTCGAGCCGGCCGGGCTGGCGCTCGATGGCGTCAGCAAGCAATTCCTGAAGATAGCTGCCATAGGTCAGGCGCGGAACGAACGCCCGCGCGGCGTCGGCCACGCCCCGTCCCTCCAGCCAGCGGACGAAATGATCGGGCTGATCCGGCAGCGCGCTCATGTTCGCGGCCCGCACGTTCAGTACGTGATCCGGAGCCGCTTCCCCGTAGGCGAGCCCGACGCCGGGCGTCTGGCGCCGCTCGATTAGGGTCGCGCACGGCCCATCGTGACGCAGCAGGTTGATAGCCTGAAGAGTACCGGAAAAACCGCCCCCCACGATCGCAACGTGACCTTGCACTCGGGTCAGATCACGTAGTCGGGATCGGTATCCGCCGCCATGCGCCGCCGCCTCTCCAGTTCGCCATGGAGAGCGTGAACGGTGTCGCTGGCTGCCCGGTCATACAGGCTCGGCACCACGGCATGGAGTACGCACTTCAGCCCGCCCGCCAGCATGGCGAGGCCAAACCGGCCAGCCACCCCCGCGTGCTCGATGTAGGTTTCGCCCACCGCGCGCGGATGCGCGAAGAACAGCGCGTCGATCGCACCGCGCCTGCGCGAACCGTTATCTTGGTCCTGTCCGTCCTGTACCAGCATGCCGTTCGTCATATCGGAGGTCCGCTTTGCCGCAAGTGCATTTGCGGCCCATTGCCACAACCTTCCGTTCGGTCGACCAGAAGGCGGGCTGGCGAGAGGGGACGCGCGGCGCACATGATCGAACGCAGACATATCCTGGGCGGCGCTTCCGCCGCGCTGCTCGCCGGGTGCGTGAGGGCGCCGTTGCCTCTCACCGCTCCACCTGCCCCGCGATTGACCCCGCTTCGCGCCGATCCGCATCATCTGATGAAGGTAACGGTGTGCCTGCGCCCGTTCCGGCCTGCAGGACCGCGGCTGGAAGCGGAGCGATTCGGCAACCGCACAGTCGTGCATAACTATGGCCATGGCGGATCGGGCTGGTCGCTGGGCTGGGGCTGCGCCGATGAAGCGGCGGGGCTGGCTCGGTCGGGCGGTGCGAACCAGTTTGCCGTAATCGGCGCAGGCGTGATCGGCCTTACCACGGCATTGCGGTTGCTGGAGACCGGCGCATCCGTCACGATCTACGCAGCCGAATTGCCCGCTGAAACCCGTTCGGCTCGTGCCACGGGGGTATGGTCGCCGAGCAGCCGGATCGGACTGGCGCCCGCCGTCGCCCCGACATTTGCCGAGCGCTGGGAACGCTGGGCCCGCGCATCGTTCGCGGCGCACCGCGACATGGTCGGGCTGGTCGGCGGTCCGGTGGAATATCTGCCGAGCTACGAAGTCGTCGACCGGGACGCTCCGAACCGGCCCGGGGGCACCCAACCGTTCCTGCACATCCACCGACGGGTGCGTGACCTGACGCCGCCCTGGCGTGGACTGGATGAATACGAGAACCCCTTCGCAGGCCGCGAGACAGCGATGGGACAGGCAATGGTGTTCAACGTCACCAGCTATGCCGACCGGCTCGTCCAGGCCTTCATTCTGCGCGGCGGAAGCATGGTGCGGCGATCCTTTCCGGACCGGGCCGCCGTGCTCGCCCTGCCGGAGCCGGTCATCGTCAATTGCATGGGTTACGGCGCAAGGGCAATCCGGGGCGACGATAACCTGGTGCCGGTGCGCGGGCAGATAAGCTGGCTCGTGCCCCAGCCTGACGCCCGCTACGCGCTCTACTACGACGGGGTGAGCACCGTCTCACGCCGCGATGGCGTGGTTGTCCAGTCCCTCGGCGACAACGAGGACTTCGGTTATGGTGACGCCAACGAGACTGCCGACCGGGGCGAAACGGAACGCTCGCTGGCGAAGATCCGGCGGCTGTGGGAGATGACATGAGCAGATCCGAACCCGTCGCTTACGGTGACGGCGAGCTGGAGCTTACCGGTCATCTCGTCCGTCCCGCTCAACCCCCGCGAGGCGCGGTGGCAGTTTTCCCGACGATCAAGAACCCCAGCCCCGCAGTAGAGGCCAAAGCCCGGGCGCTGGCCGATGCTGGCTACCTCGCCATGATCTGCGATTTCTACGGCGCTCAGCCTACCGACATGGAAGAGGCTTACCGCTGGGCCAATGCGCTCACAGAAGACCCCGTCGTATATCGTGCGCGCCTCCATGCGGCGCTGGCTGCGTTGAGACGGGCGGAGCCTACACTGCCAATGGCGGCGATCGGATTTTGCATGGGGGGACAGGCCGTGCTCGAACTCGCTCGCGACGGCGCAGATCTTGCGTTGGTCGCCAGTTTCCATGGGCTGCTGGAAACCAAGGCTCCGGCGGTGCCTGGCGCGATCAAGGCCCGAATCCTTATATGCCACGGCGACGCCGATCCGCTCGCGCCGCGCGGCCATGTCCTGGCTTTCTGGGAGGAAATGGACCGCGCAGGCGCGAACTGGCATTTCCACAGCTATGCCGGGGTGAAACACAGTTTCACCAACCCCGACACACCTGCGGGCAATCCTGCCCTCGCCTATAATGCCAGCGCCGACCGGCAGAGCTGGGCGGCATTGCTAGCTTTGCTGGATGAAACGCTGGGCTAGGCAGCCGTGGCGAACGCTTCCACGTCGAGAGCCATCATCGCTTCGCCGCCCGCCTCCAGCTTGCGGCGCAGCGCACCCGCATCGGGCAGGAAGCGTTCGGCGTAATAGCGTGCGGTGACAAGCTTTGCTTCGTAGAAAGCCTTGTCTTCACCGCCGTTCGCCAGCTTTTCCTGCGCGACCTTGGCCATGCGCAGCCACATCAGGCCGAGCGTCACCAGACCCATCAGGTGCATGTAGTGATGAGCGCCCGCGCCAAGGTTGTTGGGGTTGGCCATGGCGTGCTGCATGAACCACATGGTCGCCGCCTGCTGCTCGCCCAGAGCCTTCTCCAGTCGCTCTGCCAGCGGGCCTAGCACTGCGTCGCCTTTCGCGGCGGCGCATTCCTCGCCGACCAGCTTGAAGAACGCCTGCACTGCTGCGCCGCCACCCTGCGCCAGCTTGCGGCCGCACAGGTCCATCGCCTGGACCCCGTTGGTCCCTTCGTAGATCTGGGCGATACGCGCGTCGCGCACGAACTGGCTCATCCCCCATTCCTCGATGTAGCCGTGGCCGCCGAACACCTGCTGCATGTTGACCGCAGTATCGAACCCCTTGTCGGTGCCGTAACCCTTGATCACCGGGGTCATCAGGCCAATCAGCAGGTCAGCCTGGGTCCGCTCTTCTTCCGTCTGCGCCTTGTGGGCCAGATCGACCAGCAGGGCGCCCCACAGGCACAGCGCGCGCATACCTTCGGTAAAGGCCTTGGCATCCATCAACATGCGGCGCACGTCAGCATGGACGATGATAGGGTCGGCCTGCGCCTGCGGCTCGGCGGGGCCCGTCAGCGCCCTACCCTGCCGCCGGTCCTTGGCGTAGGCCACGGCGTTCTGGTACGCGACTTCGGCCTGGGCCAGGCCCTGGATGCCAACGCCAAGGCGCGCTGCGTTCATCATGATGAACATCGCGGCGAGGCCCTTGTTCTCGTCCCCGACGAGCCAGCCTTTCGCCCCGTCATAGTTGAGCACACAGGTCGAATTGCCGTGGATGCCCATCTTGTGCTCGATCGAACCGCAGGTGACGCCGTTACGCTCGCCCAGGCTGCCATCCTCGTTCACCAGCACCTTGGGCACCACGAACAGCGATATGCCCTTGGTCGAATCGGGCGCACCGGGCGTCTTGGCCAGGACGAGATGAATGATGTTCTCGGTCAGGTCGTGCTCGCCTGCCGAAATGAAGATCTTGGTGCCGGTGATGGCATAGCTGCCGTCAGCCTGTGGTTCCGCCTTGGTGCGGATCATGCCCAGGTCCGTGCCGCAATGCGGCTCGGTCAGGTTCATGGTACCGGTCCATTCGTTGGCGATCATCTTGGGCAGGTATTTCGCCTTCTGCTCCTCACTGCCCTTGGCGATCAGTGCAGAAACTGCCCCGTTGGTCAGCCCGGGGTACATGCCGAATGCCTGATTCGCGCTGGAAATGAACTCTTCGAGCATGAAGCCGAGCACGTGCGGCATGCCCTGACCGCCAAACTCCTCCGGCGCGGACAGCGTGCTCCACCCGCCATCGCGGAACTGTTCGAATGCCTCCTTGAAGCCCGGGGGCGTGGTGACCGAGCCGTCTTCATGGCGCTTGCAGCCATGCTGATCACCGATCTGGTTTATCGGTGCCAGCACTTCGGCGCAGAAGCGGCCGGCTTCACCGATCACGGCATCGATCATGTCGGGCGTGGCGCTCTCGAAGCCGGGCAAGTTGCCGTAGCTCGCAAGGTCGAGCACCTCGTTGACGATGAAACGGGTATCGCGGGTCGGGGCGGTATAGCTTGGCATCTTGTTTCCCTGTGGCGGTCAGTCGCGGTCGATGTCTTCGACCAGCTTGATGAACTGGGTAAGGTCCTTGATCGAAGAATCGATGTCGGCCCGCTGCTGCTTGAGTTTGGCGATGTGGCTGCGGCACTTCTCGATCGTGACGCGGCGCTGCTCCACGCGGCCATCGCCGAGATCGTACAGATCGATCATCTCGCGAATCTCGGTAAGGCTGAAACCGACATTCTTGGCCCGCATGATCCAGGCGAGCCGCGCCCGGTCGCGCTTGGAATACACGCGCGACAAGCCGATCCGCTGCGGCGCGATCAGCCCTTCGTCCTCATAAAAACGCAGTGCACGCGCGGTGCAGTCGAACTCCGTCGTGAGATCGGAAATGGAATACTGCTCTCGGTCGAGCTTGTCCGGCCGTTCGATGTGAGCGCCGCTATGGCCGGGGGTCGAGGTTTCGCTGACAGGCATAAGCCCGTCATAATGTCCTTTACGTAAACGTCAAGAAACAGGCTCCAGTCCCGTCGCGGTCAACCGCCGATAAAAGCAACTCGGCGCGCCGGTGTGACAGGCGGGTCCGGCAGGCCGGCAAAGCAGCACCAGCGCGTCCTGATCGCAGTCGACCAGAATGCTTTCCACCGTGAGCACGTTGCCTGACGTCTCCCCTTTCAGCCACAATGATTGGCGCGATCGCGACCAGAAATGGGCTTGCCCCGTCGATTGCGTGCGCGTGAGCGCTTCCGCGTCCATATGGGCCACCATCAAAGGCGCGCGGGTATCCGCGTGGAGCACGACCGCAGTCAGCAGGCCGCGATCGTCGAAGCGAGGCATAAATTCAGCGCCCGCTTCTAGGCGTGCGGCGGCATTTTCGGCAGTCATGGACACATCCTGCAACCTGCAGCCATCGGCCGCAGTCTTGTTGCACAATAATCACATATCCTGATCAAAATCCACGCGTTCTGAAGATGCGACTTTGCCGTTTGCCGATTGGATGAGAAACACGGCTTGCGGTCTTCGCGGGCCGCCCACCGGAACAGCGGTGCCATTAGAGCGCCAGGTTCAGGGGGCAGGAGCGCTGCCGGCGCAAGCCAGGCGCCTCCGAACAACGATGAGGGATCGGATCCGGGCGGCCTAAGGGGGTTGGTCGTCTAAGCCGAAAGGCGGATCCTTAGATTTTCGTCACGTGGCGCCCGGGGTCCTAGATCCCGGGCGTTTCGTTTTTGGCGGCTTCCCTCACCGCCGTCATGCCCTCATCGACGACCCGGGCGAAACACGCGATTACGACGCTGGCTGCTCCCGCCCGTTTGAGCGCCGCCACGCAGGCGTCGCTGGTTGCACCGCTGGTGAGAACGTCGTCGACAAGCAGGATTGTGCGCCCCTTCACGCGCCCCTGCTGATGTTTTGCCACCTCTATCGCTCCCGCCAGAGCCCGCGCGCGCGCCTTCCGGCCCAATCCGCCCAGCGTCCGCGTCGCACGCGTGCGGAGCAAGGCGTCGGGCGCAAGGGTCGCACCGGTCAGCTTCGCCAGCTCCGCCGCCAGCAGGGCTGCCTGATTGTACCCGCGCCGCCACAGCCGCCACCGATGAAGCGGTACCGGCACGGCCAGCCAATCCTGATCGACCGTGGGCGGCAACCGGCCGGCGATCAGCCGTGCGAGCATCGGCGCCATCGCGATCCGGCCCCCGTGCTTGAAAGCTAGCACCAAGGTCCGCGATGCCTGGTTATAGAGCGTGGCTGCGGCGATCCCGTCGTGCCGGGGAGGTCTGGCGAGACATGGTGCGCACATGGCCCCTTCATCCAGATGTCCGGGAAGCGGCAACTGGCACGCCGCGCACGACGGTTGGCCGGGGATGGCCAAAGTCATCCAGCACGCGGCGCACAGTCCGCTTTGCGCCTCGATCCCGTCGCCGCATACCGGGCAACGCGGCGGATAAATCAAGTCCACGGCCGGGGCGATCGATTCGCGTAATATCGTGGCCAGACCCATCATGCCCACGCTGTCGTGCTTGCACCATGCTGGCAAGGGGTGGCAGGACGGCGGCGATGCATGATGTCGTTCCGCAGATTTTCTCCGCTGGCCGTCGCCGGGCACGCTGGGCACGAGCAGAGGCGCTGCAACGGCGTCCTAATGCAGCGACTTTCCTGTACGAGGCCTTTGCCGAGGAATTGACCGACCGGCTCGGCTTCATGCGGCACGAGGCAGCCAGCGCTCTGGTATTAGGGGATCCGTCGGGTCTCGCCGCGTCAGCGCTTGGCTCATATGCCGCACGTGTGGAAACCGCTTCCCCGCTGACCTTTGACGAAGAATCTGTTTACCCCACGCAGCACGATCTGGTGGTGAGCCTTGGCCTGCTCGACACGGTCAACGATGTGCCTGGCGCGCTGCTCCACATGCGGCAGGCATTAACCACTGACGGGTTGGCGATAGCGGTCTTCGTCGGCGCGGGTAGCCTCGCAAACCTGCGCCGGGCCCTGCTCGCGGCCGAACCCGATCGCCCGGCGGCACGGATGCATCCCTTGATCGACGTACGCGCGGCGGCCGGGTTGATGCAGCGCGCGGGATTTGCGCGACAGGTGGTTGATGCCTTTCCGCTTCGCGTCAGGTATGGTTCGCTGCGGCGTTTGATCCGGGACCTTCGCGATCAGGGCATGACCAGCGCCCTCACCAACGCCCCCCCGCCACTGACCCGCGCCGGGTTTGCCCGGGCGGAGGCGAGCTTCCTCGAGATGGCAGAAACTGATGGTAAGGTAACGGAAACCTTCGAAATTCTGACCCTTACCGGGTGGGGCTAACCGAGCGCTGCCTGTGCTGCTGCCAGTCGCGCAATGGGCACGCGGTAAGGCGAGGCACTGACGTAATCGAGGCCGACTTTCTCGCAGAACGCGATGCTCGCCGGGTCTCCGCCGTGTTCGCCGCAAATACCGAGCTTGAGGCCGGGCGCAGTAGCGCGGCCGCGCTCGGCGGCGATTTCGACCAGCTGCCCCACGCCCTCGACATCGAGACTGACGAAGGGATCGCGCGCGAACACGCCCTTCTCCACATAGGGCGCGAGGAAGCGGGCGGAATCGTCCCTCGAAACTCCCAGAGTAGTCTGCGTCAGGTCATTGGTTCCAAACGAGAAGAAGCGAGCTTCCTGCGCGATCTCGCCAGCCATCAGCGCGGCGCGCGGCAATTCGATCATGGTCCCTACGAGGTAGTCGATATGGCGGCCCTGTTCTGCGAACACCTCGGCAGCGACACGGTCCACCAGCGCGCGCAGCAGCTCCAGCTCGCGCCGGGTGGCGACCAGCGGAATCATCACCTCCGGCACGGGCGCCTCACCACTCGTTTCAGCGACTTCGCACGCCGCCTCGAAGATGGCGCGGGCCTGCATCTCGTAGATTTCGGGATAGGTGATACCCAGACGGCAACCGCGGTGGCCAAGCATGGGGTTGAATTCGTGCAGTTCCTCGGCCCGGCGCCTGAGGTGGTCGACACCCAGCCCGGTCACGCTGGAAAGCTCCGCAAACTCCGCCTCGCCATGGGGCAGGAATTCGTGAAGTGGCGGATCGAGCAGGCGGATCGTGCACGGCAGCCCCGCCATGACCGCGAAGATCTCAGCGAAATCCTTGCGCTGTTCGGGTAGGAGCTTGGCCAAGGCGGCGCGGCGTCCCTGCTCGCTGTCGGCCAGGATCATCTCGCGCACCGCGCTGATACGGGCGGCATCGAAGAACATGTGCTCGGTCCGGCACAGGCCAATGCCTTCAGCGCCGAACGACAGAGCCATGCGGCAATCCGCCGGTGTTTCGGCATTGGTGCGGACCTTCATGCGGCGATAGCGATCGGCCCATTCCATCAATGTCCCGAAATCGCCGGCGAGTTCCGGCTCGATCGTCGGAACCCTGCCCGCCATGACCTGCCCGGTGCTGCCGTCGAGCGTGATGGTGTCGCCTTCGCGCAGTTCGCGCATACCGATGCGCAGGGTGCGCGCCTTGAGGTCGATCGACACCCCGCCCGCGCCCGACACGCAGGGCCGGCCCATCCCACGCGCGACCACCGCCGCGTGTGACGTCATGCCGCCGCGCGCGGTCAGGATGCCCTGCGCCGCGTGCATGCCGTGGATGTCTTCCGGGCTGGTTTCGACGCGGACCAGCACCACCTTCTCGCCGCGCTGCGACCACTGTTCGGCGGTGTCTGCGTCGAGCACGATCTTGCCACTTGCCGCGCCCGGTGAAGCCGGCAGCCCGCTGGCGAGCACGTCGCGCGGCGCATCGGGATCGAGCGTGGGGTGAAGCAGCTGATCCAATGCCATCGGATCGATGCGGCGGATCGCGGTTTCCTCGTCGATCAGGCCCTCGCCCACCATGTCGACCGCCATCTTGAGCGCAGCCTTGGCGGTACGCTTGCCGCTGCGGGTCTGCAACATCCACAGGTGGCCACGTTCCACGGTGAACTCGATGTCCTGCATGTCGCGGTAATGCCGTTCCAGCAGGTCGAACACCCGGGCGAGCTCGCCATAGGCCTCCGGCATCGCCTCTTCCATGCTGAGCGGCTTGGCGCCCGCTGCCTCGCGCGCGGCGCGGGTCAGGTACTGCGGGGTGCGGATACCGGCGACCACGTCCTCGCCCTGGGCGTTGATCAAGTACTCGCCATAATAGGCGCGTTCGCCGGTGGCGGGATCGCGGGTGAAGGCGACCCCGGTGGCGCTGGTATCGCCCATGTTGCCGAAAACCATCGCCTGAACATTGACCGCAGTGCCCCAGTCGCCGGGGATGTCATTCAGGCGGCGATAGACCTTGGCGCGGTCGCTGTCCCAGCTGTCGAACACGGCCCGGATCGCACCCCACAGCTGTTCGTGCACGTCCTGCGGGAAGGGATGGCCAAGTTCATCCTCGGCAATCTGCTTGTACTGCGCGACTAGCGCTTGCCAGTCTTCGCATTCCATCTCGGTATCGGCGTAGAAGCCCTTGTCTTCCTTGGCGATCTCCAGCGCTTCTTCGAACAAGCCATGATCGAGGCCGAGCACGACGTCGGCGTACATCTGGATGAACCGGCGATAGCTGTCCCACGCGAAGCGCGCGTCACCGCTGGTGGCCGCCAGCCCCTCCACCGTCGCATCGTTGAGGCCGAGGTTGAGGACGGTGTCCATCATCCCCGGCATGGAAACGCGCGCGCCCGAGCGGACCGAGACGAGCAGGGGATCGGCTGCATCGCCGAAGCGCTTGCCGACCGTAATCTCGATATGCTGCAAGGCCTTGGCGACGTCAGCTCGCAACGCATCGGAGAAGTCCGCGCCATCGCTCAGATACCGGACGCATTCCTCGGTCGTGATGGTGAAGCCCGGCGGCACGGGCAGGCCGATGCTGGCCATCTCGGCCAGGTTTGCGCCCTTCCCGCCAACCACGGTCTTGTCCTTCTGCCGCGGATCCGAATGGTCGGCCGATCCGCCGAAGGTGTAGACAGACTTGGTCATTTGCGCCCCTGTTGGCTGGTGCATTGCTGGGCTGGTGTCACGCGTGTCACACTGTCCTGGGGCAGAAAAAGCTACCCCTCGATCCGGCTGAAATCGGCCACCCGGTGAACCGCATCGCGGAAGCGTGCGAGCAGGTCGAGCCGGGCGCTGCGCTTGTCCTTGTCAGGGTCATTCACCGTCACCTCTTCGAAGAACCGGTCGATGGGGCCGCGCAGCGCGGCCAGTGCAGCCATCGCGCCGGCGAAATCCTCCGCCTCGACCGCGCGCGCCGCAGCCGGTTCGGACGAATCGAGCGCCGCAATCAGCGCCTCCTCCGCCGGTTCGGGCGTGTAGGACAGCGAGTTTTTCTTGGGGCCACCTTGCCGGTCAGCGAGCTGTGCCTGCACGACCGCGCGCAGATCAGGATCATCGACCAGCGCGAGCGGATCTTCCTCGCCTGTGCGCGGGATGCGCCCTTCAGCGGTTGAGCCGTCCCAGCCCTCCTTTTTGAGGATGTTCGCCGCACGCTTGTAACCTGCAAGCAGGTTCGCGCCCTCGGCCGTTTCGACGTAGTGCTGCAAAGCCTTCACCCTTGACAGCAGACGGACAAGATCGTCCTCCCCGCCAAGGGCAAACACCGCATCGATAAGATCGTGCCGAACGCCAGCCTCGCGCTGCTGGACCTTGAGGCGGTCAACGCCGAAGGCCACAATTTCGTCTGCAATTGCAGCCCGTCCACTTGTGACATCGTGACTGCGCCCGCCGTAGAGGTGGTCCTCGTAGCTGGCCAAAACCATCTTTCTGAGTTCGCCGGGAAGACCGTTATTCGTGACCAACGACAGCAACGCAATCATCGCCCGACGCAGAGCAAAGGGATCTTTTGAACCGGTCGGCTTCTCATCAATCGCAAAGAAACCGGTGAGTGTATCCAACTTATCCGCCAGCGATACCGCCACGGTCACCGGCGCAGTCGGCACCTCGTCACCCTGCCCAACCGGCTTGTAGTGATCGCGGATTGCGTCTGCGACAGCGTCAGGCAGACCTTCGGCGCGGGCGTAGTAACCGCCCATCAGCCCCTGAAGCTCGGGAAACTCGCCGACCATTTCGGTGACGAGATCGGCCTTGGCGAGGCGCGCAGCCTGTTCGGCCTGATCGGGGTCCGCGCCCTGCACGATTCCTTCCTCGACCAGCCACCTTGCCAGTTTCGCCACGCGCTCAACCTTGTCGGCCACGGTGCCGAGCTTTTCGTGGAAGGTGATCCGCTCCAGCTTCTTCGCCTGCTCCGCGAGCGGGGTCTTGCGATCCTGTTCCCAGAAGAAGCGCGCATCGGACAGCCGCGCGGCGAGGACCTTGCGGTTGCCATCGACTATCGCCGCGCCGCCATCCTCGGCCGCGATGTTGGCGGTGCAGACGAAGGCGTTGGCGAGCTTGCCGTCCGCATTCTCGCACA
Organism: uncultured Erythrobacter sp.; assembly: GCA_963529855.1. GTDB lineage: Bacteria > Pseudomonadota > Alphaproteobacteria > Sphingomonadales > Sphingomonadaceae > 34-65-8. Next base: position 152,546 of record CAURZK010000002.1, on the reverse strand, counting down.
CGAAATACTTCTGGTTCACCCGCGCGGTGAGCTGGATGACCTCGGGCGGAACGTCGAGGAACGCCGCGTCGAACCGGCCCAGCAGCGGCACCGGCCATTCGGTGAGGCCAGCGTTCTCGATCACCAGCCCCTCGTCCTCGACCAGCGACAGGCCAGCCTCGGCAGCTACGCGGGCCGCGCCATCGCGGATCAGCGCGGCACGCTCCTCGTGATCGACGATAACGTGGCAGGCGCGCAGCTTCTCGGCGTAATCGGCAGCGCTGCCGATAGTGATGTCGCCGGAATGGTGGAAGCGGTGGCCGCGGGTGGCATAGCCAGAAGCGACACCCGCCACCTCGCACGCGACCAGTTCCTCGCCCAGCAAAGCGACGATGCCGGACAGCGGCCGCACCCAACGCGCGCTTTCCGTGCTGAGCGAAGGTGCGCCCCAGCGCATCGACTTGGGCCAACTGAAATCGCGCACGATCGCCGGAATCGCCTCGGCCAGCACATCGCGGGTCGCCCGGCCCGGCTTTTCGACCACCGCGAACCAGGTGTTGCGGCCCTTGACCTCGCGCAGCTCGAGCTGGTCGCGCGTGACGCCGTTCTTGCGACAGAACCCGTCGAGCGCGGCATCGGGTGCGCCTTCGGGCGGGCCCTTGGCTTCTTCGCTGATAGCCTCGGTCGCGTCAGGCAGATCGCGCGCAATCAAGGAAAGGCGGCGCGGTGTCGACCACACGGTGATCTGGCCCAGAGCAATACCTGCCGCGTCCATCTCGCGCCGGAACAATCGCTCCAGCTCTGCCCGCGCCCCGGCCTGCATCCGCGCGGGGATTTCTTCCGAGCGCAGTTCCAGCAGGAAGTCGCGCGCACCTGTGGTCGCGCCCGAGGAAAGCTGGTCGCTCATGCCGACCACTCCGGGTATTTCTCGGCCCAGCCCGCGGCTTCCTTGGCCATGTGCGCCTCGCAGCTGCCGCGTGCGAGATCGCGGACTTGCGCCATATAGCTGGCACGTTCCTGCACGCTGATCACGCCGCGCGCCTGGAGAAGGTTGAACACGTGGCTCGCCTCGACCGCCTGTTCATAAGCCGCGATGGGCACGCCATTGTCGAGGCAGTTGCGGCATTCGGCCGCCGCCTTGCGGAACAGGTCGAACAGCGCGTCGGTGTCGGCGACTTCGAAGTTCCACTTCGACATCTGGCGCTCGTTCTCAAGGAACACGTCGCCATAGGTCACACCGCGACCATTGAAGTCGAGATCGTAGACGTTGTCGACGCCCTGGATGTACATCGCAAGGCGTTCCAGGCCGTAGGTCAACTCGCCCGCCACCGGCTTGCAGTCGAAGCCGCCCATCTGCTGGAAATAGGTAAACTGCGTCACCTCCATCCCGTCGCACCAGACCTCCCAGCCCAGCCCCCAGGCACCCAGCGTCGGGCTTTCCCAGTCGTCCTCGACGAAGCGGATATCGTGTTTGAGCGGGTCGATGCCGATAAGCGCCAGGCTTTCGAGGTAGAGGTCCTGAATGTCGGGCGGGCTCGGCTTCAGGATCACCTGATACTGGTAGTAATGCTGCAGCCGGTTGGGGTTCTCGCCATAGCGGCCGTCGGTCGGGCGGCGGCACGGCTGAACGAAGGCGGCGTTCCACGGCTCCGGCCCCAGCGCGCGCAGCGTGGTCGCGGTGTGAAACGTGCCCGCACCCATCCGCATGTCATAGGGTTGCAGGATCAGGCAGCCTTGCGCGCTCCAGAAATCGTGGAGCGTGAGGATCATGTCCTGAAAGCTCTTGGCAGGGTTCCGGTCCATCGCGCCGGGCCATGGCGGATGGGCAAATGCCGGTCAATGGTGCGCTGCATCTACGAGTGCGCGACAGGTACATACGACATAATGTCAGGTCTTATTGACATTGTCAGCGAATCGCGACATATAGTCAGCACAGCCTGACAAATAGGAAGGTTGACCTAACCACTGGACTCAATATCCACGCTGGAGAAATGCCATGAAGACTAAAATCGCTGTCGCAGCCCTTTCGCTGACTGCCCCCGCACTCGCACTCGCCAACGAACCGGTGTCGATCCGCGTCGAAACTGCCGACCTCAATCTGTTGACCCCCGCTGGACAGCAACGCCTCGAAACGCGCATCAGGACCGATATTCGTCGCGCGTGCGATGTGGGCCTGCGCGGCCTGTCCGCCGTCAACAAGGAGACAGTTTGCCGAAGGGCCATGCACGAAGCGGCCAAGCGTGAGGTGGCGTTCGCCATTTCGCAGGCAAAATACCGGCAACTTGCCCGGAACCCTGTAGAAGTTTCGCAGCCAGGCGCTTGAACGGATTGATCATGGGGCCGGATGCGCACCGGGCAACGGCCCCTTTCTTGAATTTCGACACTTCCTGAGGAACAACTCGTGACTGCCGAAAAACGCACTACGCTTTACCTGGTGATGTCGTACCTCGGCACGGCAGCCATCGCCCTATTCCTCGCGGCAACTGTGCTGGACTGGCCAGATTTCGTACGTGGCCTTTCGATCGGGATGCTTCTTGTCAGCTTGTGGATGCTGATGCGCCGCAAGCTGCGCGACGAATATATCCAGAGCCTCTGGAACGCTGGAACTTCATTGGCTTTCGCAACCCTGGTGGCCATCTTCCTGTTCGCACCGGCTTTGGAAGGCTTCTTTGATGGGGCAACCGGTCGTGCCGATATCATGGATACGCCGGCCTCCCTCGCCCCTGCAGTTGCTATCCTCGGCTTTTTCGTCGGGTTTCATTTCAAGCGCTGGAAAGGCGCATGAACAATAAACTCAAGGTCCTGCGCGCCATGCGTGACTGGAGCCAGGCCGACCTGGCCATGCATCTCGACGTCTCGCGGCAGGCGGTGAACGCCATCGAGACCGGCAAGCATGACCCGTCACTGCCGCTCGCGTTTCGCATTGCCCGCCTGTTCGAGATGCCGATTGAGGAGATTTTCGATGACCAAGCCTGACATTGTGGAGAAGCCGCGCTCGGCCTTGGCAACAACGCTCATCTTCGTGCTGGCGCCACTGGCAGTCCTGTTCAGCGTCGCTTTCACCGCGGGAATGATCGTCGCGGGCCTTGAGAAGCAAGGCGTGCCAAGCCTCGCCTACTTCGCGATACTCGCCCTTGCGGTAACCGTCGGGGTGGCGGCAGTGTGGTTGATGTGGCGCAACCGGCCTGCATTCCAGCTTCCGACCAGCCCGCGCATGCGCAAGTCGCGGATCATTCTGTATGTCTGTCTGGCGCTTGGCGTTGCGATCGGCGCTGCATTGGTAATTGCGGAAGGCCCCCGATCCGCTGATCTCACAGGGCTGCTGTCCTCCTCCACACCAATCTCGCCCGTGGCGGTGGGAGTCCTGTTGGCAGGGTTCCTGGCGTCGATGGTGCTCTCCATCCGTTGGCACATGCTCCTCGATGAGCATGAGATGGCAGCCTACAACATCGGGGCCGTGGTGGGTCTCTACGTGTATTTCACCCTGAGCGTACTGTGGTGGTTGCTCTCTCGCGGCGGTCTGGCCCCGGCGCCTGACGGGTACGCGATCTTCTGGGCAGTGATGCTGGCCTGGATCATTGGCTGGCTGTTCAAGCGATACCGTTGATTTTCAATTCATTATCCTCGATCATCATTAAAGAAGGAATATCAGTATGAGCCGCATTGCCCGCACACTCGCCGCCGCAGCTTCGGGGCTGGCCCTTGCCTTCGCTTCTGCTGGCTATGCCCAGGGCGAAGCCGCGACTGCGCCTACCGCCACCACCGCGGCAGTGACGACCGGTCCGGCCCTGTGGAAAGTGTCGGACGAGGATACCACGATCTACCTGTTCGGCACCGTCCACGTTCTGCCCCAGGGTGTGAACTGGTACGGTCCGCGCATCGAGCAGGCGCTGACCGCATCCGACACGCTGGTGACAGAGATCCCCTCCGGTCCGGAAACCGACGCGAAGATGCAGCAGCTCGTCATGACCAACGGCATGCTGCCCGCCGACAAGAACCTGCGCGACATGCTGAGCGCCGAAGATCGCGCCACTTACGAAGGTGGCCTCGCCAAGATCGGCGTGCCCGCCAATGCATTCGACCGGTTCGAGCCGTGGATGGCCGGGCTGACGCTCACGGTACTGCCGCTGGTGCAGCAAGGCTATTCACCCGATGCCGGAGTGGAAAAGCAGCTCGAGGCGAAGGCCGGAACGGGCAAGGCGCGCGGCGCACTGGAAACGGTCGAGTTCCAGATGGGCATCTTCGATTCCATGCCGACCGAAGCGCAGGTGGAATTCCTCGTCGCCGCAGCCGAAGCGGTCGAGGAAACCAAGCCGATGCTCGACAAGATGGTCGCGGAATGGCTGGAAGGCGATGCCGATGCACTGGCCGCGATCATGAACGAGGAAATGACTGACCCCGTCGTGGCCGAGGCGCTGCTCTATGGCCGCAACGCCAACTGGGCTGAATGGATCGATACGCGCATGGATCAGCCCGGCACCGTTTTCGTGGCCGTGGGTGCAGGTCACCTGGCGGGCGAGCGCAGCGTCCAGGACCTGCTCGCTGAGCGCGGCATCGAAAGCGAACGGGTGCAATGATCGCCCGGTTTGCCGTCGCCGCAGCCGCTGCGCTGATGCTGGCCGCCGGCGGCGACGGCGCCTCCAATTCCGGAACCGATTCGCCCCCGCCCTCGCCGCTGTTCTACGAGATCGCCTCGGCCAGCGGCGAGACGGAAGGGTGGCTCCTCGGCACGATCCATGCCCTGCCGGACGGTGTCGATTGGCGAACCGGGCCCATCGACACCGCTCTGGCAGAAGCCGACCTGCTGGTGGTGGAGGTCGCCAACCTGGGCGATGCGGACAATCATGCCCGGCTGTTCAACCGGCTGGCATCCGCCCCCCAGCAACCGCCGATTGCGAGCAAGGTCGCTCCCGATCTGCGCGGGCAGCTGAACGAAATGCTGGCCGCTGGCGACATCGAAGAAACCCGCCTTGCCACTATCGACACCTGGGCTGCCGCGATCTCGCTGGCGCACGTGGCCCGTTTCGGCGACAGCAGCAACGGTGTCGAACGAACGCTTATCGCTGAATTTGCCGGACGCCCCGTCGAACAGCTGGAAAGCGTCGAGCATCAGTTGATGCTGTTCGATTCCCTGCCGGAACAGGACCAGCGCGACATGCTGGCCGCGGTGGTCGAGAATTACCCGCAGGCAAGATCGGACCCCGGCCGCCTCGCGCGGCTGTGGCAGGCCGGCGATGAAGCCGGGATCGCCGCCGAGACGAAGCGCGGCATTCTGGCCGATCCGGAACTTTACGAAGTCCTGCTGGCGGGGCGCAACCGCGAATGGATCGAACGCATTGTGCCCATGCTGGGCGCGGCCCCCAGGCCGCTGATCGCCGTTGGCGCTGCGCACATCGTCGGGCCCGACGGTCTGCCCGCACTGCTCGCCGCCCGGGGCTACACCCTCCGCCGGATCTGATCGCCCGGCTTGCTTTTCTTGCCCGCACCGCTATAGGCGCGCGCTTCCGGCGTCATGGTCATCCCTGGAGGCGTGACGGACCGGGAATTTGAACTCATTGCATTTCAAACAGATGCATTTCGAAAGGTAAGCGACATGAGCGACGCTCTGACCCTGCCGGCCGAGGCGCGCGAACGTGGCGGCAAGGGAGCCTCCCGTCAATTGCGCCGCGAAGGCCGTGTCCCCGCCGTAATCTATGGCGGCAAGGAAGCCCCGCAGATGATCCACGTCGAGGCGAAGGAACTGGCCCGCCAGCTCGGCACCGGCCACTTCATGAACTCGATCGTCGAGATTACGCTAGACGGCAAGACCATCAAGACCTTGCCCAAGGACGTGTCGCTTCACCCCGTCACCGATCGTCCCGTGCACGTCGACTTCTTCCGCTTTGCCAAGGGTGCGAAGGTGGACGTCGCGGTTCCGGTCATCTTCATCAACGAAGAAAAGAGCCCCGGCCTCAAGAAGGGCGGCGTTCTCAACGTGGTCCGTCACGAACTGGAACTGGTCTGTGACGCCGACAAGATCCCGAGCGAGATCGAGATCGACGTGACTGGCAAGGACGTGGGCGATTCGATCCACATCAGCGAAGTCACCCTGCCCGCCGGCGCGGAAAGCGCGATCACCGATCGCGATTTCACCATCGCGACGCTGGTTGCACCGTCGGCACTGAAGAAGGCCGAAGGCGATACGACCAGTGCGGATGCGGGCGACGTTCCGGCCAGCGAACAGTCGAACGGGGACAACGCGGGCGAATAACGCCTCGTCACCTCGACAAATCTACAGGCGCCGACCTCGCAAGGGGTCGGCGTTTTGTTTTCGGGCGACCATTGGCTAGAGGGCGCGCATGCAAATCTGGACTGGCCTCGGCAATCCCGGCCCGCAATATGCGATGCACCGGCACAATGTTGGCTTCATGGCCTGCGACGTGATCGCCGAAATGCACGGTTTCGGCCCGGTGCAGAAGAAGTTTTCCGGCTGGGTCCAGGAAGGGCGGATCGGCCCTGAGAAGATTCTGCTGCTGAAACCCGCGACATTCATGAACGAAAGCGGCCGCGCGGTTGCCGAAGCGCTGCGGTTCTTCAAGCTGGGCGTCGAAGCACTGACCGTGCTCCACGACGAGCTCGACCTTGCGCCCTTCAAGGTCAAGGTGCGCGTCGGCGGCGGGCTGGCCGGGCACAACGGGCTGCGCTCGATCAACCAGCACCTGGGCCCCGACTTCCGGCGCGTGCGGATCGGCATCGGTCACCCCGGCCACAAGGACCGCGTCACCGGCCACGTCCTCGGCAACTACGCCAAGGCCGAGATGGACGATCTCGCCCACATGCTCGGCGCGATCGGCGCAGAAGCCGAATGGCTCGCCAGGGGTGACGACGCCCGCTTCATGAGCGAGCTGGCTTTTCGGATCCAGGATTGAAACGGTGCAGCGCGTGCTCGTTGTCGGCCCCTGTGGCGCTGGCGAGTCGACGCTCGCCACTGCGCTGGCCAAACGCACCGGGCTGCCGCTGGTCCACATGGACCAGCTCGCCTGGAAACTGGGCTGGATCGACAGCGACCGGGCGGAAGTGCTGGAACGGCTGGCGCCGATCGTAGCGCAGGATCGCTGGCTGATCGACGGCAACTACGGCTCGACGCTGGAGCCCCGCCTAGCCCATGCCGATACGGTCGTCCACCTCGATTATCCGGTCACACTGTGCCTCGCTCGCCTTGCCGGAAGGGTCTGGCGGCTTCGCGGCACGACTCGCCCTGACATGACCGCGGGCTGCCCCGAGCGGTTCGATCCGGCCTTCTTCTGGTATGTGGCCCGTTGGCGTTCCGGCCCTGCCCGGCGGCTGGAGGCGGCACTCACAAGCTATTCCGGCACGCTCGTCCGACTGTCGTCGCCTCGCGCTACTGCAGACTGGCTTGCTGCGATCCCTCCTTCGGCGGCCTGATTTGCACATCCCAGTTGCGGCGGTAATGTGCTGGAACAAAGGAGAGAACAGTCATGCCTTCGCTTGATCGCCGCACCCTGCTTGCCGGGGCTGCCGCAACCACAGCCTTCGTCGCAACTGCCTCCCGCGCGCAAGCACCTGCGATCGATCCCGCCCCCGACCTGACAGGCAAGGCAATCCTCATCACCGGGTGTTCGTCCGGGTTCGGGCGACTTGGCGCGGAACATTACGCCCGGCTTGGCGCGCGAGTCTTCGCCACGATGCGCAACCTGCCCCGTCCCGAAGCGGACGAGCTGCGCGAGCTGGCCCGGCGTGACCGGCTCGACCTCCACGTGATCGAAATTGATGTGACGTCGGACGATCAGGTCGCGGCGGGGGTGGCCGAGGCCGAGCGGATCAACGGCGGCCCGATTGACGTGCTGGTCAACAATGCGGGCGTGGGGATCAGCGGCCCGGTCGAGGTGCAGGACATGGCCGCCACCATGCTTGCCTTCGACACCAACGTGTTCGGCCCGCACCGCATGGCGCGTGCCATTCTGCCCGGAATGCGCGCCAAGGGCGGCGGCATGATTTTCCAGATCTCGTCGCAGCTCGGCCGGGTCATCGTCCCCTTTGGCGGGCACTATTCCGCGACGAAGTTCGCGCTCGAAGCGATGGGTGAACAACTCGCCTATGAACTGGTGCCGCACAACATCGAGGTCACGATCATCGAACCCGGCGGCTATCCGACCGAGGTTTGGGTAAACCGCAATGTCTATACCGGCGCACTGCGCGAACGCGCCGAGCCGCGACATGCGGCAGGTTATCCGCAAGTGGTCGAGCGGATGGGCACCGAGGACGGATCGGGCCGCAGCGCCGACCCGATGGATATCCCGCGCGCCATTGCCAGGGTCCTGGCCATGCCTGCAGGGACCCGTCCCTTGCGCCTGCCCGTCAGTGGGGGGCCGATTCCGCAAGTTGCCATCAACGAGGTCAGCGCGAAAACCCAGGTCGAATGGTTGGGACGATCACCCACGCTCGGTCCGGTGATGCGCGCCGTCCACAACGTCTGACTGGCCTTGCGGGAACAGCGCGGCTAAGGGCGCGCCAACTTCCTCATCGCTGAAGGTTTGACGTAATGGGTTTCCGCTGCGGGATCGTCGGGCTGCCGAACGTCGGCAAGTCCACCCTGTTCAATGCATTGACCGAAACGCAGGCCGCGCAGGCTGCGAACTATCCGTTCTGCACGATCGAGCCCAATGTCGGCCAGGTCGCGGTGCCCGATGAACGGCTGGAGAAGATCGCCGCGATCGCCAAGTCGGCCAAGGTCATCCCGACCCAGCTCGCGTTCGTCGATATCGCCGGCCTGGTGAAGGGCGCAAGCAAAGGCGAAGGCCTGGGCAACCAGTTCCTTGGCAATATCCGCGAGGTCGATGCAGTCGTTCACGTGCTGCGCTGCTTCGAAGATGACGATATCCAGCACGTCGCCAACAAGGTCGATCCGATTGCGGACGCCGAAGTCGTCGAGACGGAGCTGATGCTGTCCGATCTGGAAAGCCTGGAAAAGCGGGTTCCCGCCGCGGCCAAGAAGGCGACAGGCGGCGACAAGGAAGCCAAGGCCATGGCCAGCGTGCTCGGCCAGGCGCTCGACCTGCTGCGCGACGGCAAGCCTGCGCGCCTTACCCAGCCCAAGGATGACGAGGAGGCGCGCCTGTTCGCGCAGGCCCAGCTGCTCACGGCCAAGCCGGTGCTCTATGTCTGCAACGTGGCGGAAGAAGACGCGGCCGAGGGCAATGCATTGTCGGCTCTGGTATTCGAAAAGGCCCGCGCCGAAGGGGCCGAGGCGGTCGTCGTTTCCGCCGCGATCGAAAGCGAGCTGGTAGCCATGCCGGCCGAAGACCGCGCCGAATATCTCGCCGAGCTGGGACTTACCGAAAGCGGCCTCGCCCGCGTCATTCGTGCCGGATACAAGCTGCTCGGCCTCAAGACCTTCTTTACAGCCGGCCCCAAGGAAGCGCGCGCCTGGACATTCCCCGACGGGGCCAAGGCTCCGCAGGCGGCGGGCGAAATCCATTCCGACTTCGAACGCGGCTTCATCCGCGCCGAAACCATTGCCTACGACGACTACGTCGCGCTGGGCGGGGAAAGCGGCGCCAAGGAAGCCGGCAAACTGCGCCAGGAAGGCAAGGAATACCTCGTTCAGGACGGCGACGTACTGTTGTTCAAGTTCAACGTCTGATCGCCGGACCCAAATCGACCTTCGCCCGTTGCGCCCGTAAGGTTCAACGGGAAGGGGTACGATGGTCGACAAATCCGAAAAATTCGCGTGGCTGGTGCGGCTTGGCTACGCGGCGCGCGGGCTGGTCTATATCATGCTCGGGTACCTGGCGCTGAGTACTGCGCGAGAAGCAGGTGACGGGCAATCGGCGGTGTTCGACCTGATCCAGGATGTTCCGCTGGGCACGCCGCTGCTGTGGCTGGTCGCGCTGGGCCTGCTGGCTTACGCAGCATACAAGTTTCTCGATGCCGCCACCGATCTGGAACACCATGGCAGCGATGCCAAGGGTGCGGCCAAACGCGTGGGATCGGCTGCCAGCGGCATCGCCCACGTTGTGCTCGCCTGGACGGCATACCAGTTCGCGGTCGGGACAAAGCAGGAGGCGACCGGCGATACCGGGGGCGAGGATGCGGCTGCATCTCTGCTCGCCTGGGACATGGGGCCGGCCCTGCTCGGCCTGGTCGGGCTGGGCTTTCTGGTCGCTGCGGCGATGCAGGCGCGCCACGCCTGGAACGCCAGCTTCATGCACCGGGTCAGCGGCCGCGCGCCGTCGGCAGTCGAGCCGATCGGCCGGGTGGGCCATGCCGCACGCGCTGTCGTGTTCCTGCTGATCGGATGGTCGATCGTCAAATCGGCGTGGTTCGAACAGTCGCGCGAAGTCATGGGCCTGGGCGAAGCGATCATGGCCTTGAGCGATAACGGGTCGGTCTACACGCTTGTGGCAGTGGGGCTGATCCTGTTCGGCGTGTTCAGCCTGATCGTGGCGCGATACCGCATAATTCCCGACGTCGGACACGATCTTCGGCGCCCGCGCTTTCGCACTTGATTATACCCCTGGGGGGTATATATCGGGTGCATGAGCCAGCGAGCAATCATCCACCGCATGGTCATGCCAGACCATGTCTGTCCGTACGGCATCAAGGCCAAATGGCTGCTTGAGCGGGAGGGATACACGGTCGAGGATCACCACCTCACCACCCGCGCCCAGACCGATGCATTCAAGGCCGAACACGGTGTCGAAACCACCCCGCAGGTATTCATCGATGGCCAGCGGGTCGGCGGCTACACCGATCTGCGCGCCTTCGTCGGCAAACCGCTACCTGGCAAGGATGCGACCAGCTACACCCCCGTGATCGCGGTCTTCGCGGCCGCGGGCGCACTGGCGCTGGCGGCGAGCCAGTATGCTTTCGGGTCGCCCTTCACCGTTCGTGCGGGCGAATGGTTCATCGCCTTTGCCATGGTCATCCTAGCGATGCTCAAGCTGCAGGACGTCGAGAAATTCTCCTCGATGTTCCTCGGCTATGACCTGCTCGGCCGGCGTTGGGTGCCATACGCCTATCTTTATCCGTTCCTTGAATTCGGCGCAGGCGTTCTGATGGCGGCGGGCGCGCTCGACTGGCTGTCGATCCCGGTCGCGCTTACAATCGGCGGCATTGGCGCGGCCAGTGTCTTCTGCGCGGTGTACATCCAGAAGCGCGAGATCAAGTGCGCGTGCGTGGGCGGCAGCAGCAACGTGCCCTTGGGGTTCGTCTCGCTCACGGAAAACCTCGCGATGATTGCGATGGCAGTGTGGATGCTGTTAAGCCCCGCACACTGACAGGCGCGGAAGGGGGATCAATGCTGCATTTCGAGGATATCGTGGTCGGAAGCACGCAGCGCTTCGGGCAGTACGAGGTAACCCGCGAGGAAGTTACCGAGTTCGCCGCGCGCTATGACCCACAACCCTTCCACCTCGACGACGAGGCAGCGGCGGCGACCCATTTCGGTCGCCTTTCCGCCAGCGGCTGGCACACCTGCGCCATGACCATGGCCATGCTGGTCGCGAACATGAAAGCGCATCCCCAGGCCGGGCTGGGTTCGCCGGGGGTGGAGAACCTGCGCTGGGTGAAGCCGGTCTATCCCGGCGATACCCTGCGGGTAGAGACAGAGGTGCTGGAGAAGCGCCAGAGCGGATCGCGCCCTGAAATGGGCCTTTTCAAATCACGCATCCGCACGTTCAACCAGCACGGCGATGTAGTGCTGGAAATGACCTCGACCGGTCTGATCCGGGTGCGCGAACCCTAGTCCATCAGCTGGCGCACTGGGCGAAGCCCTGCGCTTCGTATACCATGCGGTCCTTGCCATCGCGCAGTTCCAGCGTCGCTTCGAAGCGCCGACCTGTCGGGCTCGTCGCCCCGTCCACTTCCTGACCCAGCCCCAGGCGCAGCGAATGCTCGCGCCCGTCGTACTTGGTCCAGGCGAGTGCCGGCCCCTTCTGCACGCCGGGATCGGGCGCGAATTCGACCAGTTCCCCGCGCACCTTCATCCATGCCGAATCCGCCAGCGCCAGTGCGATCGGGGCCATCGAGCCGCCATTGGGAGCAAAGGCGCAGGATGGGTCCATCAATCCGCCTTCCTCCATGTCAGGATACGTGATCGGCTCCGGCTTCACCGGCAATGCGACGCCTTGGTTGACCCGCTCGATCTCGGCGACGCGGCGCTGCCGCTCCTCCTCCGACACCGGCTCCTCGCTACAAGCGGCAAGCAACGATACTGCAACGATCAGGTAAGCGCGCATCAATGTCTCCCGAACAGTTTCTCGACGTCTTCCAGGGCAAGTTTCACCCAGGTCGGTCGGCCGTGGTTGCACTGGCCTGAACGCGGGGTGCGTTCCATTTCGCGCAGCAGCGCGTTCATTTCCGTGACCGACAGCGGCCGCCCGGCCCGCACCGAGCCGTGGCACGCCATCGTCGCCAGCACGAGGTCGAGCTTTTCGCCAAGAAGCAATGCCTCGCCATGGTGGGCGATGTCGTCGGCGACGTCCCGCACAAGCTGGCCCGGATCGGCCTTGCCCAGCGCATGCGGCACGGCGCGTACCAGAATGGCGTCGGGCCCGAACCTTTCCAGCGCCAGGCCGAATTCGGCCAAGCGGGATGCGGCTTCTTCGAGCCGGTCGCAGGCGGGCTCGTCCAGTTCCACGACTTCGGGGATCAGCAGCGCCTGACTGCGTGCGACCGCGTCCCCTGCCCCGGCCGCCCTCAATCGTTCGAGGACGAGCCGTTCGTGCGCAGCATGCTGGTCGACCAGGACAAGTCCGTCATGCGCTTCGGCCACGATGTAAGTCCCCGCGACCTGGCCGCGCGCGATGCCGAGCGGGAACTGCGCGGCGTCGTCAGGCAACGGTGCGGCTTCTTCGGCCCGGCCTTGCGGGGCGGCGACGACATTGCCTTGCGCATGCCACGCTGCGGCAGGCTCCGACACTCGCGGCTGAGTGGCGGACCAGTCGCGCCCGGCAAAGATCGAGGCGAGCGCCGGGGCGACCGGCTCGGCCTGCCAGCGGTCCATCGCCGCACGGTCAGGGCCCTGCGCGCTACGCTGGTCGCCGCTGGCGAGCGCCTGGCGGAGGCCCGAGACGATAAACCCGCGCACGCCCTGCGGATCGCGAAAACGTACCTCCGTTTTGGCCGGGTGCACATTCACGTCCACTTCTTCCGGCGGCAAGTCGAGGAACAGCGCCAGCACCGCATGCCGATCGCGCGCCAGCATGTCGGCATAGGCGCCGCGCACGGCACCGGTCAGCAGCCGGTCCTTCACCGGGCGTCCGTTGACGAACAGGTACTGGTGGTCGGCGACGCCGCGATTGTAAGTGGGCAGCCCCGCGACGCCCGTCAGCCGCAGCGGGCCGCGATCGAGATCGATGGTGACGCCGTTGTCAGCCAGTTCGCGCGCGACGATGCCGGCAACCCGCGCCTCGACAGTTTCGCCCGCTTGGGTCGACAGCACCCGGCGGCCATCGTGTTCCAGCGTGAACGCGATCTCGGGCCGTGCCATTGCAAGGCGCCGAACGATATCGAGGCAAGCAGCATATTCGCTCCGGGCCGAACGGAGGAACTTGCGTCGCGCAGGGATGCGTTCGAACAGGGCCTCGACGCGCACCCGCGTGCCGGGCGGGATTGCCGCCGGAGTGTCCTTTGTCAGTGCTCCGTGATCGACGACCTTGCGCCAGCCCTCGCCTGCATCGTGCGGGCGGCTCTCCAGCGTGAAGCGCGAGACGCTGGCAATCGATGGCAGCGCCTCGCCGCGAAAGCCGAGCGTTGCGACCAGTTCGATCGCATCATCGGGCAGCTTCGACGTGGCATGGCGTTCGAGCGCCAGCGCCATGTCGGCAGGGGTCATGCCGCATCCGTCGTCCGTCACCTCGAACCGGGTCAGGCCGCCCCCTTCCAGCACCACTGCGATTCGCCGCGCGCCGGCGTCGATCGCATTTTCGACCACCTCCTTGAGCGCGGCCGCAGGCCGTTCGACCACCTCGCCCGCGGCGATGCGGTTGACGAGGTTTTCGGGCAGGCGGCGGATTTGCGGCATGGGCCACACCGCCTAGCGCCGAAGCGCCGCAATTTCGAGGTCGGCGGTGGAAAATTACCCCCGCTTTGTCTCAATATTTTTTAGCGTTTTCCGTCTGCTTTTTGTAAGGAGCCGCCACCTCCTGTCATATCCGGGTCGTGCTGGTCGCAGAAATCTGCGGCAAAGCACCGGAAAGCTATACGGAATCGCTTCGCAATGGGCTTCCTTTCCAACCTGTTCAAATTCGGCTCTCAGAACATGGCTATCGACCTGGGAACGGCGAACACGCTGGTCTACGTCGAAGGGGAAGGAATCGTCCTCAACGAACCCTCGGTGGTCGCGATCGAGACCATCAACGGGATCAAGCGGGTCAAGGCCGTAGGCGACGACGCGAAGATGATGATGGGCAAGACGCCCGACAGTATCGAGGCGATCCGCCCGCTGCGTGACGGCGTTATCGCCGACATCGAAATCGCCGAAGAAATGATCAAGGAATTCATCCGCAAGGTGAACGGCAAGAAAAGCCTGTTCCGCTATCCGGAAATCACGATCTGCGTCCCTTCGGGCTCGACTTCGGTCGAACGCCGCGCGATCCGAGACGCAGCCAGCAATGCCGGTGCCAGCCAGGTCTTCCTGATCCTCGAGCCGATGGCGGCCGCGATCGGTGCCGACATGCCTGTGACCGAGCCGGTCGGCAGCATGGTCGTCGACATCGGCGGCGGCACCACCGAAGTCGCGGTACTGTCGCTGCGTGGCCTTGCCTATACCACGTCGGTCCGCACCGGCGGCGACAAGATGGACGAAGCGATCGTCAGCTACGTGCGCCGCCACCACAACCTGCTGATCGGTGAAGCGACGGCAGAACGGATCAAACGCGACTACGGCATCGCCCGCCCGCCGGAAGACGGCATTGGCGAGCCGATCACGATCAAGGGGCGCGATCTCGTCAACGGCGTGCCCAAGGAAATCACCATCAACCAGGGCCACATCGCCGAAGCCTTGGCCGAACCGATCGGCGCCATCGTCGAAGGGGTGCGGATCGCGCTGGAGAACACCGCGCCCGAACTCGCAGCCGATATCGTCGACCAGGGCATCGTCCTGACCGGCGGCGGCGCGCTGATCAAGGGTCTGGACGAGCACCTGCGCGACGAAACCGGCCTGCCGGTTTCGGTGGCCGAAGATCCGCTTACCTGCGTCGCCATTGGCACGGGCCGCGCGATGGAGGACCCGATCTACCGCGGCGTCCTGATGACCGCCTGAGGAAAGGACGATAATGGCGCCGCCCGACAAACGGCGCTCGAGCTATTCGCGCAGGGCGCAATATACGCTGTTCACCGGATACGTGCTGGCGGGGATCGGCGCGGTGGTGGGTGCGGTTCTGCTGGCAATATCGCTGTGGCAACCGGCGGCCTTCAGTGCTCCGCGCAGCATGGCACGCGACGCGGCGGAACCGATCGGACAGGGCGGCGCGGTCGCTCGTACGGGCGGGCTGGGGCTGGTCGCAACGATCAGCGGCTACATTCGCGCCGGAAGCCAGAACGACGACCTGAAGCGCGAGCTCGAGATTGCCCGCATCCGTATTGCCGAAGCCGACGCGATCGCGCGCGAAAATGCGCGCCTCAAGGCGATGCTCAACTTGCGCGATGGTGACGCGCGGCCGGTAGCCGTGGCCGACTTCATCGGCTCGACCGCGGCCAGCACGCGCCGGTTCGGCTATATCGGTGCGGGCCGCGACCAGGGCGTGAAGGTCGGCATGCCGGTGCGCAGCCCTCGCGGTGTCGTGGGGCGCGTGCTCGAAGTGGGCGCCAGCACGGCGCGGGTCCTGCTTTTGACCGACCGCGAATCGGTGTTGCCGGTGCGCGGCGCGCGCAGCAATGCCGCTGGTTTTGCCGAAGGGCGCGGGGACGGCCTGCTCCGCATCCGGCTGGTCAATCTGGGTATCAACCCCTTGCGCAAGGGCGACCTCATCGTGACCAGCGGCGCGGGCGGATATTACGCCCCCGGAACCGCGGTGGCGATCGTTACCCAGATTGCCGACGATGGCGCATTCGCGCGCATGGTCAGCGATCCTGCGGCGACCGATTTCGTTGCCGTGCTGCCGATCTGGCAGCGCGCCACAGTGGAAGCGGCAGCAACGCCAGTAGAACAGCCGATCGAGGCGGAAGGCGACACCCCGACACAAGCCGAGGCGCAGTGATGCAGCGACTCGACCCGGCCAGCCGGCGCGACGTCTATGGCGGCCGGATCAACCGCGCCCATTCGGCCTGGCTCGCGACCGCAGTGCCGTGGCTGTCGATCCTGCTCGGGTCGATCGCCCAGACCCTGCCCATCGCCTCGGCGCTGCCCATGCTGCCACCGCTCGGCTTCGCCATGTTACTGGGATGGCGACTGGTTCGGCCGGGCCTGCTGCCGGTCTGGGCGGGATTTCCGCTGGGTATGTTCGATGACCTGTTCAGCGGCCAGCCATTCGGCAGTGCCATTCTGCTATGGTCGCTTGCCATGCTGCTGATCGAGATCATCGAAGCCCGGGTTCCGTGGCGCGGATTCGCGTTCGACTGGCTGCTGGGCGGCACGATCCTGCTTCTCTATCTTCTGACAGGTGCACTGGTGAGCGGCGCACCGCCGGGCGGCCCAGCCCTGGTCGCGATGGTGCCGCAGATCGTTTTGTCGCTGCTGTTGTTCCCGCTGGTATCGCGGGCCGTATCCGCGCTCGATCGCATGCGATTGATGCGGTTCAGGACGCGAATCTGATGGCCCGGTTCCGTTCTCGCCCCTTGGTCAGTTCCGCGACCCTCAAGAACGCCTATGACCGGCGCAGTTTCGTGGCTGGCGCGCTGGGTGCAGGGGTAGGCACGCTGCTGGCTGCGCGGATCGGCTACCTGGCGATCGCCCAGAACGAGAAATACGTCGTTCAGGCTGAAAGCAACCGCGTGAACCTCAACCTGATCCCGCCGCGTCGCGGCTGGATTCTCGATCGCAACGGGGCCCCGCTGGCATCCAACCGGGCCGATTTTCGTGTCGACGTTATCCCCGAGCGGATGGTCGACAGCGATCGCACGATCGAGGTGCTGACGCGGATCCTGGGCCTGGACGAGATCGCCGTGCGCGATCTGCGCGACCGGATCGACAAGGCGCGCGGGTTCCAGCCGGTCGAAGTCGAGACGGGTCTTACCTACGATCAGTTTGCCGCGCTCAGCGTGCGCCTGCCCGACTTGCCGGGGGTCGTGCCGCAGCGCGGCTTTTCCCGATTCTATCCCACTGGTCCGTCGGTGGGGCACCTGATCGGCTACGTCGGGCCCGCGTCGGCCGAGGAATACGAACGCGACCGCAATCCCCTGCTGATCACGCCCGGATACAAGATCGGCAAGGACGGGCTGGAAAAGCAGTTCGAGCAGCGCCTGCGCGGCACGCCCGGTGCGCGCCGGGTCGAAGTGACGGCGGGCGGCCGGATCGTGCGCGATCTGGAAACGCGCGAGGACATTCAGGGCAAACCGGTTCGCCTGACGATCGATGGCCCGCTGCAGGATTACGCCGCGCGCCGCATCGGGCTCGAATCAGGATCGTGCGTGGTGATGGATTGCCGCACCGGTGACCTGCTTTGCATGGCATCCATGCCCAGTTTCGATCCCAACAGCTTTTCCGACGGAATCGGCGCGATCGAATACGCGATGCTGCGCGATGACGAGCGCGTGCCGCTCCGCAACAAAGTGCTCAAGGGTCTCTACCCGCCCGGTTCGACTGTAAAGCCGATGGTGGCGATGGCCTTCCTCGAAGCCGGGCTAGACCCGGGCGAATCGGTCAATTGTTCGGGCGGCCTTCGGGTGGGCAATCGGACGTTCCACTGCTGGCAGCGGCGCGGCCATGGCCGTACCGATATGGGCAAGGCCATTTACCAGTCGTGCGACGTCTATTTCTATCACTTCGCACAGCGGCTGGGGATGGACATCATCGCACCGATGGCGAAGCGCTGCGGCATGGGAGAGGAATTCCCCCTCCCCGTCCTCAGCCAGTTCTATGGCACGGTACCCGATCCCGCCTGGAAAATGCGCAAGTACGGCCAGCCATGGCAACCTTACGACACCGTCAATGCCACGATCGGCCAGGGCTACATGCTGTCGAACCCGCTGCAGCTGGCAGTTATGGCCGCGCGGCTGGCGACCGGCAGGAAGCTGATGCCGCGCCTGCTGCTCGATCCGAGCCAGCCTGCTCCGCCATCGATGAACTTCCATGGCAATCACGTGGAAGTGATGCAGCAGGCGATGAGCGACGTCGTTAACGGACCCGGCACCGCCGGGCGGGCCAAGCTGCCCATCGATGGCGTCCAGATGGCGGGCAAGACCGGAACCGCGCAAGTCGTCGGCCTCAATATCTCCAGCGGCAAGACGGGCCCGTGGAAGTACCGCGACCACGGCCTGTTCATCTTCTTCGCGCCGTTCGACAATCCGCGTTACGCAGGTGCCGTGGTGATCGAGCATGGCGGGGGTTCGGGCGCGGCCTATCCCATCGCGCGTGATGTCACGACATTCCTGTTCGACCCGAACAAGGGGATGGAGGCGCTCCACGCCTACGAGAAGGAATGGGGCGGCACCGCGCAGCAGCGGCTCGATGCCCGCTATGCCGCTTACGCCGCGCAGGCGGGCGAGGCGCTGGCGCCCGTACCCCGGCGCGAGCAGGAAATCTTCGACCGGGTCGATGCCGAGGCGCGAGCCGCGGCGCTGCGCCCTGCCGCGCTCGCTACCGATGCGGCCACCAACAGGAGCGAGCGCTCCCGATGAACGGGATCATCCCGGCGCCGATCGCGCGCCAGCCCTGGGCCATGTTGATACCGCTGTGCCTGTTGGTCGGGTTCGGCGCACTCGTTCTTCATTCCGCGGCCGGGGGATCGTGGCAACCCTATGCCTCGTCGCACCTGCTGCGGTTCGCGGTATTCATGACGATGGCTGCGGTCATGACGCGGTTCAGCAAGGACTTCGTCAAGCTCGCCGCCTATCCGCTGTATGGCATCGTGCTGATCCTGCTGATCGGGGTGGAAGCATTGGGCGCGGTGGCGGGCGGCAGCCAGCGCTGGCTCGATCTGGGCTTCATCAGATTGCAGCCGTCCGAATTGATGAAACCGGCCGTCGTCCTCGCCTTGGCCCGGTTTTACGCCACTCTGCCGGCGGGCATGGTGCCGTCGTGGCGATCGCTCGTGCCCGCGGGCGGCCTGATTGCCTTCCCGATGGTTCTGGTGCTGCTGCAACCGGACCTGGGCACAGCATTGTCGATCGCGTTCGGCGGGGTCGTGGTGATGTTCCTGGCAGGGTTGCCGCTGCGCTGGTTCCTCATGGCGGGGGCAGCGGCTGTCGTCATGGCGCCGGTCGCGTTCTTCTTCGGCCTGCACGATTATCAGCAGCGGCGCGTGACGACGTTTCTCGATCCCGAAAGCGACCCGCTGGGATCGGGCTACCACATCACCCAGTCGAAAATCGCGATCGGGTCGGGTGGGATAACCGGCAAGGGCTTCAACAACGGATCGCAAAGCCATCTCGAATACCTGCCCGAACCCCACACCGACTTCGTGTTCGCCACAATGGCTGAGGAATGGGGGTTGCTGGGCGGGATCGGTGTCCTGGTGATCTACGGTCTGATCCTGAGCTGGGGTCTGAAGGTCGCGCGGCAATCTCCCGATCGCTTCTCGCGCCTCCTGGCGGCCGGTATGACCGCGACCGTATTCTTCTACATCGCCATCAACCTGATGATGGTGGTCGGGTTTGCCCCGGTCGTGGGCATCCCGCTGCCGTTCATGAGCCACGGGGGCTCCTCGATGCTGACCAACATGATCTGTCTCGGCACGATCATGACGATCAACCGCTGGAATCGCGAGGGGCCGAAGACGCGTTTCGTCGATTAGCATCGGCCGATTGTCCCCGAACTGGGCGACTTGGGGTCGGTCGCGAGCTAGCCTAACGCCCGTCACAGCGCCTTGGGGGTCAGGCGTGCCATGACCCCGGATGCGTTCCAATGTTCCTGAATTTGGTGCCAAGACAAGACGCGGCAACCGGCCTGACAGGGGCCCGGGGGACCGACGCAACGAAGGTCGCAAGAATGTTCTCCAGACTGCGGCTGCGCCTGGCGCAGCGGCTGGCGCGCAAGCCGAGTGCTTGCGATCCGCATGCCCCCGGCCCCGCCTCGACCGAGGTGGAGCGTGCCGAGATCCTGCGCGCCCTTGCCGAAGCTCACGCTGCCGGCCGCAAGGTTACCCTGCGCGATATACACCGCCTGGCCATGCTGTCGCAGCCGGTCGCCTTGCGCGGCGTCAGGCATCTCGAACAGGCCGGTGCTATCGAGGTCGAACCGGTCGATCATGACCCCCTGAGCGGCGAAATACGTTTGATCTGAAACTTGTCGTCAGAAGGGCTTCCCTCGCCCGAAACAACCGCTATATGCAGCGCCTCGCCCGATTCGGGCGGCTGCTGAAACGGCAGTGTGGACGCATAGCTCAGTTGGTAGAGCAGCTGACTCTTAATCAGCGGGTCCTAGGTTCGAGCCCTAGTGCGTCCACCACCCTTCCCCCCAACACAACATCCCGCTAACGCCCGCGCACAATTGCAGCGGAGTGATTCATGGCGCGGTTTCTGATCGTCGAAGCCCGGTTCTACGACCATCTCAACGATATGCTCGTTGCCGGCGCGCGCGGCGTGCTGGAGCGGGCGGGCCATGCAGTCGAGGTGCTAACCGTGCCTGGCGCGCTCGAAGTGCCTGGCGCCATCGCGCTGGCGGCAGAGAGCGACCAGTACGACGGCTTCGTGGCGATCGGCGTGGTCATCCGGGGCGAGACTTATCATTTCGAGATCGTCGCCGGCGAGAGCGCGCGCGGGATCATGGCATTGACGATGGACGGGATCGCCATCGGCAACGGCATTCTGACGGTCGAAAACGAAGCACAGGCACTGGTCCGCGCGGACCCTGCCCAGAAGGACAAGGGCGGCGAAGCGGCCCAGGCGGCGCTGGCACTGTTGGCATTGCGCGAAAAGTTCGCCTGACAGGCGGGAACATCGCCGCCGTTCAGTCGCTCAGGCAATCATGAACGGACCACTGGAATGGGCTGCCGCGATCGGCACGATGATCGCGGCAAGCCTGATCGCCTTCGACCTCGGCCGCCGCGCCACCGCCTGGGGCTTCGTATTGTTCTGCGTCGTCTCGGTGACGTGGATCGTCGCCGGATGGCTGGAAGGCACGATGCCCATCGTGGTGATGAACGCGGTCCTGCTGCTCATCAACCTGTGGGGGGTCTGGCAGTACTGGTTCCACCCCAAGAACCGGCCGGACGGCAAGCCGGGCAGCTAGCGCCCGAAGCAGCCCAGCCCGGCATAACGTGCACTGTCGCCCAGCTCTTCCTCGATCCGGATCAGCTGGTTGTACTTGGCCAACCGGTCCGACCGGGCGAGCGAACCAGTTTTGATCTGCCCGCAGTTGGTGGCGACAGCAAGATCGGCGATTGTTGCATCCTCGGTTTCGCCCGAACGGTGGCTCATAACCGACGTGTAGCCAGCACGGTGGGCCAGCTGCACAGCTTCCAGCGTTTCGGTCAGCGTGCCGATCTGGTTGACTTTGACCAGCAGCGAATTGGCCAATCCCTGCCTGATGCCCTCGCGCAGCCGTTCCGGATTGGTCACGAACAGGTCGTCACCGACGAGCTGCACCCGGTCGCCGACGAGGTCGGTCAGCGCCTTCCAGCCCTCGAAATCATCCTCGCTCATCCCGTCCTCGATCGAGCGGATTGGATAGTCATCGCACAGCTTGGCGAGGTACTGGGCCATCTCGTCGGGCGAGAGCGAGATTTGCTCCCCCGCCATGTCGTAACGGCCACCGGCAAAGAATTCGGTCGAGGCGCAATCGAGTGCCAGCGCGACGTCGGATCCGGGCGTGAACCCGGCCTGTTCGATCGAGGCCATGATGAAATCGAGCGCCGCGCGCGTGCTGGCCAGAGCCGGCGCGAAGCCGCCCTCGTCGCCAACGGCGGTCGAGAGGCCTTTTTCCGACAGGCCTTTCTTCAGCGTATGGAAAATTTCCGCACCCCAGCGAACCCCTTCGGCCAGGCTGTCGGCGCCGATCGGCATGACCATGAATTCCTGGATGTCGATTGGGTTGTCGGCATGCTCGCCCCCGTTGATGATGTTCATCATCGGCACCGGCAGGACATGCGCGGAAACGCCGCCGACATAGCTGTAGAGTGGCAGGCCCCGCGCGTTAGCAGCTGCCTTGGCCACGGCAAGGCTGGTGCCCAGAATGGCATTAGCGCCGATGCGGCTCTTGTTGGCCGTGCCATCGAGCGCAATCATCGCGTGGTCGATATCGCGCTGATCTTCGGCATCGAGCCCTAGAATGGCGTCGGCAATCTCGGTGTTGACTGCGTCGACCGCCTTCAGGACACCCTTGCCGAGATAGCGCGCCTTGTCTCCATCACGCAGTTCGACCGCTTCGTGCGCTCCGGTGGAGGCACCAGAGGGAACCGCGGCGCGGCCGAAGCTGCCATCTTCCAGCAACACATCTACTTCGACCGTGGGATTACCGCGGCTGTCGAGGACTTCGCGGCCGTGAATATCGATGATTGCGGTCATGGCTAAGCGCTCCGGAGAAAGGTGTTGTAATGCGTTAGAACACCCCCAGATGGAGGCTTGCCGCGCTCTATGCGTCGGAACATTGCCGCGCAAGTTGCGTTGCAGCATGGAGTCCCGCAGATTGGCGCATGAACGCGCCGATGCATTTGAATTGAGGGCAGAAGGACGAGCATCATGGCAACTACTCCCACTACTCCGAAAAAGCCGACTACTAAGAAGGCTGCTCCGCAACAGGACGCCACGCCCGCACCGGCAACGGATCATCGCGCCGAGGCCAAGACCCGGTTTAATGCCGCGCTCGACGAAGCTCGGGCGGGTGCTGCCGCATTGAAGGCCGATGCCGGCGACCGGGCGATCGCCATGCGCGATCAGGCACGGGACCGCAGCAAGGACTGGGTCACCGAAGCCAAGGGCTACAGCGAACAGGCCAAGGGCAAGGCAGGCGAACTCGCGGTTGAAGGCAAGGCCAAGGCGAGCGAGGCGCTCGCTTCACTGAGCAAGGTCGTTTCCGACAATGCTGCCACGCTCGATGAAAAGTTCGGCGCGCAGTACGGCGACTATGCCCGCAAGGCTTCGCAAAGCCTGCAGGATGCGTCGACCAAGCTCGACAACAAGAGTGTCGAAGAACTCGGCGAAGATGCCCGCGAGATGGTCCGCAAGAGCCCCGGCCTGGCCGTTGGCATCGCTGCGGTTGCAGGCTTCATGCTTGCACGCCTGTTCCGCGGTAGCCGCGACTGACATCTGGCCGCGCGGGGGATTTCGTGAGCACACAGGATGAACCCGCGGGCACGCCTGGGGCGGCCATCGGCAGTGAGCGCGTGCAGCGCTCACTGACCGACGATCTGGGTGATCTGATCGACGACGGCCGCAATTACGTCGAGGCCGAAATCGCGTATCAGAAAAGCCGGGCGGCGCTGATTGCGAGCAAGGGAAAGCGCGGCACGGTCCTGGCCCTGATCGCGTTCGCCTGTCTCAATTCGGCATTGATTGCGCTTGTCGTCGGCATGGTCATCACGCTGGCCCCGCATCTGAGCCCGCTTGGGGCAACGATGGCAGTGGTCGGCATTCTGATGGGCGCCGCGATTGTCTTCGCACTGCTTGCCAGAACCCGGTTCCGCAAGATGGGCCGGGTTTTCGACGGAGAGCGTCCATGACCAATCCGCTCGAACTGCGCATGATGCAGGACAAGGCCGTTCGCGACGCCGCGCTGGCCTTGGTCAAGGCCGACGTGGACCAGTTGCGTGCTGACCTGGGCGTGCGCACCATCGGTGCACGCGTGGTCGACAGGGTCAGCGAAAGCGCCAGCGACATGCTGGATGAGGCCGCCGATCTGGTCGACAACAACCGGGGTTTTCTGGCCGCACTGGTGGCCGCTTTGCTGGTGTGGCTTGCGCGTAACCCCATTCTGACCCTGTTCGACGATGGCGGTGATGATCTGCGCGACGAACGCACGGATGCGGTGGAACCCGACCGCGCCTGATACCGTTCAATCGAAGACGCGATCACCCCCAATTACTGGAGACCAAGATGACAGAGAACGAAAAGCGCGATCGCCTTCGTGAGCGTATCGATGCTGCCGAAGCGCGCAATGCGGCGCGCACGGTTGCCGACCAGGCGCGTGAAGCAGCCGCCACTGCCACCGATTTCGTCAAGCGCCATCCGTTGGCGACCGTTGCCGGGGTTGCCGTGGCCGGTCTCGCCATCGGCGCGATGACCCGCCCCGGCCGCCGCGCGGGCAAGAAGGCGAGCAAGCGCGCGGGTGCGTTCGCCAGCTATGCCGCCGAAATCGGCCTCGCCTACGCCACCGGGTTGCTCGACAAGGCCGGCGATGCAGCGCGCACGGGCCAAGACAAGCTGAGCGAACTTGGCGGCGCTGCTGCCAACCGGGGCGGTGACGCCGCCGAGACTGCGCGGCGCCTGTCCAGCAAGCTGAACGCCAAGGCGAGCAAATCGATCCGGGAACTGCGCGGCCGCCTGCCGCACTGAGCCCGCCAGAATTTAACCGGCGCGGCGGGCCTTGCCTGTCGCGCCGTTTGCGTTATGGGCCGCGCCCATCTCCCCTCCCCGGATCAGGCGAACCATGAAAGAAACCGAAACTGGCCAGCGGCTCCACCTCGTGATGGGCGGCCGCGTCACCAACCCGCAAACGATCGAATTCCAGGACCCGGAAAGCATCCACGTCGTCGGTATCTTCAGCGATTACGACAGCGCGGTGGAGGCATGGCGTGCCAATGCCCAGCGCACCGTCGACGATGCCGAGATGAAGTACGTGATCGTCCACATCCACCGGCTACTGACGCCGGAGGGCTGATCCTCGAGGCTCGTCATTGCCGCACAGGCAGGACGAGGTTCATGCGCGCAGTCCCCACCCCCCAGGGGCGGGTGGGTGACAGCGGCCTCAGATGAATTCGATGTTCTGCACGAGATAGAACCGGTCGCCGGAAGGCACCGTCACCTCGATCTCGTCCTCGACCTTCTTCCCGATAAGCGCGCGGCCCAGCGGCGAATTGTAGGAGATCCGCCCCTTCTTGGCATCCGCCTCCGTTTGTCCGACGATCTGATATTTGACCGGCTTTTCTTCGTCATCGAGCAACGTGACGGTCGCGCCGAAAACGATCCGGTCGCCCGACAGCGTGGTTGGATCGATGATTTGCGCACGACTGACCCGATCCTCGAGATCGGCAATCTGCGCCTCGACCTGGCCCTGGCGTTCCTTGGCGGCGTGATATTCCGCGTTTTCCGAAAGGTCGCCATGGGCGCGCGCTTCCTCGATCGCATCGACGATATGCGGGCGTTCGGCGCGCAGGGCCTTCAATTCGGCCGTAATCTGCTCGTACCCCTCGGCGAGCATCGGGATCTTGTCCATTTTCCCTATCCGTCTTTCTCGTTGTCGGCTTCCCGGCGAAAGACCCCTACCCTGCCGCTTCGGAAAGAAACGACCGGCTAGCTGGCCGGAATGTCGGGAAACACCGAAATTTCAGCTATAATAGTCTTGCAGCGAACGCACTTCAAGCTGCGCGGGGTCTACCAGGCGGATTGCCTCTGCCGCGGCGACGGAAGCAGCCGCGGTGGTGTAGTACGGAATCTTCATCGACAGCGCCGTTGCGCGGATCGACTTCGAATCCACCATCGATTGCCAGCCTTCGGTCGTATTGAAGACGAGATCGATCTCGCCGTCGATCATGGCGTCGACGATGTGCGGCTGACCCTGCGCCACCTTGTTCACCGGTTCGACCGGCAGGCCCTGTTCGGCAAGATACCGCTGCGTGCCCCCGGTCGCGACAACGCGAAAGCCCTGCTCGATCAGCGACTTGACGGCCGGCGCAATCACCGGCTTGTCACCGTCCTTGACGGAGACGAACAGAGTACCGCCGCGCGGCAGCACCGAGCCGGCACCGAGTTGCGACTTGAGGAATGCGGCGGGAAACGCGCGGTCTATTCCCATGACCTCGCCGGTCGACTTCATCTCTGGCGAGAGGACCGGGTCCGCCCCGGGGAAGCGGGCGAACGGGAAAACGGCTTCCTTCACTGCCATATAGTCGAATTCACGCTTGAACGGCGGGAAGGTGGCAAGCTTCTCGCCTGCCATCACCCGCGCGGCGATCTTGGCGACCGGCTGCCCGATCGCCTTGGCGACGAACGGCACCGTGCGGCTGGCACGCGGGTTGACCTCGATCAGGTAAACCTCGCCATCCTTCACCGCGAACTGGACGTTCATCAGCCCGACCACGTTAAGCGCGCGGGCGAGTTCCGCCCCCTGCCGCTCCATTTCGGCAACGATATCGTCGCCCAGCGAATAGGGCGGGATCGTGCAGGCGCTGTCGCCTGAATGGACGCCAGCCTCCTCGATATGCTGCATGACGCCGGCGATGCGCACCTCGTCGCCGTCGCACAGTACGTCGACATCGCATTCCACCGCGTCGCGCAGGTACTGGTCGACCAGCACTGGACTGTCGCCCGACACGCTTACGGCGGTGCGGATATAGTCGTCGAGCTGCGCCTCGCTGTCGACGATTTCCATCGCGCGCCCGCCCAGCACGTAACTGGGGCGCAGCAGCACCGGATAGCCGATCCGCGCTGCCACCGCCGCCGCTTCGTCGCGGCTGTAGGCGATGCCGTTATCAGGCTGCTTCAGCTTCAGCTTGTTGATCAGCTTGGCAAACCGTTCGCGGTCTTCGGCCAGGTCGATCGCGTCGGGACTGGTGCCGAGGATCGGAATACCCGCATTTTCCAGCGCCTGCGCCAGCTTCAGCGGGGTCTGCCCGCCGAACTGGACGATCACACCGACCAGCTCGCCGCGCGATTGCTCGACCCGCAGGATTTCGAGCACGTCCTCCGCCGTCAGCGGCTCGAAATAGAGGCGGTCCGAGGTATCGTAGTCGGTCGAAACCGTTTCCGGATTGCAGTTGACCATGATCGTCTCGAAGCCGGCTTCGCTCAGTGCGAAGCAGGCGTGGACGCAGCAGTAATCGAACTCGATGCCCTGCCCGATCCGGTTCGGCCCACCGCCCAGGATCACGATCTTGCGCCGGTCGCTGGGCTGGGCCTCGCACTCCGGCTCCCCGAATGTCGGCGCTTCGTAGGTCGAGTACATGTAGGGCGTGACCGCTTCGAATTCGGCGGCACAACTGTCGATCCGCTTGAACACGGGACGCACGCCCAGCTTGTGGCGCAGCTCGCACACTTCCTTCTCGCTGGTCGCCCCGGCCATCGCGCGAAGGGCATCGTGGAGCAGGCCCGAACGGCGCGCCTGCGTTTCGGCGAGGCCGCCCGCAACCCCCACCGAACGCACCGCCAGCGTGGCGAGGCGCTTGTCGGAAAAGCCCATCGCCTTAAGTCGCCGCAGCCGATCGGCATCGCCCGGCAGACCATCGGAGGCGACTTGGGCCTCGGCTGCGATGATGCCTTCGATCTGACGCAGGAACCACGGGTCGTAATGCGTGATCGCGCCGATTTCCTCGACCGTCATGCCTTCGCGGAAGGCCTGGCCGACCTTGAGCAGGCGATCGGGCGTACGACGGGCGAGCGAGGTTTCGATTTCCTCGCGCGGCTTGCCTTCCAGCTCCAGCACGCGGTTGAACCCGTCGAGCCCCGTTTCGAGCCCGCGCAGCGCCTTCTGCAGCGATTCCTGGAAATTGCGCCCGATTGCCATGACTTCGCCGACCGATTTCATCGCGGTGGCGAGATCGTCCTTGGCGCCCTTGAACTTCTCGAACGCGAAGCGCGGGATCTTGGTGACGACATAATCGATTGTCGGCTCGAAACTGGCAGGCGTGGCGCCGGTGATCTCGTTCTCGATCTCGTCCAGTGTATAGCCGACTGCCAGCTTCGCCGCGACACGCGCGATCGGAAATCCGGTCGCCTTCGATGCCAGTGCCGAGGAGCGCGAAACGCGCGGGTTCATCTCGATCACGATCAGGCGCCCGTCTTTGGGGTTGACCGCGAACTGGACGTTGCTGCCGCCGGTCTCGACCCCGATCTCGCGCAGGCAGGCGATGCTCGCGCTGCGCATGATCTGGTATTCCTTGTCGGTCAGCGTCAGTGCCGGGGCGACGGTGATCGAATCGCCGGTATGGACGCCCATCGGATCGACGTTCTCGATCGAGCAGATGATGATCGCATTGTCCTTGCGGTCGCGGACAACCTCCATCTCGAATTCCTTCCAGCCGAGGAGCGATTCCTCGATCAGGACTTCGGTGGTGGGCGACGCGTCGAGGCCTTCGCGCACGATCTTCTCGAACTCCGCCTTATTGTAGGCGATACCGCCGCCGGTTCCGCCAAGCGTGAAGCTGGGGCGGATGATGGCGGGAAGGCCAGTTCGTTCCAGCACTGCGAACGCCTGGTCGACGGTGTTGGCGACGCCGCTGCGCGCGCTTTCCAGCCCGATCTTGTCCATCGCGTCGCGGAAACGCTGGCGGTTTTCCGCCTTGTCGATCGCGTCGGCATTTGCACCGATCATCTGCACCCCGAGCCGGTCCAGCGTGCCATCATTGTACAGCGCCAACGCGGTATTGAGCGCGGTCTGCCCACCCATCGTCGGCAGCAGCGCCCAACCACCGGGATAAGCGGCCGTCTCCTTCTCGATGATCTTGGCGACGATTTCGGGCGTGATCGGCTCGATATAGGTCGCGTCGGCGAATTCCGGATCGGTCATGATCGTCGCCGGATTGGAATTGACCAGGACGACGCGGTAGCCCTCTTCCTTCAACGCCTTGATCGCCTGCGTGCCCGAATAATCGAACTCGCACGCCTGGCCGATGATGATCGGCCCAGCGCCGATGACGAGGATCGAGGTGATGTCAGTGCGTTTAGGCATTACGGCTTGGCCTCTTGGCGTTCTTCCGCGAGCATTCGCTCGAAATTGTTTTGCATATCGCGAGTCATGGAAAGGGAATCAGCGTCAGCCACGACCAGTTCGTAAGGCATTTGCAATACCAGACCCGTAGTCGCCGTTCTCACCCCAGCATCCCCACGAACTTCTGGAACAGGTAAAAGCTGTCCTGCGGCCCGGGGCTGGCCTCGGGGTGGTACTGGACGCCGAACGCCTTCTTGCCGCGTATCGAAATCCCGCAGTTTGAGCCGTCGAACAGGCTGACGTGGGTCTGCTCGACGGTGTCGGGCAGGCTCTCGGCGTCGACCGCGAAGCCGTGGTTCATGCTGGTTATCTCGACCAAGCCCGTGGTTTCGCCCCAGCCTTCACCAACGCGCTGGACCGGGTGGTTCGCGCCGCGGTGGCCCTGGTGCATCTTCACCGTTTTCGCGCCCGCTGCCAGCCCCAGCATCTGGTGGCCGAGGCAGATGCCGAACAGCGGCACGTCGCGTTCCAGCAGGCCCTTGATCACCGGCACCGCGTATTCGCCCGTCGCCGCCGGATCGCCGGGGCCATTGGAGAGGAACACGCCATCCGGCTTCAGCGCCAGAACCTGCTCCAGCGTCACCTTGGCAGGCACTACGGTCACCCGCGCCCCGGCCTTTACGAGGTTGCGGAAGATGTTGTCCTTGCTGCCGTAATCGATCGCAACCACATGCGGGCGCACCTCGTCTCGGGGGCTGCGGCCATAACCGGCGCCGAGTTGCCAGTAACCGCCTTCCCAGCTTTCCTGCTTCTCGCGACTGACCCGCTGGGCGAGGTCCATCCCCTCCAGCCCCGGCCATTCCTGCGCGCGCCTGATCAGCGCAGGAATATCGAACGCGCCATCGGGCGAATGCGCGATCACCGCGTTGGGCGCGCCCGCCATACGTATACGGCGGGTCAGCGCGCGGGTATCGATGCCCGACAGGCCGATCTTGTTCTGCCCCGCCAGCCATTCGGCAAATTCGCGTTCGGCGCGGAAGTTCGAATGCGGGGTCACTTCCTCGCGCACAACGCAGCCCACCGCGCCCTCGACCCGCGATTCGTAATCTTCGGTATTGGCGCCGACGTTGCCGATGTGCGGGAATGTGAAGGTGACGATCTGCGCGGCGTAGGATGGGTCGGTCAGCACCTCCTGATACCCGGTCATCGCTGTGTTGAAGCACACTTCGCCCACCGCGCTGCCCACGGCGCCGAAGCCCCTGCCCCATACCACGGTGCCGTCGGCGAGGACGAGCACGCCGGTCGCATCTTTGGGTTGCGCAGGGGTAGTGGCGGCAGAAGCCATCAGAGGCGCTCCGAGTTCAGGGTTTCCGGCGATGTCGCTAAGACCCAGCCGCTAGGGCCACGCGGGGCCTGCGTCAACCTATCGCAAGCGCGCAAATGCGGCTATCGGCCGCGCAATCGTATCCATTCCACAGGAAAGACCCGTCCCATGCTCCGCGACCAGATCAAGCAGGCCACCGTTTCGGCGATGAAAAGCGGCGAGAAAGACCGCACCGCCGCGCTCCGCCTGATCGCCGCCAAGATCAAGGACCGCGATATCGAGCTGCGCACCAGCAGCAAGGAAATACCCGACGACGATCTCGTCACCGAAGTGCTCCAGAAGATGGCCAAGCAGCGCCGCGAATCGATCCAGATGTACGAAGAGGGCGGGCGCCAGGAACTCGCCGACAAGGAAAAGGCCGAGCTGGCGGTGATCGAGGAATTCATGCCCGCCATGCTGGGCGAGGATGAAACCCGCGCCGCGATCGAAGCGATCAAGGCTGAACTTGGCGCAACCGGCGTCAAGGACATGGGCCGCGTGATGGCGGAACTGAAGGCACGCCACGGCGCACAACTCGACATGGCGAAGGCCAGCGGACTGGTGAAGGCGGCGCTTTCCTAATACGCTCGCGGGATGCTCTCACCGCAATGGCTTGACGAACTGCGTGCCCGGGTGACGCTGTCCAGCGTCGTCATGCGCACGACCAAGCTGCAGCGCGCGGGCCGGGAATGGAAGGCGTGCTGCCCGTTCCATAACGAGAACACGCCCAGCTTTACCGTCAGCGACGAGAAGGGTTTCTACCACTGCTTCGGTTGCGGCGCGCATGGTGACGTGATCAGATGGATGACCGACCAGCGCGGCATGGCGTTTATGGACGCGGTCAAGGAACTTGCGGCAGAAGCCGGGATGGAGGTCCCCGCCCCCGATCCGCGCATGGCGCAGCGGGCAGAACAGCAGGCGGGCCTCGCCGAGGTCATGCAGGCCGCGCAAGACTGGTTCGCGAACAACCTGTCCGGGCCAGGCGGTGCGCGGGCGCGCGAGTATCTCGCCACACGTGGTTTCAATGCACGCACTGTCGAGCGGTTCGGATTCGGCTTCGCGCCCGACGAACGGCAGGCGTTGAAGCGCGCGCTCGGCCAGTTCGAAGAACGGCTGCTGATCGAGGCGGGCCTGCGCATCGCGGTGGACGACAAGGAACCTTACGACCGGTTCCGCGCCCGTCTGATGCTGCCGATCCACGATGCACGCGGGCGCGTGATCGCGTTTGGCGGGCGTATCCTGGAATCGGGCAAGACCGATGCGCCCAAGTATCTCAATTCGCCCGACACGCCTTTGTTCGACAAGGGGCGCACGCTTTACAACCTCTACCGCGCCGGGCCGGCCAGCCGTCAGACCAATCGCCTGATCGTTGTCGAAGGCTACATGGACGTGATTGCACTGGCCGCCGCCGGGATCGAGGATGCCGTCGCCCCGCTCGGCACCGCGCTGACGGAGCGCCAGATCGAACTTTTGTGGCGGCTGGTGGAAGTGCCGGTGCTGTGCTTCGACGGTGATGCCGCGGGCCAGCGCGCCGCCATGCGCGCGGTGCAGCGCGCCCTACCCCTGCTCCGCCCGGCGCATTCGCTGTGCATCGTGCGGCTGCCCGCAGGACTGGATCCCGACGATCTACTCAAACAGCGCGGGCGCGCAGCGATGGACGCACTGCTCGCCCAGCCGGCTAGCTTGCTCGACACGCTGTGGCAGTATGAGAGGGACGCGCAGCCGCTCGTCACGCCGGAAGACAAGGCCGGTCTCAAGCAGCGCCTGCTGAGCCATGTGGAGGCCATCGCGCACCCCGATATCGCCGCGCTTTACAAGCGTGAGCTGATGGAACGGTTCTCGGCCTTCGCCTTCCCGCCCCGCGAACGGCCTGCATGGACGCCCCGCGCGCGCGGCAATTCCCCGGCCGCCAGCCTGTCCCCGTCGGCCGCCGCACGGCTGCGCCAGGCGGCACGCAGCGACGCACTTGGCGGCGCGGTTCTGGCGGGCCTCGCCCGATTTCCCGATCTGGCGCTGGCCCACGCCGACACCCTCACCCGGTTCGCCGCACAGGACCGGCAGATCGGGCCAGCAATCGATTCTTTGCTCGAATTGGCCGAAGCGCTTGAACCTGGCGCCAATTCGCCCATATCGGCCGCTAGCGGCCAGCCTGCGCCACCGGATAACGCCCGTTTCATCTTCCTGCGCGAAGATACCGATCCGGCCATTGCGCGCGAGGTTCTGGCCGAAGCCATAGCTCTGCTGGTCGAAAGACCTGCGATCGAGGCTGCGCTTGCGCAAGCCACGGCGCGGTTTGCGACCGATCCCGAAGGGGCGATTGCCGAACAATCGCGCCTCAGGGAACGAAAGCTGGAAATCCAGCGACGCATGGGGCACATGGCGAGCCGACGAGCCGCGACCGCGGCTTTACCTGATTCAGGTCACCCACCCGAGGCACCCGGGCCGGGCGACGCAGAAACGGACTGAACGCAACCGATGGCTTCCAACACACCCGCCGGCAAGGACGACGACGCCCCGCTGATCGATCTCAACGAAGCGAGCGTCAAGAAGCTGATCGCAAAGGCGAAAAAGCGCGGCTACGTCACCTATGACGAGCTGAACGAGGCGCTGCCGCAGGATCAGATGAATTCCGAGCAGATCGAAGACGTCATGTCCGCGATCAGCGAAATGGGCGTCAATATCGTCGAAAGCGACGAGGATGCCGAAGCCGAAGGGGATTCGGATAACGACAGCGATGTCGAGGAAATTTCCGCTGACGATGCGCCCGAGAAAAGCAAGGCCTCGTCTGCAGGGGCCAAGAAGACCGGCGTCGGCGAACGCACTGACGATCCGGTTCGCATGTACTTGCGCGAAATGGGTGCGGTCGAACTGCTCAGCCGCGAGGGCGAGATCGCCATTGCGAAGCGGATCGAGGCCGGGCGCGACATGATGATCATGGGGCTGTGCGAAAGCCCGATCACCTTCCACGAAATCATCAAGTGGTCCGAAGCCCTCAATAATGAGGAAATGCAGCTGCGCGAGATTCTCGATCTCGACGCGATGCTGTCGAAGGAGCCGCCCGTCGACAAGATGGAAGAAGGCGCCGAAGACGATGACGACGACGGCGAGATTTCCGAAGCCACTGCCGGCCCGACCATTCGCGACGACGACGAGGTCGAGGAAGAAGAGCAGGCCGACGAGGACGACGACGGCGAGGAAGGCGGCGAGCGCCGTCGCGAGGAAGAGGACGAGGACGACAACACCATGTCACTCGCCCAGATGGAAGCTGCGCTCAAGCCGGAGGCGTTGGAGCGTTTCGCGCGCATCACGCAGCTGTTCCAGACCTTCGAGAAGCTACAGGCCGAGCGCGTCGAGACGCTTGGCGCGGGGAACGAATTCCCCAAGGCCAAGGAAGCCAAGTACGAAAAGCTGCGCGAAGACCTCACCGCCGAGGTGGAAAGCGTCCAGTTCCACGCGACCAAGATCGAATACCTGGTCGACAATCTCTACGCTTTCAACCGCCGCCTGACGGCACTCGGCGGGCAGATGCTGCGCCTGGCCGAGCGTCACAAGATCAAGCGTGCCGAATTCCTCGGCGCGTATGTCGGCAACGAGCTGGACGAAAGCTGGCTTGGTGCATGGGCGGGCAAGGACAAGAAATGGGCCGCCTTCGCCGAGCGGGAGGCCGACGCGATCGAACGCATCCGGCTCGAGATCGCCGACATCGCCAGCCAGACCGGCATGAGCCTGGATGAATTCCGCCGGATCGTGAACATGGTCCAGAAGGGCGAGCGCGAGGCACGCATCGCCAAGAAGGAAATGGTCGAGGCCAATCTGCGCCTGGTGATCTCCATTGCCAAAAAGTATACCAACCGCGGGCTGCAATTCCTTGATCTCATTCAGGAAGGCAACATCGGCCTGATGAAGGCGGTCGACAAGTTCGAATACCGCCGCGGTTACAAGTTCTCGACCTATGCGACCTGGTGGATCCGGCAGGCGATCACGCGCTCGATTGCCGATCAGGCGCGCACGATCCGCATCCCGGTCCACATGATCGAGACGATCAACAAGCTGGTCCGCACCAGCCGCCAGTTCCTGCACGATCAGGGCCGCGAACCGACCCCGGAAGAGATGGCCGAGAAGCTGTCGATGCCGCTGGAAAAGGTTCGCAAGGTGATGAAGATCGCCAAGGAACCGATCAGTCTCGAAACCCCGATCGGTGACGAGGAAGATTCGCACCTGGGCGATTTCATCGAGGACAAGAACGCGGTGATCCCGGTCGACGCCGCGATCCAGTCGAACCTCAAGGAAACCGTCACCCGCGTCCTCGCCAGCCTCACCCCGCGCGAGGAACGCGTGCTGCGCATGCGCTTCGGTATCGGCATGAACACCGATCACACGCTGGAAGAGGTTGGGCAGCAGTTCTCGGTCACCCGCGAACGCATCCGTCAGATCGAGGCCAAGGCCTTGCGCAAGCTCAAGCATCCGAGCCGCAGCCGCAAGATGCGCAGCTTCCTCGACCAGTAAATTCGGAACACCTTGTCGAAATACCGAACGGCTCGCTGGCAATCGGCGGGCCGTTTGCCTATGTGCGCGCCATGCGTATCGCCATCGCCTCCGACCATGCCGCGCTCGCTCTCAAGGCGACCTTGCGGGAATGGCTGATCGAGCAGGGGCACGAGGTCGCCGACCTCGGCCCGGACAGTGCCGACAGCGTCGACTATCCGGATTACGGCTACAAGTTGGCTGGCGTAGTGGCCGATGGAACGGCGGAGCGCGGGATCGCGCTATGCGGTTCGGGTATCGGCATATCGATTGCGGTCAATCGCAATGCGGACGTGCGCTGTGCGCTTGTGGCGGAGCCGCTGTCGGCCGCACTTGCGCGCGAGCACAACGACGCGAACGTCATTGCGCTGGGCGCCCGACTCACCGGGATCGACATGGCCAAGGCCTGCGTCACGGCGTTTCTCGAAACCGAATTTGCCGGCGGGCGCCATCAGCGCCGCGTCGACAAGCTGACCCAACCGACCTGCTGAGGACGCTCATGAGCACTGCCGAACTGACCAGCGCCGAACTGACCAGCGCCGACACGATGCACCGCTTCTGGCACGATGATCTGGCAGCCGCCGATCCTGAAATTGCCGCCGCGATTGGCAACGAACTGAAGCGCCAGCAGAACAAGATCGAACTGATCGCGAGCGAGAACATCGCCAGCACCGCAGTGCTCGAGGCAGCCGGCAGCGTCTTCACCAACAAATACGCCGAAGGCTATCCGGGCAAGCGTTATTACGGCGGCTGCGAATACGCCGACGTGGTTGAAACGCTGGCGATCGAGCGCGCCAAGGAACTGTTCGGCTGCCGGTTCGCCAACGTCCAGCCGAACAGCGGCAGCCAGATGAACCAGGCTGTGTTCCTGGCGCTACTCCAGCCCGGCGACACGTTCCTTGGCCTCGAACTTAATTCCGGCGGTCACCTGACTCACGGCTCGCCCGTCAACATGAGCGGCAAGTGGTTCAATCCCGTCGCCTACGGCGTGCGCCGCGACGATGAAGTGATCGACATGGACGAGGTCATGGCGATCGCGAAGGAGCATAAGCCCAAGCTCATCATCGCGGGCGGTACTGCCTATTCCCGGGTGTGGGACTGGGCTGCGTTCCGCCGCGTGGCGGACGAGGTCGGCGCCTATCTCATGGTCGACATGAGCCACATTTCGGGGCTGGTCGCCGGCGGCGCGCATCCATCGCCCTTCCCGCACGCCCACGTGGTTACCACGACTACCCACAAATCCCTGCGCGGCCCACGCTCCGGTGTGATCCTGTGGAACGATGAAGAGCTGACCAAGCCATTCAATATGGCGGTCTTCCCCGGTCTGCAGGGCGGCCCGCTGATGCATATCGTCGCCGCAAAGGCAGTCGCCTTTCGCGAGGCACTGCGCCCCGAATTCAAGGCTTATGCCCGCGCCGTCGTCGAGAATGCCCGCGCGCTCGCCGCCAGCCTTGAAGAAAACGGTCTGCGGATCGTTTCGGGCGGGACCGACAACCACTCGATGCTGGTCGACCTGACGCCGAAAGACGTGACCGGCAAGGATGCCGAAAAGGGCCTCGATCGTGCCTGGCTCACCTGCAACAAGAACGGCATCCCGTACGACACGCGCAGCCCGTTCGTGACCAGCGGCATTCGCCTTGGCACACCGGCGGGGACGACGCGCGGCTTCGGCACGGCCGAATTCCGCACCGTTGGCAAGCTGATCGCCGAAGTCGTCGACGGGCTGTCGCGCAATGGGCCCGAGGGTGATGGCCAGGTGGAGCAATCGGTGCGCGCGCGCGTTACCGAACTGTGCGACGCCTTTCCTGTCTATCCCGGGAGATAACAATGGACGACCGTGAACCAAAACATCAGGATCATGACCTGTTGCCGGATGCCAAAGCCGAATTGAGCGGCATGATGAAGGGCGGCATGGCCCACCCTTCGACCAAGCCCGTATTGACCGGCGCGGCCGTCGGCGCTGTCGCGGGGCTCATCCTGCCTTTCGTCGGGCCCGTGATCGGCGGGGTCGCAGGTGCCGGCTTCATGCTTTACAAGCGCTTGAGGCCGTAAGCCGCTTCGCATGCGTTGCCCGTTCTGTGCCCACGAGGACACCCAGGTAAAGGACAGCCGGCCGGCCGAGGATAACTCCTCGATCCGGCGGCGGCGGCAATGCTCGAGCTGCGGTGCGCGCTTCACCACGTTCGAACGGGTCCAGCTGCGCGAGGTGACGATCGTCAAGAGCGGGGATCGGCGCGAACCCTTCGATCGATCGAAGCTGGAACAGTCGGTCGCGCTGGCATGCCGCAAGCGGGGGATTGATCAGGAACGGATCGACCAGCTCATTTCCGGCATTCAGCGGCAAGTGGAAACCGCTGGAGAGGCTGAGGTGCCGTCCGCTCGCATCGGCGAACTGGTCATGGACGGCCTGCGTCAGATCGACAGCGTTGCCTACATCCGCTTTGCCTCGGTCTACCGCGATTTCGGCGAGGCAAAGGACTTCGAGGATTTCGCCAGCAATGTGCGCGACGTGGGCGGAAACTAGGCCATGCCGGGTCCCCGAACGCCTTTCGTCCCGCGCGAGGATGCACAGCCAGCATCCACTGCTTCGACGGCGGGGCCGTTGCCCCCAGTAATCGTACTGGTACGCCCGCAGCTTGGTGAAAACATCGGCAAGGCGGCGCGCGCCATGCTGAACTTCGGACTCGTCGAGATGCGGCTGGTCGCGCCCCGCGATGGCTGGCCCAATCCCAGCGCGGGCCCTGCCGCATCCGGTGCGGACGTCGTGCTCGAACGCGCGCAGGTCTATGACACCGTCGCTGATGCAGTGGCTGACTGCGCCCATGTCTATGCGACCACCGTGCGCAAGCGCGGCGTGACCAAGCCTGTTGTCACTCCCGACGTGGCGGCGCGCGAAATTGTCGAGGCACAGGGACGCAGTGCAATCCTGTTCGGTCCGGAACGATCGGGTCTCGAAACCGAAGACGTCGCCCTCGCCCGCGCTATCCTGACAGTGCCAATCAATCCGGAATTCGGTTCGCTCAACCTGGCGCAGGCGGTGATCCTGTGCGCTTACGAATGGTCGAAGTCGCAAGACCTTGCCATGCCCACGCGCGAAGATCTTCTGCCCCCCGCCCCGCAGGAAGAGCTGGAAGGCCTGATCGCGCATTTCGAAGCGCTGCTCGAACCGCGGGGCTATTTCATGCCCGAAGCCCGCGCCGATGCCACCCGGCGCACTCTGCGCGGGGTGCTGACCAAGCCTGGCTGGAACCATCTGGAAGTGCGTACCCTGCGCGGGGTACTTTCTGCCTTGGGCCGATCCACGCGATATCGGAGCGAATAGCCGTCGACTCGAAGTCCAGCTGCCATTAGGCTGTTTCTACTCGATCTTTAATACAATCTAGGGAGTGGCCAATGCGCCTGATCGCCGCCGGACTTCTAACCTCACTCATATTTACCGCCCCGGCATCGGCTCAGACTGCCCCTCCTCAGGTTGAAGCTCAGGAAGCCAAGCCGGCAAAGCCGAAACGGGTGTGTCGTTCAATCGAACTGACCGGGCAGCGCGTGCCAAAGCGCGTTTGCAAGACCGAAGCCGAATGGGCCGGCGACTCCGTTCGGGACGGACAAGAGGCGCTGCGGGTCCGGTCGGTCGGCTCCGCAGGGGGGTGATCCGACTGCGGGGTAAGCGATTGGCTCAGGCGCGAAGCCGGTCCCATTCCGTCATTTCGTAGGCGATCGACGCCTCGACCAGGCGATCCCAGATCGTAGCAATCTCATCGGCGGGCAGGCCGCGCGTTGCCGCATCGGCACGGGCGTTCGCGACGACTTCCTGCTTGCGCGCCTCATCGCGCACGCTGTCGCGCGACGGCTTGATCCGGGCTGCGGCGCGCATATAGCCAAATCGGCGGTCGAGCAGGGCCATCAGCTCGCGGTCGGTGGCGTCGACCCCGGCGCGGACTTCACTCATGTCGCGGCAGTCGTCGGGCAATTTGAAGGCGTCGTTCATGGCCGCGCGCCCTGCCCCGCAGCGCTGCCTTTGTCGAGTGCGGCTTTGCCTTGACGCCACCATTCATCCTGCTAATGGCGCGCCTTCGCGAATTGGCCCCGTATCCCGGTGAAGCGGTGGCCGCGCTGGAGAGACTTGCTCCAGCGGTGCGATGCCGGGTTGAAGCGCCGGTCCCAGTTCGCGGTGAATTGGAGGGTGGTGACAGCAAATCGAAGGAACGACATCATGTCGAAGCGCAAGAGCGCCAAGTACAAACTCGACCGCCGGATGGGCGAAAACATCTGGGGTCGCCCGAATTCGCCCGTCAACAAGCGTTCGTATGGCCCCGGTCAGCACGGCCAGCGCCGCAAGGGCAAGACGAGCGACTTCGGTCTCCAGCTGCGCGCCAAGCAGAAGCTCAAGGGCTACTACGGCGACGTCACGGAAAAGCAGTTCAAGGCGACCTACCAGCAGGCGTCGCGGATGAAGGGCGACACCAGCCAGAACCTGATCGGCCTGCTCGAGCGCCGTCTCGACATGGTTGTCTACCGCGCCAAGTTCGCGCCGACCATCTTCGCCGCGCGCCAGATCGTCAGCCACGGCCACATTCGCGTCAACGGCGTGAAGTGCAACATCGCCAGCCGCCGCGTCGATGTTGGCGACGTCATCAGCCTGGGCGACAAGGCCAAGGACATGGCGCTGGTGATCGAAGCGCAGGGCCTGCCCGAGCGCGACATCCCCGATTACGTCTCGACCGACGGTAACGACAAGGTGACCTTCACCCGCGTTCCGACGCTGGACGAAGTGCCGTATCCGGTCACGATGGAACCGAACCTGGTGGTCGAGTTCTATTCGCGCTGATCCAGCACGATAACGGATTACGAAGGGCGGCCCGTCGTGGCCGCCCTTTTCCAATCGGGCCGGTCAACGCGGGACGTTGCGTCCAAGGAAGGCGTCGATGCGCTTGAGCATGTCGACCCGGCTGACGCTTTCGGACAGCCCGTGGTCGAGCCCGTCGTATTCGACATACTCCACTGGCTTACCCGCATCCTCGAGCCGATCCTCCATCAGCCGCGAATGCCGAACCGAAACGTTCTGGTCGAGCGTGCCGTGGAACAGCAGCACGGGCGCTGAGAAACGTGCTGCGTGTTGCGCCGGGCTACCACTGCGAACGTGCGGCCCTTGCCCGATGAATGCGTCGACCAGCCCGAAATCCGTGTAATCGCGCGAATCCTGGCGCAACTGCTCGAGATCGGAAACTGGTGCGATCGCCACCACGGCCTTATACAGCGACGGGTCGAGCACTTGAGATTGCAGCGCTGCATACCCGCCATAGGACCAGCCGACGACGCCGAGAGATCCGGGCTTAGCAATCCCTTCCTCGACGAGCCATCTTCCTGCATCGTTAACATCGCCGATCGCAGTTTCCCACGCCTGGAAGCCATTGCGGCCGAACCACGCGTTGCCATAGCCAGCAGAGCCGCGATAGTTAGGCTGTAAAACGGCGTATCCCCTCGCAACAAGGAACTGCACCAGCCAATCGAAGCCCCATTCATCACGTGCGCTTGGCCCGCCGTGCGGCAGAACCACAGCTGGCAGCCCCCTGCCGTCAGAGCCGGGGGGCAGTGTAAGA
The DNA here is from genome assembly GCA_963529855.1 of uncultured Erythrobacter sp. GTDB lineage: Bacteria > Pseudomonadota > Alphaproteobacteria > Sphingomonadales > Sphingomonadaceae > 34-65-8. The sequence continues at coordinate 112,183 of CAURZK010000002.1, read as the reverse complement.
TATCCCGGAATGCGGGTTCCATCGCGTGCCGGAAAGGTTATCGGTCGCATCTCGCCCATTGATTGCTCGGCAAGAAAATCGCGTATCGGAAGAAGTTCGTTAAGTTCACGCGACTTGCGATCGTAGAGGTAGACCATGCCCGGGTCGGTATCGCTCGATGCGATGATCAGCAGTTTATCCTCGAGTGCGTTGGCGCCGACAATATTGATCAGGGGTTTGCCCGGCAAAGCCTGCTGCAGCATTGTAGCAAGCCGACTGAGATCGGCATCGAAGTATTCGATCGTGCGTTTTTCCGTCGCGTAACTTGCCCCCACGACCCGGCGCTGCCGACCAATCCGGATCAGCTCGTCAACATCAACATCGTCGCGCGACAACAGCACTTTTGCGGTACCGTTTTCGGCCAGGGGCGCCTCGACCACCGCGTCAAAGCCGTTAATCGAGGCGAAACCATAGGCAACGTTGCGACTGCCATCAATGGCGACTGGCAGGAAGCCATCGCGCGTCTGGGCATCCACGGCGACTTGCGACAGCAGCCGCCATCGCCCGCCCACCTTATCTCGATAAAAGTAAAGCACGCGAGCACCGAGATTGCCTGAACTTGTGTCGGGCTGGCGGGCCTTCATTCGCACCTCGCCGGTCTCGTCGGCGTAGTAGGCGATCGCCCCGGGATCAGGGTTCTCGACCTTGCGCCGACGACCATTAGTGACGTCGACCATGTCCACTCCCAACCCGTGCGCATCATTGGCGAGACTGGTCCCGAGGGTTGCCTCCCGGATATAAGTGGTCGTCATCAGGATCCGATCATCATCCCCCGGAATGTCGAGCGCCAGGACAGTGCCCCCATCCTGCCGGCCGCCCAGCGAACGCAAATTTGTGCCGGGAGTCAGCACCACCGTGTCGCCAGTCGCTATGTCGACCGAGACCAGACGAGAAAATCCGATCAGCAGACCAGATCCGGCGCTGACCCCTTGGATACGACATACCAGCCGCTCTTCGTTGGCCCAGTCACACCGGGTGATGTCGGCAGTCTGTCCCGCGTTGTCGAGCAGCGGCTTGACCGCGAGGTCGCCCTTCAAGTCGATCACCTTCACGACCTCGCTACCCGATGGCCCCGGCGAGACGAACGCAACCTTGTCGCCCGCTGGGGAGAGGCTGATGTGGAGGACCGACTGCCGCACCCCGAATCGTTCGGCTAGAATATCCGCGTTCGGTTCATTAGCGGCAGACGAAGTACCGGCCAGAAATGAGGCAGTGGCCAATAGCGACTGTGACCAACCAGAATTTATCCGTGCGAACATAACGCTGCGCCCCCCCCCTTTTGCGTGGTCTGCAGCGTATCATTCGAAAGGGCGATCACAAGTGACGAATTGGCCCGTTGTGCGCCCGTTCACCTGAAACTCATACGATGACGCAGCCGCTCTCCGTAAAGCGGCCATGGTTTTGCAGCGATCAACGATCCAGCGTTCTATCCGTCGCATTTTCAGCGTCTTGGAGGGAACGATACAAGGTCTCCGGGCATTGCGACAGCATATGTCCAGATATCGATTCATCACTCCGCGTCGGCGCGGCAAGTGGTATAATGACCTGCGTGACGCACAGCGATATGCGAGCGCGATCGGGGCCGGATTTCTCGATCCATCGGGCACGTTCGTGCCCTATCGCGGCACCGTGCTGGAGATCGGCGACTAGCCGAGATAGCTGGCGCGAAATGTGCGGGTGAACGCCTCGAAGCGGCCTTGCGCAATTGCATCGCGCATCGCCTGCATCAGCTGCTGATAGAACGTGAGGTTGTGTTCCGTCAGCAGCATCGCGCCCAGCATTTCGCCCGACTTGGTCAGGTGGTGCAGGTAAGCCCGCGAATAGCTGGCGCAGGCATCGCACGGGCAGCGCTCGTCCAGAGGCGCCGTGTCCTCTGCATGACGCGCGTTACGCATGTTGAGCGGACCCGACCAGGTAAAGGCCTGCCCGTTGCGGCCCGATCGGGTCGGCAACACGCAGTCGAACATATCGATCCCGCGCTCGACTGCGCCGACCAGATCGTCGGGCTTGCCGACCCCCATCAGGTACCGAGGCTTGTCGGCGGGTAACATGCCCGGCGCGAAGTCGAGCGTGGCGAACATCGCCTCCTGTCCCTCCCCCACAGCCAGGCCGCCGACGGCGTAGCCATCGAACCCGATCTCGGTCAGCTTCTGCGCCGAAATACGCCGAAGTTCCTCGTCGAGCGCACCCTGCTGGATGCCGAACAGCGCCGCATCTTTTGCGTGCTCGCCGCCCGCATCGAAGCCGGCGCGGCTGCGCGCGGCCCAGCGCATCGACAGTTCCATGCTCGCGGCGATCTCGTCGCGCGGGCGATCGGCACGCGGGCATTCGTCGAACGCCATGACGATGTCGCTGCCCAGCAGGCGCTGGATTTCCATCGACCGTTCGGGGGTCAGCATGTGCTTCGACCCGTCGATGTGGCTGCGGAATTCCACACCCTTTTCAGTCAGCTTGCGCAGTTCGGACAAGCTCATCACCTGATAGCCGCCGCTGTCGGTCAGGATCGGCCGATCCCAGTTCATGAACCGGTGCAACCCGCCAAGCCGGGCGACCCGCTCCGCGCCGGGGCGCAGCATCAGGTGATAGGTATTGCCCAGCAGAATGTCGGCCCCGGTCGCGCGCACCCCCTCCGGCTTCATCGCCTTGACTGTTGCCGCGGTGCCGACCGGCATGAACGCGGGCGTGCGGATTTCGCCGCGCCGCATGCGGATCGTACCGGTGCGCGCCTTGCCGTCGGTGGCATGCACCGAAAATTCGAACCGTGGATTTGTCATCAGAAACCGTAGACGAGAGTGAAGCGGCTGATCGTGTCAGTCGAAACCGAGCCGAGCGGCGGGTCGCTGTCGTAATCGACAGCATAGGAAACCCGCGTCCGCAGGCGATCGGTCAGCTTGGCATCGAGCCCTGTGACGAGGTTAACCGTCGTATTGCTGCCGTCGATGATGATCGTCGCGGCCCCGCCCGTTTCGGCGACCACGTTGGCATCCTGGGTCAGGGTGAGCCCATTGGCGATGCGCCAGTCGAAATCGACCGCGGCGAGCGCGCCGAGGCTGCTTTCTTTCGCACCTGATACGAAGTCGGTCACGCGGTAGGCTGGCCCGGCCTTCAGCGACAGATCGAGCGAATCGCTGTCGACCACCTTGTAACCGAGCCCGCCCGACACTGCGTAGCGCGCGTCGAAGCCTTGGAAGCGATTGTGTTCGAACTGGGCCAGGCCATAACCGAACAGGCGATCCGACACCTGGATGCGCGGCTCATACGCAGCGAAATACTGTTCGCGGCTGGTGGTGCCGTTGGAGCGTTGGTAGTCCGCGCTGGCGCGCAGCATGTGGGTCCACTCGATACCCTTGCGCTGGAGGTTCAACGCAGCAGACAGACCGGCCGTGTCGTTGTTGCCGCTCGAATGGAATGCGCCGAGTTGCCCCTCGCCACTCCACAATTCGAGCGGGCCGGCGCTGCGCAGTTTTTCTTCCTGCGCGGCCTTGACCTCGGCAGCGGCCCGGTCGCGGCGCGCCCGCCAATCGGCACGGACCTGACCGATCTCGTCGGCAGCCTCGGGATTGGTCGCAAGAGCCAGGTCGAGCACCGTGGCGACCTTGGCATCATCGCCCGTTGCGAGCGCGGCATCGATCATCGCGCGCACCGGCGGCGGCAATTCGGCAGCGGCCGGGGCGGCCAGCAGCGCGAGTGCCATACAGGCAGGAGCGAGGCGGAACAGCATGATCCTAGTTTAGCCCGTCATGCGCGCAGGCGCCACCCGGTGCGGAAAATCCATGCGATGATCGCGGTACAAATTGCGAGGAATGCCAAGGTGATGCCCAGCGACACCCCGAATGACACGTCCGCGGTACCGTAGAACGTCCAGCGCAACCCGTTGACGAGATAGACGATCGGGTTGGCCAGTGCGACCTTGTCCCACGGTTCGGGCAGCATGTCGATCGAATAGAACGTGCCGCCCAGGAACGTGAGCGGGGTGAGGATCAGCATGGGGATGATGCCCAGCTTCTCGAAATTGTCGGCCCACACGCCCAGGATGAACCCGAACAGGCTGAATGCAGCCGCGACCAGCACGATATAGATCAACGCCCAGACGGGATGCGCGATCGTGTAGTCGACAAACAGCAGCGCGGTGGCGAGAATGATCGAAGCGAGGATCAGGCTCTTGGTCGCGGCCGCGCCAACGAAGCCGACCAGCGTTTCCGCCACCCCGACGGGGGCGGAAAGCAGTTCGTAAATCGTGCCCGTGAAGCGCGGCATATAAATGCCGAAACTGGCGTTGCTGGTGGTTTCGCCCAGCAAGGTCAGCATCAGCAGGCCGGGGATGATGAATGCGCCATATTCGACCCCGCCCAGTTCCGGCATGCGCCCGCCGATCGCCGCCCCGAAGACGATGAAGTAAAGCGATGTCGTAAGCACCGGTGCCAGCACCGACTGGAATGCGGTGCGCAGGAAGCGCATCAATTCGCGAACATAGATCGACCAGGTCGAACGCCAGTTGATCATGCCGCGCGCTCCTGCCCCGTATGCCCCAGAAGCGAGACGAAGATGTCTTCCAGGCTGCTTTCGCGCTGGTCGATCGCGGTAAAATCGATCCCTGCCGCCACCAGTGCCTTGACCAGATCTGCCACTTCAGCCTTGCCCTTGCCGGTTCCGTCGCCGCCGCGATAGCGCAGGGAGGCGCCCCCGTTTTCCAGCTCCACCGGGAAGCGCGCCAGCGAAGAAGGAATTTCAGCCAGAGGCCGCGCCAGGGCGATATGTGCCTCCGTCCGTCCGAGCCGGGCCATCATGGCCGCCTTCTCGTCGACCATCAGGAGGCGGCCTTTGTCGATGATGCCCACCCGGTCGGCCATTTCTTCGGCTTCCTCGATGTAATGCGTGGTCAGGATCACGGTCACGCCGCGTGCACGCAGCGCGCCGATCTGGCGCCACATATCGCGGCGCAGCTCGACATCGACGCCAGCGGTCGGCTCATCGAGGAACAGGAGGTCGGGTTCGTGCGCCAGCGCCTTGGCGATCAGCACGCGGCGTTTCATGCCGCCCGACAGCGCCATGATCCGGGTGTCACGCTTGTCCCACAGGCTCAGGCTGCGAAGAATTTCCTCGATCCGCGCCTTGTCTGGCGCGAGCCCGAACAGACCGCGCGAATAGGCGACTGCGCGTGCGACTGGTTCGAACATGTCTGTCGCGAGTTCCTGAGGCACCAGCCCGATCCGCGCCCGCGCCCGGCGCCAATCGCGTGACAGGTCCTGCCCGAACGCGCGGATTGTGCCCCCGCTGGGCCGCACCAGCCCGCAGACCGCGCCGATCAGCGTCGTCTTGCCTGCCCCGTTGGGGCCGAGCAGCGCAAAAATCTCACCCTTGCGGACAGTCAGATCGACATGATCCAGCGCTTTGAGGCCTCCGGGATAGACCTTGCTGAGGCCCTCTAGCTCTAAAATCGGCTCCATCGCACCGAGCTAGCGTCAATCCCGGGGAATGAGTAGCGAGGAATCGCCGTAGGAGTAGAACCGGTACCGCTGGGCGATGGCGTGGGCGTAGACCTGCTGCATCCGCTCGCGACCCATCAGCGCGCTCACCAGCATGAACAGGGTCGATTTGGGCAAATGGAAGTTGGTCATCAGCCCGTCGATGGCCCGGAAAGTGTAACCGGGCGTGATGAAGATCGCCGTATCGCCTTCGAACGGGCGGATGACGCGGTCTTCGCCGGTTGCGCTTTCGAGCAGGCGCAGGCTAGTCGTGCCGACGGCGATCACCCGGCCGCCAGCGGCACGCGCGGCGTTGAGGCGATCGGCGACTGCGGCGTCGATCCGCCCCCATTCGGCGTGCATCGCGTGGTCGGCGGTATCTTCGGCCTTCACCGGCAGAAACGTGCCCGCGCCGACATGCAGCGTCAGCGTTTCGCGCCCTACGCCTGCCGCATCGAGAGCCGCGATCAACTCAGGCGTGAAATGCAGCGCTGCAGTGGGAGCGGCAACAGCGCCATCTTTCTGCGCGAACATGGTCTGATAATCTTCCCGGTCGCGCTCGTCCGTCGCTCGCTTGCCGGCGATGTAAGGTGGAAGCGGCATGCGCCCCGCGCGTTCGAGCAGAACCTCTACCGGTTCCTCCCCCGCGAACGCCAGGGTAAAGCTGCCGTCGGCGTGGCGGGCCTCGGCAATGGCGGAAACCCCGGCAGCAAAATCGATCCGGTCCCCTTCGCGCAGACGCTTGGCATTGCGCACGAAGGCTTGCCAGCGGCGCAGGTCGATCCGCTTGTGGAGAGTCGCGCCGATCCGCGCCTCGCCCCGCAAGCCCTCGAGCTGTGCCGGGATCACGCGGGTGTCGTTGAACACCAGTATGTCGCCTGCGCGAAGCAATTCCGGCAGGTCGCGAACCACACGATCGTCGAGCGCGCTGTCGCCGATCGCGACGAGCATGCGCGCTGCATCACGCGGGCTGACCGGCCGCAGCGCGATCAGTTCCTGCGGCAGCGCGAAATCGAACAGATCGACACGCATGGCGTGCCCCCGTGCCCGTTTATTCCTCGATCGGCGCGTTGAGCGCGTCAGCAGTGATCTCGGCCGGCTGCGGTGCCGGAGCGACCGGTACCGGCTTGCCATCGGCCGCGATCGAAGCTTGCAGGATGCGCGTCGGGTTCGCCGGCGGCTCGCCCCGCTGGATAGCGTCGACCGCCGCCATGTTGCCGATCACGCGGCCAAAGTTGGTGTAGTCGCGATCGAGCGAGAAACGGGGGTAGAACACGATGAAGAACTGGCTGTTCGCGCTGTCTTCCGATTGGGCGCGCGCCATCGAAACGGTGCCGCGAACGTGCGGCATGGGATTGAATTCCTGCTGCAGGTCGGGAAGCTGCGAACCGCCCTGCCCGGTGCCGGTCGGATCGCCGGTCTGCGCCATGAACCCGTCGATCACGCGGTGGAAGATCACCCCGTCATAGAAGCCCTGGCGCGTCAACGTCTTGATCCGCTCGACATGGTTGGGTGCCCAGTCGGGCATCAGGCGAATGGAGACGCGCTGCCCGTTCGACAGATCGAGCAGCAGGATGTTCTCAAGGTCGGCCGTCGCGTCGAAATTGACCGGCTGGTAAACGCGCGGCGCGGCCGGAGCTTCTTCCTGCGCGGCAGCGGTGACGGGTGACAGGGCAAGAGCGGCAACGGCTCCGGCAGCAACGAACAGGCGCTTGATCATGGGTATCCGTCGGGTCCTTGCAATTCCGCCGCGCACTAGCCGGAGCAGGCTGACACTTCAATGAATGATGGCGAGGCGCGCGCTTGCGATCAGTAATCGCCGAGGCGACCGATTTGATCGACCCGTGCGATCACTTCCCTGCACACCGCGGGGCTGACGAACGGGGCGATATCGCCGCCGAACAGGGCGATTTCCTTGACCAGCTTGGACGCGATCGGCTGGAGCGAGACGTCCGCCATCAGGAAGACCGTCTCGATCGCCTGGTCGAGCTGCTGGTTCATGCCCGCCATCTGGTATTCGTACTCGAAATCCGCGACCGCGCGCAGCCCCCGGATCAGCACGTTGGCGCCCTGCTTGCGCGCGAACTTGACCAGCAGCGCGTTGAAACCGACCACCTCGACATTGTCGAGCCCCAGCGCCGCGACCTCGCGCCGGGTCATGGCCAGGCGTTCTTCGGTATCGAACATGGGGTTCTTGGATGGGTTGGTGGTCACCCCCACGATCAGCCGGTCGACCAGGGTGCTGCCGCGCCGGATGATGTCGGCATGGCCGAGCGTGATCGGATCGAATGTGCCCGGATAAACGCCGATGCGTTCTTTGTTCATCGATCGCGCTCCACGATAAACCGCGCCAGCGCGCGCAGCAGGTCTGCTTCGCTGCCGTGGGAGCCGAGGTGGCCGATGGCCTGTTCGACCAGCGCACGCGCCTGTTCGCGAGCTTTGCCCGCACCCATCAGGGTGACGAAGGTCTGCTTGCCCTGCTCGTCATCCTTGCGCAGCGCCTTGCCCGCCTTGGCCTCGTCCCCTTCGTGATCGAGCAGGTCGTCGGCGATCTGGAAAGCAAGGCCGATGTCGCGGGCGTAAGCGCGCAGGTGCCCACGACCTTCGGGCGGAACCCGCCCCAGGATCGCACCCATTTCCACCGAAGCTGCCAGCAGCGCCCCGGTCTTGAGCTGCTGCAGGCGCGTAATGGTAGGCAGGTCGTAGTCTGCACTCCCTGCCGCCATGTCCATCATCTGGCCGCCCGCCATGCCGTTCATGCCGCTCGCTCCGGCCAGCGTGGCGACGAGTTCGGCCCGGACAAACGGATCGCCGCTGATCGCCGGGTCGGCGAGGATTTCGAACGCCAGCGCATGGAGCGAATCCCCCGCGAGCACCGCTGTCGCCTCGTCATAGGCGCGGTGAAGGGTCGGCTTGCCATGGCGCAGGTCGTCATCATCCATGCAGGGCAGATCGTCGTGGATCAGCGAATAGACGTGAATTGCCTCTACCGCGCAGCCAGTCCGCACCGCGACTTCCCGGTCGACTCCGTAAAGTGCCGCTACCGAAGCGACGAGCAGCGGGCGAACGCGCTTGCCCCCGCCGATCGCCGCATAACGCATGGCCTCGACCAGCCGCGCGCGCGTGTCTTCGGGCATCGGCAGGAGCTCGTCGAAAGCCGCGTCGACTTCGCGCTGGATGCGCTCCAACCCTTCGGCGAGGATGGCGCGCGACGATTCGACCAGTTGCATGTCAGCCATCGGTGTCGAAGGGTACAGTGCCGCTCGCCCGCCCATCCGGTCCGGCGACGATCTTCTCGATCCGGGCCTGGGCTGCATCGAGCCGCGCCTGGCAATGACGTCGCAATTCCTCGCCCCGTTCATACAGGTCGATCGAGCGATCGAGCGGGACTTCCCCGCTTTCCAGGTCGCGCACGACCTTTTCCAACGCCTGCAACGCTTCTTCGAACGACATCTGCGCGATGTCCGGAATGCCCTCTGCCATCGGCCAAGCATTGACCACCGGTCGCGGCTTGGTCAAGCTGCGCGGCAACAGGGGAGAGCCATATGAGGTGGATTGTCGCATATCTCGCGGCCGGGGCCGTTTTCGGGGTCCTCGATGCGCTGTGGCTGCGCTGGGCCGGGCCCAATCTTTACCGCCCCGTGATCGGAGAGATCATGGCCGCCCAGTTTCGCGTGGCACCGGCGGCTGCATTCTACCTGCTCTACCTTGCCGGGATGGTGTGGTTCGCGGTGCGCCCGGGGATCGAAAGCGGCCAGGTCAGCACCGCGCTGATCAACGGCGCGCTGCTGGGCGGGCTGTGTTATGCCACGTTCGATCTGACCAGCCAGGCGGTGATGAAGGTCTGGTCCACCCAGATCAGCGTGATGGACATTGCCTGGGGTGCCTTCGCAACTGCGATCGCCTCGGCCGCGGCCGCCTGGGCTGCGCTCCGGTTTGCGAGCTGACCGCGATGTTCATCGGACACTGGGCACCTGCCTTCGCTGCCGCGGCGCTGAGCAAGAAAGCACCGGGCCTCGGCACGCTTTTCGTGGCCGGGCAACTTATCGATTGGGGGTTTTTCGTTTTCGCGACGGTCGGGATCGAGAAGATGCGGGTCGTGCCGGGGATCACCGCGATGAACCCGCTCGACCTTTATCACATGCCATATACACACAGCCTGCTGGGCGCGTTCGTCTGGGCTCTGGCATTCGCGCTCGTCATGCTGGTGACGCGGCAGGGGACGACGGCCGCGCTGATCGGCGGTGCGGTTGTGGTATCGCACTGGTTCCTGGACCTGCTCGTCCACCGGCCCGATCTCACCCTGGCTGGCGGCGATGCCAAGCTCGGCATGGGCCTGTGGAATGCGCCAGCGGCAACCATCGTGGTCGAGCTGACGCTCGTGGGCTTATGCCTCTGGTGGTACCTGCGGCGGACCAAGGGGCCGATGATGCCGCCGCTGATCCTGCTGGCAATGCTGCTGTCGCTGCAGACGATCAACTGGTTCGGCCCGCCGATGGAAGAAGTCAGCGCTCGCTATTTCCTGATGGCGCTGTTCGCGTTCCTGATCGCCACGTTCTTTGCCGCGTGGGTCGGATCGACCCGCCGACATAAGCGGGAGGTGGGGCTGGCGGTCGCGTCCTGACGAGGTTATGGGCGCGCGCATGAGCGCGATCACCCCCGATATCGTCGAGTCCCACGGTCTCAGCCCTGAAGAATACGAGCGTGTGCTCCATGCCCTGGGCCGTGAGCCCAATCTGGTGGAACTGGGCATATTTTCGGTGATGTGGTCGGAGCATTGCAGCTACAAGAGCTCGCGCCTCCACCTCAAGAAGCTGCCGACCGAGGCGCCGTGGGTGATCTGCGGTCCGGGCGAGAATGCCGGCGTGATCGATATCGGTGACGGGCAGGCGGCGATCTTCAAGATGGAGAGCCACAACCACCCGAGTTACATCGAACCCTATCAGGGCGCGGCGACGGGCGTTGGCGGAATCCTGCGCGACGTGTTCACCATGGGCGCGCGCCCTGTCGCAAATGCCAATGCGCTGCGCTTTGGCCGACCCGACCACCCCAAGATGCAGCATCTGGTCAAGGGCGTGGTTGCGGGCATCGGCGGCTACGGCAACTGCGTGGGCGTGCCGACTATCGCGGGCGAGACCAATTTCCACCCGGCATATGATGGCAACATCCTCGTCAACGCGATGACGGTTGGCGTGGCGGACGCCGACAAGATCTTCTATTCCGCCGCGACGGGCGTGGGCAATCCGATCGTTTACGTCGGCAGCAAGACCGGGCGCGACGGCATCCACGGCGCGACCATGGCGAGCGCGGACTTCGGCGAAGATGCCGAGGCCAAGCGCCCCACCGTGCAGGTCGGCGACCCCTTCACCGAGAAGCTGCTGATCGAGGCGTGCCTCGAACTGATGGCGACCGACGCGATCGTTGCAATCCAGGACATGGGCGCAGCGGGTCTCACCTCGTCCAGCGTCGAGATGGCGACCAATGGCAAGGCGGGCATCCGCCTCGTCATGGACAACGTCCCCTGCCGCGAAGAGGGGATGACCCCCTACGAAATGATGTTGAGCGAGAGCCAGGAGCGGATGCTCATGGTTCTGAAGCCCGGCAAGGAAGCGATGGCCGAGGCGATCTTCCGCAAGTGGGAGCTCGATTTCGCTGTTATCGGGGAAGTTACCGATACCGGCCACATGGTGCTGGAATGGCAGGGCGAAGTGGTGTGCGACATTCCGCTGGGTCCCCTGGCTGCCGATGCGCCGCTGTATGACCGGCCCTATCTGTCAAAGGATGAATATACCGCCTGGGCGCAGGTCAAACCGCTCGCTGAAGTGCCCGGCAGCACCGATATCGGCGCGGACCTGCTCGAGCTGATAGCTAGCCCCAACCTTGCCAGCAAGCGCTGGATCAGCCAGCAATACGACAGCCAAGTTGGCGCGGACACGCTACAGACCGGCGGCGACGCGGGCGTGGTGCGGGTGCACGGCACGAAGAAAGCGCTGGCGATAACCACCGATTGCACCCCGCGTTACGTCTATGCGGACCCCTATGAGGGCGGCAAGCAGGCGATCGCGGAGGCTTACCGCAATTTGTGCGCGGTCGGCGCGCGGCCACTGGCGGTCACCAACTGCCTCAACTTCGCCAATCCCCAGCGGCCGGAGATCATGGCGCAGCTCGTCCACGCGCTCGAAGGCATGGGCGATGCCTGCCGCGCATTGGACTTCCCGATCGTGAGCGGCAACGTCAGCCTCTATAACGAGAGCAAGGCGACAGGCGGGGGCAGCGCGATCCTGCCGACCCCGGCCATTGGCGGCGTCGGCATAATCGAGGATTATTCCGCGATGATGACGATGGGATTCAAGAACGAAGGCGACACGATCTACCTCGTCGGGCCCGAGTTCTGGGCCCGCCCCGATCCCACCCGCTCGCATCTGGGCAAGTCGCTGTGGCTGGAGGTCGTGCACGGCAGCGAAGGCGGGCGCACCCCGCCGACCGACCTCACCATCGAACGCAATGCGGGCGAAATCATCCGACAGCTGATCGCCGATGGCCTTGTCAACGCAGTGCATGACATTTCCGACGGTGGCCTCGCCGTGGCGCTGGCGGAAATGGCGCTGGCTGGCGGCATCGGCGCATCGGTCGAAGGCAATCCGGAATACACGCCTGCGCAGTGGTGGTTCGGCGAGGACCAGGGACGCTACATCGTCACTGTGCCCGATACCGAAGCGCTCAATGCTGTGCTGGCGAAGGGGACCGAGAACGCGGAAACCGCGCAAATCGGTTTCCGCCGGCTGGGCCAGGTTGGCGGGGACGCCGTCCTCGATACCCCGCTCGCCGCCCTGCGGGAGGCGCACGAGAGCTTCTTCAGCGACTGGATGGAACGGTAATCAGCAGCCTGCGCACGCTGCCTCGCCGCTGAAGGTCAGGCAGCGGCGGGCTGCGGAGCCATCAGTTCGCTTTCCAGCGTACCTTCCTCGCGCAGTATCCGCAGGCAGTCGAAATAGATCTCGGGCCGCCCGATACCCAGCCGTGCGCGCGCCGCGCTGATATCTTCGCGCATCACCGCCTCGACATCCATGTGCGCCAGCTTCGCCGCCGCCCGCCCAAGCCGCCGCCCTTCGTTGATCGCAGCATATATCGGAGCGCGGGTCCGGGTCCGCTTCCTGATCTCGCGCGCGCCGGCATAAGCGATGAACCAGACCCCGCGATTGTGGTTCTGTTCGTAGCTGAAACCCAGCAGCGCCGCCTCGCCCAGCGCATCGCGGCCATAACCGGTGAGCACGTGGTGAAGATCGTGCGTGTCGCGCAGCCGCTCGAAATACCATTCGGTCAGGTCGTTGGGCCGCTGATCGGCAGGGAGCCAGCGGTGCGATTCCTCAACCAGGCCCGCCGCGCTCAACCCCTCGCGCCTCATGAAGGCGATGTAGTGGGCCGCCACGGTATTGTGGCCGCAATCGGCCCAGCGCGCGTGATCGTCGAGCATGGCGGGAATATCGACTTCGTTCGCTAGATACCGTTGCCCTTCGGCCGAACGGATGAAGTCCCACGCCATGCGGTGGCTCTTCTCGCCTTTCAGCGCTTCGATGATGTGGAATACCTGCGCGGTGTCTTCCTTGTCCGCGACCAGCTTGCGGAAATGACGCCAGGCCTTGATCGGGCGCATGCCGCTGATCTTGCGGTCGGGATGGACAAGCGGGCGGTCGAGCAGCGCCATTGCGAAGGCTCCGTTGCTTTCTGCTACTGACATTATTGTAAGCTCTGCCGCTTAACAAGTGTTTCCGTGCGCGCCAAAACGCTAGGTAAAGTCATGTCCGAACCCGCCCTGCCCTACGCTCTGCCCGACCTTGCCGATAGCGACCGGGTGGCGCGGGCTGAGGCAATGCACCGGCTGCTTGCCGCCCGACGCACCTGCCGTGACTTTGCGCCCGACCCTGTCCCGCGGGCAGTGATCGAGCACGCGATCCGCGCCGCCGGCACAGCGCCAAGCGGTGCCAATCATCAACCCTGGCATTTCGCCGTAATCGGATCGCTGGAGACGAAACGTGCCATTCGCCTGGCCGCGGAGGAGGAAGAGCGCGCCTTCTATGTCGGCAAGGCAAGCGAGGAATGGCTTGCCGCCCTCGCCCCGCTGGGCACCGATGCCAACAAGCCGTTTCTCGAGATCGCACCGTGGCTGATCGTCGTCTTCGCCCAGCGCAAAGGCGGCATCGCGGAAGATGGCGCGGCGCAGAACTACTATGTCACCGAAAGCGTCGGGATCGCGTGCGGCATGCTGCTGACGACGCTGCACGCGGCGGGACTTGCGACGCTCACGCACACCCCGTCGCCGATGGGATTCCTGCGAACGGTCTGCGGTCGCCCCGATCACGAGAAGCCTCTGATGATCGTTGTGGCCGGGAAGCCCGCAGTCGGTGCGACGGTGCCCGATTACGCTACCCGGAAGAAATCGCTGGAAACGATCTCGAGCTGGCTTTGACCTAACCTGCGGACCATTCGCTTTCGGCAATGCCAAGCAAGCGCAATACGCTGGTCAGATCGCCACGATCGATCCGGCCATTGGCGGCAGCCCGTGCCCTGGGCTTGGCGCGATAAGCGACCCCGTAAGTCGCTGCCGCAATCATCGGGATGTCGTTGGCACCGTCACCAGTCGCCAGTGTCACCGCACCTTCACCAAGCAGAGCCGCTTCTTCTTCCAGCACCGCAAGCTTGGTCGCGCTGTCGGCAATCGGGCCGCTCAGGGCACCGGTCAGCCGCCCGCCTGCAACAGCGAGCCGATTGCCGACAACCCGTTCGAAGCCGAGTTGTTCAGCCACCGGATCGGCAAAGTGGTGGAACCCGCCGGTCACCAGCACCGTGCGGCAGCCATGCGCCTTGAGAGTCGCAACCAGCGTGCGTGCACCATCCATGGGGCGAATGCGGTCGGCAAGGCACTGACCGATCGCGCCCTCGTCCAGGTCAGCGAGCAGCCCGACCCGTTCGGTCAGCGCGCTGGCGAAATCGAGTTCGCCCTGCATCGCACGCTCGGTGATTGCGGCCACGCGGTCCTTGAATCCCGCGAAGTCGGCAAGCTCGTCGATGCATTCCTGCCCGATCATCGTCGAATCCATGTCGGATACGAACAGGCGCGGCAGTTCGAATTCGCCCGTCGTGGCAAGCAGGTCGGCGGGCTGGAAATGGCGGTCGAGCACATCGAGGATCGCCCTGGGATCCCCCTCCGGCAGCGATAACTGAAGCACGTCACCGCAGAAATCGAGCATCGCAGCCGCCGCTATGCGCAAGCCCTGCCCCGCCAATTCGGCGCTGGCGGCATCGAGCCTTGTTTCCAGCGAGGCCGGGTCTGCTATCAGCCGGGCGATGAGCAACGCGCAATCTCCTGAAACTGGCGGAATGCCGCCCGTCGCGCTCATCGCAGGGCCGACCGCGAGCGGCAAGACCGATCTCGGCGTACGGCTGGCGGAAGCGCTGATTGCCGCGGGGCGACCTGCGGCAGTGATCAATGCAGACAGTGCGCAGGTCTACGCCGATCTGCGGGTACTGAGCGCCCGTCCGTCGGACGAGGAGATGCGCGGCGTCCCCCACCTGCTGTTCGGAGCTTGGGACGGGGCACAGGCGTGCTCTGCTGCCGATTGGGCAAGCGCGGCCAGGCGCGAGATCGCGCGGCTTCACGCAGAAGGCGCCGTGCCGGTTCTGGTGGGAGGAACCGGGCTTTACCTGCGCACTTTGCTGGAAGGAATTGCGCCGGTCCCGCCCATCGATCCAGCGGTGCGCGCCGCTGTGCGCACCCTGCCGCAGAACGCAGCACGCGCTGCGCTGGAGCAGGAAGACCCGGCTGCCGCTGATAGGCTCGCACCGGCCGACAGCGCGCGGACCGCTCGTGCGCTGGAGGTCGTGCGCAGCACAGGCTGGACGCTGGCCCACTGGCAGGCGCGGAAGGAGGGCGGCATCGGCCCTGACGTTTCGCTCCATCCACTGGTGCTGCTGCCAGATCGCGAATGGCTTTACCAGCGGTGTGACGCCCGGTTTGCAGCCATGCTGGAACATGGCGCCCGGGAAGAGGTCGCAGCCTTGCTGGCGCGCCGTCTCGATCCGGCGCTGCCAGTGATGCGCGCGATCGGTGTGCCTGACATTGCCGCCATGCTGAAAGGCGAGCTTAGCTGCGACCAATGTCTGGTCGCTGGACAGCTTGCCACGCGGCGATACGCCAAGCGCCAATATACCTGGTTTCGCCATCAGCCACCGCAGGGCTGGCTGCGCATGAACTCATATAATGACACTATGAAGGATTTGTTTGCATCATTGTTTCACGCCTAATCGTTGACAGGACATTTTTGGTGCCATAGGCCGGTGGAGCTGGCCCGGCGCTTCCCCTTCGCGCCGGGCCCACTTTTATTTGGAGGACACGATGTCGACGGCAGGGTCGGCCGCGGACCAGCGGCGCGAAATGAGTGGGGCGGCAATCCTGGTCGAATGCTTAATTCAGCAGGGCGTCGAATTCGTGTTCGGCTATCCCGGCGGTGCGGTCTTGCCGATTTACGACCAGATGTTTTCCGACCAGCGCCTGCGCCACATCCTCGTGCGGCACGAGGCGGGGGCGGCGCACGCGGCAGAAGGCTATGCCCGCTCCACCGGCAAACCGGGCGTCGTTCTGGTGACCTCGGGCCCGGGCGCAACCAACGCGGTGACCGGCATCGCCGACGCATTCATGGATTCGATCCCACTGGTCGTGATCACCGGGCAGGTCCCCACTGCGCTGATCGGGACCGATGCCTTTCAGGAAGCCGACACGATCGGCATTACCCGTCACTGCACCAAGCATAACTTTCTGGTCAAAGACCCTGCCCACCTGCGCGCGACGATCGACGAGGCATTCAGGATCGCAACCAGCGGCCGCCCGGGACCCGTGCTGGTTGACATTCCCAAGGACGTCCAGATCGCGCTGGCGCAGTGGGATGCAGAGCATGCGCCCACCCCGGCGTCCGCGCGATATCAGCCGCAGCGGCTTGGTGCGCCGGACCGCATTGCCGAAGCGGTTGCCCTGCTTGCCGCGGCCGAATGTCCGGTCATCTATTCCGGCGGCGGGGTCATCAATTCCGGACCGCGCGCGACGGAATTGCTACGGCGCCTGCAAGACCTGACCGGCGCGCCGGTCACTTCGACCCTCATGGGCCTGGGCGCTTTCCCGGCAGACCATCCCGACTGGCTCGGGATGCTCGGAATGCACGGCACCTACGAAGCGAACATGGCGATGAACCGGTGCGACGTGATGCTGTGCGTCGGTGCCCGGTTTGACGACCGCGTGACCGGGCGGCTCGACGCGTTTTCGCCCGGTTCTAAGAAAATCCACATCGATATCGATCGCAGTTCGATCAACAAGACGGTGCCGGTCGACGTGGCCATTCTGGGCGATTGTGCGGAGGTGCTCGATCAGCTTATCGCCGCATGGGGCGACCGTCAGGCCCGCGATCTGGGCGAATGGAAAGCGCGCATCGCAGGTTGGCGTGCGCGCGAGTGCCTCGCTTACCCGCCCGGCAGAGGCGCAATCATGCCGCAAAAAGCGATCGAGCGGCTGTTCGCGCTCACCCGCAACCGCGACCCGATCATCACCACCGAAGTCGGCCAGCACCAGATGTGGGCGGCGCAGTATTTCGGCTTTTTCGGCCCCAACAAGTGGCTCACCAGCGGCGGCCTCGGCACGATGGGCTATGGCCTGCCTGCTGCAATCGGTGCGCAGCTAGGCAATCCGGGCAGCCTGGTGATCGACATTGCGGGCGAAGCCTCGATCCAGATGAATATCCAGGAACTGGGCACCGCCAGCCAGTACCGCCTGCCGGTAAAGGTGTTCATCCTGAACAACGAATACATGGGAATGGTCCGCCAGTGGCAGGAACTGACCTACGAAAGCCGCTATTCCAATTCGTACAGTGACAGCCTGCCCGACTTTGTGAAACTGGCCGAAGCCTATGGCTGGAAGGGCATCCGGATAGCGGAAGAGTCAAGCCTCGACGCAGGGATCCAGGCGATGCTCGATCACGAAGGGCCGGTGATCGTCGACTGCATGGTTGCGAAGGATGCGAACTGCTTCCCCATGATCCCGAGCGGCGCGGCGCATACCGAGATGCTGCTCTATGGCGACATGGTCAGCGGCACGATGGACGACGAAGCCAAGGCACTGGTGTAAGGGCGTAGATCAGATGAAAATCGCCGAGCAATCGGGCGAGCGGCACGTGCTCGCCATCACCGTCGACAACGAGGCGGGCATCCTGGCCAAGATCGCCGGGCTGTTCACCGCGCGCGGTTACAACATCGACAGCCTGACCGTGGCCGACATTACGGAGAATCACTCGGTCAGCCGGATCACCATCGTCACCAACGGCCCGCCCGCGGTGATCGATCAGATTCACGCGCAGCTCGAACGGCTGGTGCCGGTGCACAAGGTCGTCGACCTGACCGAGGAAGGCCCGCACGTCGAACGCGAGCTGGCCCTGGTCAAGGTCGTCGGCTCTGGCGAGAAACGGGTCGAGGCCCTGCGCATCGCAGACATCTTCCGCGCGCGTCCGGTCGACACCACCACGACCAGCTTCATCTTCGAAATCACCGGCCCGCCGGAAAAGGTCGACAGCTTCGTCGCTTTGATGCGAGAGCTCGGCCTCGTCGAGGTCGGCCGGACGGGCATCGTCGGCATGATGCGCGGAGCGGAGGGAAGTTGACATGATTGGCGCGATCGCTTTCGCCTTGTTGCAGTCCACAGTTGCCGGCTCGCAGGCGGCCGTCTCGGAAGACATATGCCCCGTTGTTGCGACCACGCCCGACGATCGGGCATGTCTGGAAGACATGGTCGGCGTTTGGGATGCCGCGATCACCCGGGAAATCCCGCGGGTGCTGGAAGAACTCGGCGGCGAGGACACCCCCGCTGGACGCGCACTGCTGACAGACCAAGCCGCATGGGTCGCTTATCGCGATCAGGCCTGCCTCGCTTATCCCGAGACCCGGTCAGACGATCGCACATGGTCGCTGGGCCAGCGCTGCAAGTCCCGCATTCGGTTCGACCGCGTCGTCATGCTCCAGCGGATGCGCGTCGACCTCGCTGTGCCCCGCTCCACTCAACCCGCACGATAACCCGCCCGGCCATCACGCGCCGCGCGCATGAAAGGACAATTCCGTGAAGGTCTATTACGACGCCGATGCTGACCTCAACCTGCTGACTGGCAAGAAGATCGCCGTGCTCGGCTATGGCAGCCAGGGCCATGCCCATGCGCAGAACCTTCGCGACAGCGGCGTTGCAGAAGTCGCCATTGCGCTGCGCGAAGGCTCGGCCACGGCGAAAAAGGCGGAGGAAGCGGGCTTCAAGGTGCTGTCCAACAAGGAAGCGGCCAAGTGGGCCGATGTCCTGATGGTCCTCGCCCCGGACGAGCATCAGGCTGCAATCTGGGAGGACGACCTCAAGGGCAACATGAAGCCCGGCAGCGCGCTCGCCTTCGCGCATGGCCTCAATATCCACTTCGGCCTGATCGAGCCGCCGAAGGACATCGACGTCATCATGATCGCGCCCAAGGGCCCCGGTCACACCGTGCGCAGCGAATACCAGCGCGGCGGCGGCGTGCCATGCCTGATCGCGGTGCACCAGGATGCGAGCGGCAACGCCCACGATGTCGCCCTCGCCTATGCCAGCGGCGTCGGTGGCGGGCGCTCGGGCATTATCGAGACAAACTTCCGCGAGGAATGCGAAACCGACCTGTTCGGCGAACAGGCGGTGCTGTGCGGCGGCATTACCCACCTGATCCAGGCCGGGTTCGAGACGCTGGTCGAAGCGGGGTACGCCCCCGAAATGGCCTATTTCGAATGCCTCCACGAAACCAAGCTGATCGTCGACCTGCTTTATGAAGGCGGCATTGCCAACATGCGCTATTCGATCAGCAACACCGCCGAATACGGCGACATCACCATTGGCCCACGCATCATTACCGACGAGACCAAGGCGGAGATGAAGCGCGTGCTGGCCGACGTGCAGTCGGGCCGGTTCGTGAAGAACTTCGTGCTCGATAACCGGGCCGGGCAACCTGAACTCAAGGCGGCGCGCAAGGCGGCGGAAGCGCACCCGATCGAACAGACCGGCGCCCGCCTACGCGCGATGATGCCGTGGATCGGCAAGAACAAGCTGGTCGACAAGGCGAAAAACTGATCGTTGCGCGCGGGCTTGCCTCGCGCGCAATTTTCGGCATAGACAAAGGCCATGGCCCGCAACGCGCTAATCCTGCTTCGACTTATCCGCCCTTGGGCGTGACCTGACGCGTGCCCCGGGCGCGCGAGGGCGCCCAAGGGCCGCACCACCCGCACCGAAGCACCCGCGTTACGAGTATCAGACCCATGCCCATGCTGCGCGAACCGTCCGCCAAATACCGCGCCTTCCCGCAAGTGCCCCTGCCCGACCGGCAGTGGCCGAGCCGCGCGATTACGGCCCCGCCCCGCTGGCTCAGCACCGACCTGCGCGATGGCAACCAGGCGATCGTCGACCCGATGGACGCGGTGAAGAAGAACCGCTTCTTCGACCTGCTCGTGGAAATCGGCGTGAAGGAGATCGAGGTCGGCTTCCCCAGCGCAGGGCAGACCGAATCCGACTTCATCAGCGGCCTCGTGCGTTCAGGCCGCGTACCGGACGACGTGACCGTGCAGGTGCTGACGCAGAGCCGCGAGGACCTGATCCGTACCAGCTTCGCCAGCCTCGCCGGCGCCCACACGGCGATCGTCCACCTCTACAATGCGGTCAGCCCGGCATGGCGCGACATCGTGTTCCGCATGAGCCGCGAGGAAGTGCGCGACATC
Source organism: uncultured Erythrobacter sp. (assembly GCA_963529855.1). Classification (GTDB taxonomy): domain Bacteria; phylum Pseudomonadota; class Alphaproteobacteria; order Sphingomonadales; family Sphingomonadaceae; genus 34-65-8. Next base: position 91,868 of record CAURZK010000002.1, on the reverse strand, counting down.
GCGGTGGCCGGCGCCAAGGTGATGCGGGACGAGGCGGCGAAGCAACCCGGCACGCGCTGGCATTTCCAGTATTCGCCCGAAACCTTCTCGACCGCCGAACTCGATTTCAGCATCGAGGTGTGCGAGGCGGTGATGGCTGTGCTCCAGCCCACGCCTGACCAACCGATCATCCTCAACCTGCCCGCCACGGTCGAGGCGGCAACGCCCAACATCTACGCCGATCAGATCGAGTATTTCTGCCGCAACCTGCCCAATCGCGAAAGCGCGGTGATCAGCCTGCATACCCACAACGACCGGGGCACCGGCGTCGCAGCGGCGGAACTGGGGCTGATGGCCGGCGCCGACCGTGTGGAGGGCTGCCTGTTCGGTAATGGCGAGCGCACGGGCAACTGCTGCCTGGTGACTATGGCTCTCAACATGTACACCCAAGGCATTGATCCCGGGCTCGATTTCTCCGAGATCGACCGGATCATCGAAACGGTGGAGTACTGCAACCAGATCCCCGTTCACCAGCGCCATCCCTATGGCGGGGAACTGGTCTATACCGCGTTTTCCGGCAGTCATCAGGACGCGATCAAGAAGGGGTTCGAAGCGCACGCCGCGCAAAATGATCAGCTGTGGCGCGTCCCTTACCTGCCCATCGATCCGGCCGATCTTGGGCGCACATACGAAGCGGTAATCCGGGTCAATTCGCAAAGCGGCAAGGGCGGTTTCGCCTGGGTGCTCGAACAGGACCAGGGTCTCAAGCTGCCCAAGAAACTGCAGGCCGATTTCAGCCGCCATGTTCAGCGCATGGCCGACGAACTGGGCCGCGAGCTTGCCGCGCCTGACATCTGGGAGGCTTTCCGCCAGGCCTACCACGTCCAGACCCAGCCCAAGCATTTCCAGCTCGTCGATTACGAGGAAAGCCGCGCGGCCGATGGCACCCGCCTGTTTGCTGGGACGATCGAAGTGGCCGGCCGCGCGCAGACCGTCAGCGGACGCGGCAACGGGTTGATCTCGTCCGTCGTCGGCACCCTGCGCGATGCCTTCGGCGTCGAACTCGAGGTGCGCGATTACAGCGAACACGCGCTGGGCGCCGGCACTGATGCCCGCGCCGCGGCCTATCTCGAATGCCGCGACGGCGCGGGGCGGACGGTCTGGGGCGTAGGGATAGACGAGGACGTCGCGACTGCGAGCGTACGGGCAGTGCTCAGTGCTGCGAACGCGGCAGTCGCAGGATCACCACACTAGCTTCGGGCGATCAAGAGCCGATATCCTGCGTCAATTCGCGCTGCCTGCGTGGTTGCCCATATTTGCGGTCCCATTCACCGCTTGCAAGTTCACCCGCGAGCCGGGCCAAAGCGGGCTCCAGTCCATTGATCGACCAGAACGAGGAACTCCCCGACCTGACGCGTTCGTCCAGATAAGTTTCATGTCGGGCCGAAACCCGTCGACGAGCATTTTCCGCCGGCTGGGATCGCGACCTTTCCTACTCGCGTGTTTTCGGGTTAGCCCCACGCCATGACCCCGTGGCCGGCACTTTCGCGCAAAGATTCGGCACCCGCATACGCCCCGAACTTTTTCGCTTCAGGACAGTGTGACAAGTGTGACACGATGCCCGGATGACCGCGCGTGGGAGGCCAGCATGACCGAAGCGATCCTCGATCCCGAACTGCCCATCATCGACCCGCATCATCACCTGTGGGACCTGCGCCCGTTGATGGTGGCTTTCCCCGAACCGCGGCATCCCTTCATCGCAGCGATCGCGGAAAAGCCGTACTACACCTTCGACCACTTGTGTGGCGATCTGGAAACGGGGCATCGCGTCGTCGGGACCGTGTTCGTGGAGTGCGGTGCGTTCTACCGCGCCGATGCGCCCGACGATTTCAAGGTGGTGGGCGAGGTCGAGTACGTCAACGGCGTCGCCGCGCAGAGCGCCAGCGGGCTCTATGGCGAACTGCGCGCCTGCGCTGCAATCGTCGGCCATGCCAACCTCCTGCTCGGCTCGCGTGCAGGTGCGGTGCTCGACGCGTTGGCGCTGGCGGGCGGCGAGCGGTTCAAGGGCATCCGGCACCAGGGTGCCTGGGACGCGGACCCCGCGACACTGGGCCCACCTTTCCACGCGCCGGAGGGGCTCTACCGCGATAGCACGTTCCGCGAAGGCTTCGCGCAGCTCGGCCAGCGCGGGCTGACGTTCGATGCCTGGGTGCTTGAGCCCCAATTGGGCGATGTCATCGACCTCGCCCGCGCCTTCCCAAATCAGCCGATCTGCCTCGACCATTGTGGCACACCGTTGGGCATGGGCTGCTATGCCGGGACACTCGATGCCAACTTTGCGCGCTGGCGCGCATCGGTCCGCGCGCTTGCGCAGTGTGACAACGTGGTCGTCAAGCTGGGCGGGCTGGCGATGGCGTTATGCGGTCTGCCTGCTGAAGGCCCGGCAGCGGGCTATGGCTCCGAGAGGCTCGCGGCGCTTTGGCGCCCCTACATCGAGACTTGCATCGAGGCGTTCGGGGCAGAGCGGTGCATGTTCGAAAGCAACTACCCGGTCGATCATTGGGGCGCGAGCTATCCGGTGTTGTGGAACGCTTTCAAGCGCTTGGCCAGCGGCGCCAATGCGGACGAGAAACGCGCGCTGTTCGCTGGCACCGCGGCACGGTTCTATCGGATCGAACACGTCCTGCCGACTGCCTGAAATCCGCCCTCGACATGGATGGGCAAGGCCCATATGCCACGTTGACGATAACGTAAGCGTCAAGGAGATGCCGATGCCCCTGCCCGCCCCGTTCGACCGCCTGCGCCTGCCCGTGATCGGTTCGCCGCTGTTCATCGTATCGGGGCCGGAACTGGTCATCGCACAATGCAAGGCCGGGATTGTCGGCAGTTTCCCGGCATTGAACGCGCGGCCTTCCGGCGTGCTGGACGAATGGCTTCACCGGATTACCGAGGAACTGGCCGCGCATAACCGCGCCAATCCCGATCGCCCCGCTGCGCCTTTCGCCGTCAACCAGATCGTCCACAAGTCGAACGCGCGCCTCGAAGAGGACATGGCCGTGTGCGAAAAGTGGCAGGTGCCGATGGTTATCACGTCCCTGGGTGCGCGCGAGGAGGTGTTTCAGGCAGTCAGCAACTGGGGCGGCATCACACTGCACGATGTGATCAACAACCGTTTCGCGCGCAAGGCGATCGAGAAGGGCGCGACCGGCCTCATACCGGTTGCTGCCGGCGCCGGCGGGCACGCGGGCACGCAGTCGCCCTTCGCGCTGATGCAGGAAATCCGCGAATGGTTCGACGGGCTGGTCGCGCTTTCAGGCTCGATCGCAAACGGCCGCTCGATCCTCGCTGCGCAGGCGCTGCGGGCGGACTTCGCCTATATCGGCAGCGCCTTCATCGCGACCGAGGAAGCCAATGCCGAAGCTGCTTACAAGCAGGGCATCGTGGAAGGCAGCGCCGAGGGGATCGTCTACACCAACCTGTTTACCGGAGTGCACGGCAACTATCTGCGTTCCTCGATCGAGGCGTCGGGGCTTGATCCTGACAACCTGCCGGTGAGCGATCCGAGCGCGATGAATTTCGGCAGCGGCGGAAATACGAAGGCCAAGGCGTGGAAAGACATCTGGGGCTCCGGCCAGGGTGTGGGTGCCGTCAAGGCCGTGTCCTCCGTCGCGCAGATGGTCGACCGGCTGGAAGCGGAATACCGCCAGGCCGTGGCCGACCTGCGCGAACGGACGGGTGAATGATCAGCCCGGTTGCGCGCGTACGTATCGCCCGTTGACCGAAGGTGCGAGGTGCAATTGCTCTCCGGAAGGCCCGACGAACTGTTCCGCCTCTACCAGCCGTCCATGATAAACGAGCATCTCGGTCAGACGCGCGGCCAGCCGTTCGATATAGTCCGGATCTGCATTGGACAGCCCTTCCAGCCGCAGTTCCTGCCCGGTAAAATGGGCAAGTCCGGCACTCTGGATGTTCCCGTCGATCGATCGCTGGAACCGCACGAGGCCGGGCGTCGGCCATGCCCCGCCACCTCGCCATTGCGCGATCGCAGTGCCGAATTGAGCTGGCTCAACTCTCCAGCCGGACGGCGGCCAGACAATGCGGTCTATCCGCGGAACCACCGCTGCAATGGCCGCGCCCAGTTGCATCATCGAACGCACGACCGGCATCGTGCCGGCAGCTGCGGCGAGGTGGGGCCCAGGAGTGATCACGATTGCCCGGCGTCCGGTGAACGGGCGCAGCGCCTCCGCCACGTCGCGCGGCTCGCCCTGGGCGCGTATCTGCGCCGGATCGCAATCGCGGCCACACAAATCGAACGTAAGCCCATCGACGACCGCCTCGAACAGGGGATCGCCTGCCGGCAGGCAAGCAGGGCTGGCGTCACCCCGGGGCAGCGCCAGCTGCTGGGTTATGGCCGCCCCTGCAAGATGGGACAGCGGCCCTTGCAGGCTGTCGACCGAAACATCTGCAGACGGCGCCAGCACCAACCACAACCCTGACCTGGCACCCGTCGGTGCCGATGGCCGATCGTTTCCGCTCATCGAATGCACCTTTGCCAACCCGTTCCAGCAGGGTCTTGACGCGATTCGCGAGCATCGTCGAGTCCGCCAGGTGATCGATAGTACCGAAATGGATCAGCTTGTCAGAACATCCCCAGTTCAATGCCTTGCGCCAAAGCGGCGCCCAGATCGCGCGCTGCGGCTAGGTCCTCCGGCTCCACCACCTTGGGAGCGAGGATACGTTCGGGCGTCTGCGCTGCGAACCCGACAATCCAGGGTTCGGCCACCCGCCGCAGTCTCCAACCAGTGCAAATCCGGTCGATTTGCCGTTGGGCCCCCGCACCATCGGAACCGGCCGCCACGATCGTGGCATAAGCCCGCCCCTCTATCTGCCCCAGAACCGGGTAATAACAGCGATCGAACATCTCTTTCATCGCGCCTGACATGCTGGCGAGATTTTCCGGACAAGCGAACAGATAACCTGCCGCGCCCAGCAGATCGGCCGGCAGGACCGCATCACAGGGCATCAGCCGGCCCGTCTTGCCCGCGCCATCGGCCGCCGCCGCAGCGAGGCTCCGGCTTGCCCCGGTACGGCTGTGCCAGGCTATCAGCAAAGTGGCTGTCATCCCCCGAAGCATCGCGGCACGCTGTCGATTGTCAATCGCTCCGGCTTGGCCTGCGGCAGCGGGATGCCTAGAAATGGCGCCATGGCATCGCATTCTCTAGCACCCGTGTTCGGCGTCGCCCGTTCGATGACCGGCCGCGCGTGGCATTGGCGTGGCGGCAACATGGAACTGGGCGGCGATGTGCGCGATCTGGGCCATGGCATCGTCGACCAGTTGCTGCTGTCACGCGGCGTTGCCGCTCATGATCTCGATCGGCACCGCAACCCGACCTTGCGCGATTTCCTTCCTGACCCGTCGCAGTTTCGCGACATGGACGCAGCCGCCGAACGCATCGCACAGGCCGTCCTCACCGGCGAGACGGTGACGATCTACGGCGATTACGATGTCGACGGGGCCACCAGTTCGGCCCTGTTGATCCGGCTGCTGCGGGTGCTGGGGCACGATGCGCGCTACTACATCCCCGACCGCCTTCTCGAAGGATATGGGCCCAGTGGCGAGGCGCTGGTGCGGATCGCCGAGCAGGGATCGAGCCTGATCGTGACCGTCGACTGCGGGGCCATGGCGCACGAAGCGCTGGAAATGGCACATGGTGCGGGTGTCGATGTGATCGTGGTCGATCATCACAAGTGTTCGCCCGATTTACCGCGTGCGGTTGCACTGGTGAACCCGAACCGGCTCGATGAAGGAGACCTTGCCGCCGGACACGGGCATCTTGCGGCGGTAGGCGTCGCCTTCCTGCTCGCCGTGGCGATCGTTCGCGTCCTGCGGCAGCGGGGTTATTTCGCCGACCGCCGCGAGCCCGACCTGTTCGCCTTGCTCGATCTTGTCGCGCTTGGCACCGTTGCCGATGTGGCTTCCCTCCACGGTCTCAATCGGGCTTTCGTGTCGCAGGGCCTGAAAGTCATGGCCCGCAGAAGCGCAACCGGCATGGCTGCGCTGATCGATGCGAGCAGGCTCAAGCGCGCCCCGCAATGCAGCGATCTGGGATTTGCGCTGGGCCCACGTATCAATGCCGGCGGCCGGGTGGGCGAATCGACGCTGGGTGTGCGTCTGCTGACCACCGAAGACCCGGTCGAGGCAAGCCAGATCGCCGCCCAGCTTTCCGCGCTCAACGAAGAACGCCGAGCGATTGAAGCCGCTGTACAGGAAGCGGCCGAGGCACAGCTTGCAGGCCAGCACAACCGCGCAGTCCACGTGATTGCAGGTGACGGCTGGCACCCTGGGGTGATCGGCATCGTGGCAGGCCGGATCAAGGAAAAGACCGGCAAGCCGGCGGTGATCGTCGCTCTCGATTCGCAGAATGGTCAAGGTAAGGGCTCAGGTCGATCGATCGCTGGCGTCGACCTGGGGGCTGCTGTCATAGCAGCACGCGAGGCGGGATTGCTGGTGGCCGGCGGCGGACATGCAATGGCCGCTGGTCTCACGATCGAGGCGGATCGGCTGTCCGCTTTTGCCGATTGGCTCGATTCGCATCTCAGCCGATCGGTAGCGCGTGCAGTTGCTGAACAGGTCGTAGCACTCGATCTCGCGCTCGCACCCGGCGGGCTCACGCCGGAACTGGTCGAATCGCTGGATGCTGCCGGACCATATGGAATGGGTTGGCCTGGCCCCCGCGTCGCGGTCGGGCCGGTGCATCTGGTGAAAGCGGACGTGGTCGGCACCGATCATGTCCGGCTGATCGCCGCAGGCCGCGACGGGCGGTCGTTCAAGGCAGTCGCATTCCGCATGGCCGAGAGTGAACTGGGGCAAACGTTGCTGCATGGCGCGCGCGGCCGTTCGCTCTGGCTGGCGGGCCGGGTCAAGCTGGACGACTGGGGCGCACGCCCTGCAGCAGAGCTGCATCTGGAGGATGCCGCCTGGGCAGATTGAACAACCTTGCATTGCGGGGTTGACCGCATCGCACATGGCCCGTAAGTGCGCCGCCACGCCACCGGCCCTTCGCGGCTCTGGCCCCTTCGTCTAGCGGTTAGGACGCGGCCCTTTCACGGCTGAAACACGGGTTCGATTCCCGTAGGGGTCACCACCGCCACTGTCTCGGTGGCGCGCCGGCCAGAATGGCACGGCCCCTTCGTCTAGCGGTCAGGACGCGGCCCTCTCACGGCTGAAACACGGGTTCGATTCCCGTAGGGGTCACCACCGCAGACACCATTCATGACACGCGCGATTCGTGCTTTGCGCGGCGATTGGGCTGCGGCTAAGGCGCCCGCGATGGAGCAGCGCGGGTCTCTCTTTTTCGTCGGGATTGCCCTGGCCGTAATCACCGCCATCGGCATGATCGTCGTCGGCGTCGAATTATGGCTCGCCATCGCCGTGTTGCTATTGTGGCTGGGAACGCTGTGGCTCGCCGCGAGCCGTCCTCCACCACCCCGACCGCGCGAGAGCGATGGCGAAATCAGCCGCGACCGCATGAGTTCGCTGATCGAGAATTCCGGATCGCCGATCCTCCTGATCGATCGCGGCCGCGTGGCAGCCGCCAACCGCACTGCACGCCGGACGCTGGGCAAGCACATCGTGGGCCAGGACGCGCGCGTCGTGTTTCGCCACCCCAACGCAGTCAAGCTGATCGATCGCGGTTCGAGCGGCATGGCCACCGTGCGCGGCCTAGTCCGGCGACAGGACATCTGGCGAATCAATTACCAGGAAATGCCGAATAACCTTGGCGTGGTCGAACTGGTGAACATGACTGCCGAGGCTGACATCAGCCGGGCGCACACCGATTTCGTTGCCAATGCCAGCCACGAATTGCGCACGCCGCTTGCGTCGGTCATCGGATACGCTGAAACGCTTGCCGATGAGAGCAGCGAGCTGCCCCCCGCCACCCAGCGCAAGTTTCTTGAAACGATTCTTGCCGAAGCGCGGCGAATGGAAAATCTCGTCGGCGACCTCATGTCGCTGTCGCGGGTCGAGGCGGAAAAACACGATGCGCCATCCGAGCGCATTTCGCTGCGGCGGCACGTGGAACGCGCCGCGCGCGACGCGGCAGGACCGGACCGCCAGCATCGGTTGCTGCTGGAGATCGACCGCGACTTCACCATTGAAGCGGACTGGCGGCAGATCGAACAGCTCGTCCGCAACCTCGTCGATAATGGGCTGAAATACGGCTCGCCGGCAGAATCGGTCGTGGTCACCCTTGACGAAACCACGGCCGGGGACGCGCGCTTGAGCGTTCGCGATTTCGGGGAGGGCATCGCGCCAGAACACATCCCGCATCTGACCCGGCGATTCTATCGAACCGATCCGGGCCGCAGCCGCGCATCGGGCGGGACCGGGCTCGGCCTCGCCATCGTCAAGCACATCGTGGAACGCCATCGCGGCCGTCTCGACGTGACCAGTGAAGTGGGCGAGGGAACGCTCGTCAGCGTGCGCCTTCCAGTGGTTGCAGACGATGCAGTCAAATTGTCATGAAACTGTCATGAACTATCAGCAGGGCGATCCGGCGGGCCCGAATGCTCCCGCCTTCCCCCCGACGACGGTATCAGGGCAGATGATCGATCAACCTCCAATTTTGCTTTGCCCGCTTTCGGGGGCTTGTGCTGGGGCTGCGGCCCCGGCAGTGGGCTGCTGATGTCGGTAACGCTCCTCCTGTTGCTCGCGCTCGGCCTGGGGCTTGCCGGCTGGCTGGCGGCCCGTGCCCGTGCGTGGTCGTTCCAGCGGCGCGAGGGGGCCGGTCGTTTAGCTGCCCTGCCCAGCTATCACGCCTGGTACGTCGCGCTGTGGATCGTCGTCCCGGTGGTGATCTTCATCACGATCTGGACAGCGGTTGCACCGGGGCTGGTGATGCAGTCCGTTCTTGCCAGTCCGGCCGCCGACGCGCTTCCCACCTTTGGCTTTCAACGCGAATCCCTTCTCGCAGAGGCTCGCGCCGTCGCAACCGGAGCAGCGCCCGCGGTCTTCAATCAGCAGGCCCAGGGGCTGGTCGAGCCTTTCCGCTCTGCCATCGGTACCTTCTCCACCATCGGTACCGCGCTGACATTGCTGATCGGTTTTGTGGGCGGAACGTGGGCGTTTCTGCGGCTGCGCCCGGATTTTGGCGCGCGCACCCGGGTGGAACGGGCAGTCATGGCAGCGCTCCTTCTAGCGTCGCTCGTGGCCATCCTCACCACGCTGGGGATCCTGGCCAGCCTCGTTTTCGAGACGATTCGTTTCTTCGGGATGGTCAGCCCGATCGATTTTCTGTTCGGCACCCACTGGGCGCCGGATCCGATGAGCTCTGCCGCAAACCCCGATGGCAGCCGTTACGGCGCAATTCCCCTGTTCTGGGGCACGATCTTCATCGGCGCAATCATCGCCATGATCGTTGCGATCCCCCTGGGGCTGATGAGCGCCATCTATCTGACCCAGTACGCCAACCCGCGCTTGCGTGCCTGGGTCAAGCCTGCGCTCGAAATCCTGGCCGGCGTCCCGACAGTGGTTTACGGCTACTTCGCAGCACTGACCGTCGCCCCCGCAATCAGGGACGCGGCGCTGGCAATGGGTGTTTCCAACCCGTCGAGCGAAAGCGCGCTTGCCGCCGGTATCGTCATGGGTGTGATGATCATCCCGTTCGTATCGTCCATGGCCGACGATTCCATTGCCGCCGTGCCCCAGGCCATGCGCGATGGCAGCCTCGCAATGGGGGCGACGACGTCCGAAACGATCCGCCGGGTGCTCGTCCCAGCCGCCCTGCCCGGTATCGTGGCTGGCGTGATGCTGGCGATCAGCCGCGCGATCGGCGAAACGATGATCGTCGTCATGGCCGCGTCCACCGCCGCAAATCTCAGCGCGAACCCGTTGGAAGCGATGACGACCGTCACAGTGCAGATCGTGGCGATGCTCACCGGCGAAGGCAGTTTCGATCACCCCGCGACGCTCAGTGCCTTTGCACTCGGTTTCGTGCTGTTCATGGTCACGCTGGGCCTCAATTTCATTGCCCTGCGCGTGGTTAAGAGGTTCCGCGAAGCTTATGAGTGAGCGGCAAGCCCCTACTCGCACACCCGCGTTCGAAGCGCGCCTGCGCAAGCGCTATGCAGCCGAGCGTAGGTTTCGTCTGGCCGGAATGGGCGCAATCATATTCTCGGTGCTCGTTCTGACGTTTCTGCTGTCGACCATGCTGCTGAACGGGATTGGCGGGTTTCAGCGCGCCGAACTTTCGGTACCGATCGACTTCACGGAAGCGGGCATCGCAGGTGACCAGACGACGCTGTCCGGCCCAGGCGCGATCGGCTCGCTGGAAGCGCAAGGTCTGCCCGACGTGGTCGACTATTTCGCGCAGCAAACGCTGGGCGAAGAAGGTGCCGAACAGGTGGGCGATTCGGCCTGGCGCGAAGTCGCCGACGCGATAATCGCTGACCCGTCGATCCTGCAGCGGGAAGCGGTATTCGATCTGCCTGCCAATTCTTCGCTCGCTGCTGCGATTTCCGGTTCGGGATCGTCTGAAATGCGCGCGCTCGCCGACCGGTTGGTTCGGGAAGACAAGCTCGACCGCAATTTCGACTGGGGTTTCCTCCAGCGTTCGGACGCGACCGAGCCGCAGCAGGCTGGCATTTGGGGCGCGCTCAAGGGCTCGATGCTGACGATGGCGATCACGCTGGCGCTCGCATTCCCGATCGGCGTGATGGCCGCGCTCTATCTGGAAGAATACGCAAAGAAAAACCGCTGGACCGACCTGATCGAGGTTTCGATCAACAATCTGGCCGCAGTGCCTTCGATCATTTTCGGTCTGCTCGGTCTGGCCGTGTTCCTGTCGATCTTCCCCAACTATCGCTCAGCGCCGCTGATCGGCGGCATGACGCTGGCACTGATGACGATGCCGGTGATCGTCATTTCCGGTCGCAACGCGATCAAGGCCGTTCCGCCGTCGATTCGTGATGGTGCCCTCGCCATCGGCGCCTCGCCGGTGCAAGTCGTGTTCCATCATGTACTGCCGCTGGCGCTGCCGGGCATTCTGACCGGCACGATCATCGGCATGGCGCGGGCCCTGGGTGAAACCGCGCCCCTGCTGATGATCGGCATGCGCGCGTTCGTCGCCAGCCCGCCCGATGGGTTCACATCCGCGGCCACCGTCCTGCCCGTCCAGATTTTCCTGTGGTCCGACGAAGTCAACCAGGGCTTCGTCGAGCGGACTTCGGCGGCTATCATCGTGCTGCTGCTGTTCCTCCTCGTCATGAACGGCCTCGCCATCTACCTGCGCAACAAATTCGAGAAAAAATGGTGACTCTAGTCCACCCCGACATGGAAGACAGCGACGCCAAGATGCGCGCCAGGGACGTTTCCGTTTACTACGGCGACAAGAAGGCGCTCGACGAGGTTTCGATCGACATTCCGGCCAAATACGTCACCGCGTTCATCGGCCCTTCCGGCTGCGGCAAATCGACATTCCTGCGCACGCTGAACCGGATGAACGATACGATCCCTTCGGCGCGCGTCGAGGGCGAGATCCTGCTCGACGGTGAAGACATCTATCGATCCAAGATGGACGTCGTGCAGTTGCGCGCCCGCGTGGGGATGGTGTTTCAGAAGCCGAATCCCTTTCCCAAATCGATCTACGAAAATGTCGCTTACGGCCCGCGCATCCATGGACTGGCCGAAGACAAGACCGGGTTGGACCAGATCGTCGAGAATTCGCTCAAACGCGCCGGGCTGTGGGACGAGGTCAAGGACCGTCTGAACGACAGCGGCACCGCGCTATCGGGCGGCCAGCAGCAGCGCCTGTGCATCGCCCGCGCGATCGCGGTAGACCCGGAAGTCATTCTGATGGACGAGCCCTGTTCCGCGCTCGACCCGATCGCCACTGCGCGCATTGAGGAACTGATTGACGAGTTGCGCGGCCGTTTTGCGATCGTGATTGTCACCCACTCCATGCAACAGGCCGCGCGCGTGTCGCAAAGAACCGCCTTTTTCCACCTCGGCAAGATGGTAGAGTACGGGCGCACGACCGACATATTCACCAATCCGCTCGAAGAACGGACCAAGGATTACATCACCGGCCGTTATGGCTGAGGCAGGAAGATTAGATGGCTGAGCATACCGTCAAGGCATTCGACGAGGACATTACCCGGCTGCGCGGCCTGATCGCAGAGATGGGCGGCCTTGCCGAAGTCGCGCTGCAGGAAGCGATGGATGCACTGGTCAAGGGCGACGACGAACTCGCGGACAAGGTCGTCAAGGGCGACAAGAAGATCGACGCGCTCGAATCGGAAGTGGACAAGCTGGCGGTTCGCGTAATCGCCCTGCGAGCGCCGATGGCCGACGACCTGCGCGAAGTCATTGCCGCACTCAAGATCGCCGGCGTGGTTGAGCGGATCGGCGACTATTCAAAGAATATTGCCAAGGCGAGCCGCAAGATCGGCGAGCGCAAGCAGTTCGAACCGCTCACCCTGCTCCCCGCCATGGCCGACGTAGCGGGCGAAATGGTTCACGACGTACTGACTGCCTATGCCGCTCGCGATGCTGCATTGGCGCGCGAGGTGATCCGCACCGATGAGAAGGTCGACGCGTTCTACAACTCGATCTTCCGCAATGTCGTGACCCACATGGTTGAAAACCCAGCGAACATTTCGGCGGGAGCCCAGCTGCTGTTCGTCGCGCGCAATATCGAACGGATCGGCGATCACGCGACCAACGTGGCCGAAATGGTCCACTTCGCCGCCACCGGCAACTATCCGGTCGACGACGATCACGAATGATCCGCATCTGTGACACAGCGTTGTCGTGAAGCTGTAATAATCGCGCGGTCTAAGCACTGGCGATGACCGCCGCCAAGCTGCTCCTGGTCGAGGATGACGCCTCGCTCGCCGAACTCCTCGAATTCCGGTTCGAGGCCGAAGGATACGAGGTCCGATCGACCACCGACGGTGATGAGGCATTGATCCTCGCTGCGGAGGAGACGCCTGATCTGATTATCCTGGACTGGATGGTCGAAGGAACAAGCGGCATCGAAGTTTGCCGCCGGCTACGCCGCGACAAGGCGACGGCGCATGTTCCGATCATCATGTTGACCGCGCGCGAAGCGGAGGACGATCGTATCCGGGGCCTGGAAACTGGCGCCGACGACTATGTTACCAAGCCGTTCAGCCCTCGCGAACTGTTGGCGCGCGTTTCGGCGGTGATGCGGCGAATCCGTCCGGCCCTCGCCGGCCAGTCGATCTCGGTCGGCGATCTGACGCTGGATCCAGTGGCGCACCGGGTAGAGCGGCGAGGACGCCAGCTCCAACTGGGCCCGACTGAGTACCGACTGCTCAAATTCCTGATGGAAAGCCCGGGTCGGGTTTTCAGTCGGAATCAGCTCCTCGACGGGGTCTGGGGCACGGGCAGCGATATCGAATTGCGTACCGTGGATGTCCATATCCGGCGACTGCGCAAGGCAATCGAAATCGACGGGGCGAAGGATCCGGTCCGAACCGTGCGCAGCGCCGGTTACGCAATCGAACCGGTCTAGCAACCAAACCTAGCGGCAAACGCCCGAATAACGACCAGCCTGGTCGAAGTGAAAATGATCGCGATGCGCCTCGTTGTAATCGGGCGACAGAACAGTCGCAAATAGCGGACAGGCCCCATCACGAACGGTGCGCAGGAACGCGGCCTTATCCGCTTCGCCGTTCCAATCAGCAAGGACGCTGACCCGGGTGCCGTCGTCCATTACGAACGCCGCGATATCGATTGCATTGCCGGTCGCGTGCTCGCTCCAGCGGCCCTCGACCCGGCCGTAGAGCCTGCGGCAACTGAAGGTACCAAAATGCTCAACCCGGGATACGCCACTGTCGAACGCGGCGCGTGCTGCAGGCTGGACAACGTCGCGCAGCCATAATTCCATCCCGACGCCCACCGCACAGGTAGCGGGTGGCGGCGCGGGCGACAACGGAAGCTCGCTCATCACGGTCCGGTCCGTACGCAGACATGCACCCTCCCCTGCCGGCTCGAGCGCGTCGAATGCCACGCCGCTGCGTTGCAACACCGCGCGGCATTCGTCGGGATCATCCTTCAGGGCGATGAGCTTCGTGCGCGTCGCCCAACCCGGTGGGTCATTGAGATCGAGCGGCGCCCAGGGATTGTGCTGCGGGTGGTCCGCCAGCCACGCCCGCGCGGCGACAATCAATGCCGCCAGCACCAGCCCGACCAGGGCAATCCGGTCTCCTCGAAAACGGCCAATGCGACGCGATATCCTGGCCGGAGAATCCTTGTTCACCCGGCTAGTTCCTCCATCCGCTGGCGTACGGCAGCCAGATCGGCATCGAACAGGCGACCCTGTTCCTCTTGGGCCAGACCATCGAGCCGCAGGAGGTACGATGGATGGGCTGTAACCCACAGTTCGCTGCCATCGTCGAGAGGTATCGGCCGCCCCCGTTCGCGCGTGATGCTAACCGTTCGGCCCAGCATCGCGCGCGCGGCACTGGCGCCCATTGCAAGGATGAGCGCGGGCTGCACGATCGCTCGCTCGCTTTCGACCCACCACCGGCAAATATCGATTTCCTTGGCCGTGGGTGACTGGTGGAGACGGCGCTTGCCCCGGGGGACGAACTTGAAATGCTTGACCGCATTGGTGACGTATGCAGCCGCGCGATCGATCCCTGCGCGTTCAAGGTGCCGGTCGAGAAGCTGGCCAGCGGGGCCCACGAAAGGACGCCCAGCAAGATCTTCCTGATCGCCCGGCTGCTCTCCCACGATCATCAATGCCGCATTTTGCGGCCCCTCGCCCATCACCGCCTTATTGTCGAGATGACCGATGGGACATTTGCGGCATTGATGAATTGCTTGGTCGATCGCACCGAGACTTGCCGGTCGCTCGTCGAATTCCAACGCTCCGGCCACCACCATCTCCGTTTCCCGCTGCTGCGCCCCCGCCACTAATTCCGGAATAAGCGAGGCCTCCGGCAGGTTCTTCCAGTACTTGCGGGGCATTTCCTTGAGCATGGCCCCGACCTTCAAGCGCGCGGGATTGAATATCGATGCATAGTACTTGCGCCACAAATCCTCGGTTGGGTCACCCGTGGGGGCGTCGGCACGTTGGGCGGGCGGCCCTTCGCGCATCGTCTCGCCATCCCAATGAAGCGAACCTCGCGGTGTAAGGATCGACCACTTCATGTTGGCGAACCGGCGCATGAAGAAACCCGCATTCGCGCGCACGACGTGATGATCAGGTTCGAACCAGGCTACGTAATGGTCGTCGACTTCGCTGTCCGCGCCTTCGACGAGGCGAAATCGAACGAAGGCGTGCATCTTATGGCTGTCCCTGCGCACGGCTTTGGCGAGATCTTCGATCCTTCGAACGTCGGGATCGGCCTTGTCCTCCAGCAATCGCGGATTGGACTGCATGCGCCACAGCAGCCCATATAGCAGTGCAAACCGCCCCGGGTCGGTGTGCAAGATCGCATTCTTGGCCAGCGCCACGAACTGCCGGTTCGCGCGGACTGGCGGGGCGGCCACAGGGGGCGACGGGACTTCGCCACCTGCTGCGAACAGATCGCCGGAACCGCCCGGATCGACCCAAGCAACCCGATCCGGCGACACTCCGTTCTGGACCAGCGCGCGGGCCTTTTCCCGCCAGAATTCGAAATCATCTGGCTCGGGCAAGGTTACCACGTAACGGGGCGCGGCGGCGGCCTTCTCGATCACGCCGCAAACAATTCCAGCTGTTCACGCTTCGGAGCGAGCATGGCTCGCAAGTCGGCCCGGTCAGTCAACGTTACCGGGCGCCAATCGATCGTGCAGATGAAGGGTCGAACTTTCGCGATTGAAACCGTCAGTTTGGCAACATCGTCGAGCCGCAACGTTCGGTGCCGGCGACTGGCAAGAATTCGCTGAACGGCTTTCACCCCGAGGCCCGGGATGCGCAGCAACATCTCCTTCGGAGCCCGATTGACATCAACGGGAAATGTTTCGCGAAATTTGAGCGCCCAGGCCAGCTTTGGATCAATATCGAGCGGTAAATTCCCATCCGCTTCCGTCGCTTGCATCACTTCGCCCGGCTTATAACCATAGAACCGCATCAGCCAGTCCGACTGGTACAAACGGTGTTCCCGGATCAGGGGCGGCCGTTTGAGCGGAAGGACCGCGCTTGCGTCCGGGATTGGGCTGAAAGCCGAATAATAGACGCGCCGCAGCCGGAAATTGTCATAGAGGCGACTTGCCTTGCCCACGATATCCGCATCCGTGGCGGCATCAGCGCCGACGATCATCTGCGTGGACTGCCCCGCCGGCGCGAAGCGAGGCGCATGGCGGAACCGCCGCCGCGCGTCTTTTGCCTCGACGATGTCGGTCTTCAGCTTGCCCATGGCGCCTTCGATTTGGCGCGCGTCCTTGTCTGGCGCGAGCCGGGTCAGACCAGCGTCAGTCGGCAGTTCGACATTGATGGAAACACGATCCGCGTACAGCCCCGCCTGATGCACCAGCGCGGGGTCGGCTTCCGGTATGGATTTCAGATGGATGTAACCGCGAAAATCGTGCTCTTCCCGAAGAATGCGGGCAACCTCGACCAGCTGCTCCATCGTATGACTGGAGCTTTTCACGATCCCCGATGAAAGGAACAGCCCTTCGATATAATTACGACGATAAAATGCCAGGGTCAGATCGACCACTTCCTGCGGGGTGAATTTGGCCCGGCGCACATTCGAGCTCTTGCGGTTCACGCAGTAATGGCAATCGAACACGCAGTGATTGGTCAGCAGTATTTTCAACAGCGAAATACACCGGCCGTCCGGCGCATAGGCATGGCAAATTCCCATCCCTTCGGTCGAGCCAATGCCCTTGCCGCCGATCGAGTTCTTTCGCGCGGTGCCCGAAGATGCACACGAGGCATCGTACTTGGCCGCGTCAGCGAGGATTTCGAGTTTCTCCATTGTCGTGATTTCGCGCATACGTTCGTTATATGTTCTCCCTACAGATATCGCCACCACTTTCTTTCGCGCCTTTGAAAGCCGTCCGGCACAAGACCCGGGAACGAAAGCCTTTTCCCCTCTGTTAGTCAGTGATCTAACTGAGAAAGGGTTCGCACGATGGCATTCCTGGAAACACGAGACGGTTGCCGTCTCTTCTGGAAGGAACTTGGTGAAGGCCCGCCGGTGATCCTGATTCACGGCTGGCCACTGTCATCGGACAGTTGGGACCCGATCATGATGGAACTGGCCGACAGCGGCTATCGCGCCATCGCATATGATCGGCGCGGGTTCGGCCGTTCGGACCATGCCGCGACCGGATATGATTACGACAGCTTCGCCGACGACCTGGCCGACGTGATGCAGGCGACGGGTGCGCAAAGCGATGTTGCGCTGGTTGGTTTCTCCATGGGCGGCGGCGAGATAGCTCGGTACATGAGCCGCCATGGCGGCGTGGGTGTATCGAAGGCCGTGCTCGTCAGTTCGATTGTACCGTATATGCTGCGCACCGATGACAACCCTGAAGGCGTCCCTCAATCGACGTTCGATGACATGGCCGACGGAATGCGAGCCAATTTTCGCAAGTTCTTCACCGGCTTTTTCCAGGACTTTTATGGGGACGGCTGGGTAACGCAGCGAGTCAGCGATGAGGAAAAGCAATGGGCGTGGAACACCGCGATGCAGGCATCCCAATATGCCGCGCTGCAATCCGCGCGGGCCTTTGCTACCACGGACTTTCGGCCTGATCTGGCCAGCCTGATCGTGCCGACTTTGGTGATCCACGGCACGTCAGACCGCACCGTCCCGATTGACGCAACCGGACGAAAGGTCGCGCTCAGCGTTCCGAACGCCCAGATCATCGAATATGATGGCGAGCCCCATGGACTGTTCGCAACCCAGACCGAGCGTCTGGCCGACGATATCGTCGCGTTTCTCAATGGCGGCCTCGCACGCAGCGACGTTGCGGCGCTCGACACCGCGCCGCGCAATCAGCGACAGGCGATACTCGACGACATGACAGCCGCCAGCCTGGCCACCTCTCCGGCGACGCTGTAACGCCTGATTGCCTCTTGCCCCCTTTTCAGGGATAATCGGGGCGGGAGGCATGCCGTGTTTTCAAAGACGTATCATTCGGAACGCGCTTGGCCCTGGTGGCGACTAGCGCTTTGGTCCGCGCCCATGATCTTGCTGGCACTGCCGGCGCTGGCCATGCTCCTCACCTCATCCGTCGCCTGGACCGCGGCCGATTTCATTGTGGCAGCACTATTGCTCGGGTCCGTGACCCTTATGGCCGATGTCATCCTGCGCAAAGTCCGGTCAAGGCGAACCGCGACCTTGCTCATTGGCGTCCTGCTCACGGCTGTCTCGGTGGTGTGGATCGAACTAGCGGTCGGCCTGTTCGGATCTCCGCTCGCGGGAAGCTAGCGCGGAACGCCTTTGCGCTGGTTCCGTTTTGGGGACACCCCCTATTGAGCGGAGCGAATTCATGAAGCACAACAAAGGCAATCCCGAAGAGCTGAAGCAGAAATTCTGGAAGGCACTCGACGCCTCGCCGTTTTTGTTTCTCCAACTTGATAACCGCAGCGACACCGCCGTCCCGATGAGCCCGCAGCTCGACAAGGATGCGAACAGCGCGATCTGGTTCTTCACCCAGAAGAAGAGCACGTTTGCTGCGCTCGGCCCGGCCACCGCGACGTTCGAGAGCAAGGGCCATGACCTGTTTGCTCGCTTCGACGGCACTTTGACCGTCGAAACCAGCCGCGAACGGTTTGACCAATTCTGGAATAACTTTGTCGCCGCCTGGTATGACGGCGGGAAGGACGATCCCGACATCCTGTTCCTGCGCATGGATCTTGGCAGTGCCGAAATCTGGGACGGCGATATGGGTTTACTCAACGTCGCCAAGATGGCGTTGGGCATGAACGTGCACGACGACGCCGAAGAGCGGCACGTTAAGGAAACTTCGCTCTAGACCAGCTTGTCGAACTATCGCCTAACGACAAAGGGCCGCCCCCCCCTGTGGGGAGCGGCCCTTTCTCTTACGCTGCGTCGATCAGTTCTTGGGATCGATCGGCAGCATGGTTTCCTGGCCCCCGATGTCATCGACCACTTCCACGATCCCGCGGCCCAGATGGCTGCGGCTGCGGCTGTAGCCGAAGTAGATCAGGAAGCCGATGCCGGTCCAGATCGGCAGGACGAGCATCGCGTCAAGCGGCAGGTTCAGGAACAGGAACAGGCAACCTGCGATCGTCAGCGGCGCAATCACGTACACCGCCGGGACCCGGAACGGCCGTTCGCGATCCGGAGCCTGCTTGCGCAGCAGCATGACCGCAACCGCCACCATGAAGAACGCGTAAAGCGTACCGGCGTTGGCGATATCAGCCAGCTGTCCGACCGGCAGGAAGGCCGCAGCAACTGCCACGACGAGCCCGGTCAGCCCAGTGACGATGTAGGGGGTCTTCCAGCGGGGATGAACTTCAGCCAGCTTTTCCGGCAGCAGGCCATCGCGCGCCATCACGAAGAAGATGCGCGTTTGGCCAAACAGCAGGATCAGGATCACCGAAGGCAGCGCCAGGAATGCGGCGATGCCCAGCGCGTTGCCCACGCCCGAGAACCCGATCTGACGCAGCACATGGGCCAGCGCTTCGTTCGAACAGACGAGTGCATCGGAATAGGCAGGCAAAGCGCACTGACGAGCCAGTTCTTCAGATCCGGCGGGGAACGGAATGCCGTTGGGGCCCATGATGGGCTGGCCACCGATCGTGCCCACCGCGCCTGCAGCGACCAGAATATAGAACACGGTACAGATCAGCAGCGAGCCGACGAGACCGATCGGCACGTTACGCTGCGGGTTCTTGGTTTCTTCAGCAGCGGTCGAGACCGCATCGAAGCCGACGTAGGCGAAGAAGATGGTCGCCGCTGCGCCAACTGCGCCGACGCCTGAACCAAAGCCCCCGAAAATACCGGCGGGCAGGAACGGGTTGAACTTGTCCGGGTCGAAGTAAGCGCTGGTCAGGGTCAACCCGATAAACGCCAGGAGTGCAGTGATCTTGATCGCGACCAGCACGGCGTTGACGCGCGCACTTTCTGTCGTGCCGATCATCAGCAGCCACGTCACCAGCAGCGCAATGATCATGGCCGGCAGATTGATGAAGCCGCCCTCTGCGCCGCCCAAAGCCAACGGCCCGGCGCTGAGCCAGGCGGGCAATTGGAGGCCGAAGAATTCGTTGAGAATAGTGCCGGTGAAATAGCCAGACCACCCGACCGATACGGCCGATGCGGCAATGGCGTATTCAAGCACCAGCGCCCAGCCAACCGTCCAGGCCAGGAATTCACCCATGGTGGCATAGCTGTAGGTATATGCCGAACCCGCGACCGGGATCATTGCGGCGATTTCTGCATAACAGAGCGCGGCGACGATGCAGACTGCGCCGGCGATGATGAACGCCAGCATCAGGCCCGGACCGGCTTTCTGTGCACCGGCCGAGGTCAACACGAAAATGCCGGTGCCGATAATGCAACCGATACCGAACAGGGTAAGCTGGAGCGCGCCGAGCGTTCGGTGCAGCGACTTCTTCTGCGCCGTCGCCAGAATGGCGTCCAGCGGTTTGACCCGATCAAGAAACATGAAAAAGGGTACCTCCCATTGGCGGCGCGGCCTTATTGCGCCGCGCGTCCCGAATGGGCCGGGAAGCTAGCGCAATGCTTCACCAATACAAGGCGCAAACTGCGGGGTTTCCCCCGTTTGACGCGGCGTCTAGACCCATGTCCATGTCCACGACCTTCCAGCTCGACACGGCGACCAGCCGCGCAAACCCCACCCCGGCGCCAATGAAACGGCTGACCGTACCAGCCATTCGTGCGCACAAGAGCGGCGGCACGACGAAAGAACCGCTCGTCATGCTGACCGCCTATACCGCGCGGCAGGCGCAGCTGCTCGACAGCCACTGCGATATCCTGCTGGTCGGGGATTCGCTTGGTCAGGTGATCTACGGCCTCCCCTCGACCATCCCCGTCACGCTGGAGATGATGGCGAACCACGCGGCCGCCGTCGTGCGGGGCAGCTACCACGCGGTGGTTGTCGTCGACATGCCGTTCGGCAGTTACGAGGCATCGAAAGAGCAGGCGTTTGAAAGTGCAGCCTATCTGCTCAAGCAGAGCGGCGCGGCTGCCGTGAAGCTCGAAGGTGGGGCAGCGATGGCCGATACGGTCGCTTTCCTCAATCAGCGCGGCATCCCGGTGATGGGCCACGTCGGGCTGACGCCGCAGGCGGTCAACGTGCTGGGCGGTTATGGCGCGCGCGGGCGCAGCGACGCAGAAGCGGACAAGATCGTCAGCGATGCAAGGGCCCTGGACGAGGCCGGTGCATTCGCCATCGTGATCGAGGGCGTGGTCGAACCCATCGCCATCGCAGCGACAGAGGCTGTGGCAGCACCCACCATTGGCATCGGCGCGTCGGCTCGGTGCGACGGTCAGGTGGTCGTGACAGAGGACATGCTCGGCATGTTCGAACGTGTGCCGCGCTTCGTGAAGAAATACGAGAATATCGCCGAGGTCATCGAGCGCACGGTTGCCCAGTACGCTCAAGAGGTTCGCGCGCGCGCCTTCCCGACACCCGACCAGACTTATCAGCCCAAATAAGGGAACTTGCCCGCGCCAGCCGAATTCCCTAGCGGCGCGCGACACATCAACGGGGCTCACGATGGCGACTCTGCTGCGATTCTACACCTTCTCGCTGATCTTCACCGTGATCTGCCTTGGTTTGGGCGCATGGTATGGTTGGGTCAGCACAGGCACGGTCACCGGCACGCTGGCGCTGCTGTGGATCATCGTGGTCCTGTCGGTGCTCGAAGTTTCGCTGAGTTTCGACAATGCGGTGGTCAACGCGGCTGTCCTGAAGGACATGGACGAGGTCTGGCAGAAGCGCTTCCTGACCTGGGGTATTGCCTTTGCGGTGTTCGGGATGCGGATCGTCTTCCCGCTCGCCATCGTCGCCATTGCAGCGGGCCTCGGGCCCATCGAGACGGTGAACCTCTCACTCAACGATCCTGAGCGGTACGAGCAGATCGTCAGTTCGGCCCATGTCGGTATCGCCGGCTTTGGCGGGGCATTCCTGGCGATGGTCGGGCTCAAGTTCTTCTTCGACATGGACAAGGACGTTCACTGGATCGCCGTGATTGAACGCCGGCTCGCCAAGTTCGCAGCCTTGCCTGCTGCCGAAATCGCTCTCCTCCTGCTGGTGATGTGGGGCATTTCGACCATGCTGCCGCCGGATGAGGCGCTGACGTTCCTGGTTGCGGGCATGCTCGGTCTGGTCACCTTCATCGCGGTGGAGGGCATCAACAAGATTCTCGAACTGAAGGAAGAAGCAGCAAGGCTGCAAGGCGCAGTGGTGCGTAGCGGCCTGGGCGGCTTCCTCTATCTCAACGTGCTGGACGCGAGCTTCAGTTTCGATGGCGTAATCGGCGCCTTTGCTTTGTCGAACAACATGATCGTGATTGCGTTGGGCCTGTCGATCGGCGCAATGTTCGTCCGCTCGATGACCATCCACCTGGTCAAGCAGGGGACGCTCGCCCAGTATCGCTTCCTTGAGAACGGCGCATTCTGGGCGATCATCGTGCTGGGCGGGATCATGCTGTTCTCGGCCGTCGCGCATATCCCGGAAACGATAACCGGGCTGATCGGTGCGATCCTGATCTTCCTGTCGCTGTGGTGGTCGATCCGCCACAATCGCCGGGAAAGCGCGCTCAACCCCGAGGCCGGGCTAGCCGACTAGAGATCGGGGCTGCCACTACCAGTTGAACCAGATGGTAGATCAGTAGCGGCAGGAGGACCAACCCGGCCCGCTCCGGCGGGAAGAGGATGGTACCCAGGGGCACCCCGATAGCGACGCTTTTTTGCGCGCCGGCGAACAGAAAAGCGATACGGTCCGGCCAGGCCAGCCGGACTCCCTGCCCAACGATCCACGCCCCTGCATGGGCGAATGCGAGCAAGATCGCGAGCGCCAGCGATACGATGGCCCACGTCGCCGCATCGAGCCGCTGCCAGACGCCCTGCTCCACCGCGCCAGAAAATGCCACGTAAACCGCCAGCGCGATGACAAGCCGGTCGATCCACACGATCCGGGTGCGCTGCGCCGCAACCCAGCCGCGAAAGTATCCCTGCACCGCCTGCCCGATGGCGAACGGCAGGACGAGGATTGCCGCGATACGCCCGATCGCATCCCAGCCCACGCTCGCTTGCTCGCTGCCCGCCATTACGGCGAACAGAGGTGCGCTGACGAGGACGCCGGCGATGTTGACCACCGCAGCAGCGATCACCGCCAGCGCAACGTTCCCGTGCGCCAGCGATGTATACGACGTGGCGGACTGCACGGTCGATGGAAGCACGCCCAGGAACAGGAAACCGAGTGCGATTTCAGGCGCGACCCATGCGCTGACAGCAGCTGACAGGCCCCACCCGGCCATGGCCATCGCGCCAAATATCCACAGCATCAGCGGCGCGAGGAAGCGGAGGTTGGCCAAGCCCTTGCCGATTTCACGGCGGTCGATGCGCAGGCCATTGAGTAAAAACAGCACGAAGATGGCGCCGTTCGAGACTGTCTGTGCGATGTCGCGCGCCGCCCCGCTCGCCGGGACGATGAACGCCAGAGCCATTGCGACAATCAGCAGGCGGACCATCAGGTCGATTCGGCCAAGCGTCCGTATTATCATCGCGGGCGGGACTGCCCGGACCGGTCCGCGGTGTCGAGCGGAGTTCGGGCTATCGCACCACTGCGGCCAGCATCGCGCTGGCATCGCGGCGCAGAGGCTGGAGGGCGTGCGCATACGCGAGCGCGTCGAAAGCCAGTTCATCGTCACCCATGCGGCTGGCCGCGACTGACCGCATCATCCAAACCGCCGGATCCCGCGCGCGCCCGTGATCGAGGGCGTGATCCAGCAACGCCGCAGCTCTGGGCCAGTCCCGTTGCGCCAGTACTGTTCTGGCCAGTTCGGTTGAAGCTGCAGCGTTCTGCGGGTCGCCCGCAAGCTGAAGGGTCAACAGCCCTTCGGCCGCTTTCGCGCGGCCCAGCTCACGGTAGGCGGCGACAGCACGCCGCGTCAGCGGCCAGGTTCGGCGGATCTTCCCGGCCTGCCGATACAGCGTTGCTGCTCGTTCTGGCGACTTTTTGGCAAGATAGGCGTCTCCAGCCAAAGCCACGGCGTCAGATGATCCTGGAAGGCGAGCGCGAAGGGTGTCGGCCGCTCCAACAGCAAGGTCTGCCCGGCCATCCCTGATCCATTCGCGGACCAAAGCCACGGTATCGGCTCCATTGTCGCCAGCCTGCACTGCGGCTGCCGGAAGAGGACTGCGCGCTGCTAGAGCCCTTAGCCGCCCGTTGCCCCCGTTCGCAGCTGAATCCAGCAGTTCGGCCGCCCGGTCCCGCGCATCGAGTACCTCGTGCGCACGTGCGAGCGTAAGCCGCAAATAAGGGGAACCGGAGGCCATTCGCGCGCTCCCATCGAAGCGGTAAACCAGCTCGCGCTCGTTCGTGCCCAGAGCGATGGCCCTCGCCAGCAGCGCTTGCACACGGCTGTTGTCGGGCTGATCTGTCGCCAGCCGATCGAGCGTCTGGGCTGCGCTTTCATAATTCCCGTTTTCAATGTCCACGATGCCGGACAGCAGCATTACAGCGGGCACTGCAGCCATGTTGGTGCCCATGTGGCCCAGCAGCGTGCGGGCCAGTTGGAACTTCCCCGCCCGCGCCGCGATAACTGCCTGAAGGTAGAAAGCGCGTGGGTTGCGGTTGTCGAGCTCGGTCATTCGGCGAATGATCGCCAGCGCATCGCTCGCGCGGCCCAGGTCGCCCAGCGTCGCTGCATAATCGCCCAGCAGGTCAAGGTCGTTCGGATTGCGTTTCAGCGCTGCTTCGAACCACGGTAACGCCGCCGCCAACCCGTTGGCATCTCGCACCAACTGAGCGCGAAATTGCAACGCTCGGGGGTTTTCTCTGTCGATCGCAACCGCCCGCTGGCTCGCTTCGATGGCTTGCGCCTGTTCCCCGCCCTTGAACCGCAGTCGCCCGATGTCGACCCACAATTCGGCATTGTCAGGGCGCTCGCGCAAGGATTTGTCGAACCATTGCCCCGCGGCTGGCAAATTGCCTTCCAGAAACTCCAACCGGCCGAGCATGTGATAGCCATGAGCCGCCGTAGCGGCGGAAAATCGTTGATTGCCCAGCCACTGACGAGCTTCGTTACGGCGGCCTTGCAGCAATTCGGCCTCGCCCAGGTATGCAGCTACGTCAGCTACCGGGGTTCCGGCCTCGACGAGCTTGCGCAGCGCGATCTCCGCGCCGAGCCCGTCTCCGGCCGCCAGCGATTGCCGCGCCTGTTCGAGCGGAGGCAGGCTTTCGCCCGCCTCTTCGCAAGCGGAGAGGCCAAGCAGGATTGCGAAGCCCAACGCCGCGCGCAGCAAGGCTTCACGCGTGCAGATCATACTGCTTGAGCAGGTCATAGAGCGTTGGCCGACTGATCCCGAGGAGCCGCGCACTGTTGGAAATATTACCTTCCGACCGCGCCAGCGCATGCCGGATCACGCGTCGATCGGCCCGTTCCCGGGCGCTTTTCAGGTTGAGCACTTCGCTGTCCTGCTCGCCCGCAGAACTCAGATCGAGATCCTCCGCATTGATCAGCTTGCCGTCGGTCATGATCACCGCTCGCTTCACGCGGTTTTCAAGCTCGCGCACGTTGCCCGGCCAGTTCCAACCGTCGATCGCCGCCAGCGCGTCGGGCGCGAAGCCTTTTACCTGAGGGTTCATCTCCTCGGCAAATCGTTTGAGGAACGCCTTGGCCAGCAGCACCGCATCGCCGGGGCGCTCAGCCAGAGTGGGAATCTTCACCACGATCTCTGCCAGGCGATAGAACAAGTCCTCGCGAAAAGTGCCCTGCCCGATCATCGCTTCAAGATCCTGATGCGTCGCACAGACTATCCGCGTGTCGACCTCGATCGCCTTGCGCCCGCCGATGCGTTCGATTGTCCGTTCCTGCAGGAATCGGAGCAGTTTCACCTGCAATGGCATCGGAATATCGCCGACCTCATCCAGAAACAGCGTTCCGCCGTGGGCTTGTTCGATCTTGCCCTCGGTCGTCTTCACGGCGCCCGTGAAAGAGCCTTTCTCGTGCCCGAACAATTCGCTTTCGAGCAGGTTCTCCGGAATGGCGGCGCAATTGATCGCGACGAAAGCCTTGTCACGGCGGTCGCTTGAGTGATGCAGGCCGCGGGCCAGCAGTTCCTTGCCCGTGCCGCTCGCGCCCAGCAGCATGACCGAAACACCGGTATTGGCCACGCGCTCAATCATGCGCGCGACCTTCGTCATTTCCGGCGCTGCGGTGATGAGCCCGCCAAGAACCCGGTTGCCTTCGCCCGCCTGCGCAGCAAGCCGGCGGTTTTCCTGCTCGATACGGTGGAGGTTGAGCGCCCGCCGCACGATCAACCCCAGCGCGTCGATATCAACCGGCTTCTGGTAGAAATCATAGGCTCCTCGCTCGATCGCGGTCAGTGCGCTTTCCCGTGCACCATGGCCCGATGCTACAATGACCTTGGTATCAGGCTTCAACGACATGACATCGTCGAGCACGGCAAAGCCTTCGCTTGTGCCATCGGGATCAGGTGGCAGACCCAGATCGAGCGTGACGACATCCGGTGCCTCCGATCGGAGCGCAGCCAGGGCCCCGGCCCGGTCTCCGACGATGACCACGTCAAAATCCTCGTAAGCCCATTTGAGCTGTGCCTGCAGCCCCTCGTCGTCCTCGACGATCAGCAGCTTGGGGCGATCCTGCGGCATCATGCGGCTCCAGCGTGTTCGGTTGGTGATTGGTCGGCTTCGAGCAGCGCCGTGGTGGTCGCGAGCGGCAGCCGGATGGCGAAGCGCGATCCCAAACCTTCGCGCGAGTCCACTTCAAGCCGGCCACCTTGGGCCCGCACCAGTTCGCGCGCTTCGAAGGCGCCGATGCCGAAACCGTTGGTCTTCGACGAAACGAAAGGCTTGAACAGGCCGTTGCGAACGAATTCGGGAGACATGCCCTCGCCCGCGTCCACCACCTGGATGACGGCCATGCCGTTCATTCGCGCAACTTCGACGAACACGGTTGCAGTGGACGCGCTCGCTTCGATCGCGTTCTGCAAAATATGGCCTACTGCCTGTTCGCAAGCGTGCACGTCGGCGTCGACGACAACGTCGGGTTCGGCCAGCAATTCGACCGGGTGCTGAGCGGCCTTTTCCGCCACGAGCCGCGCGCATAGTGCGGACAGGTCAACCCGCGCGCGCTTGTCCTTGCCGGTCGATCCGTAACGCCCAAGACGGGTAAGCAGGCTGGTCAGCTTGTCGGAACTGTTGCGCAGCGTCACCAGCATGTCGGCGCGGAAAGCGGGATTGTCCGCGTGCTTTTCCGCGTTGCGCGCAAGTAACCCAAGCTGGCTGGCGAGGTTCTTGATGTCGTGCATCACGAATGCCATGCGCCGGTTGAACTCATCGAACCGCGCAGCTTCCATCAGGGCCTGCTGGACGTTCTGTTCGGCGATATAACTGGCGAGCTGCTGGCCAGCGATCCGCAGGAGGTCGAGATCCTCCCAGTCGATCTGGCGGGCATGTGCGGGCCGCGCGAGGATCACGGCACCGGTCAGACGTTCGAAATGCAGCAAGGGGACCACCACCCATGCCGTTTCAGCCTGCGCCAGCCAGGGCGGCATCAAGGCCAGCTCGCCGCGATGATCGATGCCGCGGCGGGCGGAATCGAGGTCCAGAATAAAGTTCTCACGCTCCATCAACGACGCCAGATCCGCGGGGATTGCGGCGGGGAAGACGACGTCAGACGGCCAGTTCCACCGCGCCGCCAGGGTCAGACTCCCGTCGTCCTCGGGCAGCAGCAGCAGGCCCGCCGGGCTTTCCGTCATGTCGGCCATGGCGCGCACGACACGCTCGCCGAACGGGCCGGCGCCCGTCCTGCCGATCGTTTGGGTAAAGCGCAGCCATTCGGCCCGATAATCGTAACGGTGCTGGAACAGATGCTTGGTCAGGATGACCCTTAGCGAGCCCCGCATCCGCGCCGACGGCATCCAGTAAAGCGCCGCCAGAAGGGCAAAAAACAGGAAGGTCACCTGCGTCAGCCGCCCGAACCCCGCCCCCAGCAGATCGAGCGACAACGCGATCCCGACCATGACCAGCAGGTATCCGCCGATCACCGGCAGCGACAGGCTCTGGAATGCGACAGTCCGCGAAGGTCGCAGCCGGATATGTTCGCTGGCGCCGCTCAGACCCAGCGCCAGGCCGCCGGCCGCGAATGCCAGCATGAGGCCGCGCAGCGCCAGCAATTCGCCCGGCAACCCATCAGCCAGGTAGGCTATGGTGTAGAGATTGAGCTCGTAACCCCAGATCGCCGCCAGCGTTACCGCGCTCCAGCGCAATGCAGCGCGTGTCCCCAGAGACGCGCCGACATAGAGGTTGTGCAGCAGCACCAGTGCCCCAACGGCGACGAGGATGTTGAACATCGCCTGCAACTGGAACACGATCAGCGCCAGTTCCGCCATCAAGGCGATATGCGATGCCATCATCAGCAATACTGGCTGAAGGCATTCGACGAATACCAGCGCTCCGATCACCGGCCTGATCAATCGCAGGCTTTCGTGCCGCCCATCGGCTGCGAACAACCGATAGAGAACATGCAGGAACGCCAGTTGCATCACGGTCCGGGTCAATCCGGCCAGTTCTCCGCCAGGCCCGTTCGCCGCAACGATGACGCACCAGATCGCGGCGATTGCCAAAGCGAGGATGGTCGGCACACGGTCCGGCCGGGCGGCATCCCCCTTGCGCAACAGCCACGCCGCGCAAGCCACACAGGCCAGCGCGCCGGCCAGATAGAAGACGAAACCGGCCAGATGGAGGCTGGTGAGCAGGAGCCCGCTCATCGCGCACCTTCCGGCCACAGGATGACGCGCAAGGTCTGCAACAGGATCAGCAGATCGAGAAATGGGGTATAGTTCTTGGCATAGTAAAGGTCGTATTCCAGCTTGTGCCGGGCGTCCTCGATACTCGCGCCATAGGGGTAATTGATCTGGGCCCAGCCGGTGATGCCCGGCTTCACCATGTGTCGTTCCGCGTAGAACGGCAGCTGCTCTTCCAGATCTGCCACGAATTGCGGTACCTCCGGCCGGGGACCGACGAAGCTCATCTGCCCGCGCAGAACGCTCCAGGTTTGCGGCAATTCATCGATACGCACCTTGCGAATGAAACGGCCGAGGCGGGTGACGCGCGGATCGTCTTTCTCGGCCCACCGGGCACCGTCCTTCTCGGCATCGGTGCGCATGGAACGCAGCTTGATGACCTCGAACGGCTGGCCGTAGAGGCCGACGCGTGTCTGGCGAAAGAACGCCGGGCCGCGGCTGTCCAGCTTCACCAGCGCCGCGAACAGCGCAATCACCGGCAGGGTCAGGATCAACAAGAGGCCGCTCGCCAGCACGTCGAACATGCGCTTGGCCGCACTGGAAATCATTCGGCCTGACGAAAAACCGTCGGAAAAGATCAGCCAGCTTGGATTGACGGAATCGAGATCGACCCGCCCCGTCTCCCGTTCCATGAAACTGCTGAAATCGTTGACGTGCACGCCCATGGTCTTGACGCGGAGCAGGTCTTTGAGCGGCAGGGAATTGCGTCGTTCCTCCAGCGCCAGCACGACCTCGCTCACCGTCAGATCATGAACCAGGGCACCCAGATCGTGGACATCTGCGCGGGGAATTGCTTCCTCCACGATGAAGCCGCCATCCTTCATCCCGATGAACGCAACGGCAGTGAAGCCGGACTCCGGCCTTTGGGCGAGCGCCTTGATCCGTTGGGCCCGCAATCCGGCACCCAGCACCAGGACCCGGCGGCGAAAGGCGGATGTGCCCAGCACGGCACCCACGATGACGCGGTTCAGCATCAGGGCGATGATGGCCAGGATCATCGCGTAGAGCAGCGTCGAGCGCCAGAAGGCCGTGCCCGGCACGAAATAGTCCAGCACGGACAGCGCTATGATCCCGAGGCTGACCGCGACCAGCAATCTTGCCCCCGCGTAGCGCAGCGATCGCAAGGCTTCGCTGCTGTAAACCCCGACCGCGATCATCGCAGTCCAGACAACAAGCGCAAAGCCGCCGAGGGACAGGATGCGGTCCCGCGCAGGTCCGAGCGAACTGTCGAGCTGCGCCGCGCGAATTTGCCACGCGGTTTCGCCGACTGCACCCAGCAGCACGAAATCGCATATGCCCAGCAGGACGACCGCGTGCGGGATGTAATGCTTGAATAGGCGGATCATCTGTCCCGGTCCGATGTCGCGTGCGCGACACCGGACTAGCGGGCAGAGGTGAAATGTCGGTAAACTTTACACCGCGACGTCGGTGATAGATTTACTCGTTGTTGGTTACGTCGTTGGCGACGTCCTGAGCCGCGTCACCGACCTGCTGCGCTGCATCGCCGACCTGACCGGCAGCGTCCGCGATCGCGGTGTCGCGGGCCATTTCCGAATTGCCCATCTGGGTAAACAGGACGACGCCCACGATCAGCGCCACCAGTATGAGCAGCGCCACGACCCAACCCGAACCACCGCTCCCGCGCGGTTCGTCGTGCACCACGGTGGTGTGGGTGTGCGTATTGCCTTCGGGCGTGCGAACTTCGGTGATGCGTTCTTCGGTCATGATTGCTCCCCTTCAATGGACCCGAAACGTGCGTCCCGTCACACGGTTCCGGGGTCGCCGAACTGGAACGGGGTGATCCCCCGCATCGACCGGTCGAACCGCAAGGCCGCCCCGCGCGGCGGAAGCGAGCGCTGCAGGCATCCCTGGCGGAAGCAGCGCGCACAACCCAACCCGATGGGCGCCGCATCCTCCCGCCTGAGCGAAAGCCCCCGCGCATCTGCCAGCGAGCCTGCCAGCCGCGCCTCCAGACCCAGGACCACCGCAAACCGGGCGTTGCCGGTAGCGCCCGTGCCCGCGACGGCCGCGGTGATGGTGACCCAGTGATCCGGTCCGCTATCCAGACCGTCGACGACAATCGCCTGGACTTCGAAACCGTCGCTGCGTTCGAAGGCGCGATGAACCGACCAGAGCGGGCAGCTGGCGTCGCTTTCCAGAAGCGTCGCACCGCTGGCACCGGCAAAGCGTTTGGAGATCTGGCCCGCGCGATCGAACCGGGCCATGAAGAACGGCAAGCCTCGCTGGCCAACCCGCTGAAGCGTCGTCATGCGGTGCGCCACCTGTTCGAACCCCGCGCCGAAGCGGCGCATGAGCAGCAGGATGTCATAACCCGATGCCTCGCAGGCGCGCAGGAACCGGCCATAGGGCATTACCAGGGCAGCGGCGAAATAGGCGGTCAGGTGCCGCTCGAACATGTGGCGAGCGGCCCGGTCGGCAAATTGCGCCCCGCCCGCGATATTGGCGATCGCATCGCCGTGCTCGAGCTGGGCAAGCTGGATTGCCATGTTGAAAGTGCGCGAAGCGTGATCCAGCATTTCCGACAACTGCAGCTGCCGGGCGTGAAGGTCGAGCCGGCGCACTGCATCGCCCATGACGTCGCGCGGCAGGATGCGGATCGACAGCTGGTGGCGGTCACGCAGGCGTTCCGTCAGGGCCGGGCCGATTTCGGCCCGGGACAGGCGCATCTCGTCCGCCAGCCTCTCCGCCGCTTCGTCGAGATCGGCGAAATGGTTGCGCCATCGTTCGATTTCGCGCCGGGTCGCGCGCAGGGGATCGTCGGGTTCGTCCCGCCCCGCACCGGCGCTATCGAACAGTCGCGCGAATGCGGCCGCCGCATTGGGCGCCGCGGACAACAGCTCGGCTGCTTCATCCCGCCCGATGGCAAGGTCGGCGAAACGTTCGTCGGCGAACCGGCGCGCGAGCCCGTCGAGCCCGCCGATCGCCTCGTCTTCACGCAGCGAACGCGGGTCGAAGTCGAACTGCTCGACCACCTGGACGATGATCCGGGCGGAAAGCGGGCGCTGATTTCGCTCCATCAGGTTGAGATAGCTCGGCGAGATCGACAGCCGCGCGGCCATCGCCGCCTGGGTCAACCCTTCGCGCTTGCGCAACCTGCGCAGGGCTGGTCCGGCGTACATCGCACGTTCGATCATGGATTTGTAAATATCATGACAGGATGACTCGCGTAAACTGTATTTGCGCTGCCATCGTACAAGTTATTCTGTAATTTTTCCTGTCTCTTCGTGAGCCGCCGAGCGATGAATGATGCGACGCACGAGATCGCACTTCAGGAGAATGACGGTGACCTACCAGAGCCAGATCGGCCAGTTCCGCGAAACAATCGAGGGCCAAGGCTCCCCCTGGAACGCGATCGACGCTGAAAGCGCAGCGCGGATGCGGGCACAGAACCGCTTTCCCACCGGGCTCGACATCGCGCGTTACACCGCCGCGATCATGCGCGCCGACATGGCGGCTTATGACGCGGATCCGGCGAACTACACGCAGTCGCTGGGATGCTGGCACGGGTTCATCGCGCAGCAGAAGATGATCGCGATCAAGAAGCATTTCGGCAGCACGAAGCGCCGTTATCTTTACCTGTCAGGCTGGATGATAGCCGCCCTGCGCAGCGAATTCGGCCCGCTGCCCGACCAGTCGATGCACGAAAAGACCAGCGTTCCCGCATTGATCGAGGAGCTTTACACGTTCCTGCGGCAGGCGGATGCACGCGAACTGGGCGGCCTGTTCCGTGAACTCGACGCGGCGCGCGATCGCGGTGACGAAGTCGAAGCCAGGCGGATCGAAAAGGCAATCGACGAGCACGAGACCCACGTGGTGCCGATCATCGCCGATATCGACGCAGGGTTCGGCAATGCAGAAGCCACTTATCTGCTGGCGAAGAAGATGATCGAGGCTGGCGCCTGTGCCATCCAGATCGAAAACCAGGTTTCCGACGAGAAGCAATGCGGCCACCAGGACGGCAAGGTTACCGTGCCTCATGAGGACTTCCTCGCGAAGATCCGTGCGATCCGCTACGCCTTCCTCGAACTGGGCGTCGAGGATGGCATCATCGTCGCGCGCACCGACAGCCTGGGCGCGGGCCTGACGAAGCAGATCGCGTACAGCCGCGAGCCGGGCGATCTCGGTGATCAGTACAACGCCTTCCTCGATTGCGATGAGGTGGCACCCGGCGCGATTGCCAATGGGCAGGTGTTCATCAGCCGCGACGGCAAACTCCTGGCGCCCAAGCGCCTGCCGTCGAACCTCTACCAGTTCCGCGCCGGAACTGGCGAGGACCGCTGCGTGCTCGACTGCATCACGTCGCTTCAGAACGGTGCAGACCTGCTGTGGATCGAAACCGAGAAGCCGCACATCGAGCAGATCGCGGGCATGGTCGACCGTATCCGGGAAGTGATTCCGAATGCGAAGCTGGTCTATAACAACTCGCCCAGTTTCAACTGGACGCTCAACTTCCGTCAGCAGGTCTACGATGCCTGGGCCGCGGAAGGCCGCGACCTGGCCGGTTACGACCGTGCCAAGCTGATGAGCGTAGATTACGACGGCAGCGAACTGGCGGCGGAAGCCGACGAGCGCATCCGCACGTTCCAGCGCGACGCGGCCAAGCGGGCGGGAATTTTCCACCACCTGATCACGCTGCCGACATATCACACTGCCGCCTTGAGCACCGACAACCTTGCGCGGGAGTATTTCGGTGAGGCAGGCATGCTCGGCTACGTCAAGAACGTCCAGCGCGAGGAGATCCGACAGGGTATCGCTTGCGTGAAGCATCAGAACATGGCCGGCTCCGACATCGGGGACGACCACAAGGAATACTTTGCCGGGGAAGCCGCGCTCAAGGCGAGCGGCAAGGACAACACCATGAACCAGTTCGAGGCCGCATAGGAGGCGATCATGACCACCGAGACCCAAGCCAAGGAACCCGGCCGCGCCCGCGCCCTGTTTTCCACCGCCGACTTCCGCCTGCTCCGCGCAGCACTGGCCAGCCACGCCCGGCAGACCGATGACCGGGAGGAACTGGCCCGGATCAACGCGCTGCACCATCGCCTTGGCACATACGTGCCATCGGATGGCTGATCGGCCTTAACACTATCTCCTGGGGAGGAGAGACGGCCGTCGGGACACCCCCTTGTCCCGGCGGTCGTCAACCGTTTTGCAACCCCGCCACGCTATTGGCCCGGCATGGTGCGCAAGGCGAAGCAGCAGGCGATCGACGCCAAAATGTATCGGCATTTCGCCGCCGTAACGCTGCTCGCCACTGCAGCATTGGCCGTAGCCACATCAGATGGCTTGCCTGAGCCCGAGCCTCGCGCGCAGCACAGCAAGGCGGCGAGCAAACCCTATGGCGAAGCAAAGCTGGTCCGCCGATCGAGCGCAACGGCCAATCCTCAGCCTGCAGCGAGCGGCTGGGCAAGCGACGAGCAAATCCACAATCCGGGCGCATCGAGCACGTCCTACGGAGTGGCATCTACAACGGCGCCAGTCGAGGCAGCAGAAACGCTCGACCTGACACCCGAGCAACTCGCCCTGCTGTCGCCGGAAGAACGTGAGCGCGTGCTCCAGCGACAGGCAGCGATGCGCGCCGCAGCCGACCCGGCAGAGCGACAACGGCAGGCGCAGCGCATCGCCGAGGCGTCACTGCGCCGCTCGGGCGGCTCCGAGTGAGCTAGCCTCCCTTGGCCGGCATCAGGTCGAGCGAAGCGGCTGTCAGCGCTTCGGCGGCGGTCGCGATCACCTTCTCGGCATCCGGCGCCCAGTACGGGCTGTGCAGCGAGGGCAGGACGATTTCGCCGCGCTGTGCCTTTTCGAACTCGGCCTGCGGCACCCCGCCCACCCAGAAGATCAGCGACTTCACGTCATCCGGGCTGGCGCGAAGGAACTGGCTGAAATCCTCGCCCCCCATGACGGATGGGACCTGCATGACCCGATTTTCCCCAAATCGCTGCCGGAAACCCGCGGCGACCTGTTCGGTGAAGTCGACCGTGTTGAAGGTCGAGGGCGTATAGGGGTCAGCGACCGAGACCTTGGGCATGCGGTCTTCGGGCATTCCGGCCGCGATTGCCTCGCCCCGCGCGACGCGGGCGATCCCATCCAGCAGGCGCTTGCGGTTCTCGTCGGAATAGCTGCGCACGGTTATCTGCAGCTTCGCCTCGTCAGGGATGATGTTGTGCTTGGACCCGGCGAGGAAGCTGCCGACCGTGATCACCGCAGGTTCAAGCGGCGAATTCTCGCGGCTGACCAGCGTCTGCAGTTTCATCACGATCGCGCTTGCCAGCACGATCGGGTCCCTGGTCGTATGCGGATAAGCGCCATGCCCGCCCACGCCCGGCACGGTGATATCGACGCTGTCGACGTTGGCCAGCGCGTAGCCGGGCGAATAGCCGATCATCCCGGCCGGAAACTGCGCTGCATCGTGGAAAGCCAGCACGTAGTCCGGCTTGGGGAAGCGGGTGTAGAGCCCATCCTCTAGCATCGCGAGCGCGCCCTCGCCGATTTCCTCTGCCGGCTGGCCGACCATCACCAGCGTCCCGCGCCACTGGTCCTTGCGTTCGGCCAGCAGCTGCGCCGCGCCGATCCAGCCCGCCATGTGCGTGTCGTGGCCGCAAGCGTGCATTACGCCGGTTTCTACTCCGCTGGCGGGGGTAGCCGTGCGTTTGGAGGCGAACGGCAGGCCGGTCTGCTCCACCACGGGCAGCCCGTCCATGTCGGCGCGCAGCATGACCACCGGGCCATCGCCGTTGCGCATGACCCCGACGACGCCGGTCTTGCCCACCCCTTCGGTCACCTCGAAGCCGAGTGCGCGAAGACGCGCGGCCAGCTTTGCCGCGGTCTCGACCTCGGCAAAGCTCAATTCGGGGTTGGCGTGGAGATCGCGGTAGAGCTCCATCAACGCGGGCATGTCTTGCGCAACTGCTGCGCGCAGGTCGTCAGCCTGCGCCGGTGCGGCGAGACAGGCAGCCAGGGCCGCGGCGACGTGGCACGCTCCCCCGGCTTTGAAAAATCTGGAAGCCCCTGATTTCATGATCACATCTCCCCACCTGCGTGACTTTCGCGAATCGCCCCGCCACATCACCCCACCACGTTGCCGACCGGTTTCTGCGCCGGGAATCCTCGGCTGCAATGATTGCAGATCAGCCCGCCGTAGGAAAGCGCATCAGACCAAGCCGTAGTTCATCACCAACAGGATCGACAACGTCGTGACCATCAGCAGAACCAGCGGAACCCCGGTGCGGATGTAATCGCGAAATTCATAAGACCCTTCCGACATGATGAGCATATTGGTCTGGTATGCAATTGGCGTCGCATAGCACAGGTTGCAGCCGAACAGCACGGCCAGCACCAGCGGTTCGGGCGGCAGCCCCAGCTTGGTCGCGATGCTGAAGGCGATCGGGGTGCCGACCGTCGCGGCCGTGGCGTTGGATGCGAAGTTGGTCAGCAGGGTGACGAACAGCATTATCGCCGCCAATACGCCGGCTGGCGGGAGGAACTGCAACACGCTGGACAGAACGATGCCCAGCCATTCGGCCGCACCGCTCGCGTCGATGATCCGGCCAATCGCGATGCTGGCCGCGACCAGAACGATCACCTGAGCGGACAGCGCCCGGCCGACCCGGTCGAACTTCACGCACCCGGTAACGAACATCAGGATAGCGCCGGCCAGCGCCGAAATGGCGATCGGCAGCAGTCCGATCGAAGCGGTGCCGACCGACCCGACCATGATGCCGGCCGCCAGCATCGCCTTGGACCGGCGCGGCAGCTCGCGCGCGCCTTCAAGCATCAGCAGGCTGTCGGCCTGGGCGAACTTCCGCAAATCTCCCGGAATGCCCATGACCAGCAGGACGTCGCCTTCGGCGATGCTCTGATCCCGCCCGTTGTCGATCTGGACGCGGCCATAGGCGAGGCGCCGGGGGCGGTGGATGCCCAGTACAGCGACGCCGTAAAGGTCCGCGATGCCGGATGTCGCCAGGGTGCGCCGGATCAATCGCGAATCGGCGGTCACCGTCATCTCGACAACGGTGATGTCCTCCTGGGTTTCGGCGTGCCGACGATCGATCCGTTCGAGCACCCATGCAGGGGCGATCCCGATCTTGAGCGCGCGCATCGCCTCTTCCAGCGCTTCATGCGTGCCCGACACGGCGAGCTGTTGATCGGGCCGCAAGGCGCCGGAAGGCGGCGCGTGGAATTCCAGATCCGCGGGCATCTTGGGAAGGATCATCGCCAGTTCCTGCCCGGTCAGCACGCTGGCATCGCCGACGCGCAGGCTCGCCTGGAAACGCCGACGCGGCACCGCATCTTCCACGCGGTTGTCGCGCAGCAATCGCGGCATGATCAGCCACAGGTACGGCAGGGCGATCACGGCGGCGACGAGTACGATGGGGGTGAAGTCGAACACCCCCATGCGCCGCATGCCCAGATCGCTCGCGATCGACACCACCAGAATGTTGGTCGAGGTGCCGATCGTGGTCGCCATCCCGCCGATCAGCACTGCGGCATTGACCGGGATCAGCGTTTTCGATGCCGCCAGCCCGCCGCGCGCCGCCAGCCCGACCAGGATCGGCAGCAGCAGGACCATGACCGGCGTATCGTTGACGCCCATCGACAGCGTCATGGCAATCACCAGGGCGACCAGCAGGCCCAGCTGGCCGTTGATCTTGAACACGCGTTCCAGGAACCGTGCCGCCGGTTCCAGGGCGCCGGTGACAACCAGACCGCGCCCCATGATCATCAGGGCACAGATGGTGATCAGCGCGTGGTGCCCGAAACCGCTGAATGCCAGCGCCAACCCGTCGGTCGGCCCATCGCCGGGCAAGGGAAAGAAATACAAGCCCACCGCAATCACGGCGATGGTGAGGAGCGACACGATCTCCGTCGACATCCGCCCGCGAGCGAAAGCGACGAACATGGCCAGCGTGACGAGCAACGCGCCAAGCGCGTGATAGGAAGGAAGCGCAATCATCGGTAAGTCAGCCACTTCCCCGATGATCATGCGCGAGGCAACCTCTTTCAGCGCGGTTGCCGGGATCGCGCCGGATCAATCGCGGCGCAAAGGGGATCGGCCGCCTATTGAAAGACGATCGTCCTGCGCCCGGCCACGAACACGCGCCGTTCACCCACTGCGTTGACCGCGCGGGCCAGCACCTTTGCCTCCGTGTCCTGACCTAGCCGTGCCAGACCTTTTGCACTCAGCCGGTGATCGACCCGCTCCACCGCCTGCTCAATAATCGGCCCTTCGTCGAGATCGGGCGTGACGAAATGCGACGTCGCGCCGACCAGCTTCACGCCCAGCTCGTGCGCGCGCTCATACGGGCGTGACCCCTTGAAGCTGGGCAGGAAGCTGTGGTGAATGTTGATGCAACGCTGGTTCAGCTGTTCGGCCAGGCTGGCAGTCAGCACCTGCATATAGCGGGCAAGGATCAGGTATTCGGCTCCGGTCGCCGCCATGAATTCGGTGATCTGGCATTCCTGCTGGGCGCGGTTTTCCGGGCCAACCGGCAGATGCCGGAACGGCAGCCCGTGCCAGGTGACCAGGCTCTCAAGCTCCGCGTGATTGCTGAACACGCCGACCAGGTCCATCGCCAGGCTGCCGGTCCGCCAGCGGTAGAGCAGGTCGTTGAGGCAATGCGATGCCTTCGATACGGCCACCATCGCGCGGGGCCGTTCGAGCAGCGGGTTCACATTCCAGTCCATGGCAAAACGATCAGCGATAGGCGCCAGCCAGCGTTTCATTTCCGCGGCGTCGAGCGTGTGACCCGCTTCGCTTGCGCGGCAGACCATGCGCAGGAAAAAGCGGCCGCTGCCCTCGTCGGAAAACTGCTGGCTGTCGAGAATGAAGCCGCCATTGCGGAACAGCCCGTCGCTGACGGCGGCGACGATTCCCTCGCGGTCTTCGCAGCTCAGCGTCAGCACCAGCGGGCCTGGCGCAAGTTCGCTAATCGACATAATCCCCCCGGCTCGTGCAGCGCTTGTGCGACGGTACGGTCAGCGCAGGCCGGGCGCAACACCTGCGCCTGCATCCGGGATTGTTCTGCTGGTGCCCCTGGCCGGACTCGAACCGGCACTTCCGAAGAAATTCGATTTTGAGTCGAACGCGTCTACCAATTCCACCACAGGGGCACTGCGGGTGCGCTCGACTAGCGATGCGCTACGTGCACTTCAACCCTTCAAAGCGTGTTTGTCCCGCTACCGCTTCGCTACTTGAGCGCCTGGGCGTGTTTGTCGCGCTACCGCTTCGCTACTTGAGCGCCTGCGCGTCCTTGCCGCGCTACCGCTTCGCTACTTGAGCGCCTGGGCCACGACCTTGTGCAGCTTGGAATGCAGCGAATCGTTGGCGGCAAGCACTTCGGCGGCGCAAATCTGCGGAGAACGGCCGCGGAAATCGGAAACGAAACCGCCTGCCTCGCGCACGATCAGGCAACCGGCAGCCGTGTCCCAGTCGTTGAGGCCGCTTTCCCAGAACCCGTCGAACCGGCCGGCCGCAACCCATGCGAGATCGAGCGATGCAGCGCCGAAGCGGCGGGTCCCGGCGATCTCCGGCCCCAGTTTGGCAAAGATCTTCATCCACTGCTCGAAATTGCCTTGCCGATGGAACGGGATGCCGGTGGCGATCAGCGCGTCCGGCAGTCGCGAGCGCGAGGACACGCGCAGTCGCCCGTCGTGAAGCCAGGCGCCGCGGGTCTTTTCCGCCCAGAACGTTTCGTCGGTGATCGGCTGATAGACCACGCCCGCAACGACATCGCCCCAGCCCGATCCGTCCAGCTTGGGTTCCTGTGCGGCTATGCTGATCGCGAAATGCGGTATGCCGTGCAGGAAATTGCTGGTGCCATCGAGCGGGTCGACGATCCAGCGCGGCTTGGTCGGATCACCTTCGATCACGCCTGCCTCTTCCATGACGAAGCCCCAGTCGGGCCGCGCGGCGAGCAGTTCGTCGTAAACCGTGCGTTCCGCAACCCGGTCGGCCTTGGACACGAAATCGGCCGGCCCCTTGCGGCTGACCTGCAGGTGTTCGATCTCGCCGAAATCGCGGCGCAACCTGCCCCCCGCCTTGCGCGCAGCGCGTTCCATCACGCGGATCAGTCCGGAAAGGGCAGCCATTCGTTCGTTACTTTCTGTCAGTCGACCACGATCTGGATCGAGTGCGCGGTCAATTCGATTTCGCCCCACCCGCTCGAGATCATGGCGTAGTCGCCATCGAGCGTGGCGGAATAAATGTCGCTGTAATTCAGCTCGCGGCCGTCTTCAGGCTTGGCCTTGCGCAGCCGCAAGTCGTCGAGATCGGCGAACCGGATGAACCCCTTGCGGTAGCAGCCATCATCGTTTTCCGGCGGGGAATAACGCGGATGCTCCTCCAGCAGATGGAAATCCATTTCCAGTGTCAGCGATTCGTCGTCGTAGATCACGCCCAGGATATAGCTGGTGACCAGATCGATCCCGGCAAGCTTCGGATGGCTGCCCCCAACCATCGTTCAGCCTGCCTTGCCGACGTATGTGCGCTCGTAGACGTCCACGACGATGCGCGTTCCGCTTTCGATGTGCGGCGGCACCATCACACGCACCCCGTTGTCGAGCACTGCCGGCTTGTAGCTGGAGCTGGCCGTCTGGCCCTTCACCACGGCATCGGCCTCCACGATGGTCGCCTCGACCTGTTCGGGCAGCGCGACGGAGATCGGCTTCTCGTCCCACAGTTCCAGCGTCACTTCCATGCCGTCCTGCAGGAATGCCTTGGCATCGCCCAGCAGGTCGGACGGCAGGTTGATCTGCTCGTAGGTGTCGTTGTCCATGAAAACCAGCTGGTCGCCGTCTTCGTAAAGGTACTGGTATTCCTTCTGGTCGAGACGCACGCGCTCGATCGTGTCAGCGCTGCGGAAGCGGACGTTGGTCTTGCGGCCATCCTGCAGGTTCTTCATCTCGACCTGCATGTAGGCCCCGCCCTTGCCGGGCTGGGTGTGCTGGATCTTGGCGACCTTCCAGATGCCGCCTTCGTATTCGAGGATGTTGCCGGGACGGATGTCCACGCCGCTGATTTTCATGAGAATGAGCCCTTGCCAGAGACCGTGGAGCCATCCCGGCGCCCACTGCTTGCGGCAGCGCCCTTAGCTTAGCAGTCAGCCCCGGGCAAGGTCGGTGGCGCTAACGCACACCACGTAGTAGAAGGGTGCGCGATGATACGACTGACATTGATCGGCGCCCTGGGCGCCGCGCTTGCCTCGCCCGCGTTCGCCGATGCGCCCGGTGGGCCGCTGGGGACGTTGCCGATCGGCGAATACGTTTGCTCGCTCCCAGGCGATGCGACCGGTCCTGCGTGGCGGGTCGTGCCGGAAAAGGGCTTTACCATCGATAATGCTTCCACTTACCGCACCGAGGCAGGTGCCGGGACATATCTGCTGGCGGGTAACCAGGTCCGTTTCACGCGCGGCCCGATGAAGGGAATGCGGTTCGAACGGACCGGCAATGCGACCTTGCGCTGGCTCGACGACAATGGCGAGCCGGGCCGCGTGCGCTGCATTCGCAGCGGCGCTTCGCGTTAACGTGCCGAGCGTGAGAGCAGCGGATAGGGATTGAGCGCGGTCGCCGGTTCCCACCACTCGGCGTCCGCTGTCGTACGCAGGATGGCAAAATGCAGATGCGGCGCGTCGGGGGCCGCGTTGCCGGTGCTTCCGACAGTGCCAACCCGATCCCCGCGCGCGACGCGCTGCCCTTCGCGTAGTCCTGGAGCATAGCTGGCAAGGTGGGCGTAATAGTGGATCGTTTCCCGATCGGGTGACCTGACGTAGATGGTGTTGCCGCCGGCACCCGATACGAACAATCGTTCTATCGTACCGCCTGCCGCAGCCACAACGGGCGTGCCTGCAGGCGCCATGATGTCGATCGCTTCGTGCAGGCGCGTGCCCTCGCCCCGCGCATCGGCAAAAGTATCGACAAGGTCCGCGGCAACGATCCCTGCCACTGGTATCATCAGATTGCGATCGCCCGGCCGGACCGCTGCAGACGCCGTGCTGCGATGGGGCAATTCCGGCATGGGACCGGCACCCAGCGGTGCGCGCGCGCCTTCGGCAGGCTGTGCCGGCTGGTCGCTCCCTTCGTCAACAGTGCGGATCGCGCCGCTCCCGGCCACGATCCACGCCGCCGATGTGAGAGTGGCCGTGACCACGATAGTCAGCAATCGATCGGCGTTACCCATGCCAGTTCTCCCCGGCCGTTACGATCTTCGTCGTCAGGCTTCGAATACGACCGCGGTATCGGCGGAAACCATCTGCGCGAGCCGGGCAGCATCCCAGTTGGTCAGCCGGACGCAACCATGGCTTTGCGCCCGACCGATCGTCTGCGGTTCCGGGGTGCCATGAATGCCGTAGTGTTCCTTGCTGAGGTCGATCCACACCACGCCGACCGGTCCATTGGGCCCCGGGGGAAGCTGCTGCTTTTCCTCGCTGTCCGACACATCCCAGAACAGTTCGGGGTTGTAAGTGAAATCGGGATTGAACGCCTTGCCCACGATCTTCCAGTCGCCCAGCGGCAAGGGATCGCGGCGCGAGCCGGTGGTTACCGTGAACAGGGCAACCAGCTTGTTTCTTTCGTCGTAGGCCTTGAGCGTTCCCGCGCTCTTGCTGACAACGATCCGTGCCACTTCAGGCTGTTCCGTCCCCACGCCGAGCGAAGCAAGCGTTTCGCGCCAGCTTGCGTCCTCAATCTCGCCCGGGGCGATGCGGTCCGACCCGATATTGGGCACGCGGATGATCTGACCTGCCTTGAAATAGCTCTCCTGCGCGTCCTGATCTTCCTCCCCGGTCGGCGTCGAGGTGGGCGTTCGGGCAGCGATCGGGCTGTCGCCATTGACGGTCGTGCCTGCCTCGCTGCTTGCACCGGCCGGGCGGCCGCCCGGGTTGAGGGCGCGCAGAACCTCTACAGTGGTGTGGAACCGCTCGGCCAGCCGTTCATCCAGCGACTCATACCCAAGCCGCTCCATTTCAGCCTGCTCGGCCGGATCGTCGGGAATGGGCGCATATGAGGCACG
Organism: uncultured Erythrobacter sp.; assembly: GCA_963529855.1. Classification (GTDB taxonomy): domain Bacteria; phylum Pseudomonadota; class Alphaproteobacteria; order Sphingomonadales; family Sphingomonadaceae; genus 34-65-8. Next base: position 48,910 of record CAURZK010000002.1, on the reverse strand, counting down.
GCTCCATTCCGCCGGGATGCGTACGACGCGCGTAGCGGGGATCTCTTTCCATTTGGCCAGCGCAGCCGTCGTCGCCTCGTCCATCTCGCCGCTTACCGTGAGCCCGTTCGCCTCCTGGAAACCGGACAGGGCATTGCGGGTCGAAAGCCCCATTTCGCCGTCGATCACCCCCGGCGCAAAGCCGAGCCGCTCAAGCACGACCTGCGCTCGCATGACCGGGCGTGCTTCCGGATCAGCGATCACCAGTTCACGGTCGATCCGGGCAAGCCCCTCATCGTCCGAAGCCATCGAGTCGGCGAGGTTTTCAGTCGTGCTGTTGGCGGTGCGGTCGGCCGCCGTGCCGTCGTCTTGCGAACGATCAGTGCCGATGAAACCGCAAGCGCCGAGCGCGACGAGCGAGGCAGCGGCAAGGAAATGGCGCATGAATTACTCCCCGAGTTCGGGGCACGACCCGCCCCTTGTGGCGCTAAACGCGCGTCGCCGCGATTCTATCCGCAAAGGCCCGCACGGCCTCTGCCTCGTCACGGCCCCATACGGCATTGCTCACCGCCAGGAAATCGGCACCAGCCGCAACCAGGGGCGCACAGTTTTCCGGAGTGATGCCGCCGATCGCAACACTCGGGATTTCGAACAGGGTGCTCCACCATTCCAGCATTTCGGGCTCGGGCCGATGTTCCGTTTCCTTGGTGGTTGAAGGAAAGAATGCACCAAAGGCGACGTAGTCTGCGCCGGCTTCCCCCGCTTCCATCGCCAGGTGGCGGCTCGCGTGGCACGTCACACCGATCTGCGCCTCCCGGCCCAGCACCTGGCGGGCTTCCTGCGGACTGCCGTCGGACTGGCCGAGATGGACCCCGTCGGCACCGATGCGCTTGGCCAGCGAAATGCTGTCATTGACGATAAAGGCGACATCGCGGGCGGCGCAGATTTCCTGCAGGGGCCCTGCCAGCCGTGCCGCCTCGTGCTGGTCCAGGTCCTTGACCCTGTACTGGAAGGCCGCGACTGGCCCCGCCGCGAGCGCGCGCTCGAGCCGTTCGGGAAAGGCACCGCCGACATCCAGCGGCGAAACGAGATAGAGCTGGCAAGGGATCATCGCGCGCTAGTTAGGGGCGCGATGCAGATTCGTCACGCATTCAGGCACCCGAAAGTGCCGGCGTGCGTTATCCCGCGCATGAAGATCGCCCCCATGTTCGCTGCGCTGGCCGCAATCACCCTCACCGCCGGATGCCAGGTCATTCCTGATGCACCCAACGTGGTCGGCACCGCCGCCGCAAGCGGGAGCGCAGTACCACTGCGCCAGCCTGTTGCGGTGGGCGACCTCGTGGTTACCCCATGGGCGGTCAAGGAAGACAGCCGCTGCCCGATCAACGCCCGCTGCGTCTGGGCGGGGCGGCTGGTTGTCACCACCCGGATCGACGGCGAGGGATGGCGCGACACTGCCGACATCCAGCTGGGCGAAACCTACGGTACGCATGGCCGCGTCATCGCGCTCGTCTCCGGCGAACCGGGCCGGACGACCGAGCGCGAGACCCAACCGGGCGAATACCGCTTCCTCTACGAGGCGCGCTGACGCCTGTCAGGCGACGCTGGCCGCGTGAATCTGATCGATGGCTGCGCCCAGGGTGCGATCGAATTCGGCGTCATCCTGCCCGGCCCGCAAGTCCTGCAGCAGCCCACGGCTGAAGCTGGCGATCATGCCCGGGTTCTGAGCCAGCTTCTCACACGCCTCGTCGGTAGAGAACCCGCCCGAGAGCGCAACGACGCGGAGCACCCGCGGGTGGGCGATCGCCGGGGCGTAGAGGCCAGCCTCGGCCGGGATCGACAGCTTGAGCATCACTTGCTGATCTTCTGACAGCGCGTCGAGATGCTTGATGATCTCCGCCAGCAGCACTTGTTCGCCTTCTGCGCGGTCAACAGAGGTAATGTCGTACTCTGGCTCGAGAATCGGCATGAGGCCGCGGGCCAGGATGCGCTTGCCCTCCTCGAACTGCTGCGCGACGATCGCGGCAATGCCGCTGGCGTCGTTGGACTTGATAACCGAACGCATCTTGGTGCCGAACACGCCCTTGGCGCGGGCACGGTCGAGCAGAGCCTCGAGATCAGGCATCGGCTTCATCATCTGCACGCCGTTGGCTTCGTCCTCCAGGCCCTTGTCCACCTTAAGGAACGGCACCACGCCGCGCTCCGCAAGACGGGCGGGCACGGGCTTGCCGCCGCTTTCGCCGTCCATGGTCTTTTCGAACAGGATCGCGCCGATGACCTTGCCGTTGCCGAAGCAGGGGGATTCGATGATCCGGCTGCGCATTTCGTGGATCAGCGCGAACATCTCGTCCTCGCCAGTCCACGCGCCTTCTTCGATTCCGTAACCTTTCAGTGCCTTGGGGGTCGAACCGCCCGACTGGTCGAGCGCGGCAATAAAGCCTTCGCCGGTGGCCACGCGCTGGGTCATTTCATCGAAGTTCATCGGTTCGGATCCTGTGCTGGAAAGTTATGCATACGAATGCACGCGGGGGCGCGTTTAGCCACCACCGGCTACGCGCGCAACCGGCTGGTTATGCTGGACCCTGGGGCTCAGCCCTTGCGAATTTTGCGAATGATGCCGTTGAAGGCGAGCACCGGCTTGCCATCGGCAGTGACGATGCCGCGTACGAAAATCGTCTTGCCACCTGCGCGCACGACGGCCCCGCGCGCCTCGATCAGTTGCCCTGCGTGCGCCGGATCGAGGAAGTCGCCGGACAGGTTCAGCGTCACTGCATGGCTGTCGGCAAGCTCGCGCGTGGCGATGCCGAACAGTGCGAAATCGGCAAACGTCATCAGGCAGCCGCCGTGCATGAACCCGCCGCCATTCATGTGCCGATCCTCGGCACGGAATGCGCAGACAACCTCGCCTGCTTCATCGATGCGGAAATAGAATGGGCCCGCGCGCGTTTCGAACGGGTCATGCGCCCAGTTTTTCCAGCCGGCGAACTCGCCTTCCTCGACCACGCGCGGAGCGTGGCCGGCAGTTGCCATATCTTCGCTCATGCCTGAAGTGCGGCCACGCCGGGCAGCTCGCGACCTTCCATCCATTCGAGGAAAGCGCCGCCAGCAGTTGAAATATAGGTGAAATCGCCTGCCACGCCTGCATGGTTCAAGGCGGCTACAGTGTCGCCGCCGCCAGCGACCGAAACAAGCGAACCATCCTGCGTCAGTGCAGCCGCCGTGCGTGCCAAAGCCACCGTAGCAGCATCGAACGGCTCGGTTTCGAAAGCGCCCATCGGCCCGTTCCACACCAGCGTGCGGCAGGTCTTGAGAACATCGCCCAATGCCTCGACCGCCTGCGGGCCGACGTCGAGGATCATCTCGTCCGCGGCCACTTCGTGCACGTTGACGGTGCGAAGGCTCGGCGGATTGGCTGCGAATACTTTTGCGACCACGACGTCATAAGGCAGGTGAACTGTGCATCCGGCGTGGTCGGCCTGGTCCATGATCCGGTTGGCCGTGTCGGTCAGGTCGTGCTCGCACAGCGACTTGCCCACATCGACTCCGCGGGCGGCCAGGAAGGTGTTGGCCATTCCGCCGCCGATGATCAGGTGCTGGACCCGCCCGACAAGGTTTTCCAGTACTGCCAGCTTGGTCGATACCTTGGCCCCGCCCACGACGGCTGCAACCGGCGCCTGCGGGTTGCCGAGTGCGGCATCCAGCGCCTTCAGTTCGCGCTCCATCGCGCGCCCGGCATATGCCGGCAGCAGGTGCGCGAGCCCTTCGGTCGACGCATGAGCACGGTGTGCGGCCGAAAAGGCATCGTTGACGTAGAAGTCGCCATGCGCCGCGATGGCCTGGGCGAATGCGAGATCGTTCGCCTCCTCGCCCGGCCAGAACCGGACGTTGTCGAGCAGGCCGATGTCGCCATCGCGCAGGATGCCGATCGATTGTTCCACCACCGGGCCGCTGACTTCGGGGATGAACATGATCTCTCGATCGAGCACCCGCTCGACATCGCCCTGCACAAGGCTGGTCGACATTGTCGAATGACGCTGGCCCTTGGGCCGGCCGAAATGCGCCAGCAGCAGGACCTTGGCACCCTTTTGGGCCAGCTCGAGAATGGTCGGCTTCGACGCTTCCACGCGGGTCACGTCGCTCGCACGGCCTTCCTGCATGGGCAGGTTCAGATCGACCCGGACCAGAGCGACCTTGCCGCGAATGTCGCCCAGGTCGCCCAGTGTCTTGAAACTGCCCATTTCCGGTTTCCTTAAAGGAACTTGGCCATAACGCCGGCGGTGTCGATCATCCGGTTGGAGAAGCCCCACTCGTTGTCGTACCAGCTGACCACGCGGGCGAGTTTGCCTTCCAGAACGGCCGTTTCCAGGCTGTCCACGGTCGAACTGGCCGGGTGATGGTTGAAGTCGCTGCTGACCAGCGGCTGATCGGTGTAATCCAGCACGCCTTTCATCTTGCCCTCAGCCGCTGCCTTGAGCGCTGCGTTGAGCTCTTCGGCAGTGGTGTCGCGGCCGGGGACGAAGGTCAGATCGATCAGGCTGACGTTGGGCGTCGGCACGCGGACCGACGACCCATCCAACTTGCCCTTCAGTTCGGGCAGGACAAGACCGACGGCACGCGCAGCGCCGGTGGTGGTCGGGATCATGTTCTGCGCACCGCCGCGCGCACGGCGCAGATCCGAATGGATCTGGTCGAGCATGCGCTGGTCGTTGGTATAGCTGTGGATCGTGGTCATGAACCCGCGCTCGATCCCGACCAGATCGTGCAGCACCTTGGCCACCGGAGCGAGGCAGTTGGTGGTGCAGCTGGCGTTGGAAACGATGTCGTCTTCCGCAGTCAGCGTGTCCTGGTTGACGCCGAAAACGATCGTCTTGCCAACACCGGTCGCGGGCGCGGAAATCAGCACCTTGCGGGCGCCGGCGGAAAGATGCGGGCGGCTCGCCTCGTCCGACTGGAAAAAGCCGGTGCATTCGAGCACCAGATCGATGCCCATGTCCTTGTGCGGCAGCTTGCCCGGATCGCGTTCGCTGGTAACGCGTACCCGCTTGCCGCCGATCACCAGGTCGGTGCCGTCAACCTCGACCTTGCCGGGGAAGCGGCCGTGAGTACTGTCGAATCCGAACAACAGCGCGTTGGACTTGGTGTCGGCCAGATCGTTGATCGCGACCAGTTCCAGGTCGTGGTCGCTGCGTTCGAGAATCGCGCGCGCCACGAGGCGACCGATACGTCCGAAACCGTTGATTGCAACCTTGGTCGCCATGAAAAGAACCTCCGCTTAGCCGTTCAATTTGTTCATGATTTGCGGAACGATTGCGTCCGCGGTGAAACCGAATTTGTCAAACAGGACCTCAGCCGGCGCGCTCGCGCCAAAGCGGTCGAGACCGATCCTGAGGCCGTTGGTCATGGTGTAGCGATCCCAACCGAACGTAGTGCCTGCCTCTATGCTGACGCGCAGCACTTCGTCCGGTGCCACGTCAGGCAGGATGTCGTTGCGATACCCGGCGTCCTGTTCGTCGAACAGCTGCGTGCAGACCATGGAAACGACATCGGCCCCCACGCCCTGCTTCTCCAGCGCCTCTGCACATTCCAGCGCTAGCGAGACTTCCGAACCTGTCGCGATCAGGATAACACGCCGGCGATTGCCTGCCGATTTCAGCCGATACCCACCCTTCGCGCTGAGATTGCCAGCCGAATGCCGCACCTGGGGCAGGTTCTGCCGGGTCAGGGCCAGAACGCTCGGGCGATCCTTCTGCGCCAAGGCGATTTCCCAGCACTCCGCGGTCTCGACCGCATCGGCCGGGCGCATGACCAGCAGGTTAGGTATCATCCGCAGCGACTGTACGTGCTCGATCGGTTGGTGCGTCGGCCCATCCTCGCCCAGACCGATCGAATCGTGGGTCATCACGTAAACGACGCGGGTCTGCTGCAGGGCCGAGAGGCGGATCGCCGGGCGGCAATAGTCGGTGAAGACCATGAACGTGCCACCGTAAGGGATCACCCCGCCGTGCAGCGCCATGCCGTTCATCGCCGCAGCCATGCCGAATTCGCGAATGCCGTAATACACGTAACGGCCGCCGTAATTGTCCGCAGTGAAGGGCCCGATGCCGCCCGCCTTGGTGTTGTTCGATCCGGTGAGATCGGCGCTGCCGCCAACCGTTTCGGGCAGCTTTACGTTGATCGCCGCAAGTGCGATTTCGCTCGCCTTGCGGGTAGCAATTTTCTGCGGTTCAGCGATGAGGCCATTGATGTGGTCGGCCAGCGAGAACTTCGCCGGCAGATCGCCAGCCATGCGCCGTTCGAACTCAGCCTTGTCACCGTGCGCGGCGAGCCGCTGGCGCCATTCACCGTGCACCGCCGCGCCGTGTTCGCCCGTCTGGCGCCAGTCCGCGAGAACATCTTGCGGCAATACAAACGGATCGTGGCTCCAGCCCAGGGTCGTGCGGGCAGCAGCGACCTCGTCCTTGCCGAGCGGCGAGCCGTGGGTGGCGCTGGTGCCCTGCTTGTTGGGCGCGCCCTTGCCGATCACCGTGCGGCAGGCGACCAGCGACGGGCGCGGGTCGGCCACAGCCTCTGCAATGGCGCGGTCGATGTCAGCGAAATCGTGCCCGTCGCAATGCGCCACATGCCAGCCGGTTGCAGCGTAGCGGGCGGCAACATCTTCGCTGGTCGAAAGATCGGTGGCGCCGTCGATGGTGATGCGGTTGTCGTCCCACAGCACGATCATCCGGCCCAGCTTCAGGTGACCGGCAAGGCCGATCGCCTCGTGATTGATGCCTTCCATCAGGCAACCGTCGCCTGCGATCACCCAGGTACGGTGATCGACAAGATCGTCACCGAATGCCGCGTTAAGATGCCGTTCGGCCATCGCCATGCCGACCGCCATCGCCAGCCCTTGCCCCAGCGGGCCGGTGGTGCATTCGACGCCGTCGAGCAGGAAGTTTTCCGGGTGCCCCGCGCACGGGCTGCCGATCTGGCGGAAATTGCGAATATCCTCCAGCGTCGGGCGTGCATAGCCCGACAGGTGCAGCAGACTGTAGATGAGCATCGAGCCGTGGCCCGCCGACAGCACGAAGCGGTCGCGGTCCGCCCAACCTGGTGCTGCTGGGTCGAAGCGGAGGTATTTCGACCACAGGACGGTCGCTACGTCGGCCATGCCCATCGGCATTCCGGGGTGCCCCGAATTTGCCGCCTCCACCGCATCCATCGACAGCGCGCGGATGGCGTTGGCCATTGGCGCTAGGCGGGCGGTATCGAGGGTCATTCGGGTGTGCTCCTGCGAGATGTTCCGCGCGAGGCGATTCGCACGGGCCGGGCTGCCTTTGCGGACCCCCGGCGCAAGGTCAACCGCCGCGGGCCGGGATCGCCCGGCGGTTGGCGACAAGAGTTATCAACAGCCCGGGTCAAATCTTTGCACGTCAATGCGAATTGACTAATCTGGCGCCCATGAATGGGGATCGCATCGAAAATGCCGTGCAGCGGATTGAAGCTGCCCTGGCGCGCATAGCTGGCGCGGCCGACGCTGTCGCGGCGCAGGCGCCTTCGGTTTCCAGCCTCGTCGTGAAGCATGAAGCATTGCGAGAAACGGCCGCCAGCACCTTGAAAGAGCTGGACGAACTGATCGGGACGCTGGAACGATGAGCCAGGTCACCCTGTCGATCGGCAACCGCAAGTATACGGTCGCCTGCGCCGCCGGCGAGGAAGCGCATGTTGCCCGGCTTGGCGCCGCAGTCGATGCCAAGCTGCGCGAAATGGGCAATAACCTGGCCCCGCAGGAAGCGCAGAACCTTCTGTTCGCAGCCTTGCTGATCGCAGAAGATCTGCATCAGCTGCGCAATTCCGCGACAGTAGACAGTGGCGAACTGGACGCGCTGCGCAACCACCTCGCCACGGCCGAACGGGAACGCCAGGCCGCATTGGGGCAACACGATCAGTTGCGAGCGACGCTGGCGGATCGCGAGCAGGAACTCGACGCGCTCCAGCGTGCAGTGCAGGCGTCTGCGCACCAGGCAGACGATATTCGCGCCGAGGTCACTCGCCTGCGGACAGAATTGCACGACGCCGAACAGGCCGAAGCCGAACTGCGCGCCGGACTGAGCGGCCTGGTGGAAGAACGGGACGCCCTGCAGGAAGAGCTGGAAGAACTGCGCAATCGCCCAGCCGCGGTGTCGGCGGCATCGACCATGCTGCTCGACCCGGATCTGGCCCCGGCGCTGGAACACTTTGCCGATTTGCTGGAGAATTGTGCCGACAAGCTTGAGGGCAAGGCGCAGGCATCCTAGATAGACAGCGGCGGGACTGCCCGGCACGAGCCGTTTGAACATCCCTGAGGCTATAAGCAATCCAAGGGTGCTGTCCCTGCCTCGACTTGCTGGTTCGTCCGGGAGGTCGGGGTATACGGTGCCCACCTGACGTTGAGGCGTCGGTGGATTTCCCGGCAAACGACCCATGGTGGTTCCGCCACATTTTCCCGGAGACGCGATGACCAAGGCCGAACTTCGTGCGCGGCTTCGACAGGAACGGCGCGATCATGTCGCCAGTCTGCCCGCCGCCACACGTGGATTGCTGTTCCGCCGCCCGCCGGGGCCGCTGTGCGCACTGGTGCCGGAAGGCGCTGTGATCGGGCTCTATCACGCGGCGGCGTGGGAAGCGCCCACTGCCCATTATGCCGCGTTCTTTTTCGAGCAGGGCCATTCGATCGCCCTGCCCCGATTTGCCGATCGCACCGCAAGCATGGAATTTGCGCGCACCGCCGATCCGATCGGCGAAAGCGATCTGGAAGTCGGCCCCTTCGGACAGCTGCAACCCACGGCAGATGCCGAAACGCTGGTCCCGCAGGTCCTGTTCGTGCCACTGGTCGGCTTCACGGCAGATGGCGCGCGCCTCGGCCAGGGGGGCGGCCATTACGACCGCTGGCTGGCTTCGCATCCCGGCACTGTCGCCATCGGGATGGCCTGGGACAGCCAGCGCCTCGACACCTTGCCCATCGATGATCACGACCAGCCCTTGTCTGCAGTCGTCACTCCAACCCGGCTATACGGACCGTTCTGATGCGCACCGAACCGACCTGGCGAATTCCCGTTGGCATCGTTGGCCTGCTGGCGGGGCTGACCATCTATGGGCTGGTGATCGCGCGTTACGTGCCGGAACTGATCGGTGGGTGGCCGGCACTGGCGCAAAGCGTGATTTATCTCGTGCTGGGCGTGATCTGGCTGCTGCCGCTCAAGCGGTTTCTGATCTGGATGGAAACCGGCCTAACCCGCCCCAAGTAAAGGGCACGCAGCCAAAATGAAAAGGCCCGCCGAATGGGCGGGCCTTTCATAAAAGCCCCAAGTGGCGCGAGTGACGGGGCTCGAACCCGCGACCTCCGGCGTGACAGGCCGGCACTCTAACCAACTGAGCTACACCCGCGCATTTCGGCGGTGCACCGCTTGGGAGCCGCGCAACTAAGGCAGGCTCGCTGGGCTGTCAATGGCCCGCGCAACGAAATTTCGCTGACCTTTTTCGCCCCTCAGGCCACACCCCCTGTTAACCATATTTTTGCCTGTTCCGGGCAATCCCGCGGGCATGGCCGGAGGGCCGTGGGGGTTATCCATGAAGCGAATTACGGCAGCAATTGCAGTCGCCATTGCGATATGTTCCGGCACGAGCGCGGTTGCCAGGCAGCCTGTGGAAATCTCGCGCGCGGTCTATGTCGAACGCAAGGTGCCCAAACCCGATGGACGCGTGATCCGCGCGCTCGAGCCCGCGGACGAACTACGCCGCGGGGACCAGGTCGTGCTGATGCTGGAATGGTCGGCGCCAGTCCGCGACGGGTTCATGGTGTCGAGCCGCGTCCCGCGCGATCTCGCGTTTCGCCGGGCCGGCGGCATGGAAGCCGAAGTTTCCATCGACGGCGGACGCAGTTTCGGGACACTCGAATCACTGCGCATCGGCGACCGCCGCGCCACGCCTGAAGACGTTACGCATCTTCGCTGGCGCGTGACGGAGGCTGACGCCGCGAACGGGCGCGGACTGCTGACCTACAGCGCAATCGTGCGCTGAGGCCCGGCAGCTACCACCAGCCGAGCCTCAGACTGAACGATTCAGTCGGCCAGCAATAGGACAGGCGTCTCAAGCAGCTTCTTGAGTTCCTGCACGAAGCTTGCCGCATCATGCCCATCGACCACGCGGTGATCGCAGCTGATGGAGATGTTCATCAGCTTGCGCTTCTCGATCCGTTCGCCGCCCATGCCGTCGGGCACGAACATCGGGCGTTCGATGATCCGGTTGGGGCCGATGATGGCAACCTCGGGCCGGTTGATGACCGGGGTCGTCGCGACCCCGCCCAGCGGGCCAAGCGAGGTAAGCGTGAGGGTCGAGCCCGACAGCTCTTCCGATTTGGCAGTGCCGTCGCGTGCAGCCGCGGCGAGGCGGCCGATTTCGCGCGCCAGCTGCCACAGGTTTTTCGCCTGCGCATCGCGGATCACCGGGACCATGAGGCCCTTGTCGGTCTGCGCCGCCATGCCGAGGTGCACGGCACCATAACGCGTCACCACACCCGCTTCATCGTCGTAACGGGCATTGATCATCGGGTACTTGGGCAGCGCCTTGCAAATCGCGGCGATCATCAGCGGCAGCAGGGTCAGCTTCGGCTTGTCGCCCCGATGCTCGTTCAGATCGGCACGCAAGGCCTCGAGCGCGGTGACATCGCATTCTTCCACATAGGAGAAATGCGGAATGTGCCGCTTCGCTTCGGCCATGTTCTGCGCGATACGTTTTCTGAGGCCGATGACCTTGATCGCTTCGTCCGCCCGCGCCTTGCCCGAAGGCGCGAAACCTGAGCCGGCATTGTAGCTGAGAAACGCGTCGAGATCGGCGTGACGGATGCGGCCGTCTTCGGCGGGCTTAACCTGTGCCAGATCGATGCCCAGATCGCGCGCGCGCTGGCGGACGGCTGGAGTGGCCAGGACCTTCGCGGCGTGCGCTGCCGCGGGTGCGTGTTCGCTCGGCTCAGCCGTACTGGGTGCCGGGGCAGGCGCAATGTCGGCATGGGATTTCTCTGCCGATGCCTCAGGTGCAATCGCCGCGATCGCATCGTCTGCGTCGCTCGCGTCGGGGTTTTCAACCTCGATCCGCTCGGCAACCGCCTCCGAAACCGTTGCTTCCCCTTCTCCTTCGCCCTCGACTTCAACCACTACCAGCATCGAGCCGATTGCGACCATGTCGCCTTCCGCACCGGCGACTTCGATCACGGTGCCGGAGACCGGGCTTTCCATCGGCACGGTCGCCTTATCGGTCATCATGTCGACGATTTCCTGGTCTTCTTCGACCCGGTCGCCCACCTTGACGTGCCACGCGACGATCTCCGCCTCGGCGATACCTTCGCCGATGTCCGGCATGTTGAACGTGAATTTCGCCATCGCGGTCAGTCCTTCAGGATCTTGTCGATCGCCTCGCCGATACGGACGGGGCCGGGGAAATAAGCCCACTCGAGCGAGTGCGGATAGGGAGTGTCGAAGCCGGTCACGCGCTCGACCGGGGCTTCAAGGTGATAGAAGCAGCGCTCCGTCACCAGCGCCGAAAGCTCGGCCCCGAACCCAGACGTGCGGGTGGCCTCGTGAATGATCAGGCAGCGGCCCGTACGTTCGACCGATGCCTCGATCGCCTCGATATCGAGCGGCATCAGGGTGCGCAGGTCGAGGATATGGGCATCGACGCCCTTCTCGCGGCACACCGCCTCGGCCACGTGCACCATCGTCCCATATGCGAGCACGGTTAGTGCATCGCCTTCCGTCACGGTTCGCGCCTTGCCCAGCGGGATTCTGTAGTGCCCTTCCGGCACGACGCTGTCCTTGTGCTTCTTCCACGGCTCTACGGGCTTGTCGTAGTAGCCGGAGAACGGGCCGTTGTAGATGCGCTTCGGCTCGAAGAAGATGACCGGGTCGTTGTCCTCGATCGCGGAAATCAACAGCCCCTTGGCGTCGTAGGGGGTCGCCGGGATAACGGTCTTGAGGCCCGCGACGTGGGTGAAGATCGCTTCCGGGCTCTGGCTGTGCGTCTGCCCCCCGAAAATGCCGCCGCCGAAGGGGGATCGGACCGTCATCGGCGCGATGTAATCGCATGCCGAACGGTACCGCAGCCGCGCCGCTTCGCTGATAAGCTGGTCGAGCCCGGGGTAGATATAGTCGGCAAACTGGATTTCCGGCACGGGCCGAAGGCCATAAGCGCCCATCCCCACCGCCACCGCGATGATCCCGCATTCGGAAATCGGCGTGTCGAATACGCGCGTCTTGCCGTGCTTGGCCTGAAGCCCCGCCGTCGCGCGGAAGACCCCGCCGAAATAACCGACGTCCTCGCCCATGACGATAACGTCCGGGTCGCGCGCAAGCATCGTGTCGAGCGCGTCGTTGATCGCCTCGATCATGTTGAGGCGGCGTTCTGTGCCCTGCTCCGCTTCACCGGAGTCTCTTACTACTGTGCTCACGAGTTCGGCCTCCCCTCGGGCCACTTGATCTCGCGTTCGCGGGTTGCCTGGGCCGCCTGTTCCTTCAGGTGCCAAGGCAGTTCCTCGAACACGTCCTCGAACATGGTGCGGAACGGATGGTGCAGACCGTGTCCGAGGATGCCGTTCTTCTCGGCTTCCTTGGTCGCTTCCTTGACGCGTTCGGCCGCGGCAAGGTCCATCGCCTGCTGCCGCTCCTCGTCCCATTCACCCAGCGCGATGAGATGGTTCTTGAGCCGCATGATCGGGTCGCCCAGCGGCCACTCCTCGCGTTCCTGCGCGCTGCGATAGCCGCTGGGGTCGTCGGATGTCGAATGGCCTTCCGCGCGATAAGTGAAATGCTCAATCAGTGTCGGCCCGGCATTGGCGCGGGCACGGTTGGCGGCCCATTGCTCGGCCGCATAAACTGCCAGAGCGTCGTTCCCGTCCACCCGCAGGCCGGCCAGGCCATAACCCAGTGCGCGTGCGGCAAAAGTCGTCCGCTCGGCCCCGGCAAAACCGGAGAAGCTGGAGATTGCCCACTGGTTGTTGATAACGTTGAGGATAACCGGTGCATTGTAAACGGTCGCGAAGGTGCAGGCCGAATGGAAGTCGCCTTCCGCGGTGCTGCCCTCGCCCACCCACGTCGCTGCGATCCGGCTATCGCCCTTGATAGCACTGGCCATTGCCCAACCCACTGCCTGCGGGGTCTGCGTGGCGAGGTTGCCCGAGATCGAGAAGAAGCTGTGCTCCCGGCTCGAATACATGATCGGCAGCTGGCGACCCTTCAGCTTGTCGCCCTTGTTCGAATAGATCTGGTTGATCATTTCGATCAGGGGATAGCCGCGCGCGATCAGGATGCCCTGCTGGCGGTAGCTGGGGAACACCATATCGTCGCTGGCGAGCGCCATAGCGGCGGCGATGCTGGTCGCTTCCTCGCCCGTGCACTTCATGTAGAAGCTGGTCTTGCCCTGGCGCTGGCCGCGAAACATGCGTTCGTCGAAAGCGCGGGTCAGTGCCATGTGGCCGAGCATGGTGCGCAAAGTATCGGGGTCGAGCTTCGGATCCCAGGGTCCGTGCGCGCGATCATCTTCGCCCAGGACGCGGATCAGATCATGGCAAAGCGGCGCGGTGTCATGCGCGTTGCATGCCTCGTCCGGGCGTGCCTGCGCTCCAGCGGGGGGAATGGCCAGGTGACTGAAATCCGCCTGATCGCCGGGCCGGAAACGGGGTTCGGGAACGTGGAGCTTGAGCGCAGGCTTGTTCGCCCCTGCTTCTCCCCCATCGGGCCTGTCGGCCATATGCAATTCTCCCAGAGCGTGAGACGCAATCTTATAACTGCGAGTTATTTTATTTCACGGCCTGATCGCGGTCAAGGGTGACCGCGATTCACACTGCGACCGGTGCTTTTATAGGACCGTGCGGCGTGTAATCGCGCACCTCGAAATCCTCGACCCGGTAATCGAAGATGGACGGCGGTCGCCGCGTTATCGCGAGTCGCGGATGCCCTTGGGGTGCTCGTTCGAGTTGCTCGGTAACGAGGGCTTCGTGGTTGAGATAAAGGTGAACGTCGCCGCCCATCCACACGAACTCACCCGGTTCCAGGTCCACCTGCTGCGCGATCATGCGCGTCAGCAGCGCCCCCGACCACAGGTTGAACGGGAGGCCGAGGGCCACGTCGCAGCTGCGCTGGTAAAGCGCGCAATTGAGCTGTCCGTCAGCGACATGGAACTGATATGACTTGTGGCACGGTGGCAGGGCCATCCGGTCGAGCTCGGCGACGTTCCAGCCTTCGATGATATGCCGCCGACTGCCGGGATTGCTGCGCAGCGATTCGATGACCTGCGCAACCTGGTTGATCCCGGGCCCCTTCTCGTAAAGGCCGTCCGGGCGATAGCGCCAGGTGGGCCAGTCAACCCATTGCTTGCCATAGACCGGGCCCAGGTCGCCCCACCGCTCGGCGAATGCTTCATCTTCCGCAATCCGCTCGACGAAGGTCTCGAGTTCGATCGCATCGCCGGTTTCGCAGACATAGCGCGCATGCGGCCACTCGTTCCAGATCTTCACCCCCTGCAGCACCAGCGGGCGAATATTGGTGTTGCCGGTAAGGAACCACAGCAATTCGCGCGTGGCGGTTTTCCAGTAAACCCGCTTCGTGGTGACGAGGGGCATGGCGCCTTCCGCCAGGTTGTAGCGCAGCATGGCACCGAATAGCGATCTCGTGCCGATGCCAGTGCGATCGACCCGCTCGCTGCCGCCGGTCCACACGCGCCGCATCAGGTCGAGATACTGCCGCTCGGGATGATTTGTGGTCGTAGGGTCGAGGGGAATCGCAGCGCTGGCCATCAATGTTTCCTAGACGCGCATTTGCCCGCTTGCCACCCCGCTAGCTGCTGCCTATAGGGCGCGCCTTGCCTCGCCCCGCAGGGGAATTTTCTCCAGCGGGAACGACACGGTCGGGGAGTAGCTCAGCCTGGTAGAGCACTGTCTTCGGGAGGCAGGGGCCGGAGGTTCGAATCCTCTCTCCCCGACCATTTTAGCGCGCTAAGCCGCAGATTTCCGCCTTTAAGCATGGGTTTCCGCCCCGTGTTGGTCACAGGACCAACACACATAGCGGAAGCACATGCGGGAAGGTCGTTATCGATGAGCCGCATACCCTTCACCATCCGGATCGAGGGTCGCTATTCGTTCCGCCGCCGGATCCATTTCCGAAATATTATCTCCAAACCGCTAACCTTGGCGTTGCAGACTGCCGATCCCGGCGCCGCGCGAGAGCGTGTGGCGATCCTGGCGGCGCGTTTCGTAATTGTAAGGGCGGACGTGAAGACCATGCTGGAAGGCCAGCGCAACCTGACCGGCGTCGAGATCGAGGCCATTTTTCGCCGGGAACTCGAGAAACAGCTCGGCTCCTGGCTATCGGACGCGTATGCCGATGCCCCCTGGTCATCCTCGGTGATTGAAGAGGCTGCCCGGCACGGCGAAGCATACCGGCAGCTGCGCCTTCCCAATCCGCGTCACGATATGGATACAGTCGAGAGGGCCAAGCTCGACGCCGCCGAACGGGGCTTAAGCGAGAATGACCTAATGCCGGAGTGGGCGCGCCCGCTTGTCGATCAAATACGCAACGCGCTTTCCGACGATCACGTAGCTTCAGCCCTGAAGGCAATTGGAGCGACGCTTAGCGAAGCCAACATCGCTGCTGCGCGAACGCACCTTATCCGTGCCGGCGCATCGGCTTGCACGCGGGCGCAACGCGTCTTCGACGACGACGTTCTCGATGCCGCCGATCCTGTGCGGGCGATGACGGCGGATTTGGGTGAGCTGCCTCCGGCGGTAGCGGCCTTATTGGCGGAAGCCGAGGGCGTCGCTGCGCCGATCGCACAGACTAACCTGCCCTCGCCCGCACGCACTACGGAATGCCCATTCGCGATCTACGACAGCCGCCGGTTCAGCGAAATCATCGAGCAGGTCTTGGCCGAGCTTAAGCAGGACAAGATCTGGAAAGGCGATCTCAAGCAACAGCGCCGGATCATGCAGTCCTTCGCGTGGATCACCGGCGACCGCGAACTGGGGTCGTATGACCACCGCGACGTTGCCCAATTCAAGAACGGGCTAAAACGGCTCCCCACTACATTTCGGTTCGGTACTCCGACGAAGGGAGCCATGGCTAGGCCGTTCGAGGAAGTAATCGGCGAAGTCGCCCCCATTACTCCGGCCACGGCCCGGAACCTGAAAACGGTCAATCGTGACCTCAGCACCATGAGCACGGTCGCCAAGCACCTCGCGCTCACGTCGTGGAAGCCGCGCATTCACAACGTCTTGATCATGGATTTCGCTGGTGCGACGGTTGCAATACAACAAGACGAGAATGCCGAACTCCGCCCACCGTGGAAGAAGGAAGAGCTCGAATGCTTTTTCCGCTCGCCGCTTTACCTAGGTGGAGGAGCAGGCAAGAACCGCTTGAAGGTAGAAAGCGCCTGCCCGCGGGTCTGGCATGATGCAGCCTACTGGGCACCGTTGATCTGGTACTACACCCACGCCTGCCGAGAGGAAATCTGCGGGCTCGAGGTCAGCGACGTATTCGATGACCACCCCGTCCCCTATCTCTTCATTCGCGAAAACCTCACTCGCGGCAGGGACGGCGAGAAAGCCGGCGAAAAGCGCATCGCGCGGCGGCGTAAACTTCCCCTGCACGATGAAATTCTGCGTCTGGGCTTCCTCGATTACGTCGCCGCTATCCGCGCTGAAGGCCACACTGCGCTCTTCCCGGAACTCTACCTTTTCGAAAGCAAGCGCGGCGGCGCCCAATTCTACGACCGCGCGTGGCGGTACATGGTTCAGTGGATCACCGACCGGATGGAGGTCGAAGTGAACGACAAGGGCAAAGGGCCGGACATTCATTCCATCCGCGCGCTCGGCTCGTCATTCTACGAGGTGGACGGTGTCAACGAGATCATGCGGGCCGACATCATGGGGCACGCGCGGTCCGGCACCAACGCCAAACATTATTCGAAGCGGATAAAGACCGAAGGACTTGAGGTGGTCCTGCGCGAGCGCCTTGCGTTCATCGACCGGTACGTCCCCGAAATTACGAAGCACCTGGAGCCCGCCCCCATCCGCTTGCTGCCAATCGAGGCACGGTCGAGAGTCGGGTCGGGTCGTCATCGTCGCATCCGCTCCGATGCGGGAATGTCCAAGAAGGATGGAGAAGCTTAGGTCAGGTGGGCTTGCGTGAAGCGAGCCGCGACGAATATCTTGCTTTCATGGCGGTCTTTGCGCTCAGCCGCTCGTATATTAGCGATACGGCAGCTTCGCGCCCTCATAGCGGCCATAAAGTCAGGCGAGGACAAGCCTGAAAGCTGCCGTTCCAAAGTTTCGTCTGATTGAGGAAAATGAGCCTTCAATCGCAATAGGTCGAAAAATTTTCTTCGCGATGCGTCTTGGTCGCTGAAGTGAGGCGTATGAAATCCTCGTTAAGTTCGGCTTTGCCGTAACGTGACCGTGCACGAATTAAGTTGCGCCGTCATTATGATTTTCGGACGAGCACCACCCCAGCAATCGCAAGCGCGCCGCCAGCCAGAGGCCAGGATTGATCGACAAGCAACGCGCTAGCCACGATCAATGCGGCAGCTAGAGGGCCTTTCAAGGACTGACGCTCATTGCGAAGTCCAGCGAGCTGCTCGATACTGAGGGGATCGAGCTGAACCGGCACATATCCAGACTTTGCGATCGAGTTCGCAGTGGCAAGTATGTCGGGCAAGGACGCCGACAACCCCAGCAGCTGACCGCGAAGTTTCTTCAAACCCGACCGAGCGCTGCCGAGCGAGAACCGCTCGGCGAGAAGCTCCGTCATGATCGGCCGGGTGTCCTCGGCAATGTTATAGTCGGGTGCCAGTGATCGGACGACACCCTCTGCCGTAAGCAAGGTACGCAGAAGGATAGCCAGATCGGGTGGCAGGACCAGTTGATAATCCCGCAAAAGATCGAAAACGCGGGAGAAAATTTGCGAGAACTCGATTCCAGAAAGCACGGTCCCCCTGAACTCTCCGATCAAATGATCGAGATCCACCGCGAGCGCATCGCGATCCACCTTCGGCGCCCCCGCCCATGCGAGCAGGACATCCGCGACTTCGCTCGTTTCCTCGCCAGCGATCGCAAGCACGAGCCGAACGATCTCGTCGCGCCTCGTCTTGGTGAGCGTCCCGACTGATCCGAAGTCGATGAAGCCGACATCCTGCTCGCCGATCAGGAAAACATTGCCGGGATGAGGGTCGCCGTGGAATTCGCCGTTCAGGATGATCATGCGCAGGACAGCGTTGGCATAGCTTTTAGCGAAAGCCGCCACCCGCGGGTCGCCGGATGGGCTGCCCAGCGAAGACGCGGGCCTGCCGTACAGGCGTTCCTGAACGTTCACCCGCAGCCCGGTCAGTTCCCAATGGATGGCCGGGGTCCTGACGCCGATGGTATCGAGATATGCGCCGATCCGCTCGCAGGCTCGGGATTCCGCAGCGAGGTCCATCTCCCAGGCAAGATTGCGGCCGAAGGTCCGCAGAAACTCGACTGGCCGGTAACGCGCGATGTCAGGCGAGCGTGCTTCTGCGATCTCGGCAAGACGCACAAGCAGGCGCACATCGGCTTCCATGCGCGCGGCGGTGCCCGGGCGGCGAACCTTCACGATGACCTCGCTACCGTCCCGTAGCTTGGCGGAATAGGTCTGTGCAATCGAGGCGGACGCCAAAGGCTGTTCGTCGAACTGCGCAAAGTCGTTCCGCCAGTCCTCACCCCAGCTTGAAGCAAGTACGGGCTCGATATCTGCGAAGGGTACTGGCGACACCTGATCGTGCAGGGTTGAGAATGCCGTGATCCAGTGTTCGGTAAACAGATCGCTTCGTGTGGCGAGGAGCTGCCCCAGCTTTATACCAACTGGCCCGATGTCACGGAGGAACGCCACAACTGCGGCCGGACGAAATTCGCGAGGATCGATGACATTGCTCGAAGAGGGAATAAATCCGAGGGCTCCGGCAAGATTCTTCGCACCGTGCCTCATTAGGATTTGGCCGATCTCCGCGGCGCGAGCGATGCTGCTGATAGGCTTTTCCGGGGGCGATGCCATGATTTTACTCAGCCTCGGCCCGGAGTTGGTCCAGATTTTCTGATACCCTTGCAAGAATCTGCTGCAACGTTTGCTTCTCGTCGGCGGCAATGTCGCGCCAAAGCAGACCATGAAGCCTATCCGCGGAGCCTCTCAGTTCGGGCAGCAGATCGTCAAGCTGCTCCGTGAGGATGAGCTGCCACGCTCGCCGATCCGTCTCAGCTTGAAGCCTTTTCATCAGCCCGCGTGCGCAAAGACCTGCAACCGCCTGGCCGATGGTCGCCGATTCCAGTTCCAGTTTCTTGGCGATTTCAGCCTGCGTAAGGGCAGGATCGCGAAGAAGTTGTCCGATGATCCTCCACTGTGTCTGATTGAGACCGATCCTGGCGACCCTCGCATCGTACACTCTGCGCGCGCCGCGACTGATCTCGTCCATAAGATAGAGAATGCGGTCATCATCGGTGATGACCTTCTGCCGACGCTGAGACCGTGACATGGTATCTGGTTTTTCATCCATAGCGCTGTGTAGTCGGATAGCCTCGGATGCCCAAATGCAAACTGCTAAATGCCTTTACTATCTGGCTCACGGCTCATAGGGCGCGAGACGCGTTCACCTTTTACTGAGGCTGCCGAAAGAGTCAGATGACCGATAACTCCAACCAACCGGAGCAGGAGGGCACAACCCCAACGAAACCGCAATCGCGGCGTGGCTTGCGCATCGTGCTAATCCTCGTTGGTCTTGCCGTGCTGCTTGGCGGGATCTGGTGGTACTACCGGCACGTAAGCTACGGACAATACATGCAGTCGACCGATAACGCCTATGTCGCTGCCGACAGCGTCGTTATCTCTTCCAAGGTAGCGGGATACGTCGAAGAGGTCTTCGTGGGGGAGAACGAGCAGGTTGCTCTCGGCGGAGCCCTCGTACAACTGGATCTGCGGGATTATCAGGCGCAAGCGCAACAGGCGCGCGCACAGATCGCTGCGACCCTGGCCGGTGCCGACACAATCCGTTCTCAGGTAGCTGAACAGGATGCAGCCATTCGCCAGGCGCGGGGCCAACTCGCCGCCGCGCGCGCAGCACTCGACCTCGCGAACGACCAGGTGGCGCGATATCGGCCCCTTGCCGCGACAGGAGCCGAACCGCGGGAAAAGCTCGATCAGTATGAGGCGCAGGCGCGGCAGGCGCGGGCCGAACTCGCCGCTGCGCAGGCGGCGGTCGCTGCCGCGACCGCTCGCCGGGGGACCCTGTTCGAGCAGATCAGCCAGACCCAGGCGCAGGCGGACGCTGCTCGCGCTCAGCTGGAAACAGCCGACCTTACGGTTGAATCGACCTTGCTGCGCGCCAGCAAGGCCGGCCGCGTCGGCGATCTCTCGGTGAGGGTGGGCCAGTTCGTGCAACCGGGTCAACGTTTGATGACGGTGGTTCCGGTGAGGGCGATCTACGTGACGGCAAACTTCAAGGAAACGCAGGTCGGCCTGATCCGGGCCGGCCAGAGCGTCAGGCTCGAAGTTGACGCCCTGCCCGACCTTGAGATCGCGGGACGAGTGGTCAGCATATCGCCGGGAACGGGCGCGGAATTTTCCATCCTCCCCCCCGAAAATGCCACCGGCAACTTTACCAAGATCGTTCAACGGATACCCGTCCGCATCGCTATCGATGCTCCCCCTGAAGTGCGGCGTCTGCTCGTTCCCGGCATGTCGGTAGTGGCTACGGTCGACACCCGGAATGCTGCTGGCGAATTGGAAGAGATCTCGAGTCGGACTCAATGACCGAGATACTGGCAGCGCAGGACACTTCGATCGGGCCGGCCGGGAGCCGAAAGAACGCAGACGTTACTGCCTGGGTCGCTGTGGCCGCGGGCGCGCTCGGCGCCATGCTCGCGACGCTGGACATATCAATCGTCAATTCCGCACTCCCCGTCATTCAGGGCGAGATCGGTGCCACAGGCGCCGAAGGCACCTGGATTGCTACGTCATTTCTCGTTGCTGAGATTGTCGTCATTCCACTGAGCGCTTGGCTCGAACGGCTGTTCGGTCTGCGAACCCTCCTCATCATCGCGGTCAGCGCGTTCACCGCATTTTCTGTGCTATGCGGTGTAGCCACCGACCTTACGACCATGATCATCGGCCGCACGGGCCAGGGCTTCATGGGCGGAGTCCTCATTCCGACCGCAATGACTATTGTGGCTAAACGATTGCCGCCGCACCAACAGCCAATCGGAATGGCGCTGTTCGGCATGACTGTGGTTCTTGGCCCCGTGATGGGGCCATTGATCGGCGGCTGGCTGACCGAGAACCTGAGCTGGCACTATGCCTTTTTCGTCAATGTGCCAGTCTGCGCAATCCTGCTGCTCCTGCTGTTTATCGGGCTGCCTCACGAGAAGCCCAAGTGGGAATATCTCACGGACGCCGATTGGGCTGGCATTCTCGGGCTGATCCTCGGACTGGGCGGTCTGACTGTTGTACTCGAGGAAGGGCACCGTGAGGAATGGTTCGAGTCCTCACTCATTCGCTGGCTAACGGTGGTGACCATTATCGGCTTTGCCTGTTTGATTTACGGACAAGTGAAAGCACGCAAGCCGGTCTTGAAGTTGCAGCTCCTGTTCAATCGACAGTTCGCCAGCGTCGCGATCATGGCGCTCGCCCTGGGCATGGTGATGTATGGTTCGACCTATGTCATTCCGCAGTTCCTCGCGATCATTTCTGACTATAATGCTTTTCAGACGGGACTGGTCATCTTCTGGATGGGTGTCCCGGCCTTTCTCCTGATGCCGGTTCTGCCTCTGATGATCCGCAAGGTGGACATCCGCATTGCCGTCGGCACCGGAATGCTGCTGATGGCGATCAGCTGCTTTGTCAGCACGAGTCTGACCGCCGAATCCGGCGGCGCTGTCTTCACTGAAGGTCAGCTTATCCGCGGGGCCGGAATGATCCTTGCGATGATGTTCCTGAATCAGGCAACGGTGGCTTCGGTGGCCAAGGAAGACGCGGGCGATGCCTCGGGCATTTTCAACGCGGCCCGCAATCTTGGCGGATCATTCGCCCTCTCGGCCCTCGCTTCGTTCCAGGACCAGCGGATCTGGCATCATAGCCGGCGGATGGAAGAGACCCTGAATGCGAACAGCGTTTCGCTACAGGACTATCTCGAAGGGCTGGCGCGAAACTTCGGCGGCATGGAGGGGGCGATGGCCGTCCTGAGCCGCACCCTCCAACGCGAGGCGTTCATAATGACCTACAATGACGTGTTCCTGGTTATGGGGATTCTGACCCTCGCGACGGTTCCGCTGGTCCTCTTCCTGAGGCCGCTTCCAAAAAATGTCTCCCTTTCGATGCACTGAGCCCTACACGATGCGCCACTTGCTACCTC
This sequence comes from uncultured Erythrobacter sp., assembly GCA_963529855.1. Taxonomy (GTDB): domain Bacteria; phylum Pseudomonadota; class Alphaproteobacteria; order Sphingomonadales; family Sphingomonadaceae; genus 34-65-8. The sequence continues at coordinate 26,515 of CAURZK010000002.1, read as the reverse complement.
CGCTTGTCACTATCGCCTTGCTAGCTGGATGCACGGCAGGGCCCGATTATGCAGGCCCCCCGGAAGTTGTGTCAGCAGACACGGGCACTCGCTTTGTGCGCGCTGGCAGTGATGTGAGCGCATCTGATCCGGTTGTCGCTCAATGGTGGCTGCTGCTCGGCGATCCCGAGTTGACGCGGCTGGTGGAGGCTGCGCTGTCCGGCAACCCCTCGCTCGCCGCAGCGCAGGCGCGCATTGCCCAGGCACGGGCATCCATCAGGCAAGACCGTGCGGGTCGAATGCCATCGCTTGGGGCACAGGCCACCACCGTGCAGGGCCGGCTTCCTGGTCTCGACCTTCAAGGCGGGGCGCCCCCCCCGTCAGAGCAAACCAATTCCGACGCAGAGACCGATGACTCGCTGAGCTTTTACAATGTGGGCCTTAACGCCAACTGGGAGCTGGAGTTCGCCGGTGGCTCGCGCAGGCGCATTGAGGCCAGCAATGCCCAAGCTGCTGCAACGGTGGCCAATGCAGAGGACGCAAAGGTCCAGTTGACTGCCCAAGTGGCCAGCACCTACGTCAATTTGCGGGAGGCCCAATTCCGCGCAGAGCAATTTGAGGCGCAGATTTCGTTGCAGGAAGAGATCCTGGCGCTGACATACCAACGCTATCAGCGCGGTGCATTGCCGCTTTTCCCGGTAGGCACCGCGAATGCCGAACTGGAGATGCTCAAGTCACAACTTGCCGAAGCTGAAGCGGATATCGCAGTCCTGTCTGATGCACTCGCTATACTGACCGGACAGGTGCCGGGATCAGTTGATGCAGCGCTCACGACTGCGCGCTCCATTCCCATGCCGCCAGAGCAGGTCGCGATCGGCGATCCGGCAAGCCTGGTGGCGCGTCGGCCTGACATAAGGGCGGCCGAACGGTCTCTTGCCGCGTCGACGGCGCGGATCGGGGTGGCCGAGGCGGCGCGGTTCCCGAAATTGTCCTTCACAGGGATCTTGGGCCTCGGCGGATCCTCGTTGGACGACGTTGTCGATGTCGGCGAATTCTCCGCACTCGCGATCCCGCGCCTCCAGTGGAATTTTCTGGATTTCGGCAGGGTAGACGCTGCGATCGACCAAGCCGGGGCAGCGCGCAACGAAGCAGTCGCCAATTACCAGCAGACGGTGCTTCTGGCACTGCAAGACGCCGAACGTGCCTTGGCTCGCTTCGGCCAGCAGCGTGTTGCGCTCGCTGCCAGTATGCAAATCAAGAAGCAGGCTGACGTCGCGGCAGACCTGAACCGCCAACGTTTTGCCGCAGGAGCGATCTCGAAGGCTGACCTCAACCGGGCCCTGCGAGAACAGCAGCAGGCCTCAGCAGACCTCGTCCGGGCAAAAGGTGCCCTTACGCTGGCGTGGATAGCGCTGCAGAAGTCGCTGGGCCTTGGGTGGCAAGAGCCTGTTCGAGATCAATAGTCCCGCCGCGCTGATCAAGTGATCCGGTTGACGAGAAGTAGGCGCCCCTGCCGCTGGCGACCAACTTGTCGTCGGGCTCGAGAACCCGGGTTTCGGCCACCGAAATCTGTCGCCCGATCTTCACGATCTGTCCGTGAGCAGTGAGAGGTCCTGAGGTTGCAGGACGGTGGTAATCGACATGCAGATCGGCCTTCGCTCTCGCCGCGACGCCCCCGGCAAGCAGAGTATAAAGCCCGGTGAGGTCGACCAGTGAAGCCAGGATCCCTCCATGCGCCGACCCAATCATAGGGTTCGACACGATCTCTTCGCGCCATGGCATGGTGATCGCGATTGACTGGTCGGAGCATGTCGCAATCTCCAGCCCAAGCCATCGGTGAAACGGCGCGATATGCAGCATTTCCTGCAAGCGCTCTCGATCGATCATAGCTCCCTCGTCCCCTGTGGCTGAGCCGTATCGGATGAGTGATGGCGCCCTAGGAAATCGACGATAGCGGCGGAGAAGGCATCGTTCGCATCGCCCACGACCATGTGCGTGGCATCGGCAATATCGGTGTATTCTGCATGGGGGGCGAGTTGTCGCAGATGCAAAACGGCCTCTTCGGAAACAAGATCGCTAGAGCCGCCTCGGATGAGGTGAAGCGGAAGCGTGAGATTCGCCGCAGCTTGGCTCAGCATTGCCGATTGACGTTCTTGGCTGTCTGGGTCGCCTTGTCTGGCTGACATTATATTACGGATAAACACCGGGTCCCAGTGCCAATAGAAGCGCCCATCCGACTTCTGCCGCAGATAGTTTTTCAGACCATCGCTCGCGCCCCGCTTGGGACGATGCGGCATGTAGCGAGCGATCACGTCGGCCGCCTCCTCTGGTGAGGCGAAGCCGCTATCGACATGCTCTTCCATGAAACCAACCACGCGCATCACACCGCTGGGCTCCATGCGCGGGGCAATGTCGACCAATGTGAGTGAAGCAAAGCTACCTGGAGCAAGCTCCCCTGCGGCAATCAGTCCAGCGAGCCCGCCCAGTGAAGCGCCGACCAGCGCTGGCTTCTGGTCCAGGCGCGACGCTGCAGCGACCAGATCCGCCGCGAAGTCGCGCATTTCATAAGCTCCGCATGGCGACCAATCGCTGTCTCCGTGACCGCGCATGTCGAAGGCGATTGCGCGAAAGCCGGCTTGAGCCAGCTCGCTGACCACCCTTCTCCACGCGCGCCGTGTCTGCCCGCCGCCGTGCGCAAGAAGGACGGGTTTAGCGTAGGCATCCCCCTCAGCCTCGGCTGTAAGAGAAATCGCGCCTGCGCCCTCAATCGTAAAGGTTTCTCTCGCCATCTCTGGATGGTAGGAAAGGCGCGCTAAATAGTAAACCGATTTAGTTTGTGGCTCTCGGCTCCGTGTTGGCTGTCCTGCAGGGCGTTTCAACGACGGCAAAAGTCTATGCCAAGAGGGGTTTCTCCAGACCATTCTCTAATGCACCGGCTTGCGATTCGGTCAGCAGTCGCTGTCCGCTTAATCCGCTCAAAGATATAAAAGCTGCCTTTCCGCTTCCGGCCCAGTAGCCGACATAGTCCCTGCTATTAATTCGGCAACGCGGCCGCGCCAGCATGCTGAACACCGCGCCCCGCCGTCAATAAATCAAGCGACGAGTGACATAGAGATATAGGCCTTCCGGCATTCAACCGGAAGCGAATGACCTTTCACAAGAACGGGAAGAACGGATCGTGAGGAGGAAGGAAAAAACTTCCGCTTCGCGGCCGATCACACGCAACTTGCGGAAGGATATATCGATATGAAATCTGCGTATCACCCCAGTGTTTACAACACGGCGATGAATAAAATCTTGCGAGGCCTCCAAGCCGAACTCGAAGCCCATACGAAGCGGCCGCTCGACTTCCTCGTCATCGGCGGCACGAAGCTCAGCGGGCCGGACATGCAGCAAATCCTCCGTTTCGCCATGACGAAGAACTGGGAGCTGCTACACGTCGGAATGGATCCTGCGAGCCCCTGCGTAACCTTCGACGCCCAGGCGCTCGATCTAACCTACTTCATCACCGACGGAGAGACTGAAGCAAAGGCCATCCTGAACGGCGCAGTATGGAAACGTCCTCGAGATGCACGTGCGAAGCTGATCTTCGACGTCGGCTTTCCTCTGGAAGCCTCGATCCGCAAGAACGGCAGCGCATGCCTTCGCGAGGGCTCCTCTCGCTCCTACGGCGACGACATCGCTCTTGCAGAAAAAAGCATCCGGAAGCGGATCGCCAAGCTCGCGCCTTCCGGCGAAGTGCTGTTCACTATGGGCAGCACGCCCATTGCCTGCGACATCGCGACCTTCAGGCGACTGGCAAAAGGCGACTGAATAACTGGGGGCGGCTTCCAAGCCGCCCCTCTCGCGCGTCTGCGCGCGGTCCCGACTTGCAGCAGGTAGGTTGAATGAAGGGGGAGAGAGGAAAAGCGGGAGCCGAGCCCGGCCCCGTGGCTTCGCCATAATCGGCTGGAAGTTAAGAAATGGTTGAGGCCGGCCCGGAAATCTGGAGCTCACCTCCAGCTGACCTAGCCGACCTCAGGGGACGCGACGAAAACTCATCGCGCCCCCAGGCGCCTGAAGGCGCCCTTGGCATCCGCTACGGCGGATGCCCCCGACAGGTTCGTCGTCGGGTTTTTCCTCTCTCCTCTTCAGATTTCATTTCGATCAACGGATTGCGAGGTCTATCCTGCTGTTCGATCTTCATTTCACATCTCCTTTTTGCGCCGGCAGGCGTCTGAAAGCTTTTTCCTTTCACCGACGATTTCCAAAATCGTCGTCCCGAAAAAGATTTAGAACCGGTCGCTATTGCGCCGGCACAGCGCGCCCCGGTGGGGTCGCGCGCGAAGGGCCGCCCGCCGGCGGCGCCTTCCCCGGGCCGGGTTCGCGAATGCGAAGAGGTCCCACAAGAACGCGCCGCTGGTGCGGCTCCATTTAGGGGATGTCTTTCTTTTCCACGCGCACGGGTAGCGACGGGGGAGACTTCGGATTAGTCAGCCCGGCAGGTCGAAACGTGACTCTCCCTGTCGACGTTCACGCGATCGCGGCGCCCGCGTTACTCATTCTCGTCAACTCATCCTACAAGGTATCATCGACCTTAGGGAGAAGACGAATGCCCGGAGAAAACGACAGTAATGAGCGGAAGCGGCCGCAACGCCGTAAGCAAACGGCGGGTGAGAAGGAAGCTATCAGGCTCAAAGCCCTCCGTGAAGAATTCGGAGGCAGCGCGGTCGATCCCGACGAGCCAATTCTTCCGCCAGGATTTCCGTACCGTGCGATTGCCTACGCATTCAAGGATGCGAGGCAGATCCATGCAAAACCGAAAAAACGGTTCAATCCGAAAGCGCAAGTCGCAAGGGTGGCGGCGGCCTGTCCCCTCACCGACGAGCAGAAAGAGGAACTACAACGCTGGCTGCGGTGGCTCAATGATCGTCGGTGGATCACGCGCGATGGCTATCAGTCGCCAGTTCTCCAATGGCTCCTGAGCGAGCCGACAATCAATTCCAACTGGCCGGGCGATGCTGATGGCGTCTGGAGCTCACGGGTAGATGACGAGTACAAACGACGCCTAGCGGCTAAGCGCGGTACTGCGGGCGAAGAACTCAAGGCCGATACTGCGGTTGCGCCCTCGCCTCCCGATCCCGCGACCGGCTCGATTCGATCAGACGCTCAAGGACTTGGAGCACCTCAGAAGCTTCCGCCCTATGTGGAGCCTGCCACAGAGCTGAAGCGGCGGTCCTCTCACCACGAACCCCCGTCCAAGCCGAGAGCGGCTAAGACCGAACCTACGGACGCTCTTCGCCGCCCTGCATTGCCCTACGGCGCGTTTCAAAAAGGCGAAATGCTCGCGAACAACTTTTTCGGAGCGCTGAGGGATGCGACCGACGCCGAGCTTGTCGCCAAAGCGACGAAGCTTTCGCAGGATGCTGACGCAATGCATATGGCTATGGCGCGCAGCCCCGACGTCGCGCGCTGCATCGAACTGGTCTTTAATCAGGTCGGGCTCCCGCTGCCGGAGGCAAAGTCGTGAAACGGGGCCAGTTTTTCTTACAGGATGGGTGTGGGTGCCCCACACGTTTCGCCATCGTGTCGCTGACGCTCCGTGACGGCGTTTCAAGAGCCGCCCGCACGGCCGGCGGAGGAAGGCTTGGCCATGGCCGATAGAAAGCTTTCAGCAACGCCAAAGAAGCGCCCAAAGCGCCCTTACATCAAGGTTTATGTTACTGCCGAACAGAAAGCGCAGATCCAGCGAGAGGTGCCCGACAAAGAGGTCGCGCAATACTGCAGGGATCGGATTTTCAACCCTTCGGGCTTGCGCGACACGGCGGTCGATGTTGGCGCCAGACTTCTGGCAATGGCGGCTCGGCAAAAGCGCATCGGCGACGCGCTTGCCGCGCTTAAAACGCGACTGGACGATGACCTAGCGCGTGCGCGAAACGTTCCCAATGATGACCCGGAGCACGCATTTCTAGGCCTGCTCGCAAAGCAGCGGCATGAGGAACTGGTTGCGCTGATCGAGGACGCCAGACCGACTGAAAGTGCCTTGCTGGACGAGGCGCGCGAGCTGTGCCGCCTGATCGCGCACCGGCAGGAACAGTCCCGCGCTGTTCCGACGATCGACAAGCGAGAGAGCCGCTGATGGTCATCAATATCTGGCAATACGATAGCGGTTGCAACGGCGTTGCCAGCCCGAAGTTGAAGCAGGAACTCGCTTTTTCCACGTCGCTCTCGCGGGCGCGATACGTCTTCGATATCCAGTTAAGCGCCGAAGACGTTGCGGTGATGGAGAAGGTCAAACCGGTCGGCGACTATGTGAGCAAAGACAGCGCCGAGGGGCACCGGATAGAAGGGCGGCACGCTTACAATCTTGTTTCAGAGGATCCGGAAGGCCAATCGCGGGAGATTGCAATCTACGGCGCGCGCGCCGGCCTGAAGCGCTTCTGGCATATCGCGGTCAGTAGCCGCGAGCGTGAGCATCTGACGCCAGAGCAACTCGAACACGTCCGTTCAGTCGTTTGCCGGGTTCTGGGCGTAGCAGATTGCCCCTCGATCTGGGCAGACCATCGCGACACCGACAACGATCACATGCACGGCTTGGTGGTCAGCTTCCTGCCCGCAGAAGACCGGCCGGTCACGTTCGGTCAGGACTGGTGGAAAGAAGCTGGTCAGATCGCCATGGCAATCATCGAGCGCGACCTGCATCTCGAGCCCGAACCAAATCGCCGGTTCGTTGCAGACCGGACAGGCGTCTACCACACTTGGTCGGACATCAAGGTTGCGGACGAGAACGGCAAGATACTCGGTCGTTCCGAGATCGTCGCAGCCCAGAAAGCTCACAAGGCCTGGAAGCAGGACAATTACGCCGCGAATATCGCGCAGTCCGGCGAGGAGTGGGAGATGGAACGGGCCGTCCAGGTCTTGGCCAAGCCTCGTATCATGAAGTCGGATACCGCATCACAGGTGCATGAGAGCCTTGCGCGCGTCGGGCTAAAATACGTCGCTGGCCAGAGCGGCGCGCGGATTGTCGCCAACGATTATCTTCCTGCGGCGGGTCAACACGCGCAAGGGCAGTCCATCGCGGCTAACAAGGCCTACAGCAATGCGGCACTAAAAAAATTGGGCGACCGCCTCACGGGCGGATATCAACCCGCCGCTCCCGGTCTTGCGGTTCGGAAGTTCGTGATGCCGCGGTTCGAGAAGCTGACCGATAAGGAACGTGATCGCTTTGCCGATCGACGGGCAGAGATCGAGGAGTGCAAGGAACTCGCCGACCACCTCGAAAAAGACAACGCCAAATTCTATCGCAGGATGCGAGACGTCGAGACGGGTACGGGCGTTAACGAGCGGCGGGCTCAGCGCCGCCGCTCCCATGAAACGGAAATTGCCAAGGTAAAGTTTCTGGAGAAATCCCTGTCGAAGCCATTCAGGGATGCGCGCGTTTTCCCAGAACAGGCAGGAGATCCTCTGGCGCTCATCTGGGGTCCGCCTGCAGGCAGATCGTCGGCTGAAAAAGCGCAGCGCGAAGCCGAGGAGCGGCGCGAACTCGAAGATCGCTACCGGATCGAGGCGACCGGGGAAGCCCGCAAGTTCTGGTATGGTGAGGACCTCGCCTTTGTCGAGCGCCTGCGGACGATTGAGATCGTATCTCAAAAGCGCAGGGCGCGGATCGACGCGCTCAAGCTTGCACGGTATCGCTTCCGGCGCTTGCGCATCGCTTCGGCGCAGAAATCCGAAAGGGACTGGCCAGGATTGCAGCCGAACTTGGTGTCGTGCTCGAGAAAGGACCTCTCAGGAACCTCGGCGTTACGCACGTTCGATCGGTCCGCGCAGGTTCGATCCGCAGCATAGTCGCAGCGAGTCGAGTCTATCACGATACGTGCGGCGATCGAAAAGATAAGCGGCGGAAGGATCACGATGAACGCCGCTGGCGCGGCGAGCGCATACGCACTTTCGCCGCACCCGATCATCCGTTGCACGCCGGCAACCTTGTCACGAATTATGTTCTAGAGGTGCAGAACTCCGGTTTCCACTCGAATGCCGCCGACCCGGCGCTCGAAACCCGGCGGATCCTCGAAAATGAAATCGATCACGACCAGCTCTGGTTGGCGCGATCGCGTTATCGTGCGTCCCACGAGGGGCTTCACTGGCGCTTCCTTGATGATCCCGTTCTGGTTGAGGCCTTCAAGGACAAACCCCACCGTCTTCTCGACCCTGCTGTCCAGCGGGATCTTGCGGCGATAGAGGCGATCCAGATCGAGCGCCGTCAATGGATCGCAGCGGCAATCGTTTCGGGAGCCGCCTCGGTCGAGGAGGGCGAACTCAATGTTATGGGAGACAATGCTTCGTGGGCAGCAGCTTTTTGGAAGGCTCAGCGGTCCGATCCGACATTCCAGCGCCTTATCGCCGTGGCACGGGCGCGGCCGGACAGGTTCGCTTATGACGAAAACGCGCGGCCTGGAGAGCTGAGCCGAAATCAGGCGTTGCAGAACAAGGATGCGCGGCTCGCCCAAGCCATCACACGTCAGATGCAGGCCTACGAACTAGCCAATACCTCCACCGCCGCAAACAATCGATCGCCTATAAATCCCGTGGCAATGCCTTCAAAAAACGCTGCTCCAGAGCTGGCATCCGACATGTCTTCCCGCATTAGAACCGCGATCCCTCGTTCTGCCGATGGAACGGATCAAAAGCCTCCCGAACGGCCGCGACATCTTGCTCCTCCCAGTCCAGACGATTTCGAACGATGACCGCGATCGTCCTCCTCATCCTCGGGATCCGGCTCGCCGTAGCATTCGACGATCGACACCGTGTGGTTATAATACGTGCCCGGTTCGTCTCCTATCGCCGTCAGTTCGCGTCCATACTCGCGACACCACATGTTCGACGATACGCAATTCGCTGCCTTCGCTTCAGAGCAATATCTCAAGCGGACGAGAAAACCGCCGATCTTTCCCGATAAACGCTTGCCGCGACAAGTGCGCGGCTGACCGCCGATATCATCTAGCGAACCCAGCGACATTCGCTGCTGTCGCTGGAGCGGACAGGAAAGTTACGAAATCATGAAAAAGAAGGATTACAAGACGCAGACCGACGTCGATGCGATTGCCATTCGGTTATTGCGAGAGGCCGGCGGCGATCTCGACCAGGTGTATGGGAACGTCGTTGCTACCGCGCTTGGCATGCCGAAAGGCAATCAGTCGATCTACGACAAGGTAGACGACTGGAAGACGCGCATGGAGGCGCAGGGCATACGACATGTTCGGCAGGCGCCCGACGGTTTGCGGGAGGAACTGGAAGAGCGGCTGCGCACCGGTGTCGAAAATATCGTCCACATCGCGCTCGGGCTCACCGGGAAAACCATCGAGGGGGAGCGTCAGCGCAGCGACCAGACCGAGGCTTTGCTGCGCGAGAAGATCGGACTTCTCGAAAGCGAGCTCAATCGCGAAAGTGAGGCTCGTGCCCTCGTGGACGGAAAAGTCGAAACGATGGCGCAGGACTTGGCTGAACTCGTGCGAGAGACGGCAGCCGAAAAAGAGCGCGCGGATCTCGCCGAAGCGCGGCTCGACGAACTCCGCAATCAGCACGACGCCCTGCTCCGCCGTTTGGACGTAGCATCCGTTCGAACCGAGGCTGTGAGGGAAACGAAGGCATCTGAAGAGGCTGAACAGTGGCCCATCGACATGTCGCGATACGACTACGTAGAGTAACGCATCCTCCCGATAAAACTGGGAGCGGGGCGGCCGAGAGGCCGCCCCTTTTTTGTATCCGCAGCGGGAAAACATGACCGCGGGCGCGGCGCATGCGGACGATGAAAAGGCTGGAGTGAAGACCTGCCGGGTGAACCGGCAGGGTGAGAGGAAAAGAGCGAGAACGCTCGGCTCTCGCCTCGCCGGTTCGGCAACGAACCGAAAGGCAACCCTAAATGATTACCGAACATCTGAACCCTGATAGTGAAGCGCTCGCGCATCGCCTCGCAACCGACGGCAATTACCGCGTCCTGCGCGCGGTCCCCCAGCCCTATTTCGATACGCCGACAGGCGCCCCGCCCGATGCGCGCTGCCTGGCCCTCATCGACTTGGAAACCACCGGTCTCGATCCCGCCAGCCATTGCATCATGGAACTGGCTATCATGCTCGTGTGGGTGGACGAGAACGGCGAGGTCGTGAACCACGGCGCTCCGCGCGTATGGCAGGAGGATCCGGGCGTCGTGATTGACCCTCGGATCACCTGGCTAACAGGCCTTGCAAACCATCACCTGATCGGCAAGTCGATCCCCGACGAAACGATTCTCGCCATGCTCGATCGCGCGGACCTGCTCGTGGCGCACAATTCGTCGTTCGAGATCGCCTGGCTGGAGCGGCGGTGTCCGCAGATCGCCGGTGCCGCTTGGGGATGTTCGATGAAGGACATCGACTGGCTGCGCGCGGGGATGGACGGACGCGCACAGCAATGGCTGCTGGCACAGGAAGGCTGGCATAGCACCGGCCACCGCGCGGGCGACGACGTCTGGTCGCTGTTCTGGCTTCTCCAGCAGCGTCGCAGCGGTTGGGGCGCGGATCCCGAACGCACACACTTCAAACGCCTGCTGGAAGGAGCCGACCGGACCACCACGCTCGTGCGCGCGACCGGCTCGCCGATCGGGAAGAAGGATCTGCTGAAAGCGCGGCAATATCGCTGGAACGCGGGCGCGAGCGTCTGGGAGAAGGAGATCGAGCCTGAACTCGTCGATCACGAGCGGGCTTGGTTCTATCGCAGCGGCCTTCCGGAGCCGACGCTAAGCACCATGACCGCACACGAACGGCATCGGTGACCGCAGCTCATCATCCAACCTTTAATGACCCTCACGAAGGCCCGCCCGACCCGGCGGGCCTTCGTGCATCTGCAACGGAAGAAAACACATGACCGATAACATCTACACCATCGCCACCGATCTCGCCGCGTGGGAACGCTCGCTTGAGCGGCAGGCAAACGCCTGGCTCGCTGCGCGGGCGCGAGAAGAGACGAGCTGTCCGCGTGTCTTCCTCGTCTGCGATTTCGAGTTCAAGTTCCGGCGTGAGGCGCATGGGTCCTGGGCATACGGCCGCGAACCGAAATACGACCAGCGCGGCCGTCGCAAGGAAGAGAAAATCCGCTGGCCGTTCCAGACCATCGCCGCGGCCGCCTGGATGGTGGTGCGGTTCGACAGCCAAAGCGATGTTCCCGAGATTGCCGAGCCGGTCGTCAAGACGCTCGCCGATTACGCCGAAGTCGACATCCTGCGCGGCTTTTTCGACATGCTTGATGCGATCGGACGCGATGCGCGGCTGGTGACCTGGGGCGGAGAGGCTCGAGACCTCGCGGTGCTGCGTTACCAGGCTTGCCGCCATGGTCTGGATCTGCCGGTCCATCTGCGCGATACCTCGCCGCATGCCCGTGAGCGGATCGACCTGTGCCGCTCGACCACAGTGCAGGCCGATCCGGTTCATCTCGACGAGTACGCGGCAGGGTGCGGCATCCCTGCCAAGCCCTCGCCGCCCGAGGCCATCGGAAAACTGGTCGAGAATGGCGAGTGGGACGCGGTCCACGACCACGTCCTCGCAGATGTCATGACTACCATGATTGTCGGCCTTCGCTGGCTGGCAGCCATGGGGGAGATCTGCTGCGACCCGGAACGCGGCGCTATAGCCGTCGCCGATGCGGCGCTGGCGGCCTGTCCGGACAGTGCATTCTTGATCCGGGACTTCAAGCCGTGGGCACGAGACCGACTGCGTTCAGCGGGCCTTCGTGGGAATATCTATCGGATGGAGCAGGCGGCATGACCGCGGGCCGCCGCATATCGCATCCGCGCGTTCTGGTATCGGTCTGTATCGATGGCGGCCAAACGCCGGGCGCCGCGCTGCTCATGGTGAGGACCGGCCCGTCAAACGACGCGCGGTTCGAGCTCGACCGTCGCTCATTCGGTTCCGGCGCGACGCAAGCTGCTATTATCGAGTCTGTTGCAGCGCGTATCCCGCGCGATGCGACGGTGCTGTTGCGCACGCCGCGTATGCAGGATCACGCTTTAAGGCATAGCCTTATCCTGGGCCGAACGCTGCCTCCCCACCCTCCGTCGTTGATCACACGCTACCGGCCCGATCTCACCAAGATCTGCCTGCCGTGCGGCCGACGCGAACTTTTCGATGCGGCGGCGGCCTACGGGATCGTCGCCGAGAGCGGTCCAATGTGGACGAGGCTGGAAGCCAGAGCCGCACGCAATGCGCAGGCGCTGTGGCTCACATTCCTGTGGACCCACTGCCGGCCGAAGCAACGCGACTGGCTGGCCTCGGCATGGGAAGTGTGGCGCGCGATCGAGCAGGCACGCAAGGCACCGAGTTGGAAGCCGGACAGGGCCGCTTCGCCGTGAGGCGTAGCGGCGATCGGATCGGCCGTCGTGATGACGGCGATAACGATGGAAGGAAGAGGGAGAAAAAAATGACCTGATCCAGCAGGATGGCGGGAGCCGGCACGGCCCGTCATCCAAGATCTACCGTGCCATCCGCGCCCGCCATCCGGCGGGCGACCAGCAGCCGCTTGTCCACGTCGGACAGCGGCCTTTTTCGTTTCCGAAGGATTTATCGAAATGCCCAAGAAGAAAACCACAGCCAGCCAGGCGCTTGTACCGGTCGGAGGTACCAAAACCTACCCCATTGCAGACACGCAGATCGAGGCGACGCAGGTGTTCCACGTCCCCGCACGCCATCCGTCGGGCGACGGACCCTGGAAGCACGAGCCGGACAAGCTCGCCTGGGTCGATGCGTCCACCGGCTTGGCCTGTACCATCTTGCGGCAGGAGGACGGCGTATTGGGCGGTTTCGTCGGCGTCGGCGAAGACAATCCCTTGTTCGGCTTCGAGGTCGACGCCGTGCCGGGTGCGCTTGGAATCAGCCCGCACGGCGGCCTCGACTACGCGGCGCCCTGCGAGGATGGGCCCACGGAGATCACCATCTGTCATCCGAAAACGGCTAATCGGAAACGTCCGGGCCGGAGCAAGGATGGTGATGACAATCATGGCAGCCACGAACCGCTGTGGTGGTTCGGGTTCCAGTGCGACCGGAACCACGATCTGGTCCCCGGTCGTCAAGTAAATGCGAACGACCTCGGCGCCGAGAATGGCCGGGTCTATCGTGATATCGCCTATGTCTATTCGCAGACGTGCAGGCTTGCTCGACAGCTCAGAGCGGCTGTCGACGGAACAAGCGATAGCGAGACCCAGCTCGATCCGGCATCCCCGCCGCCGGTCGGTCTAGATCCGGAGCGCCGCCGGTGAGCGCGCGCGACTGGGACGAGATCCCCTACACCGACCGGTTCAACCCAAATCTGCCGTGGGGCTACTGGCTCGTGGCGCAAGGCGAGCTAGATGGCTTTCCGCCCCTGACAGACCATACCGGCAAAACCTGGCACAGCGTACGCGAGTACTTCTGGACGGAGCGGTTGGGCATGGCCGCGATCCCGCGCACCGATACCCGCAACCAGGAGCTTGAATACATGCTCGCCACGCTAGTCTCGCTCGACCGCCGGGTAATCTTCACCGAGGAACGCGCGGTCGATCTGTTCGGCAGTTGGGACCGGAGCAGGCATTACATGAGTTGGCTCGCCGGCCACAAGCTGCTGATGCCGCAGCCGGAGGCCAGTCTCGATGCAGACCTGTCGCCCGAGGGACGCGCGGTCCTGGTAATGCTGGCCTCCACACGGAGCCCGGATGCAGCGCCGCTTGCGATCGGCCTGCCTACGCTGAAGTCGTTCCACGGCCTCGCCGGCACCCCCGATCAGGACGAGCGCGATCGCCTGATCGCAGCACAGGACCGTACGACCCTGCACCTGCAATACCGGTTCGGGCGCAAGGACATCGCAGGCCAGCCGGCCATCGTGCTCGCGGGGGTCGGCCTCGGACCGAACATCCCGCTCACGCGCGTTCTGTGGTCCGTCACGTTCGCGGACGATTATGCGCGCGACCGGATGCTGTTCTGGCTCCATGAGCGCATCGACCGCTGGCCTGACTGGGGCGAGCTTGCCTACCGGCAAGGCGCCAGGGCGTTGAGCGAGCGGCTGATGCAGCTCGCATTCGCCGATCGGAGGATCGTTGGCAATTGAGTCGAAATCGGGGCGGCCTGCTGTGGTGGGCCGCCCCACCCTTTTTTTGCGTCTGCATTCGCCGATCTGCGTTAGTGGAGTTCGCCAGTCCCAGCCGCTGAGAAGTCGTCCGCGCGCGTAGGAAAATGTATCGCGGTCCTAGCGGACTGTGTTTGAGCATTCTGAACCATCGATCCTGGCCGCATTTGGGCCGGTTTCGGACAGTCTGGTCATATCCGCCAAATCAAGTGAAGCTGACTTTCGATGGTGCAAATGTTCGTGGCCGTTTCCGGCCAAGTACACCATTCGTCAAAGAAGCATTGAACGGCAGATCCACCGGATCAAGCTATTCGCCCATTCCGATACCGTCTAGCAACGAAGCGCCCTTAATTCGGATGTTTAGCCGTCAATGATGTCAAAGCCGGCTCTTAGTGCGCCTGAGATCGGTCAATGCGATCAGGCGGGGTCTTCATCCTTGTCAGGTTTGCTGCCTCTCCCGGCGTGGTCGGTTCGCGCAAAAAGTTGGCGCAGCGCGGGCACATTCTCACGCTTGTACAGCACGGAGGAGGGATCAGACAAATACGACCTAATGCGTTGTAATATACGGTTTTTATTTGATACTTTTCGCAAATACCCCCTGCGATACCCCTAATTCGAGTCCCTGCTATAAATCGTGTGTGCTACCAGATGACTCGATTTGTGCGGCTAGCAAAGCGGTCGGTGATGACATCCCAGCCATCGGCGAATCGAGGAAATGTAGCCGCCCTTCGATGGGGACAGCAGGTGTCAAAACTGCACTAGCCCCCCCGAATTTGCTCGTTGCTCGACAATCGAAAGCTCGTACCCCTCTAGGGCCACGAGCGACCGGGGCGCGTTCGTCAATGAGGTCACGTCATGACCCAACTCTGCCAGGAGTTGCGCCCTCCCCCCCGTAATCACGAATTGGACGTCGATGCTTCGCATTTTGTGAAGATTTTGGCAAAGGATCGAAAGTTTATTGTAACAAGCTGCGGGATAGCACTACTTTCGCGGAACTATATCAGCTTAGCTCAAAGACGAGATAGGCTTGGCCGAATAATATGGGAGCCCTCACCTAGAGGGAATTAAGAATTTCGAAACTGATCATCGTGCGAATGAGATTGATGAAGCGAGAGTCTTTCCAACTCCAGTCCTAGAGAGTCGGTGCTTATCGGTTTGACGAGAATGCCCCTTACGAGATCACTGAAGTGGGACGCGATCTCGTATTGTCCGGTCACGAAGAGCCCCGGTATCTGGCGCTCCTTGAGCCATTTTGCCGCATCCGGTCCCGTCCGGCCATCGACCAAATCAATGTCGATCAACGCACAATCCACCTCAAGCGCCGTTTGCTTTTGAAGTTCGGCAAAGCTTCCGAGCGTCAGCACCGGTAAATGGCCGAGATCTTCAATCATCTGCTCGACGTGAAACGCAATAAGCGGATTATCTTCGAGACACAGGATGCGGAGCGGCCCAGAGGTGATCATTGCTGCCTAACGTGTTGTTGGCTCAGAAGTTGCCAAGAATTTTTTTTGCGTCGCCGGACACGGCGCACTCTAGGCCAGAGGGTAGAAAGCAGATGCTTGGAGCCTCCCCGAAAAGACCTGTGAGTGCCGCGCGCAAGTATTTCGTGCCGTAACCCGATCGTTGGGGTTGAATGACGGGTGGGCCGCCTTCTTCGCACCAGCGGATCGACAATCGCTCGGAATCAAGCTGCCATTCGAATGTAACCCTGCCCGCTGGAAACGAAAGAGCTCCATATTTGATGGCATTGGTTGTGAGCTCATGCAGGCATAGAGCAAGTGTCGTGGCCGATTCCCTACCCAGCATGAGGTGTGGACCCTTGGCTATAATCCGCTGGGTACCGCGAACCTCGTAAGGGGCGAATGTAAGAGCCGCCACGTCGTGAACGGAAACCGCGTCATCGTCCGCCTGAAATACTGCCGAATGGACGTTAGACAAAGCCTGTAGACGGCTGACGAAGTCAGCGCTCAATTCCTCGAGCGAGGCGGCACCCCGGCGTGTCATTTGAAATATTGAAGCGACGCTCGCGAGTATGTTCTTAACGCGATGGTTAAGTTCCCGGCGCAGTTCGATTTCTCGCTCGATGTGATCGCCGACCTCGCGCTGCCGCATCCGGGCCAGCATCGCCGACTGGATACCGCTCAACAGTTCAAGGGCGCTGACCGGACGCTGGTAGAACAGCAACCTGGCACGCGGCCAGGAGTCGGCAAGCTCGCTTCGAATCCGCGCATCAGGTGACATTCGGTCAAGCAGGATGACAACCGGCATTTCGGACCAACTGGGCTGATCGGCGAGATGCTTCGCTACTTCTTCGACTACTGTGGGCGTTAGCGCCTCGTGGGTCGCGATAAGAACGCCGCTGGCTTCACGCAGAGATTGGGCAAGGTCGGTACCAACCGCGAGAACTGCTTCAATGTGGTGTTCGTTCAGCAGCGACGAGAGATATTCTGAGTCCCGACGATAGGGTGCCAACAACAGGACGCGATCGAAAGCATCCCGGTCCAAAGATGATTTGATGTCGCTCACGAATCCGGGAGACGATTATACGGCACCACACTGATCCCCGAACTGCGAATAAAAAGTTCATGCACATCGAGGTCATGCGGCCCATGACGTTTCTTCACCACCGTTATGTTGCGCCGCAGCCGGCCCTCATCCTCTTCGATCCTAAGCAGCAAAACCGTATCCCCGAGAAAACTGACGTCGACATCGATACCGACGTTCTGGCCAAGTAGACCATGTTGGGCGACGATAAGCATCGTCAAAACCCCGGAGCGCGCAAGAAATTTGAGAAGTGATTGAATGTCTCGTACAGCCTTGTCGCGGTACGGCAATGAATTCAAATACCCTGTAAAGCTGTCGATGACGACCACTCGAGTTTGATCCTCTTCGACGATTTTTTGCACGAGCTGTGCGAATTCACCGGGAGATATCTCGTTAGGGTTGAAGTCGCGAATGATCAGCTGGCCATCTTCGTGAAACTTGCGCAGCTCCATTCCGAGGCCTTCCGAGCGTCTGAAAAAAGTCTCGAGCCGTTCCTCGAACAGGAACAACGCGACAGTTTCTCCGCGCTTCAGCGCCGCCGTCGAGTATAGCGACGCCATGGTCGATTTGCCGGTCCCGGATTGGCCGATCACGAGCGTTGTCGTGCCCGCTTCCTGACCGCCGCCAAACATCTCGTCGAGTGTGTCGACACCCGATTTGATCAAGTCCGGCTTTTGCATTTCGGCAGCATTGCCAGGAACGATACGCGGAAAAACGACAACGCCTGCACCATCGCGTATCGCCATGTCGTGATAACCGTCGATGACGGGAACTCCGCGCATCTTACTCACTTCGACACGGCGGCGCACGGGGCCATAATCTTCCAGCGACTTATCAAGCCGGATCACACCGTGCGCGATGCCCTCAACTTCCTCTCCATTGCCCAGAGCGTCGCCGCTCTGGGTATCGAGCAGTAGCGCAATGATTTTTCGCTTGGCCAGAAAGGCCTTGAATCCCAGCAATTCCCTCCGAAACCGAGGGGTGTCACCAGTGATCAGTCGGATCTCGAGCAGTGAATCGTAGACCAGGCGGTGCGGCTCGTACTCCTCAATGGCCCGCTCGATGATTTGACGGGTTTCATCAAGGCGCAGTTCGGCGGTCTGAAAGATTGTCTGGTCCGACCCGGCGTGTACGGCCGAAGATGATGAAAGCTCCTCGACGTGGATGCCGTCCAAAGTCCAGCCGTGCGAATGGGCGATTGATTCCAGCTCCGCTGTGGTCTGCGACAAGCTTACATAAATGCAACGCTCCCCTGCCTTGACACCGGTCCGTAGAAACTGCAGCGCAGCTGTTGTCTTTCCAGAACCGGGCGGACCTTGAATCATGTACAAGTTGGAAGGAGGAAGACCGCCCCGAAGAATCTCGTCTAACCCCTCTATGCCGGTAGACACGGGTGTTTCAGATTTGTGCTTAATCACATTTGTCTCCGGCCTCATTTTGAAACATGCTAGGCCAAAGCGCGGGATAATGCTTGCGAATTGTCTCACCCTTTAAGCATTATTTTCGGCGCGACGGCTCGTTAAGAAGGCTCGCCTAGGCGATGACCGCAGGGAGAAAGAGCCGTGTCAAACTGCCTTTTTCCAACGTTTCCCGTAAAAAATACCACCCTGCGACACAGGATTAAAAATTTGTCGCCAAGGTTCGTGCGTGATCATCGGCGGCAAAAGGCTAAAGTTTAAGGACCACGACGACCGGTATCGCCTGGAAATAATCCGGCGTTTGACACCCAAATCCGAAAGGAGTTGGGTCGCCCTACTCGCCCTGGCTTTAGTGTCAAGTTCATCCCCGAAGAGCAATCGAGTGCCCGCTTCCGCAATTCGGCATCATGGCGTTATTTATTTGCGTTTTTAGGCCTATTGTTGCGGTCGGCGAAGCGAAATAGATGAGTTCGTCAGCTTTGCCCTGGAAACTTCAGCAATTTATTGACAGGGCGCAGATGGGTGACGTTATCGCAGACAGTCAAAATACTGTCAGGCGCGTTAGCACAGGAGCTTAGACAATATACGGTGTGAGTCTCTGCCTTGCATGCGCTGATGGTCGGCTGAATGCTGGATCTTCATGCTGCTGACATTTGGCTGAGACAAAAAAGGCCCCGCTAACGCGAGGCCAAGAGATGCGGAAGTGTCAGTACAACCAGCGTATCAAGGAAGTGTTCCAATAGCGATGCAATCGGAGCGTCTCCTTAAATTTCTCCTCCGGTTCGCATGGTTACTTGAATGTCAGTAGGTGGCTGATTTGGATGATCAATAGCCGCTTCAACATCGCTCAGGAATGCGGCGCGAAATTGCGTCAATGAACTGTTGGCGACATGCCTCTGCGTTGCTGTCATCGTTTGCGTCTCGAGGGCACAGCCAATCTCCTGGATCAGCTCGATAGCTCTGCAAACAGGGATTGCTTGTCCCAGCACCAAGGTGCGGAGGATGCAAAATGAACCCTCCAGTCCAATGCGAAAACCGGATGCCCACCTGACGAGCTCGCGATTTTCCATCTCAACAAAGTTCATCGGCACCCTCCTACCCTGTCGGCGTGATCGATCTTGAGTGTACGCTGATTTGCCGGAAGAGAGCAGCACCCCAATGCAAACGCAGTACCTGTCGAGAGCGCGGTAACTTTGCGAGGCATATTTTTCTCGCGATAAAGGCGGGAGTGCGGGCGATCTCTCAGCTAAGGCATGCAGGTCCAGCTTGAGAAAGACTCCAGCTTAGCAAGAAATTGCTTCAATCTGCATCAGGTCTTTTGGCGTGCTCAAGCTACTGCCCTTACCTTTCGCCGAACTGATCAGGCGACAGTCCGAGCCAGTCGAACATAACAGCGCAGAACGTATTCTGCCCATTTGTACTGCTTTCGTTCTTGCCAGACTCGCGTCGCTCCGCGCAAATGCCTTATGGCCGATTACACCAGCCCTAAGCCTGTTGATCCGATCTGGTATCAGCCGCACGCTTGGCTGCACATCCAGTGCGGATGCGGTCGCAAGGCTGTCTACCCTCTTCAGGCTTTCGCCCGCGCTCGAGGCATACCGCGCGTTATGAAGCTTCACCGCCTCATCGCACGACTGCGGTGTGAACTTTGCGGTGCGAGACCGAGTTCGGTCGAAGTGACCAGCCGGCGGTAAAGCGCAAAGAGGCGGCCCGAACCGGGCCACCTCTTTCAAATCAACGTCCCTCAGTCTTACTGACCCGCTTCACTCTCGATTGCCGCAAGCTCGGGGCCGATTGTCTGGGTGACATCGACGCGGACATCGTCATTGTGGGCCTGCATGGTCTTCACGACATTTATCGAGCAGCACGGCTACTTCGTCGTTACCGAGGCGGGCCATGCGCACGCTCAGCGGACGCGGATATAGGCGATTGCGGGCACCGTTGGTTCCATCGACCACGGCGCCGATCCCCCCGCCCGACAGAGAACTGCCAAACGCCGATCCACCAAGCTTCGACTGGATTAAAATGTAAGTCGGCTTGCAACCTTCGCGCGTCATATCGGCGCGCAAATCATCCTTGCGCCCCATCTCGAGTTTGCGTGGTGTTGTGCACGTCGCGCCATTATTGAACTTTACTGTAGCGCCCTCGGGACGAGATTCGCTCGTGTAATCGACGTTCGTGCCATTCATCACCGTCGCGTAGCCGCCCAGTCCCAGGCCGAGCGCAAGCACGGCTAACGCCGCAGTCAACTTCATGTTATGTGTCCCCCTGTTAAGACCAAGGGGAATGACGGCACGACTAACGCTTCTCGATCAGGCGAAAATAAGCCGACATGCTTTGTCTAAATAGTTCAAAATGCTTGCCTTATCGGTTGGAAGGGCCAGAGACGTCCGATCGTCAGGAAACAGTGCTCCCCCTTTGGGAAGGCCCACATCGGCAGACGTAGTGCGGCCTAGGCGGGCAAACCGGTGATCCGTTCGAAAAAATGGTGGGAGGCGAGCGGTTGAACAAGCCCGCCCGCCCCCACAACAAGGTTGTGCGACCCTTGCAGTCAGGTTTTATTACACTGATCTGAGCTTCGGCGCGTAACCGAAGCAATGCTCTTCGATGACAGCCGCTAACTCTCGATTACCTCTGACAGCAAATCAGCTAACAATTCGCTACTGCCATAAAAATTTGCGCTACCGTCGTCGGCGCGTGAGCAGCTCGGAAATTACGAATGCAACAGCGGCCGTCAGCGCAATGGCCAGCAAAACAATAATGAGAGTAGAGATGCGACCCTCCCTCTGCAAAGGCGGGAGCTGCTAGTTGCTCCTATTCGCGTGCATGCCAACTTCCGAAACGCGCGATGATGCTAAGATAGCAAAAGAGCTCTCGTAATGCCAATCCGAGCGGCACATGCAGGGATATTGTGCGAGGTGGGCATAACGGTGCTTATATCCTTTGATTGCGTTTTGGGTTCGCCAGGAGCGCAATGCGCTTTGCGGAAGCCATATCCATCCCGTCGAGCCAGAGACGCTCCGTAGTCAGCTCAATCGCCTCGGCACGGGCAAACATTTCGTCTTCGGTCATCATCACAGAGCAGCCCCAATCATGCCTCGTATGGAGAGGCGACGTAAACGCGGTTCTTCGCAGCAAGCTTCTGCGAGCAAGCCGGTGTTTGCATGGTGACGGTTACAGTAACGAGACTGGGATATTGGCTCCCAATCAGCGGGAGCACCATGGTCTCTCGGTCGCGGACTTGCCAGGACGTCGTCAGCGATCCCGCCTTGTACACCCGTTTAGCGCGAAGACCTAATGAGCGACGCTGCACGCTGGATCGGGTCGCGAGAGTCTAACGTGCCAGCGCTTTATGGCTTGAGCCAAGGCGTTGTAAACCGACAGAAGTGGCCCATTGCCAAGACCACATTCGCCCCCTGAGCAGCCAACGGCTTCTGGCTTTCGCCAGCGGCTTAAGACGCCTCATGACTGGGATGCGAGCAAGTCCATGAAGTTGCGCGCAGCCTCCCGATCAGTCTCGTCGTCGAATGCAGCGTCCAGTTCGGGTGCAGCAGCGAGCGTGTAAAGCAAGCTCCACAGGGCGAAGCGCTGCTTTCTGTCTCGTGTCATACCGAGATCCACCTGCATACGCTCCGCACCGGCGCTCAGTGCCGCTGGCGAAACGTCAGCGAGATCGCGACTTCCGAAATAGCGGAAGAGAAGGTCATCCAAATCCATATTTGTGCTGTTAAACTCCTGTCCCCTCTGGTTCAAACGGCAACGCCTGTTTCGAAATCTCCGGCATATCCGCGCAAAGCGCGCAAAATGATCTTGAGCGTGGCTGCCGTGCAGACGAAGGTCTTTTGATGGCGAACGATCCATTCGATTTACAGCGCTTCATCGACGCGCAAGAGAGCGTGTACACTTCTGCGCTTTCCGAGCTTCGCCGCGGCAGAAAGCGCGGACATTGGATGTGGTTCATATTCCCCCAGGCGCACGGGCTGGGCCACAGTGCAATGGCGAAACTGTACGCTATTGGCTCGCTCGCCGAGGCTCGGGCTTACCTGGCACATCCGATCCTTGGTGCTCGCCTCCGCGAATGCGTAGAGGCGCTTCAGGATCTTTCCACTTGCAGTGCGGCTGAAGTGTTTGGTGACGCCGACGCTTTAAAGCTGCGCTCGTCGCTCACCCTGTTCGCTCTCGCGCACGGTGGTCCGATCTTTGAGACTGCTCTTTCGAAGTGGTTTGGATCGATGGACCAGCAAACCCGAATTCTGCTCGCTCCATAGTTGCAGTTGTCGGGCCGGCAGCGGACCGTCCGATCTGGTCCTCCAGGATGCTAGCTTTCCGCATCCAATCCATTTCATGACCGGGTTCCATGTCTTTGTGATCCGACAGCGTACAGATCGACGAACCAGAGAGAACTGGGTCAAGCTGAGCAGCCCAGCAGGTTTTAGCATGCCTGCTGAAGAATCTGTTCACCATCCTGCCCTAACAGGAAGAGGTTAGGAGAATGGGATGGACGTCCGCGCGAGCGTGGTTGCCGAAAGTTCCAGCGGATCGGAGTGCGCGGAGGATTTCGATCTTGCCAGACCGGCCGTCGAAAATTCGGGGTGTGGCGATGACAGTGCCGAGCGTGGCATCGTCGGGCCATTTGCCGATAGCGGTGCTCTTGCCGAGAGTGAGCGTCAGTTTTCGTCTCTCCTCAACGTACTGGCCGGTGTTTTCTATCGGTGTGAGCATTCCCCGCCATGGCGCATGGAGCACGTTAGCCGCGGGGTAGAGATCGTAACCGGCTACAGCGCGAGCCACTTCGAGCATGCCACCTGGCAGGACCTGATGCATCCTGACGACGTGGCCGATGTGGAGCAGCAGATCGCAGCGGCGATCGCCAGAAATGAACCGTTCTCAGTGAGCTATCGAATTCTGCATCGCTCGGGCGATATCCGCTGGGTCAAGGAGCAAGGCCAGGCTGTGCTCGGCCCCGGCAACGAAGGACTTTTTCTGGAAGGAATGATCACTGACGTAAGTGAACAGCATTCCTTGAGGCAGGTTAGCGCAGACTCCCAACTGGCTGCGGCCACCAACGCGGCACGGCTGGCCCGAGTGCTCGAGAGCACCACAGATTGTGTGTTCAGCGTGGATCGAGATTGGCGGTTTACCTACTTCAACGGCAGGGCACGGGCGGAAATTTGCGCCGGCCGGCATCTCGAAGGCACTCACATCCTGGAAGCTTTCCCCCTGCTGGCGGAAACACCCTTTTGGGAGATCTATCAGCGCGTTATGCGCGATAAGCAGCCACGCCAAGTAGAGGCGTTCATGCCTGGAATTGCCCACTGGTACGAAGCTCATGCAGCGCCGATAGATGACGGCATCACGGTCTTCTTCCGAAACATTGACGATCGCAAACGGACCGAAGAGGCTTTGAAGGACCGCGAAGCTCAGCTCCGCAAGACGCTGGACCATATTCCGCAGATGGTCTGGTCCACCCGACCTGACGGTTTTCACGATTACTACAACCGCTTGTGGTATGAATTCACCGGAGCACCTGCGGGGTCTACCGACGGGGCAGGATGGAACGACATGTTTCATCCTGAGGATCAGGAGCGGGCCTGGACGGCCTGGCGCAAATCGCTCGCGACGGGCGATCCCTACGAAATCGAGTATCGATTGCGTCATCATTCCGGCGAATATCGCTGGGTGCTCGGGCGAGCCGCGCCGGAATTTGACGAGCACGGGAACATCACTGGCTGGCACGGCACGTGCACTGACATTCATGAGCGCGTACAAGCTCAGCAGGCATTGCACGATAGTCGGAGCATTCAGGAAAGTATTCTCGAGGCGAGCGCCGATTGCATAAAGATCGTTCTGCCCGATGGCTCCCTCGATTACATGAACGGGCCCGGTTTGCGCGCTTTGGAGCTCGATAAGTTCGATAAACTGAGCGGCACGTCCTGGGCTTCGTTGTGGCCCGACGAAGGCAAGGAAACCTTGCAAGCCAGCATGGACCGAGCACTGGCTGGCGACGTCGCCCGCTTCACCGGCTTCTGTCCTACGGCTTTGGACCAACCACGCTGGTGGGATGTGGTCATCACACCGATGAAAAACGAGCAAGGGGAAGTCACACGACTGCTCTCCATTTCGCGAGACATCACCAAGGAACGCGAAACTGCTCAGGAGCTCAAATGGGCAAGCGAACACGACGCGCTCACCGATTTGCCAAATCGCCGCGCCTTTGAAAGCCACCTGCAGGCCGCGACCATTCGCGCCATGCAATCGGGCGGCGATGTCGCATTGCTTCTTCTAGATCTCGATCACTTCAAGCATGTGAACGATACGCTCGGACATGGTGCTGGCGACCACCTGTTGCGCGTGTTTGGGCGGCGCCTGCAAAAATCCATCAGATCGTCGGACTTCGTAGCGCGCCTCGGCGGCGACGAGTTCGCAGTCGTTCTGGAAGGTGCGGCCGGCAGCATCGACTCCATGCGACTGGGCGAGACGATCGTGGAACGGTTACGGCAGCCTGTTCGATATGAAGGCCGGTACGTGAGTGCGGGAGCGAGCATAGGCGGTGCCGTTTTTCCCTACGATGGGACGAGCGCCAACGAGTTGCTGAAGAACGCTGACATCGCACTCTATGCCCTAAAGAATAGCGGACGAGGCGGCACACGAATGTTTCACGGTCACATGCGCGAACAAGCGCAGACTGCCGCATCGCAATTGAGCATGGCGCGAATGGCGCTGTCAGAAAAGTCTGTCGAGCCACACTATCAGCAAAAGGTCGATCTGCGGACCGGTCGCATCGTGGGCATGGAAGCGCTGCTTCGTTGGCGTCACGGGACTCTCGGGCTCCAGCTTCCCAACACGGTGTCGGAAGCATTCAAAGATTACGAACTTGCGGCAAAGATCGGCGATCTGATGCAGCACCGCGTCTTTTCCGATATGCGCTCTTGGCAGTCCGAGAATGTTCCGGTTGGTTTTGTGGCCATCAACGCCGCCCCGGCCGAATTTCTTCGCGATGACTTCGCCGAGCGTCTGATAGCGCGGATGGAGGAGCACGCGATCCCTCCACAACTCATCGAAGTTGAGGTGACGGAGCACGTTTTCGTGAACCACTGCTCAGGATACGTAGCCAGGGCACTGAAACTGCTCAGCTCGGCGGGCGTCAGGATCGCGCTCGATGATTTTGGAACCGGGCACTCATCGCTGTCTCACCTGCGAGATTTTCCGGTAGATGTGGTCAAAATCGACCGATCCTTCGTCGAGAAGATGACATTCGACGCCGAGGTTCGGGCAATCGTTCAGGCCGTCCTCGACTTGTGCGGCAGCCTGAAAATCGATGTTGTCGCAGAGGGTATTGAAACGGAAGTGCAGAGGCGGTTGCTGCTCGACGACGGCTGCACGCTAGGTCAGGGTTTCTATTTCGGCAAGGCCATCGAAGCAGATCAGGTCCCCGATCTCTTCGCTGCAAACGCCAAGCGCTTGGTAGCCTGACTGCTGGGAGAATGAACAATCTGGTAGAATGAGGCAGACTAGATGCACTCGCCTGAATGAGCTTTGCGAGCTTTGCGCTCTCTTTCGCATTCCTGGAATGCCCCGGCCAGGCTTTGCTGAACCTATAGGAAGTACCCATCCGCTCGCAGCAGGTAGGTTTGTCCAGACTTATGGGAAAAGTCATGCATGAACTGACCGCTTAACCCGAATAAGCTCAAAGTCGGGGCGCCGGTGCTGCCCAGCGAAAGTCACGTCCCATCGCTGAAAAACTCGCGATGGTCCTCGGCCTGCCCGTTGAACGAATTGAGTTTGCGCTGGCGCGACTGCGATGCGCGCCAGGACCGGTCTGGCAAGTCATCTCTCACATCAGTGCCTACTCGTCCGCTTCGGGCCGCCGGCTGTCTGCTGGGACGCAGCCGGCGCCAGGTGCTGCATCAGCAAGGCCCTTGCGTTCGAAACCGGTGATCTCTCGGAAGAGCGCGCGATGCGGCGACTCGAGAGCGCGTGTCTGTGGGCCGGTCCGGTCGGATGCTGCCTCCCAGCATTTCTACGGAGCATCTCGACGCGCACGCCGGGCGCTGGATCCGTCCACGCTTCTGCTACGGTGGCACCCTCCCACACTATGGGATCGAACCGCTCCGCAGGTTCAAACCAGCATTTTTCGCTCCATTGGCCCATGGCGCTTTCCAGCGCCTCCGCGAAATGCATAGCCGGCACGCGCTCCCATTGCGCCGCATCAGAACCGGCGCCATGATATGCCATGGCCATCTTCGAGCATAAGGAAGTTCTCGCCGATAACCTTGGCCTATGGGCCAGCGAGAACCCGGCCTCGCCGATATTGAAAGCATTCTTTGCCGGCTATAACCGTGCCTTTGTGCTGCCCGACGAACGTGAAAACCTAAGTGGCTTCGTCGACTGCCTGCGGCTCAATCAGACATTACCCAGCCTCTTCGGGCGTCGCCACAGCGAGCAGGTGCTGGTGGTGACTCGGGATG
>CAURZK010000001.1:0-681601 GCA_963529855.1 uncultured Erythrobacter sp. | reverse complement strand
GACACGCCGCAAAGCCTGACAGGCCGCGTCAACGCCACCTTCCGTCGGCGCTTACTGTGATTGTCCCGCTGACCCTAGTAAATAACTCGCCCGGGGGTTGGTACTGCTGTTGGACCCGGGCGGCGTGCGAATGGCGGAAATTGGGCCGGAAGCGGTCGGGCAGCTCTTAAACGGCAGGAGTGCAAACCGGACTGCTCTTCGCCTGAGCTCGGGCCAGCTAATGTAAGCAGCGACGCAATGGCTTTGAGCTGTTGCGCTTGGCATAGGGGCCTATTGCCGCCTCAGTCTGTTCCCTCAGCGAGGTTCAAAGGTTTGCTGAAAATAGAGCTTCCGTAGTTCTTCCGCGCCGATTGGCTTCACTCGCCAACACGCTGGCCCTCGTTACTGAGCGGTAGGAACAGATATCAGCGTAGAGCTCGCGAACAGACTCATGATCGGCGTTCGTGACGACAACTGCTGCGCCGCGATCAATTGCCGCCGCGACAGCATCGCGTAGTCTAATCTGATCCTCCCACCCAAATAGCGTCTCATTATATTTAATAAAGCCGTTTAGGTTATGCCGGACGGTGTAGGGAGGATCCACGAAGAGGAAATCGCCGTCCGTCGCCTCGGCAATGGTCGGCGCGAAATCGCGACAAAAAAGCTTCGCGTTCTGCAACCGCTGAGATATTTTCCCGAAATCCTCGTTGTCGAAAACGACCGTCGATTTTGTGCCGATTGGCACGTTGAAAGTGCCCTTCAAATTGACGCGGTAGAGCCCATTCCAGCACGTGCGGTTGAGGTACATTGTGCGGGCCGCTCGCTCTAGCTCGCCGTCAGGGATCACAGATCGCACTTCGTAATAATAGCTGTTGCTATGATTTCTATGGTGCTGCTGCATGAGCTCCATCAGTTCGCGAGGCGAGTCGCGCAGGACAGTGTAGAGATGAATTAGTTCGCCATTGATGTCTGACAGAATGGCGCTCGTAGGAGCTAGGTGGAAGAAGATCGCACCACCCCCTAAGAACGGCTCAATGTATCGATTGTAGTATGCCGGAACCGGAAGTTGATCTGAGTTGGCGAGCCACCGCTTTCCTCCGGCCCATTTAAGAAACGGATCTGTCATGATCGGGACCACGAGGTCATGCACACAAGCTCCAAACTCCGATACGCTCAGCCTCATAGATCGTCGGCAACCCCTTAGCGGTGTGCGCCATCCAAGCATTCAATGAGGTCGGCTCGGGGTTCACCGACTCATCAAACTCAAGGAGCGCTAGTTCGACGTCCAGCCACAAGTCGATCGGGTCGCTCAGCGGTTGGGCGGGTGGCCAAAAACCTCGAGCAGCGGCAATCGGATCAATCCACGGGCGCATATCGCCTGTCGCGCAGCTGACTCCCGCTTCGATCAACGAGTTGTGCGTCAGCGCCGTTGCCGCGCGCAATAGCAGGAATGCGCGGGCCAGCATCTCGGTGGGCTGGGCCGGAAGGCTCGTCGAGTTCGCCAACTGCAAGAAGGCTGGGCTCCTTGGCTGTTGGGCACTTGTCAGGAATTCGACCGAAGCCAGGGACCGAATCGCAGCCGGCAGCTCACCGTATCGCGATGCGATGGCGCCATCCGCATAGTTTTGATCGTTTGTCACCGTGCGATGTTGCTTAAGCAGTAGCGAGCGCAGCATGAATCTGTCGAGCTGGTCGAAGCTGGCGCCTGACGTCGGTTCGAACATCGCCCAGAAATCTCGAACGAAACTTATGGCTCCGGGAATTGACGGCGCGAGCGGGTTCATTGCCTGAGGCGAATAGCTCGAGATGTTTCGATAGACGTGTTCGTCCTTGCCCCGCTTCAGGTCCAGTCCCCATGCTTTGATCAGTGAGGTGGCTGCCCCCGTCGCCGGAATGCCTGGCCAAATCGCGTCGAGGCATTCCCTTAGAGAGCTGCCCCTGATCTTAAGCAGAGCGAGTAGAGCGCGGGACGTAGGCACCTCGGAAGCCCATGCGCTAAGCGCATGCCACACGATGTCGTGCGTGCCCATGCCGGGCCCGTTTCTACGTGGCCGGCCACGGCGATCTACAGGCGGTTCGTCGAGACGCTCTATTGCTCCGGTGGCCGTGACGACAAAGTTTGTGCGATTGAACACCCCGACGCCAAGATTGGCGAGGATGCACAGACCGGCCCGCAGTTGAGCATAATAGGCGAGATGGCGCGCAGCATGGCCATCGCCGGCAAGAACAGCCGATAGGGAACGCGAAGCATAACTCCAGCCGTCGATACAATGATTGGGAACCGAAGCCGCCAGGCCCTCGATTGCCTGTGCCGTCGTGACTGCCCCCCAGCGGTTCCATACTGGCAGCTGACCGTTGTTCGCGGGGTGCCCCGTGGGGCACCATTGGTCCACTGTTCGATTTGCGAATCCCGCGAGTGCGCCAAGTAGGTGTCCGCGATCCGCCCGCTGTAGAATTCCGTTACGGATCGTCATTATGCACCAACATCGATCAGGTCTTGCGCAACTCGACCGACCTGCGTGTCATCTTCGGCGATAGTGCGTAGCACGTCTTCTCGAAGGGCGGCGTATCCGCCGCTGCCGCGATAAGACCGCTTCCGCACTTCTACATCCTCGTCACCCTTGACCTCGGGGCCTTCGAGTGAGCGCCAATCGAAGCATGAGAGACCATTCGCCAGCTCGATCATCCGTGCGCGAAACGCAGTGTTCCGCAAACCGTCCAGGGCGGCATCAACCTCTTCCACTGAAGTTTCGTTTTCACTGTGCTCGGGGAAGTGCCAGCGGTCGAGGCGCCAGAGGCGGGCGCCAGCGAAGAAAACGTCGTTGGCAATTGCCAGAACCGCGCGCACGCCCTGGTCTTGGTTCAGCCACGAGGTCTTATCAGCGAAGGCCTTCTGCGGGTCCTTCTTGTAGGCCCGGATCCAAAATTGCCTATCGTTGCGGCTGATCGCGTCAAGTAGATCGGTCCAGAGCTGAATCACAAAGGCTGCTTGCTGAGGACGAGTCCATTCAAGCGGTTCGTCGTCGTCTCCGAGATTAGATTGGAACAGCCCTGGACGTCCTTGCCCGCGTCCTGTGCTAAGAAAACTGCCCAGCAACGCGCGCACCCATGCTGCCTGGCTCACGCCACCCGAGCCGCGCTCGCCCAGCATGTTGATCCGATTATGCCACTGACTTCGCGGGTGCGCGTATACCAGTTCGGTCAACTCTTGTGCGCGCGCTTCGCGATAAACCGTCAGCTCGCCGACCCGATCCAGCCAGTCCTGGGTCCGCAGAAGTGGATATAAATCGAAGGCGTGGCTCGGATTGATTCGCTTCGGTGAGACGTTGATCGACCAGAACAGGTAGGCTTGCCAGGCGATGTCCAGACCATGGAAAGCGACGACAGGCAGCTCGAAATCGTCCGGAATGGGCTGATCATCCCCGGCTGCATCGAACGCCCATAGACGGTGCTGCCCGTCAATTACTTCGAACGGTGCGAGTTCGTCGTCGGCAAAATCGGTGTCTGCGGGGAGCTCGAGCCTGCAGCAGGCGTCCCCATTGTCGACGACATTCACAAGATGCCGCGGATGCAAAGTGCGTCCGCGCCGCTCGTCGCCCTCGACCAGAATGTTCAGCACAATCGCAGTCGGGAGCCAGCCAGGCTTTCGCAGCGGCAATGTCTCTGGTGTCCGCTGAGGCGGTTTCAGATCGCCATATGGATAACCGAAGCGCACATAGCGTTGTATACGGCCAGTGCGAGAGACGTCCCGAATGCGTTGAATACCTTCAGCTTCCGCGCCATCGCGTTCCCGCTTGTAGACATCGCAGAGCTTCCGCAACTCCGCCGCTGACATCGAAAACATGAAGATGTTCTCCGACGGCCGTCGACGGTGCGCTGCCTCATTGAAATCGTAGGCATCCCAGTCATCGAGCCACTGCTTAAAACGCAATGCTGGAATGCTTTGCTTACTTATCAATTCGGCCTCCCCCCACAGCGCGCTCTGCCTCATCGGAAATTAACGCCGGTCCAAATCGGTCACCATTGTTCCTACACCGCGCTCTCGAACGAGCAAGCTCTCTGTCGGTCAATTCATGCGCCGCGCGAGCCAGCAGAGATAAGCGGCAAGTTTCAAGAAAACATTGGGCCAAGCGGACGACTGAAAGTAGGGCGCAAAGCCGACCTTCGCCGGGCCGAGACCGGGTCAGATTACCGTGAGAGGTTGAGCTAACGCTTATTCAGTAGGAAACGCCGAAATTCCGGTCTTTCCTCGGGTTGGGTCATGTTTGGGTGAGGCAAAGGTTACCAGCCGCCGAAGGCACGAGTTGACTGATACTTATAGCTTTTTACGCGGTGCTCTCTACCATTCGTAATGATGGGGTCACAGGTTCGAGTCCTGTAAGCGGCACCAGTCTTTCAGCAGGCAAATCCGGCGGGTTGAGCGCAACGCCGTTCGGCTGTGAGCGACGCCTGGCTCTGTAGCATCAGGCGCGCTCATTGATACAATCAGCGCCCAGTATTCAGAAACGAGTACTAAAGCGCTGCTAAGCCTTTTGGGCCGGGCGTGGTAATCCGGGAGCGAGCGACCCTCGCGGCCCACGCGCGGCACAATTTTTCGCAGACACAGCCAGGAGTAAACTTCGCGCCGCGCCCTCGTCGGGCGGGGCGCAAAGCGTTGGTATTGCGAGACGATCCAACAGGACCTGCAAGATGTGTTACAAAGGTTACATTGATTGCGAAAAAGGCGTTCGTCACATAACTTTGTATTGCCGGTAGTTGATATACTGTGCGTTTCTTCCCGTCTTGTCAGCTGAGGAGGAAACTTATGCGTCTCTCCGCCAATCTCACCATAGGGGTATCTGCTCTGGCGCTGCTCGCGCCCAACACTGCCGTTGCGCAGGAGACCACCGCTGCCGAAACTGCGACCACGACCGGCGATGAACCCATCATCGTGACAGGCTCGCGGATCCGCCGCAATCCGCTCGATCAAGATGCTCCGGTGACCATTATTGACGAAGACGCTATCGCCCGGACCGGACTTAATTCGATCAACGACGTGCTCCAGCGCTTACCAAGTTCGGGTGGCGGACTGAGTTCCAAGTTCAACAACTCGGGTAACCTCGGTAACCCGCCCGATGGCGGCGGCGTGGGCGCGGGCGCAGCGGAAATAGATCTGCGCTACCTCGGTTCGCGCCGCGTCCTCGTGCTCGTTGACGGGATGCGGTATGTACTCGGCGCGTCGGCGAGCGGTGTGCCCGGCTCCACCGACCTCAATTCGATCCCTGAGAGCGCGATCCAGCGCGTCGAAGTGCTGCAGGACGGCGCGAGCGCAATCTACGGTTCGGACGCTATCGCAGGCGTGGTCAACATCATCACCAAGCGCAGCCAGGATGGCTTCCACGGGCTCGCCCAGATCGGCGGATATGCCGAGGAGGGTGACGGCTTCACGCAGAACTACCAGCTGAGCTGGGGCAATGGCGGCGATGGGCCATTCCAGGTGGTGATCGGCGGCAATTACGTACGACAGAACCCGGTTTTCTCAGGCACGCGTGCACTGTCGGCCTTCCCCGAGCCCTACACCGACGCCTGCCAGGCGACCTGCTCCAGCTTCACGCCCAACGGCCGCTATACCGGCAGCATCTTTGTCGGCGGAAATGCGACGCTGATCGCTCCGGTAATCGGCCGTCGTCCGACCCCGGCCGACTTCCGCGGCTTCAGCAGCCCGGCGGATCGCTTCAACTTCCAGCCGTTCAACTACCTGCAGGTTCCGCTCGAGCGGATCGGCGCATTCGGCACTCTGAATTACGAGTTTTCGGACGCGGTCGGTTTTTCCGCGCGCGCGTTCTGGAACCGGCGCGAATCCAAGAACCAGGCTGCGCCATTGCCCTTCGGCATCGGTCCGACTTCTGGCCTGACTCCGGTACTCAGCAACATCGTAGTGAGCGCCAGCAACCCCTTCAACCCCTTCGGTGTCGACCTCGGTGGTTCTAACGGCAACGTCAGTGCCATCTTCCGCCGCTTCCTCGAGGGCGGCCCACGACGCTTCGAACAGCAGGTCGATACATTCTACGGCGTCGCCACGCTCGACGGCCGCTTCGGCATCGGCGAGCGCGAATGGTTCTGGGATATAAATGCTTCGTATGGCAAGAATGATGCCGAGCAGACGATGTTCGGCAACATCAACTCGTCATTGCTGCGTCAGGCGCTGGGGCCGATCTCCGGTTGCACCGGGTCCTGTGTGCCGTTCAACCTGTTCGGTGGCTTCGGCTCCATCACTCCGGCGATGATCGACTTCGTCACTTTCGAGCAGAACGATAGCAGCGAACAGACCCAATTCGACGTCACTGCCAACCTGTCGGGCACGCTGTTCGAACTGCCGGGCGGCCCGGTCGGCCTCGCCGTCGGTGCGGAATACCGCGACCTCGAAGGGCGCTTTGATCCCGATCCTGTGGTCCAGGCAGGCTTCAGCTCGGACATTCCGGCGCAGGCGACGCGCGGCGGTTACGACGTGTGGGAAGCGTACGCGGAACTCAATGTCCCGTTGCTGGCCGACACGCCCTTGTTCAATCTGCTCGAACTCGACGGTGCAGTGCGCTTCTCCGACTACTCGACCTCGGGTTCGACCACGACGCTCAAGGGCGGGGTAAACTGGAAGCCGTTCGAAGACCTCCGCCTCAGGGCGAGCTACGCCGAAGGCTTCCGCGCACCGGCGATCGGCGAATTGTTTGGCACCCAGTCGCGCTTCGATGAAGTGCTGACCGATCCCTGCTCCTCGCCCAACACAGCTGCGCTCAGCTTCCAGAACAGCGCCGAAGTTCGCCAGGCGTGCATCGCATCGGGTGTCCCGGCCACAGGCTACACACAGGCGAATGCGCAGATTTCGGTGACGACCGGCGGCAATGAAGCCCTCCAACCCGAAACCAGCAAGAGCTATGTCATCGGCGGGGTTTACAGCCCCTCTTTCATAACCGGGCTGGCACTGGAAGCGAACTACTACAACATCGAAGTCGAAGGCGCTGTCCAGGCCGTTCCGCGGCTGACGACGGTGCTCAACTGCCTTCTCACCAACGACCCGTCGACTTGCGCACTGGTAACGCGCGTCAACGGACAACTGATCGAGGTCGAAGGTCTGCTGCAGAACATTGCCGCGATCAACACCGACGGGATCGACGTCAATCTGAGCTATCGCGGCTTTGACATTGGCGGCGGGCGGCTTGGCTTCACGTGGAGCAACACCTTCCTGCTCAACTACGACGTGCTCGTCCCTGGCCCGACCGGGCCTGTGCTGCTGAGCCGTGAAGGCACCCAGGTCGGCTCTCCGGCACAGGGATTCCCGGACTGGAAATCGGTCGGCAGCATCAACTTCGACGGTGATGACTTCGGTTTGACGCTGACCGGACGTTATGTGTCCGATTTGCTGGAAAGCGACGGCAACCGTCTCGATTCCGTCTTTTACACTGACGTGCAGCTGCGCTTCCTGGTTGGGCAGGAGGATGAATTCGGCTTCGCACTTGGCGTGAACAACCTGTTCAACGTCGAAACGCCGGGCTGCACGACCTGCGAATCGAACAACTTCTCGCAGGCGATCCACGATGTCCCCGGCCGCTACTGGTACGTGCGTGCGAGCTTCCGGATGTAGCAAAGGAGAGGGATAATCGGGCGTTCTGTTGCCCCGCATCGATCGCGTCGGTGCGGGGCAATGGCGTTTCGGCAGGGCGAAATGCCGCAGGACGATTGGCACCTGGTGCGGGCCATCTTCGGCTTTGCGGACCGATGGCAGTACTGCCAACCTGCGAATGGCAGGCAAGTCTCGCGATTATGGAACACCCATTTTGATTTTTCATCCCGGGCTGGGCTATAAGCCACTCTGTTCCCGCGATTATTTTGCGTGCATCAAAAATTTGATCTCCGCTCCGAAAAGAGTAGCCTGCGTCGCGGGGGGCGGGGCGCGACTCGAACATGAAGGGTGAATCCCCTCTCCTGGCACTTTTTTCGAGGGCTAACGGGAGGATTCATCGATGC
Source organism: uncultured Erythrobacter sp. (assembly GCA_963529855.1). Lineage (GTDB taxonomy): Bacteria > Pseudomonadota > Alphaproteobacteria > Sphingomonadales > Sphingomonadaceae > 34-65-8. Next base: position 673,621 of record CAURZK010000001.1, on the reverse strand, counting down.
TGATCAAACGGGCTTCCGCAATTCGCGGCGCCATGCTGGGCGCAACTTCGTTGACGCTGGCAATGGCCACGGCGACCGCAGCCTGGGCCGGGACAGAGACTTCGCAAGTTGTCGAACGGCCAGTCGGATCCGAGGAAAGCCCGGGCATCGTCATTCGCAACGATCTGAACCCGAACGCGCCGCCGCCCGCCGGGGTATTGGACAGCGGCATCAATGGCGTCGGGCAGATGACCGTTCGCTCCAGTCCGACATCGACCAGCATGAACCTGTGCACAGGAACGTTGATCAACCCGCGCACGGTCATTTTTGCAGCGCACTGTGTCAATACGCGTCCCGCCGAAGCCTACGGGGCGAACGGGATACCTTTCGGGCCGCATACTGCCGGCGGAACCCCGATCGCCTTCGGTTTCAACGCCAATAACCTGCCCGCTGTTCGTCAGTGGCTTGGCCTGGATGGCGGCACGGCCGGTGCGACCAATATCGGCCAGGCGCTCTACGCGGTGGAGCAGGTCTGGTACGACACCCGGTCGCTGACTGCCCCGGGGTCGAACCGGTTCATCGTCGCCGACGTGGCAATTGCCACGCTGGATACGCCCGCGTTCGACATACCGAGCTGGGCCATGCTGTTTTCGCCGCTCGACGGGCCGACGCACGCGACCATAACCGGCTACGGCAACGCCGGCCGCGAAAGCCAGACGGCGTCGGGAACAGCCGGTGGAATCGCGATCGATTTCCGCCGCCGCTCGGCTGAAAACATGATCGCGATGCTGGGCTCGCTGGACGATCGCAACAGGTGGCTGTTCGGCTCGGGGAGCCTGGCGACCAACAATCTCTATCTATTTGATTTCCGCGACCCGAACCCCGCTTACAATCCGGCAGCGGGCAAGTTCGATTTCGGGCTATACGGCGATACACCAGCGCTGCCGCGTGAAGGGACGACGGCAGGCGGGGATTCCGGGGGGCCGCTGATTGTCGACCAGAAGTACGATCGGCCCGTTATCGCTGGCGTTCTGTCGGGCGGGACGCGGTTCTTTGCCGCCCAGGATGCCCACAAGTACGGCAGCGACAGCTTCTACCAGCCACTCCACCTCTATTGGGATCTGATCGTCGCCAACAACCCGTACGTTTATGCGGGCAACAAGACGGGCGATGGCAATTGGGAGGACGGCAGACACTGGATCCAGCTGATGGACCCCAGTTACATGATCGACGTTGGCGGCCAACTGGTTAACGGCCTTCCCGATACTCCGGCGCAGGGCATCGCGCCGGGCGGGGCCAAGTTCGGCCAGATCTGCTTCCTCGGTGATTGCACGACGCTGTCGGGATCCCAGCCGGCTGGCGACGGGACGGCGATCTTCGTGCCTGGTGGCCCGGGATCGACCGATTTCGTACCCAATAACCGCTCGGCCAACCCTGCGGCCGGGGTCAAGGCACGCTATTACGACGTGACGCTGTCGGCTGCGGGGACGACCAGCCTCAGCTCTGCTGTAACGATCGATCGTATGGCGCTCGACGGGCAGACGCGCCTCGACGTCAAGAAAACCGGCTCGCTCGCTGTATTGGGCACCTATAATCAGACCCAGGGCTGGACCAATGTCGATGGCCGCATCCAGAGCGGTCGCGACATGCTGTATGTGTCGGGCATGCTGTCGGGCTCGGGGACGGTAAAGGCCCCGTTCGTGACTGTCGTGGGCGCCATCGTGGCCCCTGGCGGGGGCGACCGGATCGGCACGCTCACGGTCGACGGAAACATGATCCTTGCGTCAGCTTCGTCGCTGTTCATCGATGCCAGCCGTGCTGGTGCCGACAAGCTCGCGGTGACGGGCGCCCTCGCGCTCAATGGCGGGTCGCTGGTATTCAACAAGGTGACCGATGGTCCGGCGCCGCGTCACGGCCAGAAATTCGACATCGCCACGGCCAGTTCCATCACTGGCACGTTCGACAAGGTGTTCTCGTTCCAGGGCGTTCTGCGGCCCAAGATCACGTACACTGGCACCGCGGTGACGGCCGAGCTGCGCGCCGGTGCGCTGGTCGAGATCATCGATCAGAGCAATCCGACCGCGCTCGCCTTCGCCAGGGCGCTCGATACGCTGCGCGACGGGTCGTACAACGCCTTCTACAATCTCTATGGCAACATCGACCTGATGGACGGCGCGTCCTTGACGCTGGCATTGAACAGCCTGGCGCCGCGCGCGCCGGAACAAGGGCGCAACCTGTTCGAACGCCAGGGCAGCACGCTGTTCAACGCGGTTACCAACCGGCTCTCCATAGTCGGGACCCAGGCGACCGGCACGCTGAGCGTTATCGGTACGCCGTTGGGCGTGCTGGACAGCGAAAGCTCTGGCTACGGCGCGCAGCTCACCCGGGCAGGATTTGCCGGTCTGGCACCAGAACGGCAGCAGATGACCCTGCCGGAAGGCGTGACGGGGTTTGTGTCCGGCGGCGTAATCGGCGGCAGAGACCTCTCGTTCACCGGCAACGGCATCGACGAAGGGGTGAACTCCACCTATTTCAGCATGGGGCTGGAGCATGAGTTTGCGCGCAACCTCGTCGTCGGCGTGGCCGTGGGTCATGCCAGCGGCCTGAGCAGCAACAGCGGCGATCAGGCGCATTCCCGGCTCAACCAGGTGGCGGTCTATGGCAGCTATCAACTGGCCGGGTCGGCCTACCTCGGCTTTGCTGCCAACGTGGATCGGGCAACGATCCGCACCAACCGCGTCGGCTTCGATGCGGCCGGCAGCTTCGGCTTGTTCGGAGAGCAGGATGCATCTCGCATGGCTGCCGTCACTGAAGCTGGCGTGAACATCGGCGTCACCACCGGGCTGACCCTCACACCGCGTGTCCAGCTGGGATACAGCCGCACGCACCTGTCCAACATCAGCGAAACGGGGGGCGGGGAAACGGCTCTGGGAATCGAGGACATCTCCACCCAGCGCGTCGATGCAAAGGTGGGGCTGAAGCTGGCCGGCACGCATGCGGTCGGCAATGGGTGGACATTCGCGCCGCAGGTGCAGGCCGACTATGTCAGCCTGCTCGATGGGGCGAACAGCGGGCTGGAAGTGCGCTTCGCCGCCGCCGACCATGTTGCGATTGCCCTGCCGCTCGCCAACGGCGACAGCAACTGGGGTGAGGTCAAGGCCGGTTTCGCCATCGGCAACCGCGCCTTGCAGATCGGTGCCGGCGTCGAAACCAGCGTCGGTCGCAGCAACCTGCGCAATGACCGGGCCGTGGTGGACATGACTGTCCGCTTCTAGGAGACCGAACGAACGAGAATGGGGGCTGTCGGAGAGATCCGGCGGCCCCTTTTCATGTCTGCCGCGGTGCCGCCCCGGGCCGCCGCTAACCGCAGCGCAAGGCGACGATTATGTCTGATCCGTCCAGTTCGACCGTCAAACGGTCGGTCTGGTAATCCATCGACACCGGCTGTCCCGGGCGCGCGGCGCGAAGGGTCGACGTGCCGCTTGCCTTCAGCAGGGCTAGCTCGGCATCGGGGGAAAATCGGTGCCCGATCCACTCTTGCACCGCCTGGCTGTCACAATTCGCCAGGTCATCTGGAAAGGTCGGCACCTGATCGGCCGCAACATCGTGCCCAAGATCCGGCGCTGCGGCAGGAGACGCTGTCGCCGCCACGCTCGTGTCGGGTTTATCGTTTTCGGTCATGGCGTTACCGCCCTGTACGCACGCCGCCAGCAGCAGCGACGTCAGGGGCCCCAGAATGATGAAGCGGGACATGGGGCGACAATATGCCTTTGCTCGCCCCCCGTCTACCTTGGGCAAGGCAGGCGCGGTACAAGTCACGAATTGCGCAGGTTGAGACTGGCAGCGTTTGCGTCCACAGGCGCATGGTGACACGTTCTCGATACATGGCAGCGCTGCTGCTGGTGCCCGCTCCGCTTGTGGCGCAGGAAACGCCGCAGTCCGATGTGCCTGAGCCCATTATTGTGACCGGGCGAGGGCTGGCCGATGCGCCGTCCGTGCCGGCCTATTCCACGCGGGAAATCGACCGCGACGCATTGCTGTCGAGCGGATCGGGCCGGATCGAGGATGCGCTCGGCACAGTTGCGGGATTTCAGCAGTTTCGCCGGTCGGACAGCCGCTCGGCCAACCCTTCGGCCCAAGGGGCGACATTGCGCGCGCTGGGCGGCAATGCCAGCAGCCGGGCGCAGGTCCTGCTCGATGGGGTGCCGATGGCCGACCCGTTCTTCGGCTACATCCCGTTCAGCGCATTGGCCCCGGAACGCCTCGCTTCGGCGCGGGTGACGCGGGGCGGGGGATCGGGGCCGTTCGGCGCAGGCGCGCTGGCGGGTACGATCGAGTTGACCAGCGCCGATGCGGCAACGCTGGGCGCACTATCGGGCCAGGCGCTGGTCAACGACCGGGGTGAAAGCGAACTGGCCGCGACGCTTGCCCGCGAACTGGGTGCAGGCTTCGCGACTGTTTCCGGTCGGTGGGACCGGGGCCGCGGTTTCTTCACCACGCCCCCGGACCAGCGTGTTCCCGCCAGCGCACGCGCGGCTTACGAAAGCTGGTCGGTCCAGTTGCGCGGCGTCGCCCCGCTGACCGATACGATCGAACTGCAGGCGCGCGGGCTCGCCTACGACGATCGGCGGACGCTGCGCTTTCGCGGCGCTGACAGCACCAGCGAAGGACAAGACGCAAGCTTGCGGCTGGTCGGCCGCGGGCGATGGGAGTTCGATCTGGTCGGATATGTCCAGGCGCGCAATTTCAGCAATGTTGTGATCAGTTCGACCCGCTTCGTGCCGACACTCGACCAGCGCAACACGCCCTCGACCGGGTTGGGTGGCAAGATCGAGGTGCGACCGCCGACAGGGCCGGACAACGTCCTGCGGCTGGGGCTCGATTACCGCCGGTCATCGGGCGAGTTGTTCGAGGACGCGATCAGCACCGCCAATGGCGCGGTCACCGCACGGCGAGGTGCGGGCGGCGTCAATACCGACCTGGGGTTGTTCGCGGAAAACGACCTGACGCTGGGCGCCGTCACGCTGACCGGCGGGGTGCGCGCGGACCGCTATACCATTCGCGAGGGTTTCTTCCGCGAGAGCAATGCCGCGGGCGTGGTGGTGGCGGACGATCGCTTCGCCGGACGAGCGGGTTGGGATCTGTCGTTGCGCGGCGGCGTGCTGGTGCGCGCTGGTGCAGGGCTGAGCTTGCGTGCCGCCGCTTACTCCGCGCTACGCCTGCCGACGCTGAATGAATTGTACCGCCCATTCGTGGTCTTCCCCGTCACGACCCAGGCCAACGCCGCGCTTGATAACGAGCGGCTGGAGGGATTCGAGGCGGGGATCGACTACGCGCCGGGCGACAATCTGAACCTGTCGCTGACTGCATTCGATAACCGGGTGAAAGACGCGATCGCCAACGTTACCGTTGGCCCGAACCTGCGCAAGCGCCAGAACATCGACGCCATTCGGGCGCGCGGGGTGGAAGGCGCGGCCCGTGTCGCGCTGGGGCCGGTGCGGTTCGACGGGTCGCTCGCGTGGACCGATGCGGAGGCGCGGGGCAGCGGAGCGGCAGCGGCGCTCGACGGCCTGCGCCCGGCGCAGACCCCCCGGCTCATTGCCACCGGCACGTTCAGCGTGCGCCCTGCGGCGGGCTGGCTGTTGTCGGCGACGTTGCGGCACGTGGGTGCGCAGTTCGAGGACGATCTTGAGACGGATCTTCTCCCTGCCGCCACCACGGTCGATGCCTTTGCCGAAGTGCCGATTGCGCCCGGGATCGCGCTGGTCCTGCGCGGCGAGAACCTGACCGACACGACCATCGTCACCCGCAACCAGGCAGGCTCGATCGATCTGGGCATCCCGCGCACGGTGTGGGGCGGGGTCCGGTTGTCGCTATAGAGCACCGCCCGGCTTTTCCACTTGACCGGCACGGGTCGGCGCTGTCCCATCCCCGCCGCCCGATCACGAAGAAGGACCGTAACGACCGATGACTACCGCCCACCGGATCAGGATGCGTTCGTGGCTGTTTGCGCCCGGCGATAGCGAGAAGAAGACGGCGAAGGCGGTCGATGGCCCGGCGGATATCGCGATCCTCGATCTCGAAGATGCGGTGGCGGAAAGCAACAAGCCGCTGGCGCGCACGATGATCCACGATTTCCTGCGCGACCGGGCCGCGGGGCGGGAGCGGATCTGGGTCCGGATCAATCCGCTTGCCGGACCGCACGCCCTGGCTGACCTTGCGGCCGTCATTCCCGCGCAGCCGGGCGGGATCATGCTGCCCAAGGCCGAAGGGCGGGAGGATGTGGAACGGCTTCATCGCTACCTCGAGGCGCTGGAGGCGGCGCACGGCATCGCACCGGGTTCCATTCCGGTGATCGTGCTGGTGACCGAAACTGCGGCGGCCATGTTCCGCACCGGCGACTACGCCGGGGCCCCGCGTCTCGCCGCGATGACCTGGGGGGCGGAGGACCTGGCCGATGCGCTGGGCGCCAGCGCCAATACCAATCCCGACGGCAGCTACGGCCACACCTTTGAAATGGCGCGCAGCCTGTGCCTGCTGGGCGCGGCGGCAGCGGGCGTTCCAGCGATCGAGACGATCCAGGGCGATTTCCGCGATCTCGATGGATTGAAGGCGCGAGCCGAGATGGTTCGCCGCGCGGGTTATCGCGGCATGCTGGCCATCCATCCCGATCAGGTGCCGGTGATCAACGCCGCCTTCACCCCCGGGGAAGCGGAAGTGGCCGAGGCGCGCGAGATCGTTGCGCTGTTCGCCGCCAATCCCACCGCAGGCACGATCGGGTGGAAGGGCGGAATGCTCGACCGGCCGCATCTCTCTCGCGCGCAGCAATTGCTGGCGCAGCTAGACGGCTAGACGCGCAACCTCCCCCAGCACCCGTTCCGCCCATTCCGGGCGACAGATCAGCAGGTCCGGCATCGCGGTGTCGGGGCGGTTATAGACCAGCGGGGCTCCGTCGATGCGCGAGCAGTGGAGCCCGTTCGCCCGCGCAACCGCAACGGGGGCGCAGCTGTCCCATTCATGCTGGCCGCCGCTGTGAAGGTAGATGTCCGCTTCCCCCCTTACCACGGCCATCGCCTTGGCCCCGGCGCTGCCCATCGGAACCAGTTCAGCGCCGATCGTCTCCGCCACGGCCAGTGCTTCGGCCGCGGGGCGGGTGCGGCTGACCACCATGCGCGGGCGTCCGCTGGCGCGCGCCGGCGGCAGCGGCTGGTCGCTGCGCAGGACGAGATCGAGGCCCGGCAGGCCGACCGCGCCAACTTGCGCAACGCCATCGATGGCCAGCGCGACATGCACTGCCCAGTCGCTGCGCGCCTCGCCATATTCGCGGGTGCCGTCGACAGGATCGACGATCCACACCCGCCGCTTTTCAAGGCGGTCAAGGGTGTCGCGGCTTTCCTCTGACAGCAGACCATCGTCGGGGCGCTGCGCCGCGAGTGCGCGCACAAGGAAGGCGTTCACGACCTTGTCGCCTGCATCCCCCAGGCGCTTGCCCTCTATCAGCCTCGCGTCGCGCACCGCGCAGGCGATCCGTCCGGCCGCCTGGGCAAGCGCGGCGGCAAGCTGGTCATCCGTCAGGCTCATTTGAGCGGCAGGATCGTGAGGATGATATGTTCGGCAGCCTCGCCGGGTGTCATCTCCACGGTATTGACGCGGATGTCGGGATTTTCCGGCGGTTCGTACGGACTGTCGATCCCGGTGAAATTCTTGAGCTGGCCACTGCGCGCCTTCTTGTAGAGGCCTTTCACATCGCGCGCCTCGGCAACTTCCAGCGGGGTGTCGACGAAGATTTCGATGAACTCGCCTTCCGGCATCATCTTGCGCACCATCTCCCGCTCCGCACGGAAAGGACTGATGAACGCGGTCAGCACGATCAGGCCGGCATCGGTCATCAGCCGGGCGACCTCGCCCACGCGGCGGATGTTTTCGATCCGGTCGGCTTCGGTAAAGCCCAGGTCCTTGTTCAGCCCGTGGCGCACATTATCGCCATCGAGCAGGAAGGTGTGGCGGTTCATCAGGTTGAGCCGTTTTTCCACCTCGTTGGCGATGGTCGATTTGCCCGATCCGGACAGGCCGGTGAACCACAGCACGCGGGGCTTCTGGTTCTTGAGGTTGGCGTGTTCCTCGCGCGTCACGTCGACCGGTTGCCAGTGGACATTCTGCGCCCGGCGCAGGCTGAAATGGAGCATGCCCGCCGCGACCGTGCGATTGGTCAGCTTGTCGATCAGGATGAAGCCGCCCAACGATGCGCTGTCGGCATAGGGTTCGAACACGATCGGCCGGTCGGTGGCGAGTTCCACGACGCCAATCGCGTTCAATTCCAGCGTCTTGGCGGCCAGATGCTGGCCGGGGTTGTTTACGTTGATGGCATATTTGGGCTGCTGGACGGTGGCGGAAACCGTCTGGGTGCCCAGTTTGAGCCAGTAACCGCGCCCCACGTGAAGCGGGGCATCGTCCATCCACACCAGCGTCGCTTCGAACTGGTCGGCGACCTCGGGCGGGGCATCGGCGGCGGCGATCACGTCGCCGCGCGAGCAGTCGATCTCGTCGGCAAAGCACAGCGTGACCGACTGGCCCGCGACCGCCTGGTCGAGATCGCCATCGAGCGTGACGACGCGCGTGATCGTGGTGGTCTTGCCCGATGGCAGCACCCGGACCGCGTCACCCGGCTTGACCGTGCCGCTGGCGATCAGTCCGGCAAAACCGCGGAAGTCGAGATTGGGGCGGTTAACCCACTGCACCGGCAGCCGCAGCGGGCGTGCCTGATCATCCTTGCCGACTTCGACCCCTTCGAGATGTTCGATCAGGGTCGGGCCGTCATACCAGGCCATCGTACCGGACGGGGCCGTGATATTGTCGCCCTTGAGCCCGGAAATGGGGATTGCCGTGAAGCCCGCGATGCCGATGCTGGCTGCAAAGGCGGCGTAGTCGGAAACGATCGCGTCGTACTGCGACTGATCGTAACCTATCAGGTCCATCTTGTTTATCGCAAGAACCAGCTTGGTAATGCCTAGCCTGTGGCACAGGAAGCTGTGGCGCCGTGTCTGTGTCAACACGCCCTTGCGCGCGTCAATCAGGATCACGGCGAGGTCGGCGGTGCTGGCGCCGGTCACCATGTTGCGGGTGTACTGTTCGTGCCCCGGGCAATCCGCGACGATGAACTTGCGGCTCTCTGTCGCGAAGAAGCGGTAGGCAACGTCGATCGTAATGCCCTGCTCGCGTTCCGCGGCGAGGCCGTCGACCAGCAGTGCGAAGTCGATCTCCTGCCCCTGCGTGCCCCCGCGCTTGCTGTCGCTTTCCAGCGCGGCGAGCTGGTCCTCGAAGATCATCTTGGAATCGTACAGCAGGCGCCCGATCAGGGTCGACTTGCCATCGTCCACGCTGCCGCAGGTGATGAAGCGCAGCATGGTCTTGTTCTGGTGCGCGGCGAGGTAGGCGTCGATGTCCTCGGCGATCAGCGCGTCGGTGCGGTAGGTCACGTCCGCGTCCATCAGAAGTACCCCTCCTGCTTCTTCTTCTCCATGCTGGCGTCGCCCGCGTCGCGATCGATCGCGCGGCCCTGACGTTCGCTGGTCGTGGTCAGCAGCATTTCCTGGATCACATCGCTCAGGGTCGTGGCCTCGCTTTCGACTGCGCCGGTCAGGGGATAACAGCCAAGCGTGCGGAAGCGGATCGAACGGGTTACCGGCTCCTCGCCCGGGTTCAGGCGGAAGCGGTCGTCGTCGACCATCAGCAGCATCCCATCGCGTTCGACCGTGGGGCGCGGGGCAGCGAAATACAGCGGGACGATCTCGATCCCTTCCAGCTGGATATATTGCCACACGTCGAGCTCGGTCCAGTTCGACAGCGGGAACACCCGGATGCTTTCGCCCCCATTTTGACCACGAGGCGCCTTGCGCGCGTTGTAGAGGTTCCACAGTTCGGGCCGCTGGTTCTTGGGATCCCAGCCGTGGTTCGCGGTGCGGAAACTGAACACGCGCTCCTTTGCCCGGCTCTTTTCCTCATCACGACGCGCGCCGCCGAAAGCCGCGTCGAAACCATGCTGGTCGAGCGCCTGCTTCAGCCCTTCGGTCTTCCACATGTCGGTGTGGAGCGGACCGTGATCGAACGGGTTGATGCCCTGCGCCTTCGCCTCGGGATTCTGGTGGACCAGCAATTCCATCCCGGCATCGCGCGCGGCCTTTTCGCGCAGGGCATACATGTCGCGAAACTTCCAGGTGGTATCGACATGCAGCAGCGGGAAAGGCGGGGGCGCGGGGTAGAAGGCCTTCTTCGCCAGGTGCAGCATCACCGCGCTGTCCTTGCCGATCGAATAGAGCATGACCGGGCGTTCCGCCTCGGCCACGACTTCGCGCATGATGTGGATGCTTTCGGCTTCGAGCCGCTGGAGGTGGGTGAGGGTCATCTGAGGAACATGCTGGCCGGATTGAACGGGGGCGTCACCCCAAAAGTGACCTGCGCACATAGCGAGCGGGCGGGCCTTGCGGGCGCACGAATTTTTCGCCGCGATGATGGATTTGCTTGGCCAGCACCGCGGCTTCGCCCGCCCGCTTGACTAGCGCGGGCGCAGCACCCAAGGCGTTGGCGTGATGCATCCCAACAGCGCAGCTCGGCTCCAGTGCCGCTGATCGTCGGCATCGGCGGGACCCAGCGCCCCAACTCGATCAGCGAGCGGCTGGTACGCAGCGTGCTGGACGCGACCGCCCGGCTGGGCGTCGAAACACGGATGTTCGGCGGGCCGGAACTGGCGCAGCTGCCGCATTACGATCCTTATCACCGCGATCGCACGGCGGGTGAACTGGAATTCGTGGAAGCCGTGCGGGTCGCCGACGGGCTGGTGATTGCATCGCCCAGCTATCACGGCGGTGTATCCGGGCTGATCAAGAACGCGATCGACCTGCTGGAAGAACTGCGGCTGGACGAGCGGCCCTATCTCGACGGGCGCCCGGTCGGGCTGGTGGTCGCGGCGGCGGGCTGGCAGGCGGGCGGGGTCACGCTGGCGGCGTTGCGCGGCATCGTTCACGCCATGCGCGGCTGGCCGACGCCGATGGGCATCGCGATCAATTCGATCGAGCAGCGCCCGTTCGACGAGAGCGGCGCGCTCGCCGATCCGCAGATCGCCGCGCAGATCGACGTCATGGCCCGGCAACTCGCCGCAGGCTGCATCGGGCTGAGCCAGCGGATCTGAGGGGGCTGGGGCGGCGGGATGTTCGACAGCCTGACCCTTGCCGCGATACCGGAAGAAGACGAGGCGCTGCGCCCGCGCGTGCGCGAACTGGTGCGCGAAACGGTGGCCGGCCTGTCGATGGAACAGCGGGCGCGGTCGTGGTCTGGCTTCGACGCAGGGTTCAGCCGGCAGTTGGGGAAGGCCGGTCTGCTTGGTCTGACGCTTCCCGTCGAATATGGCGGTGGGGGGCGCGGCCCATTTGCGCGGTTCGTGGTGGTGGAGGAACTGCTAGCCGCCGGTGCGCCCGTGGCGGCGCACTGGATCGCCGACCGGCAGAGCGCGCCGCTGATCCTCAACTACGGTACCGAGGCGCAGCGCCGGTTCTACCTGCCACGCATTTGCCGGGGCGAGGCATTGTTCTGCATCGGGATGAGCGAGCCGGGATCGGGTTCCGATCTCGCTTCGGTCCGCACCAGGGCAGAACGGAGCGCGGGCGGTTGGCAGATCATCGGCCAGAAGATCTGGACCACCAATTCGCTCCATTCGGACTACATGATCGCGCTCGTGCGTACCTCGGGCGCGGCGGATGATCGCCATGCAGGCCTCTCGCAGATGATCGTCGACCTGAAGGCACCCGGCGTCACCGTGCGCCCAATCGCGGACCTTGCCGGCGACGCGCATTTTGCCGAAGTGTTCTTCGACAATGTTCTGCTGGGCGAAGACACGCTGATCGGGGCAGAGGGCGACGGCTGGCGGCAGGTAACTGCCGAGCTGGCGTTCGAACGCAGCGGGCCGGAGCGGATCTATTCCAGCATGGTCGTGCTCGACGGCTGGCTGGCCCACTTGCGCGGTGCCGAGCGCCGTGACGGTGCCACGACCGCGTTGGTCGGCAGCTTCATTGCCCGCCTCGCCGCCCTGCGTGCCATGTCGATCGCCTGCACGGCGCGGCTGGCGGCAGGGGATAGCCCGGTGGTGGAAGCTTCGCTGGTCAAGGACCTGGGTACCACGTTCGAGCAGGAATTGCCGCTCGCCATCGCGGACGATCTGGCGGCCCATCCGGAAGAGTTGGTCGACCCCGATCTCGTCGCCGCCCTGCGCTATATCACGCTGGTCGCGCCCAGTTTCTCGCTGCGGGGCGGGACGCGGGAAATCCTGCGCGGGATCATCGCCCGCGGTTTGGGGCTCCGGTGATGGCGGCGATCGAATTCCTCGCGCCGTTCGAGCGGATGCTGGCCGATCTGTTTCCCCCTGCGCGGGTGCGGGCGATCGATGCCGGCGAGGACAGCGCAGCGGAGTGGGCGGCAGTCGAAGCTTCAGGCTTTCTCGATGCGCTGGTGCCGGAAGATGCGGGCGGGGCCGGGCTGTCGCTGGCTGAGGTTGTGCCGCTGTTCATGGCGCTGGGTCGCCACGTGGCGCCGCTGCCGTTTGGCGAGACGATGCTCGAACGCGCCGCTACAGGGTGCACATTCGACATGGACAGCGCCAATGCCCTGCATCGCGCCGCGCAGATCGCCGGGGCGGCGGACCGGGTACTGGCGATGAGCGTCGCTTATGCCAACGAACGGGTCCAGTTTGGAAAACCCATCGGGCGCCAGCAGGCGGTGCAGCAGCAGCTTGCGGTGATGGCGCAGGACGTGGTCGCCGTGCGTCTGGCGGTGCAACTGGGCGCGGCGCGCGGCTGGCCTTCGCGCGAAAGCGCGGCCGCGGCAAAGGTGGTCGCGTCGGCAGCGGCGGCGCGGATCGCCAATGCGGCCCATGCCGTCCACGGCGCCATCGGAATCAGCGCCGAATACGATCTGCAGCTTTACACCCGGCGCCTGCACCAGTGGCGGCTGGAAGGTGGTGCGGAAACCCGGTGGGGCCGGCACTTGGGCGAGGCGGTACTGTCGCGTGGCGACAACGCGCTCGACTGGGTGCGCGGCCAGTTGTTCTAGGCGAAAGCGGCCTCGGCCTGCATCGCCATCTCGCCGCGCTCGTTGCGCGCCCACAGCGACAGGCCGGTTTCCCCTTCTGCCGCCTCGAGGTGGAACGTCCGGTCAACGAACAGTGGAGCAAGACCGCGAAAGCTGAAGCCTGTCAGGCGCGCGCCAGGCCGCAATCGGGTGGCAAAACCCTGCAGCAGGGTCGCGGTCAGCGGTCCATGGACGACCAGCGCGGGGTAGCCTTCCACTCCGGTGGCATAGGGCGCATCGTAATGAATGCGGTGCCCGTTGAAGGTCAGTGCGGAATAGCGGAACAGCAGCGGCGCATCGGGGTGGACCGGCTCGCTCCACTGCGCGCGCGGGGCGGGCTTGCCCTGCGGCGCCGGATCACCGGGCGCAGACGGGGCGCGGTAGACGAGGTCCTGCTCCTCCTCGATCGCAATCACGCTGCCTTGCGAGATGACATGGCGCAGGGTCACGAAAACCAGCGTGCCGCTGCGCCCCGTCTTGCTGTCGATGCTGGCAATCTCGCTGCGCTTTTCCGCGAGGGTTCCGATCGTCAGCGGAGCGCGGTAGGTCAGCCGGCTGCCCGCCCACATCCGGCGGGGTAGGTCGATCGGCGGCAGGAATCCGCCGCGCCGCGGGTGACCATCCTCGCCCAGCTCGCTCTGACGGGCGGCAGTATTGAAAAACAGCCACTGCCATCCGGGCGGCAGCGGCTCACCATCGTCCGGGGCAGCGGCCAGGTCGAGCGTGGCAGCGAGCTGGGCGGCACGCGGCGCCCAGATCTCCTCCGTCACGACCTGACTGCGGCCGATCCACGCTGTCCATGCGTTGTCCATCGCGTAATCAGACGTTGGCGTTCTTCTTCACCGTGATGACCTGCGGGTAAGTGAATTCAAGCAGGCCTTCCTTGCCGTATTCGGCGCCGAAGCCCGATTGCTTGTGGCCGCCGAACGGGGCGAAGGGCGACAGGTGCAGGTATTCGTTGATCCACACCGTGCCCGTTTCCAGCTGTTCGGCTATCTTTACCCCGCGGTCGGTGTCCTTGGTCCAGACCGCGCCGGCGAGCCCGTATTCGGAATTGTTGGCGCGTTCGATGACTTCCTCGTCGGTCGAGAATTTCATCAGTGGCATGACCGGTCCGAACTGTTCCTCGGCCACGATCCGCGCGTCTTCGGGGGGATTGTCGAGGATCGTGATCGGGACATAGTAGCCGGTGCCCGACGGGTCGCCCGCATCGCCGCCGGCCAGGAACTTGTACCCCTTGTCCCTGGCGTCCTGAATCAATTCCAGCACGCGTTCGTATTGCTTCCTGTTCTGGATAGGCCCGACCCCGGTCCCCTGTTCCGAACCGTCGCCAACCTTTACCGTCCTGGCATAGTCAGCGATCGCCTTGCTGAGATCGTCGTAGATGTCCTCGTGGATATAGACCCGCTTGGCAGCGACGCAGATCTGCCCGGCATTGGAGAAGCTCGACCAGAACAGTTGCTCGGCCACCTTCTTGACATCGGCATCCGGCAGCACGATCGAGGCATCGTTGCCGCCCAGTTCCAGCGTGATCCGTTTCAGGTCCTTGCTGGCCCCTTCCATGATCTTCTTGCCGGTCGCGGTGGAGCCGGTGAAGGTGATTTTGTCGATATCGGCATGCTCGGTGATCAGCGGGCCAAGCGTATCCTCGCCCGTGATCACGTTGACGACGCCCGCCGGAACCGCGTCCTTGATCAGTTCGGCCAGCCGCAACGTCGTGAGCGGGGTAAAGGGCGAGGGCTTCAATACGATCGTGCAGCCCGACAGGATCGCAGGTGCGATCTTCTGAACCGCCATCATCACCGGGAAATTCCACGGCACGATACCGCCAACGACGCCCACCGGCACGCGCCGGGTGCGGCTGAGGCGGGTGTCGGAATCCTCGTTTATCTCGTCTTCCAGGTCCAGCGTCGCCTGTGCCGCAGCCATCATCGATGCGCCGATGATCTCGCCCTTGGCCTGCGCGTGCGGCTTGCCCTGTTCCGATGTCAGCAGGCGATGCAGCTCGTCGGCGTTTTCCTTGATGATCGCGGAGATTGCCTGAACCGCGGCGCGGCGTTCCGCGATCGGCGTCTTCGACCAGGTCTTGAACGCGCGGCGCGCGGCGGCGACCGCCTGGTCCAGCTCGTCCTTGCCGCAGGCCGGTACGCGGCCGATCACCTGCTCGTTCGCGGGGTTCACGACGTCGAGCCACTGGCCGTTGTCGGTCATCTGGCCGTCGATCAGGTTGCGATAGTCGGTCATGCGCGTCTCTCCCGGGATTCGTGTCTGGCCCGGATCGATAGCACGGTGAAACTTATCGCTGCAAAAGCTAATGCTCGCGCACCCATTCGCGCAAGGGCCCGCGACCCTGCTCGATCCGGCCCGTCGCTCCGACCGGTTCCTCGCGCCCGCCGGTCAGCCACGCGATGGTCGCCACATCGTCCGGCATGACTGCCGCGAGCGTCCGGCTACCGTCCGGCGTGCGCGCCACGATCGTGCCGAGGCGCGGGGCGCCGTCGCGGCCATAATGAACCGTGAAGGTCTCGATCGTTGCCGGCCCTTCGTAATCCTCGTCCAGATCGGGCACCGGCCCGCGCGCCGCATCTGCCTCTTTCTGGAAATCGAATTGCTGCGGGAAGGTAAGCGCGGGGTTGGGCGCGCTGGTCAGCACGATCGCGTGGTTGTGCGTGGCATAACCGCCATTGGCGAACAGCAGCCCGGTGCCCGGTTCGGCGCGCAGCTTCTCGACCATGCTCGCCGCGGCGTGGCTCATGTAATTGCCGATTGGCCCCCCGCCGAAAGTCAGCCCGCCGAACACGGTCGCCGGGCGATCGATCGGCCAGTCGATTACCCGCCGCGCCATCTTGGGCACACAGGGGAAGCAGCTGTAAAGCTCGGCATAATCGACGTCGGCGGTCGTGATCCCGTTCAGCGCCAGGGTGCGTTGCAAGACCACCGCCATGCTGGGCGAGGCGGCGAACGTATCGCGCTGGAGAAAGTCGTCGCTTTCGTGCGCGGCAGCGCCAAGACCGACATAGACCAGTTGGTCGTCCGCCACCCCGCGCCGCCGCGCTTCGCCAAGGCTCGTGACGATGAAGGCTGCGCCCTGGTTGACCGACGCATTGGCAACCATCAGCTTGGTATAGGGATGCGCGATCGGGCGATTATCGGCCGACGGCGTGGCGATTTCGGCCGCGCTTTTGGCAGTGCGGATCCAGGCGGCGGGATTGGCGGCGGCGACTTCGGAAAACAGTGCCCAGATCGCCGCACTCTCCTGCTGCGCTTCGTCCAGCGTCTGGCCGTGCGCTGCACGGCAGGCGTTTTCGTAGAGCGGGTAGACGTCGACCGGCACGGTCAGACCGTAGCTCTGGCGATAGCCGACCTTGCGCCGGTGCGCGGCATCGCGCAGCGCGTCATGCCTTGCTTCCGATCCCTCTGCAGCAGCCCTGGCCCGCGCGAGATGGGCAGCAGTGCGCAGCGCCTCCCCACCAGCAACGACGCAGATCCTGCTCTCCCCCGCGCCGATCCGGTTGGCGGCGCGGTGCAGCAGCAGGATCGGACTGTCGCCATTGGGAAGTGCGGTCTGGAAACGGTGGGCGGGTTTTGCGCCGATCGCGTCGGCGACCACGTCGGTCAGCGGGTTGAGGTGTGGAAACGAGATCTGGCTGACCAGGGCGAGCGAATCGCATGCCGCCAACCAGCCCCCGCCCGCGTCCTCGTCCGCCAGCCGCAGCGCGGCAACCATCAATTGGCCGGGATCGCGCCCCTCTTCAGGCCGCTCAGGCCGGTCGTTGACCTGCCCCACGCCGACAATCACCGGAATGCGCTCGGGATCTGCCGCCATCACCGCTCCTTAGTACGAGCAAGACACCTTGGTAGGGCAAGCTGCGCAGATGGCAATGCGGGACACGGCTGCGGCGCGGTGGTGAGCCCTGCAGGATTCGAACCTGCGACCCACTGATTAAAAGTCAGTTGCTCTACCGACTGAGCTAAGGGCCCACACCACCGGTCGGTCACCTAGGCAGGGGGCGCGGGCGGGTCAAGCGGCGATGAAGCTGGGCAACCGTCAGGCCGGTCAGCGGATCGCGCCATCCCGGCGCGATCGCGCGAGCGGGGCCAAGCACGAAGGCGCGGTCCCGGAAGGCGGGGTGGGGCAGGGTGAGATGCGCATCGTGCCATGAACCCCCGCTCCACAGGATCAGATCGAGATCGAGCACGCGGGCGCTCCAGCGTTGGCCGCGCCGACAGCGGCCGAAGCGCTGCTCGATATGCTGGAGCAGCGCGAGCAAAGCCGGGGGATCGCGGGCGCTGTCGACCAGTGCGGCGGCATTGGCATAGGTCCGCCGCGATGGACCGATCGGCGCGCTCGCGGCGATGGGGGATGCCGCCAGCACTTCCACATCCGCATCCGCCATTGCGGCGAGCGCCGCCGCGATCACCCGCTTGGGCGCCCCATGGCGCCGGTGGCGCATGTTGCCGCCCAGCGCGACGAGGTAGCGGTGCCTCAGACGTCCTCGCAAATGCGGGTGTAAAGCTGCGGTCGGCGGTCGCGGAAGAAGCCCATGCCGGCGCGGTGCGTCGCCGCCTGGGCGAGGTCGAGCGTTGCCAACAGCACGCCGCTTTCCTCCCCGCCGAACTCGCACACGAAGTCGCCCCATTCGTTGGTGATAAAGCTGTGGCCGTAAAACCGCTGGCCATCTTCCGTGCCAATCCGGTTGGCCGCGATTACCGGCATGCAGTTGGACACTGCGTGGCCTTGCATGGCCCGGCGCCACATCCGGCTCGTATCAAGGTCGCTATCATATGGTTCGGATCCGATAGCAGTCGGATAGAATAGCAGTTCGGCGCCCTGCAGCGCCATGACCCGCGCGCATTCGGGATACCACTGGTCCCAGCAGATCCCCACGCCGATGCGCGTGCCCTTGACGTCCCACACCTTGAAGCCGTCGTTGCCTGGGCGGAAATAGTACTTTTCCTCGTACCCCGGCCCATCCGGAATATGGCTCTTGCGGTAAGTGCCCATGATATCGCCCCGGTCGTCGATCATGGCGAGGGTGTTGTAATAATGGTGCCCGTCGCGTTCGAAAAAGCTGGTCGGGATCGCAACCTTCAGCTTGGCCGCCAGCTTGCGCATGGCGACGACCGAGGGATGCTCGAGCACGGGCCGGGCGAGGGCGAAGCGAGCCTCGTCTTCCAGCTTGCAGAAATATTCGCCGCTGAACAGTTCGGGCGGGAGAATGATCTCCGCACCCCGCGCGGCGGCCTGCTCAACCAGTTCGCCGACAGCGGAAATGTTGTCCGCCTCGTCGGGCGAATTAAGCGCGACTTGCAGCGCGGCGACGGTGATCTGGGTCATGCCCGCCAGTTAGGGAGCCCCGCCGCCGCGTGCAACGTCAGTATGGTTACTGCGCCTTGCGGAACAGCAGGGTCATGCGGTCGCTTTCGCCCTTGTCCTTCAGGTCTTCGCGCTTGGTACGCAGGACCGGGGGCATTTCCCAAACACCCTCAGGGTGATCGGCGGTATCGTTGGGATTGGCGTTGATCTCGCTCTTCCCGACCAGTTCGAAGCCGTTGAGGCGCATGATGTCGATCACGTCCTCCTCCCGCATGTAACCCTTTGATCCATTGGCAAAGCTCCACGGAGCGTCCGCCCTTGCGCGGTGCTGCTCGATGCCCAGCATCCCGTCGTCCTTCAGCAGGTCACGCATGGCGCGCAATTCGCTGTCCGCGATGCCGCGGCCGTGGAGGTTGTGCATCATGCGCGGAACGATGATCCGGTCGAAGGTGCCCTTCTGATCCGCGGGAACGCCATCGAGTGTATAGCCGGCGAAGCGGTCCGCCGGCAGGCCGGTGAAGCCTGCGACATCGACGGGGAATTTCGCCGCGGCGGCGCGCAGGCGTTCCTGCGCGGCAGCCTCCGGCGAAATCGTGGAGGAGAAAAACAGGCCGACCAACTGGCCTTCGCCCCCGAGGTAGTGACCCAGCAACCGCGAGAACCACTGGCCACCCGGCGCATATTCCCCGACCTTCATGTCCGGCGCGATCTGCCAGAATGCCAGCGTTTCGGCGGGGTGGCGGAATGCATCGCGCGCACGGTCTTCGGCGCGGGTCGGGTGATTGATCGCCCCGGAAAGCGTCTCGCCATGTTGGGCGAGGAAGGCGGCGTTTGTGCCGCCAGCGGGTGCTTGCGCGGCGGCGGGGCTGGCGGCGAGGATGGCACAGCCGATGGCGGCGGCGAGGAAACGCATGATTCTCTCCCTTGAAGGCGTTGGCGCACTCTAGGCAGCGACTGGGCGATGACAAGTCCATGGTGGGCCCCTATCTGCCCTGCCGAAGGAGACTTTCAGTGAGCAAGCAGGAACAGGCGATTATCGCGGGCGGATGCTTCTGGTGCACCGAGGCGGTGTTCCGCGACGTGGTCGGCGTGAGCGAGGTCGAAAGCGGCTATATCGGCGGGACCAAGGCCGATCCGACCTACAAGGAAGTCTGCAGCGGCGAAACCGGCCATGCCGAGGCGATCCGGGTTACCTACGATCCCGATGTCCTGTCCTATGGCGACCTCGTCGACGTGTTCATGGGCACGCACGACCCGACGCAGCTCAATCGCCAAGGCAACGACATCGGCACGCAATACCGCAGCGCGATCTTCCCGCTGGACGATGCACAGCGCGCGGAGGCTGAGGCCGGGATCGCGCGCTGGAATGCCGAGCACGAGGGCGAGGCCGCCGTCACCACCATCGAAGGCCCGGCGCAGTGGTACCCGGCCGAGGACTATCATCAGGAATACTGGGAAGGCGAAGGCCAGCGGAACCCCTATTGCCTCGCCGTGATCCCGCCCAAGCTGCAGAAGCTGCGCAAGAGCTTTGCCGCGAAGGTGAAAGCCGGCGCCTAGGCTCGCCAGCGCGCGATGAAGAACCCGTCGAGGCCGCCCGCTTCGCGCAACATCCCCGGATCGGTGCGCAGCCACCCTTCCGCGGTGGGTGAGATGTCTGTGGCGGTTTCGTCGGGCGTTACCGGCATCGGGGCGAGGGCGACGTTGGCGGCCTGCCCCGGTCCTTCGGCGTCTTCAAGAGAGCAGACGGCGTAGACCAGCGTCCCGCCCGGTTTCAGCCAGTCCTGTGCCTTGGCCAGCAGCGCGGCCTGCAGTTCGGCCATTTCCGCAATCTGGCGCGGGCCGATACGGTGGAGCACGTCGGGGTGGCGGCGCGCGGTGCCGGTGGCAGTGCAGGGCGCGTCGAGCAGGATCGCGTCGAACCTGTGCCTGGGTTCCCACGTCAGGGCATCGGCGCGGACGATGCCAGCCTTGAGATTCGTGCGCTTGAGATTGTCGCGCAGCAGCTCCAGTCGCCGCTTCGATACGTCGAGCGCGGTCACGTTCCAGCCCGCAGCAGCCAGTTGCAGCGATTTGCCGCCCGGCGCGGCGCAGAGGTCGAGAACATGGCGACCTTCGCCCGGCCCGAGCAGACGTGCAGGGAGCGAAGCGGCAAGATCCTGTACCCACCATGCCCCTTCCTTGAAGCCCGTCAGTTTTTCGACATTGGCGCCGCGCGGCAGGCGCACGTGGCCCGGCGCGAGACTGTCGCCGCCCAGTTGATTGGTCCAATGCGCCGTTTCGGACCAGTCGCGCAGGGCGAGGTCCAGGGGAGGCGGCTCGGCGAGGCCAGAGGCGATTGCGCCGCCGCGCTCACCCCAGCGCGCGGCAACCTCGGCGGGGAGGGTGGGTGCGGCGGGCAGGCTGGCCTCGGCCTTGGTCAGCGTGGCGAACACCCCGTGCGCCAGACGCCGCGGTCCCCCGCTCAACAAATCCAGCCCGGTCGCCACAACCGCATGGGGCGGGGTGCCCAGCCGCAGCCATTGGGCCAGCATCATGCGCAGGACCATGCGCGGCTTGGCATCGGCGGGCAGGGGCCGTGCAGTGGCGCTGTCGATCAATGCGTCGAGGTCGATCAGCCAGCGCAGCGCCTCGGTCGCGATCGCACGGGCCAGCGCCTTGTCCTCGAACTTGCGCACATCGCCGGTCGCTGCGGCGAACGCCTGATCGAGGGTCTCGCCCCGGCGCAGCACGGCGTCGAGCAAGCGAAGCGCGGCCTTGCGCGCGTGGATACCGGAAGGCTGAACCATTGCGGGCGCCCTAGCGGTGGTTGAAACCGGGCGCCAGTGCGCGCATGTTCCGCTGTATGACCAAGCGCGCGACCCAGCGGCCCGAAGGCTTCGCCAAACCGGCACATTGGACCAACGATCCCGCCCCTGCGCCGCAGAAAATGGCGGACGACGAAGACCTCAGCCCGACCCGTTATGGCGACTGGGTGAAGGACGGCATCGCCATCGATTTCTGACCCGCCCCGGACGGGAGAACGGAAATCAGAGGCTCTTGAACGATACCTTCAGCCCGTCCTTGGGCTTGGGGATGGGCCACGGCTGCCATTCCGGCGCATACCCCGGCGCGACGGCGATCTGGTAACGCGTCAGGATCTGCGCCATCAGGATCTTCACCTGCATATAGGCAAAGTGCAGCCCCAGGCACATGTGCGCGCCGCCTCCGAAGGGCACCCAGGCATATTTATGCCGCGCCTTCACCGCTTCGGGCGTGAAGCGCATCGGGTCGAACCGCTGGGGATCGGGCCAGTATTCTTCCATCAGGTGGACGTACTGCGTGTTGATCCCGACCTGCGTTCCGGCAGGGATGCGGTAGCCGCCATATTCGAATTCCCGGAGCGCCCGCCGCGGGGTCGATGGTACCGGCGAGATCAGCCGCAGCGATTCCTTGAATGCCATCTCCGTCAGTTCGAGCTTGCCCAGGTCGTCATAACCGATGTCGCTCGCCCCGCCGGTCACGGCCGTGATCTCGGCGCGTAGCTTGTCTTGCCATTCGGGGTGCTTGGCCAACAGCCAGATCAGCGAGGTCGCGCTCGAGGTGATGGTGTCGTGCGCCGCCATCATCAGGAAGTTCATGTGGTCGACCACCTCGTCGACCGGCAGCAGCGTGCCGTCTTCGCGCGTAGCAGTGGCGAACTGGCTGAACATGTCCTGCCCCCCGCCTTCGGCCCGGCGGCGATGGGTTTCGCGGGTGAAATAGTCGACCAGATATTCTCGCCCCTTCACCCCGCGACGCATCTGGGTGAACGGCAGCGGCTTGCGCACCGGCGCGACCGAGGCCTGGACCATGTCGACGAATGCCTGGTTGATCCGGTCCGCCTCCGGCCCCCAGCCTATCCCGATGAAACTGTCGGCAGCGAGATCCAGCGTCAGCTGCTTGATCGCGGGATAGAACTGCATCGGCTTGTCGCCCCAGTCCTTCACCACCCGTGCGATGCCGCTGTTGAGACTGCCGGCATAATGGCGCATCGGACCCGGCTTGAAGGCGATCGACAGTGCGCGCCGGTCGACCCGGTGATGGTCGAAATCGATCAGCATCAGCCCGCGCGGAAACAGCTTGTCGAGAATCGGGCCCCAGCCCTGTTCGCTGGAAAAGATCTTGTCGCGGTCGAACAGGACGAGCTCGTTCGCCTCCGCGCCGACGAGTGCCACGTTCCAGCCGCCAAAGGCGCGGTTCTTGTAAACCGGACCGTAAGTGGCGATCATCCGCCGGGTGAAGCCATGCGGATCGGCCAGCATCTTGAAGGTGTTGCCGATGATCGGCGGGCCGGCCTCGCCCGGGATGTGGTCAAGCGCTTCTGTGGGCAGGCGCTCTCGCCAGTGCCGGGGGCGCGCCTCGACAGCGGCATGCGGGGCGAGATCGGGCGTTGCGAGCGTGGCCATGCGTCACTCCTTACCTACACGAGTGTAAGTAGTTCGCGGCGCTAAATCCAGCCTGACAATTCGCGCCGCACGATCGTTTCCAGCATGGCCATGCCGGGTGGCGAGGTGTTGAGGCAGGAAAGCGCAGCGTATTTTTCGCCGCCCGCCTCCAGAAACGTATCGCGGCCTTCCATCGCGATTTCTTCCAGCGTCTCGAGGCAATCGGCGGCAAAGCCCGGCATCGCCACCACCATGCGCCGCGTGCCGCCGCGCGCTTCAGCTTCCAGCGTCGCATCGGTCGCCGGTTCCAGCCACTTGGCCCGGCCAAAGCGGGACTGAAACGTTGTGACCACGCGCAGCGCAGGGCGGGCGAGGGCCTGCTCCAGCAACCGCGCGGTCTTGCGGCAGTGACAATGATAGGGATCGCCCAGATGCAAGGTGCGTTCGGGCATGCCGTGGAAGCTCAGCAGCAGCACTTCAGGTATGAAGTCCAGTGCATCGAGCTGCCGCCCCAGATCGGCGGCCAGCGCAGCGATATAGGCAGGGTCATCGTGATAGGGCGGCATTGTTCGCAGAGCCGGTTGCCAACGCATTGTCCGCAGGGTTTCCGCAGCCTTGTCCACAACCGTCGCGGTCGTCGCCGCGCAGTATTGCGGGTAGAGCGGGGCGAGCAGCACGCGCTCGCACCCTGCTGCCATAAGCGCCTCCAGACGTGGGCCGATGGCCGGGTTGCCATAACGCATTGCCCAGTCGACCTGCACGCCATCGCCCAGTCGCTCCTGCATTGCTTCGGCCTGCGCGCGGGTAATCGCCGCCAAGGGCGAGCCGTGCTCCGTCCAGACCTTGGCATAGGCGCGGGCCGATTTCTTCGGGCGGGTGTTGAGAATGATCCCGCGCAGGATCGGCTGCCACAGCAGCGCGGGAATTTCCACGACGCGCCGGTCGGACAGGAATTCCTTCAGGTAACGCCGCACCGACCCCGGATCAGGGGCCTCAGGCGTGCCCAGGTTTACAAGCAGAACGCCAACGCCTCCGCTGCGGACAGCCGGGTGGGTGGGCGGCAAGGCTTGGTCCTGCCAGGTCATAATCCCTCCGAAATCAATGGCAGGCGGCGGAAACGCACGCCGGTGGCCGAATGAAGCGCATTGGCGATGGCGGGCGCCGCGACGGCCACGCCCAGCTCTCCCGGGTCGAATGGGGCTGCATCGCTCATTACGAATTCGATCACGATCTCCGGGCAATCGGCGAGGCGCGGCAATGAAAGATCACGCAGGTGCCCACCGGTCGGCAGGCCATCGTGATAGCCCGTCGACGCCCCGGTCGCGAACGCCATCCCGAACACGAGGCCGCCCTCGATCTGTTGACGAGCGAGGTCGATATTGACGATCCTGCCCAGGTCCACCGCCGCGGTCAGGCGCGAGACGCGCACTCCGCCTTCGCCCGCGCGCGCGGTTGCTATGCAGGCGATCCGACCCTCGGCCGTACCGAAACGCATCAGGTGGCAGGCAAGGCCCTGCCCGCTCTGATTGGCGCCCGCATCCCACTGTGCCAGCCGGGCGGCGAGCTGCAGGCAGGCAACCATGCGGGGATCGTCGCCCAGCATTGCGATGCGATAGCTGAGCGGCTCGCGCCTGGCCTGTGCGGCCAACTCGTCGACGAAGCTTTCGGTCATGAATGCCGTCACGGCGTCGGCGCCGCCGCGCATTCGCCCGGTGGGCAGGCGGACATTCACCGGGACGTGATCTACTGCGACATCGGGAATTGCATAAAACGGCATCGCGCCTTCGAGTGCCAGCGCATCCGCCTCGCCTTCGCTTTCCGCGATCGCAGCACGGGGGGTCAGGTGATCGAACAGCCGGGCGCCCGTCTCGCGCATCGTCGGGGGCGTGGCGATCCGCGCCCGCCAACTCGCGATGCCGCCGTCGGGAGTGGTGCTGGCAGACAGCAGCGCCTTGGCGGGCGCACGGGGCCGCCCGGCGAGCGATTCCTGCCACCGTGACCAGACCAGCTGCACCGGCCGCCCGACCTTGCGCGCGATCAGCGCGACCTCGATCGCGTGGTCATGTTCCAGCCGCCGATCGAAGCTGCCGCCCGCAGGCATCGGATAGAGAACGACATCCTCCACGCTAAGGCCAACCGCCTTTGCCGCTGCCTCGCGCGCCTGCTCGGGCGCCTGGCTCGCCAGCCACAGCTCCAGCCGGCCATCGGCGAGGCGCGCGGTGGCGCTGGCAGTTTCGAGGGTCGCGTGCACTGCCGGGGCAATTTCATAACGCCGGGTCAGGCCCGGTTCGCCCATGGTCGAGTCACCTTGGCCGCGCGTCGCGACGCGGATTGCCGTCCCCTCCGTCAATCCGCGATCGAGCCGCGCCTCGGTCATCGCGTGGTCGAGCGGCCCGGTCACGGTAAATCGTGCCTTGGCCGCATCGAGCGCGCGTTCAGCCGCCCACCAGTTGGTCGCCACGGACGCCAGCCAGCGCTTGTGCCGGACCATCTGCACCAGTTCCGCCGTGCGGCGCGGTTCGAACTGAGTCAGCTCGCCTTCGGGCAGCGGCGCATGGCGGATCGCGGCGTAGACCATGCCCGGCAGCCGCACGTCGCCCGCAAACAGGTAACTGCCGTCGACTTTGGCCGGAGCGTCGAGCCGAGGGTAGTCGCTCGCCTGTTCAGCCTCGCCGGCTATCGGCCTTTCCTGCGGCGGCTCTGTGCGCAGGGGGGGCGGATCGGGCGGCGGATATGTGCTGGCTTCGGCGGCAAGATCGGCAAAGCGCAGACGCTGGTTGCCCAGCTGGACGAACCCGTCAGCCGCGTCGCATTCTTCCCACGCTGCGTCCCAGCGATCGGCGGCGGCCATGCACAGCATTGCCCGCGCTGCCGCCGCAGCCTCGCGCGCGGGCGCCTCGTACGCGGCCAGCGAGCTGCCTATTGCAGTTGCGTTGAAGCGGTTGAACTGGGCGAAGCGCTCAGCGATCACCGGGTCCGGCCCCTGCGCGGCGCCCGGCGTAAACGGCATCCACAGCGGCGCCCAGTGTGCCGCGAGCGGTACGTTGGCATAGGCGCCGCTGACAGGTGCCGGCTCGACCGCGACCTGGCGCCAGTCGGCACCCAGTTCGCTCGCGACCACCTGCGGGATCAGCGTGGTGACGCCCTGGCCCATCTCGAGCTGCGGGACAGCAACGGTCACAACCCCGTCGCGACCGATCTTGAGCCAGGCGCTGAAGGCGTACTCGCCCTCCGCCGGTTGCAGTGGCGGATCATAACGGCGCGGCATCAACCCCCAGGCAACCAGCAGCCCGCCGCCCACCGCGGCGCCGACCAGCAGCCCCCGGCGGGTGATGCGCATTGTCAGCCGAGCCCTAGCCTAGTGGCAAGGTGGCGCGCGATGGCAGAAAAGGCATCGGCTTCCGCCCCCTCACCAGTGGCAGGCGGCACGCCGGCATCGCCAGCTTCGCGGATTGAAAGGGTCAGGGGGATACGGCCCAGGAAGGGCAGGTCCATCGCTGCTGCCGCTGTCTCGACCCCGCCGCGACCGAACGGATCGCTGATCTCGCCGCAATGGGGGCAGGCGTAACCGGACATATTCTCGACCAGGCCGAGCACCGGCACGCTGCCGGCCTCGAACAGCTGCAACGCGCGCTTCGCATCGATCAGCGCCAGATCCTGCGGAGTGGACACGATCACTGCGCCCGCTGGCTTGTGCTTCTGCAGCATGGACAGCTGAACGTCGCCGGTGCCGGGCGGCAAGTCGACCAGGATCAGTTCGGCCCCACCCCAGTGCGCGTCGATCAGCTGACCCAGGGCATTGCCAGCCATCGGTCCGCGCCAGGCAAGCGCCTTGTCCGGGGCGACGAGGTGGCCCATCGACAATACGGGCACCCCCCAGCGGCTTTCCACCGGGACCAGCTTGCCGTCCTCGGCCACGGGACGCTCGCCCGCATTCCCCAGAATTGTCGGCTGCGACGGCCCGTATATATCCGCATCGACCAGCCCGACCTTGTGTCCCATCCGCGCCAGGGCGACAGCCAGGTTGGCGGTCAGCGTAGACTTGCCCACGCCGCCTTTGCCCGATCCGATGGCGACGATCCGGCGCTGCGGCCGGTCTGCCATCAACGCCACGCGCACTTCGCTGACCCCGGGCACCTGTTCAAGCGCATCCTTCGCGGCTGCCTCCAACCCCGTGCGCGCGTCAGCACCGAGCCCGGAGGCGTCGAGCACCACCGTCACCCGTCCTTCGACCTGTTTCAGCGATATCACCCGCGCCGCAATCGAAGCGGGCAGGCGTGCGGTCAGCGCCTCGTCGTTCATCGGTCAGCGCCCTAGCACCAAAATCGGCAGGGCAACCCCTGTTTTTCCGGCAATCCACCCCTATAAAGACCGGCATGGACACTTGGGACGGTTTCAGGAAGCGGCTCGGACTGGCGATGGCAGGCAAGAGCCCGTGGGGCAGCGGGGGTGATGACGGCAAGCGGGGATCCGGCGACGGCGAACCAGCAGGCGATGGCAACCGGGAAGGCGGCAGCAAGCCGCGCGGCCCGCGCAATCCCTGGCTTCCACCCAGCGACGGCCCGCGCCGCGCCGCAAATATCGAAGACCTGTTCAAACAGCGCGGTCCGGAAGGCCCGCGCCGCGGCCCCGGCGGCCCACGCGGCCCGAACTTCCGCCTGCCCGAGCGCCCCGGCGGCAAGAGCTGGTTGCCGGTTCTCGTCATCGGCCTGGCGTCGTTGGTGCTGTTGTTTTCGATGTTCCACCAGATTTCGCCCGGCCAGCAGGCTGTGGTGACGACGTTCGGGAAATACAGCCGGACGCTCGAACCAGGCCTTAACATGACGCTGCCCTGGCCGATCCAGCAGGTCGATCGCGAGAACGTATCGCAGATCCGCCTGCAGCGCATCCCTGAAGGACAGGAACAGAAGCTGGTGCTGACCGGCGACCAGAACCTGGTCGATCTGTCCTATATCGTGCGCTGGAACATCAAGGATCTGAAGCAGTTCAAGTTCCAGCTCGCCGATCCGGTGCTTACGGTCACCGAAGTCGCTGAATCCGCCATGCGGGCCGCGGTTGCCGAACAGACCCTCGATGATGCATTTTCCGGCGCCGGTCGCGCCCAGATCGAGCAGCGGGTCAGCAGCCGCATGCAGGCCCTGCTCGATGCCTATCGGGCCGGTATCCAGATTCAGGGCGTCGAAATCGCCAAGACCGATCCTCCCGAAGAGGTGAACGATGCCTTCCGCGATGTGTCGGTCGCCGAACAGGACGCCAATGCCGCGATGAACCGTGCCCGCGCAACCGCGCAGCGCATCCTCGCGCAGGCTGAGGGTGAAACCGAAGCCTTCGACAAGGTTTACGCCCAGTATCGTCTCGCCCCCGAAGTCACCCGCAAGCGTCTCTATTACGAGACCATGGAGCGCGTGCTGAGCCAGACGGACAAAACCGTCGTCGAGACCGACGGGGTCCAGACCTATCTCCCGCTGCCCGAACTGCGCCGCCGCGCGCAGGAAGCGCCGACCCCGTCGGCCACCCGGCCGGAAGGACAGTAAGCCATGTGGGATACCTACAAGCATTCGATCATCGCCATCGTCGCCCTGGCGATGATCCTGCTCGCCAGCATCGTGATCGTCGACGAACACGAACAGGCGGTCGTGATCCGTACGGGTGAGCCGGTTCGCGTGATCAACCGCTTCCAGCCCGACGTGCCTTACGGCCAGACGGGTGCAGGCATGGTCTTGCGCATTCCGGTGCTGGAAACCGTGCAGCGGCTCGACAAGCGGGTGCTCAATCTCGACATGGATCCGCAGGAAGTGCTGACCAGCGACCAGCAGCGCCTGCGGGTGGATGCCTACGCCCGGTTCCGCATCATCGCCCCGGTCCAGACGGTCCGCGCGGCGGGGTCGACCGATGGCGTTCGCACGCAGCTGGAGCCGGTGCTGGTTTCGGTCCTGCGACAGGAGCTGGGTCGGCGCAGCTTTACCTCGCTGCTCACAGCCGAACGCGGCGATGCCATGACCAACATTCGGCAGAAGCTCGACGCTCAGGCGCGGCGTTACGGCGCGCAGGTGATCGATGTGCGGATCAAGCGCACCGACCTGCCCGATGGCCGCCCGCTTGAATCGGCTTTCACTCGCATGGCGACCGACCGCCAGCGCGAGGCCGAGGCCATCCGTGCCGAAGGCGACCGCGCATCGCGCGTTATCCGAGCCGAAGCCGATGCCGAGGCCGCTGCGATCTATGCCGAAAGCTATGGCGCGGACCCGGAGTTCTACGATTTTTACCGCGCGATGCAGAGCTACGACGCTACTTTCGCGCGGGGGGATAACAAGGGGCAGAGCAGCATCATCCTGTCCCCCGACAACGAATACCTGCGGCAGTTCCGCGGCCAGCGTTGACGGTTCGTCGAACCGCCCGGCGCGCGTTCAATCGATGTTCAGCGCAGTGGGCAAAACGTCGCGGGATATTCTGCGCAGGATATGCGTAAACGAGAGGAACAAGAGGACGTGAAGCCAGTGCGATACGCTTATGGAGTAACGAGCGCGCTGCTAGTCGGCGGCGCCGCGATTTCCCTCATCACCGGCCAGCCTGCCGGAGCGCAGGTAGCCCAGAACGACGACAGCGCGATGGCGCGGGTCGTCCCGCGTGCCGGGGCGCCCGAAAGTTTCGCCGATCTGACCGCGCAGCTTCAGCCCGCAGTGGTCAACATTTCCACTCGCCAGCGGATCGAAGTCCAGGCGAACAATCCGTTCGCCGGCACACCGTTCGAGGGGCTGTTCGGGCAGCGCGGCGGGCAGGCCCAGCCGCAGTTCCGCGAAGGGCAATCGCTGGGCTCGGGCTTCATCATCTCGGCCGACGGCTACGTCGTGACGAACAACCACGTCGTCAGCCCGACCGGGCGCGGGACGGTGGAAGAAATCACCGTGACCATGCCTGATGGAACCGAATACGCGGCCGAACTGGTCGGCGCCGACGCCCAGTCCGACCTTGCCGTGCTCAAGATCGAGCGAGGCCAACCGTTTCCTTTCGTCCGCTTCGGCGATTCCTCGCAGGCCCGCCCGGGCGACTGGGTGGTCGCGATCGGCAATCCGTTCGGCCTTGGCGGCACGGTCACCAGCGGCATCATCTCGGCAGTCTATCGCAACACCGGTTCGGGCGGGGCTTACGACCGCTACATCCAGACCGATGCCAGCATCAACCGCGGCAATTCGGGCGGCCCGCTGTTCGACATGCAGGGCAACGTCATCGGCATCAACAACGCCATCTTCTCCCCCTCGGGCGGCAATGTCGGCATCGGTTTTGCCATCCCGGCCGAAATCGCCGCGCCGATCGTGGCCCAGCTGCGCCAGGGCGAAGAGATCGAGCGCGGTTACCTCGGCGTCTCGATCCAGCCGGTCAATTCCGACATGGCCGAAGCGTTGGGCGTACCGCGCAACCGCGGCGAATTCGTCCAGAGCGTGGTCGAAGGTGAAGCCGGGGCCAATGCCGGCATTCGCCCGGGCGACGTGGTCCTGAGCGTCAACCGTCAGGAAATCACGCCCGAACAGACCCTGTCGTTCCTGGTCGCCAATATCGCACCGGGCACCCGCGTGCCGGTCGAACTGATCCGCAATGGCGAACGGCGCACAGTCACCGTGACGGTTGGCCGCCGGCCTAGCGAAGAACAGATGCGCCAGAGCCAGATGTTCGCACCGGGCGAGGATGAGGGCGGTGAACAGCCCCCTGCCGCCCCGGGGATGAGCGAAGGTATCCAGCAGAGGCTGGGCCTGGGCGTAGTCGCGGTGACGCCGGAGATCGCGCGCCAGCTCGGCATCGCCGCGGATTCGCGCGGCCTGGCGATCGCCGCTGTGGATCCCAATTCGGATGCGGCACGCAAGGGCCTTCAGCGTCGCGACGTGATCCTCAGCGCCAACTACCGGGAGCTTGCAACGGCCGCCGAACTCGAAGCGGTTATTGCCGAGGCTGAACGTGCCGGGCGGGACTCGGTGCTGCTTCGCATCCAGCGCCGCGGCATTCCGGCTGCTTATATCGCGGTTCGCATCCGCTAGAGAAACACTGTCCGGTAAACGATTGAGGCCCGCGAGTTTCTCGCGGGCCTTTTTCGTGCGTGTCAGTTGCCGTCGGGGAAGGGGGCAGGTTGGGCCGGCTGGGGCATCGGCGCGCGGCGGGGCGGCGGGCCCTGCGGTTGCTGCTGGCGCGGGTCGCCCTGGGGTTGGCGCCCGGTGGCGCGGTTGAGGAAGTCATCGCTCGCCGCCTGGCCGGGGTCATCGGCCTGTGGGCGGCGGCGGTCGGGCGGCAGACCCATTTCGCCCTCGACCGGGAAGTCGGGCTCCTCGGGCTCGCCCCCGGGGCTGCCGGGTTCGATCAGGTTGCCCTGCTCGTCGATGTAGTAATAGTCGCCCGGCTCGCCGTAATAATACTCGTCGTCTGGCTCCAGCTGCCAGTCAGGCAGCTTCAGGTCGGTATCGAACTGTTCGACGGGCCGGCTGCGCACTGCATAACGCATATAGGCGGCAAAGGCTTGCGCGGGGGCCCGCCCGCCCTGAAGCCCGCTGACCGCCCGGTTGTCGTCGCGACCCATCCAGACGCCTGTGGTGATGCCGCTGGAAAAGCCGACGAAATAGCCATCCTTGTTGGAACTGGTCGTCCCGGTCTTGCCCGCAACCGGGCGGCCGATCTGCGCCGCGCGCCCCGTGCCCGTGTTGACCGCGGCCTGGAGCAGGTCAGTCATCCCGGCAGCGACATAGTCGGGCACCAGTTTCACCTCCCGCGCCTTCTCGTGGCGATAGATCGTCTCGCCGCCTGCCGTCGTAACCTTGAGGATGCCGTAGGGCTCCACCGCCATGCCCTTGGCCGAAACGGCGGCGAAGGCACGGGTCATGTCGATCAGGCGAACTTCGGAGGAGCCGAGCACCATCGCTGGGAAGGTCGAAATCGGGGTCGTGATCCCGAACCGCCGCGCCATCGATGCAACGGAGCCGAACCCGACCTCGTTGCCCAGTTGCGCCGCGACGGTGTTGATCGAATAGGCGAAGGCGGTGCGAAGGTTGGTTTCGCCGGCATTGCCGCCGGACGAGTTGCGCGGCGTCCACCCGTCGATCGTCACCGGTGTGTCGACCACGGTATCCTCGGGTGTGTAGCCTGCCTCCAGCGCGGCGAGATAGACGAACAGCTTCCATGCCGAACCGGGCTGCCGCATCGCGTCGGTGGCGCGGTTGTAATTGGTTTCGACGTAATCGGTGCCGCCGACAAGCGCCAGCACTGCCCCGTCCCGGTCGAGGCTAACCAATGCGCCCTGCGCCCCATCAGGGGTGTTGGCCTGAATGGCGGCGGTTGCGGCGCGCTGCATGCCCACATCCAGGGTTGTCCAGACCTCGATCGGTTCGAATGTTTCTGGCAGCAGCAACTCCAGCTGCGGCAGCGCCCAGTCGGTGAAATAGCGGGCTGAATTCTGCCCGACTTCCTCTTTCAGTTTCACCGCCGATGGATCGACCGTAGCGTCGGCGGGGATGCGGCCCTGTTCCTTCATCAGCCGCAGCACGACCTGCGCCCGGTCGACGGCTGCATCGACATCGGCGGTGGGAGAATAGCGACTGGGCGCCTTGACCAGCCCTGCGATGATCGCGGCTTCGGCCGTGCTCAGCTCTGTCGCGGGATGGCTGAAGAAGCGGCGGCTGGCGCTGTCGATGCCGTAGGCGCCGCCGCCGAAATAGACCTTGTTGAGGTAAAGCTCGAGGATCTGTTCCTTGGAAAATTTCCATTCGAGCGCCAGTGCCAGCACTGCCTCGCGCAGCTTGCGGTCGAGCGAGCGGTTGGAATTGAGGAAGATGTTGCGCGCAAGTTGCTGGGTGATCGTGGACGTTGCGCCCAGCCGTGCATCGCCGGTGATCCAGACATAGATCGCACGCGCCAGACCATAAGGATCGACGCCGGGATGCGAATAATACCGCCGGTCTTCGACCGCAATCATCGCGTCCTTCATCACTTCGGGAATTTCGCTCGAGGGCAGCCATTCGCCGTAGCTTGGCCCGAGTTCGACGATCTCCGTCCCGTCCCGCGCGCGCACGACGATGGTCTGCCCCGTCTGCGAAGCCTTGAGCCCTTCGTAACTCGGCAGCGACCGGGCGGCGAACAGCACCGCCAGTGCCAGGAACACGAACCCGAGCAGAGCCAGCGCGCCGCCCCAGATGAAGGAGCGACGCAGCCACAGGCGCCAGCCGGTCAGCTGGCGCTCGGGCTGCTGCTTGTGCCTCTGTCGTGATGCGGCTTGCCGCCTGCTCCCGCGTTCAGCCATCCATCCTGCAATCGTAGTGCGCCGGCCCGGGCGACGCATCCCTCACCATCGCCAGTGCATAGGGCACTTGTAACGCGCCGTGAACGGCCCGTGCCCTACTTGTCCTCCGGTTCGAAGGCAATCGCGGCGCTGTTGATGCAATACCGCAGGCCGCCCGCCTCGCGCGGGCCGTCGGGAAACACGTGGCCCAGATGCCCGCCGCAGTTGGCGCAGGTTACTTCGGTACGGATCATGCCGTGCGACGTGTCGCGATGTTCGTCCACAGCGTCGCTATCTGCGGGACGGGTAAAGGCAGGCCAGCCGCACCCGCTGTTGTACTTCGCGTCGCTTTCGAACAGCTTGGTGCCGCACGCCGCGCAGTAATATTCACCTTCGTCATAGAGTTTGTCGTATTTGCCGGTGAAGGCGCGCTCGGTGCCTTTTTCGCGAAGGATATGATACTGTTCAGGCGTCAGCCGCTCGCGCCATTCGGCCTCGGTCACGGTCTTGGCATCGGACATGCGGGTTCTCCTTCGGCCGCCGATATGGGGCCCACCGGACCCCGGCTCAACAGTCGGTGTCGGCGTAGTGCTTGGGCGGCTGGATCACTTCCATGCGTTCCGACAGCAGCGGGCGGAAGCTGGGGCGGCATTTCAGGGTCAGATACCAGTCGTGCGCCTGTTCGTGGCCTGCCCAGTCGATCCCGCCGAGATAATCTGCGACCGAGATCTGCGCTGCGGCGGCGAGATCCGCCAGGCTCATCTGCGCGCCCGCCAGCCATGGCCGGTGGTCGCGCAACCAGTCGATGTAGTCGAGGTGTGAATGGGCCAGCTTCATCGCCTCGCGCAGGATGCCGCCGCTGGGCGGCTGGCGCATGACGATCCGCTTCTTCATCTTCTCGTGCAGCAAGGGCATGGTCACATCGCCGAAGAAGTTTTCGTCGAACAGTGCGACCAGGCGGCGGATTTCAGCGCGTGTCGCCGCCGTGCCGCCGATCATTGGCGCGCGTTCGACCGTTTCTTCGAAATATTCGCAGATTGCCCGACTGTCGCACAAGGTCATGCCGCGTTCCGGCTCGTGCAGGATTGGAGTGCGACCGGCGTGGTTCAGCGCCCAGAACTCGTCATCGGCTTCCCAGGGGCTGGCGCGCCACAGGTCATAGGCGACACCCTTCTCGCTCAGGAGCAGGCGCACCTTGCGGCTGAAAGGGCAGAGAGGAAATTGATAAAGGCGCCACATCGCGCCTGATCAATGCATTATGCATCCCGCCCGGTCCAGCGTGTGCTGGCGGGCAAGTGAAATTTTCACCCGGGAAGCGTCAGTAGTCGCGCGTCGGGATGGAACGACGGACCTGTTCGGCCATGTCGCGCAGGGCCGGGACCATCGCCTCCATCCCTTCGGCCATGCCTGCCATGGATCCCATCACCTCGGGCACGCGCTGGGCCATTTCCTCGGGCGCATAGCGCGCATCAGGACCTGCGATGTCGCCCACCGTGGTATCGGGATCGACATAATCGGGATTGTCTCCGCGTGCCTGAGCCATCGCGCGCATCATCGGCGCGACATTGAGGTCCATCAACACCCGGCCCATGATCGCGATCGAACTGGCCACCGTGTCCTGGATCAGCGGATCGTCCAGCCTTTCCGCCAGACGCGGATGTTCCGGATCGTTCGCGGCCAAGGCGGGTACGGGGGCGGTAACTGCAATAACGGCAGCAACAAGAGCGAGACGGCGCATTGGCGACTCCCAGCAAATATCTACATTCAGGGCAGACTTGTGGCTCCGGCGATCCGAACCCAGCCTGAACGAAGTATTCACATGCCCGATGCGTCCAGCAGCATGAGGCAAGCGGGCATGACCTGCTTCACCGCGCCGGTTTCCCCCAGCGCCTGGGCCTCAGCCGTCAGGAGTGCGGCCACCGCGTCGCGCGTCATCCCGGTATCATCCATGAGCTGTGCGGAAAAGCGGACGAAAAATTCGCGCCCGCGCGTGCCGAGCGGAGGAAGCGACTGGGCTTCCGCGTCACCGCGCGCCTGAGCTTTCGCGGTTATCGCGAAGGCTGCGGCGCAGCGCAGGCCGGTGCGCTGCTCGATAGTGAGCGGAGGCGCGTCTTGGGCGGCGACGGGCGCGATCGCGGAGAGCGCGGTGAACAGGGCGAGGGATGGGGCGAATTTCATCGCTCCGTCGTAGCGCGGCGAACATGAACATGCACCTGCGCAAAAACCCTGTTATGCGCCGCCACCGCAGCGAAAAGGATCGACCAGCATGACCGACTATCCCCAGCTCCATCTCCTGATCGGCGGTGCCAAGCGCGCGGGCGAGGGGCGCGAGCTTGCCGACGTGCTCGACCCCGCCACCGGCGACACGATCGCCGCGCTGCCGATGGCCAATGCCGCCGATCTGGACGAAGCGCTGGCCAGCGCGGATAAGGGCTTTCACGAATGGCGCAAAGCCGCGCCGGAAAAACGCGCCGCAGTGCTCAACGGTGCTGCGCGCCTGCTGCGCGAACGTGCTGATGCGATTGCAGCAATGCTGACCCGCGAACAGGGCAAGCCGCTGGCCGAGGCCAAGGGCGAGGTCGCCTATTCCGCCGCATTGTTCGAATTCTACGCAGGCGAGTGCAAGCGCAGTTACGGCCGCACGCTGGTGCGCCCGGCGGGGCAGCGGGCTGAGGTGCGTTACGATCCGGTCGGCCCCATCGCCGCCTTCGCGCCTTGGAACTTCCCTGCGATCAACGTCGCGCGAAAGGTCGGCGGGCCGGTCGCGGCGGGCTGTTCGGTGATCGTGAAGCCATCGGAAGAAACCCCCGCCACGGGCCTTGCGATAGTGCAGGCGCTGCTCGACGCGGGCTGCCCCGCCGAAGTGGTGCAGTGCGTATTCGGCGTGCCGGACCAGGTAAGCCGCCACCTCCTCGGCTCGCCGGTGATCCGCAAGCTGTCGTTCACCGGATCGACCGCGGTGGGCAAGCACCTGGCCAAGCTCGCCGCCGACGATCTGAAGCGCACCACGATGGAGCTGGGCGGCCACGCGCCGATCCTGGTCTTTGCCGACGCGGATATCGACCGCGCGCTCGACGTCATGGTCCCCAACGCTTTCCGCAATGCCGGGCAAGTCTGCGCCAGCCCGACGCGCTTCCTGGTGGAAGAGCCGGTTTACGAACGCTTCCGCGACGGCATGGTCGAGCGGGTCAAGGCGATCACGGTCGGCAATGGCATGGACCCGGCTACCAAGATGGGTCCGATGGCCAGCCCGCGCGGGCCCGATCAGATCGAGCGCATGGTGGCCGACGCGCGCGAAGCCGGCGCCGACTGCCCCGCCGGCGGCGAGCGGATCGGCAATCGCGGTTTCTTCCACGCGCCCACGGTGCTGGCCGAAGTTCCGACCAGCGCCAAGATCATGCAGGACGAGCCGTTCGGCCCGGTCGCGATCGTCAATCGCTATGCCGGGGAGGAGGCGATGATCGGGGAGGCGAACCGCACTCCCTATGGCCTCGCAGCCTATGCCTGGACCAGCGATCCTGCCCGACGCACCCGGCTGGCGCAGGAGATCGAGGCAGGAATGCTGGCGATCAACCACCCCTCGGTCAGCGCAGTCGACGCGCCGTTCGGCGGGGTCAAGTGGTCAGGCCACGGGCACGAGGACGGCATGGAAGGCGTAATGGCCTGCATGGTCGCCAAGACGGTCCACGAAGGGGCGTGATGCACGCTTGACCTCTCGTGGGCGCCGCGACAGGTAGCATATTGAAACTGGCAAGGGAGAGCAGCCATGTATAGCCACATGATGGTCGGGTCGAACGACCTCGACCGGTCGAAGAAGTTCTATGACGCCACGTTCAAGGCGATGGGCGGACGCGAGGCGATCGTCGATCCCAAGGGGCGGCTGATGTACGTCCACAACGGCGGCGTTTTCATGGTGACCAAGCCGATCGATGGCCAGGCGGCGACTGCGGGCAATGGCTGCACGGTCGGCTTCGCGATGACGCCGGAACAGGCCGATGCCTGGCACGCGGCTGGTATCGCCCATGGCGGCACGGCGATCGAGGATCCGCCGGGGGTGCGCGAAGGCGGTGGCATGAAGATGTACCTGGCTTACCTGCGCGATCCCGACGGCAACAAGCTGTGCGCCCTGAACCGCATGGAAGCGTAAGCGCCGACTTGCTGTCGCCGTCGCTCTTTATCGCTTCGTCACCCCGGACCTGATCCGGGGTGACGGATATGGCCGGAACGGCGCGGAACGGTTAGGGAGCGGCCATGACCATTGAAACCGTCAGCCAGAACCGCGCCCACGGCGGCACGCAGGGCGTCTACACCCACCAGTCGAGCGAAACCGGCACCGCGATGACTTTCGCGGTCTATGTCCCGCCCCACGCGCCGGGGGCGAAGCTGCCGGTGCTGTGGTATCTCTCGGGCCTAACCTGCACCCACGCCAACGTGACTGATAAGGGCGAATACCGCGCAGCATGCGCCGAACACGGCGTGATCTTCGTCGCCCCCGACACCAGCCCGCGCGGTGACGACGTGCCCGATGATGACGCTTACGACTTCGGCAAGGGCGCGGGGTTTTACGTCGATGCGACGCAGGACCCATGGGCCAGGCATTACCGGATGCGCAGCTACATCGAACGCGAACTGCCCGAGGTCATTGCTGCAAACTTCCCGATGGCCGACATGGCGCGGCAGGGCATCACCGGCCACAGCATGGGCGGGCATGGCGCGCTGACGATCGGCTTGCGCAATCCGGACCGTTTCCGCTCGATCAGCGCCTTCAGCCCGATCGTCGCGTCGAGCGAGGTGCCATGGGGCGAAAAGGCGCTGGGCAGGTATCTGGGCGAAGACCGCCAGTCATGGCGCGAATACGACGCCTGCGCCCTGATTGAGGATGGCGCTAGCCATCCGCAGGTGCTGGTCGATCAGGGCACCGCCGACCAGTTCCTGGTCGAGCAACTGCGCACTCATCGGTTGGCGGAAACCTGCCAGTCGGCTGGCATGGATGCGACGATCCGGCTGCAAGCGGGCTACGACCACTCGTACCACTTCATATCAACGTTCATGGCAGAGCATGTGAAGTGGCATGCGGATCGGTTGGGGTAGGGGTAAGTTCAACCTAAAAGCGTGTATTGGTAAGTGCCGGTGAAAAAGTCGGAACTGCCAAGGGGTTGTGCCGTTGGGCATGCATGTCGCTGGCCCTCGCAATTCTGCAACTGGTATCGGCCCAGGCGCCAGCGCCGCAGCCGGACATCGAATTGAACGCCAGGGTCCGGATGCGCGAAGTCGCTGTCCGGCAAAGCGGAGACGCGCGCATCGCCGTTCAGGTCGAGCCGGGTGAGGCGCCACCTGTCAAAGTCCAACGATCCGCGCCGGCCGGGGCCCAGCGCTATCGCAATCTCACCATCGATCTGCGTGCGCATGCGCGGATCGCCGATCCATTTACGTCGCAACAGGGTAACAAAGATGAAGACACTCCGCCGTAATCTGACCGTCGCAATGCTCATCTCGGCCGCCGTCGCCGTGCCAGCTCATGCCCAGGACAGGCCCCGGGGTCAGGTCGGTGGAAACAGTCCTGCCGTCGCCATTATGAATGCTGCGCCCGCCGACCAGCAGCCGGATGTCGTGCTCGACATCCCCAACCTGTCCGTAGAATCCATTACGCTCGAAGTTCAGGGGCTTGAGGCGCATATCGCGCTCGACGCACGCCTCGCCAATCTGCTGCACCTGAAGGCCGGTGCCGACGCGTCGCTGGATTCCGTCAAGCTCGACATCAAGGGGGTTCAGGCTCAGGCTGCGCTTATCGTGCGCCTCGATAACGTGCGCGCAATTATCGAGCGGACATTGCAGACGCTCGACAATAACCCGCAGATCATCACCCAGTTGACCAGCACTGTCGACAACGCCGTGAATGTAACGGGCGGTGTTGTTAACAACACCGTTTCCCAAGTTGGCAACCTCACCCAGAACGTCCTGCGTTCCGGGGCAGTGCTAGACCTGACCCGGTCGGGGCTGTCAGTCGTATCGTCCACCGTCAACAGCGCTGGCGAAACCGTGCGTCGTCTGCGCGCCAGCGACGGTGCGTTATACGAGGTAGCGACCGACACTGCGGGCAAGATCCTGCGCTCAACCCGTGTCGGGGCTGAATAAGGGGCAGACAGTCAGCTCCGCCCCGCCAGGCGAATAGAGCGCGACGTGCTCTATTCCGGCGGGGCGAGCGCTCCTACCGGCTGACCTCGAACAGTGCATACTCCGCGCGCCAGTTGGCGCCGTGGGTGCCGACTTCCCGCTCGCGGGTGAAGAACCAGCGGCGCTGCACGGTGATGCCGAGACTAGTGGCCAGTTCCTCGAAGTCTTTCACGGTGACGTGGTGGATGTTCTCGGTCGCGTACCAGCTCACGGGCAGGTGGCGCGTCACCGGCATGCGCCCGCGGCTGAGCAGCGCCCAGCGCATTCGCCAATAGGCGAAGTTGGGGAAGCTGACGAAGGCGCGGCGACCCACGCGCAGCAGTTCCGCCAGCATCCGGTCCGGGCGTGCGGCGGTCTGCAATGTCTGGCTCAGGATCGCCACGTCAAATGCGCCGTCGGGGTAAAACGTCAGGTCGCGATCGGCATCGCCCTGGACTACGCTTAGCCCCCGCGCAACGCAGCGTTCGACGAGGGCAGGGTCGATCTCGATCCCGCGCGCGTCGACCTGTTTGGCATCGCGCAAGGTCGCGAGCAGCGCCCCGTCGCCGCAGCCGACGTCAAGCACCCGCGCGCTCTGCGGCACCTGGTGCGCGATTACGGCGAGATCGGGGCGGAGTTCAACCATCGAGAAACCCCCGGATGACGCGGTCGAGGGCTGGCACGTCGAGCAGGAAGCTGTCGTGCCCGAACGGCGCGGAAAGTTCGACGAAGCTGACGGGCGCGCCCGCCGCGTTCAGCGCGTGCACCACGTGGCGGCTTTCGGCCGTCGGATAGAGCCAGTCACTGTCGAAGCTGACGAGGCAGAACCGCGCTTGCGTGCCCGCGAAGGCATCGGCCAGCAGTCCGCCATGCTCCTCCGCAATGTCGAAGTAGTCCATCGCACGAGTGATGTAGAGGTAGGAGTTGGCATCGAACCGCTGCACGAACCCGCTGCCCTGATAACGCAGGTAGCTTTCGACCTGGAAGTCGGCATCGAAGCCGAAGCTCTTCGCCTCCCGGTCCTGCAGCCGGCGCCCGAACTTCTCGGTCAGGCCCTCTTCGGAAAGATAGGTGATATGCGCCGCCATCCGTGCGACCGACAGCCCGGCGTCGGGGGAAGCTCCTGCGCCATAGTAGTCGCCCCCGTGCCAGGCCGGATCGGCCATGATCGCCTGGCGCCCGACCTCGTGAAAGGCAATGTTCTGCGCCGAATGCCGCGCCGTGGTGGCGATGGCGAGGACCCGCCCGGCGCGATCGGGGAAGTTGGCGGCAAGGCTCAGCGCCTGCATGCCGCCCATCGAGCCGCCGACCACCGCGTGCAGCCGTTCGATGCCGAGCCCGTCGAGCAGCGCAACCAGCCCGCGCACCATGTCGCGGATCGTGATAACCGGGAAGCGCATCGCGTAGGGCTGGCCGTCGGGGGCGAGGCTCGCGGGTCCGGTCGAGCCCATGCAACTGCCGATCACATTGGCGCAGATCACGTGATGGCGGGCGGTGTCGATCGGTTTGCCGGGGCCCACCATCCGTTCCCACCAGCCCGGTTTGCCGGTCACCGGATGGGTACTGGCGAGGTATTGATCACCGGTCAGCGCATGGCACACGAGAATGGCGTTGGACCTGTCAGCGTCGAGTTCGCCATAGGTTTCGTATGCAATCTCGACCCCGGCCAGCGCCTGCCCGCTGTCGAGCGGCAGCGGGGCGGGGAGGCGGAACAGGTTCGAGGGCGCGTGCGAGGCCATGCGCCGGCGGGATTGGGGGCGAGGGCAGGCGCTGTCAACATCGGCGGCGGGCGGGTGATAGGAGGATTTGCTTCGCCTTTGCCAAGCGCCGCGTTATGCGCTCGCCTCGATGGCCCAAGCACCTTCCCCCAAGCCGTGGATCGAAGGCATTCACGCCTACGTCCCCGGCGCCGCACACGCGCCCGACGGCCGCGAGTTGATCAAGCTTTCAGCCAACGAGAACCCTCTGGGCACCAGCCCTGCGGCGCTCGCCGCGTTCGCACAGGCGCAAGTGCCCGCGCGATATCCCGATCCCGCTGCAGGAGCCCTGCGACAGAAACTGGGCGCGCTGCATGGCATCGATCCGGCTCTGATCGTCTGCGGAACCGGATCGGACGAGCTGCTCAACCTGGCGGCACAGGGCTTTGCCGGGCCGGGCGACGAGGTGTTGTTCAGCCGTTACAGTTTCGCTGTCTACGATATTGCTGCGCGCCGCTGCGGCGCAAAGCCGGTCGAGGCACCCGACAGGGAATATGGCGCCGATGTCGATGCTCTGCTGGCGGCAGTGAGCGCGCGGACGCGGGTGGTGTTCCTCGCCAACCCCAACAATCCGACCGGCACTTACCTGCCCCGCGCCGAGGTCGAGCGGCTTCACACCGGCCTTCCGACGGACGTGCTGCTGGTGGTCGATCAGGCCTATGCCGAGTACCTCGCGCCCGAAGAAGATGATGGAGGGCTGGCACTGGCGGCACGCCATGCCAACGTTCTCGTGACGCGGACATTTTCCAAAATCTACGGTCTTGCAGGTGAGCGGATCGGCTGGGCGACGGGCGCACCCGGGCTGATCGACGTGCTCAACCGGATTCGCGGGCCGTTCAACGTCACCAACCACGGGCAGGTGGCTGCGCTGGCTGCATTGGACGATCAGGCATTCGTCGAAGCATCCCGGCAGCATAATGCGGAGGAACTGGCCCGGTTCGAAGCGCGTGTCTCAGGTCTGGGCAATCACGGCCTGCGCTGCGTGCCGAGCAAAGCGAACTTCGCGATGGTTCTGTTCGAAGGCGCGTTAACGGCAGCAGAGGCGCTGCGGGGCCTCAACGCGCGCGGCTATGCCGTGCGACATCTGCCGGGGCAGGGGCTGGGCCATGCGCTGCGGATCACGATCGGTACGCGCGCCGATATGAATGCGATCGCCGATGCGCTGGCGGAGATGGCACGGTGACCATTGAGCGGGTCGCGGTGATCGGGCTCGGCCTGCTCGGCGGCTCGGTTGGCCTTGCTGTCGCGGACAAGCTGCCCGGCGTCGTCACGACCGGGTACGACAGCGATGCCGCTGTACGCCGCCGCGCTGCCCAGCGGGGGCTTGTCGGTGAAGTCTGCGACACGCCCGGCGAGGCCGTGCGGGATAGCGATCTGGTGCTGTTGTGCGTGCCCGTCGGGGCAATCGAAGAAGCGGCGCGGGCTTTTGCCGCCGATCTTCCTGCGCGTGCCATTGTCAGCGATGTAGGTTCGTCCAAGCAGGCGGTTGCCGAAGCCCTGGCGCGTGCGCTGCCGGGGCATACGGTCATTCCCGCTCACCCGGTTGCGGGGACCGAGCAGAGCGGGCCGGATGCTGGCTTCGCCACGCTGTTCAGCCACCGCTGGTGCATCCTCACGCCTGCCCCCGATGCCGATCCGGCCGCTGTCAACACGCTCAAGGCTTTCTGGGAGGCGCTGGGCGCGAAGATCGAACTGATGGATGCGGCCCACCACGATCTGGTGCTGGCCGTCACCAGCCACATTCCGCACCTGATCGCCTACACCATCGTTGGAACCGCGTCCGATCTCGAGGAAGTGACCCGCAGCGAAGTCATCAAGTATTCCGCCGGTGGCTTCCGCGATTTCACACGCATCGCTGCCAGCGATCCAACCATGTGGCGCGATGTCTTCCTGTCCAATCGCGAGGCGGTGCTAGAGATGCTGGGACGCTTCACCGAAGATCTCACGGCCCTGCAACGCGCGATCCGGCGCGGTGATGGAGAGGCGCTGCGCGACCTGTTCACTCGTACGCGCGCCATTCGCCGATCAATCGTGGAGCAGGGCCAGGACGATGCGCGTCCCGACTTCGGGCGCAGCGATCACTGAACGCTATGCATTCAAGGCGTTGATCGCTTCGATCACGCGTGCCTCGATCTCCTCGCGAGGCAAGCCTGGCGGAATGACTGCGCCATAGCGATAAGTGATCGTGCCCGGACGTTTCCATTTCCGATGGTAAAGCGGGCCGCTGTTTACAGCCACCGGAACCACCGGCAGGCCGAGCATCTTGTAAAGCCCTGCGAAGCCGGCCTGAAGCGTTCTGCGTTCGCCGTGAGGCACCCTGGTTCCTTCGGGGAAGATCACCAGCGGCCGTCCGGCACCGGCATGGTCGCGCGCTTCCTTGAACATGGTCCGCAACGCCTTTGCGCCTTGGTCACGCGCCACGAAGACCATGCCGTAAGCTTTGGCCGCGCGGCCCCAGCCCGGTATCTGCGACAGCTCGTATTTCGCAAACGGCACCGCGCCCCTGATATGCGTGGGCGTGTCGATCGCCTCGAAGAAACTCTCGTGCCGGATTGCATAGAAATGTGGGCCGGCGGGTCTCTGCCCGTCTTCCACCACGTCGATGCCCGCGAACAAACGCAGGCACGTGCGATGGTATCGGGACCACGCCGCCACCACGCTGATCAGCTTGTCCCGCGCCACTGCCGCAGCCGCCAGCGCGGCGAGCACGTAGACAACGCTGCCGAGATAGAATGCGCCGTAAAAGGCAATGTTTCGCAACACGATCATCGGTTCAGCCGTTCACGGCCCGCGCCGCCGCGCTCGCCAGAAGTTTGTGATATTCGAGGAACAGGATGCGCAGTGACGGCTCGGATCGGACTGCATCCTCGACCACCTCGATATCGTCGGGGAGGGCGCGCAGCAATTCCCCTGCGGCGCGGCGCATATGCCAGTCGGTGGTCACCAGACGCAGCGAACGGACACGATTGTCGCGGACCCATTGTGCCGTTTCGGCGGCATTGCTGCGGGTATCGACTGCCGCGAAGCCGAGCGTGACACAGCATTCCATCTGATCGTCAGGCACGCCGAACTGGGCTGCGAATTCGCGCGGTTTCACCTCGCGGTCGACCCCGGTCACCAGCATGGCCCGGGCATTGTCCTGACGCAGGATCTCAAGCCCGCGCTCGATCCGCCCCGCAGCACCGGTGGGCACGATCACCGCGTCGGTCCGCACGTCGCGGCTTGGTTGCGGCAGCGCGACCGCGAACCACAGGAACCCCAGCGCCCATACGATGGTCAACGCGGAAAACAGCCGTCCAATCACAGCATTCTCCTTAAGGCGGCCAGCA
The DNA here is from genome assembly GCA_963529855.1 of uncultured Erythrobacter sp. Lineage (GTDB taxonomy): Bacteria > Pseudomonadota > Alphaproteobacteria > Sphingomonadales > Sphingomonadaceae > 34-65-8. Next base: position 629,312 of record CAURZK010000001.1, on the reverse strand, counting down.
CCGTTACGCGCGCGGTGAGCATGGCGATAAGGATCGCCGCCAGGGGCACCAGCGCCAACACGATCCAGTCGGACCAGACTAGGCCGCCGCCAGCGACCATGCCGGAGCCCAATTCCGCAAAGCTGCGCCCCAGCAGCAGGACACCGCCAAGGCCCAGCGCCAGGCCGACCGCGCCGCCCATGGTCGCATCAAACCCGATCGACCGCTGGAAAATGCCAGCGATCTGACTATCCGTCCCTCCCAGCAAGTGCACCACCTCGATAGTGTCGCGATTGGCACCCAGGGCGCTGCGTGCCGCGAGCCACACCGCCGATGCGCTCGTGCCCGCCAGCAGCACGACTAGCGCCAGGGCAAGCAGTTGCAGCGAGTTGATCGCAGAGAACACGGGACGCAACCAGCCGGCCTGGGCATCGACCCTGGCGGCCGGGGCTACTTCGAGCAGCGCCTGCTGGAGCTGCGTCAGTGCCGTCTGATCGGCTGCGCCGTGCAGCCGCACGTCGATGAGTGCCGGCACCGGCACGGCCTCCCCATCACTGCCCACGTCAAGCCACGGTTCGAGCAGCCGGTCGAGTTCCGCATCGGGCACGCGCCGCACTTCTGCGACTGCAGGGTGGGCAATCAGCAGCCGCTGTGCCCTATCGGCTTGGCGGTCGCGTTCGCGCGGGCCGGCCTCTACGATCTGCACCGTCGCCCCGCCAGCCAGTTCCGCCCGGGCACCCTGGACAAGGTTGGTCAGGGCCAGGCCGCCCGCCGCCGCGATCACCGTCAGCGCCACCATGATTGCAATCACCCACGGCATCGGCCCGCCGAGCCGCGTCTGCGGCACCAGCTGCGCCGCGCGCTCTCCGGTGAACGAGGCGAAGCCGCGCGCCACGGTATGGCCCAGTGCCGGGGGTTGATCGTCGTTCACACCGGCATTTCCGTGCGCCGGGCCGGGCGCGGAGGATAGCGTAGCGCACCCGTGGGATCGCTCAATTGCCCCTTGTCCAGCCGCATGATCAGCGAATCCGGGACTTTGCGCAGCAGGTGGACGTCATGGGTCGCCACCACCACCGTCGTGCCCAGCCGATTGAGCGCTTCGAACAGCCGCAGCAGTTTCAGCGCCATTTCCGGGTCGACGTTGCCTGTCGGCTCGTCGGCCACCAGCAGGTCGGGCCGCCCGATTACTGCACGAGCAATGGCGACACGTTGCTGTTCACCGCCCGACAGTGTCTCGGGGCGGGCATGTTTGCGATGCGATAATCCGACCCAGTCGAGCATGTCGTTGACCGGCTTGTCGAGCTCTGCCTCACGCACGCCGGAAACGCGTAGCGGCAAGGCGACATTGTCGAACGCGCTGAGGTGGGGGACGAGGCGAAAATCCTGGAAGACGACCCCCAGCCGGCGCCGCAGTGCCGGCAAGCCACTACGCGGAACCGTGATGGTATCGGTTCCAAACATGCGGATCGCCCCGCGCGATGGGCGCAGCGCCAGGTAAAGCAGCTTGAGCAGCGAAGTCTTGCCCGCGCCGCTTGCCCCGGTCAGGAAATAGAAACTGCCGGGATACAGGGTGAACGATACGTTGCTCAAAATCTCGCGATCCGCGCCGTAACGCAGCCCGACATTGTCGAACGTAACGATGTCGTCGGCGGCTGCGGTCATGGCCGGGCGCGGTTGGATCGGGCGGGAACTGGCATCTGGCTGGGGCTATAGCTGGGCTTGGCTGGGGAAAAAAGCCATCGTCGGGCTGCTGCGCACAAGCCAAGTCTTGTTGCGCAAGCGCCGCAGACGTAATGATTCGTTCAACATGATCATCGCCTGTCCCGCCTGTTCCACGCGTTACGTCGTCCCCGACAGCGCAATCGGCGTGGAAGGGCGCACGGTCCGTTGCGCCAAATGCCGGCACAGTTGGTTCCAGGATGGGCCCCCGGCGGCGCTTCGCAACGATGCCCCGATCGCGGAAAAAGCCGTGCCGGTGACGTCGGCATCTGATGCCTCGTCAGCTTCGTCCCCGGAGCCCTCGACAATTGCGGAACCGGCCGCGGAGGCGGCGTCCGTGGCCGAACCCGCCCCGGCGCAGACCGATCCGGGGCCCGTCGATCCACCGCCCAGCGTCGTCGAGATGGCCGGCACGCGTTTCGCGCCGCGGGTTGATGACGACGATTACAGCCCGTTCGAGGCTGAGCCACCCTTCCGCTCCCACCGCAACCGGCTCAAGATCTGGACTGCCGCCGGGGTGGCATTCGCCCTGGTCGCCACGGGCACCGTGGTTGCTGCCAGCTACTGGGGTTTGCCCGATTGGGTACCTGTTAGCCGCCCCACCTTCGCTGCCGGTAACCGCGATCTTGTGCTCGATTTTCCGGCCGATCAGCAGGATCGCCGCACTTTGCCAAATAATACGGAATTCTTTGGCGCAAGCGGCACCATCACCAACACCGGGCGCGAGACACTGCCCGTACCATCTATCCTGATCGTGATGCGCGATGCGCGCGAGCGGATCGTCTACAGCTGGGAAGTCGCGCCGCCGCAGCCCACACTGGCGCCTGGCGAAATCATGCGTATCGACGAGGCGGTGATCGACGTGCCGAAATCGGCCAAGTTCGCCGAAATCGGCTGGAAACCGAGCTGACAGCAATTCGGAGGTGCCGACCGGGAAATGCCGCTTGCCGGGTGCGAGTCGCTTTGCTAGGGGCCCGCTCCTACCCCGCAGGGACGGCGGCTCCGCCACCCTGGTCTTAGTGCGGTCGTGGCGGAACTGGTAGACGCGCAACGTTGAGGTCGTTGTGGGCGAAAGCCCGTGGAAGTTCGAGTCTTCTCGACCGCACCAAGGTTTCATGTCGGATATGCCCGATGGGCATGGGGTGGCCGGAGGCCAGCCCCAGCCAGGCGACAACCGCGGGGCGACTTGCCTTTCGCTTTTATCATTCTGCCAAGCGCGTGCGATCGGCGGTCAGGTGGACCCGCATGTGCGCGCGATCACTTCGGCCAGTTCGGATTCGCTGAAGGGCTTGGTGAGCCGGGGCAGTTCCCGAACCATCCCTTCCGGCAGAGTGGCGTAGCCCGATGCCAGAATGATCCGCAGCCCGGGATCGAGTGCGAGTGCCTTTTCCGCCAGTTCCGCGCCAGTCATGCCCGGCATGGCGAAATCGGTGATCATCAGGTCGAAATGGCCGCTCTCCAGCGCGCGGAGCGCCGCAGCGCCTGACGATGCATCGACGACCTCGTGTCCCATTTCCTCAAGCACGGCCACGGTGTTGAGCATGATGATCGCATCATCGTCCACTGCGAGTATGCGCAGGCGCGTCGCCGGAGATTGCGTCGTCTCGGCGCACGGGTCGGCTGAGGAGGGGGCCGCTTCCACTGCCTTGAGTAGGATGTGCGCGCGAGTACCCTGTCCCACCTCGCTATCAAGCCAGAAGCGTCCGCCGCACTGTTCCACCATGCCGCGGACCATCGACAGCCCGAGGCCCGTGCCCTTGCCGATTCCCTTGGTCGTGAAAAACGGGTCGGCTGCGCGCGTCAGGGTTTCAGGGTCCATGCCTTCGCCGGCATCGATGACGGACAGGCGCACGAATTCTTCGCCGTCCTGCGCGTTTTCGGGTTCGCCCACATCGATATGGATCGTGCCGCCGGAAGGCATTGCGTCACGCGCGTTGACCACGAGGTTCATCAAGGCCAGTTCCAGCTGCCCACGATCAGCCTGGACAGCGGGGAGGCCTGGCGGGAGCGTGAGCCGGATCGCGATACCGGGGCCTATGGTACGCTGGAGCATTTCCGCGATCGAGCCGACCGATGTCTCCAGATCGACAGGTTCCAGCTTCAAGTCCTGTTTGCGGGCAAAGGCCAGCATGCGCTGGGTCAGCGTGGCGCCACGTTCGGCAGCGGTGATCGCGTTGTCGATGAAGCCGACCACGTCGCCATCGGGCGACAAGCGCCGTCGGGCGATATTCAGGCTACCGAGAATGGCGGCGAGGATGTTGTTGAAGTCGTGGGCAACGCCACCGGTCAACTGGCCGATCGCTTCCATCTTCTGCAACTGGAAGAACTGCTCGCGCGCGCTTTCGATCTCTTCCTGCGCGCGCTTGCGCTCGGTCAGGTCCCGCGTGATCTTGGTGAAGCCCAGCAGCTGCCCATCATCGTTGCGGATCGGATCAATGACGACGCTGGCCCAGAAACGGGTGCCGTCCTTGCGCACGCGCCAACCTTCCGCTTCGAACCGGCCATCCTGTTCTGCGCATTGCAGGGCCGTGCGCGGAATACCCGCCGCCAGATCTTCGGGGGTATAGAAGCGGGAAAAGTGTTCCCCGATGATTTCGCCCGCCGCGTACCCCTTGAACCGTTCGGCCCCTGCATTCCAGCTGGAAACCCGCCCTTCGGTATCGAGCATGTATATCGCGTAATCGGTCACGCCCTGCACAAGCAGACGGAACCGTTCCTCGCTTTGCCGCAGTGCTTCTTCGGCGGCCTTGCGCTCGGAAAGGTCGCGGGTGATCTTGGCAAATCCCAAATGCGCGCCGGTCGGGTCGCGCATGGTCTGGAGAGTTGCACTCGCCCAGAACCGGGTGCCGTCCTTGCGCACCCGCCAGCCTTCCGTCTCGTATCGGCCCCCCGCCAGTGCAGTGGCCAGCGCAAGGTCGGGGAGGCCCCTTGCACGGTCGCCTTCAGTGTAGAAACGGGAAAAATGCTGCCCGATGATCTCGTCTGGCGAGTAACCCTTGAGCTGCTCGGCCCCGGGGTTCCAGCTCGTCACGATCCCTGCGGGATCGAGCATGTAGATGGCGTAATCCTTGATGCTGTGAACCAGCAGTTCAGAACGTTCGGCCGATTGCGATAATCCGTTCATTCCCCCGGCCTCGTCATCTACATTCGATCACTTGATTCATTCCGGCCAAAAGGCGCACTTAATCCTGTGCATGGCTCCGCGCACGCGTCATTCCATAACCTGTATCAGCATTGCACGGCGCTTGTTCGCACAACCGCTGGGGGCCGACTATGCCGGTTCGAGTGCGTTGGCGACTGCACTGGCCGATAACACCTCTTCCGCTTCAGGCTTCTTGATCCAGCGGTCTTCCTTTTTCGTGAAACCGGCGTCGCTCAGGATCTGTGCGTGGCGGTCATCACACGTAACGGCACATCCACCCGGTCCGAGAATGAGGCTCTCTATGCCCACCTTGCGTGCGGTAAGTGCCAGCGCCCGCGCTGACAGGAGCGTAGCGGCAGCGGGGGGAATCTCGCCGAACCGGTCGGCCAGTTCGTCCGCGAAATCCTCCACGTCGCGCATTGTGTGGAGCCGTGACAGCCGCAGATAGAGGTTCAGCCTCACATTGGCGTCCGGAATCCAGTCCCGCGGTATGCTGCCGGCTTCTGCAAGCCGCAGGTCCGTTTCCCTGTCTGGCGCAGGTTCACCGCGCACGGAGGCGAGCGCGCCCTGCAGGAGGTGCTGGTAGTACTCGATCCCGATCAGTTTCATGTGGCCCGATTGCGCCTCGCTGGTCAGATCGCCGCTGCCCCGCTGGTCAAGGTCGGAGGCGGCAATGGCAAAGCCCGCGCCCAGCTGGCCGTGATGAGCCAGCGTATCGAGCCGCTTTCGCGATCGCTCGGTCAGCGAGTCCTTGGGCGAAAGCAATATCACCGTGCCGCGCCGTCTGCCGCGCCCGACGCGGCCTCGCAGCTGATGCAATTGTGCAAGTCCGAAACGGTCGGCATTCCATACGATCATCGTATTCGCCCGCGGCACATTCAGCCCGGTTTCGATGATGTTGGTAGCCAGCAGGATATCGCCCTTGCCGTCCGCGAAATCGACCATGGCCTGATCGAGCTGCGGCCCTGGCATTCGGCCATGCACCCGGATTATCGTCAATTCCGGAACAAGTCGTTTGAGGCGTTCCTCGGCCTCGTCCAGATCGGCGATCCGCGGCACAACGACAAAGCTTTGCCCACGCCGCAGCTTTTCACGCTTGAGCGCGGTGACGACCCCATCGTCCATGGCAGTCTTCAGCGCCATCCGGATCGGTTGTCGGCGCGCTGGCGGCGTTGCGATCACCGACATCGACTGAAGACCCACCAGCGAGCGGTGCAAGGTGCGCGGTATTGGCGTTGCACTCATCACGAGCAGGTGAACTTCCGGTCGGCTCCGCAGCTTCTTCTTGTCGGCGGCGCCGAAGCGCTGTTCCTCGTCAATGATTACCAGGCCCAGTTTTTCGTAATGAATGCCTTTTGCAGCCACGGCGGCCGTACCGACAACGATTTGCACTTCGTTTGTTGCGACTGCGGCTGCGATCGTTTTCTTCTCATGTGTGGGAGTCGATCCGAACAGGCCGGCGACAGCAATGCCGCTACCGGCGAAGCGCCTCTTGAACTCGCGCAGGTGCTGTCTGGCGAGGACGGTCGTGGGCGCCGCCACCATCACCTGGAACCCGGCGAGCGCAGCCATCGCTGCCGCGCGCAGCGCGACTTCCGTCTTACCGAAACCCACGTCACCGATGACTAGCCGTTCCATCGGTCGCCCGCTGGTAAGATCACTGCGTACAGCAGCGATTGCGCGGGCCTGGTCGGTCGTTTCGTTGAAGGGGAAGGTCGCGGCGAACCGTTCGTAAGCAGCCGTGTCGGGTTCGATTACCGGTGCCTGCAGACCGGCGCGTTCTTCCGCCAGCGCCACCAGTTCGCGCGCGGTCGCCGCGATGGCTGTAGCTACAGCTGCCTTGCGCTTGTCCCAGCTGCTGCCGCTCAGAGTGTCCAGCGTGACAGCGTCGGCATCGCTGCCGTAACGCCAGATCTTGCCAGCTTCGGCAGGCGCGACCAACCTGCGGCCGTCACGCGCATATTCGAGCGCAATCATTTCGCCCCCGTCTTGCGCCGGATCTTCAGCCAGACCAAGCAATCGCGCAACGCCGTGATCTTCGTGAATGACCACGTCGCCCGGCTCTACGGTCAGAAAATCGAGCGCACCGCCGGTTGTCGCCATTGCCGCTTCGCACTCAATCTCGGCGCGCGATCCGATTATGTCGGCTGCAGCGATCAGCGCCACTGTGGCAGTCGCTGCCCCGGCGTCGAGCGGCCCTTCGACGAGACCCACCTGCTCGGGGCCAAGGTCTTCGGTCTGTTCGAGGGAGTCGACGCGGATCGCCTCCAGCCCCTTCTCTCGGTTGAGGCCAATGCCGATGAAGCGCAAATCACGAGCACTGCCCATTATCGCGCAGGCAGTCCCGGTCGCTGCCTTATCCACGATGAAACGGCGTAGCGATCGGGCAGGGCGGCGATCCTCGACGAACCGGGGGACCGGCTCGATTTCGCATGGGTCTGCGTCGATACTCCGCCATGGGCGGATAGCCTTGGCCCAGGCATCGTTGTCGACCGCATCGAGCTTCGCGTCGCCTTGGGAAGCCGCCTCGCGGGCCAGGGTCAGGAAGCGGGTCCGGCGCTTCTCTGCATCGCCGGCAACCATGATTTCGCCGGGCGTGAGGTGATCCAGCAGTGTTGCAGGGCAATTCCCGACCGGCTCGCTCGCCCGCCCGATGCTGATCGCATCGACGGCAGCCGTGGATAATTGGGTTGCTGGATCGTAGTGCTGGAGCGAGGTAATCGCTCCCCCGTCAATTTCGATCCGGACTGGCTCGCCCGCATCCGCAGGGAAGATATCGACCACCGACCCGCGAACGCAGACTTCACCTGCCTCGTCAACGATGTCGTCTTCAATATAGCCAAGGTCTGCAGCGAGTGCGCGGAACGCTTCGGGATCGAGCCGATCCCCCACGGACAGTGTTGGCGGACGATCGTCGAATGCGGCTGGCGCTGGGTAGCGGCGCGCGGCTGCTTCTCCTGTGGTCACCACGATGAGGCCTGTATCCTCGCCCGCGCATGACAGCATCCGCAACCGGCTGAGGGCCGCCAGTCGTATGCCGACATTGGCGGGCGACGCCGGCGCGTCGTCGCCGGGTAACTGGTCGGAAGAGGGCAGGAACACGACCTCGCGTGTCCCGGCCAGTGCCTTCAGGGTCGCGGCGAGGGCGCCCGCTGCGACCTCATCCGCGCAAAGGATGACCAACGGGGCGACTGGGTCACTGGCAAGGGCTCGCAGCGCGAGAGAAGCGCGCGCGCTCAAGATGGAAATCGCTGAAAAGATGGGTTATATGGCATCGGGAGAACCTTGTGGGGCGTGTCGCCTCTAACCACGGTACCGGCCCGTCCGTTCCCGATTTTCACCGCTCCTCAGCGATTTAGGTTGCAGCGGAGCATCGCCCGCGAAGGGCGGTCGCTCATCCTGCCGTAAGGCTGCCGACAGAAGAACAGGCAGCCTTACGGCAGACGATTCATCAATGAGATTAAATGGCGAGCAGGCGCGACATTGGATAAGGCCCTGCCAAACCATCCCTGGTCAATGCACGAGAATAGAATCCGCATGGACATTTCCCATACCGATCCCATCGGGCTGACGACTGGCCAGATAACGTTTCGACAGCTTGCCGATGCGATGCCGCAAATGATCTGGTCCACGTTGCCGGATGGCGCTCATGATTATTACAATGCGCAATGGTATGCATTCACCGGTACGCCTGTGGGATCGACCGACGGGGAAGGCTGGAACGGAATGTTCCATCCTGATGATCAGGACCGCGCCTGGGCCGTCTGGCGACACAGCCTGGCTACGGGTGAACCATACGAGATCGAATATCGCCTGCGCCATCATAGCGGCGAATATCGCTGGACCCTGGGGCGCGCGCTGCCGGTGCGTGACGATAATGGCAACATCATTCGGTGGGTGGGTACCTGCACCGACATTCACGAACACAAGCGGGTTGCTGACCAGAACGAAATTCTGAGTCGCGAGCTAAGCCACCGGATTAAGAACATTTTTGCCGTGTTGAATGGCTTGATCGCGCTTTCTGCCCGCCAGTTCCCGCAGATCAAGACATTCGCAAGCGAACTTCAGGCCCGCGTTGCCGCGCTGGGCCGCGCGCATGACTACGTCCGGCCGCATAGCGAGGAAAGCGCTCCCCACGCTGGGCCGCGCACGCTGACGGAACTGCTGCATCAACTGTTGAAGCCCTATCCCGCGCTCGACGAGGGTCGGTTGACGATCGAAGGCAGCGATCTTGCGGTGGACGATCGCGGCGCCACCCCCGTCGGGCTGGTGTTCCACGAACTGGCCACCAATTCAGCCAAATACGGCGCGCTGTCCGTGCCCGAAGGTACCGTGAGGATCGTCACCACACTCAAAGGCCAGCAGGTGGAGATCAGCTGGACCGAGGCGGGCGGCCCGCAGGTCATGGAACCTCAGCGGACCGGGTTCGGCACTCGCTTGACGGATACCAGCGTCGTCAATCAGCTCGGCGGCACGATTCAGCGTGAATGGCTGCCCGGCGGGCTTCGCGTACAAATCGGCGTGCAGGCTGACCGGCTTTGCCGCGATTGATTATCGGAAACAGCGAATGAACGGCGGTGCTTCGGCATCCTCGCCATTTCGCCGCCGCATGCCATAATTTACGGCCGCCAGCAGGCTTTCTTCATCGGTCGGCTTGGTCAGGACGCCGATGGTCCCGCTGATGCCTTCGCCCAGCAAACGGGGGTTTGCGGTAACGAACAGAACAGCCGCATTGTGTTCGTTGGCCAGGCGTTCGCCGATCTGCGGCCCGGTAAGGCCGTCGCGCAGGTTGAGATCCACCAGCGCCAAGTCGATCTGCTGTTCCGCATAACCCAGCGCACCTTCAAGATCGGCTGCAATCCCCAGGACCGTGAAGCCGTTCTCTTCGAGAATGCTTTGCATCTCGAGTGCGATGAAGATCTCGTCTTCGACGATGAGGATCGAACCGTTCATACCGGATCAATTAACGCGAAAGGTCGGAAGTTCCAATCTTGACTCTGAGTCAGTTTTATTCGGCTCATAAGTACGAGATTCCGATTGAAGCTTCCGGCCTTCTCTCAGCTTGCGAGGTCGGTTGCAGCGTCAGTTCGCTCAGGCTGGTCGGCGTGCGTAGTAGCCGAAGCCGGCGATGATGGCGTAGCAGGCTGTAGGCAGGGCGAGGGCGGCGGCGAGGCCGACCTGGTCTGCCAGCGCGCCATAGAGCGGCGGGATCACCGCGCCGCCGGCAATGGCGACGTTGATGATGCCCGATCCATCGGCTGCCCTCGGGCCCAGCTTCTCGCACGCGAGGCTGAAGATCGTCGGGAACATGATGGCGTTCATCAGGCCGACCGCCAGCAGCGAATAGCCCGCGACCTCGCCGGTCGTATTGGCCGAGATCGCGATCAGCGCGATCGCTCCTGCCGCAACGCTCGCCAGCAGCAGGCCGGGGCTGACCACGCGCAGCAGATACGAGCCGATGAAACGCCCCACCAGCGCGCCGCCCCAGTAGAGCGCGATCAGCTTGCCCGCGGCCTGTTCCGGCAGGTTCAGCACGTCGGCCTGCATCAGGTAGTTGACGATGAAGCTGCCGATCGCAACCTCTGCGCCGACATAGAGGAAGATGCACGCCGCGCCGTAGCCGAACCGCGGCCGCTTCAGCAGTGCGACGCCTTCGGCAAAGCTCGTCTCCTCGTGCCGCTCGCCCTTCAGCCGGTTACGGAACAGCCATACCGCGCCTGCGACCACCGCGAGCGCGACGGCAAGCCCCAGGTACCCGTTGACGATCGCCTGGCTTTCGGCGGTGCGATAGGCGGCCAGCTCCGCGCCGGTGAAATCGGCGGCGGTCACGGTGGCAAGGCTGCCCAGGATCAGGATTGCGCCGAAATAGGGGAAGATCGTCGTGCCCAGCGAATTGAACGCCTGGGCAAAGGTCAGCCGGCTGTGGGTGGTGCGTGCCGGCCCGAGCAGGCTGATCAGCGGATTGGCGACGATCTGCACCAGCACCACGCCCGTCGCGAGCACGAAATAGGCGAACAGGAACATCGCGAAGACCGCGCTCTGGCTCGCCGGGATGAACATCAGGCATCCGGCCATCATGGTCAGCAGCCCGATCGCGGCGCCGCGCATGTAGCCGACCCGCTTGACCAGCCGCGCGCCCGGAATACCGACCACGGCATAGGCGATGAAGAACCAGAACTGGACCAGGCTCGCCTCGAAATAGCTGAGCGTGAACAGCTCCTTCAGCTTGGGAATGATCACGTCGTTGAGGCTCGTGATCCCGCCGAAGATGAAGAACAGCGCAAACACGAAATAATTGAGACCCGGCGCATCCACCTGCGGCCCCTCCGCCTCCAGCGGATGCGGATCCGTGCTCGTCGCTATGTCCGGTGCCAATGCCATGTTCTGTCCCTCTCCCTCGACCCTGTCAGAACGGGCCGTTGCAATCCGTGTCGGTGGCTTGTGGCACAATCGCGATCGATGTCACGCCGATCGTCAACTGTGCATCGCTGGCAAGCTCGATTCCGGCCAGATCGGCCATCTTCAGGCACGCGAGCGGCACTTCCATGGTCTGCCATCCCTTGCCCGCCCCGCGCGCCAGCGTCGGTTGAAGGTCAATGGTGGTGCCTTGGCCGGTCCCAAGGCCGCGCAGCCGCAGCGGCGCGGTTGGGGCCGCGTCGAGCTGATATCGAACGGAAAGCGCGGCTTGGGGCGCAAAGGCACGCGCCGGCCAGCGCATCTGCAAAGCTGCGGGGCCGCTCCACACAATCCGCCGCGCGTCTTCCTGCGCGGCGACATCGAACGCAGTAACGCGCAGGCCCGGTCCGTTGCCGGTCAGATTGACCAGACCGGTATCGCCTGCGAACGCGCCGATGCCCGGTTGCAGGCCGCGAGTATAGACGGTGAAGGCGCCCGACCCGTCTGCTTCCGACAAGGCGCAGTTGGCGGCCTGCGCCCCGACAGTCGGCGGCGCGGCATAGGTCCCGCCAAAGCCGAAGGGAAACAGCGTCGGCGCATCGGGCTCGCATCCGGCGGGCCATGCGAACGAGAGCTTCCCGGTGAAATCGCGGGCAGTGCGGCCATCGCGCCGGGCGACCAGAACGTCGGCTATGCCCGCGCCCTGCGATCCCGGGAGCCAGCCGGCGACGAATGCGTCGGCGGCGGTCATTTCGGGCCCCACGAACATCGGGCGGCCCGACAGGAACAGTGCAACCACCGGAATGCCAGCCGCCTTCAGCCGCTGGATGGTCGCGATGCCTTCGCCGGTGAAGTCGAGATGGGGGCGATCGCCCTGAAATTCGGCATAGGGTTCCTCACCGAACACGACCACGGCGACGTCGGCCGGCACGGTTCGCATGCCATCCGTGTCCAGCACCGCGGTGCCGCCAGCTTCGGCCACGGCATCGCGCAGCCCTTCCCAGATGGTCTGACCATTAGGGAAATCGGCCTTGGTGACGTCGTTGCCCTGCCAGCTGACCGTCCAGCCGCCCGATTGCATCGCCATGTTGTCGGCGCCGGGCCCGGTCACAAGCACGCGCGCGCCGGGGCGAATAGGAAGGGCAGAGCCTTCGTTCTTCAGCAGAACCAGCGATTTGGCGACCGCTTCGCGCGCCACTGCAAGATGCTCGGGCGCGCCGACCAGGGCGTGGTTGCCGCGATCGTCAGGCTGTCCGTCCATCAGGCCGAGCTTGAACTTGACCCGCAGGTTGCGGCGCACGGCATCGTCGAGCCGGCCAGGCGTGATTTCGCCCGCGCGCACTTGCGCCAGCAGGTTGTCGTAAAGGCCCTTCCAGCTGTCGGGGGCCATGTAGAGATCCAGCCCGGCGTTGAGCGCCTGCGGGCAGTTGGTCGCCTCGCACCCAGCCACCTGGCCATGCCCATTCCAGTCGCCCACCACGAGCCCGGCAAAGCCCATCCTGCCCTTGAGAACATCGGTCAGCAGCGAGGCATTGCCGTGATGCTTGACCCCGTTCCAGCTGGAAAAGCTGGCCATCACGGTCAGTGCGCCGGCATCCACCGCCACCGGGTACCCCGCCGCATGAATGCGGATCAGTTCCTCTTCGGAAATGCGCGCATCGCCCTGGTCCTGGCCCCGCTCGGTTCCGCCATCGGCAAGGAAATGCTTGGCCGTGGCCGCAACCTTGTTAGCGGCCAAGGGGCGACCCTGGACCAGGTCCCCTTGCAATCCGATCACCATTTCATGCGTGAATTCCGCGACGAGGGCGGGGTCCGAACTGTAACCTTCGTAAGTGCGGCCCCAGCGCGGATCCTGCGGCACGGCAAGCGTGGGCGCGAAGGTCCATTCGATCCCGGTGCCTGCAATCTCGGCAGCGGTCACCGCGCCGATGCGGCGGATCAGATCGAGATCGCGCGTCGCGCCCAGACCGATATTGTGCGGGAAGAGCGTCGCGCCCGGTACGTTGTTATGACCGTGGACCGCGTCGACCCCGAACAGGATCGGGATAGCAACGCCATTGGCGGCAGGCACGGACGACGCGGCGCGGAATTCGCGCACCAGTTTATGCCAGTCGGCCGCGCTGGCGCGCTCATTGCCGTAAGGGCCGCTGTTGCCACCTGCGAGGATCGAGCCAAGCGGGTATCTGGCCAGATCGGCGGGCGTGATGGTGGAAATGTCGGCCTGGATTACCTGGCCGACCTTCTGTTCGACCGTCATCCGGGCAATCAGCGCATCGATCGCGCGCTCGGTCGCGGCATCGGTGATCGCTTCGGGGCTGCGCGCGGCGGGCCAGAGGGTGGGATCGGCCGTAGCGGGCCCGGCAGAGGGCCAGCTCGTTTCTGCCGGCATCGTTGCGCACCCGGCCACGGCAAGCGCAGCCACTCCAACCAGCCAACGAGGCTTCATCAGCAATCCCTCTCCGCCACTCAGTCTCGAATTGAGAACGTTATCAAGTGTGGGTGGCACGGCGATTATCGCAGGTCAAGCCGCTAGTTGGCGCGAATGCTCGCCAGGATCAGGCAGGCGGTAAGCGAAAGGGCCGCTAGAACCAGGAACAGAGCCTGAAAGCCCAGCACCGGCACCAGCAGCAAGGTCAGCCACGGCATGACGAGCGAAGGCACGGTGTTGGTCAGATTGAACAGCCCGAGATCGCGACCGCGCCGATCAGGCCGGGGGAGCACGCGCAGCGTCTGGCTGGCATGGAGCGCCAGGAACACGCTCGATGCGAGCCCGAACACGACATAGCTCGCGATGCTCAGGGCCAGCGTATCGGCCGTGGCCATGCCCACCAGGCCCGCCGCCGCGACTGCCGATCCGACCACCAGCGGCAATATCGGCCGTCCTGCACGGTCGGACCATTTGCCAGTGGCGAGAGCCAGCGGCACGGCCAGGCACAGCACCAGGCTGAACACCGCCGCGGTGTCGTTGTCGGTCACCGACCCGTCGATCGCGCGGAACCAGTACAGCAGGAACGCGAACAGTGCCGCTTCGGCAATCTGCACCAGCAGGCGCGCCAGCCACATGCGCGCCACAGCAGCGCGTTTGGGCGTGGGGCCCGGCGCAGGGTCAGGCTCCGCTCGCATCAGCTGCGGGATTGATCGCGGTGCTCCCACCAGCAATGCGGGGGACACCATTGCAACGACGATGCCCGCCACCAGCAGCAGCCGGGTATCGGCCTCGGCCAGCCCGGGTAAAGTGACCACGGCCCCCGACAGGGCGCCAAGGGCCGGTGCGAACGCCAGCAGGCCGCCCAACAGTCCCTTCTGGGCGTCGGGAACACAATCGCCGGCCCATGCCGACAACGGGGCCAGCATCATGTTGAGCGCCAGTTGCCAGACGACAATCATCCCGATCAGCATCGGCACGCTGTCGACCCACTGCATGGCCACCAGCAGGGCTCCGGACGCGATCAGGCCCGCTGCGATCCAGGGGCGGCGCATGCCGCTGCGATCGCTCAGCCAGCCGAAACCGATATTGGCAAGGCTTGCCGCCACAGCTCCGCAGAACGCGGCATAGGCAAGTACCGTGACCCCATCGGAAGTGACGTCGGCAACGCGGACGGGCAGCAGAATGGTGAGGAATGGCACGTAAGCGACCGCGCCGCCTGCCGTCGCGAGGGCATAGAGCGCCAGGAAGCGAAGGCTTTGCCGTTGCTCGGTTTCAGCCATCGTTGCCGCCGCGCGGCGGCACCGTCGAACTTCGGATTACCAGGGACGAGGGGATGACCGTTGTTGCGGGCACATCTTCCGGGGGGTCGATCAGCAGCTCGATCGCCCTGGAAACCGTTTCCGCGATCGGCTGATCAACTGCCGTCAGCGCGGGCTGGGTAAAACGGACGATCGGGGTATTGTCGAAACTGATTATCGATAGCTCTTCCGGAATGGCGAGGCCGGCATCGCGCGCAACCTCCATCGCGCCCATGCTCATCTGGTCGTTGCTGGCGATGATCGCAGTCGGTCGTCCGCCGCCAGCGGCCAGCAATTGGCGGGCAGCGGCGACGCCCGAAGCATGGCTGAAGTCGCCCACCGCAAGCAGGCCATCGACCGCCAGGCCTGCGTCCGCCATTTCCGCGCACCACCCCTCGCGCCGGCGGATGCTCAACGAATATTCCGCTGGCCCGGCAATGAAGCCGATCCGCCGATGGCCCAGATCGAGAAGATGCCGCGTCGCCATGCGCGCAGAACCTTCGTCGTTCATGGTGAGGGCGAATCCGGCGCCGGGCTCCCGCGTCCCGATCCTCGCGAACGGAATCTGCCGTTCGGCGAGCAAGCCGGTGATGAGCGCATTTTCGGAGTGGGGAGGGGTAAGGATCACGCCGTCAGGCTGCAGCGCCGCGATCGCCGCGCTCAGTTCGCGTTCGACATGATCGTTATGGGTGTCGACCAGCTCGATGATCATGCGGTACCCGTACTCGGCGCACTTGAGCATTCCGCCCAGCAGCATCTGGTCGACCCAGTCCCCGCCTTCACGCTTGCGCCAGTCGGCAATAGTGCGTTCGCGATCGTTGAGCGCCAGAATGAGGTAGGATCGGGTGCCGCTCATGCGCTGTGCGGCGATCGAGGGTACGTAACCCAGCCGTGCGATCGAGGCCTGGACCCGCTCGCGCATTTCGGGCCGTACGTTGGGCCCGTCGTTAATAACCCGACTGACCGTCTGCAGCGACACGCCCGCATCAGCCGCGACATGCTTGATGGTGACCGATTGCCTGCGCCTGCTCATTGGGCAAGCCCTCCCGCTGCCCATTGCTGATGGGTGGGGCGACGCCGCGGTGAAACGAGGGGTCTGCCCTGGAAAGCCCTGATAATCATCAATTGCATTCCTGTAACACCAGCCGCCGCGCCGCAAGCGGCGGTTGATGCAAATGGGTGTGCTGGCACCAGCCCGACGCAAAAAGGGGGCCCTTGCCGATGACAAGGACCCCCGGAGGCTTTCATTACGTTACGTCCGTCAGAACTCGAACCGGGCGAGGAAGGTGTAGCGCCGGTCGTTGCGGAAGGCAGACCGCGTGATCCGTGTTCCGTCGAAATCGATCACTTGCGAAGTACGCGTGACTTCATCGAGCAGGTTCACGCCCTGGACGCCCAGCTTGATGTTGTCCGTCACCGCGAAGAAGATCGATGCGTCGAGCTGCCCGGTGCTCTCGCCATAGATCGGCGAGAACGGGAAGATCACATCGCGCGGAGTCTGGAGGAAGTCGGACCGCCAGTTGTACGCCGCACGCGCCGAAATCGGACCCTGCTCATAGAAGACGACGGCGTTGACGGTGTGCTTGGACACGCCTGCCAGCGGCAGATCCTGCGCAAACGGGCTTTGTTCGGCGCCCAGCTGCGAGTTGCCCAGCGCTTCGGAATCGACGTAGGTATATACCAGCTGCGATCCGAGGCCCGCCAGCGGACCGGGCAGGAAATCGTACGTCTGCTGGTATGCGACCTCGACGCCCTTGATCTTGCCTTCGTCGATGTTGACCGGCGTGTTGAACGCAACGTCGCGGGTGATACCGCTCGGCGCCTGGATCTCGCGGATCACCTGTCCGAAGTTCACGATCGCCGAAATGTCCTTGTAGAACGCGGACACCGTGATCGAGCCGACGCGGTCGAAATACCATTCGGCCGACAGGTCGAAATTCCACGCCTTGGTCGGACGCAGGAACCGGTTGCCGGTGTTGACCGCGAACAGCGGCCCTGTGTCCAGGGTGCCGCCTGCGCGCAGGGCATTGGTGTTGTCGTAAATGCCGCCGCCGCTGGCATAGGCATTGAGATCCGGGCGCGCGATGCCCTTGGATACTGCGCCACGGAACAGGAGGCCGCCGCCCACGTCCAGCTTCACATTGAAGCTCGGCAGCCATTCGCCGTAGCTGATGTTGAGGTCGTCATCGACGATCTCACCAGTGAAGGTTGCTGCGAATTCCGCCTGGCGTGCCGCCGTCAGGCTGCAGTAACCCGGCGCCACCTGGCCCGGCTGCACCCGCGAACAGGCGTTCTGGACCTCGGAGAGCTGGACAATGCCGTCGCCATTCCCGCCGACGCCGGGGTCGTCGAAGAACTGGCCCACGGGGAACTGGATCTCGCCCTGGCTGCGGACCTTGGTCTGGACGTAGCGGACGCCAACGTTGCCATCCAGCTTCCAGCCGTTGCCGAATTCCGTGCCGAAATCGGCGCGGGCGTACACGGAATCGATCTGTTCATCGACGTCGGAGATTTCGCCCGGCGTCCATGGCAGGCCCGGGATCACATTCGGGCGATTGCCGATCGCGGTCCAGGGGTTGGGGGTCAGTGTAAAGGCGTTGATGATCCGCGCCTGTTCCTGCGTCATCCCGCTGAGGTATTCGCCGACAAGGTCGTCGCCGCCGAAGAACAGGGCCGAACCGTCACCCAGCGGCACTGGAACGCCGCCGCGCTGGAAGTCGTCCCCGAACGGATTGCGCGCCTGGGCATAATCGGGGAAGTCGCGAACATAAGCACCGCCGCAGCCGAAGGCCTGGAAGTCCTGGCAGTTCCAGTTGCCGCCGCGGCCGGTCCACGGCGCACCGAGGTTGCCCCAGTTGGAGAAATTGGCGTTGCGCGTGATCCGGTTGCGATCGCCCCAGCGCGCGCCGAAGCGGACCTGCTTGAGGAAACCGGTGTCGCTGACGTCGTATTCGCCATCGAGGCGCATTGTCGTCAGCTTGCCTTCGTTGCGAACCTGATTGTCGAGCAAGAACCAATAGAAGGTCCTTGCAGGGTCATTGAAGTAGGTCGAGGGCGACCCGGTGGTGTTGGGTTCGAGGAATTGTACGATCGGCGTCTTGCCGCTGTTGTCGATGAAGACGTCGGTATAGGTCTGCATCGCCGAGATCAGGCCTTCCTCGGTCCGATCCGAGGTGATGTGCTGGACTTCGAAATTGAAGCGCAGCCGATCAGTCGGGGCAAGGTCGATGTCGATCGAGTAATCCTCGGTCATCGCTTCGTCCTGCCGCTGGAAGCGCAGCAGTTCGGTCGGGATGCCACGACCACCGGTGAACGGCTGGGTCTGCGTCAGCGTGCCAGTCTGGAAAACGCCGTTGCCGTCGAATGTCCAGGTGTCAGCCGGGATCGGGAACAGGGCGTCGTCGTTGACCAGCGCCAGAACGGCATATTCATCGAGCTTTGCCTGCGTTTCCGCGCGTAGATATTCCAGCGTGACCAGTGCTGCGCCATCAAGGCTTTCCCACTGGAGAACGCCCGAATATGCCTGCCGGTCGCGCGTGAGGTCGGTGGTGCGCACGCCTGCGCCCTTGGGCACGATGACCGCGCCGGCCGGCGGGAAGTTGTCAGGGTCGAAATTGAAGTCGCCGCTGATGCCGCCCGATCCGACCGGCCGCAAGCGCAGGCATGGCCCGTCGAGGGTCGGCTGGCGATAGCACGGATCGGTGATCTGCGACGCATCGGTCTTGGTGATCAATTCCGACTGCGCATAGTTCAGCTGCACACCGAACGTGCCGATAGCCGTGTCGAACGTGTTCGATGCCAGCACCGAGAAGCCCGGCGACCATTCCTTGGCCATGTCGCCATAGTTCGCTTCGACGGTGCCAGCGATATGGAAGCCCGGCTTGTCGAGCGGCTTGCGCGTGACAAGGTTGACGGTGCCTGACAGGGCGCCTTCGATCATGTCGGCGGTGACGTTCTTGAACACTTCCACCCGGCCGAGCAGTTCGGGCGAGACGTCGTTGAACGACAGTTCGCGTCCGCCGTTGGCTGAGAAAATGTCGCGGCCGTTCAGTTCCGAACGAACGAAGGGCAGGCCGCGAATGATGACGCCGGAACCCTCGACCGAGAAGCGGTCGGGATCGTTGCGCTGTTCGAAGCGGCTGATGTTCACGCCCGGCACGCGCTGCAGCGCTTCGGCCACCGAGCGGTCGGGCAGGGCGCCGATGTCTTCGGCGGTGATTACGTCGACGAACGTGTCGGCATCCTGCTTGATGCTCTGCGCGCTTTCCAGCGACGCCCGATAACCGCTGACGACAATCGGCTCGGCCTCGGTTTCCGCCTCTTCAGGGACAGGGGCCGGTTCGGCATCCTGAGCTGCGAGCGGAGCGGCCAGCGAAAGGCAGATGGCAAGCCCCGAGGCGTTGCAAAGCGCACGGCGCCGTTCACGGCTCGACGCGTCGAGAATGCTCGAAATACGAGACACAGAAACCCCTCCCTGAGATAACTCTGAAATATGTTCCATTGTCATTTACGTGTCTTTGTGAGCGTTCACAAGCGGGAAAATGAACGTTCACAATTTCGCTGTCCGGTGTTAGATCGTTGCCACACTTAAGGCCGCGATGACGGCCCTTCGGGCGTGACGAGAGGACGGGGCAAGCGGCATGGCAATCGAGCGAATCGTGATCGTCGGCGGGGGTACTGCCGGCTGGATGGCAGCGGCGGCATTGTCGCGCCTCAAGAAAGGCCGGCCGGTCGACATTACCCTGATCGAATCGGAATTGATCGGCACGGTCGGGGTGGGCGAGGCGACCATCCCCCCATTCGTCGATTTCAACCGCCTGCTCGAAATCGACGAGGCCGAAATGCTCGCCGCGGTGCAGGGCACGTTCAAACTGGGCATCCAGTTCGTGAACTGGGGCAAACTGGGCGACAGTTATATCCACCCGTTTGGCAATTACGGCTACCAGTTCGAAGGCGTGTCCTTCCATCACGTCTGGCACCGCTTCCGGCAGAGCGGCGATCGCCGGCCGATCCAGGTGTTCAATGTCGAGACGATGGCGGCGCACTTCGGCCGGTTCATGCGCACCGAGGATCATGGCCGCGACGATTTGCCGCCGGTCAACTACGCCTATCACATCGATGCCACCCGTTACGCCCGCTTCCTGCGCGACTATGCCGAAAAGCGGGGCGTCGTGCGGCGCGAAGGTAAGGTGGTCGACGCGACCCTGGCGCCTGAGAACGGGCACGTCACGTCCGTCACCATGGATGATGGCAGCGTGGTACCCGGAGACCTGTTCGTCGATTGCTCCGGCTTTCGCGGGCTGTTGATCGAACAGGCGCTGGAAACCGGGTACGACGACTGGTCCAATTTCCTGCCGTGCAACCGGGCAGTTGCTCTGCCGTGCGAACGTGAAGACGGCAGCCCGCCGCTCCCCTATACTCGCGCGACCGCGCACGGCGCTGGCTGGCAGTGGCAGGTGCCGCTGCAACTGCGCAATGGCAATGGCCATGTCTATTGCAGCGAATTCATGGCGGACGATGAGGCGCTCGACATTCTACTCGGCAATCTTGCCGGAAAACCCGCTGCCGACCCCAATTTCCTCCGCTTCGTGACGGGGCGGCGGCGCAAGTTCTGGAATCGCAACGTGGTGGCGCTCGGGTTGGCAGCAGGCTTCATGGAGCCGCTTGAATCGACCTCGATCCACCTGATCAACACCGGCATCAACAAGCTGATTTCGCTGCTGTCGCTCGACGGGGTCACGCAGGCACAGGAAGATGCGTTCAACCGGCTGACAGGCAAGGAATACGATCGGATCCGCGATTTTCTGATCCTGCATTACAAGGCGACCCAGCGCGACGATACGCCGTTCTGGAACCACTGCCGCACGATGGCTGTGCCCGATTCCCTAGCCGAAAAGATCGAGCTGTTCCGTACCAACGGGCAGATTTTCCGTGAGGATGACGAATTGTTCACCGAGACCAGCTGGCTTGCGGTGATGATGGGGCAGGGCATCACGATGACGGGCCACAATGCCATGGCGGACGCGCTGGAGCCGGCTTCGCTCAAGAAGGAATTTGATCAGATCGAGGCATCAGTGCGCTATCTCGTCCAGAACATGCCTGAACACCGGGAATACTTGGCCCGCTACTGCCCCGTGGCGGCGTGACCAATCGACCGCAGCTCACCATTTGCGAATAATTCGCAATTGCAATAAAGGCGATCTGGAGCCATTGTGAGGCTACGCAATGGCTTTGGAGGAGCGCCGATGTATCGCTATATCGATCGTCCGGTAGCAAGCGCGGGCGAAGCGCCCCGGCTGCTGGTACTGGCGATGCGCGATTGGGTGGCCGCTGCATCGCGGCGACGGTGCCCGGTCGATGCAATCATGCCGCGCCTGCTTGCCCACCGCCTGATCGGCGCATTGGAGCCATTTCATTTCATCATGGGGACGCTGGCGGTTCATGGACGCAGCCAGCTGTGCTTCGGGTGTCCATGCCAGCAGACGGTGAGTGAGGGCGAAGCGGTGCTGCTTGCGGCGTTTCTCGACGGGTCAACCGGCGCGCACTACGACTGGTTGGTCGGACCGGGTCATTGTGCGCGGCTGGCCGAAGCGGTCGGCGCGGTGCGCTCCGCACTCGCCTTGGCGGGATTGCTGCCAGCTTCGCGGTGAACGGGTGGCGCGCCGTTGCCGCCTCGGCTAACGGCTGCGGGCGAGAAGCTTTCAGGAGATAGGACATGCCCGGCATCTGGTTCGACGAGCTATCGGTCGGGCAGACCTTCGATCACGCGATACGGCGTACGGTCACCGAAACGGACAACCTGCTATTCTCGACCCTGACACACAACCCGGCGCAGCTTCACCTTGATGCCGAGTATATGAAATCCAGCGATTACGGCCGGGTGCTGGTGAACTCCACGTTCACGCTCGGGCTGATGGTCGGTGTGTCGGTCGCAGACACCACGCTGGGAACTGCAATCGCGAACCTGGGCTGGGACGAGGTTCGATTTCCCGCACCGGTTTTCATCGGAGACACCCTGCGGATCGAGACCGAGGTGGTGGAACTGCGGGAAAGCAGGTCGCGCCCCAATGCCGGGATCGTGACTTTCATCCACCGTGCCTACAATCAGGACGGTGTGCTGGTGGCCAGCTGCAAGCGCAGCGGCCTGCAGCACAAGAAGCCGGCGACCTAGTCCACGAAGTCGTCCACTCGCTCGACGATGATCGCGGGCGCCATGCCGCCTGCGGCACACATGGTGACGAGGCCGTAGCGGGCACCGCGCCGTTCCAGTTCGTCGACGATGGTTCCGATCAGGATCGAGCCTGTGGCCCCGATCGGATGACCCATCGCGATCGAGCCGCCGTTGACGTTGACCTTGTCCCAGTCGAGCCCGAGGTCGCGAACGAACTTGGCGGCGACCACTGCGAAAGCCTCGTTGATTTCGAACAGGTCGATGTCTTCGATAGTCAAGCCAGCCTTATCCAGCACCTTGCGCGCAGCCGGAACGGGGGCGTTGAGCATCAAAGTGGGATCGTCACCCATGTTGGCCGTGGCAACGATCCGGGCGCGCGGTTTGAGATTGTTTTTCCGGGCATAATCGGCGCTCGTCATCAGCACCGCAGCTGCGCCATCGACGACGCCCGAAGAATTGCCCGCATGGTGGAAGTTCTTGATTTCCAGGTCAGGGTATTTCTGGTTCACCAGCTTGCGAAACGTCGTGCCCTTTTCATCGAGCGGCACGTCGGCGATCTTGGTGAAAGCGGGTTCCAGCTGGGCGAGACCTTCGCGTGTCGTGTCGGGCCGGGCGTATTCGTCGTGATCGAGCAGGACATTGCCGTCGTCGTCCGTCACGGGAATCAGTGACTTGGCAAAGCGCCCTTCGCGCATGGCCTCGGCCGCGCGTTGCTGGCTGCGATAGCCGACTTCGTCCAGTTCCTCGCGAGTGAACCCTTCCATTGTGGCGATGGCATCGCCGCAAATGCCCTGATGGCTTTGCGGGTGTACCTGTGCAAGGCGATCGTTGTAGCTGCCCATCATCGGTGGCTTGATGCCGGCTTGCATCTTGTCGCGCGTCATCTGCGCAGTCAGGCTCATCATTTCAGTGCCTCCAGCGACCACGCAATCGGCCATCCCGCTCATGACCTGTGCCGCGGCGAGGTTGACCGAGGTGATGCCGCCTCCGCAAAACCGGTCGAGCGTCATGCCGGAACTGGTAATGTCGTAGCCCGCATCGAGCGCCGCCATGCGCCCCATATCGCCGCCCTGGAGGCCGTCCTGGGTCGAAACCGACCAGATGACATCGTCCACCGACCTTGTATCGATACTGTTACGATCCTTGATCGCCTTTAGCACGGTCGCGGCAAGATGTTGCGGATGGCGGTCGGCCAGCTTGCCCTTACCCTGCTTGCCGATCCCGCGGGGCGTGCGCACGGCGTCGATGATGTAGGCTTCAGGCATGAATCGATCCTCTCACGGCTTTGCGGTTGACGTTTAGGTAAAGCGCGGCCAGCACAGGGGCAAGGAAAGTTTCAATCCGCAATGGGAGTGCGATGCGATGAGCGAAGCAGCCGCGACCGAGCAGGTCCTGACCGAAGTAAGGGACGGCATCCTGATCGTCACCATCAACCGGCCCGAAGCCAAGAACGCGATGAACCAGGCAGCAGCCGAAGGGATCGCGGCGGCAATGGACCGGCTCGATGCGGACGACGACCTGCGCGTCGCGATCCTGACCGGGGCGGGTGGCACCTTCTGTTCGGGCATGGACCTCAAGGGTTTCCTGCGCGGCGAGCGGCCCAGCATCGAAGGGCGCGGCTTTGGTGGCATTACCGAGAAGGGGCCGATCAAGCCGCTGATCGCCGCGGTCGAGGGCTATGCGCTGGCCGGCGGGATGGAGCTGATGATCAGCTGCGACCTGATCGTCGCTCACCGCGATGCCAAGTTCGGAATTCCCGAAGCGAAGCGCGGGCTGGCGGCAGCGGCGGGCGGGCTGATGAAATTGCCCGAGATGATCCCGCCGAAGATCGCGATGGAACTGGCGCTGACCGGTGATTTCATCGACACGGCGCGGGCTTATGAGCTGGGCCTCGTCAACCGGGTCACCGATGGGCCGGTGCTCGATGCCGCGATCGAACTCGCCAATGCGATCACCGCCAATGGCCCGATTGCGGTGCGGGTTTCGAAGCAGATCGTGATCGAATCGCGCGGCTGGAGCAAGGACGAGATGTGGACCAAGCAGGCCGCTCTGATCCCGCAGGTCTTCATGAGCGAGGACGCGCGCGAAGGCTCGCTCGCCTTTGCCGAGAAGCGCAAGCCGAACTGGAAAGGCAAGTAGATGGCGGGGCCGCTCTCCGGCCTCAGGATCATCGAATTTGCCGGGATCGGCCCGGGTCCTTTCTGCGGAATGATGCTGGCAGACCACGGCGCCGAGGTGATCCGGATCGATCGCGCGAGCGGGGGGCGGGGCGGCTCGATGCCCATCACCACCCGCGACGTGCTGGCGCGCGGGCGCAAGTCGATCGCCATCGACCTCAAGAGCGCGGAAGGCGTGGCGCTGGCGCGCAAGCTGTGCGCGAGCGCGGACGGGATCATCGAGGGGTTCCGGCCCGGCGTGATGGAGCGGCTGGGGCTGGGGCCCGAGGAACTGCTCAAGGACAACCCGAAGCTTGTCTATGGGAGAATGACCGGTTGGGGCCAAACCGGTCCTTACGCGCCCTATGCCGGGCACGACATCAACTACATCGCGCTGGCCGGCGCGCTTGCCCATTTCGGCCGCGCGGGGGAAAAACCCACGCCGCCGATCAACATGGTCGGCGATTTCGGCGGCGGCGGGATGATGCTCGCCTTCGGCATGGTCGCCGCCCTGTTGAACGTCGCCCGCGGCGGAGACGGTCAGGTAATCGACTGCGCCATGACCGATGGCACCGCCGTTCTGATGGGCATGATCCACGGCATGAAGAACATGGGCGTGTGGTCGGAGGATCTTGGTACCAACATGCTCGATACAGGCGCGCACTTTTACGACACCTACGAAACGGCGGATGGCAAGTTCGTCAGCATCGGCAGTATCGAGCCGCAATTCTATGCCGAGTTGCGGCGGATTGCCGGGCTGGAGAGTGACGCCGAGTTCGATGCCCAGCATGACCGCGCCAAATGGAGCGCGCTGAAGGACAAGCTGGCAGCGCTGTTCAGGACGAGGACCCGCGCCGAATGGGACGAGGCGATGGAGCATACCGACGTCTGCTACGCGCCGGTGCTGACCATGAGCGAGGCAATCGCGCATCCGCACAACGCGGCTCGAGGCACGTTCGTGGAGGTCGGCGACAGCATCCAGCCTGCGCCCGCACCGCGTTATTCGGCCACTGTAACGCCTTCGCCAAAGCCCGCGCCGATGCCGGGGGACCACAGCGATGAGGTGCTTGCAACGCTCGGTATGGACGACGGTGAAATCGCGGCCTTGCGCGCCGCCCGGACGATTGCCTGACAGACCGCTCCGCAGCCATCGAAGTCGATCGGTAGGGTCTGCTCAGGCGATGAAGTCGCGCACCTCGGTAACGAAATCCTCGAACCGGTCGTGGTGCACCCAGTGGCCCGCGCGGTCGTAGTCCGTGACGGTCACGCTCTCGCCGAAGTGGACGATGCGCCCATCTTTGACCGGGTTTGATGCCCAGCTGTCGTTACCGTAGATCAGACGCGTGGGGCATGTGATCCGGCTCCACAGTTCCTCCACCTGAGCGTTCGTCAGGTCGTCCGGCGGCCAGGCGTGGAGGTGGGGATCGAATTTCCAGCTCCAGGTGCCGTCTTCGTTGCGGATCGCGCCGTGGCGGGTCAGGTGTTCGGCCTGCGCGCGGCTCAGATAGCTGTTTGCCTCGTGCATGCGATCAAGCGCATCGGTGAACGTTCCGTAGCGTTTGGGCAGGCGGGCGGAGGCTTCGCGCTTCTTCTCGATCCACTCGCGACGATGTTCGTGCCAGGGTTTCTTCGCCATTTCCGCCTGGATCTTTGGGCTGGGGCCAAGCCCCTCGATCGCCACCAGCCGGCGGACATTGTCCGGGTACAGGCCGGTGTAGCGCAGCGCGATATTGCCGCCGAGCGAGTGCGCGACGATCGTGACCGGCGCCAGTTCCAGCTGATGGATCAACTGCGCCAGGTCATAGACATAGGCGCTCATCTGGTAATAGCCGGTATTGGTCCAGTCACTGTCGCCATGGCCGCGCAGGTCGGGACAGATCACGTGCCAGTCGCGGCGCAGTTCCTCCGCCACCCAGTCGAAGCTGCGGCAATGGTCGCGCCCGCCGTGCTGCAGGATCAGCGGCGGGGCATCGTGATTGCCCCAGTCGACGTAATGCAGCCGCGTGCGCTGGCTGATGAAAGTCTGAGAGGTCGGGCCGATAAGGTCCATCAGTTTCCCCTGACGTAAACGGAAAATGCGTTGCGGTTCGCTACCGATGCGATAGGCTGGCGTCCAACGATAAACGCGAGAGAGGACCTGCGCCATGCCCGTCATCGACGTGCCCCAGCCCGAATTCATGAACGACGAGGAAATCGCGATCTTCGCCGATGCGGTCGGCAAGTTCTATCAGCAACACGCTCCGGAAAAGCGCGTGCTCAAGTGGCGCGAAGATGGCCAGGTAGAACGCGATTTCTGGCGCGAGGCGGGCGCGGCCGGGCTGCTCGGCGTCTCGGTGCCGACCGAATACGGCGGCCACGGTGGCGATTTCCGGCACGAAATGGTGGTGATCGACCAGCAGGCCCAGCACGGTGTCGAGGGGTTCGCCGCTTCCCTCCACAACACCATCATCCTGCCCTACCTCGTGCGCCACGGGACGGAGGAGCAGAAGCAGAAATATCTGCCGCGTCTGGTGACCGGCGAACTGGTGAGCGCGATCGCGATGACCGAGCCCGGCGTCGGGTCCGACCTGCAAAGCATCACGACAACGGCACTGAAGGATGGCAATGGCTACCGCATCAACGGTGCGAAGACCTATATCTCCAACGGCCAGACGGCGGACTTCATCATCGTCGTTGCCAAGACCGACCCCAGCGAGCGGGCCAAGGGCATTTCGCTGATGCTGCTGGAGACGGAAGGCGCCGAAGGCTTCCAGCGCGGCAAGAAGCTCGACAAGATCGGGCTGGACGCGGCCGATACGTCCGAACTGTTCTTCGACAACGTGTTCGTACCGGCGGAAAACGTCCTTGGCGGGGTAGAGGGCAAGGGCTTCTACCAATTGATGGGCGAGCTGCCGCAGGAACGCCTGATCATTGCGATGGGCGCGATCACGGGGATCGAAAAGGCGCTCGAAACGACGATGGAATTCGTCAAGAACCGCAAGGCCTTCGGGCAGACCATCTGGGATTTCCAGAACACCCAGTTTGTTATGGCGGATCTGAAGGCGCGGGGCACGGCGGCACGGGTGTTTGTCAACGATTGCATCGCCCGGCACCTGAAGGGCGAGCTCGACGTCGCCACCGCCTGCATGGCCAAGTACTGGGTGACGGAACTTCAGGGCGAGGTCGTCGACAAATGCCTGCAATTCCATGGCGGCGCGGGCTTCATCAACGATTACCCGATCGCGCGCATGTTTCGCGACAGCCGCGTGACGCGCATTTTCGGCGGCTCGAACGAGGTCATGAAGATGGTGATCGCGCGTTCCATGTAATCGGCGCGTAATCGGGGAAATTGGTCGCGCACGCGGCGAGCATCGCCCGGGTCGCGGCATGATCGGCACCGCGCGCGCCGGGCGGTAGCAGCTGCATCTTTTCCGGAGCCGGGAAGGTGCCGTAGCCGGCGAACAACGCGTGCCAGCTCATGCGGGGGTATGGCGCCTGGTCGTAGGTCCGGGCGATGGCCGCGCCGATGTCCTCCTGCCGGAACCAGGCGGTCATCATCGCTTTCAGACCATCGGGCAAGTTCTGGTTGGCGGCATTTTCGCGCCAGTAGGGCGTGTCAGTGCGCTGGTTCAGGCGGTAATGGGCGACGATGTAGTCGCGTATCCCGTCATAACGCGCGGCGATGCTGGCGTTGAAGGCATCGCGGTTTGCGTCCGTAAATGCAGCATCCTCGAACGCGCGGGCAAACTCCAGCGCAGTCGCAATGACGATGTGGAGCGCGGTCGCCTCCAGCGGCTCGATGAACCCTTGCGCAAGGCCTGCGGCGAGGCAGTTGCGGTGCCAGGTATCCCGCACGCGCCCAACCTTCATTTTCAGGAACCGCGCGGGCTGCTCAGCGCCTTCCATTCCGATGGCGCTGCGCAGTTCCGCCTCCGCATCCTCGTCTCCGATGTGGCGGGAGGAGTAGACGTAGCCGTTGCCGACCCGCGTGGTGAGCGGGATGTGCCAACGCCAGCCCGCGCGCATCGCGATCGCGCCCGTCTGCGGCGTCACCGGTTCGGAATGCGTCGTGGGCATGACGACGGCACGGTCGTTGAACAGGTTGTTGCCGAAGGAGATGAATTCCGCGCCCAGATTCTCCTGCGCCAGCACGCTGCGGAAGCCTGAGCAATCGACGAACAGGTCGCCTTCGATCCGCTCGCCGCCTTCGCACAGCAGCGCGGCGATGTCGCCGCTGTCGGACAGCTCGACCTCGATCACCTTCAGCGGGCGATGCTCCACCCCGCGCGGCACCGCCCAGTCGCGCAGGAACGCGCCGAGCTTGTAGGCATCGAAGTGGTAGCCGTAGCTGGGCGGGAAGGGAAAGTTCGCGGCCGCCTGCGGTGCCTTGCGTGCTTCTGCCAGCGTGGTGGCGAGGAACCAGTCGTCCGGGTGCGCAGACACGTCGAACCCGCGCCGCGCCAGTGCGCAATTATGTTCGAAGCCCGGTTCGGTGTGGAGATCGACCGGGCCGGGGAAGGGGTGGAAATAGCTTTCGAAGCCCGGCCGCTCGCTCCACCCGGTGAACCGGATTCCCAGCTTGTAGGTCGCGTCGCAGGCGGCCATCCAGTTTGCCTCGTCAATGCCGAGGTGGTCAAAAAACGCCTTCAATTGCGGGGTCGAACCTTCGCCCACCCCGATGATCCCGATCTCCGGGCTCTCGACCACCGTGACCGCGCTGCCGCGCGCCTGCCACTGATGGTGGAGCAGACAGGCGGTGATCCAGCCCGCGCTGCCCCCGCCCAGCACGACGACGCGCGGGGGCGCGGCCGTGCTCACTCGGCCTTCAGTTCGACCGCGAAGCCGCCCGCGCGTGCCATCGGAACGTCCAGCGTATCGCCACGCCGGACACGGCGGGTTTCGACCGTCATCGCATGGCGATCGGTGCCGAGCCCGTCCGCGCCGTTACCGTCGCGCCACACGGTAGCGGTGTAGCGGCGCCCCTCGTCGAGGAAATTGAGCTTGATCGTCTGGGGCCGCGCGTTGGCATCGGTCACGCCGCCGACGTACCAGTTCGCACTCGCCCGGTCCTTGCGCGCGATCACCGCATATTCGCCGATCGCGCCATCCAGCACGCGCGTTTCGGCCCAATCGACCGGAACGCGCTTCACGAAATCGAGCGCGCGCGGCCATTTCTCCAGGTTTTCCGGCAGGTCCGCCACCATCTGGATCGGCGAATAGATCACCACGTAGAACGCGAGCTGGCGCGCCAGGGTGGAGGGAATATCGGGTGAAGTCGCGCCCCTGCCGGCCAGGCTGAAGACGCCCGGCGTGTAATCGAAGGGCCCCGCCAGCATCCGCGTCCACACCAGCGTCGGTACGTGATCGGGCAGGTTCTTGGGGACGCCCCAGGCATCGTATTCCGCGCCGCGCGCGCCCTCACGAGCGACCCAGTTGGGGTATGTGCGCCTGAGACCGGTATCCTTGATCGGTTCGTGCGGGTTGACCGCGATCTTGTGTCGGGCCGCAGTCTCGACGACCTTGAGGTGATGGCGCGACTGGATCTGCCCGTCGTGCCAGGCCATTATTTCCCCGCCCTTGCCATCGTCGGCGATCACGCCGCCAGCGTCGGCGACATAGCCCGTCTTGACCGCATCGATCCCGAGGCGTTCGTACAGCGCCATCGCATCTTCCAGCTGGCTTTCGTAGACCTTGATGTTGCCGCCGGTTTCATGGTGGCCGATGATCCGCACGCCTTTCTTGCGCGCGTAGGCGGCGACTTCATCGATATCGAAATCGGGATAGGCCTTGGTGAAATCGAAGTCGCGCCCGTTGCCGAACCAATTGCCGTCCCACCCCAGGTTCCAGCCTTCGATCAGGACGCCGCGGAATCCGTGCTTGGCCGCAAAGTCGATGTGCCTTTTGGCATTGGCGGTGGTCGCCCCGTGTTTGGGTCCGCTTGCCCAGCCCGACTGGTCGAGGTGCATTTCCCACCAGATGCCGATGTACTTGTGCGGCTTGACCCAGCTGACATCGCCCAGCTTGTTTGGCTCGTTGAGATTGAGCTCGAGGTTGCTTTCGTAAAGCTTCGCCGCATCGCCGGTGATCCGAAGCGTGCGCCAGGGCGTGTTGAACGGTGCCTGCCGCGTAACCTTGGGTCCGTAGGGGCTGGGCGAAAGCTGCGCGCGGAAATTGGTGCCCTGCATCCGCCGCAGCCACATGCCGGAATAATCGACCAGCGCCGCTTCGTGGAACGACAGGTGCGTGCCATCGTCGAACCGCATGGTGATGGGCGTGTGCGCCACCGAAACCGCGCTCGCGGGCGTTTTGGCGTAGAGATATTCGTAGCGGTTCCAGTCACCCGCCTGGATCCACCACGCGGTCGCATCGCGGGCGAGATTGAACTCGGTCAGTTCCTCGGCGATGTTGGCAGTCTTGAAATGCGCCTGCTCGGGAAGTTCATAGCGGAAGCCGACGCCGTCATCGAACACGCGCAGGCGCACGGTTATGCGGCGGGGCGTGTCGTCCTTTTCCGCGAAGGTCAGCGCCAGCTCGTTGTGCTTGTCTGCCACCGAGCGACTTTCGCCCCAGGGCTGTTCCCACCTGGTGTCGACTGCATTGCGCGTTTCGGCAACGACCGCGAAATTGCGCCGCATTGGATCGTCGTCAGTGAAATTGAACCCTAGGTTCGATTTGGCGATCAGCGGCTTGCCGTCGCGTGTGACCATGTAGAAGGGGATGCCTTCGCCATCGGCATCCAGCTCCACCACGATGGAGCCATTGGGCGAAGCGACAGTCGCCGCCAGCGCGGGCGCCGAAAGGCAGGTCATGGCCAGAAGGCCGATCAGGGCACGCATTGTTGTTCCTCCAGTATCAGCGCGCCGTAAGGTGGCAGCACGTCAGCCGTCGCGCCTCCCAGCGCGACCAGGGTGTTTCCGGACAGGCCCGACAACAGGACCGATCCGGTGCCGAGGTTGAACAGACAGCGCAGGCGGTTGTCCCGATGTATGCGCACCAGTTCGAGCAGGTCGCCATCCGTGCGGCATTGCACCGTGCCTTCGCGCAAGGCGGGATGCGCGCGGCGCAGCGCCAGCAATTCTCGCGTCAGCGCCAGCAGGGAAGCGGGGTCACCCGCCTGCCGGTCGATTGCGCGGGCCATGTTCGCCTCGCTCAGGGGCAGCCACGGGGTGCCTTGGGTGAAACCGCCATGCTCGTCCTGCGTGGTCCAGGGCATGGGCGTGCGGACACCGTCGCGCGATAGGGTGAGCGGCCAGTTGGCGATGGCTTCCGGGTCCTGGAGTTGCTCGAACGGGATCTGGTCCTGCACCAGCCCCAGTTCCTCGCCCTGGAACAGGATCACGTTGCCGCGTAGCGACGCCAGCAGTGCCATTTTCATGCGCGCGAAGACCTCGGCATGTTCGGGCGCAGCCCAACGCGAAACGGCGCGCGGGGCATCGTGGTTTTCGAACGCCCAGCTTGGCCAGCCCATTCCCGGATCATCCGGCCATTCCGCCAGCGCGGCGCACACGAGGTCAGGCGTCAATGCGTCAGCATAGAGGAAGTTGAATCCGTAAGCGGAATTCAAATGCCGGTCATCGGCGGTAAAGGCGCGCATTTCGGCAATGGCATCCTCGCCGCCGACCTCGGCCACGGTGAAGATCGCGTCATAGCCATCGGTCACTTCGCGAATGCGGGCGACGAAAGCGGGAATGTCGGGGTGGGACTGATTGTGGACGCGGCTCTGGAAATCGAAGGGCCGGGTGCGGGTCTTGCCGTTGGCCGGGGCCGGCGGGTTATCGCGAAACGCGGGGTCGTGCATCGCGAAGTTGAGCGCATCGATGCGAAACCCGTCGACGCCGCGATCCAGCCAGAACCGCGCCACGCCAAGCAGCGCGTCCTGCACCGCAGGGTTATGGACGTTGAGCTGCGGCTGGCTGGCGAGGAAGTTGTGCAGGTAATATTGCCCGCGCCGCGCATCCCAGGTCCACGCCGGGCCACCGAACACGGATTGCCAGTTGGTAGGCGGAGTGCCGTCAGGCTTCGCGTCAGCCCAGACGTACCAGTCGGCGCGCGGATTGTCGCGGCTCGCGCGGCTTTGGGCGAACCAGGCATGCTGGTCGGAAGTGTGGGAATAGACCTGGTCGATCAAGACCTTGAGGCCGAGTTCGTGCGCCCGCGCAACCAGTGCATCGAAATCTTCGAGCGTGCCGAAGATCGGATCGACGTCGCAATAATCCGCGACGTCGTAACCGAAGTCCTTCATCGGGCTCTTGAAGAACGGGCTGATCCAGATCGCGTCGACGCCCAGATCGGCGACATGAACCAGCCTGCTGGTGATGCCCGGCAGATCGCCGATCCCGTCGCCATTCGAATCCTGGAAGCTGCGCGGATAGATCTGATAGATCGCCGCGCCTTTCCACCAGGGGCGGGCAAGGTCGGGGCGCACGGCCGGGAATTGGGCAGTTGCCATTGCGATCAGTTGTCCTTGCCGAGCGTGCAGATCGCATAACCGAATGCGGGCAGGGTGAGTGCGACCGAACCCGGCGCTGCGACACCGGCAGGGCATTGGCCAGCAATGGCGGTAACGGCGGAGATGTCATAATCGATCGCGACATTGCGGTTCAGCGCCGAATTGCCGGTGTTGAACGCGACCAGCACCCGCTCGCCGCTTGCTGGATCACGGCGAGTTACCGCAAGCAATCCGGGACCTTCGTGGTCGTAGGCGCGTATCGTGGTCAGCCCATGGCGCAGTGCAAGGTGCGCCTTGCGCGCAGCCGCCAGCGTGGCGATCTGCCGATAAAGCGGGTGGCTCTGATCGAAGTTGTCGTCGGCCGTCGTCGCCGCGGTCCCGATCAGGTCGTTGTCGTTGTATTCGGCCACTTTGCTTGGGAACATATCCTCGCGCGATCGCTGGTCGTTACCGTCGGCGACGAAGCCCTGCTCGTCGCCGTAATAGATCACCGGTACACCGCGCAGGCCGAACAGCATGGCATTGCCGAGCATGGCGCGGGCGAGCATTTCCGCATCGTTGGCATTGGGGTTGGCCTGCTTCAGGAACATTGAAAAGCGCCCGAAATCGTGATTGCCCAGGAATGTAGGTGTTTTCAGCAAGGTGGCCGTGCCGCCTTCGTACAGCGCGTCA
Organism: uncultured Erythrobacter sp.; assembly: GCA_963529855.1. Classification (GTDB taxonomy): domain Bacteria; phylum Pseudomonadota; class Alphaproteobacteria; order Sphingomonadales; family Sphingomonadaceae; genus 34-65-8. The sequence goes on along the minus strand of CAURZK010000001.1, from coordinate 595,923 downwards.
TCCTCCAGCAGCCGCGCCATCGCGGATGGCGGCAGCTTGCCCGACACCACACCCTGCGCTGCGGCAGCGAAGGCCATGTCGAGATTGGTCGGCAGGCCCGCGATGCGTGTCCAGCGTGCGGTCAATGCAGGGTCGACGTCCGTCGTCGCGACCTCGCCAAAGATGTGGAAGTTGGGAATGCCACGGGCCTTTGCGCGATCGAGCATGGCAGGAACGAACTCTTGCCAGAATTCCGGGTTTACGTGCTTGGCGGTATCGATGCGGAAACCATCGATGCCGAACTTGTCGATCCAGTCGCCGTAGATCTCGATCATCCCGGCGACGACACGCGGATGCTCGGTGAAAAGGTCGTCCAGGCCAACGAAATCGCCGTAAACCGCGCTCTCGCCCTGCCAGTAGCTGTCACCGCGGTTGTGGTAATAGATCGGATCGTTGAGCCAGGCTGGCACCTTTACCTTCCGCTCCGCCCGGGGGACGAAAGGCGTGTAGGCGTAGCTGGGGTCGGTCAGGCGGGCGAAGTTTTCCTGCGTCCGCACGCTGCCGCCCCTGAAGCCCTGGTTGATCGGCTTGCCGTCCACGCCGCCTCGGCGCGAATAGGGGTAATCGGCGTGGTGGCGATACTTGTAACCGTTCGCGTCGCCTTCGCGGTACTTGATGACGTCGGCGGTGTGGTTGGTGATGATGTCCATATAGACCTTCATCCCGCGCGCGTGCGCCGCCTCGACGAAGGCCTTGAATTCGTCGTTGGTGCCGAAATGCGGGTCGACGCTGGTGAAGTCGGTCACCCAGTAACCGTGGTAGCCCGCGCTTTCGTCCCCCGCCGGGCCTTGCACCGGCTTGTTCTTGAAGATCGGCGCGAACCAGATCGCGGTCACGCCAAGCCCTTGCAGATAATCGAGCTTGCCGGTCAGCCCGGCAAGGTCACCGCCGTGATAGAAACCGCGGCTGGCCGGATCGAAACCGGTCGCCAGGCGGTCGCCCTTGATTCCGCCGCGGTCGTTGCGGGGATCGCCGTTGGCAAACCGATCGGGCAGGACGAAATAGATCACCTCGTCCGACTGCGACCGATCGCGAAAGTTGACTGCGGTGTCTGCGGGGGCGGCGGCCGGCTGCGCGTGCAGTATCGACTGCGCGCTCATCGACAGGCTGAGGGCCACCAGGGGCAGAGTAAGGCGGATCATGCAGTGGCTCCGAAGGGATGGCGGTGCGGCTCGATGAAAGCCTGCAGGAAATCGAGGTGGCGCGGCATCGTCCTGACCTGTTCGACCAGCGCCTGCTCGGTTCCGTCGAGCAATGCGCGCAGCTCGGCCTGCGGCAGCGCATCGGCGAGCGGGTTATAACCGCGCGCTGCCACATTCTGACCGGCGAGCACCTGGAACCAGCCCACTTCAGTGAACAGTTCCTCGTGCTCGCGGTGGATGAACCCGGTTGCGCGCCACTGGTCGAGCTTGGCGGAAAGCGTTTCGGGCAGGGGCATGTGCCGCACCATGTCCCAGAACGGTTCGCCTTCGCGCGCGTTGGCGGTGTAATGGAGGACCAGAAAAGCGCGGATCCGGGTCCACTCGAATTCCGCCTGCGCATTGAACCAGTCGATGATGGCCGGGTCCGGTTTGCCAGATGGCATGACCGCCAGCAGCCGGCTGATCGCGCTCTGAACGAGATGGATGCTCGTCGATTCCAGTGGTTCCATGAACCCCGCGGCAAGGCCAATGGCGACGCTGTTGCGGTCCCAGTGGCGGGCCCGCTTGCCAGTGGTGAACTGGATGGGGCGGGGATCGGCGAGAGGTTCGCCGTCGAGGTTGGCGAGCAGGATGGCGGCCGCCTCGTCATCGCTGAGATGCGCGGAACTGAACACCAGACCGTTGCCGATGCGGTGTTGCAGGGGAATGCGCCATTGCCACCCGGCCTTGCGCGCAGTTGCGCGGGTGTAGGGGGCAAAGTCGCCGCCATTGGCGCAAGGCACGGCCATCGCGCGATCGCAGGGCAGGTACTGCGTCCAGTCGTCGAACCCGACACCCAGCGCATCACCCAGCAGAAGCGCGCGAAAGCCGGTGCAGTCGATGAAGAAGTCACCTTCCACCCGGCGTTCGGCATCGAGTTGGAGCGCGGCGATGTTCCCGCTCTCGCCTTCACGCTCTACCCGGGTGATCACCCCTTCATGCCGGACGACGCCCAGGCTTTCGGCATAGCGGCGCAGGAATGCGGCATAGAGACCGGCGTCGAAATGGTAGGCATAGGGCATTTCCGCCCCCTGCGGCGCCGCCCGACCGCGCTGCATGCGCATCGTGCGCGCGGCCAGTTCGTTGAGCGAGTAGCGCTGCAGCGGTTTGGCAAACCCGGCGGCCTTCGCCCGCAGCCAGTAATGCTGGAATGGCAACAGCCCGTGCGCGCGGCCGATGTTGCCGAAGGCGTGCATGTAGGCCTCGCCGGGGCGGGTCCAGCCGTCGAACGCGATGCCCAGCTTGAAACTGGCCTTGGTTTCGCGAACGAAGGCGGCTTCTTCGAAACCGAGCGCGCCGTTGAATAGATGGATTTGCGGGATCGTTGCCTCGCCAACGCCGACGGTCCCGATCGCTTCGCTCTCGATCAGTGCGATGCGCGTGCCGGGCGGCGAAAAGCGCGCCAGCGCGGCCGCTGCCATCCAGCCGGCAGTCCCGCCGCCGGCGATTACGAATTGCATCGGGTTTTCACGCGACATCGCAAGTTTCCCGTTCGGAGGCCGGCCGGCAAATACCGTCATGGCCATCGTAACGACCTGCAAGGGAGAGGGCGAGACGACGGTGGGCACCGTCTCGCCCCCTCACGACCCCAGCTCAGAAGCGATAGCTGGCGCCGACCAGATAGGTGCGACCGTACCGTTCGTAGTCGATGATCTGATCGCGGTCGCCGTTCTGGAAGTTGATGAACGGCTCGTCCGTCAGGTTAAGCGCCTGGACCGTCAGCGAGAGGCCGTTCAGCGGACTGTCTTCCTGGAAACGATAGCCGATCTGCGCGTCGAAGATCGATTCCGGATAAGTTTCACGGAACTGGCGGCTGGCAGAGATGCCGATGAACTCCGCCAGGAACTTGGTCCGGTAACGGTGGCTGAGGCGTGCCTCGAACCCGCTCTTTTCGAAATAGACGGTCGAGTTGACCACCCACTTCGACAGGCCGGGAACGTCGACGTCAAACGGATCACCACCTTCCGGCGGCGTCACGGTCAGCTCGCTGTCGGTGAACGAGGCGCTGGTCTGGAAACCGAACCCGTCGAGCCCTTCAGCAAACATGCGGAAAGGCAGCGACAGGCTCGCCTCAATACCGGCGATGTGCCCTTCGGCGCCGTTGTCCGGGCCGCTGACGAAGCCGAGCGTCTGCTGCCCGCTCTGATTGAACGCAGCCAGCTGTGCGCCTGTTAACGTAGGCACCAGATAGGAGAAGTCGCGAATGACCGAGGCACCCGGGTTCACGAAATCCTTCAGCCACTTGTAGTATCCAGCGATCGCGAAATAGCCCTCGCCGCCGAAGTACCATTCGTACGACAGGTCGACGCCGTCCGCCACGTAGGGGCGCAGCTGCGGGTTGCCGCCGCCGCCACTGAAGATGGAGCCAAGCGAACCCTGCGGCTGGTTGGCGATCGAGGCATTGGACGAGGCGTTGAGCTGGTCCATCCGCGGGCGGGCCAGCGTGCGTGCTGCACCCAGGCGAACCTTCATGTTGTCGGCCACGTCGAAGTTCAGCATCATGCTGGGCAGGATATGCGCGTATTCATCGCCATCGGTCACTGGCGTGCGAACGGCGCCAACGCCGCCGGGCGAACTGAACCCGCTCGAGCTTTGGTCGGTAAATACCAGTTGCACACCGATATTGCCGGTCATCGGGATAGCGCCGGCATCCGATTCCAGATCGGCACGCAGGTAACCGGTGTAGACCTTCTCGCTGACCGTCCAATCACCCGGGAACGGCAGGTCGGAGCTTTGCACGTCGGTGAGCACATAGGTGCCGTTTTCAAGCAGCACGAACGGGTCGTAAGCCACTTGCGGACCAAAGCCGAGGAAGCCGAGAAACGCGGTCGGCTCCAGCAGGGCATCTGCCGGGATGGGCAGGCGCGTCGTCCCGCCCAGGTTGGCGAAAACTGATGGCCCGGCCAGGCTGAGGAAGTTTTGCGTAATGTCGCGCGTCTTGCTGCGATCGTTGTAGGCGAAGCCCGCGACCAGGTTCTTGATCAGGCCGCTTTCGACCTTGCCCACGGCTTCGGCGCGGATCGTCCACAGTTCGTCTTCCGTGGTGGTGTCGTTAATGAAGCCGGCCTGGACGATCTTGTTGCCGTTCACAGTCGCACCCCAGCCGCGCGGGTCGGTGAGCTGGATAATGCCGGTGTTGGAATAATCCGTCAGGTTGGTGAACAGGAATGGGAAGCCGCCCGTATTTCGGCGATAGGTCACCGTGTCGCCCGGGTTGGGGCCGGTGGCGGAGTAGTTGAGGCCGGAATAGCTCTCGATCTGCTGCAGGCGGCGGTCCGACTTGGAATACGAGGCGTCCAGGCTGAGGATGACGTCGTCATTCTCATAAGTGGTGTTCCAGCCCACGGCGAACGTCTCGGTATCTTTCCGGTCGTAATCGTTGCGCACGACCGGCTGGACATTGGTAAACGTCACTTCATCGGGAAATTCCCCGCCGCTCGTGTCGGCGATGGTCGTGCCCGCGCCCCAGCCCGGGTTGAGCGGGAACTCGATCCCGCGCATCGGGATGCGTTCGCGGTAATCGGTGTAGAACACGTCGAGCGAGGAATTCCATTCCGGGTTCGGCTGCCATTCCAGCGTGCCGAACATCGCCAGACGGTCAAGATCGACCGACTTGGCGAACGGCTTCATCCCGCCGAGCACGGTCTGGCCCGAATCGTCGGGATAGCCCCAGGCATTGAACCGTTCGACCTGGTTGGGGCTGGACTGGAAAGCCGCGCCGATCGCGATGCCGAGGGTGTCGTCGGCGAACTGGTCGACATATGTGCCGGTTGCGCGGTAGCCCCATCCCTTGAGATCGGGATTGAGCGAACCATCCTCGTTGAATTCCATGCGGCCACTGACCGAAATGATGCGGTCGTTCTGCGACAGCGGGCGGATCGTGCGCAGGTCGACCGTGCCGGCCAAGCCCTGGCCGATCAGGCCGGCATAGGGCGTCTTGTAGACCACGCCCTGATTGATCAGTTCGGACGGATACTGGTCGTATTCCACCGCGCGATTATCGCCCGACGATACCAGTTCGCGGCCGTTGAGCAGCGAGGTCGAATAATCCGGGCCGAGGCCGCGTACCGACAGGCTCTGCGCGCGTCCGTTGAGGCGCTGAACTGCAAGTCCGGGCAGGCGGCCCAGCGTTTCGGCGATCGAGACGTCGGGTAGCTTGCCGATGTCTTCTGCCGAGAACGCTTCGGCGATCACCGGGCTGCTGCGCTTCAGGTTGACGGCGCTTTCCAGCGCACCGCGAAAGCCGGAAACGACAATCACGTCGGTTTCGGGATCGACCGGTTCCTCTGCCTCGGTCTGGTCCTGTGCGCCCGGTTCGGGTGCGGCCTGCGCCAGCGCGGCCTGCGGCGCGAAAGCGATCGCCAGGGCAAGCGCAGGGGCGCTGATTCCGGTCAAGAATGTGCGGTGTGCCACGTCAGATATCCTCCCAGTTTCGCCGCATTATTGGCGCGGCGAATTCCAAGTGCTCGACTCCGAACGGGCTATCCCGGTGCGAAGCTCGCGGCATTGTTACGGCGATGTTTGCCCGGCGCGGAAGGCCGTATACGTATACTTGTGCATTGCAGCATAGACCGCGGTGCCTGTTTCTGGCGCGTTTGCCATCTGGCCTAGCCCGCTTTATCGTCCGGCTATCTGGGAGAGATCATGGGGCGCAAGCCATCAGGCCGGCCGACGAGCTTTGACATCGCGTATATGGCGGGGGTTTCGCAGCCCACCGTCAGCCGTGCCTTGCGCGGCGACCGATCGGTCAGCCAGGCAACGCGGGCCCGGATCGAACAGATTGCCCGCGATCTCAACTACACGGTCGACAAGAACGCATCCTCGCTGCGCTCGCAGCGGGCCAACACCATCGCGTTGCTGTTTTTCGAGGATCCGACCGCTGACGATTCCAATATCAACCCGTTCTTTCTGTCCATGCTCGGCTCGCTGACCCGCGAATGCGCGAACCGCGGGCTCGACCTGCTGATCTCGTTCCAGCGGATGGAGGACGACTGGCATGTGAAGTACCAGGATAGCCACCGGGCCGACGGGCTGATCCTGCTCGGATATGGCGATTATACGATGTACGAGCGCAAGCTGGAGCAGCTGGCGCGGCAGGGCACGCACTTCGTTCGCTGGGGGTCCGTGCGATCGGACAATATCGGCGCCACGGTCGGGTCCGACAATTTCGGCGCGGGCAAGCTGGTCGGGCAGCACCTGATCGAAATCGGTTGCACCCGCGTGGCATTCCTGGGGGATGCGGACGCGCGCTATCCCGAATTTGCCGACCGCTATGCCGGGCTGTGCGCAGCGCTGCGTGCAGCGGGGTTGGAACCGGACCCCGCGTTGCAGAAACATGCACTGACCAGCGAGAAGGAAGGATACGATGCCGCTCGTGAACTGCTTGCCTCGGGCGCGCGGTTCGATGCCTTGTTTGCGGCCAGCGACCTGATCGCGATCGGTGCGCTGCGGGCTCTTGCCGATGCCGGGTTGAAGGTTCCTGCCGATGTCGCGCTGGTGGGCTTCGACGACATTCCGGCCGCCAGCCACAGCAGCCCGCCACTGACCACCGTGATGCAGGATCTGCGCGGCGCGGGGCAAGCGCTGCTCGACGTGCTGCTTCACGCGATCGACCACGACGAGGCGCTGTGTCGACAGCTGCCGGCGCAGCTGGTTCAGCGGGCCAGCACGCTCGGTTGGCATCGCGCCGGAGCGCCGCAGGCAATCGGCTGACGTATTCGTATGCGTGTTGTCGCGCAGGTCGATTGATGCCAGCCATGCCGCTCGGGCAGTCGCAGCCGGTCAGGTTGCGCGCCGCGGGAGAGTGACATGACGGGACGCGAAAAGCCGCGCCAGGGATGGGCCGGCCTGTTCAACATCAGCTTCGGCTTCTTCGGCATCCAGATCGGCTTTGCCCTGCAGAATGCCAACATGAGCCGCGTCTTCCAGTCTCTGGGCAGCGCGATCGACGATCTGCCCGCACTGTGGGTGGCGGCGCCGCTGACGGGTTTGCTGGTCCAGCCGATCATCGGACACATGTCGGACCGGACCTGGCTGGGCAAGCTGGGGCGGCGACGCCCGTACTTTCTGATCGGCGCGGTGATGGCGGCGCTGTCGCTGTTCCTCATGCCGCTTTCCGAAGTGCTGATCATGGCGGCGGTGCTGTTGTGGGTGCTCGACGCGAGCCTCAACGTCTCGATGGAGCCGTTTCGCGCCTTCGTGGGCGATATGCTGCGCAAGGACCAGCACACGGCGGGATACGCTGTGCAGACCGCCTTCATCGGCGCGGGTGCGGTGGTCGGATCGGTCGTGCCCTGGGTAATGACACAAATCGGCGTCGCCAATGTCGCGGCGGATGGCGGCATTCCCGATACCGTGCGTTACAGCTTCTGGATCGGCGGCGCGGCGCTGTTCGCAGCGGTGCTTTGGACCGTGCTGACCACGCGGGAATACTCTCCGGACGAGATGCGCACGTTCGGCGATGCGAACCCGGCCGAGGGTCTCGACCACCCGGTGCGTGCCCTTGCATCCAGGAACTATGCGACGAGTGCCCTGTGGTTGGTGGCTGGCGCTGCAATTATCCTGGCGGTGGCCTGGTTCGACCTGGAAAAGGAGGTCTACCTGCTTGGCGGACTGCTGGCGGGTTATGGCCTGCTCAGCGCGGCAGCCATTTCGATGGCGCGACAGGGCAACGTTACAGGGATGCTGACCAGCATCGTCGGCGATTTCTCCGGGATGCCGGACATCATGAAAAAACTCGCGCTGGTCCAGTTCTTCAGCTGGTCGGCGCTGTTCATCATGTGGATCAACACCACGCCGGTGGTGACGCAATACGTCTTCGGCAGCACCGACACCGCCAGCGCCGCCTATAACGAGGGCGCAAACTGGGTCGGCTGGCTGTTCGCAGCCTATAACGCCGTGGCCGCCATCGCCGCGCTGACCGTGCTGCCGCTGCTGGCCCGTAAGGTGGGCAAGGCGCAAACACACGTAATCGGCCTGCTCTGCGGTGCCGCCGGGTTCGCCAGCTTTTTCGTGATCCGCGATCCAGAGCTGTTGCTGGTTGCGGAAATCGGGATCGGCATCGCCTGGGCCAGCATTCTCGCCATGCCCTACGCAATCCTTGCCAGCAGCCTGCCGCAGCAAAAGCTCGGCATCTACATGGGTCTGTTCAACGTTTTCATCGTCGTTCCGCAACTGCTGGTGGCGACGGTGATGGGTTCGATCATGAAGGCCTTTTTCCCGACCGAACCGATCTGGACGATGGCCTTTGCGGCCGGAACCCTGGTGCTTGCCGCGCTGGCGATGCTGCGCGTGCATGTTCCGCAAGAAGGAGTCGCAGCATGAAGCGTTTTGCCCTTGGTCTCGCCCTTGCAACCGTGGTTGCGACGGGCGCTGCCTTTGCCATGTCCGACCGGCCTGATGAAGTTGCCGCAGACTCCGCATGGGAACCCAGGAGCTATGTCGAACTCGAGAACCCCGAATGGTCGCGCGATGCGGTGCTTTACCAGATCAACACGCGCCAGTTCACGCCCGAGGGGACGTTCAAGGCCGCACAAGCCGAGTTGCCGCGCCTGAAGGAGCTGGGCGTCGACATCCTGTGGCTCATGCCGATCCACCCGATCGGCGCCGAGAACCGCAAGGGCACATTGGGCTCGCCCTATTCGGTCAAGGACTACTACGACGTGAACCCGGAATTCGGTACCAAGGCCGACTTTAAGGCCTTCGTCGATGCGGCCCATGCCCAAGGGTTCAAGGTAATCCTCGATCTCGTCGCCAACCACACCGCGTGGGACAACGACCTGCGCAAGCAGCATCCCGATTGGTACGAAAAGACATGGGACGGCGATTTCAGGCCCACGCCGTGGTGGGACTGGTCCGACATCATCGACCTCGACTGGTCGAAGCCCGGCGTGCGCGAACACGTGGGCAAGGCGATGGAAATGTGGGTGCGCGATTTCGGGGTCGACGGGTACCGCGCTGATGTCGCCGGTTACGTCCCGGTCGATTTCTGGGAAACCATGCGGGGGCGTCTCTCCGCGATCCGACCCGTCTTCATGCTTGGCGAAGTGCAGGAGACGGCGTTCCACAAGGGTGCGTTCGACGCGACTTACGCCTGGGATTGGCACAACACATCCAAGAACGTCGCCAAGGGCAATGCCGATGTGACCGCTTTCTACGGTTACTATGCCGAGAACGAGAGCCTGTGGCCGCGCGAGGCCATGCGCATGACCTATATCGAAAACCACGACAGCAACGCCTGGGAAGGTACCCTGCGCGAAAATTACGGTGCGAACCTGGAGGCGATGACGGCGCTGTCGTTCACCGGCGAAGGGCTGCCGCTGGTCCATAACGGGATGGAGGCCTGCAATGCCAAGCGGCTGGAATTCTTCGAGAAGAACCCGATCGACTGGAGCCAGGGCGCAGGTTGCCAATACGGCGCGCTGGTCAAGGACCTGATCGCATTCCGCAAGGCCAACCCGGCGCTCGCCAATGGCAAGTGGGGCGCACGCATGGCCAAGGTCGAAACCGACAAACCGCAACAGGTGCTCGCCTGGGTCCGGCAGGACGGCGGCAACAAGGTGCTCGGTCTGTTCAACTTCACCGGCGCCCCGGTCGAAGTGACTTTTGCCGATGGCCTGCCCGCCGGGACTTATCGCGAGTTCCGCGGCGGGGAGGTGACTTTCGCATCGGGCGGCAAGGCCGCGGTGCCCGCCAACGGGTTCCGGTTGTTCGCGAACACTCAGTCCAGCGGGCGTTCGCCGACGATGGAGAGACCATAACCTTCCAGCGCCACCAGAGTGTGCGCAGAATTGGTCAGCAGCTCCATTTCGTGAACCCCCAGCTTGGTGAGGATCTGCGCGCCCACGCCGTAATCGCGCAGTGCATCCATGCCGCCGGTTTCTTCGCCCTTCAGGCGGCGGACCTGGTCGGACATGAAAGTGCTGGTCGGCTGGGGGATCATCGCGATCACCCCGGCACCTTCCGCACCGATGATCTCCATCGCGCGCTCAAGCGTGCGGTCACCGGGGCCTTCCTTGCCGAAGATGTCGGTGAAGATGCTCAGCGCGTGCATTCGAACCAGCGTGGGGCGGGCAGGGTCGACATGTCCCTTCTGCAGCACGATCTGCTCTGAATTGGTGGCCTTGTTGTAGAACGCGATTGCGCGCCAATCACCGCCCCAACGACTGGTGAAGCGGGCATCGGTGCGGATTTCGGCAAGATTGTCGTGCTTCAAGCGATAGGCGATCAGATCGCGGATGGTGCCAATCTTCAGTTCGTGCCGGCGGGCGAAGGCGATCAGATCGTCCATTCGTGCCATGCTGCCGTCCTCGTTCATGATCTCGCAGATCACGCCCGACGGATTGAGTCCGGCCAGGCGCGAGATATCGACCGCCGCTTCGGTATGACCGGCGCGGACCAGCACCCCCCCATCGCGCGCGACCAGCGGAAAGACGTGACCCGGGGTCACGATGTCGTCCGCAGTTTTGCCGGCGTCGATCGCAACGCTGATCGTGCGCGCGCGGTCGGCGGCGCTGATGCCGGTGGTCACGCCTTCGCGCGCTTCGATGCTGGTGGTAAACGCAGTTTCGTGGCGGGTGCGGTTGTTGCTGCTCATCAGTGACAGCTGCAACTGGTCGCACCGGGCCTTGGTCATCGACAGGCAGATCAATCCCTTGCCATGCGATGCCATGAAATTGATTGCCGCCGGCGTGGCCATCTGGGCCGGGATCACCAGATCGCCCTCGTTCTCGCGATCCTCGTCATCGACCAGCACAAACATGCGCCCGTTGCGCGCCTCGTCGATAATCTCGTCGATAGTGGCAAGCACAGGGCGATCGTCATTGGCGAAGAAGAACGCCTCGAGCTTCCCCAGCGTCTCGGCCGTGGGGTTCCAAGCTTCGTCCGTGCAGTCGCGCAGCGAATTGGCATGTAGGCCTGCTGCACGGGCGATGCCGGCGCGAGACATCGTGGTGGTATCGATCAACTGGCGGATGCGATCGCGGGCGGACTGCGGACTGAGTGTGGTCATGCCCGGCCTTTAAGCGCCAAAATGTGACCAAGCAATGGCCCAATCACATTGCAATGTGATTAAGCGACTTCGCTGAGGGACTCGCCGACGTGAAGTTCTCCCTCCCCGTAAAGATAGTCCGCGTTGAAGTCGCCATATCGCTCCAGCGCCTGCCGATCGGACGCAGTGACCAGTCCGCGCCGAAATTCGGCAATTCCTGCCCGCCGCAGTTCGCCCAGCGCCCGGTTCATATGAATGGCCGTGGTGCCGCACATGTCGGCGAGATCCGCCTGTGTCAGCGGTGTGCGGAAGCCATTGGGGCGGGCCAGCCCGACCATGTCGAGGCGGCACCAGATTTCACTGAACAAGTGGGCCACCCGGCGCGCAGCCTTGAGTTGCCCCAGCTTCAATGTCCACTGCCGGTGTATCGCCGCATCGAGCAGCGTCGAAAACCAGAACAGACGCGACAGGTGCGGCTCGGACCGCATGAGATCGCGGAGCCTATCATGCGAGACATAGCCGACCTTCGCCGGGCCGACCGTCACCAGGTCATGATCGAGACGCTTCAGGGCAAAGGCATGAAGGTCGACGAAATCGCCGGGCACCTGGATGCCGACGATGTACCGCTGATCATGCTCGTAGATCGTGCGCAGCATGAACCCTTCGATCAGCATCGTGCTGCGCTCGCAAATGTCCCCGCGAGACAGCAGGCGGTGCGAGCCCGAAAACTCTTCGGTCTCGACAATCGAGCTTTCCAGGATTTCCTTTTCCCGTTCGCCCATGGCGTGCCGCAGCCGCCCCATGAGAAAACGCCCGGTGAGCGGGAATCGCGCAAGTTCGTTTTTCATTACATCGTGGAAATGCGGCGCGTTCGAATCTGTTCCGCAAAACTAACAAAAGTGAAACGACACGCACGAAATCATCACGGTTCGGCGCCGGGGCCTGTCATGCCCGCGTCATAAACAGCCGGGATAGAAGAGCCGAACCAGAGGCTTTCCGAATGCTGGCGACGACAATTTTTCTGACCGACCCGTTGGCTGACGAACTCGACGATTTCACCCACGGGGACAACCGGTACACATTCGCGCGCCTGGGCCCCGACGGTCCACGTCAACTCGCGGAAGGCCCGGTCTGGGTCTTTGTCGATTGGGTGATGGATGATCTGGCGGGCCTGGAAATGTGCCGCCGGTTGAGAGCCGATTTCCGCACGGCAGCGGCGCACATCACGATGGTGCTGGAAACTGACGATGTCGAGGATCGGCGGCGTGCGCTTAAGGCAGGAGCGGACGACTATATCGTCGGAAAACTCGACCGAACCCGCGTGCTCGACAGGGTCATGGCGGTGCGCAGCGATGCGCAGGCGCAGCGTGCGACCCGCCTGATTTCGGTCGGTGATCTATCTATCGATCTGGCAGCCTTGCAGGCCCGCTGGGCCGGGCGTGCCGTGGCGCTGAGGCCCAACGAGTTTCGCCTGCTGCGCTTCTTTGCCGAAAATCCCAATTGCGTCCTGTCGCGCCGCCAGCTCATTACGGGCCTTGGCAAGCAGGAGCCGGCGATCGACGAACGCACCGTCGATGTTTGGGTCGGCCGTCTGCGCCGATCGCTCAAGATCGCCGGGGCCGGTAATCCGCTCCGAACAGTGCGCTCGCTCGGCTACGTCCTCGACACCGACTGATCTTGAGCGATCAGCCGGTGCCGGGAATAACGCGCCAGCCGCTGGTGATCAGAATTTCGCCGACAGCGACAGCGAGAAGCTCTGCCCCACCTCATACGAGTTGATCTCGATGCGGTTCGTACCGTTTGACTGGTATTCGAAGTTGTCGCGGCCAAACAGGTTGCGCGCTTCGGCCTTCAGCTCGAAATCGACACCAGCAAGCTCCAGCCCCTGGCGATAGACGAGGTCGACCGTCAGGCCCGGATCCTCCACGATGTCGGGCAGGCTGGCGGTGCCGCGACTGGTCACGCGCTCGCTCGCATAAGCCAGCAGCAAAGTGAGTTGCTGCAGCCGGTCCGTGTTCTCGAACCCGAGTTGCAGGTTGACCAGATGATCGGACTGCCCTGTGAGCGGCACCCCGTCGCGGAAGAAGTTGGTCGCGGGCTGGTCGGCGAAGGGGAATACGCGCGCAATGTCGTCCGGCCCAACCTTCAGCTCCGACTGGGTCCAGGTGTAGTTGGCGACGGCCACGATCTGCTTGTTCGCGAACCAGCCGCCCCAATCCATCGTGGGGTAGTTGACCTGCGTTTCAAGTTCCGCGCCGTACAGCGTCGCACTCGGCGCGTTGGCAAAGCCGCTGACCTGGTCGTTGTCGGAAAAACTCGAGAAGACTTCGATCGGGTTCTCGATGTCCTTCCAAAACCCTGCCGCCGAGACGCGGTTGCCCCGCCCGAAGTAGTATTCAAGGCGCGCCTCCGCATTGGTCAGCCGGCTGTCGACCAGGCGCGGGTTGCCATTGAACTGGCGGTTCGTTTCCGGGTCGAAATAGGTCTGGAAGATTAGCTCGCGAAATTGCGGCCGTGCGATCGTCTTCGACGCGTTGAGGCGCGCCTGAAGGCTGTCGGTGATTTCCCAGGTCAGAGTCGCGGCGGGAAGCCAGTAGTCGTTGGCGAGGAAAGTGGACGTGGCCGAATTGGTCGGCACGCCAAAGACTTCGACCGGGTCGACCCGTTGTTCGGCATCTTCATAACGCACCCCGATGTCGAGCGAGATCCCGGCCAGCGGTTCGACGTAGGCCTGGGCATAACCGGCGTGAATCGTCAGCCCCGCCGCAAAGGCCGGGTCGGACTGGGTGCTTTCGATCAGGCCGAGGTTGTAGAAATCGATGATCGCATCGCCCAGCAGCAGGTCAGGCCGCAACGCACCGACCGCGTCGTCGAAATTGGTGCCGGCATTGATCAGGAACTGGCGCCGTTCGGAATAGCGTTCGGTGTCGGTGTAGGCGTAACCGGCGGTCAGGCGCAGCCAGTCGGTGACCGGGTAGGTCGTGTCGATCCCGGCGTAATACAGGTCTTCCTTGAGGTTGGAAAATGCAACTGAGGCGCTGCCGGTCTGCCGGTCGAGCGTGTTGATAAATTCGTCGCCCAATGGGTCGTTGGGATTGTTGGTCCGGACGTAGGTGAAGCTGTATTCGTAAGGTGCCTCGCGCCGCGTCTGCGCGTAACCGGCCCGCAGATCGACGCCCAGATCGCCGAATTCCAGCTCGGCAACCGCCTGGCTGTCGATCAACTGGCGTTCGAACCATGCCGTGTCCTGACGCGCTTCGCTGTCGTCGTCCTGGAAATCCTCGCCCACTGCAATTGCGGCGCGCTTGAGCGAGTCGCGGATATAAAGGTTGGTCCAGCGCAGCCGATGTTCGCCAAGCTCCACCCCGAAACCGAGCAGGCCGTTCACCAGGATGCGATTATCGGTCACGAATTCGCGGAAGTCGGTGTCGAGATCGAGGTCGCTGTTGACCGCCGTCTGCGACACGATCGAGCGTGTGCGCCACTTGTTGCTGAGCGAGGCAGTGGCAATCACGCCGAAACGGCCATCGTCGCCAAAATCGAACGCCGTGCCAGCGGTGAACCCGCCCGAGAAATTGGCGGGAATATCGTTATTGCGCTGGACCAGTACGAGATTGGGATTGCCGAACTGCTTCAGGATTTCCTGCTGGTCGACGCCCGGGTCCGACATCCTGAGGCCGCTGTCGAAGAACGCCTGCAAGGCCGGAGGCGCATTGCGGGTTCCATCGTCGAAGCCGAACCAGTCGTAATCCGATCCGTAATAGGCCAGGCCGGGGGCAAAAGTCGTCTGTTCGTCGCCGCTGATGCCGGCGCTGATTTCAAGGAAGCTTTCCTCCGGAATGGCGATTGTGGTCAGGTTGATCACGCCACCACCAAATTCGCCCGGGAAGTTGGCGGAGAATGTCTTCTGCACCAGCGAGGAGGCGACGATCCCGGTCGGGAAGATGTCGAGCGGCACGACGCGGCTGAGCGGTTCGGGCGAGGGCAGCGGCAGGCCATTGAGCAGTGCCAGCGAATAGCGGTCGCCAAGCCCGCGCACATAAACAAAGCCGTTACCCTGGACCGAAAGGCCAGTAACCCGGCCGAGAGCGCCGGCAATGTCGCCTTCGCCCGTTCGCGCGATCGCTTCGCTGGTGAGGACGGACACGACCTGCGTTGAACTGCGCGTCACGTCGCGCGTGCGGCGACCGGTTACGACGATGCCGCCACCCGGAATTGCGATGTCCGCTTCTTCTGCGGCGGCGTTTTCAGTTGGCTCCTGCGCAACCTCTGGCGCAGCCGGTTGATCGGCTGGCGCTGAATCCGGGGCTGGTGCTGCTGGCACTGTATCCTGAGCCAGAGCGACGCCGGGGAAGGTGAGGGCGGTGGTGAGCAGGAGCAGCCCCGCCAGCTGCTTGCCAGTGGACATCGTGATGATCCCTTTCGGCCGTACGTGGCCCGGTAGAATTCTGAACGCCAAGGGAGGCGCCATCCGCTGCGCGGGGCGCCTCCCGTCGGTCATCGCCGGCTCAGTAAACCGGCAGAGAGGTGCAGGCGCCGGTGTTGGCGCCGAAGGCGACCGCGGCGGAATCGCAGGTCCAACCCTGGTACCAGGTGTCGGATGCGTTCCGGACGGCCCCGATGTACGTCACAGCGTCGAAGAAGCTCGACAGGGCGGTCGGGTTGAACGCCGCAATCGCCGTCTCGTTCGTGCCGTTGACGAAAGTCATCATCAGCGTGGAGCTGAAGTTGGCGTTATTGTTTGTCCCGGCATTGAAGATCGACAACGCATTCGCCGCCGGCACGTCGGTGCCGTTGCGGGTCGCGGTGTCGCAATCGAGGACGACCGATTCGAACCGCGGCGGGCCCTTGTCGCTGAGGCCGGCATTGGCGGCCCTGGCCGTCTGCGCCTGGTCGAGGCGAAGGCAAGGCGTACCTGCCGAACCGTCGATCACGACCGAGTTCACGATCGCGGCATCCATGCCGCCGCGCAGGCGGATCACCTGGTCGCCAGTGCGGCGCTGGATGAAGGTAGCGTTCGACAACTGAAGGTCGGTCCGCGGGGTCTGGTCCTCCAGCCCGTTGGTGGAATCGCCCTCGATGATCGTGTCGCCAGCACCCGCGCGCTGCACCGCAATCACATACTGCAGGTTCGCCTTCACGCCGGTATCGACGTCGAGCGAGTCGTCTTCCGAGCCGACCACGATCAGGTTCTTCATGTTCACGAAGCCGCCGAAAAATTCGACGCCATCATCGGAGCTGTTGTGGCTCATGATGTGGCTCAGCTGCGTGCCCGTGCCGGTGCCGCCGGTGGTCAGCGACTGAAGCTCGCTGTCGCCGGACAGGACGAAGCCTGAATAGCGGATCTGGACGTAACGCATCGTGCCGGAGTTATCGTTGGCAGTGGCCCCGCCGTAGAGCGCGGGCTGGGCCGCGCCTTCGACCTGGCGCTCGCACTGGGCGGTGCCCGGGGTCGCGCCAGGCGCGATGCAATCCGTGATCGGCGCGCGGCCGGCCAGGACGACCCCGCCCCACTGGCCCGACGAGGTGTCGGTGTTGAAGCCTACGACGTTGTCGCGGCTGGTGAAGACGATCGGCCGGGTCGCGGTGCCCACCGCATTGATGCGGTTGCCGCGGTTGACCATCAGGAAGCTCGACCCGCTGGCATAGATGATCGCGCCCGGTTGGATGGTCAGGGTCACGTTGGTATCGGTCAGGCCGTCCGATGCGTCTGGCGTCGGTCCGCCATCGGTGCCGACATCGACCCGCCCGTCCATCAGGTAAAGGACGCCGCGGATATAAGGCAGGGTAGACGATGTGGCGAAGCGAGCAGGCATCGCGCAGACGCGATACTCGCCAGTCGGACCGGAAATCGTGCCACGATCCGCAAGACCGGTCGCATTGGCGATCGTCGGGCAGCCACCGGCCGGCGTTACCGTGGCCGGCCCGGTCGGGGTCGGGGTCGGTGCAGGCGCGGGCGGATTGTTGATTGTGACGTTGCCGCCCGTACCGGGGGAAACGATCTCGTCGGCGCCGCAGCCGGCGAGAGCCAGCGCGCTGCAGCCGAGCACGAGCGAACGATGGAAGATTGTCACGAGAATAGGTCCCCTCAAAACCTTTGAGAATCGGATGGTGCGAGCAGTTCTCGCAAACCGGGGACTAGGCGCCGCGCGTGACAGTTTCTTTGCAGGAAACGAACTATTTCAATGACTTAAATATGTCTGCAATACGACAGATGTGACAGGGTAGATCGTCGCTTTCGGCCAGCTTGTGCATGGCTAAACCGGTGATTTCATTATGAGCAGTGGTCCATAGTTACAGAAAAATGACAATGTGACGTTTGTGTTGCAGTCAGATCTGCTTGAGCGCAAATTCCCATCATAAGGACAGAAATGGGAGAATTGTCATGAGTCTCACTTTGATCCTGGCAGCGGCGATCGTTTCCCCCGGCGCTGCGGATGCCGTCGATGTCGCATATGCAGAACTGGCGCGCGGCAGAAATCAGGCTGCGATTGTTCGGATCGAGGCGAACGACGATCTTCCGGCCGATGATCACGCCCGTCTTATCAACCTTGGCATCGCTCACGCGCGCGAAGGACGGTTGGAAGAAGCCCGCGCGTTGTTTCGTGCCGCCTTGCGCGATGGTGAAAAAGTGCAACTGGAAACCGCCGATGGCGATTGGCTGAATTCGCGCGTGCTTGCCCGCCAGGCGCTGCAAATGCTGGAACGTGGGGAATTCGGATCGGCGAGCCAGTTCGCCGCACGCTGAACAGCGGCACGATAACCAGCTGTTAACCATACATTTACGACCCCTGCGGTATACGCACCGTGGGACCGTCTGCTGTCCGTCTGCTTCGGCAGCGGCCCGATAACCTGCGTTCGGCCAGTTTCATGTCACTGGCTTGTCATGTAGGGTGCGCAAATGGGGCGGACGGAGGGTTCGATGATTCCCAGGTGGTTGGCCTGTCTCGCATTGAGTATGGCCTTCACGGCAGCCCCGGCCCGGGCAGACGTGATGCAGATAGACGCTGATGGCGCGCGCTGGATTGCCGGTGCGCAGACGCTTGTCGTGGCCGATCCCGCGCTCGCCGCATCCGATCAGGCCGTGGATCTTGGCGCCGATTATCTCGTCCCGCAGCAGGCCTATGCCGATCCCGAACGGCACGCGGCCGTTGTTCCGTCCACCTATTCGGCCAAAGTGCGTGAGCTTGCCACGCGGTTCGACCTCAGCCCTGCGCTGATCGAGGCACTGGTCTGGCAGGAAAGCCGCTGGCGCGCCAATGCCGTTTCGCACGCCGGGGCGCGCGGGCTCGCCCAGCTCATGCCTGGCACAGCTCGCGATCTGGGCGTCAATGCCGACGATCCGTTCGACAATCTTGAAGGCGGGGCGCGGTACTTGCGCGAACAGCTCGACCGGTTCGACGGCGATCTCGAACGCGCGCTTGCCGCTTATAATGCGGGTCCGGGCCGCGTGGTGCGCGCCGGCGGCATACCGCGCATTCGCGAAACCCAGCTTTACGTATCCGCGATCATGGGCCGACTGGCTTCGCATTCGCGCCCCGACAACCAATAAGGACACTTCGTTCGCATGCGCATGTTTTCCCGCCTTGCTACTGCCGCCATGCTGATTTCCCCCACCGCCGCGATGGCACAGGCCGCCGATCCGCAGGGTTCGGGCCCGATCGTCGCCGCGCTCGGCTGGCTCCAGGGCACGCTGCTGGGCAATGTGGCGACCGCAGTGGCCGTGATGGCCGTGGCCGCGGTCGGTTTCATGATGCTGACCGGCCGCCTCAACTGGCGCTTCGGTGCGACCGTGATCATCGGCGTGTTCATCCTGTTCGGCGCAGGAACGATCGTGGCCGGCATTCAGGGGGCTGCTGGTGGCTGACGCACTGGTCCGCCATCCGGTCCACCGCGCGCTGACGCGCCCGCAGATGTTCGCGGGCGTGACCTATAACTATTTCATCATCAACATGGCGGTCACGACCGAGGTGTTCCTGATAACGGGCAGCTGGTGGGCGCTGCTCGCCGCAGTGGTGATGCACGCCATCGGCTATTTCGCCTGCCTGCGCGAACCGCGCGTGTTCGACCTGTGGATCACGAAGGTCAGCAAGTGCCCCCGGGTGAAGAACTTCAAGCGCTGGGGCTGCAACAGCTATGCAGCCTAGGAGAGCCTTTCGATGAGCAAATGGATCGGCGCCGCAGCCTGGAGCGCGAAGGAAGCCCGTGCGGGCGACCGGCTCCCTTACGCGCGGCTCATCGACGAAAGTACGCTGCTGCTGCGTGATGGTTCGGTAATGACCGCGCTGCAGGTGCCCGGCCTCCTGTTCGAAACCGAGGACAGCGACGCTCTCAATGGTCACGCGGCAACGCGTGAAGTCGTGCTGCGCTCCACCCTCGACGCGCGCTTCGTGCTTTATCATCACGTCATTCGCCGCAGGGTCGAGATCGAACTCGATGCGGAATTTCCCGATCCCCTCAGCCGCCATATCGATGCGCGGTGGAAGGAACGGCTCGCGGGCGGCTCGCTGTTCGTCAACGACCAGTTCATTACCCTGATCCGCCGTCCCGCGCGGGGCAAGGCCGGGCTGGCCGAGCGTGCCTCGAAGATGCTCAGCCGGCGTCGACGTGACGGAATCGAGGCCGATCCGAAGGACGTGCGTAGTCTCAAGTCGGCGGCAACCGGGCTGGTCGCTGCTCTCCAGCCCTATGGCGCGACGCTGCTGGGCGAATATTCCGGCCCCAGTGGCGGCACGAATTCCGAACTGCTGGAACTGCTGAGCGCACTCTACAATGGCGAAATGCGCCCCGTGCGCCGCCCGGCAGACGACGTCGATGTGGGCCAGATGCTGCCCTACCGCCGCACCAGCTTCGGGCTCGACGCGATGGAACAGCGTGGTTCGGGCAACCCGGATTTCGCGGCAATCGTCAGCCTCAAGGAATATCCCGACGCGACGTCGCCGGGCCTGCTCGATCCGTTGTTACGGTTGCCGTTCGAACTGATCGTGACGGAAACCTATGCGCCGGCTGAACGCACCACCGCGCGCGAGCGGATGGACCTGTCGATCCGCCGCCTCAAGTCCGCTGACGAAGAAGCGCGGGCCGAGCGGGCCGACATGCTTGCCGCGCGCGACGCGCTGGGCAATGGTGCAGTGGGGTTCGGAGATCATCACTTGACCATCCAGGTGCGCGAACGCGACCTGGCCCGGCTCGACGAGGCGACCGCCGCCTGCGCTGCTGCGCTGGCCGACACCGGCGCGATTGCAGTGCGCGAGGACACCAATCTGGAGCCTGCGTTCTGGGCGCAGTTTCCGGGTAACGAGCATTACATCGTGCGCCGCGCGATGATCTCTTCCGCCAATATGGCGAGTTTCGGCTCGCTTCATGGCATGGCGCTGGGGCAAGCTGAAAACAATCACTGGGGCGAAGCGGTGACGCTGCTTCAGACGACCAGTTCGACCCCGTTCTTCTTCAATTTCCATAACGGCGATCTGGGCAATTTCTCGGTCATCGGCCCATCGGGTTCGGGCAAGACTGTGGTCATGAACTTCCTTGCCGCGCAGGCGCAGAAGTTCAAACCGCGGACCATACTGTTCGACAAGGATCGCGGTGCGGAACTGTTCGTGCGCGGCATTGGCGGCCGTTACGACCGTATCGCAGCAGGCGTTCCAACCGGGTTCAACCCGTTGGCAATGCCCGACACGGCCGCCAACCGGGCGTTTTTGCGCGATTGGCTGGGTGTGTTGCTGAAGGCCGAGGGGCCGGAGGAGGAAGCGGTCATTTCCCACGCGGTCGACGCGGCTTACGGGAACGACCCCAGCCTGCGCCGCCTGCGCCATTTCCGTGAGCTGCTCGCCGGGGCGCGCCGCCCGCAGCCGGGCGACCTTGCCGATCGCCTGTCCGCGTGGATCGGTTACGGCGAGCACGGCTGGCTGTTCGATAATGAGCGCGACGAGCTCGACCTGTCCAACCGGGTGCTCGGCTTCGACATGACGGCGTTGCTGGAAAACCCGCGACTGCGCACGCCGACCATGATGTACCTGTTCCACCGCATCGACGAGCGGCTGGACGGTCAGCCGACGATGATCCTGATCGACGAGGGGTGGAAAGCGCTGGATGACCAGGTCTTCGCCGCGCGCATCCGCGACTGGCTCAAGACGCTGCGCAAACGCAACGCGCTGGTCGGTTTTGCCACGCAGAGCGCGCGGGACGCCTTGGAAAGCCGCATCTCCACCGCGCTGGTCGAACAGACCGCGACCATGGTGTTCATGCCCAACAGTCGCGCGCGGGCCGAAGATTACTGCGACGGCTTCGGCCTCACCAGCCACGAACTCGCGCTGATCCGTTCGCTGCCTGCGCACAGCCGCGCGTTCCTGATCCGCCAGCCCGATGCCAGCGTCGTGGTGCGGCTCGATCTGTCGAACGCGCCCGAGGTGCTGACCATTCTTTCGGGCCGCGAAAGCTCGGTCCGGCGGCTCGACCTGCTGCGCGAAGCGGTGGGCGACGATCCGGCCGACTGGTTCCCTTCGCTGACGGATCACGCCTGGCCGGGGGGGCGGCGAGAGCCCGACCTCACGTTCGCGAAGGGTGATCCGCTGCCCTTTCGTCAGGCAGCGGAATGAACGCCGCAGCTTGCCAGCAAGCGCTGGAAGGCGTCGGAGCGGGCGTTGCCGCCAGCTTGCGCGCAGTCGACTGCGTGGCGAACGGCGTGACAACGCAGGCCTTCGGGCGGCTGTTCGCGCCCGGAGGCTCGCTGGTGCCGGTGCTGACGATCCTGTTGACGCTCTACGTTGCATTCTTCGCGATCAGCCTGCTGCTGGGCCGATCGCGGCTGGGCGTGCGTTCGCTCACCCCGCGCATGATAACGCTGGGGCTGGTGTTGACGTTCGCCACCAGCTGGCTCGCATATCAGAGCGTCGTCTGGAACCTGGCGATCGGCGGGCCGGACTGGCTGGCCACGATGGTGACTGGCAGCGACGGATCGGCGACCACAGTGTTCGCCGACAAGCTCGACGTGGTGTTCGCCGCGATCCAGCAGGCGAGCCAGGGCCAGCAGGGCGAGGTGTCGGCGTTTTCACCGGCCGGCATCATGTGGCTGGGCGCGATGCTCCTATTGCTCGGCACGGTCGGCGTGCTGGTTACCGCGCGCATCGCGCTGGCGGTGCTGGTGGCGCTGGGGCCAATTTTCGTCGTCATGGCTCTGTTCGATGGCACGCGCGGGTTGTTCGCAGGTTGGCTCAAGGGCGTGGTCATGCTGGCGATGACGCCGGTATTCGCCGTGCTGGGCGGCAGCGTGATGCTGGAAATCGCTGTGCCGGTGCTTGGCGCGCTCAATTCCGCGCCGGGCGAGATCAATGCCCAGGCCGCGATGGCGTTCTTCCTGATCGGCGCGGTCCATTGCGCCCTGATGGTGATGGTAATCAAGGTCACGACCACCATGGTCGGCGGCTGGACCGTGTTCGGGCTGGTCCGTGAACGCGGCGAGCGTGAGGATGCTCTGCCACTGGCGCCGGCAGCGGCGCCGATGGCGGTTCAAGCCGTACCGAGCGAGGGGATATCCACCTCCCCGTCAGCGCCGCCCCGGCGCATCGATATTTCGGGCATCGCAACTGCTGCTGCTGCCAACGACGGCGCTGCCGTTCAAGGCGCCGCCGCAGCAACGCGCGAAACTCGCGTGGTCGAGGCGGCTTCAGGCGGCGCTCAGGTCGTGCCGCTAAATCCTGCCCAGTCCCGCACGCGCGGGATCGGCAACCGGTTCCGCGCGCCCGGTGCGCGCCTGACGGAGAAGTTGAAATGATCCGCGCGACCATTCCCGCGCTCATCTTGGCGATCGCCGCCGTACCTGCGCTTGCGGACGATCCCAGATTGGTCGAGCGGCGCTACGACCCCGCTGACGTGGTGCGCATCGAAGGCCGCACCCGCGTTCAGGCGACGATCCAGTTCGCGGAGGACGAGGCGATCGAAAACGTCGCCATCGGCGATTCGACGTCGTGGCAGGTCACGCCCAACAAGCGGGCTAACCTGCTGTTCGTGAAACCGCTCGAAGCGACCGCATCGACAAACATGACCGTGGTGACCAACAAGCGCACGTACCTGTTCGATCTGGTCGCCAGCCCGCGCGCGCGGCCGATGTACGTCTTGCGCTTCACCTATCCTGACGAGCCTGCGCCCATGGCAGCGGGCCTCGCCGCGGCGGCGCCGGAAGGGGCCAATGCGGTCGAACTGGCTGCGGCCAGCGACCCTTACGCCGTGACCGACCCGGCCGATCTCAATTTCGCCTGGACCGCCAAGGGTGACCGGGGGCTGCTGCCGACCCGTACCTACGACGATGGCAATGCGACTTTTCTCAGCTGGCCCACCGGGCAGCCGGTTCCTGCGATCCTGATGAAGGATCACGAGGGGACCGAAGGCCCAGTCAATTTCGCCGTGCGCGGAGACACGATCGTCGTCGAAGGCGTGCCACGCGAAATCGTGCTGCGTTCCGGCAAGGAAGCCGCGACGCTGACCAACACCGGGCCGCTGCGCCCCGTTACGCCGCGCAGTGCCGCCACGCTGCCTGCGGAAGTGGAAGGATAGGCCATGCGTCTCGCCATGCGCGTTCCAGCAAAGATCGGCGACAGCCCTGTCGCCAACGACGTCGACCCACGCGAAGTGGAATCGGCCGAAGTCATCGACCTTGCCAGCCGCAATGCGTTTCCAGCGGTTACCCAGCGCAAGGGCGCTTCGGACGGGCTCGGCCTGGCTGCGGGCGTGGCTGTCGTGGGATTGCTCGGCGCGGTGACCTTGTGGGCGATGAATTCTGCGCGCACGGCACCCCCTGAAGGTGTCGGCAATCCGCAAGTCGCCGCCGCACCGCAACCGGCTGCCGCGCCCGTGCCGATCGTGCCCGATGCTGCCATTACCCCGGTAGAGGGCGCTCCGGCAGGAGTAACGCCAGTGCAGTTCGACCCGGCACCCCAGCCGGTGCTGGCAGCGCAGCCCGGCGTGATGCCAGGCATGAACCCTTACGCGAGCCCGACCGTGGTATTCGATGCTGGCGCCGCGCCTTCGCAATTCAGCGGGGTCCCCGTGTCGCAGCCAGGTGCCTCGCCAGAGAATGCCCAGGCCGGCGCTGCGAGCAGCGCTGGCGATTTCGCCAGCCGCGTCGGCGGCGTTGGCGGCGGGATGGCCACTGCGCGGCCCATGGTCGACCCGGCCACCACCGTTACACAGGGCACGCTGATTCCCGCGATCCTCGAAACCGCGATCGACACCAACGTCCCGGGATACGTCCGCGCGGTGGTGAGCCAGGACGTGCGCAGCTTCGACGGCAAGTCTGTGCTGGTGCCGCGTTCCAGCCGCCTGATCGGGCAGTATCAGTCGGGGATCCAGGGCGGGCAAAAGCGCGCCTACGTGATCTGGACGCGGCTGATCCGGCCCGATGGCGCGTCGGTGAACCTTGCCTCGCCTGCGGTTGGCTTCGACGGGACGACCGGGCTGGCCGGTCAGGTCAACAACCACTTCTTCCGCCGGTTCGGATCGGCAATGCTGCTGTCGGTCGTGGGCGGTCTTTCGGCGCTTGGATCGGGCGGAGCTTCGGTCGTATTGGGCGGCGCAGGGCAGTCGGCGGCGGCAGTCGCGGCGCAGCAGGACAGCCAGATCGGCCCGACGATCCGCGTGCGCCAGGGCGAGCCGATCCGGGTATTCACCGCCCGCGATCTCGATTTCTCGCAGGTTCCCGCAGTCCGGTGAGCGTGGAAATCCTTCCTATCCAGCCGGAGGAGCAGACCCCGCCACCGGTCGTGCTCGACGGCGAGCGGAGCGTCTATCTCGACGCCTATCTCGCCCCGTTCCGGCGCTGGCTCGACCGCGACACGGTAACCGAGATCATGGTCAACCGCCCCGGCGAAGTCTGGATCGAGGACGCCGCGGACCCGGGCATGAAGCGGATCGAAACGCCCGAAATCGACGACCGGCTGGTCCGCCGTCTTGCAGAGCAGGTGGCGCGGGTTAGCCATCAGGGCATCAACCGCGAACATCCGCTGCTCGGCGCGACATTGCCCGACGGGGCGCGCGTACAGTTCTGCGGCCCGCCGGCCGCGCGGCGCCACTGGACGATGGCCATTCGCCGCCATCGCCGGCTCGATCTGCCACTCGACGCATACGACGCCGGGCCGCTCGGCCAGGCAGCCGAACCGGTCATGCCCGATCCGCAGGCACAGCCTGTCGCGTTCCTGCGCGCCGCGATCCGTGCCCGCCGGACCATCCTGATTTCCGGCGGCACCAGCACTGGGAAGACCACTTTTCTCAATGCCATGCTCGGCGAGATTCCGCGCGGGGAGCGGGTGATCCTGGTTGAGGACACGCCGGAATTGCGCCTGCCGGGCGAGAATGGTGTCGGGCTGGTCGCGGTCAAGGGCGAACTGGGCGAGGCCAAGGTTACGGCCAATGAACTGCTGCAGGCCGCACTGCGTCTGCGCCCCGACCGGATCGTGCTGGGCGAACTGCGCGGGGCCGAAAGCGTCAGTTTCCTGCGCGCCATCAACACCGGGCATCCCGGCAGTTTTTCCACCATCCACGCCAACAGCCTGCGCGGCGCGCTGGAACAATTGTCGCTGATGGTCATGCAGACCGGCATTGGCCTGACGCGCAGCGATACGATCGCTTATGCCGCCTCTGTTATCGATGTCGTGGTGCAGCTCGGCCGCGACGCGAACGGCAAGCGCGGCATTACCCAGATCGCCGAAAGCCACACCTTGCTGGACGCGGCCTGATCCTGACAAGATTGTGTCATGCTGCTTGGCGTGATTTACAGGGCGGGTGAATATGACCACGCGCCCGGCAGATGTTCCAACGGAAGTGGGCCTCGCAATGGGGCTCGAGAGATCGATGGCGAGCCAACCGGATCTGGTCGAGGATAACGAGAGCAGCGCCGGCGCATCCGACGCCGAACATCGTTACGTCAACCGCGAACTGAGCTGGCTGGCATTCAACGAACGGGTTCTGGCGGAAGCGGCGCGCGAGAGTTATCCGCTGCTGGAGCGACTGCGTTTTCTTTCGATATCCGGCAGCAATCTCGACGAATTCGTCATGATTCGGGTCGCCGGGCTGGTGGGGCAGGTGCAGCGCGGCATCGGCCGGATGGCGATCGACGGCGCCACGCCGACGCGGCAGCTGGCCGCCATTCGCGAACGGGTGCGCGCGCTCAGCGATGCGCAACAGGCGGTCTGGCTCGATCTGCGCGCGCGGCTGTCGGAAGCCGGTATCCATATCGCGGACGAGGAACGCGTCGATGCAAAGGTATATGCCTGGCTGCGAACCCATTTCATCGAGGAAATCGCGCCCGTAATCACTCCGCAGGCGATTGACCCCGCGCATCCCTTCCCTTTCGTCGCCAATGGCGGCACTGGCCTTCTGTTCGCCCTGCGCCGCGCCAGCGATGAAGAGGCGATGGTGGTCATGGTGTTGATTCCGCCGGCCTTGCCGCGGTTCATCCGTGCGCCCGGAGCCGAGGCTGTCTATATCAGCATCGAAAGCCTCATCCGCCGGTTCGCCGATCACCTGTTCCCCGGTTTCACGATCCTGGGCGATGGTGCATTTCGCGTATTGCGCGACAGCGACATCGAGATCGAGGAGGAGGCGGAAGACCTGGTCCGCTATTTCCGCAGCGCCATTCAGCGGCGCCGTCGCGGCCAGGCGATTCAGCTCGAACTGGAAGCCGGCATTCATCCCGAGGCTGAGCATCTTCTGCGCGAGCAGATCGGTCTGCGCGATGCGGTGGTTATCGAGGGCATGGACCTGATCGGCATCGGCGCGCTGGCGGGCGTCGTCGCCGAGGACCGACCGGATCTGAAATTCCCGCCTTATACCCCGCGCTATCCCGAACGGATCATGGAGCACGACGGGGATTGTTTTTCCGCCATCCGTGCAAAAGATATCGTCATTCACCACCCTTACGAAAGTTTCGAGGTGGTGGTCGATTTCCTGCGCCAGGCGGCCAGCGATCCCGATGTCGTGGCGATCAAGCAGACGCTGTACCGGGCAGGAACACAGTCCCCGGTGATCGCCGCGCTGATCGCGGCTGCGGAAGCGGGCAAGTCGGTCACCGCAGTAGTGGAAATCAAGGCCCGCTTCGACGAAGAGCAGAACCTGCTGTGGGCATCGCAGCTCGAACGTGCTGGCGTTCAGGTCATTTACGGTTTCGTCGACTGGAAGACCCACGCCAAGGTTTCGATGGTGGTACGGCGCGAAGACGGAACCTTGCGCACGTACTGCCATCTTGGCACCGGAAACTATCATCCCACCAATGCGCGCATTTACACCGATCTCAGCTTCTTTACTGCCGACCCAGCGTTTGGCCGCGACGTGGCCAAGCTGTTCAATTTCGTCACCGGCTATATCGAGCCGCGCGAGACGGAGCGGCTGGTAATTTCGCCCATCGCCCTGCGCGCTGCGCTCTATGAGCATATCGACCGCGAGATCGAACATGCCCGGGCCGGGCGGCCCGCCGCGATCTGGGCAAAGATGAATTCGCTGACGGACCGCGGGCTGATCGACCGGCTTTATACCGCCAGCGCCGCCGGAGTGGACATCCGGCTGGTCGTGCGCGGCATCTGTTCCTTGCGAGCGGGCGTGGCTGGGCTGTCGGAGAACATCCTGGTCAAGTCGATTATCGGCCGCTTCCTGGAACATGCGCGGATCTTCGCATTCGGCAACGGGCATCCGCTGCCGTCGGCGGGAGCGGCGGTGTACCTTTCATCGGCCGACGGCATGTCCCGCAATCTGGATCGCCGGGTGGAAGTGCTGGTGCCGATTGCGAACCGCACGGTGCACGATCAACTGCTGCAGCAAGTCCTGCTCGCCAATCTGCTCGATACGGAACAGAGTTGGGAACAATTGGCCGACGGCAGCTATGCGCGGACAGAACCGGGCGAGCGGCCATTCAACTGCCATAACTATTTCATGACCAACCCCTCGCTGTCGGGGCGGGGCGGTGCGCTGGCCGAAGGGGGCGTGCCGACCCTCGCGCTCAAGCGAGGCGGTGCCTGATGGCGCTTGGGTCGCGGCGGGTTGATCGGGAAGGGGCGTTTGCCGGCAACAGCCCGCAAAGCGCGATTATCGACATCGGTTCAAATTCGGTGCGCATGGTGCTGTACGGCGGCTCGCCGCGGGCGCCCGACGTGCTGTTCAATGAAAAAGTCGTCCCTCGCCTGGGTAGCGGGATGGAAGACGGCCACCTGGCGCAGCCCGCGATGGATCTGGCGCTTCGTGGGTTGCGGCGATTTGCGCTGATATTGCAGGATCTTGGTATCGAAGATGTCGAAACGGTAGCGACAGCAGCCGTGCGCGAAGCGATCAATCGCGATGCATTTCTTGCGCAGGTTCGGGCCGCCGGGCTCCATCCGCGTGTCGTTTCCGGGGAAGAGGAGGCGCGCCTGTCAGCCATGGGCGTGATCGGCGCCTTTCCCGGTGCACGGGGCGTTGTCGCCGATCTGGGCGGCGGCAGTCTGGAACTGGTGTCCGTTACGGACGGAACATGCGGGGAGGGTACCAGCCTTCCGCTCGGAAGCCTGCGCTTGCCTGCCCTGGCTGGTGCGACCTTCGAGGAAAGCGCTGGAACGCTGGGGCGTGCCATTCGCGGCGGCGGCTGGACGGAGCCTGGCACCGGCGACGCATTGTACCTGGTCGGTGGAACGTGGCGGGCACTGGCGGTCTACGAGATGGACCGCCAGCAGTCGCCCCTGACTGATCCGCACGGATTCGCGCTTTCCCGCAAGGATGCACTGCGGCTTGCCACGCGCATCGCGGAGACGCCGCCCGAGGCGCTGCGCAGAGTTCCCCGTCTCTCGGCGTTGCGTGCGGAACTGTTACCACAAGTTGGACCCCTGTTGCACGCCTTGCTGAAGAAGATCGGCCCGCAGCGGTTGGTGTTTTCATCGTGGGGTCTGCGCGAAGGGCTGCTGTTCGACCGGATTGCGCCCGATCAACGGCTGCAGGACCCCCTTCTCGCCGGGGTTTCCGTATTTGCCAACATGCGGGGCTGCCCGCCGACACTGGCGACGCGGATCGCGGGTTGGACTGTCAATGCCATGCCGCCAGGCTGGGCCGGGTCGGAACGTGTGCGGCTGGCGGCGACCTCGCTGGCGCTCGCCTCCATGCAGGTCGAACCAAATCTTCGGCACGAGACCGCGCGCAACTGGGCCATCCACAAGCGCTGGCTGGCGCTCAGTCCGCAGGAACGCGCACTGCTGGCGGCAACTGTGGCGGCAAATGGCGGGAAGACCGACTTGCCGCCGGCGATCGCTGCGCTCGCACGTCCTGACCGGCTGCACGCTGCAATATGCTGGGGCCTGGCGATCCGGCTGTGCCGCCGGCTGGGCGGCCGATCGAGGATGTCGCTTCAGGCCAGTCGGTTGCGAGCCGAGGGGGCAAGCCTCGTGCTCGAACTGGAGCATGCCCGACGTGACCTGTTCGGCGTTCCGGTCGAGAAGGATCTTGCCGCTCTTGCGGCTCGATTGGGGCTGGCGCCGGAATTTCGGATCGTGCCCGACGCCACGATTTCAAGCGGCACTCCATTTTAGGGTGCATGTCCTGATCCGGAGTCGAGGCCGAGAGTGCGAATTTGTCACGGGCATGTGACCGAGCGATCGTCTGCCGATAAGGTCTCGACGCGAGATCCGCGTGTCAACATTCCGTAAAACTCGGACGCATTTACGTAGGGAATGGCCCTGTTTGAATGATCTCTCCTGCTGCAAAAGAACGTCAGCCACGTCTTTTGCGCAAGACTATTGCATCATGCCAGCCATTTGATTTACCCTCGTTGCCGGAGAGGTTGCAGCATAAGCAACCGCCGTGGAGGAGGAGAGGACGGATGAGGGTCAAGCTTGCCCTGCTGGCCGGCGTTGCCGGCTGCACGATCGCAATTCCCGCTCATGCCCAGGACGCGACCGAGGACGACGATACGATCATCGTCACTGCGACGCTGCGCGCGGCCGACGTACAGGATGTCCCGATCGCCGTAACTGCGGTTGCGCCGGTCGAACTGGAACGCCAGGGCGTAATGGACATCAAGACGCTGTCTTCGGTTTCACCCAGCTTCAACATCCAGTCGTCCCAGACAGAGACCCAGGGTACCTCGATCCGCATTCGCGGCGTGGGAACGACCGGTAACAACACCGGGCTGGAAAGCTCGGTCGGCGTTTTCATCGACGGCGTCTATCTCTCGCGCCCGGGTATCGCGCTTGGCGATCTGCTCGACCTGGAACGGCTCGAAATCCTGCGCGGACCGCAGGGAACGCTGTTCGGCCGCAATACCTCTGCGGGGGCGCTCAACATTTCGACCAAGCGGCCCGACCTCATTGAATTCGAAGGTTTCGCCAACGCCAGCTATGGCAACTTCGATTATATCGGTGCGCAGGCGGGGATCAGCGTCCCGGTCATCGCAGGGGAAATGGGCGTTCGCCTGTCAGGCGCCTATCGCAAGCGCGACGGCATCATCACCAGTTCGACCAGCGGCGCGGAAAGTGGCAATCGCGACCGGTTCATCGTGCGCGGGCAGGTGGCATGGGAACCGACCGCCGACGTCAGCCTGCGCATTATCGGCGACTATGCCGAATCCGACGAAAATTGCTGTACCGCCGTCATCATCCGCGAAACCGAACTGCGCAATCGCGGTGCATTCGCCGCCTATGGCCTGCCAGCCAATGGCGGAGTGATCGATTTCGGCCCGCGCGCGGTGGAGGACCGGATTTCAAGCGACGACGGCTACATCAACATCACCAACCAGTGGGGCGTGTCGGGCGAGCTGAAATGGAACCTCGGAGTGCCGGAACTGACCTACATCGGTTCCTATCGCCGGTTCGAGGCGCAGTCGGGGCAGGATGATTTCGTCGGGCTGGACGTTTATCAGGTTGGGCCTAGCCCCTTTTCCGCACCCAATTTCCCGTTCAGCGGCGGGACCAACAAGGTCATGACGCACGAGCTGCGCCTGCAAGGCTCGGCGTTCAACGACGCGGTCGACTGGCTGATCGGGGCTTATTATTCGAACGAGAAGATCGACGAAATCCAGGCGATGACGCTGGGGCCGGATTACCAGGCCTATGCCGCGACCCAATTGTTCAATTCGCTCGGCAACGCTTTCCGTCCGTTCGGGCCCAATCCACTGTTCGCATTGACCCGCATGGCGCAGGCGACCGGCGTCACCGTCATCCCCGGGGTGGGGCCAGTGCCCAATTTCGCGCTGCCCAATGTGGCCGGTGTGAATTCGAATGGTAGCTTCGCCGTGAACAGGTTCACCCAGGATGCGGAAAGCGTCTCCGTGTTCACCCACAATGTGATCGACCTGACCGACAATATCAGCCTGACGCTGGGTGCACGCTACGTCGACGAAAAGAAGGATGGCGCGTTCGACCAGCTTTCGGGCAGCTCGCCGGCGTGCGCCACGATCGCCAATGGCTTTGGCAATATCATCACCAATCTGACGACAGTTGCAGGTCTTCCGCTTGCCACCGCGCAGGCTCTCGCCGCCGGCGGGGTGGGGCTGAGCTGCTTCCCCTTCGCGACCCAGGCTAACCTGCCCGCATCAATAACAACGCAGGCTTCCTCGCCTACGCCAGCTTCGCGCACGGTTTCAAATCGGGCGGTTTCAACCTCGATCCGGCAGCATCGGCGGGAGGTCTCGACCCGCGGTTCGATTCGGAAAAGGTCGACGCTTACGAACTGGGCATAAAGACGTCGCTTTTCCGGGATCAGGTCACCGCCAACCTGGCCGTGTTTCACATGGAGATGACCGACTTCCAGGTGCTCGAATTCACCGGCGTTCAGTTCCAGACGTTCAATGTCGCGTCGGCCAAGTCGACCGGTGCCGAACTGGAGGTGCTCGGCCGGTTCGACCCCAACATGATCATAAACTTTTCCGTGACCTATGCTGACGCTCGGTATCCCAGCGATTGCGACGAGGGGATTACCGGCAGCGCTCTGCCCACGGTCCGGACCCTGTGCGGCCAGCCGCTCACCAATGCGCCGAAATGGAGCGGCGTTGCGGGCATCACGTACGATGGACCGCTCAACAGCGCGGGCTGGGGGCTGCTGGCCAATGTCAACGTCGCCTATTCGGGCAGCCGGCGCACCAGCACCACGCCAACAGAGACGGCTCCACCGTTCGCCCCGCTGCCGTTCGATTACCAGGAAGCCTACTTCAAGGTGAACGCGCGACTCGGCTTCACGACTCCGGACGAGCGATTCACGTTCGAAGTGTGGGGCGTAAACCTGTCGGACGAGATAACCCGGGGCATTACGGCGAACACGCCGCTGCGCGGCGGCGCGGGTGAACGGTCGCGGATCGCCTTCCTGGAAGAACCGCGCACCTATGGCGTGACAGTGC
The DNA here is from genome assembly GCA_963529855.1 of uncultured Erythrobacter sp. Lineage (GTDB taxonomy): Bacteria > Pseudomonadota > Alphaproteobacteria > Sphingomonadales > Sphingomonadaceae > 34-65-8. Next base: position 563,375 of record CAURZK010000001.1, on the reverse strand, counting down.
GCACCAAGTTCTGATATTCAGGATACCTCTGGGGGAGGGAAGGGCCGGGAGCGATCCCGGCCCTTATCGCAATTTACCGCTGTATGGCCGCAAACGGCGAAAAGTCCGTCTGGGTGTCGTAGATATCGATCCCTTCGGCCCGCTTCAGCCGGGCAACGACGATATATGTGACCGGGGTCAGCAGTGCTTCCCACGCGGTCTTTATGGCCCACTGCGACAGTACCACTTGCCACAATTGTTCCGGAGGCCAGCCCGCCAGACCCCAGAAGGCAAGCGGGTAGAAGATAAGGCTGTCGAGCCCCTGGCCGACCGCGGTCGACCCGATCGTTCGTGCCCACAGGTGCTTGCCCTTGGTCCAGACCTTCATCTTGGCAAGGACGAAACTGTTGGCGAACTCTCCAACCCAGAACGCGATCATGGAAGCAAGCACGATCCGCCACGAATTTCCGAACACGAATTCGTAGGCTTCCTGACCGGGCCAACCCGCCGCAGGGGGCAGGGCCACCACGACCCAGGCCATGAACGCCATGAATGCAAGCGCCGCGAACCCGGTCCAGATCACCCGGCGCGCGCGGGCATAACCATAAACCTCGGTCAGAACGTCGCCGATGACGTAGCTGATCGGAAAGAACAGCACGCCCGCGCCAAAGGCCCATTGCGCCCCGTCTGGCAGCACGATGTACGACGGTTTTGCCGCGCCGATTACGTTCGACAAAAGCAGGATGGCGACGAATGCCGCCATGACGATATCGTAATATCGAAACGCATGGCGTTCGCCGGGGTTGATATCAAGGCGGCGGACCGGCTGGTTATCCATCGCGCACGTGCCTATCGCGATTTGCGGGATGGGAAAAGCACGCTATTCGCATCCCGGCGCGCGCCCGTAGCTCATCTGGATAGAGCGCGAGACTTCTAATCTTGAGGCAGCAGGTTCGAGTCCTGCCGGGCGCGCCAATAAGGCACTTCAATCAATCCCCCCGCATGGCGTGGTCCAGCGGCTCGCCGGTTACGGGATAGCCGGCATCGGGCGGGATGCGTAGCCAGCGGGTGCCGTCCTCTACGCTCAGGAAGGGTGTGATCGTGCGGACCGGGTGGCGGTCGCAATCAGCCGATGCCTCGGCAAAACTGCCGAACTGGGCGAGGCGCTCGAGGTTGCGGCGAGTGGGATAGATCACTGTCAATTCGCCGCGATCGGCCGCTGCCAGGGCATCGGCCGCAGAAATCCAGAACAAGTGAGTGTTTTCGGTCTCGTCGACGGTGATCTGGACGGCGCCGGTGCCCAGATCCGCCAGATAGAATCGCGTGTCGAACACGCGGGGGATGCGCTCGTTCTTGGGATGCCAGCGGGCAAACGGACGCAGCGCACCAAGATCGAGCGACCAGTCCATCGTCGCGAGCACCGGAGCGAGGTTGCCGTGTGCGAGCAGCATGGCCCGCGCCTCGACCGCGCGCACGGCATCGATCGCGCCGCTCAGGCCGACGACTAGACCGGTTTCTTCCAGCGTTTCGCGGATTGCGGCGATCCGGTGCGCGGCTTCATCCGGGTCGCCGTGGCCCAGTTCGCTGGCCAGTTTGTGATCGGCCGGATCGACTCGACCGCCTGGGAAAACGGCCGCACCGCCCGCGAACGCCATCGCCCGCGATCGCGTGACCATCAGCAATTCGGGCGGGCCGCCTGCGGGGCCGTTGCGAAAGATGACGATGGTGGCGGCGGGGATGGTGGGTGTGGGGTCGGCGGGCGGGGCGCTGTTCATCGCGTGAATGTGGCTGGCGGTGCGCCGCCACTCAAGCGCAAAGGTGGCGGGTGTCGGGATAGCTTACACCCGGAGACATCCCTTTCGGCCTGTTAACCAGCGGAACCCCCGGAAATCCAAGTTCGCACAAAACTGGCACGAGGCATGCACAGTGCTCGATACCCCGAATGGTCTTCGTAAAGGAGCTTTGCACCACTGGTCTCCGGTGCGGCTCCCCGACAAGACAAAGGCCCGCTTCCTGGTTGGAGCGGGCCTTTTTCTTTGGCTGGTGGACGCGGCGCTTATTCGGCGCGGGCGACCTGCTTTTCAGCAAGCAATTGCTGCAATTCGCCAGCTTCATACATTTCCATCATGATGTCGCTGCCGCCCAGGAATTCGCCCTTGACGTATAGCTGAGGAATGGTTGGCCAGTCGGAGAATTCCTTGATTCCCTGGCGGATTTCCATGTCCTGCAGCACGTCCACGCTTTTATAGGCGACGCCGCAGTGATCCAGAATGGCAATGGCGCGGCTGGAAAAACCGCACTGGGGGAACAGGGGCGTGCCTTTCATGAAGAGAACGACGTCGTTCTCGTTCACGATGCTGGCGATGCGCTGATTGGTGTCGGACATGATAGCGGTTCCGAAAATGGTATGAGGTCAGGATCAGGAAGTGGGCGCGGCGGTGGTCAGTTGCAAGGCGTGCAGCACGCCGCCCATCCGTCCGCCCAGCGCATCATAGACCAGCTTGTGCTGCTGGACCCGGCTGATCCCGGCAAATTGCGGGGCGACGACGCGCGCCGCCCAGTGATCGTTGTCGCCCGCCAGATCGGTCATCTCGACCGTGGCGCCGGGCAGGGCAGCCACGATCATCCCTTCGATTTCGGCAGCGCTCATCGGCATGGCGCGGTCAGCTCTCGCTCATGAACTGGCGGCGTGCCTCGATCGAGCATTCCTCCAGCTTGGCGCGGATCATTCCCTCGTCGGCATCGCTGCCGGCCGCGGTCAGGTCGCCCAGAAGCTTGCGGATCACGTCCTCGTCGCCCGCTTCCTCGAAATCGGCCTGGACGACTGCCTTCTTGTAGGCGTCGGCTTCCTCGGCAGTGAGGTTCATCAGCCCGGCAGCCCATTCGCCGAGCAGGCGATTGCGCCGCGCGGCGATGCGGAATGCGGTATCTTCGTCCAGCGCGAACTTGGCTTCTTCGGCGCGCTCGCGGTCCTTGAAATCGGTCATGGGGTCCTCTCGAATTGGTCTGCCGCCCAGATAGGGCGCGTGAGGGGACTAGTCCATCGTTACGACCAGCTTGCCGACCGCCTCGCGGTTTTCCAGCTTGGCGATCGCCTCGCTCCCGCGTTCGAGAGGGAAGGTTTCGGAAACCAGCGGGTCGATCTTGCCCGCTTCAAGCAGGTCGAACAGTTCGGCCACCTGAGCCTGGAACTTCGCGGGCTCGCGCGCGGTGAAGGCACCCCAGAAAACACCGCAAATATCGCATGATTTCAGCAAGGTCAGGTTGAGCGGCATTTTCGCTATACCTGCCGGGAAGCCGACCACCAGGAAACGCCCCTCCCATGCGATCGCGCGCAGCGCGGGTTCCGAATACTGCCCGCCGACGACATCATAGACGATGTTCGCGCCGTCCGGTCCGCACGCCGCCTTGAAAGCATTGGCGAGGTCCTTGCTGGCATCCTTCTCCATTTCGCCCTTGGGATAGACGACGACTTCGTCCGCGCCCGCGCGGCGGGCGACTTCGCCCTTTTCCGCGCTCGAAACCGCGGCGACGACGCGCGCGCCGAACGCCTTGGCCAGTTCCACGGCCGACAGGCCCACGCCGCCTGCAGCGCCCAAGATCAGCACGGTATCGCCCGCCTTGATGTGCCCGCGATCCTTCAACCCGTGGATGGTTGTGCCATAGGTCATCAGCAGCGAAGCCGCCTTTTCGAACGGAACGCCATCGGGCACCGGGAACAGGCGGCCGGCCGGAACGACGACCTTCTCCACCAGACCGCCGTTGCCGATGCCGGCCAGCACCCGGTCGCCCGGTTTGAAGTTCGTCACCCCGACGCCAACCGCCTCCACCACGCCGGCGATCTCGCCGCCGGGGGCGTAGGGCCGCTGCGGCTTGAACTGGTACAGGTCGCGGATCATCAGCGTGTCGGGATAATTGATCGCGCAGGCCTTGACCGCGACCAGCACCTGGCCGGGCCCGGGGGTGGGCACATCGACGTCGTCGAGAGTCAACGTGTCGGGGCCACCGACGGCGTGAGTACGCAGGGCTTTCATGCAGCTTTCTCCATTGCCGTGGCGAGCCAGGGCATATCGCGCGCCGTGCGCGCTTCGTAGGCACCGATCGCATCGCTGCGTTCGAGCGTCAGGCCGACCTCGTCGAGGCCGTTCAGCAGGCAATGTTTGCGAAAAGGATCTACAACGAAACTATAACGATCCTGATAGGGAGTTGTAACGACCTGCTGCTCCAGATCGATGCTGATCGGATGCTCGCGGGCAACCTCTAGCAGCCGGTCGACCTGATCCTGCGGCAATTCGACGGTCAGGATGCCGTTCTTGAACGCGTTGCCGGAAAAGATGTCGGAGAAACTTGGCGCGATCACGGCCTTGATGCCCAGGTCGAGCAGTGCCCAGGCGGCGTGTTCGCGGCTCGACCCGCAGCCGAAGTTGTCGCCCGCGATGAGGATCGGCGCGCCGGCAAATGCGGGATCGTCGAACACATTGCCGGGAACCGCGCGCAGCGTTTCGAACGCGCACTTGCCGAGCCCTTCACGGCTGACCGTCTTGAGCCATTGCGCCGGAATGATCACGTCGGTGTCGACGTTCCTGGCGCCGAGAGGAATTGCACGCCCCTCGATGGCCGAGACCGGCTCCATCAATCGGTTTCCGGCGCCTGGCCGGAAGGCGTGGCGCCGGGCTTGGGCGCCGCTTTCTTGTCCTTGCGCTTGGAGGCGTAAAGCATTGCCGCGGCGATCGCAGCCGATCCGATGGCACCGGCCGCCAGCGCGGCCTTTCCGGTGAGTTTGTTGGTCATTGGTCTTTCATGGAATGTGGCGGACTGGCTGGCAAGAGCGGTTTAGGCGAGCAATTCGCGCACGTCGGTCAGATGCCCGGTCACTGCGGCGGCGGCGGCCATGGCCGGGCTCATCAGGTGAGTCCGCGCGCCCGGACCTTGGCGACCGACGAAGTTGCGGTTGCTGGTCGATGCGCAACGCTCGCCGGGCGGGACCTTGTCGGGGTTCATGCCGAGACAGGCCGAGCATCCCGGCTCGCGCCATTCAAACCCTGCCGCGATGAAAACCCCGTCGAGCCCTTCCGCCTCGGCCTGCTGCTTGACGAGGCCCGAACCCGGCACGACGATCGCCCAGCGCACGTTGGGCGCTTTCGATCGTCCCTCCAGCACGCTGGCGGCCGCGCGCAGATCCTCGATCCGGCTGTTGGTGCAGCTGCCGATAAATACGTTCTCGACCGCGATTTCGGACAGCTTCTGCCCCGGCGTCAGGCCCATGTAATCGAGGCTGCAGCGCGCGGCTTCCTGCTTGGCCGGATCGGCGAAACCGGCAGGATCGGGCACGCTGCCGCCGATGGGCGCGACATCTTCAGGGCTGGTTCCCCAGGTCACGGTCGGTTCGACTTGCGCTGCGTCGATCGTAACGGCCCTGTCGAACTGCGCGCCGTCTTCGGTATGTAGCGTGCGCCACCAGGCCAGCGCGCGGTCCCATTCCTCGCCCTTCGGCGCGTAGGGGCGCCCCTCGAGGTAGGCGAACACGGTTTCGTCGGGCGCGATCAGGCCGGCGCGGGCGCCTGCCTCGATGCTCATGTTGCAGACCGTCAGGCGGCCTTCGACGCTCATTTCCTCGAACACCTTGCCGCGATATTCGATGACGTGACCGGTGCCGCCAGCGGTTCCGACCACGCCGATCACGTGCAGTACGAGATCCTTGGGCGAGACGCCGGGGCCAAGCTGGCCGGTAACGCGCACTTCCATGGTCTTCGATTTTTTCAGCAGCAGGGTCTGGGTGGCGAGGACGTGCTCGACCTCGCTCGTGCCGATGCCGAAGGCGAGCGCACCGATCCCGCCGTGCGCGGCGGTATGGCTGTCTCCGCACACGATGGTAGTGCCGGGCAGCGAGAAGCCCTGTTCGGGGCCGACGACGTGAACGATGCCCTGCTCGGGCGCGCTCGCACCGATGTAGCGGATGCCGAATGCAGGCGCGTTTGCTTCCAGCGCGGCAAGCTGGGCGGCACTTTGGGGATCGGCGATCGGGATTGGCCGTCCGCCCGCATCGAGCCGCGGCGTGGTCGGCAGGTTATGATCGGGAACGGCCAGGGTCAGATCGGGACGGCGTACCGGGCGACCGGCAATGCGCAGCGCCTCGAACGCCTGGGGGCTCGTCACTTCGTGAACCAGATGCCGGTCGATGAAGATCAGGCTGGTGCCGTCCGGGCGATCTTCCACCACGTGGGTGTCCCAGATTTTTTCGTAGAGCGTGCGCGGGCGACTGGCCATGTCCTGGGGCTAAGCCTGCCACCCGCGCCGGACAAGATGGGAAAACTTGGCCGCGCTCAAGAGGGCGGAGCTTACCATCCGCGACGGTCGTAACGCGCCTGGCGGTTGTTGTTGTTGTCGCGCGCCTGCGCGGTAACGGCATAGCGAACGTCCGCGATCATGCGCTGCATCAGCTGGGATTCGCGCCGGTCGAAACCGCCACGGGCAAAGCGGTTATATTGCGTCTTGAGCTGGCTGATCTGGCGATCGAGCTGCCGTGCTTCGCGATTGGAAATACCGCGGTTGCGATCGACGCGCTTTTCCAGCTGGTTGATCTGCTGGCGGAACTGGTGCCCGTCGTTCCAGCTCTGTGCCGACGCGGGAACGGCGATCCCCAATGCCAGCGTGGCGGCGATGGCGGAGGCAACGATACGATCCCTGGTATTCATGATTTGGTCCTTTCTGGCGGTGGATGTGACCACGCATTCAGAAATATTGCCAAAAAGATGAACGGCAGGGGTATGACACAATGTCGCGGGCCCTGTTTTGTGTAACGAAGTGTCGCAGGGCAGATTGTCATGGAAAGGTAACGCCTTTCCCCCTAATTTACACCCATGTCAGCAAAACCATTCGCCTTCCCGATCACCGTCCTTCCCGCCGACATCGACTTCATGGGTCACGTCAACAATGCCCGGTATCTGAACTGGGTGCAGGACGCGGTGCTGGCGCACTGGCGCAAGCTCGCCCCGGCGGAGGAAGTCGCGACCAAGGCCTGGGTCGCGCTGAAGCACGAGATCACCTATCGCAAACCAGCGTTCCTCGATGATGCGGTTATCGCGCGCACGGTGCTCGAATCGATCAAGGGTGCGCGGGCATTCTATTCGACCGTGATCCATCGCGGCGAAGAGGTGCTGGCCGAAGTGAAATCCAGCTGGTGCTGCATCGATGCCGAAACGCTGCGCCCGGCGCGCATCGGCGAGGAAGTGGCGCGGTTCTTCTTTCCTCCCGCCAAATAGCCTATATTGGCGCCCGTCATGGACGTGGCCGTACCCATACTGATTGTCATCGCCACCTTCCTCGCGATGGAATGGATCGCTTGGGCGAGCCATAAGTACGTCATGCATGGCTTCGGATGGGCCTGGCACCGCGATCACCACGAACCGCACGACAAGGTGCTGGAAAAGAACGACCTGTACGGACTGGTTGGCGCTGCGATGAGCATTTCGATGTTCGCACTCGGCAGCCCGCTGGTGCTGGGCGATGCGGCCTGGCCGCCCGCAACCTGGATCGGTGTCGGCATCCTTGCCTACGGCATAGTCTACACGCTGGTTCACGACGGCCTGGTCCACCAGCGGTATTTCAAGTGGGTGCCGCGCAGCGGCTATGCCAAGCGGCTGGTCCAGGCGCACAAGCTGCACCACGCGACGATCGGCAAGGAGGGCGGGGTCAGTTTCGGCTTCGTGTTTGCGGGCGAGCCATCCCGGCTCAAGGCGGAACTGCGCCGCCAGCGCGAGGCAGGCGAAGCAGTCGTGCGCGATAGCGTGGGCGCCTGATCGGCCAGCGCTGACCGCGCACGCGATCTTGTATCCGCGGGCTGCCGACAGAGGCTGGCGCGCGGGCGCCAATCCACACCCCCCAAGCTGCCGCGACTCCGATATTGCGCCCGCTGCGGCCAGCCAATCATGGCATCATTCGGGCAAGGCGGCCCACGGTTCGCCTCAACCTTGACCCGGATCGGCGGCATAACCGCGGTGCCGGGCCCCGATGTTAATCTGCGAGCAAGGCGACGCTCAACACGGGCGCTCGAGTGCGGCAGCATGTCGCACGGCTCTATGTTGAATCACACGGGGGCTTTCACGACCGGAACGCTACCAACGGGGGCATGCGGGCGCATTTTTGGGCGACTGCACGAGGCTGGCCGGCGAATTTCGAAGGAGTAGCGTAATGAGTGTCAATTCCACCAGTTCGAAGGCCTTGATGGCGCTGGCCATGCTGGCGCTGCCGGTCACCGCATCCCTTTCCGCGCAGGAGCAGGACCCGCAGGGCAGTGACGTCATGACCACAGTCTATGGCTCCCTGCCAGCCGACTTGTCCGGTCTGCCCGAAGGACCCGAGATCGAGGGCATCATTTCCGCCCGCGCCGAAGGCCGGGTCCAGGTGACCAGCGACGACGGCACCAGCACGACATTCAATGTCGGCGAAGCGACGGAAGTAAAGTCGAGCGGCGGCTTCCTGGGGCTCGACCGGGACAAGCTGGGCGCGGATGCGCTGCTGAACGGTTTGCCGGTTGCGGTAAAGACCGTGCAGTGGAACGGCGGCCTGATCGCCAGCCGCATCGATCTGAAATCGCGCGACCTGCGCACCGCCTCGATGATCCGCAACGGCACGGCGCAGGGCTTTGCCGAACAGACCGCCGCAACCGAAGCGCTGCGCGGGCGCGTGGGCGATATCGATCAGTACAACATCAAGGGTACGACCAACGTCTATTTCGACACCGGCAAGCATGCCCTGTCGCAACAGGCGCAGGCCGAGCTGTGCGCCGCTGCGCAGCAGGCCGGCGGGATGGACAACGCGCTGCTGCTGGTCGTCGGCTACACCGACGCGACCGGCGATTACGAGTTCAACCAGGAACTGAGCGAGAAGCGCGCCACCCGCGTGGTCAATTACCTGCAGCAGCAGTGCGGCTGGAAGCCATACCGGATGCTGACGCCCACCGGCATGGCCGAAGCGGACCCCGCGGCAGACAACACCACCGAAGAAGGCAAGGCGCAGAACCGCCGCGTCGCGGTCAACATCCTCGTCAGCAAGGCTGTCGACGGGTTCTGATTGAGGGGCGCGGGGCGGGCTGCGGCTCGCCCCGCTTTCACTCGTTGCGGGTGGCGATCCAGCCGCCCGCGATCACCAGGATTGCAATCGAGACCCAGTACCACGGGCTGCCGAGCGTGTACCACGTCACCAGTGCGCCCACCGTCATCGCCCCGATCGCCATGGTCTTGGCCCGGCGGCTGATCGCGCGGCGTTCGCGCCAGTCCTTCACTTGCGGTCCCCAGTGGGGATGGTCGAGAATGCGCTGTTCCCATTCCGGGTTGCTGCGCGCGAAGCAATACACCGCAAGCAGCAGGAACGGCACCGTCGGCATAATCGGCAGGAATGCGCCGACCGCGCCGAGCCCGACCGAGATCAGCCCGGCCGCGAAATAAAGGTGCCGGCGCACCTGCCCGCTATCCCGCCGCGATGCGCGCGGCGTGTTCCTTCACCAGCGCGATCATGTTCGGCACGCCCTGCGTCCGGTTGGACGAAAGCTGGTTCCTCAGATCGAACGGGGCAAGGGCGGCGGCGATGTCCATCATGGCGACTTCGCTAGCGGGACGATCCTGAACCGCGGCTATCACCAGGGCGACGATACCCTTGGTGATCGCGGCATTGCTGTCGGCCAGGAAATGCAGCCGGTCCGCTTCGCCGGTTGGATAGACCCATACGGCTGCCGAGCACCCGCGCACCAGCGTGGCATCGGTCTTGAGCGCGTCCGGCATCGGCTCAAGCTCGCGGCCGAGCTCGATCAGCAGGCGGTAACGTTCGTCGCTGTCGAGGAAATCGTATTCCTCGGCAATATCGGGAAGGGGGCGCATGGGGCGCAGGTAGGGGGGCAGGGCTGATTGGGGAAGGGGAAACCTATCCCGCGATCCCGCCGGGCCGGGTCAGGACGTAATAGATCACGTAGAACCAGGACAGGAAGCCCTGGACGATCGCCCACAGGACGGATTCGTGCTGGCTCCAGCTTATCGCCACGGCCAGCGCGCTGCCCAGGCCAATGCCTGCGCGCGTGGCTTCACCGACATGGTTCACAGGTCGACCCCGCTGGCGATCGCTTCCAGCTTGCGGATGCGCTCCTTGAGGTCGGCGATCTCGATCCGCGCCGCGCCGCCGTAGCTGTATGAGCCAGCGCCCCCTTCGATCTCGCGCTGGGGGGTGGGGGCACGGTCGAGCTCGCACCGTTTCAGCGCCAGCCAGTCCTGCCACGCGCGCAATGCGGCCGCGGCAAGGATGGCGACGCCGAAGAGCGTTGCGGCGATAACGATCAACTGTTCGCTCATGTGCACTGCTCCTTTCCTCGATCCCTCGTTCGGGTCCCTGAACCCTGGCCACTTGCGGGCCTTACCTGTCTCTCAACTTCTCGATTTCGCTGGCGATGCGCCGCGTTTCGGTCGCATCGAGCGTGTTGCCTTCGGTGGCGATGCGCTCAAGCACCTTGATCCGTTCGCGCAGTTCCTCGATTTCGCGCTTCGCGTTTTCATCCTCGGCAGACACGCGGGTTTCGTTACCCGCCCAATCGGTCACAATGCCGTGGCGAGCCTTGTACATCTCAACAAAGCCCCAAATGGCGATCGCGACGATCACAACGATGGCCCATGAACTCATTGAACCTTCTCCCGGTCGCGCAACGCCTCGATCTCGTCGGCCAGCACGTGCTTGCGGTCGGTCGCGATGCGCTCCAGCACCCGCAGCCGTTCTTCCATTTCCGGCACTCCGGCCGCGCGGGCATGGGCTTCGGCTTCGGCCAGGCGGACCTTCAGCTCCAGTTCCTTGGTCCGGTTCTTGAGCCGGGTGTTGTGCGCGTCGAGCCAGATGCCGGCACCGCTGATCATGCCGATCATCAGCGCGGCAAAGGCGATGGCTTCGGGAAAGTTCATTGAACCTTGCTCCCGTCGGTGGTGCTGTCGCGCAGCCGCTCGATGTCGTGGGTGAGCTGATAGCTGCTGTCGGTCACGATCCGCTCGACACTGGCGAGCCGGTCCTTGAGCGAGCCGATCTCGGCCTGCAGCGCGGCGTTTTCCTGCGTCAGCAAGGTGATGCGGTGGTCGGCCTGTGCATCGCGCTTGGGATGGAGCGACTGGCCCCACATGCCTTCCAGCGGATAGCCGGCCTGGATCTTCAGCTTGGTCGTGTGGACCCAGCCCCAGACACTGGCGAGGCCGACAGCCGCCGCGCCGATGATGATGACGGGAAGGTAGCTGGCGATATCCGCGAATTCCATCACACGCGCTCCTTGTTGCCGAAATTGAGCGGGGTTCCGCTGCCGGTGGCGTGCGGCGCATCGCGCAGCGCCTCGATCTGTTCGGACAGGCCGTAGCCCTTGTCGGTGACGATCCGTTCCAGCACCGCGACGCGCTCGTGCACAGTCTTCAGTTCGCTGCGCAGCTGGGCATTCTCGCGCTGGAGTTCGGCCTTGCTGCCGGCGTCGCTGGGTTCGGTCGTGCCGCCCCACTCATTCTCCAGCGCGTAGCCATGCCTGGCGCGGATCCAGTTGTTGATCAGCCAGCCGCCCATGCTGAGCGAGACGATCGCGATGACAAAGGCCGGTCCACCCCATTCCATCACACGTTCTCCTTGCGAGCGACATTCAGCGGAACGCCGGCGCCCTCTTCATCCACCCGGCGCTGATCGCGCAGGGCCTCTATCTGGGTCGCGACGTCGTACCCGCGGTCGGTGACGATGCGTTCGAGCACCTGGACCCGCTGTTCGAGTTGCGCGACCCGGCTGGAATACTGCGCCGCCTTTTCCGAGCTGGCCTCGGCCGTGGCGGCAATCCGTTTTTCCTCCAGCTTGCGGTGGTGGCTCATCCAGACGATGCCGGCCACCATCAGGAAAGGTGCGGATACCGCGACCAGTCCGATCAGATCTCCCATTTCCCCTTACTCCCCGAATTCAGGCTCAGCGCAGGCGTTCGATCTCTGCGGTCAGGCGCGGATTGCTGCTGACGTAGTAGGTTTCCACGTCGGCCAGGCGGCGGTCGATGTCCTTCATCTTGGCGCGGATTTCACGCGCGGTGCGCTTCGGGCTCTGCCGCACGCGCTGCCAGTACTTCTGCTCCTCGTGATCGACGTAATGGTGTGCGGGCTTCTTGTTCAGCAGGAAACCGGCAATCACGTAGAGCACGATGAGGAAGCCGCTCGAAGCGAAGGTCAGGAACACTGCGCCGAGCCGGACCCACAGGGCATTCACCCCGGTATAGTCGGAAATCCCGGCGCAGACCCCCATCAGCTTCTTGTTGTAGGGATCCTTGTAAAGCGATGTGCGCGGGCTGTTCACTGGGATGCTCCCTTCTTTTCGGCGAGCAGGCGGTCGAGCTCGCGCAGCTGCTGGTTGTCGGCTTCGCTGTTGTGAACCAGGCGGGCCGGGCGGTAATCGGGGTTGTCGGCAGCGACGAGGCGCTCGACCGTGTCCATCCGGTCGTCGAGCCGCTTGGCGAGGTTGTAGAGTTCCTCCAGCAGCACCTCGTCATCCGTGGTGATGGTCGCCGAGGTCTTCCACTTGGTGACGTAGTGGAGAACGATCCACGGCAGTGCGATGAAGATCACCGCGACAATCAGAAAATCTTCCACGACCTCAACCCTCCTTCTTCGCGGCGTCGTCGGCCATGCCGAGCGCGCGCTTCATTTCTTCCAGTTCGTCGTCGATCTTGTCGGCACCCGCGAGGGCGGCGATCTCGTCCGACAGGCTCGGTTTGCCGCTGCTGTCGGCAATTGACAGTGCATCGGCGCGCCCTTCGGCGTAATCGACGCGGCGTTCGAGCTGGTCGAAGCGCGACAGCGCCTCGTCGACCCGCTCGTTGGTCATCAGGCTGCGCAGCTTGACGCGATTTTCCGCGCTTTCCAGCCGCGCGGCGATGGCGGTCTGGCGACTGCGGGCCTCGCGCAGGCGGTGCTGCAGCTTGGCGATATCCTGCTCGTAAGCGCGCAGCGCATCGTCGAGCACGGCGATCTCGGTCTTGAGCTGCTCGCTCATGTCCGCGGCCTTCTTCTTTTCGACCAGCGCGGCGCGGGCAAGATCTTCGCGATCCTTGGACAGGGCGAGCTGGGCCTTTTCCGCCCAGTCGGCCTGCAGGCGGTCCAGCTTGACCGTATGCCGGTGCATTTCCTTCTGATCGGCAATAGTGCGCGCGGCGCTGGCGCGGACTTCGACCAGCGTTTCCTCCATTTCGAGGATGATCATGCGGATCATCTTCTGAGGATCATCTGCCTTGTCGAGCATGTCGTTGAAATTGGCGGCAATGATGTCGCGGGTGCGGCTGAAAATGCCCATCAAGGGTACTCCGTTGATCGATATGCCCGGGCCGGACTGGGTCGGGGTCGGGCTGCGGCGCAGCCGTTCCACTTCCTCGTCCAGCCGCGAAAAGCGTGAAGGGCGGGCCGAAGCTGCGCCGATGCGGTTGTCCGCGCCGGGGGACTGCGCATTACGCTCCGGCCCGAGGGGGTCGTTGTGATCCACCGGGCGGGTCATGCCAGTTCGACCGTCTCGCATTGCACGGCCGATCGGGCGAGCGATGGGTTCGCCTGAAGCTGGCCGCTCAGTGCGACGAAGGCGACCATCGCCGCGACGCTGGCAAGCGCGGCCTGGCCTAGCTGGCTGCGAAAGAAGCGACGGTCATACATGTCTTGAACTACCTCCCGATTGATGTTGTTCACCAATCAGCAAGCAGTGTGCCAATTCCCGAAAATACCGAAATTCCAAGGGATTGCCTGAATTCGACGATCGACATGATGGGATGGATTGCCACCATTCGGGAAAATCCGCTATATCTTGGTCATGGAGAGGGACAGCCAGTTCATAGGACAATCGGGAGCATTCCTCGACGCCGTCGAACGCGCCAGTCGCGCTGCGCCGATGCGTCGGCCCGTTCTGGTCATCGGCGAGCGCGGGACGGGCAAGGAACTGATCGCCGAACGTCTGCATCGCCTGTCCACTCGCTGGGACGAACCGCTCGTCACCATGAACTGCGCCGCCCTGCCTGAAACGCTGATCGAGGCGGAATTGTTCGGGCATGAAGCGGGCGCCTTCACCGGTGCTACCAGAACCCGCGCGGGCCGGTTCGAGGAAGCCGACAAGGGCACGCTATTTCTCGACGAACTGGGCACGCTCAGCATGGCGGCGCAGGAACGCCTGCTGCGCGCGGTCGAATATGGGGAGGTGACCCGGATCGGTTCGTCGCGCCCGATCAAGGTCGACGTGCGCATCGTTGCGGCCACCAACGAGGATTTGCCGGCGCTGGCAGAGCGCGGCGAGTTTCGCGCCGACCTGCTCGACCGGCTCAGCTTCGAAGTCATCACCCTGCCGCCGCTGCGTGTGCGCGAAGGGGATGTGGAGGTGCTGGCAGATTATTTCGGGCGGCGCATGGCGGCGGAGCTGGAATGGGACGGCTGGCCCGGATTTGCCGATCACGTCAGCCGACAGATGATCGATTATCCCTGGCCCGGCAACGTGCGCGAATTGCGCAACGTGGTGGAGCGCGCAGTCTATCGCTGGGACGACTGGAGCCAGCCAATCGCGCATGTCCAGTTCGACCCGTTCGACAGCCCGTGGAAACCGTTCGTGCCGAAGGCGCGGGGGGCGGACAAGGCACAGGCGGGCACAGCGCCTGCCCCGGCGCCGGCCGATTTCGATTCGATCGCGGATTTGCGCGCAGCAGTCGATGCGCATGAACGCGGCATTCTGGAACATGCGCTCGGCAAGCACCGCTGGAACCAGCGCCAGACCGCCAGGGCGCTGGGGCTGACTTACGACCAGCTGCGCCATTGCATCAGGAAGCACGGGTTGATGCAGGAGGAGTGAGCCGCGCGCACAGGGCCCTTGCCATTTGCGGGACTCGCGCCTATCTGCGGCTCACCCCGACATTGTCGCGACACTGGAGGGCTGGCGCCGCAAGGGGCCGGCACCATACCTGCATCGCGCTGAACTGTCGGAGCAACAGGAGCTTGAGTGGCCGATATCGCGCGCCTAATCCAGATTGTCGAACCCGAAGCGAGCGCGCTCGGGCTCGATCTCGTGCGGGTGAAGATGATGCCGTCGGAAGCCGGCGACGGCACCCAGGCACTTCAGATCATGGCCGAAGACCCGGCGACCGGGCAGCTGATCATCGATCAGTGCGCCGCGCTGTCGCGCCGCGTCTCCGACCGGATCGATGCGCTGGAAGAAGCGGGCGAGATCCTGATCGAGGGCGCCTATCACCTCGAGGTGTCGAGCCCTGGTATCGACCGCCCGCTGACCCGGGCGAAGGATTTCGCCAACTGGGCCGGGCACGAGGCGAAGATCGTGCTCGACAAGTCGGCCCCCGGCCAGCGCAGCCTGCGCGGAGAACTGCGCGGGATCGAGGGCGACACCGTCACCATCGTGGACCGCAAGGCGGGCGAGGTTGCGGTGCCGCGCGAACTGATCCATTCGGCCAGCCTCGTCCTCACCGACGCGCTGATCGCCGCAACCCGGCCACTGGATACCAGTGGCGCCGACGAAATCGAAGAAGTCACAGAAGAAAAGGCTGACGACTGATGCCGAGTGCAATTTCCGCCAACAAGGCCGAGCTGCTCGCAATCGCGAACTCGGTGGCTTCGGAAAAGATGATCGACAAGGCCATCGTCATCGAGGCGATGGAAGAGGCGATCCAGAAGAGCGCGCGCAATCGCTACGGTTCGGAAAACGACATCCGCGCCAAGCTCGACCCGCTGACCGGTGATCTCAGCCTGTGGCGCGTGGTCGAGGTGGTTGAAGAGGTCGAGGATTACTTCAAGCAGGTCTCGCTGGAACAGGCGCAGAAGCTGCAGCCGGGCGCGGTCGTGGGCGACTTCATCGTCGATCCGTTGCCCCCGGTCGACCTTGGCCGCATCGACGCGCAAAGCGCCAAGCAGGTGATCTTCCAGAAGGTCCGCGACGCGGAACGCGAGCGCCAGTACGAAGAATACAAGGACCGCTCGGGCGAAGTCATCACCGGGGTCATCAAGTCGGTCGAATTCGGTCACGTGATCGTCAACCTCGGCCGGGCCGAGGGCGTCATCCGCCGCGACCAGCAGATCCCGCGCGAGGCAGCCCGCGTGGGCGAGCGCGTGCGCGCACTGATCACCAAGGTCGAGCGCAACAACCGCGGCCCGCAGATCTTCCTCAGCCGCGCGCATCCTGAATTCATGAAGAAGCTGTTCGCGCAGGAAGTGCCCGAAATCTACGATGGCATCATCGAGATCAAGGCCGCTGCCCGCGACCCGGGCAGCCGCGCCAAGATCGGCGTAATCAGCCGCGACAGCTCGATCGACCCGGTTGGCGCCTGCGTCGGCATGAAGGGCAGCCGCGTGCAGGCCGTGGTGCAGGAACTGCAGGGCGAAAAGATCGACATCATCCCATGGTCGGATGACACCGCGACCTTCATCGTCAATGCGCTCCAGCCCGCCACCGTCAGCCGCGTGGTGCTGGACGAGGACGATGGCCGGATCGAGGTGGTCGTTCCCGATGATCAGCTGAGCCTGGCGATCGGCCGCCGCGGCCAGAACGTGCGCCTGGCGAGCCAGCTGACCGGCCACCAGATCGACATCATGACCGAGGAAGAGGCGAGCGAGAAGCGGCAGAAGGAATTCGCCGAGCGCTCCAAGATGTTCGAGGAAGAACTCGACGTCGATGAAACGCTCAGCCAGCTGCTGGTCGCCGAAGGCTTCGCCGAACTCAATGAAGTCGCTTATGTCGAGCTGGAAGAGCTCGCCGGCATCGAAGGCTTCGACGAGGATCTCGCCGGCGAACTGCAGAGCCGCGCGCTCGAGGCGCTCGAGCGGCATGAAGAGGCCGCCCGCAGCGAACGCCGCGCGCTTGGGGTCGAGGATGCCCTGGCCGAAATGCCGCACCTGACCGAAGCGATGCTGGTGGTGCTGGGCAAGGCTGGCATCAAGACGCTCGACGATCTCGCCGATCTCGCCACCGACGAACTGATCGCCAAAAAGCGGGAGGCCCCGCGCCGCCGCCAGAACGCCGATGGCCCGCCGATGCGGCGCCCTTCGGCCCGCGAGCAGGACAAGGGCGGCGTGCTGGGCGAATATGGCCTGACCGAAGAGCAGGGCAACGAGATCATCATGGCCGCGCGCGCGCACTGGTTCGACGACGAGGAGCAGCCCGCTCCCGCCGCTCAGCCCGACACCCAGGAGGCCGCCGATGCGGACTCCGAACAATGAGCGCCTGACGCCCGACATCACCGGCGCGCGTCGCTCTCGTGAAAGCGGGAGCGAACGACGCTGCATAATCGCCGGCGAAAGCGCGCCGCGCGACACGCTCGTGCGGCTGGCGATCTCGCCTGACGGCGACGTGCTACCCGATCCGCTGGCCAAGGCACCGGGACGCGGCGCCTGGATCGGCGTGCCGCGGGCAGAGCTCGAACAGGCAATTGCCAAGGGCAAGCTGCGCGGCGCTCTGGCGCGCGCGTTCAAGGGGGCGCCTCTCACCGTGCCCGAAGACCTCGCCGACCGGATCGAAGCGGCGCTGACGCGTACCTTTCTCGACCGGCTGGGGATCGAAATGCGCGCAGGCAATGTGCTGCTCGGGTCCGACCGGATCGCGGAACATGCGCGGGGCGGGGCAGTCAGCCTGCTGCTCCACGCCAGCGATGCGAGCGCCGATGGTAGCCGCAAGCTGGACCAGGCATGGCGCGTCGGGCGCGAACTGGAAGGTTCGGGTGAAACCGGTGTGACCTTGCCACTGGACCGGGCGGCGCTGTCTGTGGCATTGGGCCGCGACAATGTCGTCCACCTGGCGTTGGCCGATGATGGAGCGGCCGCGCGCGTGACGCAGATCCTGGCGCGCCTGCTCCATTTCCAGGGTTCGAATCCCGGCGACAATCCCGGTGCGGCGACCGCGCGCACCGACACGACGAATTGAATTTGAAGGACCGACGAGTTTTATGAGCGATACCGACAACCAGCGCCCCCGCAAGCCGCTGACTCTCCGGAGCAGCCAGCCGGGCGAGGTCAAGCAGACCTTCAGCCACGGCCGGACCAACAAGGTCGTGGTCGAGGTGAAGCGCCGCAAGCTCGTTGGCAAGCCGGGCACCGCCGAGGCTGCGCCCCCGCCCCCTCCGCCCCCTCCGCCGCCCGCGCCGGAACCGGTCGCGACGCCCGCGCCCGCTCCCGCGCCTGCACCGCGCAAGGCGGCACCTTCGGGCGAAACCCCGCAGGAACGCGTCGCGCGCCTTCAGCGCGAGGCCGAGGAAGATCGCCTGCGTCAGGCCGAAGAAGCACGCAAGCGTGAAGATGAGGCCGCGCGCCAGGCTGCCGAGGCCGAGAAGCGCCGCGCCGAAGAAAACCGCAAGGCCGAAGAAGCCGCCGCACAGCAGCCGGCAGAGCCGGAGCCCGCAGCCCCGGCCGCCGAACCTGTTGCCGAGGCGGAAGAAGCGCCTGCCGCGCCCGCTGCTGCTGCTCCGGCGGCCGGCACGCCTGCACCTGCCCCGCGCCGGTTCACGCCCGTAGCCCGGCCCGAGCCGAAGAAGCCGGAAAAGAAGAAGAAGGAAGAAAAGCGTCCCGGCGCGCCCGGTGTCGTCGAAAGCCAGGACAAGCGCCGCAAGCTGACCGTCAGCCGCGCGCTGAACGAGGACGAAGGGCGCCGTGCGCGCAGCCTCGCCGCGCTGAAGCGTGCGCGCGAGAAGGAACGCCGGATGCACGGCGGCGGTCCGTCGACCCCGCGCGAAAAGCAGGTCCGCGACGTTGTCGTGCCCGAGGCGATCACGGTGCAGGAACTTGCCAATCGCATGGCCGAAAAGGGTGCCGACCTGGTCAAGGCCCTGTTCAACATGGGCATGATGGTCACCGTCAACCAGACGATCGACCAGGACACCGCCGAGCTGCTGGTCGAGGAATTCGGCCACAACATTACCCGCGTGTCGGAAAGCGATGCCGATATCGACACCACTGTCGACGTGGATGACGAAGGTTCGCTCAAGCCGCGTCCGCCGGTCGTCACCATCATGGGCCACGTCGATCACGGCAAGACCAGCCTGCTCGACGCGCTGCGCGGCACCAATGTGGTGCGCGGCGAGGCGGGTGGCATTACCCAGCACATCGGCAGCTATCAGGTGAAGACCAAGTCCGGCGACAAGGTCACGTTCCTCGATACGCCGGGCCACGCTGCCTTTACCGAAATGCGCGCGCGCGGTGCCAATGTCACCGACATCGTGGTGCTGGTGGTGGCCGCCGACGACGGCATCATGCCGCAGACGATCGAGGCCATCAATCACACCAAGGCTGCGGGCGTGCCGATGATCGTGGCGATCAACAAGATCGACAAGGACGAAGCCAATCCCCAGCGCGTGCGCGAGCGCCTGCTCGAACATGAAGTCATGGTCGAGGCGATGGGCGGCGAGACGCAGGACGTCGAAATCTCCGCCAAGACCGGCAAGGGTCTGGACGATCTGCTCGAAAAGATCGCGCTTCAGGCCGAACTGCTCGAACTGAAGGCCAACCCCGATCGCGCGGCGGAAGCCACCGTGATCGAGGCGCAGCTCGACAAGGGCCGCGGCCCGGTCGCGACTGTTCTGGTCACGCGCGGCACCCTGAAGCGCGGCGACATCTTCGTGGTCGGCACCGAAAGCGGCCGCGTGCGCGCGATCGTCGACGATCAGGGCAAGCAGATCAAGGAAGCTGGCCCGGCCATGCCGGTCGAGGTCCTAGGCCTGGGCGGCGTGCCCGGTGCGGGCGACCAGTTGACCGTGGTCGAGAACGAGGCGCGCGCCCGCGAGGTCGCCGCATTCCGGCAGGCCAAGGCGACCGAGAAGCGCACGACGCTGGCTCCGACCAACTTCGACACCATGTTCGCCGGTCTCAAGAGCGACGTGATCGAATTCCCGGTTGTGGTGAAGGCGGACGTGCAGGGTTCGGTCGAAGCGATCGTTACCGCGCTGCACAACCTGTCGAACGACCTGATCAAGGTCCGCGTCCTGCATGCGGGCGTGGGTGCCATCACCGAAAGCGACGTGACGCTCGCAAGTGCGTCGAACGCGCCGATCCTCGGCTTCAACGTGCGCCCCAATCCCAAGGCGCGCCAGCTGGTCGAGCGGGAAAAGGTGCGGATGATGTATTACGACGTCATCTATCACCTGACCGAGGAGATCGCGAAGGAGATGGCAGGCGAGCTTGGCCCCGAGCGGATCGAGCACGTCGTCGGCCGCGCGCAGGTCAAGGAAGTGTTCAAGTCCGGCAAGAAGGACAAGGCAGCCGGTCTGCTGGTCGAGGAAGGCGTCATCCGCAAGGGCCTGTTCGCGCGCCTCACCCGCAACGACGTCATCGTTTCGGCGACGACGATCGCATCGCTGCGGCGCTTCAAGGACGATGTGGACGAAGTCCGTGCCGGTCTCGAATGCGGCGTGGTGCTGGCCGATACCAACGACATCAAGCCGGGCGACCAGCTCGAGGTGTTCGAGGTCGAGGAGCGTGAACGGACTCTCTAACCGATGCCGCGATACGTTGCTCTGCTTGGGTCCATCAATGTCGGTGGCAACCGTCTGAAGATGGCCGACCTGGCGGCGGCGATGGATCGCGCAGGTTTTGCGAATGTCGCAACTGTGGTGGCGAGCGGCAATGTGCTGTTCGACCACCCGGGCGCGGCCGGCGCGGAACTCGAGAGTGAAATCGCTGCTATTGTGAGAGATAGCTTCGGCATCGACGCCTTCGTGGCCATTCGCTCGGCAACCGACCTGGAGGCCGCGCTTGCCGAAAGCCCGTTTGCAGGAAACGGCACGGACAATCTGGTCCACGTCCATTTCCTTGGCGAGCAGCCTGCAGCGGAACGGTTTGACCGGTTGATCGCCGACCATCGCGGGCGGGGGCATGAGAAGCTTGCGCCCGGTACGCGTGCGCTGCACATCGACTATGTCGACGGCGCAGGCAGTTCGAAGCTCACCGGCCCTTTCATCGAACGGCGGCTGGGCAGCAAGGGCACCGCGCGCAACGTGCGGTCGATCCGAAGAATAATCGAAAAGCTCGGCTGATGGTGCGAAACAACTCAACTCCCGAACAGCAATCGGTCCGCGTCCTGAAAGTGGGCGAACGGGTGCGGCATATCCTGTCGGAACTGCTCGCCCGGCAGGAAGTGCATGACGATACGCTGTCCGCGCACACGGTCAGCGTTACCGAAGTGCGAATGACGCCCGACCTCAGGAACGCTGTCGCTTACGTCAAGCCACTGCTGGGCGAGGACGAAGGCGTTGTGATCAAGGCGCTGCGCGGCAATACGGCCTATCTCCAACGCGAAGTGGCCAAGCGCCTCGGCCTGAAATTCGCGCCGAAGCTGCAGTTCAAGCCCGACGAAAGCTTTGACGAGGCTGATCGGATCGAACGGCTGCTGAATGATCCCAAGGTCGTGCGCGACCTCGACTAGTCCGGGATCATCCGCGCCCGGATGCGGATTTTGACCTTGCGGCCCACGATCAGCGGATAGGCGGTCATCCCGAAATCGCGGCGGTCGATGGTCGTCGTGGCGGTAAGGGCGATCGGGGCCCGGCCCGTGGCCTCGCCCGGCGGGGTGTCGAAACGCACCGACAGCCGGGAAGGGCGCGTCACGCCGCGGGCGGTTATTTCGCCATCGATCGTCGCCTCGCGCGCGCTGGCGAGCTTCATCGTGCGGCCCGCGAACGCGATAGTGGGATGGCGCGCCACGTCGAAGAAATTGGGGCCCCGCAGCCGTTCCAGCGTCACTTGGTCGGGCGCGGTCAGCGCGCGCGCATCGAGCGTCACATCAAGATCGATCCGTTCGGGCGAATCGGGCGACAGCGTAATGCCGCCGCGCATCCTCGGGAAACCGGCGGTCTTGCTGGCAAGGCCAAAGAACGCCACCCTGGCGGTCACCTCGCTACCCGCCTGATCCAGCGTATAGCGATGCAGCGGCGGGGCATTCGCGGTGAGAAGAAACAGGACGGTGGCTGCCGCGGCGCGGTGCATGAAAATGTCCTTCTGCCCCCCCATACACACACAGGAAAGGCTGCGCCCGACGTGGCGCGGCGTCAAGCGCGGGGCTAGGGAAGCGCGATGGCCAAGCTCTATTTCTACTACGCCAGCATGAACGCGGGCAAATCGACCACGCTGCTGCAGGCGGATTTCAACTACCGCGAGCGCGGGATGGCGACGATGCTGTGGACCGCCGCTCTGGACGACCGGGGCGAGGAACAGGCGATCGAGAGCCGCATCGGCCTGGGCGCTGGCGCGTACCGCTTTGCCCCGGACACCGACCTGTGGGCACGGGTCACCGCCGCGCACAAGGCGGAACCGATCCATTGCGTGCTGATCGACGAGGCGCAGTTCCTGACGAAGGAGCAGGTGTGGCAATGCGCCCGGCTGGCGGACGAGGGGGGCATTCCGGTGCTGTGTTATGGCCTGCGCACCGATTTCCAGGGCGAACTCTTCCCCGGTTCCGCCACGCTGCTGGGCATCGCGGATTCATTGGTCGAGCTCAAGGCGATCTGCCACTGCGGGCGCAAGGCGACGATGAACCTGCGCGTCGATGCGACCGGCGGCGCTGTGCGGCAAGGCGCGCAGACCGAGATCGGCGGCAACGACCGCTACGTCGCGCTGTGCCGGCGGCATTTTTCCGAGGCGCTGGCGGTCTGATCCGCTGCACCCTATCTAGCGCCGCATGACCGAAACCCTGCTTTTCGCGGTGATCCTGATCCCGTGCCTGATCGTCGCGATCGTATTTCACGAGGTCGCGCATGGCTGGGTGGCGCGCGCGCTGGGCGATCCGACCGCGCACGAACAGCGCCGCCTCAGTCTCAACCCGCTGCGCCACGTCGACCCTGTCGGTACGCTGATCGTTCCGGGCGGGCTGGCACTGCTGGGCGGGCCGATCTTCGGCTGGGCCAAGCCGGTGCCCGTGCGGCAGGAACGGCTGGACAATCCGCGCTTCGGCATGATGGCGGTCGCGGCGGCGGGGCCGGGCAGCAACCTGCTGCTGGCAGGGCTGGGCGCGATCGCGTTCGGGATCTACGCTGGCGCAGTCGGATTTTCCGAAACGATGGCGGGCGGAATCGCTTTCAACGCCTTCATGACCTTCATCGCGATCAACGTGTTTCTGGCGCTGTTCAACCTCCTGCCGATCCCCCCGTTCGATGGTTCGCACATCGTGGAAGGGCTGCTGCCGCGCCGCCTGGCGGCCCATTGGGCACGTCTTCAGCAGGTCGGCATCTTCTTCCTCATCGCGCTTATCGCGGTGACATGGGCGTTTCCGGACACCGGGATAATCGAACGGTTCGTGTTGCCGCCGGTCGAATGGGTGCAGGCACAATATCTCAAGCTCGCGCTGTGGATTGCCGGTGAGTAACGCCGCACCCCACGGTTGGCTGATCCTCGACAAGCCGCGCGGCATGGGCTCGACCCAGGGCGTCGCCGCGGTCAAGCGCGTGCTGCGGCAGGGCAGCTATCCCAAGGTCAAGGTCGGCCACGGCGGCACGCTCGATCCCGAGGCAGAAGGTGTCCTGCCGATCGCGCTGGGCGAGGCGACCAAGCTGGCCGGGCGCATGCTCGATGCAAGCAAGGTCTACGCCTTTACTCTGAAGTTCGGGGAGGAGACCGACACGCTCGACGCCGAGGGTACTGTAATCGCGGCATCCGACCAGCGCCCGACACTTGCCGAAGTCGAAGCGGTGTTGCCTCGCTTCGCCGGGCCGATCACACAAGTGCCGCCAGCCTATTCTGCGTTGAAGGTGGAGGGGAAGCGGGCTTACGACCTTGCCCGGGCAGGGCACCAGGTTGCGCTGGCCAGCCGCGAGGTCGTGATCCATCAGCTCGAAATCGTCGGCAAATCGGCGGACTGTAACGCGGCTGGGAAAGGGCTCGATCACGTCACCTTCGTCGCCCACGTGTCCAAGGGCACTTACATTCGCAGCCTTGCCCGCGACATTGCGCAGGCACTTGGAACAGTCGGCCATGTCACATATCTGAGGCGGACCAAGGCCGGCCCTTTCCGTGAGGAACAGGCGATTTCGCTGGACATGCTGAACGAAATCGCTAAGGGCGCGAGCCTTCATAACCTACTCCTGCCGCTCGAGGCGGGGCTGGACGACATCCCGGCCTTGCACCTCGATCCCGATAGCGCGCAGGCGGTCCGCCAGGGCCGGGTGCTTTCGGACTTGCCCCCTGTTCGTGAAGGATGGGCTAACGGGCTTCACCTCGCCACGCTGCACTCCGTGCCCGTCGCGCTGGTGGAAATCGATGGCGGCACGCTTCGCGTGGTCCGGGGTTTCAACCTTCCCGATGTCGCTGAGTAAGAGAGAAGACACATGTCGGTTACCGCTGAGAAGAAGCAGGAAGTCATCAAGGACAACGCCCGCGAAGATGGCGACACGGGCAGCCCCGAAGTACAGGTCGCGATCCTCACCGAGCGTATTCGCAATCTGACCGAACACTTCAAGGCGCACCACAAGGACAACCACTCGCGCCGCGGCCTGCTGATGATGGTCAACAAGCGCCGGTCGCTGCTCGCGTACCTCAAGAAGAAGGACGTTGAGCGTTACAACAGCCTGATCGCGAAGCTGGGCCTTCGCAAGTAAGAGTTTCCCGGAGCGGCCCCTCAGCGGGCCGCTTCGTCTATGGGCATCCCGCGCAATTCGGCGTGGGCGGCCTTCCCGGGGCGCAATCAGCCCCATTACCGGACCGGGACGGTATCCCCGGCAAGCAAGCCCCGCCGCGCAATAGGGCCGGTGGGACCGAAGGAAAACTACATGTTCGACACGAAAACCGTATCGATGGAGTGGGGCGGAAAGACCCTCACTCTCGAAACCGGCCGCATTGCCCGTCAGGCAGACGGCGCGGTTCTGGCGACTTATGGCGAGACCGTGGTGCTGTGCGCCGTGACCGCCGCCAAGAGCGTCAAGGAAGGGCAGGATTTCTTCCCGCTCACCGTCCATTACCAGGAAAAGTTCTTCGCCGCCGGGCGCATCCCGGGCGGCTTCTTCAAGCGTGAACGCGGCGCGACGGAAAAGGAAACGCTGGTTTCCCGCCTGATCGACCGCCCGGTCCGCCCGCTGTTCCCCGAAGGGTTCTACAACGAGATCAACGTCATTGCCCAGGTTCTGAGCTATGACGGCGAAGTCGAGCCCGATGTGCTGGCGATGATCGCCGCATCGGCCGCGCTGACCATTTCGGGCGTCCCCTTCATGGGTCCGATCGGCGCCGCGCGCGTCGGTTACGTCGACGGCGAATACACGCTGAACCCGCGTCAGGACGTCGCTGCCGATGGCGCGCTCGACCTGGTTGTCGCGGCGACCGGCGATGCTGTGATGATGGTCGAATCCGAAGCCAAGGAGCTGTCGGAAGAAATCATGCTCGGCGCGGTGCTGTTCGCCCATGACGAGATCAAGAAGGTCGTGAATCTGATCTGCGACCTGGCCGAAAAGGCCGCCAAGGATCCGTGGCCGCTCGACAAGGTCGAAGACAAGTCGGCGACTCTGGAGGAACTGCGCTCGGTCATTGGTGACGATCTGGCCGCGGCTTACAAGCTGACCAACAAGTCTGAACGCCAGAACGCGATCAACGCCGCCCGCACCAAGGCGCGCGAGCATTTCGCGCATCTCGAAGCGGAAGATCCGGCCGGTTACATGGGCCGCATCAAGCTGGTGAAGAAGCTGGAAAGCGACATCGTGCGCAAGGCCATCCTGAAGGACGGCACGCGTATCGACGGGCGCAAGACGGACCAGGTCCGCCCGATCGAATCGCAGGTCCACCTGCTGCCCCGCGCGCACGGTTCGGCGCTGTTCACTCGCGGCGAGACGCAGGCGATCTGCACCACCACGCTGGGCACCAAGGATGCCGAGCAGATGATCGATGGGCTGGAGGGTCTCTCCTACTCGAACTTCATGCTGCACTATAACTTCCCGCCGTATTCGGTCGGTGAGGTTGGCCGTTTCGGGGCGCCTTCGCGTCGTGACACCGGCCACGGCAAGCTGGCGTGGCGCGCTCTGCGCGCGGTGCTGCCGACGAAGGACGAGTTCCCGTACACGATCCGGGTGGTGTCCGACATTACCGAGTCGAACGGTTCGTCCTCGATGGCGACAGTCTGCGGCGGCAGCCTCGCGCTGATGGACGCGGGCGTTCCGATCAAGCGGCCGGTCAGCGGCATCGCGATGGGCCTGATCCTCGAAGGCGAGGACTTCACCGTCCTTTCCGACATCCTGGGCGACGAGGATCACCTCGGCGACATGGACTTCAAGGTTGCCGGTACGTCCGAAGGCATCACCACGATGCAGATGGACATCAAGGTCGCCGGGATCACCCGCGAGATCTTCGAAGCCGCGCTGCATCAGGCGAAGGCCGGTCGCGCGCACATCCTGGGTGAAATGACCAAGGCGCTGGGCGAAGCCCGCACCGAGCTGTCGGCCCATGCCCCGCGCATCGAGACCATGCAGATCGACAAGTCGAAGATCCGCGACGTCATCGGTACCGGCGGCAAGGTGATCCGCGAGATCGTTGCCGAAACCGGCGCCAAGGTCGACATCGACGATGAAGGCCTGATCAAGATCAGCTCGTCCGACCTCAGCCAGATCGAAGCGGCCCGCAAGTGGATCGCCGGGATCGTGGAGGAAGCCGAAGTCGGCAAGATCTACGACGGCAAGGTCGTCAACATCGTCGATTTCGGTGCGTTCGTAAACTTCATGGGCGGCAAGGACGGTCTCGTCCACGTCAGCGAAATGAAGAACGAGCGGGTCGAGAAGCCGACCGACGTCGTTTCTGAAGGCATGGACGTGAAGGTCAAGGTCCTCGAGATCGACCAGCGCGGCAAGGTCCGCCTGTCGATGCGCGTCGTCGACCAGGAAACCGGCGAGGAGCTGGAGGACACCCGTCCCCCGCGCGAACCCCGCGAACCGCGTGGTGATCGCGGCGGTGACCGTGGCGGCGATCGTCGCGGCCCGCGCAGCGGCGGTGGCGGCGGTCGTGACCGCGGCCCGCGTCGTGAAGGCGGCGGCGACCGCGATCGCGGCCCGCGTCGTGATCGCGAGGGCGGCGGCGACAACCACGTCCCCGACTTCCTGAAGGACTGATCCTTCAGGTAAAGGAACAGGGAAGGGGCCGCGATCGTTTCGCGGCCCCTTTCGTTTGGCGAACTGGCATTTGGAGAACTGGATATGTTGCCCCGCGAAACCATCGCCACCGCTGCCATTCCGGGCGGCGACACGCTCACCCTGATCAGCCACGGCCGCGATTTCGTGATCATGCTCGGCCGCGAGGAGCTGATGGGCTCGCGCATGCGCTTTTCCGAAGAACAACTCGCCGAACTGACGCTGGAACGGATCACCGTACCACGCCCGCGCATCCTGATCGGCGGCTATGGCATGGGCTTCACCTATCGCGCCGCGCTGGCCAGATTGCCGGAAGGCGGCCGGGTCGTGGTGGCCGAAGTGGTCCACGAAATTCTGGAATGGGCAAAAGGCCCACTGGCGGAACTCACCGGGGACACGCTGTCCGACCCGCGCGGAGAGATCGTGATCGCGGACGTGGCCGCACTGATCGACGACGCGATCGACGGGACCACGCCGAAGTTTGATGCGATCCTGCTCGATGTCGACAACGGCCCGGATGGGATCGTGCGCGATGGCAACGACCGGCTCTATACCCGCACGGGCCTTGGCAAGGCGCGTGACGCGCTCAAGCCGGGCGGCATACTGGCGATCTGGTCCGCAGCGCCCGATCCCGTGTTCGCGCGCAGGCTGCGCGATGCAGGCTTTTCCGTGGAGGAGCGCACAGTCCGGGCGCGGCCCAACAACAAGGGGCCCCGCCACACGATCTGGTTCGCGACTAGCCCTGCTTGACCGGCAGGCGCCCGATATAATCGCGCTTGCCGACGTCCAGACCTTTCATGCGCAGGATGCCGTAAGCGGTGGCGGCGTGGAAATGGAAGTTCGGGACCGAAAACCCGAGCAGGAAATTGCGCACGGTAAAATCCAGTCGCAGCTTGTCCCCGATCGCGAAGACCATGTCGTTGTCCGCGATCCGCTCCAGTTCAGCCGGGTCGAGCGCCTTCAGCACCGTGCGCGCTTCGGCCAGCTTCTCGATCAGTCCGTCAAAGCTGTCGGGCGGGGCGTCCATGTGCGGCTGGAATGCACCCTGCCGTACGCCCTCGATCGCCAGCGCCGAATGGACCCAGCAGCTTTTCACCTGATAGGCGAACGGCAGCATGTCTTCGATCAGCCGCGCACCGAGCAATTCGACCGGCGCATGGCCGCCATCATCGCACCAGGCGGCCGCCTTGGCGACCATGCCTTCGACCGATCCCAGAATCTGAAGCCACGTCGGCACAACCGCCGCGTGCAACGTCAGGCTCATCGTCAACTTCCCCACGTCCCGACCCGGCCCATGCTCTAGGTCCCCCGCAGCATTATCGGCAAGAATTATCAGCTGAGCAAGAAAACCTCTGCCCCGATCCGCTCTATCTCACGGGCGTCGTGCGAGACGATAAGGGTGGGCAGTGGCAGACGCGCGCGCAGCCGCTCCATCATCGCCATTGTCGCCTCCGCGCGAACGGGATCGAGCGAGGCAAGCGGTTCGTCGAGCAGCAGGAACTCGGGTGCCGACAGCACGGCGCGTCCGATCGCCACACGCCGTGCTTCGCCGCCGGACAAGTTGCGCGGCCGGCGGTCGAGCAGCGCACCGATGTCGAGGATGTCGGCGATCTCGTCGATGCCGGGCCAGCCGTGTTCCGCATCCTGCCGCAGCCCGAAGGCGAGGTTGCGCCGTACGGTCAGGTGAGGGAACAGCCGCAGGTCCTGAAATACGTAACCCGCGCGGCGGCGTTCCGGCGCGAGATCGATGCCGATCGAGCTGTCGAACAGGGTCTTGCCGCCAACCGCAATCCGTCCGGCGACGGGGCGTGCCAGCCCGGCAATGCAATGGAGCAGGCTGGTTTTCCCCGCGCCCGACGGGCCCACGACGGCGACTACGTCCGAACCCGTGGCAAGGGTAAACGCAGCATCGCGCGGGCCGGCGCGATAGGTCAGGGCAAGGTCAAACGACATGCGCGTCCCTGCCCGTATGACGGCGCACCAGCCACTCGCTGGCGACCAGCGCGACCAGGGACAGCGCAACGGAGATCAACGCCAGCCGCGTCACCGCCGCCTCTCCCCCCGGCTGTTGCAGCAGGGTGTAGATCGCCAGCGGGATCGTTCGCGTCTCGCCGGGAATGTTGGCGGCAAAGGTGATCGTCGCCCCGAATTCTCCCAGCGAACGCGCGAAGCCGAGCACGCATGCGGCCAGGACTCCGGGCAGGCTGAGGGGCAGGGCCACTGTCAGGAACGCGCGCCAGCGGCCTGCGCCCAGCGAACGCGCTGCTTCCACCAGGCGCCGGTCGACCATCTCGATCGACAGCCGCATGGCGCGCACCATCAGCGGCAGAGCCATCACCGCCGCTGCCAGCGCCGCGCCGCTCCAGCGGAACACCAGCGTGATGCCGAACCAGTCGTACAGCAGTGCACCAATCGCTCCCTGCCGTCCGAAGGCAAGCAGCAGCAACCAGCCCGTGACGACCGGGGGGATCACAAGCGGCAGATGCACCAGGGCATCGAGCAGCAGCTTGCCGGGAAAGTTCCGCCGCGCCAGCAGCCATGCCAGGGCAAACGCGAATGGCAGGGTGGTCGCCACGGCGACCGTGCCAACCTTCAACGACAGCAGGACGACATCCCATTCGGCGGGCGAAAGCATCGTCAGTCCGCAACCGGTGCGAAGCCGCGGCGCGCGAACACGCGCTGTGCGGGGGGCGAGGACAAGTATTCCGCGAACGCCCCTGCTTCCACGTGGTCGGATGCGCGTACCACTGCGGCTGGATAGCGGATCGGGGGATGTGCGCTGGCTGGTATTTCCGCAGCCACGAACACCGTGTCGGAAAGTCGCGCATCGCTGGCATAAACGACAGCAGCGTCAACTTCGCCGCGCTCCGCCAGTGCCAGGGCCGCGCGGACACTGTCTGTCGGGACAACGCGGTCAGCGACTACCGGCCATAGACCCAGCCGTTCTAGCGCCACCCTGGCATAGCGGCCAGCGGGAACCGTAACGGGTTCTCCCATCGCGATTCGTTCTCCCGCAAGCGCACTGGCGAGGCCGGGGGTGCCAGCGGGCTGGCGGCGCACGACGACCATGCGATTGGAGGCGACGTCCCGGCGGCTTTCGGGAACGATCAGCGCGCTCTTGGCGAGGGTATCCATCCATTCGGCATCGGCCAGTACGACCACATCGGCTGGTGCACCGCTTTCGACCTGCCGGGCCAGCGCCTGCGATCCGGCATACGATACTACCGGTGGCGCGTGGCCTAGTCCCGCCCAGTCGTCGGCAATGGTGTCGAGCGCGCCTTGCAGGCTGGATGCGGCCAGTACCACGGGCCCGCGCGCCGGCGGCGGCGAGCAACTCGAGATCGCACCGGCAAGCAGCAGGGCGAGCGCGAAACGCATCGCCCGTGCCGGCTAGCGCACGCGGGGGCCGCCGAACGGCAGCGGCGGAGGGGGGCGGCGCGCGCCGCGCGGCAGCTGCGCCTGATAGGCACGGCCGCAATGTTCGACGCAATAGGGGAAGCCGGGGTTCACTGCCTGGCCGCAGAAATGGAAATCGGGCTCGCCCGGGTGTCCCATGGGCCAGCGGCACACCCGGTCGTTAAGTTCGAGCAGGCTGGTCTTGTCCGCGATCTCGGGGCTGGGCTTGGCCGGGACCAGACGGCGCGGCGGCGCAGGCGGGATCGGCGCCTGCTGGTCGCCGGGGCCCTGGCGCAGGAATCCGCCGGGGCCGACCGACACGATCTTGGGCAGATCGGAACTGGGATTGGGCAGCGGCTGCGATGGCACTTCGCTGGACGCGGCCGGCGCGGCGGGCTTGGGCGCAGGGGGAGCGGGCTTGGCCACCGCAGGCGCATGGCGCGGCGCAGGCTTGGCCGGCGCAGGGGCGGCAACCTTCTTGGCCGCCGGTTTTGCTTCCGGTTTGGCCTTGGCGGTATCGGTCTTCGGCTCGTTCGCCTTGACCGGCGAGGGGCGCGACTTGAGGCCGAGGCGA
The DNA here is from genome assembly GCA_963529855.1 of uncultured Erythrobacter sp. Classification (GTDB taxonomy): domain Bacteria; phylum Pseudomonadota; class Alphaproteobacteria; order Sphingomonadales; family Sphingomonadaceae; genus 34-65-8. The sequence goes on along the minus strand of CAURZK010000001.1, from coordinate 532,341 downwards.
TGCGCCTTGCCGATCACGGCATTGCGGCTGACCCCGCCAAGTTCGTCGGCGATCTGGCTGGCGGTTGCCCCGCCTTCCCACATCTTCTTCAGCGTCGCGATCCGTTCGTCGGTCCAGCTCATCGCAGTAAAGTTCCTGTTGTCCGTCGCCACGCCTCAACTTGCCACTGGCGCCGAGCGGGCCTAGGCGCGCAGCCATGGCCGATCAAGCACACATTCCGGGCGATGCGGACGTGTCCCTGGCACAAGCGAACACCGGGGCAGGGGGCCGGTTCCCACCCCGGGGCGAGCCGATCTTCACCGGCCTCAACCGCGTCGGGCTGTGGAGCCTCTATATTAAGGAGGTTCGCCGGTTTCTCAAGGTCCAGACGCAGACTATCTGGGCACCCGCCGTCACGACCTTGCTGTTCCTGGCGATCTTCACCGTTGCGCTGGGCCGGGAAGGGCGCATGGTGCTGGGCGTTCCGTTCGCAACCTTCGTTGCCCCGGGCCTGATCGTGATGGGGATGATGCAGAACGCCTTTGCCAATTCCAGCTTCACTCTGCTGGGCGGCAAGATCCAGGGCACCATTATCGATTTCCTGATGCCGCCGCTTTCCGAAGGCGAGCTGATGGCAGGGATCGTGGCCGCGGCAGTGACACGGGCGATCCTGGTCGGCTGCGCGGTGGCGCTGGCCATGCTGGCCTGGCCGGGCGTCTCGCTGAACGTGGCCCATGGCTGGGCGATCGTATGGTTCGGCCTGATGGGGGCGGTGCTGCTCGCACTGCTGGGCCTGCTCACCTCGATCTGGGCTGAGAAGTTCGACCACAATGCGGCGATCACCAATTTCGTGATCGCACCACTCAGCTTGCTGTCAGGCACGTTCTACGTGATCGACAACCTGGCCCCGGCATTTCAGGCGGTGAGCCGGATCAACCCGTTCTTCTACGTGATTTCCGGGTTTCGGTACGGCTTCCTCGGCCGCAGCGACATTGGCAATACCGATATGGCGGTGCTGTCGGGCGCAGTCGGGCTGGGCCTGTTCAACCTGCTGCTGGCGCTGGTCTGCTACCGCGTGCTGAAATCCGGGTGGAAACTGAAAAGCTGATCCGACCCTAGTGGGTCAGGGCCCGGCGCAAGTGATAACGGCGCCCATCGAACCGTTCGAACAATTCCGCCACATTCGGATGATCGACTTCGCCCGCTTCGGCATCGGCGAGCAGGTTCTGCTGGCTGACGTAAGCGACGTAAGACGATTCGGCGTTTTCAGCGAACAGGTGGTAAAACGGCTGGTCGCGCGTGGGCCGCAGATGTTCTGGAATCGCCTCGTACCATTCCTCGCTGTTGGCGAAGACCGGATCGATGTCGAACACTACGCCGCGGAAATCGAACATTCGGTGGCGAACGACGTCGCCGATCCCGAATCGGGCCTGGACATGGCGCGGTGCCTCGATCGTGCGACCGGCCTGGGGAGAAAAGAAATGCGAACGTTCCATCTTGCTACCAAATATAAGTCCGGGCGGGGGTGAAACAAGCAGCCGGGCCGGCTTGTTCCCCGATGGCGGCAGCGCCTGCACACTTCGGGCTTGGCAAGCACGCAGCCTTCCGCTAACCGCCGCGCCTGTTTCGACCGGCCCCTCGGGCCCTGACGCACGACCTCGCGCGGAGAGGTGGCAGAGTGGTCGAATGCGCCGCACTCGAAATGCGGTGTACGGGCAACCGTACCGTGGGTTCGAATCCCACCCTCTCCGCCATGGTCCTCCTCCGGCCTTTACCTCATCGACCGCACCCTGCGGGGCCGCTTGATCAGCCGCGCAGGATGCCGGGCAAGTCCAGACCTTTCGTACGCGCGCAGTCGAGCGCGATATCATAGCCAGCGTCGGCGTGGCGCATGACGCCCGTCGCAGGGTCGTTCCATAGCACCCGTTCCAGCCGGGCCGCCGCCTCGGGCGTGCCGTCCGCCACGATGACCATGCCCGCATGCTGCGAATAGCCCATGCCGACCCCCCCGCCATGGTGCAGCGAAACCCAGGTCGCGCCGCTGGCAGTGTTGAGCAGGGCATTGAGCAACGGCCAGTCGCTCACCGCGTCGCTGCCATCGCGCATCGCCTCTGTCTCGCGATTGGGGGACGCGACGGAACCTGAATCGAGATGATCGCGCCCGATTACGACCGGCGCCTTCAACTCGCCCGTCGCGACCATTTCATTGAAGGCGAGGCCCAGCCGGTGCCGGTCGCCGAGGCCGACCCAGCAGATGCGCGCGGGCAGGCCCTGGAACCTGATCTTCTCGCGCGCCATGTCGAGCCAGCGATGGAGGTGCGCGTCGTCGGGCAGCAGTTCCTTCACTTTGGCGTCGGTGCGGTAGATGTCTTCCGGGTCGCCGGAGAGCGCCGCCCAGCGGAACGGCCCGATCGCGCGGCAGAACAGCGGGCGGATGTAAGCGGGGACAAAGCCGGGGAAAGCGAAGGCATCGGTCACCCCTTCGTCTTTGGCGACCTGGCGGATGTTGTTGCCGTAATCGACGGTCGGCACGCCCGCCGCCTGGAAATCGAGCATTGCGCGCACGTGCTGCGCCATCGATGCCCTGGCGGCTTCTGCGACGGCTTGCGGGTTCTGTCCGCGCGTGGCAATCCAGCGGTCGACAGTCCAACCGGCGGGCAGGTATCCGTTGACCGGATCGTGCGCGCTGGTCTGGTCGGTCAGCAGGTCGGGCCGTATCCCGCGCCGCAGCATTTCGGGGAGCAGTTCGGCAGCGTTGCCCAGCAGGCCGACCGATACGGGCCGGGTGGCCGTGGTGACGATTTCCAGTGCCTCGTCCAGGCTGGTGGTGGCACGATCGAGATAGCCTGTGCGCAGGCGCATATCGATCCGGCTTTGCTGACATTCGATTGCGAGACAGCTCGCCCCCGCCATTACGGCTGCCAGCGGCTGCGCGCCGCCCATTCCGCCAAGGCCGGCCGTCAGCAGCCACTTGCCCGAAAGATCGCCCCCGTAATGCTGGCGGCCCATTTCCACGAAGGTCTCGTAAGTGCCCTGAACGATGCCCTGGGTACCGATGTAGATCCAGGATCCCGCGGTCATCTGGCCGTACATGGCAAGACCCCTGCGATCGAGCTCGTCGAAATGCTCCCAATTCGCCCACTTGGGGACAAGGTTGGAGTTGGCGATCAGCACGCGCGGCGCGTCGGGATGGGTGCGGAACACGCCGACCGGCTTGCCGGACTGGACCAGCAGCGTCTCGTCCGCTTCCAGCCGCCTGAGTGTCTCGACGATCCTGTCGTAGCTTTCCCAGTCCCGCGCCGCGCGGCCGATGCCGCCATAGACCACCAGTTCGTGGGGTGCCTCGGCCACGTCGGGATGCAGGTTGTTCATCAGCATCCGCAACGGCGCCTCGGTCAGCCAGCTCTTGGCGCTGAGCGTGGTGCCGGTGGCCGGGCGGATGTTGCGGCTGGAATCGAGGCGGGTGGTCATGCGGGGCCTTTCGCGAAATCGAGGGCGGCGGCGGTCACCTGCCGCAGGACGGGCAGGATCGCCGGATCGGGGTCGAGCGGCGTGGGCCAACTCGCTTCGGCAAGAGCTTCGGGCTCGGCCATGTAGCCGCGCTGCGCGAGTTCCATCTGGATGGCATGAACGCCCGTTTCAGGGCTGCCGTAATGGCGTGTCGTCCAGCCGCCGCGGAACCGGCCGTTGACGACATGGCCGAGCCCGCTCGCTGCGCAGGCGGAAGCGACGGCATGCTCCAGTCCTGGCGCGCAGGTCACCCCGCCATTGGTGCCCACGTTGAATTGCGGCAATTGGCCATCGAAAAGGCGCGGGACCCGGCTGCGGATCGAATGCGCGTCATAAAGCACGACCGAGCTGTGCACCCCGCGCAGCCGTAACAGTTCTCCGGCGAGAGCGACGTGGTAAGGGCGATGATAGAGCTCGCAGCGGCGCGCGATCTCGGCGGCATCGGGGGCGCCATGCCGATAGAGCGGTTCGCCGTCGAAGGTGGTCGTGGGGCACAGCTCGGTCGTCGCCTGGCCGGGATAGAGCGAGGCGCCTGTGGGATCGCGGTTCATGTCGATCACGCTGCGCGAGATATCGGTCGCCACCGTGGTCGCGCCCATGTCGCGCGCGAAGGCGTAAAGCTGCTCGATCCACCAGTCGGTATCCAGCCGCGCGCGCCACGGTGAAACGAAGCTGTCGTCCAGCCCGGCAAGATCGGTTCCGCCGTGGGGGAAAGCGATGACCAGGGGTGCATCGCCCCGATGAACGCGGAGCCAGTCCATCAGCCGAGGCCAGGCAGCGTTACACCGATCGCTTCGATCAGCGTGCCGCTGCGTACTAGCGCGTTGGCGGCTTCCATATCCGGATGAAAATGCCGATCGTGGTCGAGCGTCGGCACCGCCCTGCGCAGTACCGTGCGTGCGCTTTCCAGCGCGGCCGAGGATTGAAGACCGGCATGAAAATCGCAGCCCTGCGCGGCAGCGAGCAGCTCGATCCCGATCACTGCACGGGCGTTTTCGGCCATTTCCAGCAGGCGGCGTGCACCATGTGCGGCCATCGAGACGTGGTCTTCCTGATTGGCCGAGGTCGGGATCGAATCGACGCTGGCAGGATAAGCGCGCTGCTTGTTCTCGCTCACCAGCGCAGCGGCAGTCACCTGCGGGATCATGAAGCCTGAATTAAGCCCCGGCTGCGGCGTCAGGAAGGCGGGCAGGCCCGACAGTGCCGGGTCGACCAGCATCGCGATCCGCCGCTCCGCGATCGAGCCGATCTCGCAGATCGCCAGCGCGATCATGTCGGCAGCAAAGGCGACCGGCTCGGCATGGAAATTGCCGCCCGAAAGCGCTTCGTCCGTATCGGGGAAGATCAGGGGATTGTCGGATACGCCATTGGCCTCGATCCCCAGCGTCGTTGCCGCCTGCCGCAGCAGGTCGAGCGCGGCGCCCATCACTTGCGGCTGGCAGCGCAGGCAATACGGATCCTGGACGCGGGCATCGCCTTCAAGGTGACTGGCGCGGATAGCCGAACCTGCCATCAGTTCGCGAAGTGCAGCCGCGACCTCGATCTGCCCAGCATGGCGGCGCAAGGCATGAATGCGGGGGTCGAACGGCGTGTCCGATCCTTTTGCCGCCTCGGTCGACAGCGCGCCGGTGACAAGCGCCGACTGGAACAGCAACTCTGCCTCGAACAACCCCGCCAGTGCATTGGCAGTCGAAAACTGCGTGCCGTTGAGGAGCGCGAGCCCTTCCTTGGCGGCCAGTTCGATGGGTGCGAGGCCAGCGCGGGCCAAGGCCTGAGCGGCGGGCAGGCGTTCGCCGCCTAGGAACATCTCGCCCATGCCGATCATCGCCACCGCCATGTGAGACAAAGGTGCGAGATCGCCGCTGGCTCCGACCGACCCCTGCGACGGGATCACCGGGGTCAGCCCCTTGACGAGCATCGCTTCGATGAGGGCGATTGTTTCCGGCCGCACGCCGGAGGCGCCCTGGGCAAGGCTGGCGAGTTTGAGCGCCATCATCAGCCGTACCACCGGCACCGGCGAGGGGGCGCCGGTTCCCGCCGCGTGGCTGAGCACGATATTGCGCTGGAGGGTGCCCAGATCCGCGTCGTCGATCCTGACACTCGCCAGCTTCCCGAAGCCGGTGTTGATGCCGTAAACCGGCTCGCCGCGCGCCAGGATGCGCCCCACTGCGGCGGCGCTTTGGGCGATGGCAGGGCTGGCGGCGGGATCGAGCGTGACCGGGCCGCCGCGATAGATCGCGCGCCACTGGGCCAGCGATACATCGCCGGGGGTGAGCATTGCTTCGGTCACTGGCCACTCCAGATGCGGGCATGGAGCGGGTTTGCCCCCATGCAGTAAACGAGTTCGGCGGGCCGCTCGATATCCCAGATGGCGAGGTCGCAACGCTTGCCCGCCTCGAGCGTGCCGATCTGCTCCGCCAACCCCAGCGCGCGGGCGGCATTGCGCGTTACCCCGGCCAGGCATTCGGCAACCGTCAGGCGGAACAGCGTGGCGCCCATGTTCATCGCCAGGAGCAGCGAGGTCAGCGGGGAGGTGCCCGGGTTGCAATCGGTAGCAAGTGCCATCGGCACGCCCGCAGCGCGCAGGGCGTCGATCGGCGGCAGGTGGGTTTCGCGCATGAAATAGAACGCGCCCGGCAACAGCGTGGCAACGGTGCCCGACGCGGCCATTGCAGCGATACCGGCTAGGTCGAGATGCTCGAGGTGATCGGCCGACAGCGCGCCGTATCGCGCCGCCAGCGCTGCGCCGTGCTGGTTCGACAGCTGTTCGGCGTGGAGCTTGACCGGCAGGCCTGCCGCCTGCGCAGCCGCGAAAACCCGTTCCGTCTGCGCGGCGGAAAAGCCGATGTCTTCGCAAAATGCGTCGACAGCGTCGGCCAGCCCTTTTCCGGCAATGGCGGGCAGCATTTCGCCCGCGACCATGTCGACGTAGCCTTCCGCATCGCCGGCAAATTCAGGGGGCAGGGCATGGGCGCCGAGGAAAGTTGTCGCAACCCGCAGCGGTCGTTCGCGCCCGATCCGGCGCGCCGCGCGCAGCATCTTCGCCTCGCTGCCGGTCTCGAGGCCGTAGCCCGACTTGATCTCGATCGTCGTTACACCCTCGGCGATCAGCGCATCGACGCGGGGCAGGGCGCTTGCGACCAGCTCGTCCTCGCTGGCATCGCGGGTCGCGCGCATGGTGGAGACGATGCCGCCGCCTGCGCGCGCAATTTCCTCGTAAGAGGCGCCTTGCAGGCGCAGTTCGAATTCGTGGGCCCGGTTGCCGGCATGGACGATGTGGGTGTGGCAGTCGATCAGCCCGGGGGTGATCCAGCGCCCCTCGCAATCCATTGCACAAACTGGGTCGAAGGGGGGCGCCCCATCGGCAGGACCAGAATAGATTATCGCGCCGCCGCGCGATGCCACCATGCCCTGCTCGACAATACCCATGTCTGGCGCCGTCATCGTCGCCAGACGCGCATTGTGCCAGAGCGTGTCGCAATGCATCGCGTCGAATCTCCCTCACCCCGACATTGCAGCGTTTCGGCAATAATGTATAGACATAATGGAATGGCCGGAGCCGCCGATGATTGATCCTGCGATCCCTTCCCACAGCATACATTTCAGCCAAGCGCTGCTTCCTGAAGGCTGGGCGAGCGATGTGCGGCTGACCATCGCCGGGGGCCTGATTGCTGAAATCACGATCGATGCAGCGCCGCAGGCGGGGGACGAGCGCCGCGCGATCGGGCTGCCTGGCATGCCCAACCTCCATAGCCATGCCTTCCAGCGGGGCATGGCGGGCCTTGCCGAAATGCGCGGGCCGGGCCGCGACAGTTTCTGGACCTGGCGCGAGACGATGTACCGCTTCGTCGACCGGATCGATCCGGACGGGCTCGAAGCGATTGCCGCGCTGGCCTATGTTGAAATGCTCGAAAGCGGCTTCACCCGGGTCGGCGAATTCCACTATCTCCACCACGACGTATCGGGCGCGCCATTTGCCGATCCTGCAGCGATGGCCGCCGCCATTGTTGCCGCGGCTGAGCTGACCGGAATCGGCCTGACGCATTTGCCGGTATTCTACGCCCATGGCGGCTTTGGCGGGGCAGAGGCAAGTGCCGCCCAGCGGCGTTTCGTCAATGGGCTCGACGGGTTTGCCGCCCTGCTCGATCGCATTCGTGCGGCATGCGGACGTCTGCCGGACGCCGTCGTCGGGATCGCGCCGCACAGCTTGCGCGCGGTCACGGCCGGAGAACTCGGCAGCCTGGTACCGCTCGCCAACGGTGGCCCGATCCATATCCATGTCGCAGAACAGATGCGCGAGGTTGAAGATTGTCTCGCCTGGTCCGGCGCGCGCCCGGTCGAATGGTTGCTGGACAATGCCCCGGTCGATGCGCGCTGGTGCCTGGTCCACGCCACCCACATGACCGAGGCGGAAACCCGTGCCCTGGCCCGGAGCCGTGCGGTCGCGGGCTTGTGCCCGATAACCGAGGCAAATCTCGGCGATGGCCTGTTCCCCGCCGCTGCATTCCGCGAAGCTGGGGGCCGGTACGGGATTGGATCGGATTCCAATGTCCTGATCGACATGAGCGAGGAACTGCGCTTGCTCGAATATGGCCAGCGGCTCGCGGCCCGGGCGCGCAATGTTATGGCGCACGGTCCCGGTGGATCGACCGGGGGGGCGATGTTCGATGCAGCGCTCCTTGGCGGTGCGCAGGCGCTCGGCATCGCGGGCGGGCTCGCAGTGGGCCGCGCGGCGGATATGATTGCGCTGGACCCCGATCATGCTTCACTGGCCGGCAAACGGGGCTCGGCGATCATCGACAGCTTCCTGTTCGCCGCAGGGCGGGGGGCGATCGACACGGTCTGGCGCCGGGGCGAAGCCGTCGTCCGTGGGGGGCGGCACCGGGCGCGTGACGTGGTCGCCGCGCGATATCGCCGGGCACTGGCAGCGCTGCTCGCATGAGCCTGCCGCTCCACCAGCGCATCCACCGCGAAATAGAGGCGGCGATCCTGTCGGGTACACTGCGCGCCGGCGCGCGGCTGCCGACCGAGGCGGAACTGATGCAGCAATATGGCTGCGCACGGATGACCGTCAGCAAGGCTTTGTCGGCACTCGCCGCTGCGGGACTGATCGATCGGCGCAAGCGGGCGGGATCGTTCGTCGCGCGGCCCAAGGTTCATTCGATGGTGCTCGACGTGCCCGACCTGGAGCAGGAGGTGACGGAGCGCGGACAGACTTATGCTTTCACCCTGATCGACCGCTCCGTTCGGGCCCCCGACACTTCCGAGGAAGAGCAACTGGCGGGCGCCGGCGACTTGCTGGCGATTGAGGGGGTGCATCTGGCCGACGCGGTTCCGCTGGCGTGGGAATATCGCCTCGTCAGCCTGGCCGCAGTGCCGGAAATTGCCACCGAGCAGTTCGAAGGCATTTCGCCGGGCGCATGGTTGCTGCGCCACGTGCCCTGGACCGAGGCCGAGACGCGCGTGGCAGCGATCGGGGCCGAGCGCGGCGTTGCGCGCCGGCTCAACATAGCGCCCGGCGCACCATGCCTGTCGATCGAGCGGCGCACCTGGCGCGGCGGGGAAGGCGTGACGCTGGTCCGCCAGCAGTTCGTCGGATCAGCCTACGACCTGATCGCGCGCTTTGGATCGACCCGTTCCAGTGGCTGACAGCGCATGCTCCGGATGTTGCAAGCACGCCCATGCGACCCTAATCACGCGCTCGCTTGATCGCAGGGGCAGGGCCGCGTGAACCAGAGCACAAAGCTTGGCGATGCACGCTTCCGGGCGTTCGTCAGTTACGCCCATGTCGATGCCGCCCATGCGGCGCGCCTCCAGCGGCGCCTCGAACAGTACCGCGTACCGCCGGCACTGGGTGCGATCACCCCGCCCGGTCCCGTCTTTCGCGATCGGGAGGACCTGTCGGCGGCCGCCGATCTGAGCGCTGCGGTGCGCGAGGCACTGGCCACGTCGGGCGCGCTGGTCGTGGTCTGCACCCCGGCCACCCCGGGCTCTCAATGGGTTGCGCGCGAAATCGAACTGTTTCGCGAATTGCATCCGGATCGCCCGATCCTGGCGGCCCTGTTCGCGGGCGAGCCTGCCGAATCCTTCCCTCCAGCGCTCACGGCAGGGGGCACCGAGCCGCTCGCGGCTGATTTCCGCAAGGATCGCGACGGCGACCGGCTGGCGTTCCTCAAGATCGTCGCCGGGGTGCTACAAGTACCGCTCGACCGGCTGATCCAGCGCGATGCACAGCGCCGCCTGCGCCGCGTGATGGCGGTCACGGCGGCAAGCCTGGTCCTGGTGCTAGCCATGGCGGCAATGACCCTGTTCGCTGTCCAATCCCGTCAGCAAGCAATCGCCGCGCGCGAGCGGGCCGAAGCGCAGGCGCGCAACACGCAGGATCTCAATCGTTTCTTCGTCACCGACTTCCGGCAGTCGTTGCTCGCCAACGGGCGGCTCGACATAGCCATGTCGTTCTACCCCCGGGTGCTCGCCTATTGCCGCGAACAGGCCGAACTGACCGGCGCCAGTCGCCGCAGCCGGGCCGACTGCGCCGAAGTCATGGTAGTCATGGGTGCGGATTTTGCCCGCACGGGCCAGAGCGCCCAGGCGCAGCGTTACTTCGAGGCGGGCGCCCGGTTGACCGAGGCGCAGCTTGCCGCCCATCCCGGCGATCCGGCAGCGCTGTTCGATCATGCCAAATCGCTCAACCAGCTTGGCCTGCTGGCAGTCGATCAAGGACAGCGCAAGCTCGCCGTTAAACGCTATCGCCAGGCGCGGGCATTGCTGGACCGGGTGGACGCGCGCAGCCAGGCGAAGCCGGAATGGTTGCAGCAATCGGCCTATGTTCACGGCAATCTGGGGGCGGCGACGCTGGCGGCGGGCGGCAGTCCGGCTGCTGCCGAACGCAGCTTCGCCGCAGCTGTTGCCGCCAATGACGCGCTGCTGAAACTGAAGCCGGGCGACGACATGGTTCGCTACGATCAGGCATTCCAGCTGCAATGGCTCGCTGACGTCGAGTACCGGCTGGGCAAGGTGCGCGAAGGCGATGACAATGCCGCTCGCGCCCTGGCGCTGGTCGAGGCACTGGTCGAGAAAGACCCGGCAAACAGCTTCTGGCGCGAACAGGAAATGCAGGTCCTGATCCGTCATGCCGAATTGCTGGACAGGGAAGGCCGCGGGAAAGAGGCGGTTGCAGTCCGCCGCCGCGCGGGCGCGGTTGCGGAACGATTGGTCCAGCACGATCCCGCCAACGCCGAATGGAAACGCTATGCGCGCCGGCTGGCGGATGCAGGCAGCTAGGTCGGGAAAGGGTTCGCGATGGGCATCAAAATCGGCATCATCCGTTTCTTCGAGATCGAGATAAAGCAGCTCGGGCACGAATTCTGGCTCGAATACGCGCCCGGCGGCCAACGCGCCCTGACGGCGGGCGGCGTCGGCATGGCGCAGGCGGCGACGATCATCGACAAGGAACTGGAGGCGCCCGGTGCGTCGCAGCTCCCCCCGGCCGCCAGCGATCCGGCCTACGTGGCGGCAGATTCCTACAGTCATTCGCTGGATTTCGACGAGCCCGAGGTGGTCGATGGCATGGCTTACGTCTTCACCTTGCCGCCGCGCCAGAAAATCGAACTCGCCCATAACGCGGGCCCGGAGCCGCTTCATCACACGACCGATCTCGAATTTCTGGGAACGATCGCCGAACCGACCCGGTTCTTTCCTGAGCACGACACGCCGCTTGTTCTGCCATCGAGGCGATTGACCAACCCCAAGCATGGCTGGCTCGCGATCGACCGGAACGAAGTCCGCAAATCGTCGGTAGGCAGGCAGCTGAAAAGCCAGAAAGCTGACCGGATGGCCGTTCCTTTCGGCTTCAACATCATCGACCGTGTGCTGGGGGCGTCGAGCTGGGTCTTCCCGCATGGTTCGTCCCGAAATCCGGGCGGGATGCCGCTGCGCTGGCACGGCGGCCCGCATCCGCCAACCAACACGCTGATCGGAGTGGCGCTGTAACATGGGCATCTGCCTGCTAATCTTGGGTCAAGGGACGGGGACCTGTTGAACGGCGTGAACATCACTCGCGGTAAGGCGCTGAAGTACGAGGCGGGGCGTGCGCGCGACCTGGCCGAGCGTCAGCGCCTGTTCGCTGCCGCCGCGCGCGCTTATGCCGAAGCTGAGAGCGGCACGCGTTCAACCTACGCCCTTATCAACGCCGCCACGCTGCATTTGCTGGCGGGCGAAACCGAACTGGCGCGCCAGCACGCAAGCAGCGTTCTGGCAATGCTGGAAGGCCGGACCCACGATCCCGACACGCCTTACTGGCTCGAAGCAACGCGGGCGGAGGCGCTGCTGGTGCTGGGCGACGTGCCCGGGGCCAGAAACGCGCTGACCCGCGCAGTCGCAGTGGCGCCGCGTGCGTGGGAAGAACACGCAATCACGTTGCGGCAGTTTCGCCTGCTGCTGAACGAGACGGGGCAGTTGGACGACTGGCTGGAACAGTTCCGCGTGCCGCCCGTGATCGTGTTCGGCGGCACGATGGGGCTGGCAGCAGACGACGATGTTGCGCGGGCAGCCATTGTCGCGGCAGTCAAGGCGATCGCCCCGTGCGAGGCCTATGGCGCCCTTGCGGCAGGCGCCGACATCCTTATCGCGGAAGCGGTTTTGAGGACGCAGGCCGAACTGCATGCAATCCTTCCATCGCCGCCGGACCGGTTCCGCAGGCATTGTGTCGAGGTCGTCGATCCCGCTTGGGGTGAGCGGTTCGATGGATGCATCGAATGGGCAAGCGGCGTCGAGGTGGTCGCGCAAGGCGCCGAGAGTTATGCCGACTTGGCAGCGTTCGCCGCCGAGCTGGCCATGGGGCAGGCCATAGCGCGGGCGCAGACGCTGGAGACCAGTGTCATCGGGCTGCATGTGACCGCCGGGCCCGGCGGAAACCGCGCCATTGCCGGGTTGTGGGAGCAATGGGATCGGCGCGGACTGCCGCACCGGCAGGTAGAACTGGCCCGCACGGCCCCGGGGCTGGCGCAGAATCAGGGAATGGCCGCGCCAGTCGCGCTGGTTGCGTCTGATGGCGAGAAACCTGCCGTACGCGAATTTCCAAATCTTGCCGACGCGCTGGCATTCGTCAGCGCACAGGCGGGGGGGCGGTTCGGGCTCGACTACGGCTTTCCAGTCGAGGGGCGAGTCCGTTGGCAGGCTCTGGCGACCGCATTGTTGGGGGCAAGTGCCGAAAACGGGTTGAGGGCCAGCGGCCCTGCCGCGTTCGCGGCCCGACTGGTCGATCCAGAGATCTCCGGCGAGCTCGCCGGTGCTGTGCATTACGAAGGCGGCATGGCGGATTTCCACCGCCTCTACCCCGGCGTGCGCTAGCCGGGCACGGGTTTCAAACGATCACGCCCTTCAGCCGCGCGGGGGAAGGGATGGTCCAGCCCAATGCATCACGTGCGATCAGGCCGCGGCGTTCGGCCGTGGCAATCGCGCGCGAGGCGGTTTCCCGCGCCGTATGGACGCGCAGCGACAGGGCAGTGACCACCGGCGGCGGCGCGATCCGTCCATTGCCATCGGCCAGTCTCAGCAGTTCGGCATAGACCCGGCCGGCGGCCGAGAGGATCATCCGGTTGGCCAGTCGGTCGATCAGATTGCGATGTTGCCGTGCCAGCAACACCGCCAGACCGCGGGCGATCGCGTTCTGGCTGAGGGTCAGTGCCAGCAGGTCGGCACTGGCGATCTCGATCGCGCTGGTAGTAAGCTGGGCCGATAATTCCCCGGGCTGTTCTGCCGCATCCGGAAATGCGCCGACAAATTCCCCGGGGCCATATGTGGCAACCTGGGCAAGCTGCCCCTGCCGGCCGTAGCTGGCGAGCGACAGGGCCCCGTCGACCACGATCCAGCAATGACCGCAGTTTTCGCCTTGCTTGAACAGCACCGCGCCGCGCTCGAAACTGCGCAGGCGAAAGCGTGCCGCTGCGTGCGCCATGCTCGCCTCGTCACTGTCGAAGATTGCCGAAAGTGTACTGACCGTCCCCGTTTGCACATGTGCCCCTGGTTAACCTGGGAGTCACCATCACGCCAAATGGTTCAGGAATGCAAGCCCTTAGCGGTCGAGCCTTTGCGCGACTTTGACCCCCAGCGTGATCAAAACCGGCACCAGAACGACGCTGAGTGCCACCTTCGCGATCACCTGGCCAATCAGCAGATTGGTGATGTCGAATTCGCCGTAAAAGGCCAGAGTGATGAAGATCACCGAATCGATCGCCTGGCTCAAAGCCGAGGCGATCGCGCCGCGCACCATCAGACCGACGGTCGTCGCTTCCCCCGTGCCGCGCAGGCGCGAGAAGATCCACACATTGAGCAACAGCGATACGAGATAGGCGACCGGTCCGGCCATCCATACCCGCCAGGTCGCGCGATGGACCTGTTCGAACGCCGCCAGGTCGTCGGGGCGGAATTCCACCATTTCGGTCGAAGCCGGCAGTGCGAGGACGAGCTGCATCAGTACTGCCGAGACGCCCAGCGGGATGAATCCCCACCACACGATCCGGGTGGCGACCGCCTGGCCATAGAGCTGGGCCACCGTGCTGGAGATCACGACCAGGATAAGAAAGGCGAATATCCCCGCCTCGACCGCCAGATCGGTCGGCGGCAACTGGACCTGCTTGAACGCTAGCACCCCCGCCACGACTGTCATCCCGCCGTAAAGCAGCAGGTATACGAACAGGCCGCGCGGGGTGGCGGCAGCGGACATCATCTTGTCGTTGGCAGGTGTCGTCATGCGCCGTGCCTATGGGCGGTCGGGGCAAAAGGGAAGCCGTTGCAGCGCGGGCGTGCACACCCGCGTTCGCTCGCCGGTTTGACTGTTGGCGGACAAAGGCTGAAAGAGCGGCGAATCGAACGTCCACGCGAAGGGCCGCATGCACCCGATCCTTGCCAGCCTCATCGGCATTCTCCTTATTCTTGGCATCGCCTTCCTGCTGTCGACCGGCAAGCGGCGGATTCGTCCGCGCGTCGTGCTCGCCGCATTCGCGTTGCAGGCGCTGATGGCCTTCCTCGTTTTGGGCACCACGTGGGGTCGGGCCGTGATCGGGGGCATGTCCAACGGCGTCGCTGCGCTGCTGAGTTATGCCAACGAAGGGACCGAGTTCCTGTTCGGGGCGGACAATCCGCTCGCCAACACCTTCGCGCTTGGCGCGCTGCCGGTGATCGTGTTCTTCGCGGCGCTGGTTTCGATCCTCTATTACCTCGGCATCATGCAGCGGATCGTGCGCTGGGTGGGCGGGGCGATCGGCTGGGTAACCGGCATCAGCCAGGTCGAGGCGCTGGGCGCAGCCGCGAACATCTTCGTCGGCCAGTCCGAAAGCCCGCTGGTGGTGCGGCCGTATCTCGCCGCGCTCACGCCCGCGCGGCTGTTCACGCTCATGACCGTGGGCATGGCGGGCGTCGCCGGTACCATCCTTGCCGCCTATGCGGGGCTTCTGGGCGAGGAATACCTGCCGTTCCTGCTGGCCGCTGCCTTCATGTCGGCGCCGGGCGGCATCCTGATGGCCAAGATCATCATGCCGGACGAGGACGACGCACCTGTTCCCGCTGAAGGCGAGATTACGCTGCCCAAGGCCCGCATCAGTGCCGAAGGTCCTGCCGCGCTGACCGAAGGTGGCAAGCCGCACGAGGTCGAGGTGGCCGAAGCGTTCGAGGACGGACAGCGCCCTGCCAACGTGATCGAGGCAGCCGCGCAAGGCGCCCAGACAGGCGTGAAGCTGGCTGTTGCCGTGGGCGCCATGGTTCTGGCTTTCGTGGCGCTGGTCGCGCTGGCCAACGGGCTGCTTGGCTGGGCGGGAGGGTTGTTCAACCAGCCTGACCTGTCCTTCCAGCAGATTCTGGGCTGGGTATTCGCACCGATCATGTACCTGATCGGCATTGCCGACTGGAATCAGGCGCAGATCGCGGGCGGGCTGTTCGGGACCAAGATGGTGCTCAACGAATTCGTCGCCTTTATCGACCTGGGGCAAGCCACCGGCCTGACTGATCGCAGCAGAGCGATTGTCACCTTCGCGCTGTGCGGCTTTGCCAATTTCTCCTCGATTGCGATCCAGATGGCGGTTACGGGCGGGCTTGCACCGAATCAGCGCCCGGTCATCGCCCGGCTCGGCCTGCGCGCACTTGCCGCAGGCTCGCTCGCCAACCTGATGAGCGCCGCGCTCGCCGGTCTGTTCCTGCCTTATTGAGTCGCCAGAAATGTCCGAAATCGCCGTCGTATCGATCGCCCGCCCGCTGGAAGAAGTTGCCGAGGAACTCGGCCGCAGCTTCGAGGAATACGGTTTCGCCGTGATCCGCGACCATGGTATCCCGGCCGACCTTATCGCCCGGGCAGAGGCGATGTCGAAAGCGTTCTTCGCACTGCCCGACGATGTGAAGCGCGCCTACCATATCCCTGGCGGCGGCGGCGCGCGCGGCTATACCCCCTTCGGCACGGAAAAAGCCAAGGACGCGCAGGTCCATGACCTCAAGGAATTCTGGCACGTGGGGCGCTCGCTGCCCGAAGGGCACCCGCTGGCGCAGTACATGAAGCCGAACGTCTGGCCGGCCGAGGTCGAAGGTTTCGAGGAAACGTTCGAGGAACTCTACGCCGCGTTCGAAAAGGCGGGTGGCCGCGTGCTGGAGGCGATCGCGCTCCATCTCGGGCTGCCGCGCGAATGGTTCGCCGCCACGGTCGAGGACGGCAATTCGGTCATGCGCCTGTTGCGCTATCCCCCCCTCGAAGGGGCCGAAGCGGAAGGCGCGATCCGTGCCGCCGCGCATGGCGATATCAACACGATCACCCTGTTGCTGGGCGCGGAAGAGGCGGGGCTCGAACTGCTGACCACGCAGGGCGAATGGAAGGCGATCGATCCGCCCGAAGGCGCGCTGGTGGTCAACATCGGCGACATGCTCGAACGGCTGACCAACGGTCGCCTGCGTTCGACCACCCACCGGGTTGTCAATCCGCGCGGCGAGGCGGCTTACCGGGCGCGCTATTCGATGCCGTTCTTCCTGCATTTCAGGCCCGATTTCGTCATCGAGACGCTGCCCGGCTGCATCGACCCCGAATCGCCCGATGACCATCCGGCGCCGATTTCGAGCCATGATTTCCTGATGCAGCGCCTGCGCGAGATCAATCTGGCCTGAGCCAGGCGGCGGGTTCCCCCGCAGCGTCGAATCTCGCTCTCTGTTGCAACGCAGCAACAGTGCGCAAACCCGCGGAAAAGCGGGGTTTTTGAGGGTTTCAGAGCTAGGCTGAGAAAACCCGCGCAGAATGTCACGCGGCGGTAACAAAAGATACTTCTGTGCGTAGCCCATCGCCTCTATCGGGCGCGCATCCAGTTCCTTTCATCCGATTTTCCATCTGTAGGGATCGTCCAGACATGAAGATCAAGTACCTCCTGGCGGCGAGCGTCGTCAGCCTGTCAGCCGCTGTCGTGCTGCCCGCCCCGGCAGCCGCGCAGCAGATTACCACCAGCGTGCAGGGCACCGTTGTCGACGATGCCGGCAACCCCGTTACCGGCGCCACTGTGGTAGTCACCGACACCCGCACCGGTGCTTCGCGCACCAGCGTGACCGGCTCGGGCGGTACGTTCGTTGTCCAGAACCTCGTCACCGGCGGTCCTTACACCGTTTCGGCCAATGCCGACGGGTTCGAAGGCCAGACGGTCAACGAAGTTTACACCTCGCTCCAGGGCGCAACCGACCTGACCTTCACGCTCGCCAGCGGCGCCGGTGAGATCGTGGTGACCGGCACGCGCGTGCGCGTCACCCAGCTTGCTGTCGGCCCGGGCACCAGCTTCAGCGCCGAGGTGCTGGAAAATGCGCCGACCTTCAACCGCGACGTGCGTGACGTGATCCGCATCGACCCGCGCGTCAGCCTCGACCGTGACGACGGCGGTTCGGGCGTGGACCGCATCTCCTGCCTGGGCGGCAACGACCGCGGCAACGCATTCACTGTCGACGGTATCAGCCAGGGCGACGTCTACGGCCTCAACGACACCGGCTTCTCGTCGCGTTCGTCGACCCCGGTCCCGTATGACGCAGTGCGCGAAACGCAGGTTCAGTTCGCGCCGTTCGATGTCGATTATTCGAACTTCACCGGCTGCGCGATCAACGTCGTGACCAAGTCGGGCACCAACGAATACACCTTCGGCGGGTTCTTCGAATATTCGGACAGCGACATCCGCGGTGACAACATCACTGTTGACGGTGTCAGCCGTCCGGTCGCGGCAATCGAACCGGAAGAGCGTTGGGGCGTCTACCTCGGCGGGCCGGTGATCAAGGACCGCCTGTTCCTGTTTGGTGCCTATGAAAAGCAGACCGCTGGCCAGTCGCAGGACGATGGCCCGCTGGGCGCTGGCTACGCCAACGAACTTGCTGGCGTCACGCTGGAAGAATTCAACGAGATTTCGCAGGTCATCAGCTCGATCTACGGCATCGAAACCGGGCCGCTTGTTACCAACCGTCCGTTCAGCAACGAACGCTGGTTCGTACGGGGCGACCTTCAGATCAACGACGATCATCGTCTCGAAGCGACCTACCAGCGTCTCGAGGAAGCGACCACGCGCGCTGACGATTTCTTCACCGGGCAGACCTCGCCGCAGGTCGTCGGGGAGAACACGTTTTATCTGAGCGGCACGGAATCGGATTACTACTCGGCCCGCCTCTACTCGCAGTGGAGCGATATCGTATCGACCGAACTGCGTTTCTCGCGGTCGGAAGTGCAGGACCTTCAGGATCCGATCGGCGGCGGTGAAGCGCAGTCGGACAACCCGATCCCTCGGATCATCGTGGGTATTCCCAACACTGGCGGCGTCGCCAATGGCGCGGTCCTGGCCGGTCCGGGCAACTCGCGGTCGGCCAACGATCTGCAGACCAAGATCGACCAGTACCGCGCAGTGATGCGGATCGATGCGGGCGACCACCAGTTCAAGCTGGGCATGGAAATGAACCAGGCTGACCTGTTCAACCTGTTCGTCCAGAACGCCACGGGCACTCTGGTTTTCCGCAACGTCAACGATCTGCGTGAGGGCCTTCTGTCGCCCGGCCTGGGCAACAACCAGACCAGCACCACCCCCAATAATATCGTGAACGGCCAGACCGAGGGCGCGTTCGGCAACTTCTCGTCGACCGGCAACGTTACTGACGCTGCTGCCGAGTTCAGCCGCACCATCTACTCGGCATTCGTGCAGGATGACTGGCAGGTCACCGACCGGCTCGGCATCAACGCCGGCATCCGTGTCGACTGGTATGACGGCGACCGTCCGGACCGCAATCCGGTGTTCGTGAGCCGTTATGGCATCAACAACAACGCCGGCTTCAGCGACCTGGCGCCGATCGTGATGCCGCGCTTTGCCGCGACGTACGATCTCGACGATTTCGCCGTCTTCTCGCGGGCCCAAATCCGCGCAGGCGTGGGTATCTTCTCGGGCGGCGATCCGCTGGTGTGGTTCGGCAACGCCTTCCAGAACGATGGCAGCGCCTTCGCACAGGCTTCGACCCAGGCTGCCGGTTGCCCCGCAGGTCAGATCGATGTCGTGGTGAATGGCCAGTTCACCGGCGTGCCGACCTGCTTCCGCGATGCCGCAATTGCCAGCGCTGCTGCCGGGCAGGGCTTTACCCAGTCGATCGATCCCGACATCAAGGCGCCCAGCGTGCTGCGTGCCAATGTCGGCTTCCAGTCGGAACTGAACTTCGCCGACACCGGCTTCTTCAGTGGCTGGAACCTGAACCTCGATTATATCTTCAGCCGCACGCGCGACGCTTACACGATCGTCGACCTCAGCCAGACCCCGAACCCCACGGCCGGTCTCAACGGGTTCACCATCGACGGGCGCCCGATCTACGTCACCATAAACCCGCTCAATGCGGGCTGCGGGGCGCGGCTGGTCGATATCAACCCAACTCCGGTTTATCAGAACGGTACTGCAGCGTGCATCACCACTGCCCGCGAAGACGAACTGATGCTGACCAACGGCGGTTCGTTCAACAGCCACAATGCGTCCGCGATCCTGTCGAAGTTCTTCGACGGCGGCGTGTTCACCGAAGGGGGTTCGACGTACTTCAGCCTCGGCTATGCGTATTCCGGTGCGCAGGACCGTCGCAACATGTACAACTCGACTGCCGGGTCCAACTACGACCTGACAGCGGCGTTTGATCGTCAGAACCCGGCCGCTTCGCGTGGGTTCTTCTCGAGCAAGCACAACATCTCGCTGTCGACCAGCTTCGAGGAACAGTTCTTCGACGACCTGTCCACCCGCCTGGGCATGACCTTCGTGGCGCGTTCGGGCCGTCCGTACAGCCTGACGTTCACGGGTGGCTCGGTGTTCAACGACAACGCTTCGGGCACTGATAACGCGCTGCTTTATATCCCGACCGGCGCCGGCGATCCCAACGTGTCCCCGCTGTCCACCGTTACCGGTGCGCAGCTGGACCAGCTTGCCGCATTTGCCAGCGGTCTGAGCTGTGCCCGCGACTACGTCGGCCGCTCCATCGAGCGTAACACCTGCTCGAATGACTGGTTCTTCGACATGGATCTGTCGTTCTCGCAAGAAATCCCGGGCCCGGGCCGTCTGTTCGGACGGAACGACAAGCTCAAGCTGTATGCGATGATGGACAACTTCCTGAACTTCCTGGACTCGAGCTGGAACGTGCAGCGGCGTCGCGACTTCTCGGGTCGTCAGGATCTGGCGCAGGTCAGCGGTGTCGATGCGCAGGGACGTTACATCTTCAGCAACATCAACGGTCTTGGCTCGTTCGACTCCGACAACGGGGTCAACGTCAGCTCGTCGGTATGGCGCCTGAAGGTCGGCGTGAGCTACGAGTTCTAAACGCTCGCAGCCTGCCGTGGCAGGAAAACGAAGCGGCGGCGCTCCAAGGGGGCGCCGCCGTTTTCGTATGTGCCGATCACGCTGCGGCCTGGAGGAGGGCGTGTGCCAACCGGGCGCTGGTTTCGGGCGGATCTCCGTTCCGCAAGGCACGCTCCAGCGCGGCGGCGCGGTGGCCCAGTTCCTCTTCACCGAACGTGACTGCATCGCCGACGATTCCGCTTACCAGTGCGGCCAGATCGTCGATCGCGGCCCCTTCGAACTCACCCAGTCTCAGTGCCAGGTCGACGGCCATCAGCACTTCGCTGCGCTGTTCGATCCAGCGCCGGTGCCTTTCCCGGCGCGCGCAGTGGCTTGGCAGGGCAGAGTCTCCGCCCCGTTCCAGCCGGGCGCCGGGAAGATGCCGGGGGAACCGCAGTGTAAAGCAGGCACCGCCATCCGTGCCGCCCACCGCCGCCAGGGTACCGTCCAGCATTGCAGCCAGCCGGCGCGCGATCGCGAGGCTGAGGCCAGTCCCCGTCAGCTGCGGCATGCTGCTGAAACCGCCACCGGACAGCGGATCGACAAACGGTTGAAAGATGGTTTCGCGCCGGTCAGAACCGATACCCGGCCCGCTGTCCTCCACCGAAATCACGATATGGTCATCCTCCGCCGACGCGCGGATGGCCACCTTGCCGCTGCGCGTGTGGCGAACCGCGTTGTCGATGAGCGTGAGCAATATCTGCCGCAAGTGTGCCCCGTCGGTGACTAGCGTCGCGGGCACCTCGGCATCGCAGGCGAGCGCCAGGGTCAGCCCCTTTTGCGCTGCTTGCGGGCGATGCGCCGAGACGCAGGCCGCGATCAGCTGGCGCAGCCCGACCGGCACGGTGCGCATGGGGCGCCTGCCTGCCTCGATCGAGGCGAGCTCGTCGATCGCACCGAGCATTCGCAGCAGTCGTGCTCCGCTGGCTGCAATGGCATCGGCCTGTCGCCGTTGTTCCGGCGCGAGGTCGGTATGGGCGAGTTGCAGGGCCGCGACTTGCAGATGTTCCAGCCGCCCGCGGATCGCGCGGCCCATGCCGTCGACAAATGCAGCGCGCGCATCGTTGGCATGGGCGAGGGCCCGGCGAGTGCGGGAAAGGTCGCGTTCCAATGCGATCCGTTCGGTCACGTCGCGCGCGCAGACGATGAAGCCCGTATGGGCATCGGTGGCGGGATCGCGTTCGACGATGGCATCGGTTTCGATCAAGACCGGCCGACCTTCCGGATCATCGGTTATGCGGCGAAAGATCACCCGCTCATGCTCACTCAGGCCCGATGCCAGCCGGGCTTTGGCGGCGGCGATGGCGGGCCGGTCAGGCGGATGCGCGCCATCGGATGCGCGCCGCCCCAGAAACGTTTCGGGGGGCAGGCCAAGCACCTTTGCAACCGAAGGGGAGGCATAGGTGCATATGCCGTTGCGGTCGAACCGCAGGATCGCGTCGGAAATGGTTGCGGTCAGCAAGCGCAAGTGATCGTTCTGGGCGTCGATCCGTTTTCCAAGGCGCCGCTTGCCATTGAGCACGGCGGCGACTGGCAAGCCCATGACAAGTGTAGCAGCGAGAAATGCCTGGAGGACCAGCAGACGAACCGCCAGCGGCCCCTCGATCATGTTGATCGGGCCGCTGCCGTGCCACGTCAGCGCTGTTGCCACGATTCCGATCGCAACCACCGAAACCGCTGTGCCGAGGGTGCCGAGCCGGAAGGCGGCGACCAGAACCGCCGGTGCCGTCAGGAACAGCAGCGGCAGCCCGGTTTGTGCAAACAGGGCGGCCGTTACACCGGCACATGCCGCGATCACGGCAGCCCATTCGCCCAGTTCGCGCCGTTGCAGCAGGCGCGGGTGCGCCAGCGCACTCAGCAGGATTAGTATGACCGGTGCCAGCACGATCAAGCCGAGTGCATGCGCGACAAACCAGTTCGCCCACAAGGCGGGCGAAAGCGGGCCCTCCAGCCCCAGCACCAGGGTAGCCAGAGTTGCAGATACCGCGGGCGCCGCCACGCCGGCGCAGGCGATGAAATGGACGAGATGACCAGCTCGATCCATGCGGACATGCCGCCCGCACAGCCGCCGGGTCAGGATCAGGGCCAGAGCGATTTCCAGCAGGTTGCAGGTTGCCAGGGCCGCGGCATTGGGCGCAGCTTCTCCTGCCAGATGCGCTGCAATGGCCATGCCGAGCCAGATCGCGGTAAGCAGCGGAACTTCTCGCCGGGTATGGCGCGGCCGCAATAGCAGCGCGACCGCGAAAGCATTGGGTAGCCATATCGCGGCGATGCGGCCATCGCCGCGCGTCAGTTCGATGCAGTAAAATGTCAGCACGCCAAACAGCGCCGCTGCTGCCGCCGCCGCGATCCAAGCCCTGGACGTTATTTTTATCAACCTTGCCACCCTCTTGCGCATGCGCAGGAAAGCGCCAAACTCTCGCGTTCCGGTTAGGGGCCGTTACGCATCATTACGGGCGCACGGCATGACAGAGCAGAGGGGACAGGGTGCAAACTGGCGGGTTCACCAGCACGCGGCGGCGGCCCCGGCCTGCTTTGGTGGTGCTGATCGGGCTGCTGCACGTGCTGGCGATATACGGGCTGACGCGTGCACTTGCCCCCGATGCCGTGGCCGCGGTGGAAGACAGCGTGGTGGAAGCTTTCACAGTCATCGTGACGACGCCTGAAGATCTGCCCGAGCCGGAGCCTCAACCCGATGCAGGCGCGGCCGGCGACGCGGGGCGAGAGGCGACTGCGCGCGAGGTTGCAGCGCCCGAGCCGCCTGTCCCTGTCGCGCGTCCGACACCGGTCCCTCGTGCACCCTCGACCGGCACCGCCGATACGTCCGGCGCCCGTGACAGCGGGACCGGGACCGGCGCGGGCGGCCAGGGCACCGGAACGGGCAGTGGTCAGGGCGGCGCCGGGTCAGGCGGCGGGATTGCAGCCAAGGCGGTTAAGATCGCCGGCGACATCAGCAATGCAGGCGACTATCCTGTACCAGAAGGCGGGCGCGAGGCGCGGATCGGAACCTCCGTCACCATCGCGATTACCGTGGGTACAGACGGGCAACCGACCGCGTGTCGGATCCTGCGACCCGGCCCGTTCGCTGAAACGAACCGGCGAACGTGCGAGCTTGCCATGCAGCGATTCCGATTTCGCCCCGCGGTCGATCGCGACGGCAATCCGGTGGTTTCCGAATTCGGATGGCGACAGGATTTCTTCAACTGACCGGTGCAGCAATGACAGTGGACCCAATTGATACGGAAGGCGTTTTGCGGGCATGACCATCATTCCCGTGATCTTGAGCGGTGGCAACGGCACCAGATTGTGGCCGTGCAGCCGGCCTGAGCTGCCGAAACCGTTTCTGCCCTTGATCGGCGAACGAACGCTGTTCCAGCAGGCGCTTGACCGCTGCGCCGATCCCGCGCTGTTCGCGCCTCCGCTGGTCGTCGCCGGGGGCGCGCATTTGCCGCATATAGCAGCGCAGGCCGGGCCCGAGGTCCGCGTCGCGGTGGAACCGGTGGGGCGCAACACCGCACCTGCCATTGCCCTGGCCGCATCGCTGGTCGAGCCCGACGAGGTTCTGCTGGTCTGCCCAAGTGATCATCATATCGCCGATACGGCAGCCTTCGCCCGCGTGGCCCAGGCAGCTGCACGGCTCGCCCAGGCCGACATGATGGTATCGATCGGCATCGGCGCCACCCGGCCCGAAACGGGATATGGCTATATCCGGCGCGGCGCCGCGATCGACGGCGGTTTCGCCATCGACAGCTTTGTGGAGAAGCCCGATCTGGCCCGCGCCGAACGTTTCCTGGCCGAAGGTGGCTACGACTGGAACGGCGGCATCTTCGCCTTCCGCGCCGGGGCGCTGCTGGACGAGTTGGCCCGCTACCGCCCGGATATGGCCCGCGGCGTGGCCGAAGCTGTTGCGGGGGGCAAGTGGGATGGCCGCCAGTTCCATCCGGACGAGCAGGCCTGGCGCGCGATCGATGGAGAATCAATCGACTACGCAGTCATGGAAAATACTGCCCGCGCAGCTGTAGTGCCCGCGGAATTCGGCTGGTCGGACATCGGCAACTGGCAGGCCCTGCACGAGGCGCGCGGCGGGGATGAGCAAGGCAACCTGGCGATCGGCCCGGCAGAACTGGTCGATTGCTGCAATGTCATGACCCAGAGCGACGGCCCTCGGATCTCGGTGATCGGCCTCGACGGGGTGATCGTTGTGGTCGATGGGGATGAGGTCGTGGTGACGAGCGCGTCTGGCGTGCAGAAGGTCGGCAAGCTGGCCGGGGCGAACGGGCAATGACAGGCGCGCAGGCCCTGCCGGTTCGCACGGTGGAGAAGGTCTGGGGACGCGACCGGTTGCCCCAGCCTTTCGCGGGCCAATCCGGCGCAAGAATTGGCGAGATATGGTTCGAGCCCGATCCTGCGTTTCCCGACCTGCTGGTGAAGTATCTCTTCACCAGCGAAAAACTGTCTGTCCAGGTTCATCCGTCCGACGACGATGCACCCCAGGGGCAGCGCGGCAAGGACGAATGCTGGCTGGTGCTGGATGCGGAGCCTGGCGCGAGCCTGGCGATCGGCTTTCGCGGCAATCCGGACCGTGAAGATATCCGCGCTGCCGCCCTTGACGGGTCGATCGAGGAACTGCTGGAATGGCATCCCGCCGCTCCCGGCGACTTCTTTTACCTGCCAGCGGGCACCGTCCACGCGATCGGGCCAGGGCTGAGCCTGATCGAGATCCAGCAGAATTCGGACATCACTTATCGCCTCTACGACTACGGTCGCCCGCGTGAACTGCATGTCGACGCTGCGGTCGCGGTCGCCCGCGCGGAAGATCATCCTGCCAACCTGCGGCGCCACGTCGACCCGCGCGAGAATGCGGCGCTGGTGGAAGGGCCGAAGTTCCAGCTCCAGCAGGTCAGCGGCGCTCCGTCGGGCGAGGTCCTGCGCCGGTTCGCCGGACGCGTGCTGGTGATCCCTGTGGAAGGCACGGTAACTGTCGGGGGCGAAGCGTTCGCGGCCGGAACCTGCATCCAGGTGGATAATCTGGCCGAGGTCATTTTTCCCGATGTCGGCCGAGCACTCGTCGCGCAGCCGCTGGGAGCTGTCCGCTAGGTCAGCAACTTCTGCGTCTGCTGGCGGATCGCCCCTGCGATCATCGGTTCGACGAAGCTGAGCGCGGGCGGCAGGTCCAGGTCGATCACCAGCTGGCTTTCCTCGATCTCGATCCCGCCGTTGAGCTGCTGCCCCATCGCCTTGATCGTCAGGGCGAGGCGATCCTCGCTGGTCCAGGCGGTTTCGACTTCGGCCATGCCGCCGGGCACGTGATCGGCGATTTCATGGCTGCGGTTCTTCAGCCGCTGACGCACGACCTCGCGGTTAAGATTGTGGGGTATGGCGACGCGCATCAATTGGATTCCCTGGTCGTTTCGGCATTCTCGCCGTACTTGTAGTCGAGGTAGCGGGTGCGGATGGCGAGATCGTCGAGCGAACCCTGCGCCAGTTGCCGTGTCACATGGTCAATCTCGCGGCTGATCTTGCCCAGGCTTTCGGTCAGCTGCTCGTCGGGCGTGGTTGCCCCGGCGCTCTTTTCCCGACGCAAATGTGCGGGGATGCGGCGATAGGCGTCGATCGTTTCGGGCAGGACATCCCCCACCAAAGAGCGGACCTCGTGCGCGACCGGATGCGCCGGGTCGAGATTTTCGAGCTGCAGGCCGAGCGCGTCGAGCTGCACCCCCATGTCGCTGACCAGGGCAGCAGCAGGCGGGGGCAGGGCAGCGCGCTGATGTTCCAGCCACAGCTCCGTCCGCCCGACCATCGTGCGCACGTCGCCCTTGGTCAGGTCGGCGCGGCGGGGCACCTTCATCTTGGGAAACGCAGTCAAGGCAATCGCAGCGGCGGCGATGGCGAAGATCGTCAGCATGACGCCGATAAAGCCGATGCCGTTGAGGATCATGCCGGCAATGCTCGCGCCCACCAGGATTGCGAACGTCGCCAGCAGCACGCGCACCAGCTTGCGCATGTAATGGCCGCGCTTCAGTTCGGCCGAGCGCTGGCCGATCGAGCGGCCCCCGCCCGCGCGGTGCCGCCCGCCGGCGCGGTTGTCGTCGCGCAGGCGGCGCCCCTCCTCGATCAGGCGGTCGCTGTTCCGGGTCAGATCGTTCACTTAGCGTCAGCCCTCGACCGTCAGCAGGGAGCTTTCGTTGACCTGCCTTGCCGCCTGTGCCTGGCCCTCTGCCCGCGCGATATAGCCTTTCGACTTCTCGACTTCGCCCGACAGCAGGGTGACCGTCTGCTTCATGCTGTCGAGCGCGCGCAGCTTGAACGCGTCGACCTCGTCCATCGTGTCGTAGATGTTCTGGAAGGCGCGCTGCAGCGTTTCGAGCGGGATCGTGCTGCTGGCAGCCTGTTCGTGAATCTTGCCGGTCTGTTCGCGCAGCATCGTGCTGGTACTGTCGATGATGTTCGCGGTGGTGGTGTTGAGCGCGGTGATCTGGTTCAGCACCAGCCGCTGGTTGGTCATCGCTTCGGCCACGGTCACGGCGGTGCGCAGTGCGCCCACGGTGGTGGTGCTGGCGCGGTCCACACCCTTGACCAGTTCGACGTTGTTCTTCTTCACCAGGTCCAGCGCGAGGTAGCCCTGCACCGATACTGCCATCTGGGTCAGCAGGTCCTGCGTGCGCTGACGGACGTAGAACAGCGCGGTTTCGCGGATCGCCTTGGCCTTGGCCGGATCGACGGAATCCAGTTCCAGCGCCTTTTCCTCGAGCCGCTCGTCGAGCTTCTTCGAGATGTGGATCATCTGTTCGAGGTTGCCCATCGCTTCCCACAGCTTCTGCCGTTCGACGTCAATCGCGGCATTGTCCATGATCAGTTCGTCCTTGCCGCTGGCAAGGCTGCCCAGGATGGACTGGATGTGCGTCTGCGCGCTCTGATAACTGCGGAAGTAATTGGTCAGCTTGTTGCCGAACGGGATGATGCCCAGGATCTTGCGCGGGGTCGACAGCGCGCCGCGCTTGCCCGGGTCCAGATCTTCGACCACCCGGCGCAGTTCGGCGAGGTTCGCGCCCACGCCTTCGTCCTTGTCCATCGCGCGCACCGGGCGGTCGAGGAAGCGGTTCGACATGCCTGCCGCGGCAAGGATTTCCTTGCGGCCCATGTTGGTCAGCTGATCGACCTTCTTGCCGAATTCGGGCGAGTTGGCGTCGACCGCGACGAGATCGTTGACGAAGCCTTCGACCTTTTCGTCCAGCTTGCTTTTCACTTCTTCGCCCACGGGCACCAGGCCTGCGGCCTTGGCAGGCGCGACCTGCGGCACCGGGCTGGGCGGGGTCAGCTCGAAATCGACGGCGGTTGCAGTCTGCGTCTCGTTGGTAGCCATGATGTGCTGGTTGCTCCTCTGGAGACTGTATTAAGGGGCTAAGACACGAAGTTCAAGAATACCCGGCAGGATGTGCCGCAAGCGCCACCCGGCGTCCATCCTTTCATTGCCCGCCATCGCTGGCTAGGACCACGATCCAGCCAAGTGAGGACAGGGATTTATGGCGAGCCAGCCGCGGCCTGAACGACAGCTCAACCTAGCACGAACCATCGTCAGCTTCCGCAAGTGGTGGCGCGAGGATGTAAGGGGCACGGTCGACCACGCCGCGGTGATCGAACAGCGGCGCGAGGATGGCGCGCTGTCGGCCCGTTACCTGTTTCTCACCGCGATGTCGGCGGGAATTGCGATCCTCGGACTGCTGCTGTCATCGCCGGCCGTCGTAATCGGGGCGATGCTGCTCTCGCCGCTGATGGGGCCGATCGTCGGGCTCGGGTTCGCGCTCGCCACGGCTGATTATCGCTGGATGCGCCAGACAGCCAAGTCGCTGGCGCTCGGTTCGGTCGTGGCGATACTGCTGTGCGCGCTGATCGTGCTTGCATCGCCGTTGAAGGAGGTGACCAGCGAAATCGCCGCGCGCACCCGGCCCAACCTGTTCGATCTGCTCGTGGCGGTGTTTTCGGCGCTTGCAGGGGCCTACGCAATGATCCGGGGCAAGGAAGGCGCCATCGTCGGCGTGGCGATCGCGACCGCGCTGATGCCGCCGCTCGCCACGGTCGGGTTTGGCTTGGCGACCGGCAACTGGACGGTCTTTTCCGGCGCGCTGCTGCTCTACATCACCAACTTCGTTGCCATCGCGCTGTTCGCGGCGCTGATTGCGCGGCTCTATGGCTTCAAGACCTATCTTTCGGGCCGTCATACCCTGTTCCAGAACATCGCGATGTTTACCGTGCTGGTGGCGTTGACCGTGCCGCTGGGCCTGTCGCTGATACGGATCGGCTGGGAAACGCAGGCGCAGCGCACCATCCGGGCAGAGGTTATGGATCCCTTCGCCAGATCCTCGCGCCTGTCAGAGATCGCCATCGATTTCGAAGCCGAGCCGATCGGCGTGACGGCCGCGGTTCTGACACCGGAACTGCTGCCGGAAGCGGAAGGACTGGCGCGCCGTTCGATCGAGCGGGCCTTGGGCCAGCCGGTTACGCTCGCGCTGACGCAGTATCAGGTCGGCACTGCCGCCAGCGCGGCGGAGGAAGCCCAGCTTTCCGCCGCGCGCGACAGCGAACGCCGGGCAAGCGAACGGGCGGACGAGCTTGCCGCGCGGCTTTCCATCATCGCGGGCGTGCCGGAAAGCGAAGTGCTGGTCGATCGCGAACGCCGCCGCGCCCTGGTGCGAACAGGCGCGCTGGACGGGGCGAGCCTCGCCACCTGGCGCACGCTCGAACGCCGCCTTGCCGCGACCGAACCGGACTGGCGGATCGAGCTCATCCCGCCTGCAGGCGACTTGCCGTCGATCGCATTCGAAGATGGCGAGCCGACCGAAGCGGGCGCCCGCGCGCTGGCGCTGGTCGGGTGGGCCGCACGCCGCATCAATGCGCCGCTGGTGCTGGCCGGGCCTGCCGCCGATACGGAGCGTGTTGCCGAAGCACTCGAGGAAATCGGCGTGACCGATATCGAGCGCCGCCCAGGGGGCGGAGCGGTGCAGGTCGCCTGGGGCAGCCCGGGCTAGGCTGGCGCTACGCCGCCTCGAGCAACTTGATCGGTTCGATCTCGCCCGCGAGGTAGAGGCGTTTCGCCTTGGCGCGGGACAGCTTGCCCGAACTGGTGCGCGGCAGGGTGCGCGGCGGGACCAGCTCGACGACGCAGTTCATGCCCGTGACGGAGCGGACCTTGTCGCGGATCGCCTCGTGCAGCTTCAGCCGTTCTTCGGGGTCCGACACGCGGCAATGGACCAGCACGGCGGGCGCTTCCTCGCCGTTTTCCATTTCGTAGCTGAACGCGGCGACATCACCGTGGTTGAAGCCGGGCAGCTGTTCCACCGCCCACTCGATGTCCTGCGGCCAGTGGTTCTTGCCGTTGATGATGATCATGTCCTTCGCACGGCCGACGATGAACAGATAGCCGTCGGCGGTGTAGCCCATGTCGCCCGTGTCGAGCCAGACCTCGCCATTGTCCCTGGCGACGAGGCAGTCGTTGGTCGCTTCCTCGTTGCGGAAGTACGAGTGCATCACGCTCTTGCCGCGGCACCAGACCTTGCCGATCTGGCGATCGCCACGGACCTGGTTGCGCTCGTCACGGATTTCGACTTCCATGCCGGGCAGCGGCTTGCCGCAGTTGACGATCGCGCGGTAGCGGGCAGGGCGGGTCAGGTCGCGCGGGCGGCCCGACAGGCGTTCCTCCTCGACCAGTTCGACCCGGATGCCTTCGCCCGGAGGCATGACGGTGACGGCCAGCGTCGCTTCGGCAAGGCCGTAGCTGGGCGTGAACGCGCTGGCGCGAAATCCCGCGTCGGCAAAGGCGTTGACGAAGTTCTGCATGACATCGGGCCGGATCATGTCGGCGCCGTTGCCCGCCGTGCGCCAGCGCGACAGGTCGAACCGGTCGGCCACGTGGCTCTGGCTGGAGATCCGCCGCGCGCAGATGTCGTAGCCGAAAGTCGGCGAATAGCTGAGCGTATTGCCCTGGTTGCGGCTGATCAGGTCCAGCCATGCCAGCGGGCGCCGCGCGAAATGTTCGGTCTTGAGATAATCGACCGAAGCCTGGTTGGCGATCGGCGACAGGAAGCAGCCGACCAGCCCCATGTCGTGATACCACGGCAGCCAGCTGACCACCCGGTCGTTCACGCCCAGGTCCACGCCGGTGGCATGGCCATAGAGGTTGTGCAGCAATGCCTCGTGCGTCACCGCGACACCGGTGGGGAAGCGGGTCGATCCGCTGGAATACTGGAGATAGCAGATGTCGTCCGGCTGGGCGGTCGGCAGATCGCATTCGGGCGCGGCACGCTCTGCAAAGCTCGCCCAGTCGATCCCCTCGCAGCCCTGACGGTCGGCGGCGGCTTGCGCCATTTCCGCGATCTCGGGGGGGTAGATCAGCATCTTGGGGTCCGAGCTTTCGAGCTGGACGGCAAGCTGATCGATATAGCTTTCCTTGCCGCCGAAACTGGTCGGCAGCGGCAGCGGTACCGGCCAGGCGCCGGTGTAGATGCAGGCACAGAACAGGGCGGCGAAATCCGGGCCGGTCTCGGCGATCAGGGCAACGCGGTCGTCCTTGCCGATGCCGGCAGCGACCAGCCGCCGCGCCATCGTCAGCGCGTCTTCCCGCAATGCAGCGTAGGGATAGACGAACTCGATTTCCCCGCGCATGTCGTGGAAATTGAGTCCCTTCTCGCTCCGCGCGGCGTAATCGATCGCGTCGGCGAACGTGGCGAAATCCGCCCTGATGCGCGGCAGCGCGCAGTCGTTGGGGGTCGGAGAAAGGGCTGAATCGGTCATGTGTGGAGGATGAACCCGTTGTTATAGCGCGAAAAGTTCCACACCGTTCGCGCTCCCAATTGTTCCTTCAACGACGCTGGGTCCCCGGCGCCGCCTCTAAACTTTAGTCATTTCGCAAAGACTGTGGCACGATTATGACCATGAGCGGCGAAGAACAAGAGCGGAAGCGTGCCCGGCGGGCACCCAGGCCGCTCGATTCCGCCAGGCTGCATGAATTGGCGCTGACTTATGTTGCAAGGTTTGCGACCAGCGCGGGGAAGCTTGAACGTTACCTGGCCCGCAAGCTGCGCGAGCGCGGCTGGGAGGGCGAGGGCAATCCCGATCCCGCCGCAATCTCCGCCCGTTTTGCCGAACTCGGCTACCTCGACGACGAAGCTTATGCGCGGGCGCGGGGCGGGGACCTGCTGCGGCGCGGATACGGCGCGCGCCGCGTCGCGCAGGCGCTGGGCGAGGCCGGGATCGAAGAAAACATCCGCCGGGAAGTCGCCCCGGGCGAAGGCGCGGCACGCCGTGCAGCATTCGCGCTGGCGCGCAGACGCCGGCTGGGGCCGTTTCACGGCGCACCGATCGATCGTCCGCTGCGCGAAAAGCAGTTTGCCGCGCTGGTGCGCGCGGGGCATGGATTCGACCACGCGGGTGCGGTAGTGGATTGCCCGAGCCAAGCTGCGCTCGAACAATGGGTTGCGGAAGCCGATGATGACCAGATCGAATAGATTGCGGCCGCTGGCCGTCCTGCTGGCAGCGGCCTGCCTTGCCTGTTCGCCGCAAGGCGCAGCCGAAACCGCACCGACGGCGGCCGCCACCTCGCCCGCACGCCATCCGGTATCGGGCCTTGAGGTTATACCGCTGACCGTAACCAGCGGGGCGAAACGTCACGCCTTCAAGGTCGAGGTCGCCGACACGCCGCAGGCCCAGGCGCGCGGGCTTATGTTCCGCACCGAACTGGGCCCGAACGAAGGCATGGTGTTTCCCTATGCCGCGCCGCAGATGCTCAGCTTCTGGATGAAGAACACGCCGCTGCCGCTCGACATCATCTTCGTCGGTGCCGACGGCCGGATCGTGAACATCGCCGCCATGACCACGCCCTATTCGCTGGATTCGGTCGCTTCGACCGGGCCGGCGACAGCCGTGCTGGAGATTCCGGGCGGCCGCGCGGCGCAGTTGGGCATCGCGCCGGGGGACCTGGTGGAATGGTAGGGTTTGCAGCTTGGCCACGCGCAGCGAATCGGCTAGGCGCGCGGCCATGAATTTCCTCGGCAAGATCTTCACCTGGTGGAATGGCGCAACGCTTGGCACCCTGTTCTGGAGCTGGCGCAACGGTATCCAGGTCGGCACCGATGCGCAGGGCAACCGCTATTTCCGGTCGAAGAAGAAGGCCGCGGGTGGGCGTGAACGCCGCTGGGTAATCTACGAAGGCGCCAACGATGCCAGCCGCGTTCCGGCCGAATGGCATGGCTGGCTGCACGGTTCGTTCGACGATGTGCCGGAAAGCAACCTGCCGCCCGCGCACATCTGGGAAGCCGACTTTACGCCCAATGCGACCGGCACCCCCGCCGCCTATCGCCCGGCAGGCGCGCTCGAGATGGGCGGGCGCCGCGCGCGCGCCAGCGGCGATTACGAAGCATGGTCGCCCGACGCGTGACGATGCGCGCGCTGGCGCCTCTTGCCGCTCTGGCCGTGCTCGCCGCATGTGATCGCGGTCCCCCGGCGCCCGAGGCGGTGGAAACCGAAATTCCGGAAGAACTGCGCCGCACTGCGGCCCCGCCGCAGCCCGCTGCCGAGGCAGGTCTGGGCACGCCGATGGCGGAGCGGGTGGCGACGCTGGGCCTGCTCAACAAGCGCAACAACCTGACGCAGGACGTCGAACTGAAGCCGGGCGAGGCGCGCCGCGTGGGTGACGTGATCGTCCGCCTTTCCGCCTGCGAGCGGACCGCCCCGTGGGAAATGCCGGCGGAAACGGGTGCATTCGTTCAGGTGTTCGTGCGCGACCGGCGGCAGGGGAACTGGGGCCGGATTTTCTCCGGCTGGATGTTCAAGCGTTCGCCGTCACTGAACGTGGTGGAACACCCGATCTACGACGTGTGGGTCAAGGATTGCGCGATGAGCTTCCCGGGCGAGGAAGGCGGCGCACCGGCTTCGGACGATGATGATGCCGCGCCCGCGCGTTCGGCCCCGGCGCCCGCGGCCACACCTTCCGCCGCCCCAACGCCCGAGCCTGCAGCAGCACCCGCTGCCGAAGAGGCGGACAGCACCGAGGAATAGGCCTGGGGCAGTGTCAGGCGCGGCTTGCCGCGCGCCTGGGCCAGGAACGCCAGGTAGTCGCCCTGAGGGATTTCCGCCGCCCCGAGCGAGGCGAGATGGCTGGTCAGGAACTGGCAGTCGAGTAGCCGGTATCCCGCCATCCGCATCAGCGCGACCAGCCAGGCAAGTGCGACCTTGCTGGAATTGTCGGTATGGCTGAACATGCTTTCACCGCAAAACACCCGGTCGAATGCCACGCCATACAGCCCGCCCACCAGCTCGTCCCCGCGCCAGCATTCGACCGAATGCGCATGGCCGGCCGCGTGCAGCGCGGCATAACTGGCCTCGATCCGGTGGCTGATCCAGCTGCCGCCCTCGTCGTCTTCGCGCGGCGCGGCGCAGGCGGCGATGACGCGGTCGAAGGCGGCATCCACGGTAACGCGGAACCTGTCCTGCCGAACGACCTTGCGCAGCGATGCGGACAAGTGAAACCCGGCAAGCGGCAGGATCGCTCGCTGGCGCGGTTCGACCCAGAACACCTCCCGGTCCTCGCGCGCGTCGGCCATCGGGAAGATTCCGCTGCGATAGGCGAGCAGCAGGGTATCGACCGGAAGGGGCTCAGGCGCGGGTGGGGAATGCGGGCTGTGCATGGTGAAACGCTGCACTAGCACGGCCGGCATCGTCATGCGCGCGTATTTCGCCTTGCGCCGTGCGCCTGCTATGCCCTAAGGGCCGCAGCCGCTGCAGGGGTGTAGCTCAGCTGGTAGAGCATCGGTCTCCAAAACCGAGGGCCACGGGTTCGAATCCTGTCACCCCTGCCATTTCCTTTGGGTTAGGGCGAAGGGCGTTCACCACCCAAGCGTGATGCCGACGCGGCTTGCGCCCCGGCCACCTCCATTGAAGCCCTTCGCCACGCCTGCGTTGATGGCAACGTTTGGCGTCAGCATGGCGCCCAGCTGGACCGATCCTGCTCGTGCGCCGCCGTACGACCCGACGTTGGCGGTGAGATTGAACCGCATGTCCGGCAGGAATGCGTTGCCGCTCATCGCGATGGCAACCGCAGTCGAACTGGCAACGTGGCGTTCCAGCCGGTCAACCCGGGAATTGAGCCGCTCGATCTGTCCGGCGAGAGCCAGATCCGCCATCTGTCGTGCGAAGGATTCTTCGGCAAGCGCTGCAGCCAGCGATTCGCGCGCGCGGGTTTCGGCCGTCAGACGCTGGTCGGATTGCAGGTCGGCATCGATCCGTGCCGATGTTTCGGCTGCGAGCCCTGCGTCGAGCGCGCCGATGCGCACCGATTGATCGATATTGATTGCCTCTGCTTCGGCCAGCCGCGTGTCCTGCACCGCGTTTGCCATGTTGGCTTGGTCGGCAGCGGCCTGGGCGCTCGCCGCTTCAGCGCGCGCGGTCTGCGCCGTGGAGGTTGCTCCGGCGGCAGCGGTCTGCGCTTGCTCGGCGGTCGTCTGGGCGGCTGATGCCGCGGCAGCCGCACTGCTCGCCGTCGTTTGCGCCGTGGTTGCCACGCTCAGCGCATTGCCGGCCGTGGCAAGGGCTGTATTCGCTGTGGCTTGCGCACTGGACGCGGCCGTGCGCGCGGCATTGGCGGTGCTGTTCGCGGTATTCGCTGTTGCCTGCGCGGTGGCGGCAGCGGTGCGGGCGGCATTGGCCGTGGTGTTGGCAGTGTTCGCACTGGTCTGCGCCGCGGATGCTGCTGTGCGCGCAGCGTTGGCAGTTGTGTTTGCAGTGCTTGCGGTCGTCTGAGCAGCAGCGGCCGCGGTGCGCGCAGCGTTGGCTGTCGTGCTGGCCGAGTTGGCGGTCGTCTGCGCTGTTGCTGCCGCCGTGCGCGCGGCATTGGCGGAAGTGTTGGCCGTGCTGGCAGTCGTCTGGGCCGAGCTCGCGATCGTTCGGACCGTATCGAGCTGGCCCAGATTGACAGCGTCGGTCGAAGACGTTCCGTTGGCAACGTTGGTCAGGCGGCGCGGCGCGCCCACGGTGCCGAAGGATACCGTGTTCGCGGTCGCATTGACGGCGCCGGTGCCGATGGCGACGGCGTTGGTGCCCGTCGCGCTGGCGCCGCTGCCGATGGCCACGGCGCCGCTGCCCGATGCGGCAGCGGCGCTGCCGATCGCGACGGCATTGCCGCCTGTCGCCGCCGCAGTGTTGCCCATGGCGACCGCGCTGGTGCCAGGCGCGTTCGTCGCTGTCCCGACGGCCACGGAATTGGTGCCCGTGGCCCTTGCTCCTGTTCCGCAGGCGGTGCTGTTGGCTGTGCCCGCTGCAGTGGTTTGCGATCCCGATCCTGTAGCGGCCGGATTGGCCGGGTCGACGCACACGCGGTCTTCGCCTGCCGCCGGCACGGCCGCCGCAAACCCCATCGCGGTAGCTGCGCAAACCGCTCCCACTGCCCGGGACAGGCCTTGCGATATCCCCATTGGACGTCCCCGATCTCGTTTTGTTATGCCCGGCCATGTACACCCGGCATGGTTATCGGCCGGTTAACCCTATTTCTCGGGGGGAGCGCCGACTGCGCCCGCTGGACAGCGGCCCCCGCGCCACCTATCGTCCCGTCCATCCCCGGGGAGCGCGCGTGCGCTGAGAGGGAGGGCTCGCATCCTCCGACCCGTTGAACCTGAACCCGTTAACACGGGCGGAGGGAGCGGGCCGGTGACACCGGAACAGGTCGCTCTTGCCCTCTGCCTGAGGAGAGCATGCATGGCCGACATCAATTCCACCTTCGACATCGGCGTCACCACCGGCCCGATCCGGGGCAGCCGCAAGATTCACGTCGGCCCGCTGAAGGTTGCCATGCGCGAGATCGACCTCGAACCGACCAGCGGCGAGCCGAGCGTGCGCGTCTACGACACCAGCGGCCCCTATACCGACCCAGCCGCCACGATCCACATCCGCCAGGGCTTGCCCCAGCTGCGCCGCGAATGGCAGCTCGCCCGCGGTGACGTCGAGGAATACGCTGCGCGCGAAGTGAAGCCGGAGGATAACGGCCAGCTCGGCCCGGACCGTTCGGGCGGCGTCCCGCCGTTCCCGAATGTCCACGCCCGCGTACTGCGCGCCAAGCCCGGCGCGAACCTCAGCCAGATGCACTATGCCCGCCGCGGCATCATCACGCCCGAGATGGAATACGTCGCGGAACGCGAGAACCTGGGCCGCGAACGCATGGCGCGGGAACGCGACGGGCAGGACTGGGGCGCATCCATCCCCGACTACGTCACCCCCGAATTCGTGCGGGACGAGGTCGCCCGCGGCCGCGCCATCATCCCCAGCAACGTCAACCACCCCGAATGCGAACCGATGGCGATCGGGCGCAACTTCCTGGTCAAGATCAACGCCAACATCGGCAATTCCGCCGTCGCCAGCGATGTGGCGAGCGAGGTCGACAAGATGGTCTGGTCGATCCGCTGGGGCGCGGACACCGTGATGGACCTGTCCACCGGCCGCAACATCCACGACACCCGCGAATGGATCATCCGCAACAGCCCCGTGCCGATCGGCACCGTGCCGATCTACCAGGCGTTGGAGAAGGTCGGCGGCATTGCCGAGGACCTGACGTGGGAGGTGTTCCGCGACACGTTGATTGAACAGGCGGAACAGGGCGTCGACTACTTTACCATCCACGCGGGCGTGCGCCTGCCCTATATCCCGATGACCGCCAGGCGCGTGACCGGCATCGTCAGCCGCGGCGGCAGCATCATGGCGAAATGGTGCCTGGCGCATCACAAGGAATCGTTCCTCTACGAACGCTTCGACGAGATCACCGAGATCATGAAGGCCTACGACATCGCCTACTCATTGGGCGACGGCCTGCGCCCCGGCAGCATCGCCGACGCCAATGACGAGGCGCAGTTTGCCGAGCTCTACACCCTGGGCGAGCTGACGAAGCGCGCCTGGGCGCAGGACGTGCAGGTGATGATCGAAGGGCCGGGCCACGTGCCGATGCACAAGGTGAAGGAGAACATGGACAAGCAGCTCGCCGCGTGCGGCGAGGCGCCGTTCTACACCCTCGGCCCGCTCGTCACCGACATCGCGCCGGGTTACGACCACATCACCAGCGGCATCGGCGCGGCGATGATCGGGTGGTTCGGCACCGCGATGCTGTGCTACGTCACGCCCAAGGAACACCTCGGCCTGCCCGACCGCGACGATGTGAAGGTGGGCGTGGTGACCTACAAGCTCGCCGCCCACGCGGCCGACCTTGCCAAGGGCCACCCGGCCGCCAAGGTCCGCGACGACGCGCTGTCAAAAGCCCGCTTCGAATTCCGCTGGCGCGACCAGTTCAACCTGTCGCTCGACCCCGACACGGCGGAGCAATACCACGACCAGACCCTCCCCGCGGAAGGCGCCAAGACCGCCCACTTCTGCTCGATGTGCGGCCCGAAGTTCTGCTCGATGAAGATAACGCAGGAAGTGCGGGATTTCGCGGCGAAGCAGAATTCGGGAGTGGAGAGCTTCGTCGCGGCGGAGGAAGTCGAGGCGGGGATGGCGGACATGAGCCGCGTGTTCCGGGAGACGGGGAGCGAGTTGTATATGGGCGCGGGTGGAAGGGAGCACGATTGAGGTAATAGATAAACTGTTGAACACCGCCACATATTGCACTATCGTTCCCGCTATGTTCACGGAGAACGATCGTGGAAGCACAACCGTTTGGAGATAAGCATACCGTTCAGAAGCTAGAGACAGTTCAGAAGTATCTCCAAGCTTATGCGACTGCTTTGAAGTTCCAGCCGTTCAAACTGCTCTACGTTGATGCTTGCGCTGGGTCCGGCTCCTCGGTGCCAAAGGGAACTTTCGAAGCTTCAAATACGAGTCAAAATTCGCTGGACGGCTTCGCGGGTCCAGTAGCCGACACCGATGCGATTATTGTCGGGTCGGCGATTAGAGCGCTCGGGGTCAATCCGCCCTTTCACAGCTATTTGCTGAACGACGTCAAACAGTCGAACGTGACAGCACTGCGGAAAGCCGTTCGTGACGAATTTCCACAATTAGCCGACAGGGTTGAGCTGACGCGGCTGGATGCCAACGAGATGCTTCGGGATCTATGCAAATCGCAGAACTGGAAGGAAACTCGAGCAGTCGTATTCCTTGATCCGTTCGGCCTGCAAATCAATTACGAGACTCTAGAGCTCTTGGGGCAAACGAGAGCGGTCGACTTGTGGTATCTCGTTCCAGTTTTTGCGATGTACCGTCAGGTTTCAGGAGATGGCCAGATCAACCCGGATGGCGGACCGCGTGTCGACGCAGCACTTGGAACCAGCGCTTGGAGAGAGGTGGCTGTGGTCGAAGAGGCATCGACGGACTTATTCGATCAGCCGCAACTTCGCTCGAAGCGCGCGGTAGACATCGCTTGGTTTGAAAAGGTCGCGAAGGATAGGTTGGGCGATGCGTTCGGGGGACGAGTGCTAGACGAGACCTTGCCACTTGGGAGAAATGGCATCCAAGAATTTTCTCTGATGTTCGCTTGGGCGAACCCCCACGAGAAGGCGAAACTTGCAGCGAAGCTCGCCAAAGCGGTGCTCGCATAATGGCCGGTATGTCGGAAATTGAGTGGACCGACGTCACGTGGAATCCGGTGGCCGGATGCAGCATCGCGTCTAGCGGCTGTTCGAACTGCTACGCGATGCGGATGGCGGCACGCCTACAGGCGATGGGACACGAAAAGTATCGCGGGACCACTCGGAAAAGCGGTGGTCGCTACGTTTGGACTGGCCGAGTCAATGTCGACGAGTTCAGCCTTTCGGCTCCGCTAGAATGGCGAAAGCCCAAGCGCATCTTCGTCAATTCGATGTCCGACCTGTTTCACCCCGAAGTACCTGACCATTTCATCCAGCGGGTCTGGCAAACCATGATCCGATGCCCACAGCATCATTTCCAGATTCTGACAAAGCGGCCGGATCGAATGGCCGCGATGTTCGCCGCCGAGTCGATCCAAGCCGAACATCATATCTGGGTTGGCACATCCGTCGAGAACGAAGACGTCGCAGATCGTGTGAAGCATCTGACATCTATCGTCGGCGCAACGCGCTTCGTTTCGTTCGAGCCGCTGATCGGCGGAATTAAAGAAATCGACCTCAAAGGCATCCATTGGGCCATCGTAGGCGGTGAGTCGGGGCCGCGTTCGCGACCGATGGAAGAAGCGTGGGTGGAGAGGTTGCTTGAGATTTGCCGTCGAGATGATGTGGCTTTCTTTTTCAAGCAGTGGGGTGGTCGTAACAAAAAAGTGACTGGCCGGGAATTGCATGGGCAGACATTCGATGAGTATCCGTTGGAGCTCGAAATTTAGGGAGGCGGTATATGACGAAGCCATGGTCTGAATACCGACAAGTAATCATCGAGACTTTTGACGGCGGAGCGAGGGGGCATCACGGCAAAGTCCGAGCACGACCGATATCGGGCGAGTTTTACCCAACAAACATGGTCGTTGAATGCTCCAAGGACATGCGCACCCGGCATCCTGTCGGAACGAAATTTCGCATTTACGCTAAGGAAACAGATCGTGAAGGTAGCGATCCCTTCTTATATACTCATCACAGTTGGCCTTACGAGGTTGTTGGCTAACTGAAACGCCTCCGCCCCAACCGCACCAACTCCCGGTCCAGCGCCTGCAGGAAGCGCGAACGGTCTTCCTTGCGGAACGCGGGTGGGCCGCCGCCGCTGCCGCCCAGCGGGCCGTCCATCCCGGCGCGCAGATCGGCCATGATCGCGCGGGTGGCCACTGCGCCGCCGATGCTGCCGGCGTCGAAAGGCTTGCCGGTGTGCGCCAGCACGGTCGCGCCCGCCTTCAGCGCGCGGTCGGCGAGGAGGATGTCGCCGGTCACCACCAGCGTGCGGGGGCTGGCGTGCGCCGCGATCCAGTCGTCCGCCGCGTCGAATGCGTCCGAGACCGTCACCCGCTTCACCCGCGCGCTCACGGGCACGCGGAACATCTGGTTGGCTACCACGCGCACATGCGCGCCGTGCCGCTCGGCCACGCGGTAGATCTCTTCCTTCACCGGGCAGGCGTCGGCATCGACCAGCACGGTCACGGCGCCTTCCGGCGGGGCGAGGTCGGGCATGGCAGGTTGTGGCGGGTCGGCGGGGTGCATCGTTCCCGCTCCTAGCGCGCCAGGGCGTAACGCTCCAGCCACGCGGGGCCATACTACGTGGGCGGTTGAAGACAATTGCGCCTTGCGTTATAACAGCCGTATGAACGCACCGCTCAAGATCATCAGAATCGGCAACTCCGCAGGGGTCATCCTGCCCAAGGAACTGCTTGCCCATCTCGATGCCCAGGTCGGGCAGGAGCTGTCGGTGGTCGTCACCCCGCGCGGGATCGAGCTGTCGGCTGCGGAGCCGGACTTCGACGCGCAGATGGCCGCCGCGCGCGAGGTTATGGCGCGGCGCAAGCGGGCGCTGCGCGAACTCGCGAAGTAGGCCGCGTTCTGCCTCACCGATATGTCTGGATCGCCACCGAGGTGGCGCTCGCGTCCCATGCGGAGCAGCTTGCCGAGCATGGCGGGGCCGAGGGCGTGCGCGATGCGGGTGCGCTCGAAAGCGCGATGATGCGTCCGCGCAACCTTGCGGAATATGGTGCGCCCGACATGGCCGCGCTCGCAGCAGCCTACGCATTCGGGATTGCGCGCAATCATCCCTTCACGGACGGCAACAAGCGTACTGCGGCGGTGGTCGCGGAAACGTTCCTCATGCTCAACGGCAGCGAATTGCGCGCAACCGACGCTGAACTGGTCGTTGCCATGCTCGCCCTGGCCGCGGGCGAGTTGACGGAAGAAGAACTCGCCGACTGGTTCCGCCAGCACGCCGCTGCGGGGTAGGGCAGGGGCGGGGCAAGGCGGAGGCGCCCGGGCACAAACCGCTTTCCTACAGCGCCGCGCCTGTGCCTTATCCTGTCCGATGGATACGCCCGTCGACACCAACCCCGCCGCCACCGCCAGCCCTGCCGCGCGCAAGGCCCGCCAGTGCAATGCCGACTATCGCTGGACGATGCCCAAGGTGACCACATTCCTCGAGGCGCTGGCCCGGTGCGGCTGCGTGGCGGAGGCGGCGCGCAGTGTCGGGATGAGCCGCCAGTCCGCCTATCGCCTGCGCGCGCGGCTGGCGGGCACGCGCTTCGTCGCGGCGTTCGACGGGGCGCGCAAGCAGGGGGTCCGGGCGCGCTTTGCCGCGGTGCAGGCGCGCGGCGCCTCGCGCTGGGACGGGCCGGGGCTGGCCGCGATCGTCGCGCTGCACCGCGGCTCTTCCTCGCGCGCGCAAGGTGACGCGGGCCTTGCACAAGGTGACGCTTTGCCGCGCAAGGCGACAGTTTCGCCTCTGGACAGTGTGACAGGTGTGACATGGCCCCCGGTAAAAGGGGCCTTTCGGGGCGCGATTAGGTGATTGGGGAAAGCCGTGCTACAAGGCTGCTGCTGACGTCGACATTTGCGACGGACTTCGGCTTTTGACGACCGCCGCTTGGTGTTTTGCACCCCCGGCGTAAACCAGACGGCGACTTCCCTTTCGAACACGAAACCGAAGCACGACCTGCGGGCATGTCGCCCGCGGGCAACCTACGTTTCTCGAAAGGAACGCTTCATGACCAAGACCGGAACCGTCAAGTTCTTCAATGCAGACAAGGGCTATGGCTTCATCCAGCCCGACGACGGCTCGGCCGACAGCTTCGTTCACGTGACCGCAGTGCAGGCCGCCGGCATGCACACGCTCGATAAGGAGCAGCGCCTCAACTACGAAGTCGAAACCGGCCGCAATGGCAAGGAAAGCGCAGTCAACCTGTCCGCTGCCTGATCCGGCGCGCGCCCGCCTGCCGCTTGCGCCCATGCGCGTGGCGGGGGCGGGCGCCGTCACCACCTTCCCCTCGACCACGGAGCCGCGCCGACCATGAACCAATCTCTGGAATTCTACACACAGCGCGTGAGCGAGGCCGAGGCCGAAGCAAAGGCCGCCACGCTCGACAACGTGCGCGACCGGGCGCTGCGCTCTGCCGCCACCTGGCGGGGGCTAGCCGACCAGGCGCGCCGCGTTGCTGCCGAGCGCGTCAAAGCGGACATCGCTCGGACCAAGCGTCTGGAAGACGAGGCTGCCAAGGCGGCCGCCTGACCGCCCGGGCCGCTGGATCAGCCAGCCGGGGTCGGCGCAACCGGCATGGTCATCTGGGCGTCGGGCAATGCAGCCAGTTCCGCCGCCGTCATCGCGGTCTGAACGTCCATGTCGGCGCCATCGGCGCGCGCCGTAAGACCGGCAATCGGAACCACCACCCAGCGGTCGGGATCGGTGTCGTCGAGTTCCACCAGCAATCCTTCCACTGTGCCGTCGGCCCCGCGGCGTACCTGTTCGACATCGCCAAGATCGTCGCCGGTCGGTGTAACGAGGTCGGCATCCAGCAACTGCGCCTCGGTCATCCCGAGCGCTGCGATGGCGCTCCCCGCTGCCGCAGCACTGGCGTCGGCGCTCTGTTCAACGGCATCTTCGACAGCGTCCGCTTCCTTTTCGGCTTGCGACTCGCACGCGGCTAGCGACAGCGCGAGGATGGGAAGCAGGGCGAAAGCAGTCTTGGGCATCGAGATGGCTCCACGGTAAGGAAGAGGGTGGAATTCTAACCGCCCAATCGATCAATGTTTCCCTAGGCCTACCATCCATCCCACCTGTAACCCAAGTCATCGCGTCGTGCGGGCGCGCGTACTGAACGGCCGATGAATCTTTCGGAACATCTCGCCCCCCCGCCTGTTCCTACTGCCGAGCGGGCCGTGCGTCCGCCGTCTCGATCTGACAGGAGCACATTCATGCGCAACACCTCGATCCTTTTCGCCGCTACGGCTGCCCTCGCGCTTGCAGCATGCGGCAGCGAACCTGCCGACGATGCCGCGACCACCGATGACGCGATGATGGCTGAAGATACGATGGCAGCCGATGACGCGGATGCCGCAGCGACGGGCAACGTCGTGGAAGTGGCGCAAGGCAATCCCGATTTCTCCACGCTCGTATCGGCCGTGACTTCGGCCGATCTCGGCGCTACTCTGTCGGGCCCGGGGCCGTTCACGGTTTTCGCGCCGAAAAACGCCGCTTTCGACAAGGTTGCCCAAGCCACTCGCGACGAGTTGATGAGCCCTGCCGGCAAGGCCGATCTGGCTGGCATTCTCCAATATCACGTGGTTCCGGGCGA
This sequence comes from uncultured Erythrobacter sp., assembly GCA_963529855.1. GTDB lineage: Bacteria > Pseudomonadota > Alphaproteobacteria > Sphingomonadales > Sphingomonadaceae > 34-65-8. The sequence goes on along the minus strand of CAURZK010000001.1, from coordinate 488,814 downwards.
AGTTAACGCTGCGGCGCTGCAGCAGGCTATCGAATCGGCCGGCGCTGCAGGGCACAAGATCACCACGGCTAATGGTGCAACGCTGACGGCAACCATGGAAGGCGGCAACGTCGTCCTGACTGATGCGGCGGGTAACAAGGCGAGAGTGACGCAGACCGATCTCGACGCGTCGAACGGCGTCATTCATGTCATCGACACGGTACTGATGCCGGAGTAAACCAAGCCGCTACGTGAGGACGATCAGTCCTTATGGCCAAGTACGCTGCCGCCCTTTTGCCTTTCGCCGATAATATGGTGAGGGCATCAGGTCGGCGGCGGCATTGGTTTCAGGCCTGCCCGAAACCTTCTCGACTTCGTTAGTTGCCAAATCTCCAACGAAATCGCAGGCGCCGGATGAATGGAGGTTATCCGGGTGACCTTCGGCACGCCATCGACGTTGGGTCGCCTCCGTAGTAGGTACTGAGGGCATGCGAGCAGTTCCGGTCATGGCGCGTATGCTCGGGCTCGCCGGGCTCTTGCCGCAAATTTCGGCGGTCGTTGCCGCTTGGGCCGGAGAGCCCGCCTGGCTCGACAGCGCGCGAATCGCTGGCGGACTTTACGCAGGGCTGATTCTCTCCTTCCTCGGCGGAACTTGGTGGGGCATGGCTGCAACTGCACCAGCTGCCCAAGGGCGCGGCGTATTGGGGTGGGTCTGGGTTGCCGCAGTCATGCCCAGTCTCATCGCGTTGGCGGCCGGGCTGTGGTGGGTGGCACGGCCGGACCAGCCGCAACCGGCGCTGGTAATCCTGGGCTTTTCATTGCTTGCCGCTCCTTTGATCGATCGGCGCCTGGTGGCAATGGCGGTCGCACCCCGGTGGTGGACTGCCTTGCGCTGGCCATTAAGTTTGGCCCTGGGGCTTGCCACGCTGACCCTGGCGGTTCGATAAGGGGGAATATGATGCGCCACATCCTGATCCTCGCCGCCGTTTCGCTCACCCCCGCCTGTCAATCTGCAGACGATGCCGAACGCACCACTGAAGCTTACGATGCGATCGGGGCGGACGAGACGATCCGCTTTACCGGCACCGAACCGTTCTGGGGCGGGGAGGTTACCGGCGAACGCCTGCTCTACACCACGCCCGAAAATCCGGACGGTGCCGCTATTGCGGTGACCCGGTTCGCGGGAAACAGCGGGCTGGGCTTTTCCGGTACGCTGGACGGTGCGCGCTTCGACATGACGGTGACCGAAGGCGAATGTTCGGACGGGATGTCCGACCGTACTTATCCGTTGACGGTGACTCTGCTGGTTGGGGAGGAGCAGCGGAACGGCTGCGCCTGGACCGATGCGCGCACATTTACCGGCGCGGCAAATCCCTGACCCCCGCTCGGTCCAGTTCCGGGCCCAGCCGCCCGGTCAGCCACAGCCACCACATCCGGAAGTCTGCGGCAAGGCTCCACAGGGGATATGTGAAGGTCGCGGGCCGGTTCTTCTCCACGCCGAAGTGCGCGAGCCAGGCAAAGAGATATCCCGCCACCGGCATGGCAGCAAGCAGCCACCAGCGCTGCGTCGCAACCGCATACGCCGCGATCGCGACAACCAGAGAAGTCCCGAAGTAATGCAAGGCGCGCGTCGTGGGCCGCGAGTGTTCACGCAGATAGAACGGCCAGAACTGGGCGAATGTGGAATGCTCGCGTACCATGCTGCCACGGTGCGACGCGGGGGCGGGAACGTCAAGGTTTCCCTCGCGCGCTCAAGGGTCTATGGTGGCTTGATGGAAAGTTGGGTGTCAGGGTCGCGCCTGCCGGCTGTCGGCCGGGGAGTACGCTAGTGCCGATGGCGGGTTTCGAGCTGTCTTCCGCGGCGGCGCGGCTGCGGGCCGGGACTTGGCGCTGCCGATCCTGCAATAACGCGCATGGCTGGCCGTTCGATCTGGCCGCGATGGCCCCTGATCCCTGGCCCCACCGCGATGGTTACGAAAACAACGCGGGCGTTGTCGATGCACTCGAAGCGGCGGAAGGCGGGGATGCGATCGATTTCCTGTCCGAAGATTTCTGCATCCTGGGGGGGCGCCACTTCCTGATCCGGTGCGTGCTGCTGGTCCCGATTTCGGGTTTACGTCAGCCTTTCGGCTTTGGTTGTTGGGCAACGCTCAGTCGCGACAATTTCCGCAGCTATCTCAGCGGTTTCGATAGCGGCCGCCATCCCCGCGCAGCGCAATGGACCGGATGGCTGTGCAACAGTGTGGCCGGCCTGACCGGGACGCAGCCGATCGCGGTTGGTGTGCATCCCCGGCACGATCGCCAAAGACCCGTGCTGCAGGTGCTCGATCCGGCAGAGCCCTTGTGGCTGGCACAGCGCGACGGATTGCCGATCGAAGGGCTGCTGGCGCTTCTCGACGTTTACGGCCACGCCTGAGGCGCGTCAGAAAAGACCCGGGGTTTCGCGCTGGGCCGCGCTGGGGCGGGCCGGCATCAGCGGTTCACGGCTGCCAGAAAGCCCGCGCTGTCGTTCCGCCGATGCGGTTGCATCCTGGCCCGAGCGGGAAATCGGGCTACACTGGGCAGCCCCCCCTCGCAGGAATGCCAGCGCCTGTGCGATCGATGCCTCGGCCGGGTCGCCCAGGGGGGTGAAGATGTCGTCCGCCGCCCGGCATGTGACCGGCATGACGCTGGCGAGGCCGGTGAAATACTCACCTTGCCCGGCGGCGTTTTCCGTCTTGAACGTCACCGCACGAATGCGATCGTCGCACTCCGCCTTGTCGAACGCGAACTGGCCGACCGGCTTGCCGAACGTGTTCGCACCGACCAGCGCGGTATTGGCGTTGAGATAGGGAATGAACGCATTGGCGACCAGTTCGCTTGCCGATGCCGTGCTGCGCGTTCCGATAAATGCGATCTTGGTGCTCGCGATGGCCTGGCTTTGCGCGCCGAACAGGTCGGTTTCGTTTTGGCTCGCCTTGGATGCGCGCAGGGTCGTGCGGCTGAAGACCTGGCCAACCCGGTCGCGGCCAAGCAGATCGCCCATGAGTTCGGCGATCCGGACCAGCCCGCCGCCGTTGTAGCGCACATCGACAATCACTTCGGTCACGCCCTGCTGACGGAACTGGTCGAATGCGCTGCGCAGATCGGCATCGGCGGTATCGATGAAGGTACGCAGGTTGATATAACCCACCTTCTTCCCCGCATCGTCGAGGATCTTCGCGCCATACCGGTTCGACACGGGATCGAGCGCGAAATCGGTCTTGGTCAGGGATACCTCTCGTTCCGCCCCGCCCACGTCGCGGATCCGGATGATCCGGGTGACGCCTGGATCAGACGGGCCCAGGGCACTGCTGACCGCTTGCGCGCCGCCCGAAGCCATCAGGCTGGCAACGGTCTGCAGGCTGCCGGCGCTCGTGCCGATTGCCAGAAGCTCAGTCCCGCGGTCGAGCCCCTGGGCGAGCCCGGGCGCCCCCTCGAACGCTTCGAGCACGAACACGCGGTTGTTGGCGGTATCGTAACTCAGGCGAATGCCGAAACCCGCGCTCGAACCGGAATTGAAGAATGCCGTCTCTTCCCGGATCGAAGTGATATAGGTGAAGAAGCGGTCGCGCGATTGTGCCCTCGCGGGCGCCACCAGCGCATCGAGATAACCCTGAACGTCGGAAAAGTTCGCCTTGTTCACGCCCGTCGCGACCAGGTCCGGGAACAGGTACCATTCGTCGATCACTGCCTTGGCGAAGTCCTGGCGGGCCGATAGCGAACAAGCCGCCGTTGTGGGCGTCGGGGTCGGCGTACCGCCACCCTGAACGGGTCCGCTTCCGCCGCCGCCGCCCCCGCCGCCGCACGCAACCAGAGCTATGGACGCCGCAAGGGCGATGGAGGTGCGTGCAGTTTTCATTGAGGCGAGCTCCGCTGAAGACGACCCCTGACACCGGATCTCGGCCCAGTATGCCAGCACAGGCAAAATGCCGCCTTAACCGGGTCTGGGCAAGCGGTTGGCACAAACTCGCGTCAATTTTGGGCTGACAAGTGGCCGACAGGGCGCAATTTTCGGTCAGAGCGGTGGAAAACCTCGGTCAAGCCGCCTTGCGCCCCTCGCAGGCCATTGGGGGACCGCGTAGGCTCGAACCGCTGAACAACAAGGGCAAGCAATGCCCGGACCTGGCAGGACGACGCGTTGACACCACCGATGGTGCGCGTGGCTGGATGGCCAGGGCGGGCTCGATCTGAACAGCGATTACAGGAAAGGAACCAAAATGGCTGCCAACAATGCACTGCAGAAGCCGGTCAATCTCTCGGGCGATCTCGAGAACGTGGTAGGCAAGGGCCCGATGACCCGCGCCCAGGTTACCAGCAAGGTCTGGGACTACATCAAGGCCAATGGCCTGCAGGACAGCAAGGACAAGCGCCAGATCAACCCCGATGACAAGCTCGGCGCGGTGATCGGCAAGGATCAGATTTCGATGTTCAAGATGACTGCTGCGGTGTCCAAGCACCTGAGCTGATCGTCATTCCGGCGTGCGGCGAAGCGGCCAATCGGTCGCTTCGCCCACCCACAGGGCCAGCCAGATGATCAGCGGCTGCGCGATCATCCGCGGGACGTGATAGGCAAGGCCAAGCCCCCCGTCTGCACGTGCCATGTCCAGTGCGAAGTGGTTCATATTCGCCGGCCATACACACAGCGCATAAAAGGCAAGGCCAATCCCTCCGGCCGCCCTGAGTGATCGCGACCACGGCTGCAACAATGCCGCGGCGCCCACGATCTCCGCGACGCCGGTCCAGTACACCACGGCTTCTGGCCCCGGCACCCAGGCGGGCACGATCGTCAGAAATGGTGCCGGGCGGACAAGATGAAGAATCCCCGCCGCGGCATAGAAGACCCCCAGCACCCAGCGCAGAACCATCCGTATGCGATTTTGCCCGGTCAGGGACATCCAGCCTCTTTCCTCGCGCCAGCCGCACGCTAGTGTGCGCCGCGTTCCTAGCGCCTTGCCGGAGATCGCCGCAATGAAATCGCTCGCTTCAGTCGTCCTCCCGTTTGCGCTTTGCGCCGCAATGCCGGCGTTTGCCCAGCAAAGCCCGGAGGCGATTGCCCAGGCGGCGCTGGAGGCGGCACCGGTGTTCGACGGGCATAATGATGCCCCGATCCAGCTGCGCGGCCGCTATGACAACGTGATCGGCCAGTTCGATTTCGTCGACACCACGGACACCGGGCATACCCATCCCCGGGGCGCCGCCATGCACACCGACATCAATCGCCTGCGCCAGGGCAAGGTCGGCGCGCAGTTCTGGTCGGTCTATGTCAGCGCTGCCCTTGATGAGCCCGAGGCGCTGGTCGCGACGCTCGAGCAGATCGACGTGACCCGGCGATTGATCGATCGTTACCCTGCCGACCTGCAATTCGCGCTGACAGCAGACGATGTCGAAAAGGCCATTGCTGCTGGCAGGATCGCGTCGCTGATGGGCATGGAAGGCGGCCATTCGATCGGGTCGAGCCTGGCGGTACTGCGACAGATGCATGCCCTTGGGGCTCGCTACTTGACCCTGACTCATTCCAAGACGCTCACCTGGGTCGACAGCGCAACGGACGTGCCGACTCATGGCGGTCTCACGGATTTCGGGCGTGACGTGGTGCGCGAAATGAACCGCCTGGGCATGCTGGTCGATCTCAGTCATGTGAGCGAGGCGACCATGCACGATGTGCTTGATGTCGCGAAGGCACCGGTGATTTTCAGCCATTCCGGCGCCCGCGCGGTAAACGGTCACGCGCGCAACGTGCCCGACAGTGTGCTGAACCGATTAAAAGCCAATGGGGGGGTGGTCATGGTCGTCGGCCTGCCCGGCTTCCTCAGCGAACCGGCGCGCCAGTGGAATGCCAATCGCGCTGCGGAAGAGGCCCGCCTCAAGGCCTTGTGGCTGGGTCAGCCAGGCGAAGTGGAAAACCGCCTGAAGGCTTGGGAGCAGGCTAACCCGCAACCGCTGGCGACCATCGGCGACATGGCCGACCATATCGATCACGTACGCAAGATTGCCGGGATCGACCATATCGGCATCGGCGGCGATTACGACGGTATGCCGACCGGGCCGGTCGGCATGGAAGACGTCACCGGTTATCCTGAACTGTTCACCGAACTGGCCCGGAGGGGATACACGCAGGCCGATCTGGAAAAGATCTCGCTGCGAAATGCCTTGCGCGCAATGCGTGGGGCCGAAGCCTATGCCGCAAGCCAGGCGGGGCAGCCGCCAATCGAGAGCCCGGTGGTAAGCTCCGACTGAAGCCGTATCGTTCCGGCATCCCCCGGATTAGTCAGACCCGCATCACTTCTCATCATCTGCGTGATCAGGCAGCCCATCGAGGTCGGTAGATGCGAATTCCTCGAGCTGCTCTTCGCTCATGGAATCGTACATGTCCTTCGATGCGCCCTTCAGATCTTTGACCGCGGTCTCGCCGCGCTTGGCGGACAGGGCCGCACCAGCGGCGCGCTGTTGAGCCTTGGATCTTGCGGGCATTACGTTTTCTCCAGTTCAGAGCCCAGCTTGAGAACACGGCCACCATCTTCCTGATCGATCAGGTAAGCCGGGTCGTCGGCGCTGCCATCGCGGGTAATCTCGCTGCCCCTGATCGTTCGCGTAACCTTCTTTTCGAACCGTTCAGCGACCTTGCCTTCGCCATGGCCACTGGCCCATTTCCATCGAACGGTCTGTCCCGTGCGGAAGCTGTTGCCGGAAGCCATGACGATGCTTTCTGGTTTGCTCAGTTCTCGACCGTCGAGGCTGCACCTGTGTCGGTTGCCGCTTCGGTCGGCGCGCCTTCGATCTCATCCATACCTTCGGTTGCGATGGTGCTGTCGCGCTCTGCCGCATTCATTTCGCGGCTGACGTTGATCTGCTCTTCGTCGCCGTCCTGCGTCAGTGCTCCGGTGATCCAGATGATCGACAGGAATGCAATCGCCAGGAACAGTGAGATGATGAGGACATAACGAACCACGCCCTCTTTCGAGCCGCCGCTGGCTTCCGTCTCGTCGACGTGAATTTCGTCGCCCCGTTTCTGCATTATCGTTACTCCCGTGTCTCGTGACCCTTGATATCGGGTGCAACGGCCACGCGGGGCGACGGTTCCTACCGGGCGCGCAAGCTCAATCGCGGAGCAGTTCGTTGATGCCGGTCTTGGACCGCGTCTGCGCATCGACTGTTTTCACGATGACTGCACAATAAAGACTGGGCCCACCGTTGGGGTCGGGCAGGGCGCCGGGCACGACAACGGCATATGGGGGCACTTTGCCGCGATGAACCTCGCCCGTTGCCCGATCGACGATCTTGGTGGAGGCGCCGAGGTAGACACCCATCGACAGCACAGCGCCTTCGCCCACGATCACGCCTTCGGCCACTTCGCTGCGCGCTCCGATGAACGCGCCGTCGCCGATAATGACCGGGCCTGCCTGAAGCGGTTCAAGCACGCCGCCGATCCCTGCGCCGCCGGAAATATGGACGTTCTTGCCGATCTGGGCGCACGATCCGACCGTCGCCCAGGTATCGACCATCGTACCTTCATCCACATAGGCGCCGATGTTGACGAAGCTGGGCATCAACACCACGCCTTTGCCGATGAAAGCCCCGCGGCGCGCAACGGCGCCCGGCACTACCCGGAAGCCAGCCTCGCGAAAACGGTTGTCGCCCCATCCGGCAAACTTGCTGGGTACCTTGTCATAGGCCGGGGCGCCAGCGGCCGCGTTTTCGACCAGCACGTTGTCGCTCAGGCGAAAGCTCAGCAGCACTGCTTGCTTGAGCCACTGATTGACCTGCCACCCGCCCTGACCATCGGGCTCTGCCACGCGGGCCTTGCCGCAATCAAGAAGTTCGAGCGCGGCCTCGACCGGTTCGCGTACTTCGCTGCTGGCGGGGGTAATCTCGGCGCGGCGTTCCCAGGCGGCTTCGATGGCAGACTGGAGTTCGGTGGTCATGACGGGATTCCCAATGGCTTTCGCCGCGCTGTTAGAATGGCGACCCTACTGAGGCAAGGCATGTAGCCAGCCCCTCGGCCTGCTACGCTATGCCGGTCGCCGGACGTCGCGATTCGTTAGTTGACGAAAGGGCGGCGGGAAAGTGACTTCTTCAGCCAAATCAATCGTCTCGTTTTGAGACTGAAAGGGAAGCCTGCGCGTAAATCACGTGAGGCGGGTTGATCTGCCAAGATTAACCGTTCATTTAGCTCTTCGAGTCGCAGCCGGCTGACGTTCGTCGCCGGAAACAAAAATAATCTAACAGCTATGGAACGATGGGCGCCGGTCGCAATGCGATTGGCGTGGCTTAGGGACGCACGCGTAGTCGATTGCGTGCGGTGGGAGGTTGCGTCTTGAGAAGGTCTTTGGTTCTAGCGACTGCGATTGCGGTTGGTGCAATCGCGGTTCCCGTATCCGCGCAGGATCTGGTGCATGAGCCGATCAGCCCCACGTTCGGAGGGAATCCGTTTAATTCGAACCACATTCTGGGCACGGCGAATGCGCAGAACGATTATCGCGATCCGCGTGCGGCAACCAGTAGTTCGCAGGCAGACATTTTCGCCCGCCAGCTTCAGTCACGGCTGTTATCGGCACTTTCCTCGCAGCTGATAAACGCGATTTTCGGCGAAAATCCGCAGGAAAGCGGGACGATCAGCTTCGGCGGTCAGACAATCGAGTTCTTCCGGGATCTCGATTCCGTCACGATCATCATCACCAACGACGACACTGGCGAAGAAACCCGCATTGTGGTGCCGCTGTTCGTGGACGTCGATTAATGCAATCAGGGGGTTATACATTGAAGTCACTCCGGGCCGCTGTCGGGGCGACCTGCGCCATGCTGCTGTCTGGCTGCATGAGCTTGCAGAGCGACGGACGCGCCGCGTTGCCGGAAACCGGCAGCCTGGCTTTCTTCCCGAAGAAAACGCAGACGCAAAACCTGCTCAACCAGCTGCCTGCGCCGCAGCGCCCTGTCGCGATTGCGGTTTACGGGTTCAGCGACCAGACGGGCCAGTTCAAGCCCAGCACCACCGGGCAGACCCTGTCGCGAGCCGTGACGCAAGGCGCCGGTTCGATGCTGGTGAAGGCGCTGCAGGAGGCAGGAAACCGCCAGTGGTTCACTGTCGTGGAACGCGAACGGCTCGATAACCTGCTCAAGGAACGCCAGATCATCAGCGAGATGCGCAAACGCTATCTCGGCGAAGAGCAAACCGATCCCAACGCGCTGCCAGCCCTGCTGTTTGCCGGCGTGCTGCTGGAAGGCGGGATCGTGGGTTACGACAGCAACACTGTGACAGGCGGTGCGGGGGCCGCGTTCCTCGGCATCGGCGGGCGGACCGAATACCGCCAGGACACGGTGACGGTCTACGTTCGCGCGGTATCGGTCCGGACCGGGGAGGTCCTGACCAATGTGACCGCGTCGAAGACCATCGCCAGCCAGGCGATCGGTGCCAGCGCGTTCCGCTTTGTCGCGTTCAAGGAACTGCTCGAGGCAGAGGTCGGGATCACTTCCAACGAACCCGATCAGGTGGCTCTGCAGCAGGCGATCGAGAAAGCGGTCTACGGACTGGTTCTCGAAGGGGTGCAGCTCGACCTGTGGCGGTTTGCCGACATGGCTGCGGCCGGCCCGCTGATGGAAACCTATCGGGCCGAGCGCGACGGGATTTACGACGCCGGCGACGTGCAACGCGCGGTCGAGCGTGCAGGAACACTGAGTGCACTCAGCGTGGTGCGCCGGGAGGAGGATGAGGACGACAAAAGTCCCTGAGGGGGGCTTGCGATTAAATCAGGTGGGGGCGCGGAAAGAAGCCCCTGTCAGGTCGCAAAAGAATGCACGCAAAGGAGCTGTCACTCCGATGCGTGCAGTGTGTGGGCTGCGATAACCCTGAATACCCCGGCGTCTTGGTGCGCCGTGGGCGCGATGGGTATCGCCTTTCGAAGAAGGTGATGCAATCATGAAAAAGACACTACTCTATACGGTGTCCGCCGCCGCGCTGGCGTTAAGTACCGGCGCTCTGGCGCAACAGAACAACTCAGCAGTCGATCAACTCGGAAACGCCAACAGCGCGGCCGTTGCCCAGTCGGGCACCGGGAACAAGTCCGACATTGATCAGAATGGCACAGGGCCTGCGTTTGCCAATGGGCCAAATGCCGGCCTGACCAACGTCGCGGACGTTGAGCAGACCGGAACCGGCGGCGAGTCCACCGTTGTGCAGAGCGGCGGCCGCAATTCGGCTACCCTTGACCAGGGTGGGTCGTCGATGAACTCGTCGATCGTCCAGCGCCAGCAGGGCAACCGTGCGGCCGTGGTGCAGAATGGCACAGGCGGCGATGCCAGCACTGGATCCTTCGTCAACCAGACCGGAACCAATGGCGAAGTTTACGTCAGTCAAGGTGCTGCTACGATTGGTGCAACGAGCGAAATCAGCTCGAGCGGCAACAACCAGCGCTCCAGCGTGTTCCAGCGCAGCGGTGCGGCGGATTCAACCATCATCCAGAGTGGGGGTGCGCAGAACGCCCACGTGGATCAGGATGGGTCGAGCACCTCTCTGATCAATCAGTCGAGCAGCAACAACGAGGCCAGTGTCCGGCAGATTGGCGACGGCAACTCGTCCGACATTCTCCAGACCGGTCGCAATGGCGATGTAGGCGATCCAGACAACAACCTCACCAATATGGAACCGGATACGCGGGTTGGGGTGCTTCAGACCGGGGACGACAACCAGGCCTCGATCAACCAGAGCGGGCGCGACACTATTGCCGATATCATCCAGACCGGCAACCTGAACGAAGCGTCCATCACGCAGCAGGGGGACGTTTCGGAAGCGCTGGTCGTCCAGAATGGCAATTCCAACGATGCCACGGTGATCCGCCAGACGGGCGATGGCACCGACGGAACGAATTCCGACACCACCCCAACCGTTCCGATCGATAATGCCTTTGCTAGCATCCGTCAGACGGGTGACGGCAACGAAGCGCTAATCGCGCAGGACGCCGTTCCGGTCGATGCTATCATCACGCAGGATGGCAACGACAATTACGCCCGGATCGATCAGACGCCGGCTTCTGCATCGGGCGCGACCGCGACGATCGACCAGAACGGCAATGGCAACGATTCGACCGTAACCCAATCGGCCGATGCTACGGCTTTCAGCCGGCAGGACAGCAACAACAACACCTCGCGCATCGCGCAGTCGGGCGCCTCGAGCGCAACGGTGACGCAGGGCGGCGGCGTCAACGGGCTCGGTCCGCGTAACTGGGACGGCTCCACCCTGCCTCCGTCGTCGGCTGGCACGGCTTACCGTAACAACGTGTCGTTGGTTGATCAGTCGGGCGACGGGTCCGATGCCATCGTCAATCAGAACGGTACGCTCAACCGCTCGAGCATCAATCAGAGCGGGGACGATGCGACCGCCGACGTCACCCAGTCAGGCGTGTACAATACGTCTGTCGTCACGCAGACAGCCGGCGGAAAAGCCTTGGTCGATCAAGGCAGCATCGCCCCGGGTGATTTTGGCCGTAATGCCTCGCGCATCGAGCAGACCGCCGATAGTGCAAGCGCATCGGTGACGCAGCGCGGCGGCGACCTCGCACTGCCCGCGAATGCGCCAACCAACGTGTCGCTGATCACGCAGAATGCGGCTGCCGATGCAGTGGTGTCGCAGACGGGTGACGAGAACCTGTCGGATATCGACCAGCTGACAGGTGCAGCGGGTGCAGCTGCTGACGTCACTCAGAGTGGGACCAACAACGATTCCTTCGTTACCCAGTCCGCAGCGAGCAGCGCCTTCGTCGAGCAGATCGGCACCGGCAATACCTCGGATGTCAACCAGACGGCTGCCTCCGATGGCTCGGCACGTGGGACGACATACGCGGCATTCGTCAGCCAGAATGGCGACGAAAGCACGTCGGACATTGACCAGCTCGGCGCAGGCAACTCCGCCTCGCTCACTCAGCTGGCCGGTTCGGACAACAATCGTTCGAACATCCAGCAGACTGGCATCAATGGGCTCGTCAACGTGACGCAGGACGGGTCGGACAACGTGTCAGACGTGTTCCAGGGCGGCTCGCTCAACACGGCCACTGTGTCCCAGACCTCGGACATGAACACGTCGATGGTCGACCAGTCGGGCACCGGAAACACTGCCACGGTGACTCAAGGCACTGGCATCGGCGGCTGATGAAATCCCCGGCCGGCGTCCCACGCATTGGCGCCGGCCACCCACTCTTGAATCAAGGAAATGGACATGAAGAACATTCTTTTCACGACCGCTTCGCTCGCAGCTCTCATCGCTGCCGCACCGGTCCTCGCCCAGGAAAACCAGTCGACCGTGAGCCAGACGGGCACTGACGGCCTCGTCGAAGTCGCGCAATCGGGTTCCACCGGCAGCTCGGCTGTCACGCAGGGCGGTGAAGACAACAAAGCTTCCGTCAGCCAAGCGGGCACCGGTGCCTCGTCGACCGTGCTCCAGAACAACACTTCCATCGGGGGCAACAACACCGCCTCGGTGGATCAGAACGGTGATAGCGACTCTTTCATCAACCAGAGCAGCTCGGATAGCGACGCCGATGTCGAGCAGGACGGTGACGGCAATGAGTCCGATGTGATCCAGTCGGGCGCATTCGGCGACGCAACCGTTTCGCAGACGGGGACTGGCAACACGTCGCTGGTAACCCAGAGCGGCACCGACAACGAAGCCCAGGTCAGCCAGAATGGCAGTCTCAACACTTCGACCATTACGCAGCAGGACGATGCCGGCGGGTTCGCATCGGTCACGCAGACCGGTACTGATCATAGTTCGACCATAACGCAGAACTCGGACGGTTCCGAAGCAGTTGTAAACCAGAGCGGTCTTAACAATACTTCGACCCTGACTCAGGGCCGCAACGCAGGCAACAATTTCCAGACCAACGGCCAGGAAGCGCTGATCACGCAGAGCGGCGACGACAACCTATCGGTCGCGAACCAGACCGGAACCTCGGGCGATCTCAACGTTGCCCAGTCTGGCGATCGCAACGAGTCCAATGTCACCCAGTCGGGTTTCGACAACTCGGCAGGCAATGATACCGGCCTGGTTGGGGTTATCCAGAGCGGATCCGACAACGAAAGCCTGATTGTGCAGTCGGGTCAGATGTCGGATGCATTCGTTGCGCAGATTGGCGACCTTAACGTTGCATCCATCAATCAGCGCGTGCCCAATGACCCAAATCCGGCTGGCGGCCCTGATCCGCGTGTCGCTACTGCCTCGATCTCGCAAGGCGGCAGCGGTAATGAAAGCTCGATCGACCAGTTGCGTGTAGAGCCGTTCAGCGGTCGTTTGATGTCGGCTACGTCGGTTCAGGGCGGTGACAACAACGACAGCTCCATCATCCAGACGAACTCCGGCATCACGAGCGTCGCGTCTGGCAATGAAGCGTCGGCCAACCAGAGCGGTGACAACAATCTGTCGGACATTCTGCAGGATGGCGTCAACAATGAGGTCGGGCTGATCCAGGCCGGCAACTTCAACGATTCCGACATCACTCAGAATGGCACTGGCAACACCGCCACTGTCGGCCAGTACTCCGACGACAACGTCTCCACCGTCAACCAGAATGGCACTGGCAACACCGCCACTGTCACCCAGGGCGCGCCGGGCGTGTAACCGGATGGGGTCGGCTCTCCGCAGGGAAAGCCGGCCCCCCTATTTTTTCTCGAACGAGGGGTAAGAACATGAAGCATTCAATTCTCATCGGGGCGTCATTGATCGCTCTTTCATTCGGCGGGGCAGCATCGGCCCAGCTCGCGCCGGCCAGCCCGTTGACGTCGCCCTTGGCTGAATGCGTCGGCAATGGCGGGAACTGCTCGGATATTGACCAGACTGGCACTAGCGAAACTGCCACCGTCAAGCAGGGCGGCACTGGCGTTTCGCTGGCTGACGTCGACCAGAATGGCGTCGGCAACACCGCCAATTTGGAGCAGAGCAGCGGGGCCGGTAGCGCCAACGAAGCTCGGGTCGAGCAGACCGTTGGTGCAGCCGGCAATACCGCTACTATAAAGCAGACCGGCGAAGGCAACCTCGCCAGCACGGTGCAGGCCGCCGACAATAGCATCGCGACCACCATCCAGAACGGCAGCGACAACAGTTCGCAGATTGAACAGTTTGACCTGTTCGATGCGGCGACCGCGATGACGACCACAGTCACGCAGAACGGCGACCAGAACGTTTCCAGCGTAAACCAGCTCGGTATCAACTCAACCGTGACTGTCAATCAGACCAACGACGTTGCGGGATCCGCGGGCAACAACTCGCTGGTTTACCAGGCCGGGATCGGCGCGACGGTCAATGTCGACCAGACTGGGCAGACCAACCAGTCGAATGTGCTGCAGCTGGCTGCGGGCGCTGCGGTCGACGTCGATCAGACCGGTACAAATAACCAGAGCCTGGTTGGCCAGGCCGCGATCAATTCGACGGTTAAGGTCGCACAGGGTCAGACTGATGCGGGCAGCAGCAATAACGATGCAGTCGCTTTGCAGGTTGCGGCGGGTTCGCTGGTCGGCATCGAGCAGGACGGCACCGGCAACTATGCCGGCGTGCTCGAGATTGCTGACAATTCATCGGTAACCTTGGATCAAGACGGGACCGCTAACGAAGCGCGGGTCGGCCAGGCGTTTGCCGCGTCCATCCAGGGTCTCGTCGCGGGTTTTTCCGTAAATGAAAACAGCGACACCAAGATTGTCCAGAACGGCGCTGAAAACATGGCAACTGTGGCGCAGCTCGGCATCAACCAGCTGGCGGATATCTCACAGATCGGCGACAATAACTCTGTCGAAACCCACGATGGCTCGGCCGGGATCGTCCAGATCGGTGCCGACCAGCGGGCATATGTCGATCAGTCTGGCAGCGGTAACCGCTCGGTCATCCGGCAGGGTATCGTCGCCGGGACTGCGGACCTGTTGAGCAGCGATAACCTCGCCGACGTGAACCAGGGCGGCTTGGACGGAACTTCGACAATCGAGCAGGGCGGTAGCTTTAACACCGCCAATGTCGTTCAGTTGGCGAGCTCGGTCGATGCAGTTTCGGTGATCACCCAGCAGGGCACGGAAAACCTTGCCAGTGTCGCACAAGGTGGCACGGACAACACCTCCATGATCAACCAGAACGGCACCGGAAACGTGGCGCTGGTCGGTCAGAATGCACCGGTTCCGGCGATGCCGCTGCCGGGCGTCTGAGGCAGCTACACGGGTCGGGCGGCGCGTCGTCGCCCGGCCCACTTCTCGCTATCATGGAAAACGGGAGAGCGACATGATCCGCAGAGCGATTCTGGCAGGGGGCCTGGCCACCCTTACGCTGGCTTTTCAGACGCCGCTCCTGGCCCAGAACAACGGCAAGACCCCGCCGGGCGACCCGTGCGGCAGCGGGCCGGGCAAGGGCACCGGCAATCCTTGTGGGGGCAACAACGGCAATGCTGGGGCGCAGGGTAACGCGGGAGGTGCACCCACGCCGTTTGAGCCCATTGTCCGCCCCGGCACAGACCGCGGGGTTTTCATCAATCAGATCGGGGCCACCAATTTCGTCGCTGTTCGGCAGGAAGGCACCAACAGCTATTTCCGCGCCGCGCAAGACGGCGACGGCAACCGCGTGACCGCGACGCAGGACGTGCGCGATGGCTACGCGGCAATTGCGCAAAAGGGTGACGACAACCGCGTTGAACTGGCGCAGGATGGCACCGGTCAGGCCGTGCTGCTGCTGGCCCAGGAAGGTGAACTCAACGCTGCCCGGATCAGCCAGCGTGACGACGGGGGATCCTATTCCGCAGCGGCAGTGAGTCAGAGCGGTTCCGGCAATCAGTTGTCGCTCACGCAGGATGGCAGTGACAACCAGGCACGCCTGATCCAGAATGGCGATAACAACGCGATGACGGCCGAGCAGCTCGGCGCCAATAACCGGCTGGTTTGGGAGCAGGACGGATCGGGCCTGTCGGACCTTCGCATCACACAGACCGGCGGCGGCGCGATGCAGATCGTCCAGACCAACGGCGGCGGGGGCTGAACCGGGAAAAGGAGCAGCAAGATCGTGCGCAAGACATTCCTGATCCTTCTCGCGCTGCCGGGCCTAGCGCAGGCGCAGTCGGCTGGCAGCGTGTTCGTGGAGCAGGCCGACAAAACCGATGTCGATGCGTCCAAGGTCTATTGGCCTGAACGTCCTTCGCCAGAACCTGAGGGTGATCGTCCGGCACAATCCACTGTACAGGTCGCTCCTGCGCAGACGCCGGGTCCGCTTTCGCAGCTTACCACCGAAGCTGGAACCCCGGGGGTAACCCAACTGTCCGCAGGCGATGCCAGTGCAGCACTGGCCCAGCTCAGCGAAGGCGAGCGCCAGGTCCTGCTCGAGGCTATCGAAGGAACCGACATCTGCGCGCGTCAATTGTCGATCGCGGCGATCCGCGAATTGTGCGCTAGCCGCATCGAGACGCGCTCTGCCGAATTCCGGCCGCGCGTTACCAATGCCCTCAGCCCGGAAGAACGCCTGCTGGGCGAAGGTTTGAGCGGCGACCGCGTAGCGACGCTCGAACGCGCCATCGCACGCCTCGGCCGGGCATCGGCCTCGGCAGAGGACTTCGAAAGCCAGGCCATCGCTTCAGTCGCGCTTACGCCGCAGCCACCTGCGCCGGAGCAGGAGGAAAGCAAATTGTCGGATGAGACGCGCGCGCTGATCGAGACGATCGTGAATCAATTTCCAACCGGACCAGGAGGACCGCCATGACGATGTTCGAACTGGCCGCGATTATGCTTGCAGGGGTTTCAGCCATGTCCGACGCGCCGCCTGAACGCGCTCTTTCGCTGGAGATCGAGGAGACTGCCGGTTTTGTCGGGATCAGTCTGGTCGCCCGATCGCCAGTTGCGCAGAAAGTGGAATATACCGTCGAACTGGTTGGCACGTCGAATTCGCGCCACAAGGGGTCGACTGTCATCCCGGCGGCCGAGCGGCGTGTTCTGTCACAGATGCGTACGGCCGTTGGTAATGGCGATGAATGGTGTGCACGGGTCGATGTCCGCGAGCAGAATGGCGAGAGCTACACCTTGTCTGCGGGCGATTGCGCCGCGGATTGATTTAATAGCCCATTTACCCGGGTAGGGTGCCCAGTACCAGTTCGTCATAAACCGCATCGTATTTGAGCGGCACCCCCATGGCATTCATCGTGTCAAGGGAAACGAATGTTTCTGCGGCGCCCGATTGGCGCAGCTTGGCGAACTGAGCTGCATCCATGCGGTCGCGGAACAGGTCTAGCACCTGCCCCACATGCACCGCGATGGCACCGTCATTCACCTGAAACGCGGTTCCTCCAAGAACCTCGTCCCGGTGTCGTACTGCCAGCCGGGTCGCAACGTCCTCGGCGTGCAGTTGCGCGATATAGGCCTCGCGCTCACTTTGCGCGACCTGCGCCATATCCACGCGCAGATCCAGCGCGGGCGGTTCGGGGGCGCTTGCGGGTAGCGGGTTGATCTGCGCCCGGGGGGCGCTTGAAGACAAGACCGCGAGTGGGGCCGTGGCGGCAGGCGATGGTGTGTCGAGCAACCGAGGTGCGGCGCCTTCGGCAACCTGGGCCAGTGTTTGCGCAGGCAAAGCCGCGACCGGTGTCATATGCGCTGCATTTGCTGCAGGTGATGGGAGGCGATCGACGATAGGCTGCAAAGCTTCGCCCGAAGACAATTCGGGCTCTAATGCGCTCGTCAGCGTTGGCGAAGGCGATGCAGGCGGGCTATCCTCGGGCTCCATCGCGGCCAGAGACACTCCTTCCAGCATCAGAGTGGTCGCACTGGCGCGCGCAGGCCCGGGTGGCGGATTGATCCGGTCTGCGGCCAGATCGCCAGAGCGTTGGACCAGCGCGTTATGCTCTGCTGTTTCTTCGGGGCGAGCATCGCATCCCGTCACCATCGCGGCAGCTGCGGCGACAAGTCCCGAAACCGCCCCGTGTCGACGCTGCGAATTGTCGTCCCGAACCTTGCCGCCGCTTGCCTGTCTAGCTCGCATCGCTCCTCGCCCCCGCCGAAAGATAGGCGATCATGCGGCGTTTCGGCAAGCCGTTGCTATGCTCCGCCGACACAGCCGATGGGTCGATTCACGACAGGGTGCGCGGCGCCCTTACTCGTCCATTCCGGCGTCTCGCGCGAAATCGTAGGCACGGTCTACCAATGGCGTGACCCGCTCGCTCATGGCCTGTGCGTGGGCGGACGATGCCGTACCGTCGATCACGCGCTTCTTGATGCCCTGCATGATCCCGGCAAGCCGGAACAGGTTATAGGCGAAGTACCAGTCCATTGGCGGCACGGGATAGCCGGTGCGTGCGACGTAGCGCTCCACTGCCTCGTCCTGTGTGGGAATGCCGAGCGCCGTAAGATCGAGGCCGAGCAGCCCCGCGCGTCCATCTGCCGGGTTGTGCCAGTTGAGCATGAGGTAGCTGAAGTCCGCGATGGGATCGCCAAGCGTCGACAGCTCCCAATCCAGCACCGCCAGCACGCGGTTGGCGTCCTTCTCGAAGATCATGTTGTCGAGCCGGTAATCGCCGTGGACCACGCTGCTGCCATGCTGCGGCGGGATGGTTTGCGGCAACCATTCGATCAGCCGCTCCATCTTGGGCATGTGTTCGGTTTCGGACAATTTGTACTGCTTGGTCCAGCGGGCGATCTGGCGTGCGCAATAATCGGTCGGCTTGCCGAATTCGCCCAGGCCGATCGCGATCGGATCCTTGAGATGCAGGTCGGCAATGGTATCGATCATTGCGAAGTAGATTTCGCGCCGCTCGTCAGGCGAGTAGTCGGGCAGGGCGCCGTTCCACAAGGACCGCCCGTCGGCGAGGCCCATCACGAAGAACTTCGATCCGATCACCGCCGGGTTTTCGCACAGACCGTATGTCGGCGGCACGGGAAACCCGGTCGGGCCGAGCGCCGCCATCGCGGCGTATTCACGATCGACTGCGTGCGCGCTCGGCAGCAGCTTGCCGAACGGCTGGCGGCGCAGGACATAGGAGCGATGGGGTGTGTCGATGCGGTAGGTCGGGTTGGATTGCCCGCCCTTGAATTTCGAATAGCTGATCGGCCCGGCGAACCCATCCACGTTGGCCGCGAACCATTCGGTCAGGCGGACGAGGTCGAGCGCATCGCGCTCTTCCACCGCGACCGTGCCGACCATTTCCTTGTCGAAATCGATCTGTGCGTCGCTCATGTCAGTCGAATACCACCACGCTGCGGGCCGATGTGCCGGCCTTCATCTTTTCAAACCCGTCATTGATATCTTCCAGGGGGATCCGTTCGGCGATGATCGTGTCGAGGTCGAGCAGGCCGCGCAGGTAGAAATCGACCAGGCGCGGCAGGTCGACCGGGAAGTGATTCATTCCCATGATGGCGCCCTGAAGCTTCTTCCCGCTGAGCAGGTCCATCGCGCCGAGACCGACCTTGCAGTCGAGCGGCATCATGCCCAGAATCGTGGCCGTGCCGCCGCGCCGCAGCACTGCAACGGCGAGGTCGGCTGAAGCCTGCCGCCCGACTGCTTCAATCGCGTGATGCACCCCGCCGCGCGACAGTGCCAGCACCTGCTTGGCCGCATCGGGAGCAGATGCGTCGACCGTGTGCGTCGCGCCAAGTACCTCGGCCAGAGCGCGCTTCTCCGGCACAGGATCGATCGCGATGACCTGGCCGGCCCCAGCGATCTTCGCAGCGTTGATCGCGGCGAGACCCACACCGCCGCACCCAATCACCGCCACGCTTTCGCCCGGCACCACCGAGCAGGCATTGAAGATCGTGCCCGCGCCCGTGGTGACGGCGCAGCCGATGATGGCGGCGCGGTCCAGCGGCATCGACTTGTCGATGGCAACGCAGGCGTGTTCGTGGATCAGCATCTGTTCGCAGAAAGCCGACAGGTTGAGCATCTGCGCAACTGGCGCGCTGCCGTCCGCGCGCATTATCCGCGGCCTGGCATCTGCGCTGCGCCGCGTGTCGGCACCCAGGCACAAGGCCATCCGACCAGTGACGCAGAACTCGCAATGCCCGCAAAACGCACTGAGGCAGGATACCACATGGTCGCCGGGTTTGACCGTGCGGACTTCGCTCCCCACGGCACGTACCACGCCCGCTGCCTCGTGCCCCGGGATCGCTGGCAGTGGATGGGGATAGGCACCGTCGATGAAGTGCAGGTCCGAATGGCACAGGCCGCAGGCCTTGGTGTCGATCAGGACCTCGTGCGGGCCGGGATCGGCCAGCTCGACCTCGCCAATGGTGAGCTTGCCGGCCTGCTCGAGAATTGCTGCCTTTGCCATCAGCGTGTCGCCCCCACGTCTCCCGAGCTCAGCGTGTTCACGTTGACCGGCGCGCTCTTGCCATCGCGCAGGGCATTTGCGGTCGGGCCGGGGTTGGGCGCGTGCCGCGAGAACTCGATATGCGCGATCGAACGGGCGTGGACCTCGTCCGGTCCGTCGGCCAGTCGCAGCGTGCGCTGGTGGGCGTAAGCGGATGCGAGGCCGTAATCATCAGACACGCCGCCGCCGCCGTGGGCCTGGATCGCGTCATCGATGATCCGCAGCGCCATGTTGGGCGCCTGGACCTTGATCATGGCGATTTCCTGCTTTGCCGCCTTGTTGCCGACCTTGTCCATCATGTCCGCCGCCTTGAGGCAGAGCAGACGGGTCATGTCGATGTCGATCCGGGCGCGGGCGACGCGTTCTTCCCACACCGAGTGCTTGTAGATCGGCTTGCCGAATGCCTCGCGCTCCTGCAGCCGGCGGCACATCTTGGCGAGCGCCTCTTCCGCGACGCCGATCGTGCGCATGCAATGGTGGATGCGGCCCGGCCCGAGGCGGCCTTGCGCGATTTCGAACCCGCGCCCTTCGCCCAGCAGCATGTTGGTGACGGGAACGCGCACATCCTTCAGCTCGACTTCCATGTGGCCATGCGGCGCGTCGTCGTAACCGAACACCGGCAGGTGGCGCAGGATCTTCACACCCGGCGTGTCCATGGGCATCAGCAGCATGGACTGAGCCGCGTGGCGCCCGGCGGAAAAATCGGTCTTGCCCATGACGATCGCGATCTTGCAGCGCGGATCGCCCACGCCCGACGACCACCACTTGCGACCATTGATGACGTAATGGTCGCCGTCACGCTCGATCCGGGTCTCGATATTGGTCGCGTCGGACGATGCGGTGAACGGCTCGGTCATCAGGAAAGCGCTGCGGATTTCGCCGTTCATCAGCGGGGTCAGCCACTGGTCCTTTTGTTCGCGCGTGCCGTAGCGGTGGAACACTTCCATATTGCCCGTGTCCGGGGCGGAACAGTTGAACACCTCGCTTGCCCAGCCGATCCGGCCCATTTCCTCCGCGCACAGCGCGTATTCGAGGTTGGTCAGGCCCGGCCCCTCGAACTCGAAGCTTTCTTCAACGTGGTGATGCCCCTCGTTGCGGGGCGGCATGAACAGGTTCCAGATGCCGGCGGCCTTGGCCTTGGCTTTCTTCTCCTCGACGATCGGAAGGACTTTCCAACGCTCGCCGGTATGTTCCTGTTCGAGGTAGACGTGGTGGTTGGGGCGGACCTCGGCCTCGATGAAGTCGCGCACGCGGTCGCGCCAGTATTGCTGCCGTTCGGTGGGTTCGAAATCCATCTTGCCAGTCCTTTTCGTGTGTCGTGTATTGTAAAGGGGTTATTCGCCTGGCTGCACCGCAAGGCGGCGCAGGCGTTCGTTATGGTCGGCTTCACCCAGCGGGAAGCGGAGGAAGATCACCACCGCGCAAGTGACGAAACAGGCGGTCAGCAGGGTGAAGGCCAGCATCAGCCGCGTGATCACATCCGCGTCGACCGCACCCGGGGCAGCATCCTGAGGAAAGCCGACAGCGGAAATCAGCATGCCTGCGGCAAAGGTCCCGATCCCGGTCACGCATTTCTGCATGAACAGGTTGCCGGCATAGAACAGGCCTTCCTCGCGGTGACCAGTGCTCAGTTCGGAATCCTCGACCACGTCGGCCAGCATCGATCCGGTCAGCATCATCGGGGCTATGCCGAACCCGGTGGCGATGGTGACCAGCAGCAGGAACAGTGGCAGCGTTGCCGCTTCGCCATTTTCGGGAAACAGGCCCACCAGTCGCAGGACATATGGCGCAAGGCCGAAGGTAACCGCCAGCATCGCCATTACCGCCGCCGCCTGCTTCTTGCCCATCCTTCGCGACACGATCGGAGTAACAACGAAAGCGAGGCATACACCCGCAAACAAGGTGACTGGCCAGGCGCTGAGTGCCCAGCCGGGAAATTCCCATACGTAGATCTGCATGTAAGTGCTGGTGGCAAAGTTCAGCCCCTGGTTGGCATAGGCGAACACACCGGCGCCCATCAGAGTCAAGAAGGCCGGATTTCGCAGCGTACCCACGATCGCCTTCAGTTCGGCGGCCAGTGGCTGCCGCGGCGGAAGGCGGGCCGGGGGATGGGCCATGCGCCGGTGCGTGCCCAGCGCAATGGTGAGCGTGGCCAGCGTCATCATCACGACGCCCGTGATCGCATAGGCATCGTATCCTTCCCGCCGCAGCAGCCCGGCCGGTTGATCGGGCGTCGGGGCCAGGAACACGGCATAGGCAAGCCACAGCAGGAACAGGCCGCCCATCCATCCGAACAGGAAGCGATAACGGATCACATCGGTCCGCTCGTGATAATTGCGCGTCAGTTCGGGCAGCATCGCCAGCGAAGGCACTTCGTTCAGCGCGATGGCCGAACGGACCAGGATGGCCGAGACGATCAGGTAGACCAGCATACCCGTCTGACCCCAGTCGGGCGGGTGCCATAGCAGGAACCACGACGCCGCGACCGGGATGATCGACGCGTAGAGCCAGGGGTGGCGGCGGCCCCAGCGCGTGTTGGTGCGGTCGCTCAAATGGCCGATCACCGGGTCGATGAAAGCATCGATGACCAACGCGATCATCACCGCCAGCCCGACGAGGTCGGCGGGCAGACCCATGACCTGGTTGTAGAATATCAGCAGGAAAACCGCGAAACCGTTGTCTTTTATGCCGTAGGTGATCGCGCCGGCCCCATAGGCGAGCTTGATCCGCATCGGAACGGGTGCATCTGCCGGGTTCACCGGGTGCAACACCGCATCAGCAGGCTTACCTGGATTCGCACTTTTGGCCTCTCCTGACGGGTGACCTTAGGCGTGCACAAGCTTACGTCAACGTAAGTTCATCTGACGCTACGGCACGGGGCGAGCGCATCTTGGGGCTTGCGGCGAGGGCACGAATCACTTTACGTTAGCGTCAACTGGCGCGGGACTCGGCAGACCGCGCACACCGGAGAGGAGCCCATATGTCCGATCTCGAAACCTTCCGCAGCGACACGCGCGCCTGGCTCGAAGCGAATTGCCCGCCCGAAATGCGTGCGCCCGTTCGCGACGAGGATGACGTTTACTGGGGCGGCCGTAATGCGCGCTTCAAGAACGACGCGCAGAAGACCTGGTTCGAAGCCTGTCGGGACAAGGGCTACACCGTGCCTGACTGGCCGAAAGAATATGGCGGCGCGGGGCTCAGTCCCGCCGAGGCCAAGATATTGCGCGAGGAAATGGCCCGCATCGGTGCGCGTCCCCCGCTTTCCAGCTTCGGCATCTGGATGCTCGGCCCCGCCTTGCTGCACTTTGGCACCGAAGGTCAGAAGCAGCGGTTTCTCAACGAGATTGCCCGCGGCGAAATCCGCTGGTGCCAGGGCTATTCCGAACCCGGCAGCGGGTCCGACCTGGTGTCGATGCAGACCTTTGGCGAGGACAAGGGCGACCACTGGGTCGTCAACGGCCAGAAGATCTGGACGAGCTACGCCGACGAAGCCGACTGGATTTTCTGCCTTGTGCGCACCGACAAGGACAACAAGTACCAGGGCATCACCTTCATGCTGTTCGACATGGCGGGCACAGGCGTCTCGACCAAGCCGATCAAGTTGATCAGCGGCAACAGCCCGTTCTGCGAAACCTTCTTCGACGATGTCTCGGTCCCCAAGAGCTACGGCGAGGATGTTCCGGCCTATGTCGGCCAGATCAACCGCGGCTGGGACGTCGCCAAGTACCTGCTGGGTCACGAGCGCGAGATGATCTCAGGCGCCGGCGGTGGCGATCGCTCCGCCGCGATCGGCGCGGCGATGAAGCGCAACGCGGGCGAGATCGACCCGGTGCTGCGTGCCGAACTGGCGCAGTTCGACGTCGATGCGCTCGCCTATGCCTGCATGGGCGAGAAGTTCCTCGACGAGGTCAAGGTCGGCAAGGCGCACCCCGCGCAGCCGAACATGATGAAGTACGTCGGCACCGAGCTGAACAAGCGGCGCCACGAACTGATGATGGCGGCGGGTGGCAGCCGCGCGCTCGAATGGGACAGCGAGGAAACGGGCGGCGGCAAGCCTGCCCGCGGATGGCTGCGGACCAAAGCGAACTCGATCGAGGGCGGCACTAGCGAGGTGATGCTCAACGTGATCGCCAAGCGCATCCTCGACCTGCCGGGAGCCTGATCTGCGACCGCAACCCTGATAATCAGGATTGCGGCCAATCCGGACCATTCGCCAAAACAGGCCCTGCTGAGCCGGGGAGACGGGAATTCTACAATGCCACTCTATTACAACGATGATCAAACGATGCTGCAGGAAACTGCAAGCCAGTTCATGGCCGAAGAAGGCAGCATCAAGAACCAGCTGCGCCATTGGCGTGATCGGGAGTGCAAGGACGGTTTCGGCCATGCCCTGTGGAAGCAGATGGCGGAAATGGGCTTCACCGGTCTGCTCGTGCCGGAAGCCGACGGCGGGCTGGGCATGGGCCAGGTCGAGGCAGGCATCGTGCTGGAAGAAATCGGCCGCAACCTCACGCCGTCGCCGTTCCTGACCAGCTCGGTCATGGCGGCCACTGCGCTGGGGCAGGGCAGCGCCGACCTCAAGGGCCGCTGGCTTCCGGGTCTGATAGCGGGCGACAGCGTTTTTGCCGTCGCGATCGACGAAGGCGGCAAGCACCGGCCCGAACGGATCAGGACCCGCGCCGAGAAATCGGGCAACGGATTCCGCCTGTCGGGGCAGAAGGACTTCGTCGTTCATGGGGCCAGCGCGGACATGCTGGTGGTCGCAGCGCGCACATCGGGCAGCGACGACGATGCCGATGGGCTGACCCTGTTCGCAGTGCCCAAGGATGCCGCCGGCATCAGCCACGACGCAGTGCGGCTGGTCGACAGCTCAATGGCGACCCACACGAAGTTCGACGGTGTCGAGCTCGATGGTGACGCGGTGATCGGTGAGGTCGATGGCGGGCGCGAAGTGCTTAACCGCCTGCTGATAGCGGGCCGCGTGGGCGCGGCGGCCGAGGGGGTCGGCGTCGCACGCGGGGCGATGGACATGACCGTTGATTATCTCAAGCAGCGCAAGCAGTTCGGCAAGCTGATCGGCGAATTCCAGGCGCTGCAGCACCGCGCCGCGCACCTCTATTCCGAGGTCGAGATTGCCCGCGCGGCCACGATCAAGGCGGCGCAACTGCTCGATGGCAACAGCGAGAAGGCTGACCTGATGGCCAGCGTTGCCAAGGCCAAGGTTGCCAAGGCGGCGGGCCTTGCCGTGCGCGAAGGCGTGCAGATGCATGGCGGCATCGGCATGACCGACGAATACGACATCGGCCTCTACATGAAGCGCGACCGGGCGCTGCAGGAATTTCTGGGCGACCAGTATTACCATGCAGGCCGCGTGGCGGAATTGAGCGGATACTGAGCGGTTATCCCGTCAACACCGCCGAAATCACGAACTGGAGAAACTGATGACCCTCGAAGATCTTTTCAGCCTCAAGGGCCGCGTTGCACTGGTTACCGGCGGCAGCCGCGGCATCGGGCGGATGATCGTCGAGGGGTTTCTCGCTGCCGGGATCGACCGGGTCTATATCTCCGCGCGCAAGATCCACGAGATCGAGGAGACCTGCGCCGAACTGGGCGACAAGGTCATCGGTATCCAGGGTGACATCTCGACGCTCGAGGGGATCGAGGCGCTGGTCGGCGAACTGTCGGCGCGTGAAAGCAAGCTCGACATTCTGGTCAACAACGCGGGCGCGGCCTGGGGCGTCGACTACCTCGAATTCCCCGAGGCGGGGTGGGACAAGGTGATGGACCTCAACGTCAAGACCCCGTTCTTCCTGACCCAAAAACTGCACGCGCTGCTGACTGCCGCCGCCAGCCCGGAGCGTCCTGCAAAGGTGATTAACATCACCTCCATCGACGGGCAGCGCGTCAACCCGTGGGAAACCTACAGCTATCAGGCAAGCAAGGCCGCGCTGATCCACCTGACCCGGCGCATGGCCGCGCGGCTGGTGAAGGACCACGTCTATGTTACCAGCCTTGCGCCCGGCGCCTTCCCGTCGAGCATGAACAAGGCTGCACGCGACCACGCCGAGCAGAGCGCCGCGGGCATCCCTAACAAGCGGGTCGGCGACAAGTTCGACATGGGCGGTACTGCCGTGTACCTCGCCAGCCGCGCGGGGGATTACACGATCGGCGAAACGCTGACCGTCGACGGCGGCATCGTCAACGCCCACCTGCCGACCCACTTCGCCCAGCCGGGGTGAAGCGGCGATAGATCGGGGGAGAGGGGAAAGTCGTGCGCATGAAAAAAACAGTTGTGATCGCCTGCGCCGTCTTGGCTGCAAACTTGGCACCTGCGCTGCACGCGCAAAGCGCGGCGCTGCCGGCAGTCGCTCGTGCAATCGACGAGGTGGTTCCGGTCTCCGGGCCGGACGGGCGAACTGTGGACATCCTGATCGTCGCGTCAGCGCAGCCCAAGGGCGTGCTGTTGGTGTCGCATGGCGGCAACTCTTCGCCAGCCGCGATGCGCGCTGTTATCGATCAAGCAGCGAGCGAAGGGTTTGCGGTTGTGGCACCAACCCACACCGATTCGCTTAGCTTGGCGGCCGAGCGTCGGACCGATTTGCAGGGCGCATTCGCCACCCGGATCGCCGACATGCAGGTTGCAGCCGGGCTCGTAGCGCAACGCTTCCCCGGCCTACCGATCGGCGCGCTTGGTTACAGCTATGGCTCGCTTACCGCGCTGATTGCGGCGGGCGGTCTGTCGCCGATGATTCCTGGCGAGGTTCCGGGTCTGAAGGCCGTAGTGATGTTTTCCAGCCCCGGCCCGATTGCTGGACTGACCGATATGCCGGGCGCTTTCGCCGCAGTCGATGTACCGGTGCTGTTGGTAACAGGGACAGCCGACACCGTGCCCGGGTTTGTGAGCGACCCTGCCCGGCATTTGGTCTATTTCGACAGCCTGCCTGCCGGCGACCGGACCGCGCTGGTGGTGAAAGATGCTACCCATCTGTTCCTCGCCGGCCGTGAGCCGGGCATGGAGGAAGTCGCCCCGCTGGTGCTGGATTTCCTGCGCGGCCGGGTACTGGACGAAGAAGCGGCCGGCCAGCGTTACGATGCCGCGGTTTCTACAGCGCAGTTCGAGGTACGCCGCCGCTAGTTTTCACACCATCAATCCGCGCACGAAGTCGATCGGGCGGGCCTGGAAGCGCTCTGTGTTTCCACCAGTTTGGCATCGCCATGCAAGAAGTTTCGCGGCATACCGGCGATCATGATCTCAATGGCTCTGCTCGCGCTGACGGCACCTCTTTCCCTGGCCAGTGCGGCTGTGCCGCCGATCCCACCAGTAATTCAGACGAGGGCTGATCGCACAATCCTGACGTGGGCACCCGGGGAGGTGCGCTGCGATGGACTGGTCATGACGGCCGAGCGTTTCGAACGCCCGCTGCCGAATTTGTCATGGGCGGGGGCTGGGGCGGAAGCTCCCGTGACCTATGCCTTCGCTATCGATGGGACCGGCCGAGCCATCGATATACGCCAGGTCGGCAGGGATAATCGCACGGGCGATATCGCGGATATTGCGCCATCTCTTGCGGCATCCCGTTTCGCTTCCGAAAGCGCGAAAGCCGGCTGCATGATCACCTATCACCCGGTCCGGCACAGCATCCCCATCGCACCCGTCGCAGATTTGATGGCCTATTCCGTCTTTCCGACATCGGGCCCGCTGCCCAAGGAAGGGTGGGAGCGGATGCATTCCGGAGGAAATTGCCAACGGGAGAACGGGCCACGGCTGAGGTCACGGGCGTATCCCGATTTTCGCTCTCTTCCCGCCACCCCTGGGGTGCGAGACTGGTCAATGGTTGGCTTTGATGTTGATGCCGATGGCGTTCCATCCGGCGTCAGAATCATTGCGGGTACTGGCAACGCGGCTCTCGATGAGGAAAGCCGGAATGCGGTGCAAGCGTCACGATTTTACGGAGGCGGTGCCACGGGCTGCTTCTATCCTTATTGGCGTAGCCCTGCCAATCTTGCTGCTCCCCCCGCACCAGAAGAAGAAAGCTTCCGCCCGGAAGGCGCGTCTTGTCCCGATCAACGCGAATGGACGGTCAAGCCAAACCTGCGGTTTCCCGAACCCTATCGCGTTCGTGCCATAGAGGGCTGGGCCGCTATTACGTTCGATGTTGCACCCTGGGGCGAAATTGCCAACATCAAGGTCGTGGCGAGTCAGCCGACGGAAGATTTCGGGACGCAGGCCGTCAACGTCGTGCGCGGGGCCAAGGTCGCAACCACGCAAGGTTACGTGGGTTGCGTCGAGATGGTGAAATTCAACATGCTGCCGGAGAACGACCAGCCAGCGTGACGGTCGTCCGATCCGCCAGGATCGGAACCGCTAGACCATCAACCCGCGCACGAAGTCGATCAGGCCGGTCTGGCGGGCGCGTTTCATGCGTTCGGCGTGGAGGATCTCGCGAACCTTTTCGAAGCACACGTTCACGTTGTCGTTGACCACGACGTAGTCATATCCGTCCCAGTGGCTGATTTCGGCCCGGGCGCGTTCCATGCGGCCGGCGATCACTTGCTCGCTGTCGGTCGCGCGGGCCTTCAGGCGGCGGTGCAGTTCGTCCAGGCTGGGCGGCAGGATGAACACGCGGACCACGTCCTGCTGATCCTTCTGGTAAAGCTGCTGGGTGCCTTGCCAGTCGATGTCGAACAGGAAATCCTGCCCATCCTTCAGCCCGGCGCGGATCGCGCCCTTGGGCGTGCCATAACGGTGGCCGAACACGTGCGCCCATTCGTAGAAGTCGTCTTCTTCCACCATGCGGTCGAATTCGGCATCGGAAACGAACTGATAGTGTACCCCGTCCTTCTCCCCCGGGCGCGGGGGGCGTGTCGTGGCCGACACCGACAGGCGGATTTCCTCGTCCGCATCCAGCAGCATGCGCGAAATCGTGGTCTTGCCCGCGCCCGAAGGCGAGGAGAGGATGAGCATGAGCCCGCGTCGAGCGAGATCCGGGCGGCGGGGGGTGTGGTCGGCCATGCGCGCTCATGCGCGCGAAGGCATGACGAAATCAAGACCGGGCCGGGCGCTTATTCCTCGGCCTGTTGGGCCAGCGCCTTGTCTCCGGCCCGGCGTGCCTCGCGGCGCGACTGGGTGCGGTCGTAAAGCGTCTTCAGCAGCAGCCCACCGCCGACCAGCGCCGCACCCGGTACGGAACGCGTGGCGATCTTGGTCACGCCATAGGCGGCGACCGTGTGGAGGAGCGAGCGGTTCTCCACCGCTTCCTTGGCAAACTGGGCGCCGTAACGCTTGCCCAGCAGGCCCTTCTCCAGCGCGAGGCGCGCGATCCGGCCGGCGCTGCGCAGTGCGATGTCGTGAATCAGCGCATTGGTCGCGGGATTCGGGCTGGGGCCGGGCACTTTGCCCGTTCTGGTATTGCCGCCAGCCTTGGAAATGCCGGACGCCAGCGTGTCGGTGATGTGTTTACCCTTGGCCATGGGGCCCCCTTCGGCGCGGGTGCGACCCCGCTTTCGCGCTACTTCTTGCGACCGAAATCCACAGTGACGACATTCGATCCATCGTCGCTCTCGATACGCTCGGCCGCATCGTTTTCAGCGTCTTCGTGCGGTTCTGGCGCCATATCGGGGACGCTGGCCTGGAACTGCAGGCCGAAATCGACCGCCGGATCGACGAAAGCGGTGATCGCCGAGAACGGGATCGCCAGCTTGGTCGGCACCTGGTTGAAGCTGAGGCCGACCTCGAATCCGTCTTCGCCTACCTTCAGGTCCCAGAACTTGTTCTGGAGCACGATCGTCATTTCGTCGGGGAACCGTTCGCGCAGGTGCGGCGGGATGTTCACCCCGCGTGCCGCTGTCTTGAAGGTGATATAGAAGTGGTGGTTGCCGGGCAGGCTGCCACCGCTGTGCTGCACTTCGCCCAGCACGCGGCCGACGACCGCGCGCAGCGCCTCCTGCACGATCTCGTCGTAGGGGATCAGGCTGTCGGGCGTTTCGTCGCTCATGCGCGCTAGGTGGCCGTGGAGCGGCGCGCGGTCAAGTCCCTAGCGCGGCTTTAGTGCAGGTCACGCATACTGGTGTTGCGTGCGCCGCGCTGCCCCTATAGCGGGCGCGCATGCGCACCGGACGGATCGAACGCAACACCGCGGAAACGCGAATCCTGGTTGAGGTCAATCTCGACGGGACGGGCACCTACGACGTCGCCACCGGCATCGGCTTCCTCGACCACATGGTCGAACAGTTCAGCCGCCATTCGCTGATCGACGTGACGATGAAGGTGACGGGCGATCTGCATGTCGACCAGCACCACACGACCGAGGATAGCGCGCTTGCGCTGGGCCAGGCACTGGCACAAGCGCTGGGCGATAAGGGCGGGATCGGGCGTTACGGCACGGCCCATTCCCCGATGGACGAGACGCTTGCCCGCGTCGCGCTCGACATTTCCGGGCGGCCCTATCTGGTCTGGCGCGCGGGCTTTTCGCAGACCAAGCTGGGCGAGTGGGATACGGAGCTGATCGAGCACTGGTTCCATTCGGTCGCCCAGACCGCGGGTCTGACGCTGCACATCGAGCTTCTCTACGGTACCAACAACCACCATATCTGCGAAGCGATTTACAAGGGCTTCGCCCGCGCCATGCGCCAGGCGGTGGAACTCGACCCGCGCAAGGGGAACGCGATCCCCAGCACCAAGGGGCAGCTCGGTGGCTGAGGCCATCGCGCTGATCGATTACGGCGCTGGCAATCTCCGGTCGGTCCACAACGCGCTGATTGCGGCCGGCGCCGAGCGGGTGCAGGTTACCGCCGACCCGGCGCTGGTGCGCGGGGCAAAGCGAATCGTGCTCCCCGGCGTTGGCTCGTTCCGCGCCTGCGCGCGCGGGCTGAACGATGTGCCCGGCATGGTGGAGGCGCTGGAGGACCGCGTGTTTCATGCAGGCGTGCCGTTTTTGGGCATTTGCGTCGGCATGCAGCTGATGGCGAGCCGGGGGCTCGAACATGGCAGCACGCCGGGCCTCGGCTGGATCGCGGGCGAGGTTCGCCCGATCGAGCGGACCGACCCTGCGATCAAGATCCCGCACATGGGCTGGAACGACGTCGCGCCGCTGCCGCATGCGGCCGATCACGCGGTGATCGCGCCCGGCGAGGCCTATTTCCTTCACTCCTATCACTTTGCCGCTGAAGATGGTCAGGACGTTGCCGCCATGACTGACCATGGCGGCGGGCTGGTCGCGGCGGTGGCGCGCGACAACATGATCGGGGTGCAGTTCCACCCGGAAAAGAGCCAGGCCTACGGCCTCGGCGTGCTCGAAAGGTTTTTGGCGTGGCGGCCCTGAGGTATCCGGCATGATCGTGTTTCCTGCCATCGACCTGAAACGGGGCGAGGTCGTGCGCCTTGCCGAAGGCGACATGGACCGTGCCACCGTCTACGGGCAGGACCCGGCGGCGCAGGCACGGCTGTTTGCGGAGGCTGGCGCGCAGCATCTTCACGTCGTCGATCTCGACGGCAGCTTCGCGGGCCAAGCCGAAAACCGCGAGGCGGTCGAGGCGATCGTCGCGGCTTTTCCCGGCTATGTGCAATTGGGCGGCGGCATCCGCACGCGCGAGGCGGTCGACGGCTGGTTCGATCTGGGCGTTGCGCGCGTGGTGATGGGCTCCGCCGCGCTGAAGGATCCCGAGTTCGTCAAGGACATGGCGCGCGCATATCCCGGCGGGGTCGTAGTGGCGGTCGACGCGCGCGACGGCATGGTCGCGACCGAAGGCTGGGCCGAGGTTTCCGATGTCGCCGTGGTCGACCTTGCCCGACGGTTCGAGGATGCTGGCGTCGCCAGCCTGCTGTTCACCGACATCGGCCGCGATGGGCTGCTCAAGGGCGTGAATATCGAAGCGACGGTCGATCTCGCCCGCCGCGTGGATATTCCGGTGATCGCCAGCGGCGGGGTGAAGGGTATCGACGATATCTATATCCTGTCGATGCACGCGAACAACGGGATCGAAGGCGTGATTACGGGCCGGGCGCTTTACGAGGGGCGGCTGGACCTTGCCGCGGCGATCGCGATGGCAAACAAGGCATGACCGTCCGCATTCGCGTGATCCCTTGCCTCGACGTGGCCGACGGCCGCGTGGTCAAGGGCGTGAACTTCGTCGATCTGAAAGACGCTGGCGACCCGGTTGAGCAGGCGCGAGCTTATGACGCGGCGGGCGCGGACGAGCTGTGCTTCTTAGACATATCCGCCAGCCATGAAGGGCGCGGGACCTTGCTCGACGTGGTCGCGCGCACCGCGGCGGTATGCTTCATGCCGCTGACCGTGGGCGGCGGGGTGCGCAGCGTCGAAGATGCCCGCGCGCTGCTACTGGCGGGGGCGGACAAGGTCGCGGTGAACAGCGCTGCCGTCACGCGGCCCGAACTGGTGGGAGAAATTGCCGCGCGCTTCGGCAGCCAGTGCGTCGTCGCCAGCGTGGATGCGCGGCGGGTCGGCGATCATTGGGAAGTCTTCACCCACGGCGGGCGGCGCGCGACCGGGATCGACGCGCTCGACCACGCCGTGCGGCTGGCAGAGCTTGGTGCAGGCGAACTGCTGGTCACGTCGATGGATGGCGACGGCACGCAGCGCGGTTACGATCTTGCCCTGACGCGCGCGATCGCGGACACTGTGCCGGTGCCGGTGGTGGCGAGCGGCGGGGTCGGTACGCTGGCGCACCTGGTGGAGGGAGTAACCGAAGGTCACGCCAGTGCAGTGCTGGCCGCATCGATCTTCCACTTCGGCACCCACACCATCGCCGAAGCACATGCTGCCTTGCGGGCGGCGGGCCTGCCTGCACGGGCCTAACGCATTGTTTTGATGCGGTCCCGCAGCGGGACGGGGTGATTTTCGCAGTTGCCCCCAGCCTCGGCCTGTGCGCTGGGTGGGCCATGCGAACGGGGGTTACCATCATCGTCGCGGCGCTGGCCGCAGGACCCGCTCAGGCCTGGTCCGGCGTGCAGATTGCCGAGCCGAGCAACATGGCGCTGCTGGGCCTTGGCGTGGGCGGCGTGATAATCGGCCGGATCGCTGCGCGACGCCGCCGCACGCGCGAGGATTGACCAGCGCGGCCCGTGCTTCCATGCAGCCGGCATGGACACGCTGACCCGCCTTGAAGCCACTATCCGCCAACGTCTCGATGCCGATCCCGGTGCCAGCTACGTCGCCAGCCTGCATGCACGCGGGGCCCCGGTGATTGCGCGCAAGCTGGGCGAAGAGGCGGTCGAGACGATTGTCGCCGCCCTGTCGGGCAGCCGGGCCGAACTGGTGGGGGAAGCGGCCGACGTGCTGTTCCACCTGACCGTGCTGCTGGCGGAAAAGGACGTGCCGCTAAGCGAAGTGATGGCCGAACTCGACCGGCGCGAGGGTGTTTCAGGTCTTGAGGAAAAGGCCGCCCGGAACGAGGTGAGGAGCCAGTAATGCCGATCGATGCGACCCAGCCCTATGACGACCAGAACGTGTTCGCCAAGATCCTGCGCGGCGAGATCCCGTGCACCCGCGTTTACGAGGACGAATGGGCGCTGGCGTTCGAGGATATCAATCCGCAAGCCGCGATCCATACGCTGGTCGTGCCGAAGGGCGCATGGGTCAGCTGGGACGATTTTTCCGCCCGAGCCAATGCCGAGGAAATCGCCGGCTTCGTCCGTGCCGTGGGCCATGTCGCGCGGATGAAGGGGTTGGTCGAACCCGGATACCGCCTGCTCGCGAATATCGGCGGGCATGGGCATCAGGAAGTCCCGCACCTGCATGTTCACATATTTGGCGGACATCCGCTGGGGCCGATGCTGGCGCGGTCGTAGACGAACCGCCGATCGGGAAACTCATTTCGTCGCAAGCCTTGCCCCGCGAGTCGAGTGCGGGTTAAGGGCCCCGTGCGATGACCAGCGGCCCAACTCCCCCCGGCGGCGTCCTCGATGGCACCCGGCACCTTTATGCGGTGCGGGTCTATTACGAGGATACCGATCTGTCGGGCGTGACGTATCACGCCAATTACCTGCGCTGGTTCGAACGCGCCCGATCCGATCTCCTGCGCGTGCTCGGCATAGACCAGCGGTCCGCGATCGAGGCGGGCGAGGGCGCCTATGCCGTCGCGGACCTTTCGATGCGCTTTCTGCGCCCCGCGAAGCTCGATGATGACGTGGTGATCGAAACACGCTGCACCGAAATGCGCGCGGCGAGCTGCCGCATGCATCAGAAGGCCTACCGTTCATCGGGCGGCAATCGTGAACTCCTGACAGAAGCGACGTTCAGGGTCGGCTTCGTCGCACCTGACGGCCGCCCCGTCCGCCAGCCCGCCGCATGGCGGGAAGCCTTCCAGACCGTTCTCACTCCCGAAGAAGAGGCTGCATGACCACGATCGATCTGCTTGCCGTCGCCGCCGCGCCGAACCGGCTCGACCCGGTGCAATTGTTCCTCGACGCCGACATCGTCGTCCAGGCGGTCATGATCGGGCTGATCCTGGCGAGCGTCTGGACGTGGATGATCATCGTGTCGTTCAGTGTCCGCATGGCCGGGGTACGCCGCCGGGCGGATGCGTTCGAAGCCGACTTCTGGGAAGCCGACGACTTCGACACCTTCATGAAAAGCCGCGCGAAACGCGATATTCCGCCGGCGCGGGTCGCCCATGCAGGGATGGCCGAATGGCGCAGCTCCATCAAGAACGGGATCAAGGACCGCGATGGCCTGCGCCAACGCATGGCGCTGGCGATGGAAAGCCAGGTCGCGCAGGAAGCCGATACGCTGGCCGAACGGCTCAATTTCCTTGCCACCACCGGCGCTGTCGCGCCGTTCGTTGGTCTGTTCGGCACCGTATGGGGGATCATGAACAGCTTCTTCCAGATCGGCGCGCAGGAAAGCAGCTCGCTCGCAGTCGTGGCGCCGGGCATTTCGGAGGCACTGTTCGCCACCGCCATCGGCCTGTTCGCGGCCATTCCGGCAGTGATCGCCTACAACCGTTTCAGCCACGCGGTGGACGTGCTCCAGGCCCGGTTGCAGCGCTTCGCCGACCGCTTCCATGGCAGCCTGAGCCGCGAACTGGAGCGCCTGTAACATGGCGATGGGTTCCCTCTCGCGCGCAGGTCGCCGCGGCAAGCGGGCACCGATGGCGGAAATCAACGTCACCCCGCTGGTCGACGTCATGCTGGTGCTGCTGATCATCTTCATGGTCACTGCCCCGATGCTGACCGCAGGCGTGCCGGTGGAACTGCCCGAAAGCCGCGCCAACGCGTTGCCGCAGGAACAGGACCAGATGACCGTCAGCATCGGTGACGACGGCACGGTCTATCTTGACGATGCCGCGCTTGCCCCGGGCGAACTGGGCGAGCGGCTGGCCGACGTACCGCGCACCGGGGGTGAGGAGCCGGACGTGGTCCTGCGCGCCGATCGCGCGCTCGATTACGGGCTGGTGATGTCGGTCATGGGCGAACTCAACCGTGCGGGCTTCTCGCGCATATCGCTGGTCACCGGCGGTTCAGACGAAAGCCCATAGCCGAGACGATGATGCAGGAAGCAACGCTCCGCAGGGAAGAGAAGGTCGGCCTGGGTGTGGCGCTGGCGCTGCACGCCGCCCTTGCGGCCGTGTTGCTGGTCCAGCCAAGCCCGCGCGATCCGCCGCCCATGCCCGAACGCATGACGGTCAACCTGACCAGCGAAGTCGGGATGACGTCGACCGCGCCCGAACCGGTTTCCGAAAGCCGGGCCGCGATCGCCCCGACCCTGGCTCCTGAACCCGCGCCGCCCGAGCCCATTCCCGCTGCCGCGCCGGTGCCGATCCCGGCGCCGCGTCCGGTCGCTACTACGCCGCCGCCGCCCCGCCCGCGCGAGACCACCCGACCGGCCCCGCGCCCGCGCGAGACAGCCCGGCCGGAA
This sequence comes from uncultured Erythrobacter sp., assembly GCA_963529855.1. GTDB lineage: Bacteria > Pseudomonadota > Alphaproteobacteria > Sphingomonadales > Sphingomonadaceae > 34-65-8. The sequence continues at coordinate 452,645 of CAURZK010000001.1, read as the reverse complement.
CCTCGCCCCCGTGAGACGGCACGCCCTCAGCCACGCGAAACCGCGCGTCCTGCGCCACGCGAAACCGCGCGTCCTGCGCCGCGTGAAGCCACGCGTCCAGCACCGCGCCCCTCGACACCCGCGCGCACCGGCGGCAGTCGCATCGGCGACGATTTCCTTGCCGGCAGCGGCAGCAGCACACGGACCGCCGAAACCCGCACCCCCGCCAGCCAGATCGGCGCGAGCGTGCGCGCATCGCTGGTCGATGGCATGGCGCGAGAGATCAAGCCGCACTGGCAGCCGCCCAGCGGGCCGGAGGTCGAGGACATCGTCACCGTCCTGCGGTTCCGTTTGAACGAGGACGGATCCCTGGCCGGTCGGCCCAGCGTCGTGCGCCAGACCGGAGTCAACGACACCAACCGCGCACAGGCCGGGCGCCATGCCGAGCAGGCAATCCGGGCGGTCCAACTGGCCGCGCCTTTCGATTTACCGAGCGAATATTACGAAGCCTGGAGGAACGTCACTGCCTTCAGCTTCGACTGGAGACTGTCCCAATGACCAAGCTGTTTCTGCTCGCCACCGTTTCGTTCGCTTTTGCCATGCCGCTGGCCGCGCAGGACCTTGGCGCGCCGGTCCCGCAAGGCGGCGAGGTTGAAACCATGGGCGAAGCGCAGGAGGACGAAGGCGGTCTGACCGGATCGGTTTCGTTCGAGGGCAATCTCGATGATCTGGGCATCGCCATCCCCAGCTTCGCCACCGACGCTGACCGGCCGACCCCGGCAAATTCCAGTGGCACTGCCGCGCTCGGGCGGGAACTGGCGCGGGTGGTGTTCAACGACTTGCGCAACAATGGCCTGTTCAAGCCGACCGGCCCCGACAGCCTGCCGCAGCCCAGCTTCGGCGAGATCACCGCGCCCACCTGGACCACGTGGTCTAGCCGCGGCACCGAAATGCTGGTCCACGGCTATGTTCGCGCGCAGGGTGACGGGCGGCTGGCGGTCGGGTGTTATCTCTACGATATGGCGCTGCGCAGCGAACTGGTGCGTGAAGGGTGGGTGGTCCAGCCCGCCGACTGGCGCCGCGCCGCGCACAAGTGCGCCGACCTCGTTTATTCGCGCCTGTCGGGCGAAAGCCCGTTTTTCGACAGCCGGATTGCCTATATCGCGGAAAGCGGGCCGAAGGATAACCGGACCAAGCGCCTCGCGATCATGGATTCGGACGGGGCCAACCACCGCTTTATCACGACCGGCCGCGCGACGGCGCTGACCCCCCGCTATTCGCCGGATTATCGCAAGCTGCTCTACCTCAGCTATGTCGACGGCAATCCCCGCATCTACGTTTATGACATCGGGACCGGGCGCCAGACGCTGGTCGCGGAAACCGGCAACCCGACCTTTGCGCCGCGCTGGAGCCCGGACGGCCGCTATATCCTCTATTCGATGGCCGTGGCCGGAAACACCGACATCTACCGCGTGCCCGCCGCTGGAGGACAGGCCGTGCGCCTGACCAACACGCCGGGCATCGACATCGGCGGATCGTATTCGCCCGACGGCAGCAAGATAGTGTTTGAAAGCGATCGGTCGGGTTCGCAGCAGATCTATGTCATGAACGCCGACGGCTCGGATCAGAAGCGGATCAGTTTTATGGGCGGACGCGCAGCAACGCCCGAATGGAGCCCACGCGGTGACCAGATCGCGTTCACGCATATCGCGGGCGACTTCAACATCGCGGTCATGACGCCGTCGGGGCAGGGCTATCGCCGCTTGACCCGCGGTTGGCAGGACGAGGCACCGACCTGGGCGCCCAACGGTCGTATCATTCAATTTTTCCGCACCGAACGTGGATCGGGCCGCGCTGGCCTGTGGCAGGTTGACCTGACCGGCGAGAACGAGCGGCGCCTGCCGACCCCGGCCGACGCATCCGACCCGGCCTGGGGACCCATCCTGCCCTGATCCCGTTTTCGGTTTACCAAGGGTCGCAAACCCCCACAAACGCCCAATGAGGAGATGCCTGATGAATACCCGGATTGCCGCTACCCTGTTACTTGTCGGGACGGCGTCGCTGGCCGCCTGCAAGACCACGGCGCCGCAGACCTTGCCGCCCGATCCGACACCGACCACGGGAACGGGCACCGGCACCACGACGCCGCAGGGCGCGCAGCCGGGCACCCAGGCACATTTCGAGCAGGAAGTGGCCGGCCAGACGGTGATCTACTTCGACACCGATCGCTATAACGTCGACAGCTCCGATGCCGCCGCGCTGCAGGCGCAGGCCGCTTACCTCGGTCGCTATCCGCAAGTGACCGTCACGATCGAAGGTCATGCCGACGAACGCGGCACGCGCGAATACAACCTCGCGCTGGGTGAACGGCGCGCCAACGCAGCGAAGAATTATCTCGTCAGCCTAGGCATCAGCCCCAACCGGATGCAGACCGTCAGCTATGGCAAGGAACGCCCGGTGGCGCTCGAATCAAACGAGAGCGCGTGGGCACGCAACCGCCGCGCTGCAAGCGTCGTGATCAACTGAAATTGAACATGTCGGAGGGCCCCTGCCGCGGCAGGGGCTCTTTTCCGGTTTAGCCCAGCGAAACGCTCGCGACGATCGGCGACTGCACGCCGCCTCCGTTTGCCCCATCCGGACCGTCGGCACGCATGACCAGTGCGAACAGCGCCATGGCAAAGGCACTGAAGGCGGCGGAAATGGTCAACTGCCTGCTCATGAACGATACTCTGTGCGGAATTCGGCTGAAGCGCCGGTAGCCGGAACATATGAACGATTTGTTGCATTGCAACATTTGCGCGCCGAGCTCTGGTTCGCATGCCTTCCATCGCGCGCCAACGATCCCTAGACTGACCCTTATGACCTTTCGACCAACGACTTCGATTCCTGTCTGATGGCACGCCCGAGCCGATCCAACGACTGGGGTTTTCCCCGCTGGCGCCCCTATGGCGCGGAGCGGGAGACGGTGACCGTGCGCGTATGCGACCGGCATGGCTGCGACGAGCCGGGCAATTGCCCTGCTCCCAAAGCGCCCAACAGCCCCGATCGCTGGTATTTCTGCCAGCGCCACGCGGCCGAATACAATGCGAAATGGGATTACTTCGAGGGTCTGGACGAGGCAGAGCGGCAATCGCGCGCGAAAAACGAGCGGCGCGAGAATTCAGGATATGCCGAAGCGCAGCATTACGGCTGGGCAGGCAGCGGTGACGGCAGCCGTTCGGCTGACGAGATGCGCGCGCTCGAACTGCTCGATCTGCCCAACGATGCCGATTTCGCGGCAATCAAGAAGGCCTGGCGCGACATGGCCAAGCAGGTCCACCCCGACGTGAAGCCCGGCGATGCCGCGGCGGCGGAGGAATTTCGCAAACTGCAGCTTGCCTACGAAGTCCTGCGCGCGGCGGAAGAACGGCGCGAATGGAAAGGATGAACGGGGCGGAGCACCGCGTGCTCCGCCCGCGTTGAGATCAAACCGCGTCGAGCGCCTGTTCGAAATCGGCGATCAGGTCGTCCGGATCTTCGATCCCGATCGAGATACGGACCAGGTTGTCGCCTATGCCCAGTTCCTGCTTGCGGCCGTGGGGTACCGACAGGTGCGTCATGGATGCCGGGTGGCTGGCAAGCGTTTCCGTGCCGCCCAGGCTGACTGCCAGCTTGGCCACGCGCAGCGCGTCGAGGAAGCGGAAGCATTCCGCCTCGCCGCCCTTCAGGAGCAGCGAGAAGGTCGACCCTGCGCCGGTGCAATGCCGGTTGTAGATATCCTGCTGGCGCGCATCCTTGATCATGCCGAGATAGCCCAGGCCTTCGACCTTGGGATGGCTGGCGAGATATTCGCACACCTTGGCTGCGTTTTGCCCGGCGCGTTCCATACGCAATTCTACCGTTTCGAGGCTGCGCAGCAGCATCCAGGCCGTGTTGGGATCGGCGATGCCGCCCATCGTATTGCGAAGCGCGCGGACCGGGTCCATCCACTTCTTCGCGCCGCATACGCTGCCCGCGACGAGGTCGGAATGCCCACCGACGTACTTGGTCAGCGAATAGGCGACGATATCCGCGCCATTGTCGATCGGACGCTGCCACAGCGGTCCGAGGAACGTGTTGTCGATTGCGATCGGAGTCACGTCCTTGTCCAGCGCCGCGTCGCGCGCGTCCCGCACCGCCTCGACATCGACCAGCGCATTGGTCGGGTTGCCCGGGCTCTCGAGGTAGATCATCGCCACCTTGCCTCCCTGCGCATCTGCCTGCGCCTTCGCACGCGCCATGACATCATCCAGCTGTTCGCGAGTGGCGCCTGCGGGGAAGTCGATATAGGTCACGCCGAACCGCGACATGGTCTTGGCGACGAAGCCCTCGCTCGCGGCATAAAGCGGGCCGGAATGGACGATCACGTCGCCCTGGCTGCAATAGGCCAGCATCAGGATGCAGATCGCGGTCATCCCGCTGGAAAAGCACAGTGCATCTTCCGCGCCGTCCCAGATCGCCAGCCGGTCCTCGAGGATTTCCTGGTTCGGACCGTTGAAGCGCGAATAGACGAGACCCTCGGCACCGCCGGGGCGCTGGCCCGTGATGCCTTCGAAGTGACGCTTGCCGGCAGCCGCGTTCTCGAATGCGAAGGTACTGGTGAGGAAGATCGGGGCCTTGAGCGACCCTTCGGACAGGACGGGGTCGTAGCCATAGCCCATCATCAGCGTGCTGGGCTTCATCTCGCGCCCGCCAATGCTGGTCCTGGGCGCCTTGGGCTTGCGCCGCGGGGTGGGCTGGTCGGTCGAATCGATGGCGTCGGTCATGGCCGTGCTCCTGGTTCACGCTCCCAGGAAGGCAGGAGCCGAAGAGCAGCCGGGGCGCCCGTTCCTAACCTCCGCAGGAACGCATCTCCGCCGGGCAGCGATGGTTGCGCGTGCAACTATCGCCGGCCGCGGCGGGATTCAACCGGTGTTAGGTCAGCGCGGCTACAACCCAGACCGTTCCGACCATCAGGGGGATACCGGCGAGATCCAGCCACAGGCCGGATTTCACCATCCGGTCGATCCGGATGTGACCCGTCGCCCAGGCGATCGCATTGGGTCCGGTCCCGGCGGGGAGCATGAAGCCCCAACTGGCAGCAAGGGCAGCGGGCATGGCCAGCAGCATGGGATCGCCCAGGCCCAGGGCAACTGCGAGGCTGGCGATGACCGGCATGATCCCGCTGGCTGTGGCGACGTTGCTCGCGAACTCGGTGATCAGCACGACCATCGCCACGATTGCCAGCGCTACCAGCCACAGCGGCACGGCGGCCAGGGGGAGCAGCGCCTGGCCCAGCCATTGCGCAAGGCCCGAAGCCTGCATCCCGGCAGCCAGCGCCAGACCCCCGCCAAACATCATGATCACGGCCCACGGCGCGCGGTCCGCCTCCTGCCAGGTCAGCAGCGGGCGGCCGGTACCGTCGGGGATCAGGAACAGGGCGATGCCTGCGATCACCGCAATGGTGCCATCGGTCCAGCTATCGTCCGGCAGCATTGGCGCGACCCACAGCTGGGTGACCCAGGCGAGGAATGCGAGCGCGATTACCGGCATCAACCGCCGCTCGGGCGCGGTCCACGGAGCGTGGTCATCGATCGCGGCCCGCGCGGCCGCGACATCGAACGGCTGCGCCGCGACCCGCTGGACGCGCGCGACGATGAACGCCGCGAGCGGCACGCCGATCAACACCAGCGGCACGCCATAGGCCATCCACTCGACAAAGCTGATCCGCACGCCGATCATTTCATCGAGCAGGGCAACGGCGATCCCGTTGGTGGGCGATCCCACGATTGTGCCGAGCCCGCCGATGCTGGCGGCAAAGGCGATACCGATCGGCAGGGCGCCCGAAATGCCATCGGTCTCGCCCGACTTGACCCCGCCTGCGGCCAGCACCGCCAGCGCCATCGGCATCATGATCAGCGCGGTGGCCGTGTTGGAAATCAACATCGAAAGCGTCGCGGTCGCCAGCATGAAGCCGAGCAGCAGCCGACCCGCGCCGCCCTCGCTGCCGACCGCCTTGAGGATCGCCAGGCTCAGGCGCCGGTGCAGCCCCGTTCGCTCGATCGCCAGGGCCAGGAACGCTCCGCCCAGCAGCAGGAACAGGATCGGAGCGTAGTACGATTTGGCCGTATCGCTTGCTGTTGCAATGCCCGCCAGCGGCAACACGATGAACGGCATCAGCGCGGTCGCGGTCAGCGGGATCGCTTCGGTCATCCACCAGGCCGCCATCAGCACGGTCAGCCCGGCAACGACAAATGCCTCGCGGTTCATGCCGCCCGGCGGAGGCAAAAAGATGCTGAGAAGCAGCGCCAGCGCGCCGACAAGAAACCCGATCTGGCGCGCCGTCATCCTGATCCTCCCGCTCGCCGTGCTAGCCGGGAGAGTAGGCGAAGGCTAGCGCGCGGGGGCCAGGTTTACCCGGTCGATGTGCCAGCGACGCTGTTCGCTGCTGGCACCATCGATGTCGTTGATCCGGCGCAGGATGATCGTGCCAGTCAGCCGCGTGCCCGTGGTGCTGGTTACCGTGATGGGCACCTCGTAATACAGCGACCCGGCCCCGCCGCTCATCTCGCCGCCCGGCACCGCGACGGTCAAGCGGCCCATGTCGGCAAATTGTCGCTCGAATTCCTGCTGTGTCAGGTCGCCGCGCGCGACGTCACCGAGCAGGGCATAGGCTTGCCCGAATTCGCCAAGTTCCAGCGCCCGTGCAAACGACAGCAGGACGTTGCGCGCGCCCGTTTCGCTTTGTTCGGCTTGGGGCACCAGCACCGGGGGCGAGGGGTTTGGTGCTTTGTTGCCATCTGCCTTGGGTGTCCCCGCACTCGGTATGGCGGTCGAGGAAGGTGATGGCACGGCGGCGGGCTCAGCGCCGGCATCGCACGCGGCAGGGGTGAGGGTAAATACGGAAGCGTAAAGGGCAGGGGATCGGTGCATGGCAAAACAATGCGTCGAAGGGCACAGGCGTTCCCTGTGCCGTTCAGCTTTCTACCTTGTTTCCTGACCATTCAGCAGCGGGCAAGCGGGATCGCGATAAGCTGAAGTCATGAAACGCGCGCTTAATCGTACTCTCGTCGCCGCTCTGGCGCTGGCATCGCTTCCGGTTGCGGCCTTTGCAGCGGGTCCTGCCGCCTCGCAGTGGGAAATCGGCCCGATCATCCGCGGCAAGAATTATTCGGTCAACATGCCGCCTACCCTGGAAGAAGGGCGCGGCGGGCCGGGATTCGATTTCCCCTATCCCAGCGCCGCTGCCGGGCAGGTCAATTATGTGACCGTGCCCGTGCGATCGCTTGCCGGGGCACGGCGGATCACGCTGACATATCGCATCGATGCGGCCCGCGGCGTGCGGTTCGTGCCCGAGGAAGTGCCTGGCGAACGGGCACTGCTGTCGCTCTATTTCCAGCGCGCCGGTGACCGCTGGACCGCGCGCACGCCGCATCATCGCTGGTACGCGCCTAACAATCGGGTCATGCCGCTGACGCCGGGTACCCACACCGTATCAATTGCGCTGGACGAGCCGTGGATCGCGATGATGGGCGGAGACGCTCGTACGCTGCCGGAAGCCTTCGCCCGGGCCAAAGCCGAAGCGGCGGAGGTCGGCTTCGTGTTCGGGGCAGCCGGCGGGCGCGGGCACGGGGTTTATGCCACCGGCCCGGCGCGCTTCACCGTACTGGATTTCGAGATAGAGTGACGGCTGGGCTGGCGCTTACTTGGGCGCCAGCACCATCACCATCTGCCGCCCTTCGAGGCGCGGAAAAGCCTCGACCTTGGCGATTTCCTCGACATCGTCGCGCACCCGGTTGAGCACATCCATGCCCAGCTGCTGGTGCGCCATTTCACGACCGCGGAAACGCAGGGTCAGCTTGACCTTGTCGCCGTGCTCGATGAATTTGTTCACGCTGCGCATCTTCACATCGTAATCGTGATCGTCGATGTTGGGACGCATCTTGATCTCTTTGATCTCCTGCGTCTTTTGCGTCTTGCGTGCAGCATTCGCCTTCTTCTGTGCCTCGTAGCGGTGCTTGCCGACATCGAGGAACTTGGCAACCGGCGGATCGGCGTTGGGGGAGATTTCGACCAGGTTGAGGCCGAGGTCGTTGGCCTGTTCGATCGCCTCGCGAGTGTACATCACGCCGAGGTTTTCGCCCTCGTGGTCGATCACGCGAACCTTGTCGCTCTGAATCATGTTGTCGTAGCGCGGGCCGCTCTTGACGGGCGGTTGCAATGTGCGCCGGGGTGGACGGGCTATGGGCTTGTCTCCTGATGTTGCCGTTTTCCGAGCGCGCTACTTAGGGGCAAAGGCCGGATTCGGCTAGAGTGGAATCAGGCGGCGCGGCGCCATAGTGGGAATTGCGCCACACGTGCTCCCGCCGGCACGACCGCATCGATGCGGTCCGCGGGCATAAGCGCCTGACGGATCGCAGGATCGGCGGCGTTCATGCCGCCGGTCAATGCGCCGAATGCAGGCAGGATCATCCGCTCGCTCGCCCCGCTGCCGATCACCGCGCACGGGCGCGCGACGTGGCGGCCGCGCAACCTGACCTGCAGGCGCGGGTGGAAGTGGCCGGACAATTCGGGCCGCGTTTCGCCCTTCTTCGCGTGGTGGCGCAGGATCATTCCTGCAATCTCCAGCTCCTGCGCAATAGTGCCGCCGCTGCGCGCCTCCATCGCCGGGTCGTGGTTGCCGGTGATCCATACCCAGTCGGTTGCGCGGGTCAGTGCCGCGAGCATCCCGGCGGCGTGTTCTTCAAGCCGGGTCGAACCGTGGCTGTCGTGAAAGTTGTCGCCCAGCGTGAAGACGCGGCGCGCACCCGTTTGTCCGATCGCCAGTGCCACGCGTTCCAGCGTCTCGCGCGAATCGTACGGGGGCAGCATTTGCCCGGCGCGGGCGAAGAAGCTTGCCTTTTCGAGGTGCAGATCGGCGACCAGCAGCGCGTTTTCGCGCGGCCAGAACAGGGCGCGGCCCTGCACGATGCAAAACTCGTCACCAGCGAACGAAAAGGGAACCATGACCCGCTCTTGCCGCGCCCCCGGCGCTTTGGCAAGAGCGTCGGAATGACCGACCTCGCCAACCAGTCCGCCCGCGCGCAGCAATGGTTCGAAAGCCTGCGGGACCGTATCTGCACCGCGTTCGAGGCGATCGAGCGCGAGGCGGGTTCCGGCGCATCATTCGAATATACCCGCTGGGAAAGACACGAAGAAGGCAATTCCGATCCCGGCGGCGGCACGCGCGGCCTGATGAAGGGCAAGGTGTTCGAAAAAGTCGGCGTCAACGTATCGACCGTGCGCGGCAATTTCGCACCGGACTTTGCCAGCCAGGTCAACGGCGCCAGCGCGGAAAACCCTGGGTTCACCGCGACCGGGATCAGCCTGGTTGCACATATGGCCAATCCGCATGTGCCCGCGGTCCACATGAACACGCGGTTCTTGGTGACAGGCAAGGCGTGGTTCGGGGGCGGGGCGGACCTCAATCCGCCGCTTCCCTATGACGAAGACACGGCCGAATTCCACGCCTGCTTTCGCGCCGCCTGTGCCGCGCATAACCCGACCTATTACGAACGGTTCAGCAAGTGGGCGGAGGAATACTTCTTCATTCCCCATCGCGGGGTCAGCCGGGGCGTGGGCGGGATCTTCTACGATCACCTCGAATGCGATGACGAAGCGTCGTTCGAACGGCATTTCCACTTCACCCGCGACGTGGGCGAGGCGTTCCTCGACGTCTACCCCCGCCTGGTGCGGCGGCGGATGAACCAGGCATTCTCGCCCGCCGACAAGCTGCAGCAACTCGAATGGCGTGGCCGATATGCCGAATTCAACCTGGTGTACGACCGGGGCACGCTGTTCGGCCTGAAAACCGGCGGAAACATCGATGCGATCCTGATGAGCCTGCCGCCGGAGGCCGTCTGGACGTGATTATTCAGGTGCCCAGACCCGGACCCAGTCGACTTCCATCGCCAGTTCGCCAGCCTTGATCCGGTCGACGGTCGATTGCGGGACGCCGGAATATGGCTTCTCGATACCGTTGACCTTGAATGGATAGACGCCGCCGACTGCAAAGTTCAGGATCACGTGCTCCGGGGTGTCGTAGACCCACTTGCCGTAGTGTTCGACCATTGGCCGCGTGACGCGATAGGTGGGGCGGCCGTCGATCGAAAATTCGACCCAGTCCCTGGTCCATTCGGCGGCATAGACGTGCCAGTCGGTCACGTCGGTTCCGTCTTCGAAGTAGTATCGGTCGACGAACGGTGTTTCGCCGGAATAGCCGGGGCCATGCATTGCCGTGGCAGTCCAGCCTTTCTCCCCAACGTATTCCATGATGTCGATTTCGCCGGTGTGCGGCCATTGGCCGTTGCCGAGCAGCCAGAAGGCAGGCCAGACGCCGACCGCGTCGGGCATGCGGATGCGCGCTTCGGCGCGGCCATAGGTGAAATCGAATTTCCCCTCGGTCACGATCCGGCCTGAAATGAAATCGGCCTTTCGATCCTTGTGCGTATCGGTGCCCGGCTCGAACACCGGCTTCAGGACCAGCACACTGCCATCCTCCGCCCCGTCGACGCCGTGGCGAAAGGCAATCACGTCGGGTCGGTCGAAATAGGCTTGCTGTTCGTTATTGACCCAAAAATCGGGTCCGATGACGTTCCACTTCGTCCGGTCGAGCTGAGAACCGGCAAATTCGTCGGAAAACAGCAGCGTGCGCGCGGATGGCGCGTCATTGGCGAGGGACGTCGTGCTGCATCCCGGCAGTATCGATGCCGCCGCCGATAAGGCCAGACAAGTCGCCCTGCAATTGAACACCCGATGCTCTCCCGCCGCTGTTGTGAACGTTACCATACTGATCCAGGGGCGCGGTGCAAGCACCCAGGCGCGGGCGGACGGCTTGAACCTGCTGGACCTCGCCTCGGCGCACTCGTAAGGCGCCGCGATGCGCGCCATCGGCGATCCCGTGCGGTTGATACCGCTGCTGTTTCTGGCCGCGATAGCACTGGGCACGCTCGTCCTTTCACTGCCCGTGGCAAGCGCCAGCGGGCGCGGGGCGCCGCTGCTGACCGCGCTGTTCACGGCAACATCCGCCTTCACTGTCACCGGCCATATCGTGGTTGACACGCCGACGTACTGGTCGCCGTTCGGGCAGGGCGCGATCCTGCTGATGATCCAGCTGGGCGGGTTGGGGATCATGACCGCGGCTACGTTGCTTGGCCTGCTGGTCGGCCGCGGCTTCGGACTGCGCAGCCGCCTCGCGACCCATGTGGAGCGCAACCGGCTCGACGGCGCGGACCCGCGCGCCGTGCTGCGCATGGTGCTGGCGATCACCTTGGCTGTGGAACTTGCAGTCGCGGCCGTGCTGGCCGCACGTTTTGCCGCGACGGGCGCGTTCAGCTTCGGCGAGGCGGCGTGGCACGGTGTGTTCCACGCGATCAGCGCGTTCAACAACGCCGGTTTTTCTACCTTTTCGACCAGCATGATGGGCTTTTCCTCTGACGTGCTGATACTGGGGCCAGTGATGATCGCGATCGTGATCGGATCGCTCGGCTTCCCGGTAATGGAGGACCTGCGCGAAAACGGCTTCGACACGCGCCGCTGGACGATCCACACCAAGATGACCCTCGCGGGAACGGCCGGGTTGCTGGTGGCAGGCTTCATCACCCATCTCGCGACGGAATGGACCAATCCCGCCACGCTGGGGGAAATGACCCTGGGGGAAAAGGCGCTGAATGCCGCATTCCATTCGGTCATGCCGCGCACCGCGGGTTTCAACAGCATCAACATGGCCGAGCTCAACGACGCGACGCTGCTGGTGAACTATGTGCTGATGTTCATCGGAGGCGGCAGCGCGGGCACTGCGGGCGGGATCAAGGTCACGACCTTCGTCGTCCTGTTTGCCATTGTCGCTTCTGAAATAATGCGCCGCCGCGACGCGTCGCTGTTTGGCCGGCGCGTGGGCCATCACGTCGAACGGCAGGCGCTGACCATTACGGTTCTCGCGCTGACATTCGTGCTGGCCGCCACCTGGCACCTTGTGGCGGTGGGGGTGGAGTTGAAGGACGCGCTGTTCGAATGCATCTCCGCCTTCGCAACCGTCGGGCTGTCGACCGGCATAACCGCCGGCCTGCCACCGTCGGCGCAATTGACGCTGGTCGCGTTGATGTTCATCGGCCGCGTGGGAACCATCACGGCAGCCACGGCGCTTGCCCTTGGCGCCAATTCGCGGCCCTATCGTTATCCTGAGGAGAACCCCATTGTCGGCTGACAGGCGCAATCCCGTGCTGGTGATCGGGCTTGGTCGTTTCGGCAGCGCGGTTGCCGCAACGCTCGAGCGGATGGGGCACGAGGTTCTGGGCGTCGATGCGGACGCGGAACTGGTCGACGATCACAAGCACGAACTGACCCAGGTAGTGGAAGCCGACGCGACCGAGATCGAGACGCTGCGCGCGCTGGGCGCAGGCGACTTCGATTCGGCGGTCGTGGGCATAGGTGACATCGAGGCGAGTGTGCTCACAGTGCTCGCACTTACTGACCTTGGCGTCAGCAATGTCTGGGCCAAGGCCAGCAACCTGCGTCATGGCCGCATTCTGGAACGCACCGGCGCGCACCACGTGGTCTTTCCCGAACAGAAGATGGGCGAACGCGTAGCGAGGCTGGTCAACGAGCGGCTGCTTGATTTCATCTCGTTCGGTGATGAATTCGGTATCGCCCGCCTCCGCGCACCGGAATCGATCGTCGGGCTGCCGCTGGTCACCAGCCAGTGTCGCAAGAAGTTCGACGTGACCGTGGTGGGGGTCAAGCGCGTGGGGGAGGACTTTATCCACGCCGTGCCCGATACGATCGTACTGCCGGGCGACGAACTGGTCGTGTCCGGCCGGATTGACCGGATCGAGGCCTTTTCCAAGGTCACCTGACCCGATAATTCAACGCGATAATTCATTCTGGAGAGATTCATGCGCCTATTCGCCCTTGCCGCCAGCACTGCACTCCTGAGCGCATGCACTGCGATGGGGGGTGACCGGTCGGCATCGACCGAGCGGATGGTCGCGCCGATCCTGACCACGCCGGACGCACGCGACACAACCACGTACGCCCAGCCGCAGGTTGCGCGGGTGACGCATGTCGCGCTCGACCTGGCGCTCGATTTCGCGCGCAAGAGCGTGGGCGGCACGGCCACGCTCGACATTCTGGCGCGGCCCGATGCGGGCCAGATCGTGCTCGACAGTGACGGGTTGCAGGTCCGCCGGGTGACGGCGCCCGAGGGCACCGAACTGCCGTTCGCGCTGGGCGCAAGCGACCCTGAAAAGGGCGCGCCGCTGACTGTCACGATCGGCAACCATCGCCGGATCACGATCCATTATGCCGCCAATCCGCAGGCCGATGCCCTGCAATGGCTGAGCCCCGAGCAGACCGCAGGCAAGCAGCACCCGTTCCTGTTCAGCCAGGGGCAGGCGATCCTCAACCGCAGCTGGATCCCGACGCAGGACAGCCCCGGCATCCGCCAGACCTGGGAAGCGCGCGTCACCGCACCCGTGCCGCTCGACGTCGTCATGTCCGGTATCCAACAGGGCGAGGCCGAGGATCTGGGCGACGGCCGCCGGGCGTTCCGCTTCGCGATGGACAAGCCGGTCGCGCCGTACCTGATCGCGATTGCGGCGGGCGACATTGATTTCCGTGCCATTGGCCCACGTACAGGGGTGTGGGCAGAACCTGCCGTGCTGCCGCGCGCCCATGCCGAGGTCGTCGAGACCGAGGACATGGTGGAAGCTGCAGAGGAACTGTACGGCCCCTATCGCTGGGGCCGTTACGACATGATCGTGCTCCCGCCCGCATTCCCGTATGGCGGGATGGAAAATCCGGTCATGACCTTCCTGACCCCCACGTTCATCGCCGGTGATCGAAGCCTTACCGGGCTGGTGGCGCACGAACTCGCGCATTCGTGGTCGGGCAACCTCGTCACGAATGCGGTGTGGGGCGACAGCTGGCTGAACGAAGGCGTGACCAGCTATTTCGAGAACCGCATCGTCGAAGAAATCTACGGCGCCAAGCGAGCGCGGCAGGAAGTTGCGCTCGATTTCGCGGAAATTCAGCGCGTGCTAGCAGAAGTCGGCGCCGATGCACCCGGCACCGCGCTGCATCAGCCCGAGGGGACTGAAAGCGCAGGCAGCGCGATCATCTACAACAAGGGCGCGGCGTTCCTGCGCACGCTGGAAAAGGAGGTCGGGCGCGAGCGATTCGATGCCTGGCTGCGCCAGTGGTTCGACAAGCACGCGTTCCAGCCCGCGACTTCGGCGATGATCTATGAAGACATGAAGGCCAATCTGGCCGGAAGCGAGGCGGAGGCGCAGCGCCTGCGGCTGCGCGAATGGATTTACGCGCCCGGCCTGCCCGCCAATGTCGCGCAGCCCGATCCGGCCGCTTTCGCTGCGACCGATGCGGCGAGCGCCGCTTACGCCTCGGCCCGGGCCATTCCGGCGGCAAATGCATGGCAGGGCTGGACCTCTGCCGAGCGGCAGCGGTTCCTCCAGCAGCTTCCGCGCGAACTGACGACAGCCGAACTTGCCGCGCTCGATCGCCAGCTCGGCCTGGCCCAGACGGGCAACAACGAGGAGCTGTTCCTGTGGCTGCAGCTGGCGCTCTCCAACCGTTACCAGCCCGCTGTCGCACGGACCGAGGTGTTCCTGGGCGAAGTGGGGCGCAACAAGTTCGTCAGCCCGCTCTATGCAACGCTGTGGGGCGAGGGCGAATGGGGCCGCCCGATCGCGCGGCGGCTCTATAACGCCTATCGCGGGCGGTATCACGCCGTGACTCAGCGCGCGGTCGACCGGGTGCTGGGGCGATCGTAGGCGAGACGGCGGTTTTTGCGTTGCAATAAACCGCCGAATCCTCACATCTGAACCGCAATGCTGCGCCAATACGAACTCGTCGAACGCGTGATGCGTTATGACCCGGACGCCGACGCGGCGGCCCTCAACCGCGCCTACGTCTATACCGTGCAGAAACACGGTACGCAGAAACGTGCCAGCGGCGACCCCTATTTCAGCCACCCGGTCGAGGTTGCCGGTCTGATGACCGACCTGCAGCTCGACCAGGAAACGATCATGACCGCGCTGCTCCACGACACGGTGGAAGATACGCTGGCGACGATCGACGACATCGAGGACCATTTCGGCCCCGACGTCGCGCGGCTCGTGGACGGGGTCACCAAGCTCAGCAAGATCGAGGCGATGCCCGAGAACGAGCGGGCGGCGGAAAACCTGCGCAAGTTCCTGCTCGCCATGAGCGAGGACATCCGCGTTCTGCTGGTCAAGCTGGGCGACCGGCTGCACAACATGCGTACGCTGCACTTCATCAAGTCGCCGGAAAAGCGCCAGCGGATCGCGCGCGAGACGATGGACATATATGCCCCGCTGGCCGAGCGGGTCGGCATGTACGAATACATGCGCGAGATGCAGCTTCTCGCGTTCGAGCAGTTGGAGCCCGAGGCGTACAAGACCATCACCGGGCGGCTGGAACAGATCCGCCAGCAGGATGGCGGACAGGTCGATGCCATAGCGCTCGCGATCAAGCAGGCGCTGGCCGAAGCGGGCCTCAAGGTCGAGGTCTGGGGGCGGGAGAAGCATCCCTATTCGATCTGGAAGAAGATGGCCGAGCGCCACCTGCCGTTCGAGCAGGTGACGGACATCATGGCCTTCCGCGTCGTGACGGAGAGCGAAGAAGATTGCTATGCCGCGATGGGCGTGCTTCATCGCACGTGGCAGTTCATCCCGGGCCGGTTCAAGGACTATGTCTCGACCCCCAAGACGAACGGCTATCGTTCGCTTCACACCGCGCTGATCTACGAACGGTCCATGCGCGTCGAGGTGCAGATCCGCACGCGCGAAATGCACCGGACCAACGAATTCGGACTGGCCGCCCACTGGGCCTACAAGCAGGGCGCCAAGCCCGACGGGCAGGTCGGCTGGCTACGCGACCTGATCGAGATCGTCGACGCCAGTCACGATGCCGAGGAACTGCTCGAACATACGCGCATGGCGATCTACCAGGATCGCATCTTTGCTTTCACGCCGAAAGGCGCGCTGTTCCAGTTGCCCAAGGGCGCGACGGCGGTCGATTTCGCTTTCGCGGTTCATACCGATCTCGGCGCGCAGACCGTGGGGGCCAAGATCAACGGTCGGCACATGCCGCTGCGCACGCAGCTCTCCAATGGCGACGTGGTGGAAATCATCAAAGGCAAGACCGCCGAACCGCAGCTGTCGTGGCTCGGGTTCGTCGTCACGGGCAAGGCGCGCGCCGCCATTCGCCGGGCGGTTCGCCTGAAGGAACGCGACGAGATCGCCGATATCGGCCGCAAGCTTTACGACCAGATCGCCGCGCGCGTGCCGGCCAAGGTCGGGAAGAAGGCGCTGCGCGGTGCGCTGGAACGGCTCGACATGGAGGAGGAGGAAGACCTCATGTACGCGATCGGGGCGGCCAAGCTGACCGATCGCGCGGTGATGGAAGCGCTGGTCCCCGGCTGTACCGCGGAAATGGAAGACGGTGTCGACTGGTCGCGGCAGGAGCGCGCGATCTCGATCCGCGGCCTCACCGCCGGGGTCGGCTTCCAGCTCGCCCAGTGTTGCCACCCGGTGCCGGGCGATCGCATCGTCGGCCTGCGCAAGCCGGGCGAAGGGGTCGAGGTTCACGCGATCGACTGTATCGAGCTTGCCAGCGGCATCGATTCGGACTGGCTCGATCTGTCATGGGGTCAGCAAAGCATGGGTGCGGTTGGCCGCCTTCGAGTCACTCTGTATGACCGGCCGGGCACGCTGGCGGAAATGGCGGGCATTTTCGCGCAGAACCTGGCCAACGTGAAATCGCTGGCACAAGTGCAGCACGATCACCCGTTCTCAGGTTACGAGGTCGATCTGGAGGTGCAGGACCTTGCACACCTCACCCGCATCCTCAGCGCGCTGCGCGCCAGCGACGCGGTGGCCCAGGCGGAACGGATCTAGGGCACGCGCCGCACCGGCACCGGAATGTTGCAGATGTCCGCACCGCCTGCCGGGACGATGAAGAAGGGATCACGCCGGTTAGCGCGTGCATCGGCATAACGGACGAAGCTGGCGCTTTCGGTTGAAAGGTACTGGAACGCGGGCCGCTGGTTTGCTGGCAGGTCGTTGGCGATGCGGATAGAAACGATCGGCACGTGTTCCGACGGTGTCTCGTAGAAGCCCAGGGCACCCGTTCCGCGCGGAAGTGACGACAGGTGCTCTATCCCTTCGACCACGCGGCCAACCAGCGCGATGTTGCGGTCGAGATGGCGCGGCGCGTGTCCGATGACCGTATAGAGTTCCGCCCCCGAGCCGGTATCGGGGGAATACCCACGCCCCACGCCGACCATGCCATAGCAGTGCACGGGCCAGACCTTTTCCGGTGCCGATTGCTGTCCATTGTCACGCAGCACGCGTGTCAACGCCACCGGCCATCCCTGCGCAAAGGCAACCCAATGGGTATAAGGATCATTGAACTTGAAAGGACCGCTGTCCACAGCCGCCATGGAGCCGCGGCCGGGTGGAGATGAAGGTTCGTAAATTGCCGGGACGCGGCCCTCCATCCCCCAGGTCTGCCTAACCAGGCCGTCTCGATACGGGGTCAGATATGCGGTTTCAGGCTCTATTTTCAGGCCCGCCGGCAATGGCTTTGCCTTCGCTGCATCCTCTGCATCGGGATCGCCCCATTGGACGACGTAGTTGTCCTGAACGCGATTTACCGCGATGCCATCATACCACCGGGCGCGGGCGAGGGTGCGGATGTTTTCCACCCATCCCTGGCTGAAGGGGACCGGCATCAGTTGGATAATAACCTGGCGCGGCTTGCCCCTTGCGTCCGGCGCCAGCGTCATGACGATCAGGTCTTCCGGCGCGATTGCGACCCAGTCTTCTGTCGGCGCGGCAGCCACAATCTCGCCGGGGGTGGGAGCGCCGGCAGGCTCCGATTCCTGCGCAGTGGCGGGCAGGGCAAGCGCAAGGACGGCGGTGAGCGAGAGCAGGGTCTTGTTCATGCATGAAAACTGCCACGCCGGGCAGCAAACAGAAACCCCCTTCCGCACGTTCCCGGGAATACGGACCCGATGGGCGGAAAGGGGCTTCGCAGAGGTGTTCGCAGGGAATGCCTGATCCGCGCAGCACCGCTGTGCGACTCGTTTACCACGATCATCGCCTCGCGCCTATTCCAACCGTTGCGCCGCCACGCCGACCCCGCTAGAGGCGCGCCTCAGCCGACAGGCATGCGGAGCGGTGGCCGAGTGGTCGAAGGCGCTCGCCTGGAAAGTGAGTATACGTCACAAGCGTATCGAGGGTTCGAATCCCTCCCGCTCCGCCACTAGCCTTTTGAGGGCATTTTCCATCTAGAGCCCCGGCAAGCCGATCGTGCTGCCTCGGCGCGCCTCGACGCAGCCATTGGCATGCTCACTCCATTTCTACCACTGCTGGACGCACCGCAGGTAAAGCCAGTCGAAGAATGGCCATTAATAACATAGATTAAGTATCTGAAAAACCGCAAAAAATCCGGAACATTTCGACGGGGCCGCGGTTTCGTTGGTCTCATCCTTAGGATTTTTCCATGACTTCAAAAACGGCGTTTCCGCAGTTCAGGCACGATGGCGATTGCGGCGGCGCGGATGGCAACCTCATTTGCTTTTCCCACTTGCGGTGGGATTTCGTGCTTCAGCGTCCGCAACACTTGATGACCTGTATGGCTCGTCACCGGCAGGTCTATTTCTGGGAAGAGCCGGTCGAGATCGCCGGGGATGAGGCGGCCCATCTCGAAATGCGCCGCGATGATGAGCGCAATGTCACAGTCGTAACCCCGCATATTCCCGCCGGACGCGCGCCATCCGACGTCGAGGCTATGCTGCGGCAGCTGCTGGACGAACTTGTTTCCGACGTAGGGCCGGACAACGTCCTGTGGTACTACACTCCAATGATGCTGCCATTCTCGCGGCATCTACCTGCGGCCTGCGTGGTCTACGATTGCATGGACGAGTTGGCGGCATTCCGCTTTGCGCCGGAAGACCTGCTGGCGCTGGAAAGCGAACTGCTCACCCGCGCCGACGTCGTCTTCACCGGTGGGTACAGCCTGTTCGAGGCCAAGCAGGGCCGGAATGCGAACATTCACCCGTTTCCTTCCAGTGTGGAAAAAGACCACTTTGCGCCGGCGCGCCAGCAGCAGCCTGAACCGGTCGATCAGGCAGGCATCAGTGGGCCACGGCTAGGTTACTATGGCGTGATCGACGAACGGATGGATCTGGGCCTGCTGGCTTCATTGGCCGACGCCCGCCCGGACTGGTCGATCGTCATGGTCGGGCCGGTGGTGAAGATCGACGCGGCAGAATTGCCGCAGCGGCCGAATATCCATTATCTGGGCGGCAAATCCTATGCCGAGCTGCCCGCTTATCTGGCGGGTTGGGACGTCGCCCTGATGCCGTTCGCCATCAACGAATCGACGCGGTTCATAAGCCCCACCAAGACGCCGGAATATCTGGCCGGCGGGCGTCCTGTGGTTTCCACTCCGATTACCGACGTGGTGCGACATTACGGCGCCATTCGCGGGGTAGAGATTGCTGCCACCCCAGGCGATTTCGTGGCCGCATGCGAGCGGGCCTTGCACTTGCCGCCAGCCGGACCCTGGCTTGCCGATGCGGACGACATTCTTGCCCGGATGTCGTGGGAAGCGACCGGTGCGCAGATGTGGCAGCTTATTTCAGCTGCGATTGCGCGCAAGCGTCCCCAACTCTCCGTTGTCAGCGCCACCGGGGCAGGCAAACAGCATTACGACGTCATGGTTGTGGGTGCAGGCTTCGCTGGCGCGGTGATGGCGGAACGGCTCGCTTCCCAGGCGGGGAAGCGCGTGCTGGTGGTCGACCGGCGCCCGCATATTGGTGGTAACGCCTACGACACGCTGGATGAAGCAGGCATACTGATTCACCAGTATGGGCCGCACATTTTTCACACGAACAGTGCCGAAATCTTCGCCTATCTGTCGCAGTTCACCAACTGGCGGCCCTACGAACACCGCGTTCTGGCCGATGTGGCCGGGCGGCTGGTGCCGATGCCGATCAACCGCACGACACTCAATCTGCTCTACGGCGCCCGACTGGAATCGGAGGCGGATGCGGCAGCGTATCTTGCGGCCCGTGCCGAACCGGTCGATCCGATCCAAACGTCCGAGGACGTGGTCGTGTCAGCGATCGGCAGGGAGCTCTACGAGACATTCTTCCGCGGTTACACGCGCAAGCAATGGGGGCTCGACCCCTCGCAGCTCGACAAATCCGTCACTGCCCGCGTCCCCACCCGGACCGACACCGACGATCGCTATTTCACGGACCGTTTCCAGTTCATGCCGGCCATGGGCTACACCGCCATGTTCGAAAAGATGCTTGATCGCCCGAACATCGATATCCTGCTGGACACCGACTATCGGGATGTGCGGTCGCGCTATTCATACGACCATCTGGTCTTCACCGGCCCGATCGATGAATTTTTCGATCATCGCTATGGGCGCCTGCCATACCGCTCGCTTCGGTTCGAACACGAAACCCTGGATCAGGAATGGGCGCAGTCGGTTGCGACGGTCAACTACCCCGACGAAGCCGTGCCTTATACCCGGATAACCGAATACAAGCACCTTACCGGCCAGTGCAGCGCGCGGACCAGCGTGACGCGCGAATATCCGTGCGCTGAAGGCGATCCGTACTATCCAGTGCCGCGGCCTGAAAATCAGGCATTGTTCAAGCGTTATGAAGCGCTGGCGGCGGCAACCCCGGATGTAACATTCGTCGGCCGGCTTGCGACCTATCGCTATTACAACATGGACCAGATCGTCGGACAGGCGCTTGCCACCTTCCGCCGCAAGTTCAGCGTGTTGGAGACAGCCCCGGCCCAGCATGTCGCTTCGGCCGCCTGAAACGGCGGTCGAGCCGATCGACGCGTGACGGAGACGAACGAGGGTTCTGCTCCGTCACGCACATCGCGAACCTGACTGTAACGTGGGTACCAATGGGTGGGGGGCAGGCCCCCCCTTTTCGGGCGGGGATTATTTGCCCTGGAAGCTGGGTGCCCTTTTTTCCTGGAACGCCCTGACGCCTTCGATGAAGTCCTGGCTGTTTCCGGCCTGCCGCTGGGCTTCCGCTTCCTGGTTCATTGCCTCGGCTAAGCTCATGTTCTGCGCGCTGCGAACGAGCTGGCGGATCATTCCCAGGGCCAAGGTCGGCCCACTTGCCAGCCGCCTGGCCAGCGATCCGGCTTCGGATGGGAGCACGTCATCCTCCACGCAGCGGGTGATCAGACCGATTTCTTCGGCGCGCGGGGCCGGGATTCTTTCCCCCAGCATCATGGCCTCGAGCGCCTTGGGCGTGCCGATCGATCTGGGCAGCAACCACGTCGAGCCGCCGTCCGGCACGAGGCCGATGTTGACGAAGGCTTGCAGGAAAAATGCCGATCGCGCTGCCACGATGATGTCGCCGCACAGGGCAAGCGCGCATCCGACTCCGGCTGCCGGCCCGTTGACCGCCATAACGACTGGAATTTCCAGCGATGACAGGGCGAGCATTGCGGGGTTGTAGTGGTTCTGCAGCGACTTGCGCGATGCATCGCCAGGCGCGGCGCCATCGAAACTGCGCCCGCCGATGTCCGCGCCAGCGCAGAAACCTCTCCCGGCACCAGTGATCATCAGGGCTCTGGCGCCGGAACGGGAGATCGCGTCGAGAGCATCCCGGATTTCGTCGAACATGGCCGGGGTCGCGGCGTTCATGCGATCCGGACGATTGAGCGTCAGAACCGCCACGTCCTCGTCGTGATCCACCAGGATCGTCTCATAGTCTGCCATCGTTTCCCTCGCCTGTTGATGTTGTCCGCTTACGCCGACCGGGGTGCAGCGGGTTGACGCTCCCGTCAAGTGAGGGCGGTCGCAAAGCCGCGTTTGGGCGCCGCGGGTTGACCCGGGCGGCGCGGCGCCTACATCCCACCGCTTATGGCGACAGCTGCCGAACTGCCCCCCCCGCCAGCATTGGGCGAATTGCTTGCCGATGGCCCGGTGGCGCTGTTCATCGACTTCGACGGGACGCTGATCGACATTGCTCCGGCGCCCGATGCCATCGATGTGCCTGATGGTCTGGGCGCCGATCTCGCGCTGCTATCTCAAAGGCTTGACGGCAGGTTGGCGTTGGTGAGCGGGCGCGCGATCAGCGATCTGGAACGGCATATCGGCCCCCTGGCACTTGCCTGCGCGGGATCGCATGGCGCCGCGGTGCGCGATCGGGACGGGGCGTGGATCGGGGATGAGCCAAGCGCGCTGGAACTGGCCATCCTGAACGAAGTTACCGCTTTCGCCGAGGCGACGGGTGCCATGTACGAAGCCAAACTGCACGGCGCAGCCCTGCATTCGCGCGCGGCTCCGCATCTGGAAGAGCATTGCGGACTGTTTCTGGATGCGCTTGCCGAGCGGCACGGACTGCGCGTCAAGCGTGGGAAGTTCGTCGCGGAACTGGTTCGGTCCGGGGCAGACAAGGGCGCGGCAGTGCGCGCCTTCATGGCGTCCGAGCCCTTTGCCGGCGCGCGCCCGGCCTTCATCGGCGATGACGTGACCGATGAAGACGGGTTCGCCGCCGCGGCGGAACAGGGCGGTCTCGCGATCACGGTGGGCCCGCGCCACAGTCGGCTGGCCTCGTTCGGCCTTGCCGATCCTGCGGCAGTGCGCGATTGGCTGGGCCTATGAACGGTCCACAATCCACGCTCGATCTCTGGCCCATCGGCAATTGCCAGGTTTCCGGACTGATCGACCATGCTGCCGGCCTCGTCTGGGGCTGCGTACCCAAGGTCGACGGCGATCCGGTGTTTTGCAGCCTGCTTGGCGGCGATGTGCAGGACAAGGGCGTCTGGCGGTTCGAACTCGAAGGCCAGGTCTCGGCAAGTCAGGCCTATATCCGCAATACCCCGATCCTGGTCACCCGCCTCGAAGCGGATGACGGTAGCGCGGTGGAGATTACCGATTTCTGCCCCCGGTTCGAACGATCGGGGCGCATGTATCGTCCTGTCGCTTACGCCCGCGTGGTGCGCCCGGTGGCGGGCGCGCCGCGGCTGAAGATCACCCTGCGGGTCGCGCGCGGTTATGGCGCTGCCGAGGCGGACACGGTGCGCGGCACGAATCACGTGCGGTTCCTTGGCTGCGACGAAGGGTTGCGCCTGTCGACCGACGCACCGGTCGGCTACGTGCTGGAAGGCCGGGCGTACCGGGTGGAGAGCGATCAGCACTTCTTTCTTGGTCCTGACGAACCGTTCAGCGGCAATTTGCGGGCGGAAATCCGCCAGATGGAAGAACAGACCCGCAAGTACTGGCAGCTGTGGGTCCGCAGCCTCGCCATTCCGCTGGAATGGCAGGACGAGGTGATCCGCTGTGCGATCACGCTGAAACTTTGCCAGCACGAGGAAACCGGCGCGATCGTGGCGGCGTTGACGACGTCTATCCCCGAAGCGCCGAACAGCGAGCGGAACTGGGATTACCGGTACTGCTGGATCCGCGACAGCTATTACACGGTGCAGGCCCTGAACCGGCTCGGCGCGCTCGATGTGCTCGAAAAGTACCTCGGGTTCCTGCGCAACGTGGTCGACAATGCGCCGGATGGCGACATCCAGCCGCTCTATTCGGTCATGGGCGAAGGCCGGCTCGACGAGGCGATTGCGGAAGATCTGTCCGGTTACCGCGGGATGGGGCCGGTCCGCGTGGGTAACGCCGCCTACGTGCAGCGCCAGTACGATTGTTACGGTCAAATCGTTTTGCCCAGCGCGCACGCCTTTTTCGACCGCCGCCTACTGCGCATGTCCGACGAGCGTGATTTCGCCAGCTTGGAACAGGTCGGCGATGTTGCCTGGAAGATGCACGACCGCCCGGACGCCGGCTTGTGGGAATTCCGCACGCGTACAGAAGTCCACACCTATTCGGCGATGATGTGCTGGGCCGCCTGCGACCGGCTCGCCAATGTGGCCAAGGTCTTGGGGAAGGACGACCGGCACGCCGTGTGGAGCGAGCGAGCCAGGGTGATCCGCGACACGATAGAAACCAATGCCTGGGTCAATGATCCGCAAGGCGGGCATTACAAGGCCAGCTACGAAAGCGATTACCTCGACGCCAGCCTGCTGCAGCTTGCCGAAGTGCGGTATATCGATGCGGATGACCCGCGCTATCAATCCACGTTGCGCATGGTGGAATCCGAACTGCGGCGCGGTGAACACATGTTGCGTTATGCTGCAGAAGACGATTTCGGTTCGCCCGAGACTGCCTTCAACGTCTGTACCTTCTGGCTGATCGAGGCGCTGCATCTGGCCCACCGCGATGAAGAGGCGCGCGACCTGTTCCGGCGAATGTTGGGGCATGCCACGCCATCAGGCCTGCTGTCAGAAGACATGGATTTCGAAACCGGCGAATTGTGGGGGAACTTTCCCCAAACATATTCGCTGGTTGGAGTGATCAACTGCGCCGTTCTGCTGTCCAAGAGCTGGAATACGATACGCTGACCTGCCCGTGAGCCGCCTTGTCGTCATTTCCAACCGGGTTGCCACCCCCTCGGCGCGCGGCGCGGCGGGGGCGCAGGGCGGGCTGGCGGGTGCGCTGAATGCGGCGGTCAAGGGCAACGGCGGGATCTGGTTCGGCTGGTCGGGCAAGGGCGTGGAAGCACCGTCGCCCGAACCGTCGATCGCATGCCACGACGGCGTGACGATGGCCACGATCGACCTCAGCCCGCACGATCTGACGGAATATTACTACGGCTATGCCAATTCCACGCTCTGGCCGCTGTTCCATTACCGTCTCGACCTGACCGAATACGAACGGGAAACGGCGATCGGTTACGAGCGGGTCAACGAACGCTTTGCCGACAGCGTCACCCCGCTACTGACGGACGATGACCTGATATGGGTCCATGACTATCATCTCATCCCGCTGGGCGATGCCTTGCGGCGGCGGGGTCAGCGCAATCGCATCGGATTCTTTCTCCACATTCCCTGGCCGCCGACACGCCTGTTCGTATCGCTGCCCTATCATGAGCGCCTGGTCCGGGCGCTGCTGGCCTACGACGTGGTCGGCTTCCAATGCGATGAGTGGCTCGGCAGCTTCCTGCATTACTGCACCAAGGAACTGGGGGCGAGCGTCGATGAGGAAACCGGCACCGTTCGGCTGAATGGCCGCACCACTATCGCCAGAGCTTACCCCATCGGTATCGATTTCGAACATTTCAATGCGCTCGGGCAGACCGGGGAAGCACGGCAGACGGCACAGCGCGTGCTTTCCAGCACCCGGCGCCGTACGGCGATGATCGGGGTGGATCGGCTCGATTATTCCAAGGGGCTGCCCGAACGGCTCGATGGCATCAGCCGTTTCTTCGAACGTCACCCCGAGCGGGTCAACGACCTGGTGTTCATCCAGATCGCGCCGCCCAGCCGTGAAGACATTGACAGCTATCAGCAGATCCGTGCCTTGCTCGAACAGAAGACGGGGCAGATCAACGGGGCGTTCAGTCGGATCGATCTCGTCCCGGTTCGCTACGTGAACCAGGGCCATACCGCGGCGGAACTGCATGGCGCCTTCCGCGCGTGCAAGATCGGGCTCGTTACCCCTTTGCGCGACGGGATGAACCTGGTGGCCAAGGAATATGTCGCTGCGCAGGACCCGGACGATCCCGGCGTTCTGATCCTGAGCCGGTTTGCCGGCGCGGCGCAGCAGCTCGACCAGGCCCTGCTCGTCAATCCGCACAGCCCCGACGACATCGCGCACAACATCAAGATCGCGCTGGAAATGCCGCTGGCGGAGCGCAAGGCCCGGTGGCAACCCATGTTTCGTTCCGTGCGCGAGGAAAGCGTTCAGAAATGGACGCAGACTTTTCTATCCGACCTTGCAGCGCCTGCTGACCGGGCCCCGGCCTTTCCGGGTTGAGCGGCCAGAAACTGACGTCAGATTTCGGCCGCCCCTCGATCATCTGGGATACGGCCGTCGATTTCCTTCTGCTCGTCATGTGGCACATGAACGGGCACACGGAACCGGAATTCGAGACCTTGCGGTGGAAACTCGAACTCGACATTTCCACCCATCTCATGGGTCAACCCGCGGGTGAGGAGCCTTGTCCCGAACCCCGATCGTTCCGGTTTCTTTACCGCCGGGCCGCCGCGTTCGATCCATTCGAAACAGAACACCGGCACCTCGCCCGGATCCAGCCGCCATGTGACCGCGACCGAGCCTTCGGCATTGGACAGAGCGCCGTACTTGTACGCGTTGGTGCACAATTCGTGGACTGCCAGGGCGATCGAAACGGCCGTTGCCGATCGGATGTCGAAATCGCGCCCTGTCACGCTGATCCGATCGGTGCTGCCGCCGCAGCCAGCTATGGCTGCCCGGACGATCTGCATTATCGATGTCTTGGCCCAGTTTTCCGCGATCAACAGATTGTGCGCCGCGGCAACTGCGCTGAGCCGGTCAGCCAGCGTCTTGCGCAGTTCCGCGATCGGCTTCCCATCGGTCAGGGTCTGCATCGCGATGCCCTGCACGACCGCCAGAGTATTTTTCACCCGGTGGTTGAGCTCATGGGTGAGAAGCTGCTGACGCTCTTCAGTCCGTTTGCGCTCCAGCACACGGCCCAGTTGATCACCGAGGGTCTGTACCGCGCGGATGACCTCGGGATCGGGGGGGCAGGGCTCCTGCGAGAAGAATTCCAGCACCGCGATCACCGAACCACGCGACTTGAGCGGAAAACCGAATGCGCTGGCAAACCCGGTGCCCTTCCGCGCGAACGCCAGATCGATTTCAATATGCTCGATCCACAGCGGCTCGGCCCGTTGCAGGATGAGGCCGGGCATGCCCATTCCGATGGCAAACACGGACCGATCGGTCTCGGCCCTGATCCGATCAGCCAGCCCGGGCTGCTGTTCGATCCACACGCCCGATGATGCCAGCACGGGGTTGGCATTGGGGCGAATGAACGCATGCCCGACCTGCCAGCCAGTCAACTCGAGAACCGCGCGCAGCGTTTCTGCCAGGGCATCATCGAAAGTGTCAGCATCGGCAGCAAGCGCGGCAAGGCTGGCGGTTAGTTCAGCCTCGGTGGCCCGCAGCTTGAGCATCCGATCGGCGTTGATCCGGTCCGAAATATCCCGCAGGAACCCCAGATAGAGCCGGCGTTTCCCCTCTCCCACGGGCGTCACAGCCATTTCGACGGGAAATTCCCGGCCATCGCGATGGAGCGCCGTCATCTCCAGTCGCTGGTTCAGGATCCGCGCCTGGCCGCCGCGCGCAAGACGGAGCATTCCGCTTCGATGACCCTGGCGAAAGCGCGGAGGGACAATCAAGAGGTCCATCGCGGAGCCGATCGCTTCGAGCCGGGACCAGCCGAATATTTCCGTCGCGCGGTCGTTCCACTGGACGATCATACCGTCGGCGTCGGAGGCAATTACCGCATCGAGCGACGTTTCCAGGACGGCGCGCAGACCCGCAAGATCGACCGAGGGGGCAACCCGTTCCATGCTGGGCGCTTATGATTATATCGCCGATTAGTCCAGAACACATTGTTTTATCATAGGTTAGTATACCTAACCTAATCTGGGAACATGGCGGTCAAATACGATCACCAGCCAGCGCCCGTCCAACCCGCGCTGCCAGCGCGGCTGGATCGTGCAAAACAACGCGCTTCCCCTGCCAGGTCAGATCTCCGTCGCGCCGGGCAGACTGCAGCGTGCGATTGAGGTGAACGGGCGTGAGGCCAAGCACGTCAGCGAAGCATTCCTGCGTCAGCGGTATATGAAACGAGGTTCCCGCGACTTCGCCTGAGAGCGACAGGCGTTCGTAGATTTCCAGCAGCATGTCGATCACGCGTTCGCGGGCGTCCATCCGCCCCAGGCGAACGACGTTGTCGACCATGTGCAGGCGCTGCGCCAGTTGATCGCGCGCATAGGCGCGCGCCAGGTTTTCGGCACCATTGGCCGGCGGGGCGAAGCAGTAAGTCGCCGGTTCCAGGGCAACCTGGGTCAGCATTGCGCTGCGTTGGGAGATGTGGTGCCGGCCGAAAACTTCGCCGGGCAGAGTAAAGCCCACGATCTGACGGCGTCCGTCGCGCAGGATGCGCTGATGGCCGATCCAGCCCTGCAACAGCAGGCAGGGGCGAACCGGTCGTTCCGTTTCGCGCACGATTTCCGTTCGTGCAGCCACTCGCCGGAAATTCCGAGCCGCGCGTTCGATCAGCGCCTGTTCCTGGTCGCTGAGCGGCGCCAATGCCGTCAACCGCCGCATCACGCTCGCCGCGTTCTCTCGTAACGAGCTAGGCTGGGTCAGCATGGCTATTCTCCATCATTTCGGCGAGAATCGTCAGCAGATGTTCTGGCCGGGCGGGCTTGGTGATGCGGGGGTAGCCGCGGAACGTGCCGGGCAAATGCCAGCCATCGTAACCGGTGACGAACATCACGGGGACATCCTGATCCACCAGATCGGCCGCGAGATCGAACGACAGACGCGATGCCACGTTGACATCGAGTATGGCCGCATCGGGAAGGCCCTCCCGCGCGATCATGGCGTCCGCATAGTCGAGCGTGGCCGCGGGGCCCATGACCTGCATACCATTGCCCTTGAGCACTTTCGCCAGGTCGGCGGCGATGAAATATTCGTCCTCCACGATCAGGACACGTTGGGGCGCGGCTGGGGGCTTCATCGTGCAACCCTTTGATCCAGCCCGCCTTCCTGGTCCAGTGGAAGCGCGATGCGGCAGCAGACTGTCCCCGGCCCGAATTCCAGGTTGGTCTGCGCGCCGAGCGTGTAGGGAAGGCCAGATTCGATCAGCTCTCTGCCAAATCCATTGCGCCTGCCGGTGATCGCAACCAGCGGAAGACCGCGTTCGAGCCATGTCAGCCTCAGGTGCCGCCTGCCATCATAAGTATGCTCAATGTCCCATGTGACACTGAGCGTGGCGGTCGGAGACATCAGAGCACCGTACTTGACCGCGTTCATGGTCAGCTCGTGCAGGGCCAGTCCGATGTTTTCTGCGGCTGTCGCATCGAGGCCCACGTCCGGTCCGCCGATCGAAATGCGCTCGCTTTCGCTTTCGCCCACGCTGAACAGTTCATCGCGCACCAGTGTATCGAGGTCGGCAAGACCATCGAGCGACTGGGTTACCACGACTTGAGTCCGGGCGAGGGCATCGAGCCGTCCGCGAAAATGCCGTGGGGCATCTTCGGTATCGCTCGTCATTTCCATCGTCCGGGTGAAGACATAACGAACGATCGACAGGATGTTGCGAACGCGGTGCTGCAGTTCGGCGACCAGGGTTTGCTGGCGGGCCATCGCCTCCTGCTGGTCGGTGGTGTCTATCATCGCACCGATCATACGAAGCGGGTTTCCGCGCTGGTCGTAAAAGAACCGCCCCCGGCCGCTGAGCCACCGAACTGCCCCGTTCGGGTGGAGGCTGCGGAATTCATGCGCAAATACGCTGCGGGTTTCCATCGCGTGGTTGACCGCGGCAACAGCCTCATCCTTGTCGTCAGGGTGAATACGGGCCACCCATGCTTCGAAGCTGGGGATGACTTCACCGACGTCGTAGCCCTGCATCCGGAAATGTTCGTCCGACCAGTGGACCGATCCGCTGCGAACATCCCAGTCCCATAGCCCGATACGGCCCACCTTTACGGCAGCAGACAGTCGTTCTTCGCTTTCAATGAGCGTTTCCTGCGAGCGATAACGATCGATGAAGTCGGCCGCGAGCGCTGCGAGCAGATCCAGCGTCGCCCCCTCTGCCGCGCTGGTTCGCCGCGAAACTGCGTGCTGGGTGCTCAGGACGCCGAGGAGTTTGCCGCGACGCGAGACGATCGGGGTCGCCTGGAAGGATCGAATACCTTCGCCAAGCGCGAAGAACTGGCCGAGCGGAAGCTGGCCGATTTCGAATGCTGCCAGGTCCTCGACTTCGACCCGGCCATCGGCTGCGACGGCCTGCAGACACGCGTCGCCGCCTTCGGGACTGGCGACGTATGCCATAAGCGGAGAATCTTCTGCCGCCCCTTGCGCGACGAATGCGTGCGAACTCTCGCCCAATTGATCGCCCAGGACCAGGAACCCGCTGGGCGA
Organism: uncultured Erythrobacter sp.; assembly: GCA_963529855.1. Classification (GTDB taxonomy): domain Bacteria; phylum Pseudomonadota; class Alphaproteobacteria; order Sphingomonadales; family Sphingomonadaceae; genus 34-65-8. Next base: position 422,561 of record CAURZK010000001.1, on the reverse strand, counting down.
GCCGGTAATGGTTCGTGCCAGGCCCAAGATTGCCTGCAGTGCGCGCGTGAGGTCCTGTTCGCCTTCCAGCGCCGCACGCAGCGTATCGAGCTGCGGATTATTCGCAGACCCTTCCTGCCGGGCGGCAGAACCTTCTCCGGCCGATAACCGATATCCGATCGCCGCCAGATTGCACAAATCGGTCAAGCGCTGGAGGTCGGCGGGATTGAGCCTGACATCCTGGTCGTGCGTCGCACCCCAAAGCACGCCGCGTACCACTCCATCGATTACCAGGGGGGCGAGCATGACCTCGCCGATCGGCGGGTCCGCTCGGGCGGCAGCAAATTCAGGCGCAGGATTGTCGAGCACCGTCAGTCGGCCCGAGTGCAGGGCCGGGGTGCAGAAACAGGCGTTGGCCGGCCAGGTCAAATCGCTGCGGTCGGCCCATATCCCCTCGACAGACACCCATTTGATGCGTTCTGCCAAAGCTTGTTCGTCGACTATGCTGACCCCCGCCGACTGCGCAGAGCATGTGTCCACCAGATTCCGGCAAACCAGTTTGAATGCTTCGGAGTCGTCGGAAGTCGCCAATTCCGCCAACAGCGGAGAAATGAAATCCGTTGCCTGCCCCGGGGGGCGATTGGCGACTTCGTTGGTGATTTCCACAAGCTACCGCCTAGGTCCGGTGCGACGGCGCCAATGGGCGCGATCGCCATTTTCGGGCATTGTGCAAACTAACGGTGACGAGGTGTGTAGGGTTCCGCCACGTGCCGCGTATATGCTTCTTTTGGACCGGTATTTGATCAAGGTGATAGCGGGCGCTGCGGGCTGGTGCAGCCCGCGCGGCCAGCCAATCGCCTTGGCTTCTGTCACAAAGCCTGAGGCGACTGGCGGCCCAATTCCCACCGGTCAGGCGGTTTTCATTTCGGCAGGGGGCAGGTTTCCGTCGGCCGCAAGAGCTTCCAGCTCCTCGCGACGCTCAAGCATTGCACGGCCGAGCGCATTCAGGTCAACGTCGCTGGCGCGGGCCTGCTGGAACATGTTGTCCCTCTGTTTTTCCTCTTCTTCGACATGATGTTCGATCTGTTCTTTGAGAACGGTTACTTTAGCATCATAGAATTCTTCATCGGGCGAGCCGGCGGCGATTTCGTTGACCAGCATCTTCGCCCCATCATGTTCGACATAGGCTTCGCGCAGCAAGTCTTCCTCCACCTTCCCCTCCAGCGCGGGGTAGAAGATTTCTTCTTCCAGAATAGTGTGGATTTTCAGCTCATTGCAGATTTGCATCGCGATTTGCGACTTGTTCTCCATGCCGCGTGCTTTTTCGTACTTTTCGAACAGATCCTCGACGGTGCGGTGATCCTGGGTGAGAATATGGGTTGCGTCGGTGTCGGTTCGGGTCGCCATTTTTACTCTCCTTTGAATGGAGGACGGAGCGGCCAAACCGAGCGTTCCGGCACACCCTCCTTGCGCCGCCGAGCCGTGCTTTAGGAGCGACGAAATGACCCGGTGGAGGCTCCCTAACCAAGATGGATGCTAACCTATGTAATTTCCCCGAGTTGCCCGATTTGGCTGACAGGTTAGCCACGCACGGTAATCCCACAAAAAGTATTGATTTTCTGATCGTTCCGCCCCGTGTTCGCATCGGGTCGTCCGGTCTCCATGCCAATTTCTAAGCCAGGTTAGTGAAGCGGGGCTGCCGATGGGGCAATTCCCGGCGGACAAGTCACAAGGAGAGCCTTCATGATACGGTGGTCCGCAGATCCAACCCCGCAAGCTCGGGCTACCGATAGCCTGGAAACCGTCGCCCGGATTATGCGGGACATGAATACCGATATATTGCCGGTAACCCGCGAAGGCCAGTTGGTCGGCATTATTACGGCCTTCGACATCGTTACGCGCATGATCGCTGCTGGCGAGGATACTTGGCTTGCCCGCGCAGCCGACTACATGACGTGCGAGGTGGATACCTGTATCGAGGGAACGCCGCCGCGCGAGGCGATGAAACTCATGGCCGATAAGCAGCGGCGACTGCTGCCAATCGTCAATACCCGGGGTCAATTGATCGGCGCGCTCAACCGCGAGTCCCTCGAAGCGATGACGCCTGTTGCATCGGCGGTCCTCGCTTGAGCCGGGCAAGCAGACATTCCCTCATGAAGCGGCCGCCATTCGAATACTCGCTGGCTTATACCGATATCGACGGCACTCGCTGGACGGTGGATTTCGAGGCGACCAGCGCGGCCGGCGCCCTGCAACACGCTGGCCGTGTGGCGTCGGGCACCCGAGCGACCCTGTCGCGCAGCGGGACGCAGCTGTGTCATCTGGAACGCGCGCGCCTGGACCGGGACCTGTGGATCGTGCGGCCTGTCGACTGATCGTGCGAACGCGGCAGCAAATCCGCGTGTAGCGTGCGCGGCCTCCCGACAATTACTGCCAGCGCAGGGTGTAGGCCCCCTGTGCGGGCACCTCGTACAGACACATAAGTCCTTGCGCATCTTCCGATGCTTGCGAAGGCGTGACCTTGCCGTCTGCCCCCTCCAGCGTGAACTTGGTTCGCCCCGACTTCCTGCCGTCCTTGCTCACCACCGCGACCTTTGCCAGCCAACCGTTCGGGCCATCGAGAGAAAATGCCACGGCACCATCCTGGTCGGTGCTGAAGGCACGCAGGAAATGGTCGCTGTGGATCAGGAAGGGCATGTCAGGAACGCGGTGGAAAGCACGGGTTGCGAATACCATCGCCGCGCCAGCGCCGTAGATTTCCTGCCCCACCTGGCCGGCGGGCTGCCCGTCGGGGTATAGATCCTCTACCGGAAACGACAGCTCGCGATCGATATGGCCGTTGCGGATGTCGTCCTGCGCCAGAACGCCTTGCGGCAGCGTATCCGGATAGTAATGCCACGCGCGGCTCAAGGCGAAACGGCAATATTCGTTTACCAGCAGCCTGACGGCCGGGGCCAAGTCCGGCCCGCCCAGGTCGAGATATCGTTCGAACGCGGCGTAGCTGTCGAAGCATTCGTACATCGCCATGTAGGGCGCGTCCTGCAGGCAAGTCACAGCCATGAAATTGCTGTAGTGCTTCGCATGTTCGATCTCGCTCTCCCAGATCTGGGCGTTGTGAAAGAAACTCGCGAGATAGACGTAGCTTTGGGTCAGGTAACGCTGGTCGCCATCGATGCGCCAAAGCTGGATGCAGGCAGCTGCGCCCCACGCCGTCAAGTTGGCCTGATAATTCAGGTCGAAGCGCATCCCCATCGCCTTTTCGAGCGCGGCGCAAGCTTCGTCGAGGAAGCGCTGCTCTCCGCTGAGTTGGAAGGCCTGGAGCATGACCCAGGCATACATCCCCCCGACGTCGGTTTGGCCGCGGTCATCGGCGGCGACGTCCGTGATGATGTCAAAGGTGTCGATCTTGAACTGGATCGGCCACAGGTAATCGAAATGGTGTGCGGCCTTGATGCCGTAGTCGATGCTGTCGAACAGCAGCTTGCGCGCCTCGGCCTCTCCCTTGCTGGCAAGATCGGCAAGCATGGCCAGAGGATGATACAGGTACCAGCTGTCGACGGCGTCGGGGTCCTTTTCCGCGCTGACGTCGGGCAAGTAGCGGCGCAGGGTTTTGAGCTTGGCGTCGTAAAAGCCGCGCAGCCCGTTTCGTATCTCCCGCTCGATCGGGTGGCGCCGCCCGTTCCACGCGCCCCAGTCGTGGACGGCCGCCAGCAGTGACAGCTGCACCATAGAATCCGGGTTTTCCGATGCGGTGTAAGGATGAACGTAGACATGCCCGTCATGCCGTGTGCGCGCCTTGGGGCTGGTCGCCAGATCGCTGAGAGTGCGGCGCGAGCGGTCGACCCAGTCGCGGAAGGGCGCATCGGGGCGCTCGAGCAGCGGGTAGATCGCACCGAGCATTTCGAGGAACTGGCGTGCGGAGGCGCCTTCATCGGTTTCGCCAAAGCGCCGGATCAGCAGATACGCCTGACCAAGAAGGATGTCGCGCCCTTCAGGCAACGCTGTCGCAGCGTCCAGGGGCTGCGTCGGGGGCAGATAGCCAACTTCCGGCCACAGCCCGCCCACCGCACTTTCCGGCTTGGTGCCCGTGGCGGCGAAGTAGTCGTTGAGGGCAGTCAGTCCCTGAAGGTAAAGTACCTTGCCGATTGCGGGCTCATCCACGTTGAAATAGCATTGCCCCGTATTGAGCCGGCGTTGCCGAGCTTCGATCTTGCCCTTTGGCCGGTTCGAACGAGCCCCAGGCCCGAAAACGATCAGATCGCGGGGCATGAAGGGAATGTGGAGCGATCGCTTTGCCTTGAATCGGACTGACAGACGGAACAGCGCTTCGCCGCCGTCGCAAGCTTCGACTGTGATTTCGTGGCGCCCCAACGGGCTGCGGCTGACGAAGCGCAGCAGCCCGCCGGCCTTCATCCGGCTGATCTCCGCCTCGTCCGTGAAAAGGGGAACGCGCCATCCGAGCCCCCCGACTGGGGCGGAATTATCTTCGCGAGAAATGAAAACCCACAGGTCCGCATTCAAATTTCGCGCTTCCAACCGAATGTCGCGATGCGTGGCAACACCAAGCTTCCGACCCTCTCGCAGCGCCCGTTCCAACTCGTAGGATGCCAGAGTTTCAGCCGTCATGCCCGCCGTCCTCTCGAGGGTTTCGAAATACCGTCACGGCGAGCAGGCCCACTTTCTGGGAAGTGCCGTTGTCCCACAAACCTGTTTTGCGAAATCGTCATGGATCTGCGCCTCTATCAGCGGGCTTAGTGGTCGGAGCGCACGCTCGCTGCACTAACGCATGTCAGGCAGTGAAGGTTTTCGTGCGCGGCCAGACCCCGGCACGGGCTGCGGGGCCGACGTGCCGCTCCGGAAAAAAGCTGGCGATCAGACGGGAAAATCGGCCATGGACCAATCGACCGATTGCACAGGAGCTGACCAGATGAAGACCCGCGCCGCCGTAGCCTTCGAAGCGAAGAAGCCGCTGGAAATCGTCGAGCTCGACCTGGAAGGGCCGAAGGCCGGCGAAGTGCTGGTCGAAATCATGGCGACCGGCATTTGCCACACCGACGCCTATACGCTCGACGGGCTCGACAGCGAAGGGCTGTTCCCCAGCGTGCTGGGGCATGAAGGCGCAGGGATCGTGCGCGAGGTCGGCCCGGGTGTCACCTCGGTCAAATCGGGCGACCATGTCATCCCGCTCTACACGCCCGAATGCCGCCAGTGTAAATCGTGCCTCAGCGGCAAGACCAACCTGTGCACCGCGATCCGCGCGACCCAGGGCAAGGGTCTGATGCCCGATGGGACCACGCGGTTTTCGTACAAGGGCCAGCCCATTTATCACTACATGGGCTGCTCCACCTTCTCCAACTTCACCGTCCTGCCGGAAATCGCGGTCGCCAAAATTCGCCAGGACGCGCCGTTCCAGACCAGCTGTTACATCGGCTGCGGGGTGACCACCGGGGTGGGCGCAGTGGTCAACACGGCCAAAGTGCAGGTGGGCGACAACGTGGTGGTCTTTGGCCTCGGCGGGATCGGTCTCAATGTGATCCAGGGCGCGCGGCTGGCGGGCGCTAACATGATCGTGGGCGTCGATATCAATGCAACCCGCGAGGAATGGGGCCGCAAGTTCGGCATGACCCACTTCCTGAACACCAGCGGGATGAGCCGCGAAGACACCGTTGCCCGGATCGTGGAAATGACCGACGGCGGGGCGGACTATACCTTCGATTGCACCGGCAACACCGAAGTCATGCGCACAGCGCTGGAGGCTTGCCATCGCGGCTGGGGCACATCGATCGTTATCGGCGTGGCCGAAGCGGGGAAGGAAATCGCCACTCGCCCGTTCCAGCTGGTCACGGGGCGCAACTGGCGCGGCACCGCCTTTGGCGGCGCCCGGGGGCGGACCGACGTGCCCAAGATCGTCGACTGGTACATGGACGGCAAGATCGCCATCGACCCGATGATCACCCACGTCCTCTGCCTCGAGGACATCAACCAGGGGTTCGACCTGATGCATGCGGGCGAAAGCATCCGAAGCGTGGTCGTCTATTGATCTAGGGCGCGCCTCGGGCGCAGAATGAGCCCATGGGTGAGGGACCAACGATCGAGGCCATCTGCGCGCGCCACGCAGGGCGCGAAGGCCCGTTGCTGCCGATCCTTCACGATGTACAGGCCGCGTTCGGATGCATCGACGCCCGAAGCCAAGCGGCGATCGCTCATATCCTGAATCTGAGCCGGGCAGAGGTGCGCGGCGTGGTCAGCTTCTATCACGACTTCACCGCGGTCGCCGATCCGCGCCCCGTGGTGCAACTGTGCCGGGCAGAGGCCTGTCAGGCGCGCGGCGTCGAAGCGCTCGTCGATGAGGCTCGCGCGGCGGCGGGCGCCCGGGTTCGGTTGGAGACGGTCTACTGCCTCGGTTTGTGCAGCGCGGGCCCGGCGGCCCGGGTGGGCGACCGATTGCATGCGCGGCTCGACGCGGCCGCCTTGCGCGCGCTGATAGAGGCGGCATGATCACGGTTCGTATCTCCGACGACGCATTGGCGAGGGCCTGCGGCGCGGACCATACGGCCCGCGTATTCGCCCGATCAGGCGCGGCTGTGGAGCGGGTATCGAGCTGGGGGATGCACTGGCTGGAGCCGCTGGTGGAAATCGGCGGTATCGGCTGGGGCCCAGTGCCTGCGGAACGTGTCGGTGACATTCTCGCAGGGGCGGCGGACGATATCTGCATCGGTCCAATCGCCGCCCACCCGTTCATTGCAAGCCAGCAACGGCTCACTTTCGCCCGCGCCGGGCGCACTCAGCCGCTCAACCTCGACGATTATGCCGCGACCGGGGGCTGGGCCGGGCTCACCCGCGCCCGCGCGATTGGGCCAGAGGCGACGATCGACGAACTGGCCCGGTCGGGCCTGCGCGGCCGGGGCGGGGCGGGTTTTCCGGCCGGGACCAAGTGGCGAACCGTTGCCGCGGCGCCGGGCGCTCGCAAATATATCGTGTGCAATGCCGATGAAGGAGACAGCGGTACTTTTGCCGACCGGATGCTGATGGAAGGCGATCCGTTTCAGCTGATCGAAGGTATGGCCATCGCTGCGCACGCGATCGGAGCGGTGCAGGGCTACATCTACGTCCGCAGCGAATACCCTGACGCGGTCGCCAAGCTGGCGGCGGCAATCCCGCTGTGCGCCGACATTATTGCGCCGTTCCGGGTCGAAGTGCGTGTCGGCGCAGGCGCGTATGTCTGCGGAGAGGAAACGTCGCTGCTCAATTCGCTGGAGGGCAAACGCGGGGAAGTGCGGGCCAAACCGCCGCTGCCTGCCGTTGCCGGGCTGTTCGGATGTCCCACGATCGTGAACAACGTGCTGACCCTGGCGGCCGTGCCGCACATCCTGTCAGAAGGCGGCGCGGCACTTTATGCCAGTCTCGGGGTCGATCGGTCGACTGGAACGATGCCGATCCAGCTTTCAGGAAACGTCAGATACGGCGGGCTTTACGAGACAGCATTCGGGATCACCGTGCGTGAACTGGTCCATGATATCGGCGGTGGCACGATGTCGGGTCGCCCGGTCAAGGCGGTGCAGGTGGGCGGCCCGCTTGGCGCCTATATCCACCCTGACCAGTTTGACCTGCCGTTCGACTACGAAGCCTTTGCTGCCGCAGATGCGCTGATCGGGCATGCAGGCATCGTGGTCTTCGACGACACCGTCGACATGGGCCGCATGGCTCGCTTCGCGATGGAGTTTTGCGCCACGGAAAGCTGCGGCAAATGCACGCCCTGCCGGATTGGATCGGTGCGCGGGGTCGAGGTCATCGACCGCATCCGTGCGGGGGGAAGACCCCTGCAGGCCATCGAGGTCGCATCGCAAATGCATAATATGCCGGTCGCGGGGCGCAGCCGCGCGGATGAAATCGCGCTGCTGGAAGACCTGTGCGAAACGATGCGCGACGGATCGTTGTGTGCGCTCGGCGGATTTACTCCCTATCCTGTGCTGAGCGCGCTGCGGCAATGGCCCAAGGATTTCGAGCGATGATCCTGGGTGTCGTTCTGGCGGGCGGACAATCGCGCCGCTTCGGCAGCGACAAGGCAATCGCCGAACTGGACGGGGTGACACTGATTGAGCGCGCGGTCGACCAGCTTTCGCACTGGTGCGATCACGTCGTGGTCGCGGGGCGCGAAGCGGCCCCCGCTCCTACGTTAGCCGATTGGCCGCGCCCGAACATGGGCCCGCTGGGCGGAATTGCTGCTGCGCTGCGTTTGGCGCGGGCTGAAGGTTATGCCAGCGTCCTGTCGATCGGGGTCGATGCGGTTGGGCTGCCGGCGAACCTGCCGGGCGCGCTGTCCCCGGCCCCCGCCTGTCTCCTCAGCCAGCCCGTCGTCGGTTTGTGGCCGGTCGGGGCAGCGCAGGTCGTCGCGGCGATCCTGGCCTCCGAGGGTCGCCATTCAGTGCGGGCATTTGCTGAAGCGATCAGCGCGCGGCCGGTGCAACTCGTCCAGGAACCTGCTAATATCAACACCCCGGCCGACTTGGCAGCGGCGGAGCGCAACCATGCCGTATGAACGCCAGCCCGATTTCGGCACGCCCGCTTCGCGCAGCACCGAGCAGGTGTCGCTTACGGTAGATGGACGCGTCGTAACCGTCCCCGCCGGAACCAGCGTGATGCGCGCGGCGAGCGAAGCGGGCGGGCGCATTCCGAGGCTCTGTGCTACCGACAGCCTCGACAGTTTCGGTTCGTGCCGCCTGTGCCTGGTCGAGATCGAGGGGCGGCGCGGCACGCCCGCGAGTTGCACCACGCCGGTGGAGCACGGCATGGTCGTTCGCACACACACGCCCCGGCTCGCAAAACTGCGGCGCGGGGTGATGGAACTCTATATCTCCGATCACCCCCTCGATTGCCTGACTTGCAGTGCCAACAACGGCTGCGAATTGCAGGACGAGGCGGCAGCCGTCGGCCTACGCGACGTTCGTTACGGTTACGAAGGCGCCAACCATTTCGGCACCGTGCCCGATACCTCGAATCCCTATTTCACGTTCGAGCCTGACAAGTGCATCGTGTGTTCACGCTGCGTGCGGGCCTGCGACGAGGTGCAGGGCACATTTGCGCTGACGGTGGACGGGCGCGGTTTCGCTTCGGCGATTGCAGCGGGGCAGGTGGGCGACGATTTCCTGTCCAGCGAATGCGTCAGCTGCGGCGCCTGCGTACAGGCATGTCCGACTGCCGCGCTCAACGAAAAGGCCATTCACCTTCACGGCAAGCCGGAAAGATCGGTCGTTACAACTTGCGCCTATTGTGGAGTCGGCTGCACCTTCCGCGCCGAGATGAAGGGTGAACAGCTGATCCGCATGGTGCCGTGGAAAGATGGCAAGGCGAACCGCGGCCATTCATGCGTCAAGGGTCGCTTCGCCTGGGGTTATGCCAATCACAAGGACCGGATCACCACACCGATGATCCGCGAGAGCATCGGCGAGCCGTGGCGCGAGGTGGGCTGGGACGAGGCATTGGCCTTCGCGGCGGCGCGTCTCAACGCGATCAAGGCGGTAAGCGGGCCGGACGCGCTGGGCGGGATCACGTCGAGCAGATGCACCAATGAAGAGACGTTCCTCGTCCAGAAACTGGTGCGCGCGGGGTTCGGTTCGAACAACGTCGATACCTGCGCCCGCGTGTGCCATTCACCGACCGGATACGGGCTGAAAACGACTTTCGGCACCAGCGCCGGGACGCAGGATTTCGACAGCGTCGAGTATTCCGACGTTATCCTGGTGATCGGTGCCAATCCTACCGATGGGCACCCCGTCTTTGCATCGCGGATGAAGCGGCGGCTGCGGCAGGGCGCAAAATTGATCGTGATCGATCCGCGCCGGATCGATCTGGTCCGCATGCCGCATGTCGAGGCGGCGTATCACTTGCCGTTGCAGCCAGGCACCAATGTCGCGGTGCTGACGGCAATGGCACATGTGATCGTTACCGAAGGCTTGGCGGACGAGGCTTTCGTGCGCGAACGCTGTGACTGGGACGAGTTCCAGGACTGGGCGGCCTTTGTTGCCGATGAACGCCACAGTCCCGAGCTGCTGGAAGCCGTGACCCGCGTGCCCGCGGCCGAATTGCGCGGCGCCGCGCGGCTGTTCGCAACAGGGGGCAACGGCGCGATCTATTATGGTCTCGGCGTGACCGAGCATTCGCAGGGTTCGTCGACCGTGATGGCGATCGCCAATCTTGCGATGGCGACCGGCAACATCGGTCGCCGGGGCGTGGGCGTGAACCCGCTGCGCGGCCAGAACAATGTCCAGGGTGCCTGCGACATGGGTAGCTTCCCACACGAACTGACAGGTTATCGCCATATCGGCGAAGGCGATACTCGCGCCCTGTTCGAGGCGGATTGGGGTGTGTCGCTGCAGCCGGAGCCGGGCTTGCGCATCCCCAACATGATCGATGCGGCGATCGACGGCACTTTCCGTGCAATTTACATTCAGGGCGAGGATATCCTTCAGTCCGATCCCAATACGCGGCACGTCGCTGCGGGGTTGGCGGCGATGGATTGCGTCATCGTGCACGACCTGTTCCTCAACGAAACCGCGAGCTACGCGCATGTCTTCCTGCCCGGATCGACGTTTCTCGAAAAGGACGGGACCTTCACCAATGCGGAACGGCGCATCCAACCGGTGCGCAAGGTGATGGAACCGGCCAACGGGCTGCAGGACTGGGAGGTGACGCAGGCATTGGCCAACGCCATGGGGCTGGGCTGGAATTACAGCCACCCGCGCGAGATTATCGCAGAAATCGCGCGACTGACGCCGACCTTTGCCGGCCTCGACTGGGACCGCTTGTGCCAAGCGGGTTCGGTGCAGTGGCCCGTCAACGACCACCACCCCGAAGGCACGCCGGTGATGCATGTCGACGGCTTCGTGCGCGGCAAGGGCAAGTTCGTAGTCACCGAATACGTGCCGACGGACGAGCGCACCGGGCCGCGTTTCCCGCTGCTGCTCACCACCGGGCGCATTCTCACCCAGTACAACGTCGGCACCCAGACGCGGCGCACCGACAACGTGGTCTGGCATCCGGAAGACGTGCTGGAGATCCATCCGACCGATGCCGAAAACCGCGGTCTAAATTCAGGCGACTGGGCGCGGCTCGCCAGCCGCACGGGCGAGACGACCCTAAGAATAAAGGTCACGGACCGGGTGGCACCGGGCGTGGTTTACACGACTTTCCACCATCCCGCGACCCAAGCCAACGTGGTGACGACCGAGTTTTCCGACTGGGCAACCAATTGCCCGGAATACAAGGTTACCGCCGTGCAGGTCACCCCCTCGAACGGTCCGAGCGAATGGCAGCATGATTATGCCGAAATGGTGACGCGGAGCCGCCGGATAGCACCGGAATCTGCCGCATGAGCGCGACGGCAAGTTCAGTCGTTCGGATGGCGAACCAGATAGCCCGCAATTTCGCAGTTCATGGTGAGGAGTCGGCTGTGCAGGCGACTGCCGAACACATCGGCAAATACTGGGATCCGCGGATGAAAGCGGCGGCAGCGGCTCTGTTGCAGGAGCCCGACAGCGGGCTGTCCACATTGGCGCGGAAGGCCTTGAGGCGAGCCAGTGCTAGCTGAGGTGCGCGAGATCGCGCGCGATGGCTCGATCCGCGACATCGCCCGCGAATGGGTGCCGGAGGTGCCGGTCGCGCTCGAATTCAACGGATTATCCTATGCCGTCATGATGGCGACGCCTGATGATCTGGAGGATTTCGCGCGGGGTTTCGCGCTGACCGAAGGGCTTGCGCGCACCATCACCGACATCGAAGATATCGCCGTGGCCGAAGTGGCGCAGGGCTGGATCGTGCGCACTCGCCTGTCCGGGCTGGGGATCGACAAGCTGACCGAACGGGTCCGTGCGCGGGTAGCGGAAAGTTCGTGCGGACTGTGCGGTATCGAGAATATCGAGGTGGTCGCCGCTCCGCTGCCCCGGGTTGCGGCGCATGATCCTGTACCGCCTGAAGCCGTGTTTGCGGCCATCGGCGCGTTGCGTGAACGACAGGTGCTCAACCGGCGAACGGGCGCGGCCCATGCCGCCGCATTCGCCCACCTCAATGGCGAGGTTTGCGGCCTGCGTGAAGATGTCGGCCGCCATAACGCGATGGACAAATTGATCGGCGCACTTGCGGTATCCGGGATCGACCCGGCCCACGGTCTGTTCGTTTCGACCGCCCGCTGTTCTTACGAGATCGTTGAGAAGGTCGTGCGTGCGGGCGGCACCGCGCTAGCCACGGTATCGCTGCCCACCAGCCTGGCTGTTGCGAAGGCCGCCCGGTGCGGCCTGTCGCTCTACTGCCTCGCGCGCGAGGACAGCTTTCTGGCGGTTTAGACCGCGACGACTTTCTGTTCGATCGCGCCGAAGATCGAATGGCCATGATCGTCCTGCATCCAGATGCGAACCGTATCGCCGGGCTGCATGAACGGGGTTTTCGGCGCGCCGTCCAGAATGGTTTCGATCATCCGGATTTCGGCGATGCAGGAATAGCCGAGCCCACCCTGGCTGACCGGCTTGCCCGGGCCGCCGTCGGCATCCTGGTTCGACACCGTGCCCGAACCGATGATCGCGCCTGCGCCCAGGTTGCGGGTCTTGGCGGCGTGCGCAACCAGATCGGCGAGGCTAAAAGTCGCATCGACGCCTGCGTCGGCGCGGCCGAACGGTTCACCATTGTGATCGACCATCAGAGGGCGCTTGATGACGCAGCCCTGCCAAGCATCGCCCAGTTCATCCGGTGTTACCGCCACCGGACTGAACGCGGTCGCAGGCTTCGACTGGAAGAACCCGAACCCCTTGGCCAGTTCGCCCGGGATCAGCCCGCGCAAGCTGACGTCGTTGACTAGCATCAACAGCTTGATGTGGTCCGCCGCCTGTTCGGGCTTCGTGCCCATGGGCACATCATCGACGATGCACGCGATCTCGCCCTCCATGTCGCAGCCCCAGGCGACATCGCCCAGCGGGATGTCGGCGCGCGGCGGCAGGAAGTCGTCGCTGCCGCCCTGGTACATCAGCGGGTCGTGGTAGAAGCTTTCCGGCACCTCGGCCCCGCGGGCCTTGCGCACCAGTTCAACGTGATTGATGTAGGCGCTGCCATCGGCCCATTGGTAAGCGCGCGGCAGCGGCGAATGGGCCTCCCGCTCGTGGAAGCGTTCGCATGGCACGACCTGGTGTTCGACATCGCGGTACAGCGCTTCCAACCGGGGGGCGACATTGGCCCAGTCGTCGAGCGCAACCTGCAGCGTGGGCGCGATGTTATCAGCGGCGCAATAGCGCGTAATGTCTTTCGAAACGACGACCAGCTTGCCGTCGCGGGTACCGTCGTTGAGCGTGGCGAGCTTCATCTCAGTTGTTCTCCGGCCTGGAATTATCGGGGTTGTCGGGCTGGTTATCAGGGTGCGCGCGCTGGAACGCGGGGAGGGCTAGGCACGCTGCCTCGATCGCTTCGATCCGCGGCATGGCGGCAAAATCGAAGGCGAAGCGGCGGGCGTTGTAGACCTGCGGCAGCAGCACGGCTTCGAACAGGCCGGGCCCTTCGAACAGGAACGGGCCGCTGTTCAGCTGGGCAAGCCGCCGTTCGACCGGTTCCAGCGTGCGCGCCAGCCAATGGCGATACCAGGTGTCGATCTCGTCCTGCGAATGGCCCAGCGGGTCCTTGAGGTATTTCAGGACCGGCAGGTTCAGCGGCGCATGCAGTTCGGTCGCGATGGCATAGACGAGTTCGCGGCAGGTGTAGCGGTCCTCGATCCCTGCGGGCAGCAGCGGCGGCTCGGGATAGGCTTCGTCCAGCCACTCGAGCAGGGCCATCGACTGCGCGCGGTCGCGCCCGCCGGCTTCCAGCATCGGCACGCTGCCGAATGGGTTGCGATCGGTGAAGGCGGGCTGTTTCTGCTCAGAATGCAGCAGGTTAACCGGCACCACCTCGTAATCGAGCCCTTTCAGGTTAAGCGCGATCCGCAGGCGGTAGCTGGTCGAACTGCGGTAATAGCCGTGCAACCGCATCAGAACGCCGGAATGCCGGTGATTCCGCGCCCCAGGATCAGCGCGTGAACATCGTGCGTGCCTTCGTAGGTGTTGACTGTCTCCAGGTTCACCATGTGGCGGATCACCTGGTACTCGTCGGAAATGCCATTGCCGCCGTGCATGTCGCGCGCGGCGCGGGCGATTTCGAGCGCCTTGCCGACATTGTTGCGCTTGACCACGCTGATCATGTCGGGGGCAAAACGGCCCTCGTCCATCAGGCGGCCCACCCGCAGGCTTCCCTGCAGGCCCAGCGCGATGTCGGTCAGCATGTCGGCCAGTTTCTTCTGGTAAAGCTGGGTCCCGGCGAGCGGGCGGCCAAACTGCTTGCGGTCCAAGCCATACTGGCGCGCGGCGTGCATGCAGAACTCTGCTGCGCCCATCGCGCCCCAACTTATGCCGTAACGGGCGCGGTTGAGGCACCCGAACGGGCCCTTCAGCCCTTGCACATCGGGCAGCAACGATTCTGCACCGACGCTGACGTCATCCATCACGATCATGCCAGTGGTTGACGCGCGTAAGGATACCTTGCCTTCGATCTTTGGCGCAGAAAGGCCTGCCATGCCTTTTTCCAGCACGAAGCCGCGGATGCTGCCGCCGTGTGCCTCGCTCTTGGCCCAGACGACGAAGACATCGGCGAACGGCGAGTTCGAGATCCAAGTCTTGGTGCCGTTGAGGACGTAGCCATCGCCATCCTTGCGGGCGACGGTCTTCATTCCGGCTGGATCCGAACCGGCATCGGGTTCGGTCAGGCCGAAACAGCCGATCAGCTGGCCGCTGGCGAGACCGGGCAGGTACTTGCGCCGTTGTTCTTCCGAACCGTAGGCGAAGATCGGGTACATCACGAGGCTCGACTGGACACTGGCCATCGACCGGTAACCTGAATCGACCCGCTCGATTTCGCGCGCGATCAGGCCATAGGCGACGTAACTCGCACCGCCGCCGCCATATTCCTCCGGGATCGTGGCACCCAGCAGGCCGGCACGGCCAAACAGCGGGAACAGTTCGGGGGCGTCGGCCTCGTCCCGGAAAGCCTGCTGAACGCGCGGTTGCAGTTCGGATTGGGCGAAGCCGTGCGCGGCGTCGCGGATCATCCGCTCGTCTTCGGTCAGTTGGGTTTCGAGATCGAACGGGTCCTGCCAGTTGAACGGCACCATCGCGGCCATGGTTGCTCCTGTAACCTTTGTCGCCGCACCCTTTGCAGGGTTACGCCCGCCCCGCAAGTGCGGGACGGGCGCCAGTCGGTTCGCTGGAGAGAGCGACGATCGTCAGGCGGCGAGCACCTCGTTCACCTTGCGCAGCAGCTTGTCCGGCGGGCAGGGCTTGGAACAGGCGACGGCTTGCGGAAACCGCTTGGCCACCTCGCTCGGCGTGAACTGCCCGGAATGAAAGATCACCGGCACGTGTTCGGCAATGAGGCGCTCGGCGAGCTGGAACGAGTACCCATCGTCCAGCTCGACATCCAGGATGGCAACGTCAGGCTTGCACTTCTGCAAGGCGAGCATTGCCGAAGATATGTCGGCAAACGGTCCTTCGACGGCATAACCGGCTTCTTCGACCGTATCGCACAAGTCGTAGGCAACGATGTATTCGTCTTCGGCGACGAGAACGCGGGGCTGGGTCATCCGGAACTCCAATCGTTAAAACTTGCATTAATCAAGATTTCAACCGCCCCGCTCGGCAGGTGTTCCCAGCGGGCCCGCCCGTCGCCAACAACCTACGTTATAGCTTGCCGAATTTTTCTTCGTAGGCCGCCTGATCCCCCGCCTGCAGCAGCCGCGCCTGACCACGCCAGTCGTCGCGCCGTATCCGCCCTTCGAACCGGCCGAGCTGGGCATCGATCCGGTCCACGTCGGCATCGGTCCATTCGGCGATCTGCGCAAATCGCACTACGCCCAGCGCAACCAGCGTGTCGCGCAGTTTCGGTCCCACGCCCTTGATGCGGGTTAGGTCGTCGGCATCGGCAGGTGCTGCGAGTCCGGCCGTGCCCGGCGCCGAGGCTGCCTGCGGGGTCATTGCCGGGGGCGCGTCTATCAAGGCCTGATTGCGCGGTGCCGGATCTGCCCCTTCGTCAAGCACGTCGCGCCGGTCGCGCGCGACCTTGGTCCGGCGCGAGGCCACAAAAATCCACCACGCAATCACCAGCCCCAGCAGCAGCGCGGCGACCAGCAGCGGCCAGTTCGTCTCGATCAATTGCATCATTCGTCGTGGTCCCCATGTCGCGAATGGTCGTCATCGGCGGAAATATCATCACGCGGGGCTCGGCCCCACAAGGCCCAGCCCAGTGCCAGACCGGCGCCATAGGCGACCAGGGAGAGCACGATCAATTCGAACACAATCGGCATCGCGCTACCTCGGGCCAGGCGTATCGACGGGCGTCGGCGTGAGCGGCGCCACGGCGATGACCGAAAACTCGATCCGGCGATTGGCCGGGTCCTCCGGCGCCAGGCCGGGAATGGGATCGGCAGAGCCCACGCCGCGCGCGCGCAGCCCGTCGGCGGGGATGCCCCGCCGGATCAACGCCTGCTGCACGGCCATGGCGCGTTCCGTCGACAAGGCGATGTTGCGCGCTTCAGAACCCGAGGCATCAGTGTGCCCACTGATCGCGATCGTGCTGCCGACACAGGGGCGCAGGGCCATCGCCACCTCGTCAAGCAGAGCCCGGCTGGCGCGGTCGATGTTGCTGCTTGCCTCTTCGAACCGGATCGTGCGCGCGCGGAGCAGCGCTTCGACGTCGTCCTGGCAATGAAGAGGGGCAATCTTGAGCGTCCCGCTGACGGCCTGGATGGTGCCATCGGCCCAGCGCACGCCGCCAACGCCCGGGATGGCGCCGACTGCCTTCGCCACCGTCTCGCGCCGTTCGTCGCTCAATCGTTCGCCACCTTCCAGCACGGGGTGCCGCGAGGCGAGCCCGCTGGCACTGGCGAAGCGGGCGGTGACCCCGCTGCCCCCGCTCTCTGCGATGGCCTGCTGTGCCGTCCGTTCAAGCGTGTCGGCGAGATCGGGCGCAGTCGCCTTCGCGGCGAGCGTAGCCAGGGCAATGGTCAACACGCCACCGGCGAGGCTGGCAAGGGAAGCGCGGACGGGCATTATCCTGCCTTAGCCACCCCGGTTCCCCTAAGAAACCCCCGGTTTGACCTCGGTCTGGTCGATTTGAGCGGCATTGTCGGCGCCGATGTTTCGGCGGAACAGGACCCGGTCTTCCGGGCCGAAGCCGCGCGTCCAGATCACCCAGCCATAGGCAAGCAGGATCGCCGGGATGCCGACAATCAGTTCGGCCCATTCGGGCAGCCACGTGGCGGCATAGCCGATTAGCACCGCCGGCGCCGTTGCCCAGACCAGTGCCCAGCGCCAGTTGTTGATGCCGTGGCCCAGAATGCGCGACAGCAGCCAGGCCTTGGCGAGAGAGGCGGCGGCGAGTGCCAGCATCAGCGCGAGCGCCGCGGCGGCCGCCATGTACGGCTCGCCGTATCCGAACCGCTGGGCCAGCAGGATCAGACCAACCGTCAGCGCGCCCTGCAGCACGATCGTGGCGACCGAGATCATTAAGTTGCGCTTGCGCGCGACGTAGACCAGCGCCGCTTCCGAGACGACGGCGGTTGCAGCCACCACCTCTGCTGCAAGCAAGAATGCGAGCGCGCCGGTGCCGCCGACGAAGTTGGGGCCGACCAGGCCCATCACGGCCTCGCCCGGCAGGCCGAGCGCGAGCGCAATTCCCGCCTGCGCGGCCACGATCCAGAAACCGACTTGGCACACCTGCTTCGCGATCGCGGCGTAATTGCGATCCTTCAGGTTGCGGGTAATGACCGGGCCCAGGATCGGCTCGAAACTGGTCTTCAGCTTCTGCGGCAGGCTCGCGACCTGCTGGGCGATGTAGTAGATGCCGACGGCGGCCGGTGCGGCGAACAGGCCGAGAATGAAAATGTCGAACCGGCGCGTACCCCATTCGATCGCATCGGCGCTGGCAAGCGGGAAAGCGCGGGCCGTCTGCCGGGCCATCTGGGCCGGGCGCGGGCGCCAGTCGCGCGGCAGACCGTATGTGCGAAAGAATGGCCACAGCGCCGCCAGCAGTCCTGCATAGATCGATGCGATGTATGCGAGCGAGAGGCCGGATTCGCGCCATGGCGAATAGAACAGCAGCCCGGCCATGATCGATATGGTCCACGGCTCGATCACTGCGCGGGCCCGCACCGTGGTGGCGATGTCGAACTTGTAGGCCTGTGCCGCCAGCACGATCTCGGTCAGGGCATAGGCGGGGATCGCAATCACCAGCAGGCGGTCGAGCTCGGTATATTGCCCGCTCGGGAACATTGGCGCGGGCACCAGCCACAGAGCTGCACCTGCGATGCACGAAAACAGCAGCGCCAGCAGCATCCCGTCGAAAATCAGGTTGGCGGGTCGGATGCCTTCGCCTTCGGTCAGGCGCTGCGCCAGCCCGCGCTTTTCGCCCATCGAGCAGATCATCGCGAGCAGTTCGACCACGACCAGCGCGGAGGCGAAACGGCCCAGTGCGTCGGCGCCGTACAGGCGCCCGGCGATGAACAGAAACGGCAGCCGCGCGACCAGGCGCAGCAGGAAGCCGAAGAAGTTGGTCCGCCCGCCCTTTGCCAGCGCGGCTATATCTCCCTGCGATGTGTCGTTGGTCACGCGCCGGGTTCCTGTTCGGCCCGCAGTGGTCGGGCGAGCAATTCGGAAACGATTTCGCGCGCAGGCGCCCCGTTCAGCAGGCGGTAGACCGCGGCGACGATCGGCATTGCCACGCCGCGCCGCAGGGCTAGCTCGGTCAGCACCGGGGCGGTGTGCGCTCCTTCGGCTACCGTGCGCCGGTCGGCCATCAGCACATCCGCCGATTGCCCTTCGCCCAGAGCCTTGCCCAACGAGAAATTGCGGCTCGAGGTGGACGAACAGGTCAGCACCAGATCGCCCAAACCGCACAGCCCGGCAAGCGTTTCGGCCCGTGCGCCCAGCGCCTCGCCAAAGCGCAGCATCTCGGCATAGCCACGCGCGATCAGCGCAGCGCGGGCGTTCTGGCCCAGCCGCAGCCCATCGACAACGCCGCAGGCAATAGCCAGCACGTTCTTCACTGCACCGCCAATCTCGGCCCCGGTGACATCGTCGGAATAGTACGGTCGGAAGCTGGGCCGGGCGATCTGCGGCGCGATCCGCGCCCACTGCTCCTCGCCCCCGCTGCAGGCAAGCGTCACGGCAGTAGGCAGCCCGGCGGCGACTTCGTGCGCGAAAGTCGGACCGGAAAGGACGGCGACCGCGCTGCCGGGTGCGGCTTCCGCAGCGACGTGGTTCATCAGCCGCCCGGTTCCGGCCTCGATCCCCTTGCTGCAAAGCACCAGATCGCGCGGGGCGCGGCCGAGCCCTGCCAGCACGCGTGCCAGGTGCTGCGCCGGTGTCACGGCCAGCACGGTTTGGCATGGCGTGAGTTCGGCAAGATCGCCAGTCGCGCGAATGTTGGCAGCGAGCGTGGCGGACGGCAGGTAGAGCGAATTGCGATGCTGGGCGTTGATCTCCGCCACGAGTTCGGGCTCAAGCGCCCATAGGATAACCTCGCGCCCGTCCGACGCGAGCATCTGCGCCAGTGCCGTGCCCCAGGCGCCTGCACCGATCACGCCGATCGGTGGTTTGCCCGCGCTCATGCCTTGTACCCCGCGCCGCGCACCGGTTCGGCCTCGGGATCGAGTGGCCATCGCGGCCGGGCGACGAAATCGAGCGGATCGGACTGGCCCAGTCGCTCGCACCCCGCCCAGGCGATCATCGCGGCATTATCGGTGCACAGCGCTGGGGGAGGGGCGACAAAGCGCATGGCTCGATCGGTCGCGAACCCTTCGAGCGCGGCCCTAATCGCCTTGTTGGCTGCGACCCCGCCGGCCACCACCAGGGCGGGAACGGAGGCCACGTTGCCAAGCGCCCTGTTCAGGCGGTCGATCACGCAGTCGAGCGCCGCCTGCTGGAAGCTTGCGGCAATGTCTGCGTCCGCATGCTTGCCGCTGTCCTTGGCGCGCAGGACCGCGCTCTTGAGCCCGGCAAAGCTGAAATGGGGCTCCGCGCTACCCAGCAGCGGGCGGGGGAGCGGGGCAGCGCGCGCATCCCCCGTAGCGGCCAATCGCTCGACTGCGGGGCCGCCGGGGAAGCCGAGGCCGAGGATCTTGGCAGTCTTGTCAAATGCCTCGCCCAGGGCATCGTCGATTGTCGTCGCCAGGCGGCGATAGCGACCTACACCCTCGACCAGCAGGATCTGGCAATGCCCCCCCGAAACCAGCAGCAGCGCGTACGGAAATTCCAGCGTCGGATCGGCGAGGCGCGGGGACAGGGCATGGCCTTCCAGGTGATTGATCGCGATGAGCGGCACCTCACTCGCCATGGCCAGCGCCTTGGCACTGACGAGGCCGACCATGACGCCGCCAATCAAGCCCGGACCCGCAGTCGCGGCAATCGCGTCGAGTTCGTGGAGCGCGACCCCGCCATCCGCCAGCACCGCCTCGATCATCGGAGCGAGCCGTTCCGCATGCGCGCGGGCGGCGATTTCGGGCACGACCCCGCCATAGGGTGCGTGCTCCGCATCCTGACTGGCGATGCGTTGCGCCACGATTGTGCGGTCGGTGGTGACCAGCGCCGCCGCCGTCTCGTCGCAGCTCGATTCGATCCCGAGGACTATGCCCATCCGGCTTCCCCTGAACATTTTGCATCGCTAGGGCAAGCGCTGCCCCTATGACCACTATCCCTCACCTTCGTCTCGGAACCCGCCAGTCCCCCCTCGCGATGGCGCAGGCGCACGAGGCGCGCGCCCGGTTGTGCGCGGCGCATGGCTGGCCGGAAAGCGCGGTGGAACTGGTCCCCGTCCGCGCCAGCGGTGACAAGGTGCAGGACCGCCCGCTGGCTGAAATCGGCGGCAAGGCCCTCTGGACCAAGGAACTGGATCAGTGGCTGGGCGAGGGGGAGATCGACTTCGCAGTCCATTCGATGAAGGACGTGGAAACGATCCGGCCCGCCGAACTGGCAATTGCCGCGATCCTGCCGCGCGAAGACGTGCGCGACGTGCTGGTCGGTGCCAGTTCGATCCGGTCCATTCCGCAAGGCGCGCGGGTAGGGACCAGCGCACCGCGCCGCGCCGCGCAAATGCGCCACCTGCGGCCTGATTGCGAAGTGGTGCTGTTTCGCGGCAACGTCGCCACCCGGCTGGCCAAGCTGGCAGCGGGCGAGGCCGACGTTACCCTGCTTGCTGCGGCCGGTCTGTCCCGCCTGGGCGAGACCGGCACGGGCACGCCGCTCGACGCGGAAGACTTCCTCCCGGCCCCGGCGCAAGGCGCGATCGGGATCGAGTGCCGGGCCGACGACATGCGCATCCACGATCTGCTGGCCGCGATCGACCATGCGCCATCGCGGGCGGCAGTGATGGCGGAGCGCGCCTTGCTGACCGCGCTGCACGGCAATTGTCACAGCCCGATCGCGGTCCTGACTTCGCATCAGGGGCACGCGCTCGAACTGCGCGCGGCCCTGTTCAGCGCGGACGGGGCCGAGCGGGTGGACGGTTCCTGCCGCTTCGCTGCGGGGGACGACGTCCCCTTGACCAGGCTCGCCGCCGATCTGCTGGCGCGGGCTACACCAGGAATCGCGGCGCTGTTTGGCTCGGCGCCGTGATCCGCCGCCTGTTTGTGCTGCGGCCGGAACCGGGCCTCGCGGCCACGGCTTCGGCAGCACGTGAACGCGGCTTCGAAGTGACGGCATGGCCCATGGCGCACGCCTTGCCAGTGGAATGGTCGCCACCAGCCGAAGCCGCCTTCGATGGTTTGCTGATTGGCAGCGGCAATGCCGTGCGGCTGGCGGGATCGGACCTGGCGCATTGCGCGGGCAAACCGGCCTATTGCGTTGGGCAGGCAACGGCAGATGCCGCCGTCGCCGCGGGCCTGACAGTCGCCAAAATCGGAAGCGGCGGTCTGCAGGGCCTGATTGATGAGCTTGCCGGACAGCGTCTCACCCTGCTGCGGATCGCGGGCGAAACGCATGTTCCTCTTGCCCTGCCGGCCGGCATCACTGTCATCGTGCGGGTCGTTTACCGTGTCGCCTATCGCCCATTGCCCGAACTGCTTGCCCTGCAACTCCGCGAAGGCGGCACCGTTCTTCTCCATTCCGGCGAAGCTGCGAAGCATTTCGCGGCGGAGTGCGACCGGCTGGACGTACCGCGTTCGCGCCTTTGCGTGGCTGCGCTGGCGCCGCGCATAGCCGAGGCGGCAGGCGACGGCTGGGGCGCGGTGGCGGCCGCGCCAGAGCCGTCCGACGCCGCACTGCTGGCATTGGCGCGCGACATGTGCCAATAGGCGTGTCGGGACGGCGTCCGGTCGCGGCGCCGGTGGGTCGCAGAACGGACGTACATGGACGAATATTCCGGTCGAACTGTAGCGCGTGAAACGCGCGGCTCGGGCAGTTCGCTGAAAACCTATCTGATTGTCGGCATTGGCAGCTTCGCGCTGGGCGCGGCGCTGATCGGTTATGTTGCCTGGCGCGCCAATCCCGACCTCTTTTTCATTGCTGAGCGGACTGCTGCAAAGACGACGGGCCAGCCTGACGCAAGCCCCTCGGATCGGGTCGCGCGGACGGCGGCAGCCGTGCCGGCGCCCAGTGCAACCGCGACCCGCGCGGCCGAGCAAGCCGTTCAGGCGGTCGAGCGCGTGGCCGAAGAACATGGCGGTTTCGAGCAGCGACTGATTGCGGCCGAACAGCGCCTGGCGCAGCTCGACCTGCAGGCACAGGCCGCATCGGGCAATGCTGCGCGGGCCGAAGGCCTGCTGATTGCCTTTGCCACGCGCCGGTCGATCAACCGGGGTGCGGAACTGGGCTATCTTGCCGATCAGCTGCGGCTGCGCTTCGGCGACGCAATGCCCAACGCGGTCGACACCGTGATCGCGTTCTCGCGCAATCCGGTCACGGTCGATGTGCTGATCGCGCGCCTCGACGGGATTGCGCCGCGCCTGACCGACGCGTCCAACGAAACGGCGCTGCAGCGCATCCAGCGCGAACTGGGCGAACTGTTCGTGATCCGCCGCGAAAGCACGCCTTCACCGCAACCCAGCCGCCGGATCGAACGGGCCCGATATTTCCTGGAAAGCGGCCGGGTCGACCGCGCGATCGAGGAAGTCCGCAACCTGCCTGGCGCCACCAATGCGCGGGCCTGGATCCAGAATGCGGAACGCTATGCCGCGGCGCAGCGTGCGCTCGATCTTATCGAAACCGCCGCTGTGCTGGAACCACGCCGCCTGCGCGATGGCGAAGGGCAGGCGGTCGAGCAGCTCAGCCCGCTGCAGGAACCGGCGAACTAGGCCCGCAGCAGCTCGGGCACGTCGCCCGATACGCCGCGCGCCTCGTCCATGAACCAGCGCTTCAGCATCGGCGCGCGTTGAACGCCGCTCATGCCCAACCTCCGAACGGCCGAGGCTGCCTTGCCCGGCATGCCGAACAGGCGGGTCAGCCCGTCGGTCGCCAGCGCAACCATGAAGCTGTCGAGCCCGCGCCACGCCTCGTACCGGGCGAGGAGCTGCGCATCGCCCGGCTCCAGCCCCAATCGCATCCCTTCCGCCAGCACCTCGACCAGCGCGCCGACATCGCGCAGGCCCAGGTTGAGGCCTTGGCCGGCAATCGGATGAATGCCGTGCGCACTGTCGCCCACCAGAGCCAGCCGGTGTTCGGTAATCCGTGCAGTATGGTGGAAGCCCAGGGGGAACGATCCACGCGGTCCGACCGCGGTGATTTGCCCTAAGGTGTCGCCCATGCGCTTGTCGAGTTCGGCAAGGAATGCCCGGTCCGACAGCTTGAGGGTGCCCGCCGCATCTTTCTCGTCCACCGTCCAGACCAGCGAACTGCGGTGCGTGCCATCGGCAGCGTCGCGCATGGGCAGCAAGGCGAAAGGTCCGGCGGGGTAGAAGATCTCCCACGCCGTGCCCTGGTGCGGCTTCGTATGCGTCAGCCCGGCAATGATTGCGCGGTGACGATAATCCCAGTTGGCGATCATGATCCCCGCAGCATCGCGCGTGGGCGAACGGCGCCCTTCGGCAGCGATCATCAGTGCGGCGCGCAGCACGGTGCCGTTGGCAAGGGTCGCCGACACGCCGTGCTCGCCGCGATGGCGGGCCGTAACCTCGACCTTGCTGTGCCAGGCGATCAGCGGTTCACGGGCCGCCGCTTCGAACAGCGCGAGGCGCAGCTGGCGGTTGGCGAACATCCGGCCCAGCGTGCCTTCGTGCGGTTCAGGGGTAAAATCGATCCTGCCCGGCTTCATCTGGTCCGTCACTGCGATCGATGCGATCGGGCAGGCGTGCGGTTCAAGCGCATCCGCGAGGCCGATGTTGCGAAACAGGTTCCAGCTGGCGGTGGAGATCGCGCTGGCGCGCCCGTCGAATCCCTCGGCCGTCAACGCGGCAGGATCCGCCCGGTCGACGACATGGCTCGACAGCCCCTTGCGCGCTGCTGCCAGCGCGAGCGTCATGCCGACGAGCCCGCCGCCCAGGATCAGGAGATCGCGCCTGTCGTTCATCGCCGCCTTCATTGCCAGTTATGCTTGCCATCCCTAGAGGGCGCGACATGACCGGCGCAAGGCCAATCCCCGCTCTTCTGGCGCTGCTGCTGGCGTTGTTGGCGCTAAGCGGCCTCAGCGCGCAGGATTACGTCCGCCCTGCCGCCAACATGGACCGGGGCAGCGCGGCGCTGGTTGTCGATGGCAGCGCCGCGCCGGGCCAGACGATCGACGTCGCGCTGGTTTTCGAACCCGATCCCGGCTGGCACGGTTATTGGTCGAACCCTGGCGATGCAGGCCAAGGCATGCGGCTCGATTGGCAGTTGCCGGCTGGATGGAGCACGGGCGAGCCGGTTTACCCGGTGCCGGGCAGGCTGCTGATCGGCGGGCTGATGAACCATGTCTACAAAGGCACCCATGCCGTGCTCGTGCCGGTGACGGTGCCAGCCGATGCCCGGCCCGGTGCGCGCTATCCGCTTGCCGTCGCCGCCGAGTGGCTCACTTGCAGCGATACCCTGTGCGTGCCGCAATGGGGAACCTTGCGGGCAGAGGTCGCGGTTGCATCCCGACCGCGCGGAGAGGCCGGGTTCGCACGGTGGCGGGCGGCGATCGCGCCGGCGCTTGACCGCACCGCGACGTTTTCAGTCACCGACCAGACGGTGCGGATCGCGATCCCGCTCCCCGCCGATCTGGCCCTGGCCGATCCCCATGTCTTCCTGGGTGAGCGCGATCAGGTCCAGTATGCGGCGGCGCAGACATTCCGCCGCAAGGGCGATGTGCTGATCGCGGACCTTGCGAGAGCGGAAGGCGCCCCACCGCTCGACCGGCTGAGCGGGATCGTGGCATTCGGTCCCGGCGAAGGGGTGCGGTTCGGCGGGAGGCCGGGGCCGGTCGACATCGACGGAGCGCGGCTCATCGGCGGCGCTGCCGCCCCGTCGCTGCTGGCGCTGATCGCGGCGGCGCTGGTCGGCGGGCTGCTGCTCAACCTGATGCCTTGCGTGTTTCCGATCCTCAGCCTGAAGGCGCTCAGCCTCGCCAAGTCTGGCGAAAGCGTTGCCGCCGCGCGGCGCGAAGGGCTGGCATACACCGCGGGCGCAATCGTGGCCTCGCTCGCGCTGGGGGCTGTGCTGCTGGTGCTGCGCGCAGCGGGGGAGAGCGTCGGCTGGGCTTTCCAGTTGCAGGAACCGGGCGTGGTCGTCGCCCTGCTATTTATCGCTGTCGTGATCACCGCCAACCTCGGCGGCGTGTTCGAATTGCCCTCGCTGCCCGTAACGCGACCCGGCAGCGCGTCGGGCGGGTTCGCCACCGGTCTGCTCGCAGCGTTCGTTGCGACCCCATGCACCGGCCCATTCATGGCAGCCGCACTGGGCGCAGCACTTGTCCTGCCACCGGTGGAGGCAATGGCGCTGTTCGGCGCGTTGGGGTTTGGACTGGCACTTCCGTTCCTTGCCATCGGAATGTTCCCCGCCTTGCGCCGCAGACTGCCCCGGCCGGGCCCATGGATGGCTCGGTTCCGCCGGGTAATGGCGCTGCCGATGGGCTTGACCGCGCTGGCGCTGATCTGGCTGACCGCGCGGCTGGGCGGGCAGGGCTTCGCGCTGATTGCGCTGGTGACAGTGGCCGGGATCCTGGTCGCGCTGGTGGTGGTGGGCCGGCTGCAGCGCGGCGGCAAGCTCGCCTGGCCAGCCTTTGGCCTGATCGCCGCGCCTTTCGCCCTGTTCGCCGCCTTCGCCCTTCCGGCGAGCTTCGCCCCGGCATCGGCGCGTGCCGCGCAATCGCTCTTGGATCCGGTACCGTTCAGCAATGCTGCGCTGGCCGAGGCGCGCGCGAGCGGCAGGCCGGTGTTCGTGTGGTTCACAGCCGACTGGTGCGTCACCTGCAAGGTAAACGAAAGCGTTGCGATCGAACGCGAAGCGACCCGGGCTGCGTTCGAGGCGGCGGGCGTGGTGACGGTCCGCGGCGACTGGACACGCCGCGATCCGGCAATCGCCGCCTTTCTCGCGCAGCAGGGCGCGGCGGGAATTCCCCTCTATCTGTGGTACGAACCCGGCGGGGAGGCCGAGCAACTGCCGCAGGTTCTCACTCCAGACCTTCTAAGCGACAAGGCGCAGCGCTAGGTTGCCAATGGCCCTGCCAGCGCGCGGCATTCGGCAATCAATCGCGACGGATTAGCATCGGCGTTGATCCTTACGCTGCCTGCGCCGGGGATCGTCAGTTCGACCTGGCGCGTGCCGGTCAGCGCCTCGAGCCGGGGATCGAGCACCGGTACCTCACCCTGCCAGATCCACGCCTTGCCGTTCCACCATGCCGCGACGGGCAGCCGGGCGATATGGCTATTCCCGATCAACGCGGCGAGCGCCTTGGCCTCCGCATCGGCAGGCGCGAAGCGGGTCAGGCGGATTGCCGTGTCCGGCCCTGTGCCCACGCATTCCAAAGCCACTTCGGGCGCGCGTCCGGGAAGGCCATAGACGATCCGCCGGGGGGCACCGCTCTGCGCCCAGACTGCGTCTTCGGTATCGGGCGACAAGATGGGCGGGCTGGCGAACCGGCCCGCCTCGGCCAGGTCGACACGTTCCTTGTAGCCATCGGTCGCGGGCGGCTTGCACCCGGCGAGCAGCAGCAGCCCCAGAATTGCAACGACCCGCACCGATTCAGCGCCCGCGAATGAAATCGCGCACGTCGGCCGAAAGTTTGGCCCGGTCCTGTTGGCGGATGTACATCATGTGGCCCGAGCCATAATATTCGTAGACGATCCGGTCCTGCGGAATGCCAGTTCGGGTGAGCGCGTATTCAGCGGCGAAGAACGGCGTCGCGAAATCGTACCAACCCTGGCCCACGAAAATCCGCATTCCGCTGTTCTCGCGCAAAGCGCGTCCCAGGTACGGCGTGACATTGAGATAGGCATTGGTGTCGCGCCCGCCGGCCAGCTTCCAGTCCCAATCGCGCACCCCGCCGATTGTGACATAATCGAGATCGGTCTTGTAACCGATGGTGTCACGAAAATAGGCATTGGCGGCCGCGGTATAGCCGGCATCGATGCCGTAGAAGCTGGGATCGTTGTCGGGCGTTTCGCCGGCATTGTCGTAATCGCGGCCAGTATATCGGCTGTCGAGCCGGCCCACTGTCAGTCCTCGGTCGCGCAGCAGTTCCTTGTAGAACCGGCCGCTGGTGACGCGCAGGTCGGCGCGTTCGAGATATTCCTCCGAAAGCCCGGTCAGCCGAGCCAGCTCGCGCCGCACGCTCGCGCGTTCTTCAGCCCCGGCGCGCTGCCCCTTGAGCAGGAACGCGGCGTAGGGGCCAATGGCGAACTCGCGCGCTTCCTCGGCAATCGCTTCGGGCGAGGCGCCTTCCGCCTTGCCGTGATAGAGCGCGGTCACTGCCATGCTCGGAAGCGTGGTGATGTAACCCAGCTCGGCCCCTTCCGTCTCTGCACCCGCACCGAAATCGAGCACGGTCGAGATCAGGATGACACCGTTCAGTGCGACATCGTTGTAACTGCCCTCCAGCTCGTTCACCACCGCAGCCGAGCGCGTGGTGCCGTAGCTTTCGCCGCCCAGGAACTTGGGGCTGTTCCAGCGCCCGTTATCGGCCAGCCACTGCCGGATGACCGCTGCGACCGACTTGGCGTCCTTGGTCACGCCCCAGTAATCGGCCGGGTCGGTGTCACCGATCGCGCGACTAAACCCGGTGCCGACGGGATCGATGAAAACAAGGTCAGTGACGTCGAGCAGTGCGTCGGGATTGTCGAGGATGGGATAGGGCGGGGCGCCGTCGTCCGTCGCATCACCCGGGATGTCGACCCGCTTTGGCCCGAAGGCGCCCAGTTGCAGCCACAACGAAGCCGATCCGGGTCCGCCGTTGAACAGGAAAGTGACGGGGCGCGAGGGGTCGCGCGGTTCCGCCACATAGCTGGTGGTGACGATGGCGGCCTTGGGCGTGCCCTTGTCGTCCTTGAGTACCTGTTCTTCGACTGTCGCAGTATAGGTGATCCGCTGACCGCCGAACGTCCCGGTAAATCGCTGCGAGGCGGAATTGGGCTCGTACTGCTTGGCCGCCGCGGCAGCCTTATCGGCGGGCTTTTCCTGAGCGAGGGCGGGAACGGCTAGCGTAGCAGCCGCGGCGAGCAGAAGCGGGCGAATGACCATCGCCCTGCTATGGCAAACCCCCGCCGCGAGGTAAATTGTCCTGCTCGATGAACGTCGTGGACGAACGACAAACTGGCTAAGGCTTGCCGCCCATGCGTTTGTAGCGGGTTTTGCCGAACCGCGTCTTGCGGGTGCCGGGTTTGCCTTCGTTGCTCCGGCCCACCAGCGGAGCCTTCTTCTCGTTGTCGGGCAGGCCCAGTTCGTCCGCTTCGAGACGGCGGATCTCGTCGCGCAGACGGCCTGCCTCCTCGAATTCGAGGTCGGCGGCGGCGGTACGCATCCGCTTTTCAAGGTCCTGGATATAGGCGCGCAGATTGTGGCCGACGAGATTGTTGCGCTCGTCGTCGCCAGTGCCGATCACCACGCCGTCCTGGCTGGCCGTGTGGGCTACGATGTCCGCGATCTGGCGCTTGATCGTCTGCGGCGTAATGCCGTGCGCCTCGTTGTATTCGCGCTGCTTTTCGCGGCGACGGTCGGTTTCGGCGATGGCGCGTTCCATGCTGCCGGTCACGCGATCGGCATAGAGGATCACGCGCCCGTCCACGTTGCGCGCGGCACGTCCGATAGTCTGGATGAGCGACGTCTCGCTGCGCAGGAAGCCTTCCTTGTCGGCATCGAGGATGCACACCAGCCCGCATTCCGGGATGTCGAGCCCTTCGCGCAGCAGGTTGATGCCGATCAGCACATCGTAGACCCCCAGGCGCAGGTCGCGGATGAGCTCGATGCGTTCCAGCGTTTCGACGTCGGAGTGCATGTAGCGCACGCGCACGCCCGCCTCGTGCATGAATTCGGTCAGGTCTTCGGCCATGCGCTTGGTGAGGGTGGTTACGAGGGTGCGATATCCCTTGGCGGCCGTGGCCTTGCATTCGACGATGCAGTCCTGGACCTGATCCTCGACCGGACGAATTTCCACCGGCGGGTCGATCAGGCCGGTCGGGCGGATGACCTGTTCGGCAAACACGCCGCCGGTCTGCTCCATTTCCCAGTTGCCGGGCGTCGCGCTGACCGCGAAAGTCTGCGGACGCATCGCGTCCCATTCGTTGAAGCGCAGCGGGCGGTTGTCGATGCAGCTCGGCAGGCGAAAACCGTATTCGGCCAGCGTCAGCTTGCGGCGATGGTCACCCTTCGCCATCGCGCCGATCTGCGGCACGGTCTGGTGGCTTTCGTCGACGAACAGCAGTGCATTTTCAGGCAGATACTCGAACAGCGTTGGCGGCGGTTCGCCGGGCAGGCGGCCGGTCAGGAAGCGGCTGTAATTCTCGATCCCCGCGCAGCTGCCGGTCGCCGCGATCATCTCGAGGTCGAAATTGGTGCGCTGTTCCAGCCGCTGCGCCTCCAGCAGGCGCCCTTCCGCATGGAGTTCCTTAAGTCGTTCTTCCAGCTCGAATTTTATCGCGGCGCTGGCCTGTTTCATGGTCGGGCCCGGGGTCACGTAGTGGCTGTTGGCGTAGACCCGCACGGTGTTGAGGCTGGCGCCCTTTTGGCCGGTCAGGGGATCGAATTCGCTGATTTCCTCGATCTCGTCGCCGAAGAAGCTGATCCGCCAGGCCATGTCCTCGTAATGGCTTGGGAAAATCTCCAGGCTGTCGCCGCGCACACGAAAATTGCCGCGCTGGAAGGCGGCATCGTTGCGCTTGTACTGCAGGGCGACCAGCTTGCGGATGATCTCCCGCTGATCCTGCGTTTCGCCCTTTTTGAGGTCGAAAATCATCGCCGAGTACGTCTCGACGGACCCGATACCATATAGACATGATACCGATGCTACTATGATCACATCATCACGTTCGAGCAGCGCACGGGTGGCCGAATGGCGCATCCTGTCGATCGCCTCGTTCACCGAGCTTTCCTTCTCGATGTAGGTGTCGCTGCGCGGGACGTAGGCCTCGGGTTGGTAATAATCGTAATAGCTGACGAAATATTCGACTGCGTTGTTCGGGAAGAAGCTCTTGAACTCGCCATAGAGCTGGGCAGCCAAAATCTTGTTGGGCGCAAGGATCAGCGCCGGGCGCTGCAGTTCCTCGATCACCTTGGCCATGGTGAAGGTCTTGCCGCTGCCGGTCACGCCCAACAGGACCTGCGTCTGTTCGCCATCGCGCGCAGCACTAACCAGCTCCGATATCGCGGTCGGCTGGTCGCCGCTGGGGGTATATTCCGAAACGAGTTCGAAGCGCCGTCCACCCATCGACTTTTCGGGCCGGACGGGCTTGTGGGGGACAAATTCACCTGTGGTATCGGGCTCTTCCAGCCCGCGTCGGATCACCAGTTCAGCCATGCGCGCACATATGGGCAGGCGCGGCCCGCACGGCAATGATTGGCTTTCGCCCGCCCGCTTGATAGCCTGCTGCAGAGCGTAGACAGGCGGGAGCGGCGGCATGCGACGACTGGGTTTGATGACAGCGGCAGTATGTTTGCTGGCGGGCTGCGGCGAGGAACGGGGCGGGACCAAATCGGTCGAGGATGTCGCGGCGGAGGCGGAGAACCTGATCCAGCCGCGCCCCGGGCTGTACCGGAGCACTGCGCGCATAACCAAGGTCGAGATCCCTGGGCTGCCCCCGGGCCAAGCGGAACAGATGCGCGCGATGATGGGCGGCAGCGAAGGCCGGACGAGCGAAACGTGCCTCACGCAGGAGGAAGCCGACGAGGGTTTCCGCGATTTCGCCCGGCAGATCGGTGAAGGCGGGCAGGGGGCGAAATGCGAATTCTCGCGCTTCGACGCGGCCGGGTCCAGACTCGATGCAGCGCTCCGTTGCACGGGGCCTGCCGGGGTCGCGGTCGACATGACCATGAACGGCACCATCGATCGGGAACGCAGCGAGATCAGCATGACTATGGATCAGGAAAATCCTGCCGTGCCGGGCGGCAAGATGACCATGGCCATGTCGGTGACGTCAGAACGCATCGGCGCCTGCCCCGGCACTTGAACCGGGCCGCCGAGGCACGATTTTGGCTGGCAGGAGTACACCAACGGCATGCCCGTCCATCCCGCCCCGTCTTCCCTGTCGCAATTGCCCGCCACGCGGGCGGAGCTTGCCCGGCGCTGGGAACTGGCGCGCCAGCCGCTGGAAGCGCCTCCCCCGCGGCCACGATTGCGGCACTTGCTGGGCGAGTTGGCGCTTCTGGCCGAACCGGTGCGGCGCCCGTTCCGCCGCTTCGACGTCGCCCCGGCACAGGCCGTGCGCACCGTCATGTTGCTGCCCGGTTTCGCCACCCATCCGCTGCGGATGCGGTACATGGCGCGCCAGCTGGAGCGCGCGGGCCACAAGGTCAAGCGCTGGGGCCTGGGGTTCAACTTCGGGCCGAGCGAGGACAATTTCGCTTACCTCGAGCGGCGGCTGGAGGAAGTCCACGACCGGTACGGCCGCGAAGTGGCACTGGTCGGATGGAGCCTGGGCGGTCTGTTCGCGCGCGAACTCGCCAAGCGACAGCCTGAACGTGTGCTCAAGGTGATAACGATGGGCACGCCGTTTTCCGGCGACCCGCGCGCCAACAATGCCTGGCGGGCCTACCAGTTCATCGCCGGCCACCGGGTCGACGAGCCGCCGATCGAGACGGTCATATCGGCCAAACCGCCGGTACCCACGGTGGCCCTGTGGAGCCCGCGTGACGGCATCGTCAGCGCGCGCTGCTCGCGCGGGCGGGCCGGGGAGCGCGATCGTGCGGTGGCGCTCCGCTGCACGCACATCGGGTTCAGCTATTCCCCGGAAGCGATCCAGGCAGTCCTGCGGGAACTGGATCGACCCTGATGCCTTTCGTCCCTTGACGGGGGCGCGCCGCGATAGGACGGTGCGGCTCAGCCATTGGGCTGCACGGGGGTACATGGCGCAAGGTTCCAACACGTTCGATGAAATGCGCGACCCGGGCGGCGTCCGGCCGGCCTATGCCGATTACTGCCGCTGGTTCGATGTCCAGAAGCCCGATGTCCTGCAGCGCAAGCACAAGGACGCGGAAGGCAGTTTCCGCCGCGCCGGCATCACCTTCAACGTCTATGGCGAGGATGCGGCCGAAGAACGGCTGATCCCCTTCGACATGGTGCCGCGCATCATCGACGCGGCCGAATGGCGGCGGCTGACGCGCGGGATCGAGCAAAGGGTGCGGGCGCTCAACGCCTTCATCCACGACCTCTATCACCGGCAGGAAATCGTTCGGGCCGGGCGCCTGCCCCAGCGCCTGCTGCGCCAGAACGAAGCATGGCTGCCGCACATGGTCGGCTTCACTCCGCCCGGCGGGGTCTACACCCACATCGTGGGCATCGACCTGGTCCGCACCGGGCCCGACGACTGGTTCGTACTGGAAGACAATGCGCGCACTCCATCGGGCGTGTCCTACATGCTCGAAAACCGCGAAACGATGATGGCGATGTTTCCGGAACTGTTCACCCGGGTGCCGGTGGCAACGGTGTCGGACTATCCCCGCCGCTTGGCCAAGAGCCTGGCCGCGTGCGCGCCGCCAGCCACGGTGGGCAAGCCCAACGTCGCGGTATTGACCCCGGGCATCTACAACAGCGCCTATTACGAGCATGCCTTCCTGGCCGACCAGATGGGGGCCGAACTGGTCGAAGGGGCGGACCTTCGCGTCGTCGATGGACGGGTCCAGATGCGCACCACGCGCGGATATGAACCGATCGACGTCATCTATCGCCGGGTCGACGACGATTTCCTCGACCCGCTGACCTTCAATCCGGCCAGCGTGCTGGGTGTGCCGGGCATCATGGACGTTTATCGAGCCGGGCGGATTACCATCGCCAATGCGCCCGGCACCGGGATCGCGGACGACAAGGCGATCTATTCCTTCATGCCGGAAATCGTCGAGTTCTATACCGGCGAAAAACCACTGCTGCCCAATGTGCAGACCTGGCGCTGCGCCGACGACGACAGCCTGAAATACGTGCTCGAACATCTGCCCGAACTGGTCGTGAAGGAAGTCCACGGGTCGGGCGGTTACGGCATGCTGATCGGGCCGACTGCCTCCAAACGCGAAATTGCTGCTTTTCGCGACAAGCTGCTCGCACGGCCGGCGAATTACATCGCACAGCCGACGCTGGCGCTGTCGACCTGCCCGGTCTTCACCAAGAAGGGGCTTGCCCCGCGCCACGTGGACTTGCGCCCCTTCGTGCTGGTCAGCCCCAATGGCATCGACATCACGCCCGGCGGGCTGACCCGGGTAGCGTTGAAGCCGGGGTCGCTGGTGGTCAATTCCTCGCAAGGGGGCGGGACCAAGGACACCTGGGTGCTGAAGGACTGATGGCGCACCGATGCTAGGAAGAACCGCCCACGGACTGTTCTGGATGTTCCGCTATCTCGAGCGGGCGGAAAATACCGCGCGCCTGCTCGAGGCGGGGTTTCGCATGGCCCTGATCCGCGATGTCGCCACGGCGGAAGAGGAATGGCGATCGGTGATCGAGGCGCTGGGCCTGCGCCAGCATTACGAGCGCAAGAACGGCACCTACACCGGCCAGCAGGCGTGGAATTTCATCCTGCGCGATGACGACAATCCGCTCAGCGTCCTGCGCATGATCGAAAACGTGCGGGCCAATGCCCGGGCGACCCGCACTGCAATCACCAGCGAGTTGTGGACAGCCATCAACACCAGCTGGATGGATATCCGCGAATGTCTTCGCCGCCCGCTGTCGCAAGGTCAGGTTGGCGAAGCGCTGGAGATGATCCGGCGCGCCGGGACCCTCGCGCATGGCTCGATGGCCGGCACCCTGCTGCGCAATGAAGGCTATCACTTCGCCCGGGCCGGGACGTTCGTGGAACGGGCCGACAATGTCGCACGCACGCTCGACATGAAGTATTACCTCCTGCTGCCGTCGCTCAGTTATGTCGGAACCAGCATGGACACCGGACAGTGGGACCAGTTGCTGCGGTCGGTTTCGGGCGACCGGGCCTTTCGCTGGCTCAACGCAGGGCAGATCGACGCGCGCGGGATCGTGGAATTTCTCGTGCTCGACGCACGTTTCCCGCGCAGCCTGGCGTTCTGCCATTCGGCATTGCGCGGGGAACTGGCCGAGCTTGCCCGGCTGCATCATCACGAAGGGGCGTGCCACGCGCTGATGCGCGATGCCGACACTACCCTGGGGAAATTGACCATCGACGATGTGTTCGAAATCGGCCTGCATGAATTCTTGACCGATTTCATGTCTCGCAATGCCGCCATCGCCGGCGCGATCGCGGAAGATTACAGGTTCCTCGCCTGATGCGTCTCTCGATCAGCCACACCACCCGCTACGCGTTTTCCGAGCCCGTCGTTCATGCGCTTCAGCGCGTCCGGCTGACGCCCAAGCAGACCCAGGGGCAGACAATCCTGCGCTGGGACATGGAGCTGGAAAACGCCCGGCTCGAACTGGAATACGACGACCAGCATTTCAACCACGTAACGCTCGTTTCTGCCGAACCGGGCGCGCGCGAGGTGGTGATCCGCTGCACCGGCGAAGTGGATACGGAAGATCGCGCCGGGGTTATCGGGCGCCATTCGGGGCATTTGCCCTTGTGGAGCTTCCTTGCCCAGACCCGGCTCACCCGGCCCGGGCCGAAAGTCCGCGCGATCGTGCGCGACTGCCCGGCAGCAGAGCCCCTGGAACGACTTCACGCCTTGTCCCGGCTCATCCGGGAGAGGGTCGAATATCGCACCGGTCACACCGGGGTGGATACGAGTGGGGAAGAGGCCGCGGTCGTGGGCCACGGAGTGTGCCAGGATCATGCCCACATCTTTATCGGCGCGGCGCGTGCCATGGATGTACCGGCCCGCTATGTCAGTGGCTACCTGATGATGAACGACCGGATCGAACAGGAAGCGACGCATGCCTGGGCCGAAGCGCATGTGATGGGGCTGGGCTGGGTCGGTTTCGACGTATCGAACGGAATCAGTCCCGATCCGCGCTACGTCCGCGTGGCGACCGGCCGCGATTACCGCGACGCGGCACCGATCACCGGCATCCGGTTCGGCCCAATGCGCGAAGATCTGCATGTGGCCATTGCAGTCGAGCAGCAGCAGGTGGACCAGTGACATGACCTATTGCGTCGGCATGCTGATCGACCGGGGCCTGGTGCTGATGAGCGACACGCGGACCAATTCGGGCGTCGATAACATCTCGGTCTTTCGCAAGATGTGCCATTGGGAGGTGCCGGGAGAACGAATCATAGCCTTGATGAGTGCCGGCAATCTGGCGACCACCCAGGCCGTCGTCAGCCAGCTGGAAGAACGCAACAAGGCACCGGGAGAGCGCGAGAATTCGCTGCTCAAGGCGCCGACGATGTTTCAGGTCGCCTCGGAAGTGGGGCGGTTGCTGCGCGAGACGGTGTCGGGGCAGCAGGAGGTTCACGGCGAACGCGGGCAGGGCCGCTTCACCGCATCGATGATCGTGGCCGGCCAGATCGCCGGCATGGAGCCGCGTCTGTTCCTGATCTATCCCGAAGGCAACTTCATCGAGGCGAGCTTCGATACGCCGTTCTTCCAGATCGGGGAAACCAAGTACGGCCGTCCGATCCTGATCCGCGGCTATGATCGGCACATGTCGTTCGAGGACGCGGTCAAGCTGCTCATGGTCAGCTTCGATTCCACCCTCAAGGCCAATCTGTCCGTGGGCCTGCCGCTGGACCTGCTCGTGATCAAGCGGGACGAATTCACCGTGGGACACGAACGGCGCATCTCGCAAGGAGATGAATATTTCCGGGCCATCTCTTCCGGCTGGGGAGATGCGCTGCGCAGTGCCTTCCATTCGCTGCCGGCCTATTCGTTCGATAAAGATGCCGGCGACTGAAACAACAATTCCGGTCCTATAGTTTTCGCGTTGTTTCTCAGCTTTTTTCGGCCAAATGATCCGTTTTCGAGGCGTTTGG
Organism: uncultured Erythrobacter sp.; assembly: GCA_963529855.1. Lineage (GTDB taxonomy): Bacteria > Pseudomonadota > Alphaproteobacteria > Sphingomonadales > Sphingomonadaceae > 34-65-8. Next base: position 386,062 of record CAURZK010000001.1, on the reverse strand, counting down.
GATTAACCGGCTAGGTGAAATCGCCCAGTCCTGCTGGCCATGGGTCAGTCGCAGCCTATCGTTCACATCGTCGATTTCGATGCCAAGTCGCGGGCCGAGCAGGCCCGCATGTTCTTCACCATAGGATGGCATGCGGAGGTCTACGGCGACCTCGACGAGCTGTTCTCCTACGTCCCCGAACGGGGCATCATACTGCTACGCGAAGGGGTCGACGATTTGCCTCCCGGGGAGGCGGTCGAAGTGCTGACCCGGCGCGGCGTGTGGTTGCCTGTCGTCATGGCCGCCCCCGAACCCAGGGTGCGCGACATCGTTGCCGCGATCAAGGCAGGGGCCCTCGATTATCTGGCGCTGCCACTCGAGGGGGAACGCCTTCGCGATCGGCTGACCGACGTTGCCGTGGAAGCGGCGGAGCAGGCCAATGCGCGCCGCCGGCTGATCGAGGCGCGTGCACGCATCGAAACGCTGTCCGCGCGGGAGCGGCAGGTGCTCGACTGGCTGGCGGAGGGTAATTCCAACAAGACCATCGCGCGGGAACTGCGGATTAGCCCGCGCACGGTCGAAATTCACCGGGCCAACATGATGGGCAAACTGGGCGCACGCCACCCTGCGGATGCAGTCAGGGTGAGGCTGGAATCCGGGCTCTAGCGGCAGAACCCGCCGTCGCCGCCACGTTCCAGATGAAGATGGTCGCGATGGGCGGAATTGTATTGCGGGCCAAGCACCGTGCGGAACCGCTTGCAGGCGCTGCGCTGGACGGTGCGCAGGAACGCCCGCTCAGCCTCGCTGCCGCCGTTCCATCCGTCGAGTACGCTGATCCGCCGACCATCGGCCAGAACGAATGCTGCCACGTCGATCGCATCGGCCGTGGCATGCGCCGATCGGCGCGAGGAGCCGGCGACGTTGCGGCAGGCAAAGCTGCCCATCGTCTCGACCCGGGCCAACGGGCTGCCGAGCATCTGGCGGGCGGCACGATCGACGCCGTAACGGGCCCAGTCGGAAAATGCAGTCGCGGTGGGACATGCGACAGGGCCCAGGTTCGATATGCCAAGACTGTCGAAATCGCCGCGCACCGCACTTAGCGAAACCGTGCCCAGCAGCGCGCATCCATCACCGACATAGCGATCCGGCACGGACGAAAATCGGGCGCCCGCCGCGCCAAGGTCTGCCAGGCATTGCTGGGCCTGTGGGCTGGGCGTGATAACCGATGTTCGTGCTGGGGGGCGGGGCGCCTCTCCGCTACGGCCCCCCGGCACCAGGCTGCCGCATCCCGCCAGGGCCATACAGAGCAGCAAGGAGGCAAGAATCCGCGCCATGACGCGATCTTGCCCGGGCATGGTTAACGCGAAGTTGACGCGGGCGCTGTCGCACGGCTGACGAGGACAATCGCCAGCCAGCTTGCGACGAAACCCGGAATGATCTCGTAGACACCCGGGCCGCCGAGGAAGCTGCTGTTCCATCCAAGCGCGATCCACGCGCCGACGACGGCCGCCCCGGTGACCAGCCCGGCCACCGCGCCGGTGCCGGTCATCCGGTCCCACGTCAGGGCCAGTACCACCAGCGGGCCGAACGCAGCGCCAAATCCCGCCCAGGCATTGGCGACCAGAGCCAGAACCTGACTTTCGGGATCGGCTGCGATGACGATGGCGGCGACCGCCACCAGCAGCACGCTCAGCCGGCCGACACTGACTGCTTCTTTCTCCGAACAATCCTTGCGCAGGAACAGGCGGTAGATATCTTCGGTCAACGAACTGGAGGCGACCAGCAGCTGCGAACTGATGGTGCTCATCACCGCGGCCAGCAGCGCGGCAAGCAGGAAACCTGTCACCAGCGGGTGGAACAACAGTTCGGCCAGCACGATGAAGATCGTTTCCGGGTCTTCCACGATCAGCCCGTTGCGCTCGACATAGGCGCGTCCGGCCAGGCCCACGCCAACCGCGCCCAGCAGGCATACGCCCATCCACGCCATGCCGATGTTGCGCGCCGTCGGCACGTCTGCGACCGATCGGATCGCCATGAACCGCACGATGATATGCGGCTGTCCGAAATAGCCCAAGCCCCAGGTCACCGCTGACAGGAACCCGATGAAAGTCAGCCCTTGCGTCAGGCTGAGGAACCCTTCCTGCGGCACGCCCACGATCGATCCGCCAGCGCTGCCGCCCGGGCCGAACATCACCACCAGCGGCATCACCACCAGCGCTGTCACCATGATCAGGCCCTGGACGAAGTCGGTCAGGCTGACCGCCAGGAACCCGCCGATCATGGTATAGAGCAGCACGACCCCGGCCGTAAGCAAGATGCCGAGCATGTAGTCTGACAGGCCGGTATCGCCGAACGCGCCGGCAAAGCTCGTCTGGAACAGCTTGCCGCCAGCAACCATCCCGGCAGCGGTATAGACAGCAAAAAACACCACGATGATCGCAGCACAGATCACACGCAGGGTTGTGGCCTTGTCCGGGAAGCGATTGGCTAGCCATTCAGGGATGGTCAGCGCATTGCCCAACCGCTCCGTCTGTTCGCGCAGGCGCGGGGCGACCACGATCCAGTTGACCAGAGCGCCCACGAACAGTCCGATGCCGATCCAGGCCTCTACCAGTCCGGCCGCATAGAGCGCCCCGGGCAGGCCCAGCAGCAGCCAGCCCGACATGTCGCTCGCCCCGGCCGACAGGGCCGCAACCGATGGCGACAAGCGGCGGCCCCCCAAAAGGTACCCTTCACTATCCGCGGTCGACTTGCGCCAGGCATAAAGCCCGATTGCGACCATGAGCACGAAGTAGATGGCGAGGCTGACGAGGGTTCCGGTTTCCATGCGACAGATGCCTATCAGGCCAGTTGCGCAATGGCCACCGGGCTGCCTGGCGCAGGTGTTGACACGACTGCGCCGCCAACATCGCCCTATTAACGAGCATCGCAGCGATGAAGCAGCAATTATGATGCCGGTTTCGACATCAATGTTGCGGCACAAATGCCACATGCATCCACCAGTGACCGAAAAGCGAGCCGAACTGGGGAACCACCGACACCACCGACCGGTTGACCCTGAGAATTCCCCCCAAGGATTCATGCGTTAATCTTAGGTAAAGGATAATTTATGGTTTCTCGCATCGTGCTCGCCGGGTCCGTGCTGGCCGCGGCGACTGTAATCGCAACACCGGCGATTGCTCAGGACACGGGTCCATACTTCGACGGTTTTTATGTTGGCGGATCGATTTCTGCCGACACCCCCAATGATTCACGTAACGATCGCATCGTATTCGACACCAATCGCGATGGTGAATTTGACAACTTCGTTCGCACCACGACCGGGGCCGATGCATTCAGCACTGGGTTCTGCCGCGGTGACGCCGGCGGCGCCACGCGCGCGTCGAGCTGCGGTGGGAACGACCTCGAAGTCGGCTACGCAATCCGCGCCGGTGTGGACAAGCGCATCAACGGCGGCCCGCTGGTTGCCGGTCTTCTGGTCGAAGGCGCAAAGCCCGGTGTCGAGGATTTCACCACGGCGTTCAGCACGACCCCGGCCAGCTACACGATCGAGCGCGAGATCGATTATTCGGTCATGGCGCGCGGACGTGTCGGTATCTCGCCCGGTGACGGTCGCGGCCTGTTCTACGTGACCGGCGGCGTCGGCTTTGCCCGGGTCGATCATAACTTCACCACCACCAATGGTGCCAATTCCTTCACGCCCAATAACGAGCGCGACTGGAAGTTTGGCGGCCAGGTTGGCGGCGGTGCCGAACTGATGCTGACCCGCAACATCGGCCTCGGCCTCGAATACCTTTATTCGAGCTATGACGATGAAGACTATTTCGTCGCTGTCGGCCAGGGCACGGCTCCGATTAACACCAACCCATTCTTGCTGACTTCGGGCGGCACGAACCTCACGACTGCCGACAATGACCTCGATTACCACTCGTTCCGCACGACGCTGAACTTCCGCTTCTGACGGAAAGCGTTTCGGCACACGAAAAAGGGGCCCCTGCCATAGCGGCGGGGGCCCCTTCCTTTTGTCCGGGCGGGGGGATCAGGCCGTTTCGAGCTTGCGCTTGGCCTTCTTGCGTTCATGCGGATCGAGGATCGCCTTGCGCAGGCGAATGCTCGACGGGGTCACTTCGACCATCTCGTCGTCGTCAATATATGCGATGGCCTGCTCCAGCGTCATGATCTTGGGCGGAGTGAGACGGATCGCGTCGTCCTTGCCGGTCGAACGGAAGTTGGTCAGCTGCTTCGACTTGAGCGGGTTGACCTCGAGGTCTTCCGGCTTGGCGTTCTCGCCAATCAGCATGCCTTCGTAGAGCTTTTCCTGCGGGCGCACGAACAGGATGCCGCGATCTTCCAGCGCGTTGAGCGCATAGGCGACGGCTTCCCCGGTCGCGTTGGAGATCAGCACGCCATTGGCGCGGCCTTCGATCGGGCCTTTGTAGGGGCCGTACTTCTCGAACAGGCGGTTCATGATCCCCGTACCGCGCGTGTCGGACAGGAATTCGCCGTGATAGCCGATCAGGCCGCGGCTGGGCGCAGAGAAAGTAATGCGCGTCTTGCCGCCGCCGCTGGGGCGCATGTCGGTCATCTCGGCCTTGCGCAGCGCCATCTTCTCGACGACCGTGCCGGAATGTTCGTCATCCACGTCGATGACGACGGTCTCGTACGGTTCGGTGCGGTTGCCGTTCTCGTCTTCGCGAAACAGCACGCGGGGGCGGCTGATGCCGAGCTCGAACCCTTCACGGCGCATCGTTTCGATCAGCACGCCGAGCTGCAGTTCGCCGCGGCCCGCGACATCGAAGCTGTCCTTGTCGGCGCTTTCGGTCACGCGGATGGCGACGTTCGATTCCGCCTCGCGCTCCAGCCGGTCACGGATCATGCGGCTGGTGACCTTGGTCCCTTCGCGGCCGGCCATCGGGCTGTCGTTAACGGCGAAACGCATCGACAGCGTCGGCGGATCGATCGGCTGCGCGTGGAGCGGTTCGGTGACCGACGGATCGGCGATGGTGTTGGAAACGGTCGCGACAGTGAGACCGGCGATGGAAATAATGTCTCCTGCGCGCGCTTCTTCCACGGGAACACGTTCGAGCCCACGGAAAGCGAGCAGCTTAGACGCGCGGCCCGCCTCGATCACCTTGCCGCTGGCATCGAGCGCATGGATCGGGGAATTGACCTTGACCGTGCCCGACTGGACCTTGCCAGTCAGGATGCGGCCGAGGAAGTTGTCGCGATCGAGCAGGGTGACGAGGAACTTGAACGGTCCGTCGAAGTCGGCCTGCGGGGCAGGGACGTGCTCAACGATCTTTTCGAACAGGGGGGTCAGCGTGCCTTCGCGTAGAGACGGGTCTTCATTGGCGTAGCCATTGCGACCCGAAGCATAAAGGACAGGGAAATCGAGCTGTTCATCGGTCGCGTCGAGGCTGACGAACAGGTCGAACACTTCGTCCAGCACTTCCTGGATGCGTTCGTCCGGGCGATCGATCTTGTTCACCACCACGATCGGGCGCAGGCCCAGCGCCAGCGCCTTTCCGGTGACGAACTTGGTCTGCGGCATCGCGCCTTCGGAACTGTCGACCAGCAGGATCACGCCGTCGACCATGCTCAGGATGCGTTCCACCTCGCCACCAAAGTCGGCGTGGCCCGGCGTATCGACGATGTTGATTCGCGTGCCTTCCCACTCGACCGAGGTGCATTTCGCGAGAATCGTGATCCCGCGCTCTTTTTCCAGGTCGTTGGAATCCATGGCGCGTTCTTCCACGCGCTGGTTGTCGCGGAAGGTGCCGGATTGGCGGAACAGCTGGTCGACCAGTGTGGTCTTGCCATGATCGACGTGGGCAATGATCGCCACGTTACGTAGGGGCGCGGGCATGTTTGCGGTGCTTTCGAGTTTGGGCGCGGCAATTGTGCGGCGCAATAATCGCGCGCGCCCCTAGCTCAAGGAGGGCGATGGGGCAAGTGCCGCGCGGCTGTGCCCCGTTTGCAACACTTGGGCAAACCGCAGATTCCCGTGGAATTTTGGCGCTTGAGCGCGCGTTTGCCTCCATTTATCGACCCTCATCAAGCAGCGGTCGCCAACAACCTTCCCAGGTCAACCCAACTGACCAGCTGCGAGAGGACGAGGAGCTCCCATGAAATTCCATGCCACTGCGCATCGCGCCCTGCTGCTTGCAGGTGCGGCTGCTTTCGCCATTCCTTCGGTTGCTGCTGCGCAAGACGCTGACGCCCAGGCCCAGACCGACAGCGACGGGGACATGATCCCCGATGCCCAGGAAACCAGCACCGGTAACGAGATCATCGTCACCGCGACCAAGCGCGAGCAGACGCTGCAGGAGATCCCGGTTGCGGTCAGCGTGACCACGGCCGAAACGATCGAGCGCAACCAGGTTCGTGACCTGCGCGACTTGCAGACGCTGGTTCCTTCGCTGAAGGTCGCCCAGCTGCAGAGCTCGGCCAACACCAACTTCCTGATCCGCGGCTTCGGTAACGGCGCCAACAATGCCGGCATCGAACCGTCGGTCGGCGTGTTCGTCGATGGTGTCTATCGCAGCCGCAGCGCCAGCCAGATCACCGACCTGCCCGACGTGCAGCGGGTCGAAGTCCTGCGCGGGCCCCAGTCGACCCTGTTCGGCAAGAACGCCAGCGCCGGCGTCATCTCGATCGTTACCAAGAAGCCCGAATTCGAATTCGGCGGTCTGGTCGAGGCGAGCTACGGCAACTACGACGCGATCGTGGGCAAGGGCCTCGTCACTGGCCCGATTTCCGAAAGCCTGGCCTTCAGCCTCGCCGGTGGCATCAACAAGCGCGACGGTTACCTGACCGACCTTGGCACGGGCAACCGCTCCAACGACCGTGATCGCTGGTTCGCCCGCGGCCAGCTGCTGTTCGAAGGCGGCGGCCCGCTGTCGGTCCGCCTGATCGGCGACTACGACAAGATCGATGAAATCTGCTGCGGCGTCGTCAACCTGCAGCGCAGTGCGGCCAGCAACGCAGTCCTCGCGGTTGGCGGCCAGATCCCCAACCCGAACGACCCGTTTGCCGACGTCATCTACACCAATTTCGATTCGACCAACGACATCGAGAACTGGGGTGTGTCCGGGCAGGTCGATCTGGAACTGGGCGCGCTGACGCTGACCTCGATCACCGGCTACCGCGAATCGCGTGCGATCACGGACCAGGATTCGGACTTCACCAGTGCCGACCTGATCGGCCGCAAGTTTGACGACGTGGGCCTGGAAACCTTCACCCAGGAATTGCGCCTGTCGGGCGAAGTGGGCGACCGGATCAGCTTCCTGCTGGGCGGCTTCTACTTCAAGGAAGACATCGATCAGCGCAACGAGATCTTCTTCGGCAGCGACTTCCGTCCCTATGCCGACCTGCTGATCCGCGCCGCGACCCGCAACACGCAGAACGTCAATTCGCTTGAAGCGACGATCAGTGCGCTGACCGGCCAGAACTTCGTCAACCGCTTCTTCCAGGCGGGTCAGGGGTTGACGGAGGCGTACACGCTGGAGAACGAGGCTTACTCGATCTTCGGTCAGGTTGATTTCGAGATCACGGATGGCCTGGTCCTGACGCTGGGTGCGAACTACACCGACGACAAGAAAGAGATCACGACCAACGTCGTTTCGTCGGACGTTTTCAGCAATCTCGACCTCACCGCGATCGGTCGCGGCGCGATCGTGGCGCAGGGCCTGTCGACTCAGGTCGGCACCATCCTTGGCCTCGGTCGCCCGGCAAGCCAGGCCGAGATCGGTGCCTTCGCCGGCGCCAATCCGGCCGCGTTTGCGCAGGTTTCGGCGGGCGTGAATGCGTTCGCAACCGCCAACCAGTCGAACCCCGCGGTCAACCCGTTGCTGGCACTGCGTTCGCTGCAGTTCCTGCCGCCGTTCCTCAACGTGCCGAACTCCGTCGAGAGCGGCGCAACCGACGACAACGACTGGAGCTACACCGCACGCCTCGCGTACGATATCTCGCCGACGCTGAATGCCTATGCGTCGTATGCAACCGGCTTCAAGGCGAGTTCGTTCAACCTGTCGCGCGACAGCCGTCCGCTGGCGAGCGACCTTCCGGCCATCCGGGGGGCAGGGATCGCCCCCGTGAACCTGACGACCGGCTCGCGTTTTGCGGGTCCGGAGGAAACCGAGGTCATGGAGCTGGGTCTGAAGGGCAACTGGGATATCTTCTCGGCCAACCTGACCTTCTTCAAGCAGACCATCGAAGGGTTCCAGTCGAACATCTTCACCGGGACCGGCTTCGCACTGGCCAATGCGGGCGAGCAGGAAACCTTCGGCGTCGAGTTCGACAGCGTTACCCGGATCAGCGACGAGCTGAGCATCCAGGCAGCGTTTACGTTCCTCGAACCGGAATACGTCAGCTTCCCGAACAGCTCGATCGGTGACCTGTCGGGCCGCGAAGTGGCGGGCATTTCCAAGTTCACCACCAGCATCGGTGCGACCTACAACAAGGAACTGGGGATGTCGGGCAACCGCCTGATCGCCAACGTGAACTTCTATCACGAGGCGCCGGTGCAGATCGCCGACGGCCTGCCCGGGTTCATTTCCGGGGGCCAGCAGGCCGCCATTGCGGCAGCCCGTCCGTTCCGCCGCCAGGTGGACGAGTTGTCTGCCAGCCTGACGTTCGCCATGGACATGGGGCTGGAAGTTTCGGTCTGGGGCCGCAACCTGCTCGACGATCGTTACATCACCACGATCTTCGATTCGGTCGCCCAGTCCGGCTCGATCTCGGGCTACCCCAACCAGCCGCGCACTTACGGCGTTTCGGCCAAGTATCGTTTCTGACGATCACAGCAGACAACAATACGAGAAGGGCCCCGTTCGCGGGGCCCTTTTTCGTTTTGCGCGATCGGCGGCGCGGTAGTCGCTAAGGCAGCGCAGCAATCTCAGATGGAACGGCGCAGGGCATATCGAGTGTTCAGGCTTATGAACGGCGTGGTGATGGGGGCACGGTCGCACCCAACCCGTCGCGGTGAAGATTTCAAGGGCCGTGTTCCGGCCAAGGGGTTCGCGTGAGCTAGAGGGCCCGCAATGCCTGAGCCGGCTTCGCCCGCAGGAGCGGCAGTGAGCCTGCCAGCGCCACGACGACGACGAACGCCAATCCGCCGCCAAGCACTGCCAGCATGACGCCCCAATCGGGCAGCCAGTCGAAATCGAACAGCTGCGTGATGACGGCCCAGGCAAGCCCTGCACCCAGCAGCAGGGCAACGCCCGCCAGCACTGCCGCCAGCAAAGCGTATTCGGCAAGCTGCATCAGCAGGATCTGCCCACGGCTGGCACCCAGCACCCGCAGCACAACGGTGTCGTATGTCCGGGCCGCCCGCGCAGCAGCGATGGCTCCGATCAGAACGGCCAGCCCCGCCAGCACCGCCACTGATGCGGCGGCGAAAGTCGCGATGCCGACCTGGCCCAGGATCGTCCGCGCTTCGGCCAGTACGCCGCCGACCTCGATCACAGAGCTGGACGGAAACGCACGGACCAGCTCGCGCAGCAGCGGTCCGGTGGCGCTACCTTCGGGCAGTTCGATCGTGGCGGCGAGGTTGTGCGGCGCATCGGCCAGCGTGTTCGCGCTGAATACGAGCACATAGTTGAAGCCCATGCTTTCCCAGTCGATCGTGCGAAGGCTGGCCACCCGCGCGGTGCGTTCGACGCCCAGCACGCCCACGGTGATCATGTCGCCAACCTTGAGGTCGATCGCGTTTGCGAACTCCTCATCGACCGAAACCAGCGGTTCGCCCGAATATCCCGGGCTCCACCATTCTCCTTCGACCAGGCGGTTTCCTTCGGGCAGGGCATCGGCGTACGTCAGCCCGCGCTCACCGCGCAAAGCCCAGGCCCCGTCGGGAATTTCCTCCATTTCGGACACACGCGTCATCGCGCCATCGGGACCGTAAGCCAGCACTGCCCCGCGCAGCGCGGGCACCGTGCGGATTTCAGCCTCGGGGTGTTGCGCACGGACCAATGCTTCAAAGGCAGTCACTCGGTCACGCGGCACGTCGAGCACGAAATAGTCGGGTGCCTGTGCGGGTACGCTGCGCTGGATATTGCCGTCGATCGCGCTCTGGATACCGGCGAGAAGCACGAATGCGCTCAGGCCGAAGCCAAGCGCAGTGACCAGCGCCCCGGTCTGCGCGCCAGGGCGGTGCAGATTGGCGAGCGCGTTGCGTACGAGCGGGCTCCGTGGGCGGGGCAGGCGCGCGGCAAGGCGCGCTATCCCGGCGCCGAGCAGGGCGAGAAGGCCGAACACCACAGCCGCACCAATCAGGAACCCGCCTGCCAGCAAGGGGGCCCGCGATGTTACCAATACCAGCACGGCAATCGCAGCGAGGCCGCCCAGCACCCAGGGCAATGCCTTGCGATCCCTCATCAGGGGGTTCACCCGCGCCCGCATCAGTGCCATCGCCGGGAAACTGCGCGCGCGCACCAGGGGCGTCGCGGCGAACACCAGTGCGACCAGCAGGCCGAACCCGGCGGCAAGGATCAGCGCCAGCGGATCGATCACGAACCCGCGCCCGACCGGCAGCAGGCCATCGAGTGCGGCGGCAAGGATCGGCGTCACCGCCACTCCGACCAGCAGCCCGGCCAGCGTACCGACCAGCGCGGCGGCACCGATCTGCATGGCATAAATGCGAGCAATATCGCCGCTGGTGGCGCCCAGCACCTTCAAGGTGGCGATGCTCTGGCGCCGCGCTTCGAGATACGATGTCACGCCGCCGCCGATACCGATCCCGGCGATTACCAGCGCGGCAAGGCCAACCAGCGTCAGGAATTCGCCCATCCGCCCGACGAACCTGTCGGCGCCGGGTGAGGCGCGGTCGCGGCTGCGGAAGTCGAAGCCTGCTTCGGGAAAGCGTTCTGTCAGCGCTTCTTCAACCGCCTCGGGATCGGCGTCCGGGCTGAATGCGACGCGAGTTTTGGACTGATACATTGCGCCGGGTGCGAGCAAACCCGCGCGGGCTGGCACGTCTTCCGCCACGATCACCGTGGGGCCAAGCTGGAATCCTTCTGACAGGCGATCGGGCTCGTCCGCGATCACGCCCGCCGCCACCAGTTCAACTCCGCCGACGCGGAACCGGTCACCGGTCGTAATGCCCAGCCGATCCATCGCACCTTGCGCCATCCAAGCCTGATTGCCGGTCGGCGCCCCGGCTGTCTTCCCGCTTTGCAGCGTGAGCGTACCGTAAAGCGGCCAGCGGGTGTCGACTGCCTTCAGTTCGACCGGCGCGGCGGCATCGCCCGCCACCGCCATCGCCTGCATCCGCGTGCCCTGGCTCAGGGTGCCGTACTGTGCCAACGCTGCGCGTTCATCTTCATTGAGCGACCGCTGCCAGACCTCGACTTCCAGATCGCCGCCCAGAATGACCTGGCCACGGTCTGCCAGTTCGCCTTCGATCGCTGCCGTAAGCGTGCCGATTGCCGCGAGCGCCGCGGTGCCCAGAAACAGGCACACGACCAGCAGCCGAAGCCCGCGGAATCGCGCATTGAGGTCACGCCGCGCAATCCGCCAGGCCTGGCCCCAACTGAGGGTGGCGGCGGTCATGCCTGGCGGTCGCTTGCGATCCTGCCGTCGGCCATGGTCAGCACGCGGCCGCAGCGTTCGGCAAGTTCAGGATCGTGCGTGATGACGAACAGCGTCGCACCGGTTTCAGCCCGGCGCGCGAACAGCAGCTCGATAATCTCGTGTCCGGTAGCAACGTCGAGATTGCCAGTCGGCTCGTCCGCAAAGATCAGGCGCGGACGCGGAGCGATGGCGCGCGCGATCGCGACACGCTGCTGCTCGCCTCCCGAAAGCTGGGTCGGGTAATGGTCGAGCCGGTGGCCAAGTCCCACCGCGACCAGTTCCTGCCGCGCGCGTTCCTGTGCATCGGTCTCACCCGCCAGTTCCATCGGAGTGGCGACGTTTTCCAGCGCGGTCATCGTCGGCAACAGGTGGAACGCCTGGAGGACAATGCCGATGCGTCCGCGTCGGGCGCGGGCAAGGCCATCCTCGTCCATCGTCGTGAAATCGGCGCCGGCCACAGTCAGAGTGCCACCGCTGGCGCGTTCCAGGCCCGACATCACCGCCATGAGCGAGCTTTTGCCGGAACCGGAAGGCCCCAGCAGGGCGCAGATCTGGCCCGCAGGAACGTCGAGATCGATACCGCGCAGGATTTCCACCGGCGCAGTCTCGGATCCGAGCGTGAGGGTGAGGTTACGGGCGGATACGGCGGGAAGGGGGCTTGTCACTTGGCGCAAGTGGCATAGGTGGGGGGCACCTTCAAGGAGACTTGCCGATGCCGCTTGCCCGTTGGTCGATCATACTGCCCCTTGCGCTGCCGGTCGCATTGGCAGCCTGCGGCCAGGAAGCGCCGTCCGCACAGCCGCGCGCAGAGGCGCGAGAGGCGGCAGAGCCTGCGCCCGTCAGCGGGCCCGAACGGCGCGTGCTGGCATTCGGCGACAGCCTGTTCGCAGGTTACGGCCTCGACAAGAGCGAGAGCTATCCGGCGCAGCTGGAAGAGGCGCTGCGCGCAGCGGGGATCAATGCCGTCGTCACCAACGCCGGAATTTCAGGCGATACCAGCGCTGCGGGCCGGCAGCGCCTGGCCTTCACGCTCGACGCGCAGGAGGTGAAGCCGGACCTTGTGATCCTGGAGCTGGGCGGCAACGATCTGCTGCGCGGAATTTCGCCTGACGAAACGCGCGCCAATTTCGAGGCAATGCTGGGGGAATTGCGCCGCCGTGAAATCCCGGTGCTGCTGATGGGAATGCGTTCGCCCCCCAACTATGGCCCGGAATTCCAGCGCGAATTCGATGCGCTGTATCCGGCGCTGGCCAAGGAATACGGCGTCCCGCTGGTGCCGTTCTGGCTGGAGACGATTTACCGGGACGCCAGCCTGTTCCAGTCCGACCGCATTCACCCGACCGAGCAGGGCATTGCACGTCTGGTGGAAGCGACACTGGACGAAGTGCAGGACGCACTGCCTGAAGACTAGGTTCGCTTCACTTGCCCTTCGGTGACCCGCCAGATTGCCGTTTCGGGCGCGATGGCGGCAAATGGGGCAAGTTCGGTGCCGGTCATCCATACTTGCGCGCCGCTTTCAGCCAGGCGCGCGAACAGCGCCTCGCGCCGGACGGGGTCAAGATGAGCTGCAACCTCGTCCAGCAACAGGACGCCTGGCCGCCCGCGGGCAGCGAGCGTGGCGTGGGCCAGGGTCAGTGCGATCAGCATCGCCTTTTGCTCCCCGGTCGAACATTCCGCCGCAGGCATGGCCTTGCCTGCCATCGTCACGGTGAGTTCGTCGCGGTGGGGCCCCGTCAGCGTGCGCCCGGCCTGTCGTTCGCGGCGTCGGCCTTGCCGCAGGGCCTGCGCCAGTTCGTCGCTGTTCCCGGGGCCTCCCGGCTGCAGGTCCAGCAGGGGCAGGGCGAAGGGTTCGCGCGGCAACCGTGCAAGTTCGGCCGTTACTGCAGCAAGGGTCTGCGATCGCGCAGCAGCAATGGCCGCGCCGTGTTCTGCAAGGTGCCGCTCCACTGCATCAAGCCAGGCAGGATCGGGTTCGTCATCGCCCGATAGCAGCCGATTGCGTTCCCGCAGCGCGGCTTCGTAACGGGCCGTATGGTGCGCGTGCGCGGGTTCGAGTGCCAGCGTCATCCGGTCGAGGAAGCGGCGCCGCGCGCCCGCGCTGTCGGTGAACAACCCGTCCATTGCCGGGGTCAGCCAGCCCAGCGCAAGCCATTCGCCCAGGCTGTTGGCGCTCGCCTGGGCACCGTTGACCTGAACGCGGCGGCGCCCGGGCTGATCTCCGCGCACGAAAGTCCCAAGCCGGACCGGTTCGCCGGCTGGCTGGGCAAGCGAAGCGCCGACCGAGAATGCAGTCCCGCCCCCCATCGGCAAATCGTTCAGTGCAGCACGGCGCAGGCCCCGGCCAGGTGCAAAGAGCGACAACGCTTCGAGCACATTGGTCTTACCTGCGCCATTGTCACCGATCAGCAAATTGAAGCTGCGTGTCCCGTCGAGCGCGGTTTCGCGATGGTTGCGGAATGTCGCGAGAGTGATCCGGTCGAGCGCCATCGGTGCGGGGGGCGATAGGGAATGGGCCGCTGAATCTCCATCGCAAATCGGCGTTCGCCAACTCGTGGGAAAAAATACCAACCTTTCGCATGGCTGAACACGAGGTAGTGAACGCGAAAGGTGGAAAATGGCGGAATTGAGCCATTTCTGCGAATTGGCACGCCCCCTGCAAAGCATGTTTCGTCCACGGGATCGGCCAGGGACACATTGAAAGGGAGTTCTGAAATGCAATTCTTCGACCGTCTGAGTGGCCGTGTAGTCGCCGCCGTTTCCTCGCTGGCCTTCTCGGCCTTCCTGCTTGCCGCCGCAATCGTCCCGGCCAGCCCCAACTTCCCCGGCGTCGGCGTGCTCGCATGAACCGCGTCGAACGTACCAAGCCCGCCGTCGCCCCGATGAGCAAGACCTTCCGCCTGGACAAGGCCAATGGAAAGCTCTGGGGCGTCTGCGGCGGGATCGCCGATTACTTCGGGATCGATGCCACCCTGGTTCGCGTGGCCTTCGCTCTCGGCACGATCGTGGGCTTCGGATCGTTGATCCTCGTCTACGCGGCGATCGCGCTGATCGCCGACTGAGGGGGCCCCGGTTGGGGCTCCCTCAACATTTCACGCTTTCCCGAATTTCACATGGCCGAAATGCCGCCGTCGAGCTTGATCTCGGCCCCCGTCATGAAGCGGCTTTCGTCGCTGGCGAGATAAACCACTGCATTGGCAATATCGTCCGGTTCGCCGACGAACCTCAATGGAATTTGCCGCGCCAGTTTTTCCAGCAAGACTGCCTTGTCGAGATTGTGGTGCCGCGCCGTGCCATCCAGGATCGGCGTATCGACGAATGTCGGGTGCACCGAATTGCAGCGGATCTGCATGTTGTTCTTCGCGCAGTGCAGCGCGATCGACTTGGTCAGCATCCATACCGCCGCCTTGCTGGCATTGTAGGCCGGCATCGTGTCGCTGGCGATCAGGCCGGCAATGGAACTGATGTTGACGATCGATCCGGGCGCGTGGTCCCGCATCAATGGCAGCGCCTTCTGACAGCCGTGGAAGATCGAATCGACATTGACCGAGAAACACCGCTGCCAGTCTGCGAACGAACAGCTCTCGATATTGCCGCCGACTCCGATACCGGCGTTATTGACCAGTACATTCAGCCCGCCAAGATGATCGCGCGCGGCATCGACCGCCACTTCCCATTGTGCCGGATCGGTTACGTCGTGCGCGATGCCGAAGGCGGTTCCGCGGCCGAACTGCCGGTCGATCGCGGCGGCTGTCGCCTGCGCGCCTTCACCGTTAAGGTCGGTGCACAGGACCCGCGCTCCTTCTTCGGCCAGACGTCGCGCGTGTGCCGCGCCAAGGCCCTGGGCCGCGCCGGTCACCAGCGCCAGTTTGCCCGCACACCGTCCCGCCATCAGTCAGTCTCCCTCGATCATTCCTGCCGCCAGCAGCAGTGCGACACGTACGTCGATCGCATGGCCCAGCGCACGCCGCTCCGCAACGAATTGCGGCAGGCTGGCGAGGGCGACGCGGTGAACGGTGATGTCTTCGTGTTCGGTGCCGCCGCCGTTGCCTGCTTTGGTCAGACCATGCGCACGCAGCAACGTGAAACTCTCGCTGACCATGCCCGGGCTGGACATGAATTCGCCCAGGCTTTCCATTCGCGCCGCGCGGTAGCCGGTTTCCTCCTCCAGCTCGCGGATCGCGGCGGTCTCGGCACTTTCGTCCTCGTCGCCATCATCATCGCCGATGAGCCCTGCCGGAAGCTCGAGGCATACGCGGCCGAGCGGGACCCGGTATTGCTCGACCAGCAGCACATGTCCGTCCTCGATCGCCAGGATCACAGCCGCGCGAATGCCGCGCGCACGGCCGACATATTCCCAGCGGCCCTTGCGCTTGGCGGTGATGTATCTGCCCTGCCAGACGATTTCTTCGGGGTCGGGATTGCTCAAAGTACGATCAGCCGGTCCGGCAATTCGTTCACATCATCGTCGGCGCGTGGGAAGTGCTCGGCAAGCACCTTGCCGACATCGCGCACGCCCGCCGCCAGACCCTTCGCGATACAGCCGACGCGAATTTCGCGCAGCATGTCGGCCATTGCCTCGCCCCAGACTTCGGCCGGGACCAGCGCGGCAATTGCCTCGTCGGCGACGATTTCGGCCCGGTGTTCACGCATGGAGAGATAGATCAGCACGCCGGTTCGCCCATGGGTTCGCCGCTCGGCGCCAACCTTAAAGTGCTTGACCGCGCGCAGCCGCACCCGGCGACGCTTGACCGGGCCGGGGACCATTGCGAAGCGCAGCGGGTCCCACTGGAGCAGCCCCCATACGGCCAGGAATTTGATCAGGCCCACCCCGATGCACAGCGTCAGCACCGCGCCCATGCTCCATTCGGTGCCCCAGCCACCGGTCAACAGGTCGAGCTTGGCCAACACGAGATCGGGCCATACCGCCAGCACGCTCATCGCAGTGAACGCAGCGAGTGCTGCCCAGGCGAGCACGATGTCGGAATAACCGTCGGTCCGGTCGGCGATTACGGTCACGATCTCGCCGCTGGTGTGGGCTTCCGCTTCGGCCACTGCCTGGGTGACGAGCGCGTGATCTTCCGGCGTCATGTGCTGCATCATCACCAGCCCCCCGATGCGCCGCCGCCACCCGACATGCCGCCGCCGAAGCCGCCAAAGCCGCCGCCGCCACCACCGCCGCCGAAGCCGCCGCCCCAACCGCCGCCGTCGCCATCGGACAGACCGCGCGCGATCGCCTCGCCCGCTTCCCACAGGATTATGTCGCGCGCCACGCCGCCCACGCCGCCGCTGCGATAACGCCGCTTGCCGCCGCCGCTGCGCAGGGCGGGCAGGATGAAGAAGAACAGCAGGAAAGCGATCCAGAACAGCGCGCCGATGGGAAATCCCCCTTCGCTCTGCTCCTGTGCGGCGGCTGCTTCCGCCGCTTCGGCCACTGCGGCAGCATCGGCAGGGCTGCGTGCGAGGTGGGTCAGGATCGCATCGACGCCTTCGGTCACGCCGCCGTCGAAATTGCCTGCCTTGAAGCGTGGGGTGATAACATCGTTGATCACACGCCCGGCCATGATGCCGCCGAAATAGGGGTGGAGGCCGTATCCGACCTCGATCCGCAGCTTGCGGTCGTCACGCGCGATCAGCAGCAGCAGCCCCTGGTCCCGCTGCGCCCCGCCGATGCCCCATTCGCCGAACAGGCCGGTGGCATATTGTTCGATCTGCGCGCCGCCCAGACTGGGAACCGTCGCGACGATGATCGCCCGCCCGGTCTGCTCGGTATAGGCTCTCAGCCGCGCATCGAGCGCCGCTTCGGTTTCTGCCGACAGCATGTCGGCCCCGTCATAGATCGGGCCGGCGGGACGCGGCGGATAATCCTGCGCCTGCGCGGCGACGCTGGCAAGCGCCGCCGCGAGCAGGATCAGGAACGCCCTGAAGGCGGCGAGGGTGCGTGTCACCTCAGTTCGCGGCCGCGGCCGGGGTCGCCGGGGCAGTCGCGTTGTCATTGCTGGCGGGCGCCGCTGCGGGAGCAGCTCGGCCGCCGGTGATGCCGCTCATGTCGACAGTCGGATTGGCGCGGCTTGCCTCGTCCGCTTCGAAGTATTCGAGCGGTTCGGCGCCGTGAATGATATTCGCGCCGATCGAGGACGGGAAGGTGCGGATCTCGGTGTTATAGTCGCGCGCGGCCTCGTTATAACGAACCCGCTCGGTGTTGATCAGATTGTTGGATTCGTCGAGGGCCACCATCAGGTCGGCAAACCGCGGCTGGCTGGCAAGTTGCGGGTAAGCTTCCACCACCGTGCGCAATTGCCCCAGCGCCTGGGTCAACTGGTTCTGCGCGTCCTGGAAGCGCTGGAATTCCTCCGGGTTCGACAGGTCGTCGGTCGTGATGTTGATGGACGTCGCGCGGGCGCGCGCGTCGATCACGCCCTGAAGGATGTTGCCTTCCGAAATCGCGGCGGCCTGGACCACCGAAACGAGGTTGGGAATGAGATCAGCGCGGCGTTGCAGCGCGGTTTCGACATTGCCCCACTGCGCCTTGGCAGCTTCTTCCTTGGTCGGCACCGAGTTGATGCCGCAGGCGGCAAGACCGAGCGAGGCAAGGGCGACAAGGCCAAAGCGGCGGACGGACTTCCAATTCATGAGCGAAGGCTCCCCTGGGCCGGAACGCCAAGCGCGACCGGCATCTGTATTGCACAGGTAGCACACGCATACGGCTTTTCAAGAACAGCCGTAAGCGCACATCGTCAGGTGCCGCGCTTGGCATCGCTGGCACCGGATGGCACAAGCGCGGCGGAACCACCGGGTAGGGGACTGCACCATGTTTTCCGAATTCAAGGCCTTCATCAATCGGGGCAACGTGCTCGATCTCGCTGTCGCGGTAATCATCGGCGCGGCGTTCGGCAGGATCGTCACATCGCTGACCGACAGCGTCATCATGCCGGTGATCGGCTGGCTGTTCGGCGATCTGGATTTCTCCAGCATGTTCATTCGCCTTGGGCCGATTCCGGAAGGCTACACCGGGTCGCTGACGAATTACGCAGCGCTGAAGGAAGCCGGGGTGCCGATGTTGGGCTATGGCGACCTGATCACGCAGGTGGTCAACTTCCTGATCGTGGCATGGGTCATCTTCCTGGTGGTCAAGGCCGCCAACCGCGCGATGCCCAAGAAAGAGGCTGCCCCCTCCGGCCCGACCGAAGTCGAACTGCTCCAAGAAATTCGCGACGAACTGAAGAAGCGCCCGATCGCCTGATTATGCACGCGGTCACTTCACATTCAGCCGGCAGCGCCTATATCGGGCAGTGCCGGTTTCGATCGGCTATGGCGATAAATTGCGGTGTGCAATAGGCACAACGGACCCGGGGGCAGTACCCGGCGGCTCCACCAAAAGGTGCGGGAAACCGTGCTTCCTGATGGGGCCGAACCAGGATCGACGTGTGCTCAAAAGCACTGTTTTCGCCCGGGCTGAGTAACCCGCATAAGGCTCACAACACATAAGTGCCAACGACAACGAAGCACTTGCTCTCGCTGCGTAATGTGACGGCCTAACGGCCTGAATTTACAAGGACTTGAGCACGGTTCGGACCGAACCGGGTAACAGAATCGGAAACCGGGGGCCCGGAGGGAGCCTAGCAACAGAATCCCTCCACCTTTCTCCATTCAATATCGCTCAGGCAGGACCGTTCTCCGCTGCGCGGACTTCCTGCTCGTAGCGCAGTGCATCGAGGATTTTCGCACCGCCGAGAAAGACGGCACCGCTGCACGCGACGAACAGTGCCCAGCCGCCATATCCGGGGAACTGGGTGAGATAGTGCGTGCCCCGCTCCATCGCGCCCAAGGCGAGCGCGAAGATGATCAGGTAGGCTTCGAGCCGGTTCTTGATCACGAACAGTCGGCCCAGCTTGCGCAGCATTCGCATTCCTTCCTTAACGCCCGACACGGCAACGAACGTGCCAACGTTGGTTTCCCACGGATGTGCGTGGTTAACCGGAAGTGCGTTTGTAAACGCGGCTGACGCCCCCTGCCAGCGCGTTAACCCAGTTCCTGAAGAGCCAGAGCGTCCAATAATGAGGCACGCGCCGCACACACATCGCGCGCGAGCGCGGCATTGCCGATGTCGGATGGATCGATCTGCTCCGGCCAATGCGCCGACACGGTCGCCTCGATCACGTCGGCAATGCGTTCCGTCAGGAGAAAACGGGGGTCCACCGTCGCCGGATCGGCGACCACGCGGAGTCGAAGACATGCCGGACCACCGCCATTGGCCATCGACTGGCGCACGTCGACAGGAATGACCTGCCTGATCGGACCGTTGCCGGCGAGCATCCCGTCGAGCCAACCCCACACGCGCGGATTGTCGCTGCATTCGGTTGGCACGATCAGCGCCATTTCGCCCGCGGGCAGAGTGACGATCTGGGCATTGAAGAGGTAGCTGGCGATCGCGTCTTCCAGGCTGACCGCTTCGGCGGGAACCTCGACCACCTCGAGTGCTGGAAAAGCTGCGCGGATCGCAGCGTAAGCCGCCTGCTGATCGGCAAATGCCAGCGCATGGGTGAACAGCACCTGTTCGTTTGCGACCGCGACCACGTCATTGTGAAAGGCCCCGGCAGCGATTGCATCCGGGTTCTGCTCAATGAAGACGGTGCGCGCAGGGTCGAGCCCGTGGAGGCGCGCGACCGCGCGGCTGGCCTGTTCGTGCTGGCGCGCGGGAAACCGTCCCCCGGTGCGGCCGTAGACGAATACTTCGACGCCGGCGTTACCGTGCCCCGTGCAGAACCGCATGTGGTTCGCCGCACCCTCGTCACCAAAGCTAGACGGAATCGCGTCGTGCACCGCGAAATGCGCCTTGTCGGCAAAGGCGATGGCCAGCTGGCGCTGCGTATCCGGCCATTCCTGCGCGCGGTGCAGCATGGTCGACAGATTCGCCGGGGTAAGATGACAGCGCCCATCCGCGGTGTCGGGCGCCGGGCTGACGGTGGCCGCGTTGGCTGTCCACATGCTGCTGGCCGACCAGGCAGCGGCCGTCAGCGCGGGGTTGGCGCTGGCATCGATCGCCAGACGTTCCAGCAAAGCGCCGTTGGGCCGGGGCAGGGGGAGCAGGAACCCTTGCGTCAGCCCGCGCGCCATGTTCGCGCGCATCTTGGCGAGGCCCTGCAATGCGGCTGCGCGCGGGTAACTCGTCTCGCCCGCATTCTTCGTCGCCGCGAGATTGCCCAGGCTGAGGCCGGCATAGTTATGGCTCGGCCCGACCAGACCATCGAAGTTGATCTCGACCAGGCTCACCGCGCCACGCTCCACACCTCGTCACCGTTTTGCACGTCCAGTGCTGCCGCGGCGACGCGATCAATGTGCAGCGAGCCATCGGGCTGGAACTCGCGCATCCCGAAACACGACCGGAAGCTGCCGAGCGTTCCGGTCGCCAGCAGCGCACGTTCACCCAGGTCGAGATCGCAGCTCGACAGCTCGCCGGGCTTGGCTTCGGCCACGCTTTTCACCTGGCTGGTGCGCGCGGTCATCGTCGGGCCGCCATCGAAGATGTCGACGTAGCCTTCGTAAGCAAAACCTTCCGCTTCCAGCATCCGCATTGCTGCGCGGCCAGTGGGGTGGGGCAGGCCGATTACCTTGCGGGCCTCGTCGTTCAGCATTTCGACGTAGACCGGGTGCTTGGGCATCAAGTCGGCGATGAACTGGTTGCCGTTGATTGCGTTGAAATAGTCAGCCTCCTGAAAGGTCATCCCGAAGAACCGGCCTGCGACGCCGTCCCAGAACGGCGATCCGCCGCGTTCATCGATAATCCCGCGCAGCTCCGCCAGAATGCGGTCGGCGAAGCGATAGCGGTGCATCGCGATGAACAGATACCTGCTGCGCGCGAGCAGCAGCCCGAGCCCGCCGGCGCGTTCGCCCGGGTGAAGGAACAGCCCGCCAACTTCGCTCGATCCTTCCAGGTCGGTAACCAGGCTCAGCAATTCAGCCCGAACCGTCCGGTCCAGTTCCTTGGAATACTGGGTCAACGTGTTGAGACGGTACGAATAGAACGGCCATTGCTGCCCGACCTGGGTCATCAACTGGCAGGTCCCGCGCACCTCGCCGGTCTGGTCGTTCTCGAGAACGAGTACGAACTGCTCGTCCACCAGGTCGCCATCCTCGCGCGCGAACGCCATTTCCGCGCGGGCGAGTTTGGCCGCCAGTGCATCGCGATCGGCCGGCAGATTGGTGAACCCGCCGCCGGTCAGCTTGGCCATTTCGTAAAGCGGTTCGAGGTCGTCTGGATGCGCGGCGCGCAGGCGAAAGGTCAAGAAAGGTCCCCCGTGGCTAGTCGGTCGAGCACCAGCGCGGACAGCGCGGCTCGTTCCTTCAGAGATGATACGATCAGGTATTCGTCCGGCGAATGGATCGCGCCCCCGCGCACGCCCATGGTATCGACGACCGGTACGCCGCAGGCGGCGATGTTGTTTCCGTCGCACACTCCGCCCGAGCTTTGCCAGCCGATCGTCTGGCCCAAAGTGGCGCCGCAATCGCGCACCAGGTCGAACAGCGCCTGCGCGCGCCGATCAACCGGCTTTGGCGGACGAGTAATCCCGCCATGGGCATGGACGTGGACCTCGTGCGCCTGCTGGACTTCGCCGATCAGCGCGGCAAGGCCGGCTTCGAACGCGGCGGCGGCGGCGGGGCTGCGCGGGCGAATGTTGAAACGGACCACGGCGTGGTCGGGCACGACATTGTTGGCCGCGCCGCCTTCGATCCGGGCCGGATTGACCGGGCATTCGTCCGATTGCAGGCCTTTGAGACCAAGCACCAGCGCGGCTGCAGCAACGATCGCATTGCGCCCTTCATGTGGATTGCGTCCGGCGTGGGCAGAACGCCCCGTCACCACCAGCGCATAATTGCCGCTGCCCCCGCGTGCATGGGCCAGCGTGCCGTCAGGCAAAGCGCTGGGCTCGTAGGTAAGGGCGGCAAATTTTCCGCGCGCGAGTTCTTCGATCAGCGGGGCGGAGGCGAGGCTGCCGGTTTCCTCGTCCGAATTGAGCAACACGTCGTAGCCGATCCGGCGTGCATCCGGGCTGGCCTCGAACGCCGTCAACGCGTGCAGGATCACGGCAATGCCGCCCTTCATGTCGGCGAGGCCCGGGCCGACCAGCGTATCGGCATCGATCCAGCGCTGGTGCTGGAATGAGTGGTCGGCAGGAAACACCGTGTCCATGTGCCCGGTCAGCAGCAACCGCCGTTCGGCCTCGGGCCGCACGCGCAGGACCACATGCTGGCCGAAGCATTGCTGGACCTCGCGCCCCGCGGCATCGATCGCGACGACCGGTGCGGCATCCACCATTGCCACCTCACCCGGCAGCGCGGCGAAGCTGTCGGCCAGGATCGCGGCCATGCGTGCCAGCCCGTCTAAGTTTGAAGTGCCGGTGTTGATCGCGCTCCAGCTTTGGGCCTGCGCGAGCATGGCGTCCTGGTCGATCGACGCGATCAGGGTATGGCGGGCATGATCCGGTTTCATCGGAAACGGCCTCTAGCCCGGCTCCGCCGCGCTGTCCAAGGGCGTTGCAATCGTGCCGGGGTGCAGCCATAGGCCACGTGTCCTCCCCGGATTTGCTGGCATCAATTCGTCCGCTATCGTGCGGACTTGAGCAGTGCGAGGGCCAATGACAGATTATGTGATGCGTGCAGACCTTGAGGTTTATCCCGGGCTGGCTGGTCTTATCGAAACACAGGTCCTGCCCGTGCTGGGGCTGGACGCATCTGCGTTCTGGCAGGGGTTTTCCGATCTGCTCGCCGGCTTCGCGCCGAGAAATCGCGCTTTGCTCGAAAAGCGCGATACGCTGCAATGGCAGATCGACGACTGGCACCGGGAACGGCGTGGCCAGCCACATGATGCTGCGGCATATCGGGCGTTTCTGGAGAGCATCGGCTATCTGGTGCCGGAGCCTGCCGCATTCACCATCGGGACCAGTAACGTCGACCCCGAAATCGCGACGATGGCGGGGCCGCAGCTGGTGGTGCCGATCCTCAACGCCCGGTTCCTGCTCAATGCCGCGAACGCGCGCTGGGGCAGCCTTTACGATGCGCTGTACGGCACCGATGCGCTCGACGCGCCGCCAGCGCGACCGGGCGGCTACGACGAGGATCGCGGCGCTGCAGTCATCGCGCGGGCAAAGGCGTTTCTCGACGAGGCCGTACCGCTGGCGAATGGCCAGGCATGGGCGGATCTAGGCGATCCATCCGGCGGCATCGAGCTGGCCGATCCAACGCAGTATGTCGGCAAGACTGATCATGGCCGCCTGTTCCGCCATAACGGCCTGCACATCGAGGTGCGGTTCGAGCCGGACCATCCGATCGGCGTGCAGGACCCGTCGGGCGTCAGCGACGTGGTGCTCGAAGCGGCGCTGACGACAATCTGCGATTGCGAGGATTCGGTCGCGGCGGTCGATGGCGCTGACAAGACGCTCGCCTATACCAACTGGCTCGGGCTGATCCGCGGCGATCTGGAAGACAGCTTCGCCAAGGGCGGCGCGCAGATCACGCGTCGGCTTGCGCAGGACGTGCAATATACCGACCCCGAAGGCAGCGCGAACGCTCTGCCGGGCCGCAGCCTGCTGTTCGTGCGCAATGTCGGCCACCTGATGACCAACCCGGCGATCCGAATGGCCGACGGCGGCGAAGTTCCCGAAGGCATTATGGATGCAGTCTTCACCAGTGCGATCGGGGCGCTCGACGTGAACGGTCATTCGCGTTTCGGCAATTCGCGAACGGGATCGATCTATATCGTCAAACCCAAGATGCACGGCCCGGAAGAATGTGCGTTCACCAATGACTTGTTCGATGCAGTTGAGGATCTGCTCGAACTGCCGCGCCATACGATCAAGGTCGGGGTGATGGACGAGGAGCGGCGCACCAGCGCCAATCTCGCCGCGTGCATCCACGCTGTGAAAGACCGGATCGTGTTCATCAATACCGGGTTCCTCGACCGGACGGGCGACGAGATTCACACCTCGATGCAGGCCGGGCCGATGATCCGCAAGGCGGCGATGAAGGCCAGCACGTGGCTCGATGCCTACGAGAAACGCAATGTCGCAATTGGCCTTGCCTGCGGTCTTTCCGGCAAGGCACAGATCGGCAAGGGCATGTGGGCCGCGCCCGACATGATGCGCGACATGATGGAGCAGAAGGTCGGTCACCTGGCCGCTGGCGCCAACACGGCGTGGGTGCCGAGCCCGACCGCGGCGACCCTCCATGCCATGCACTATCATCAGATCGACGTGTTCTCCGTTCAGCGCGGGCTGGGCGAGGCGCCGGGTCTCGACGCCTTGCTTGCCATTCCCCTGGCATCGGGCGCGAACTGGTCAGAGGCCGAGGTGCGCGAGGAACTGGACAACAATTGCCAGGGGCTGCTCGGTTATGTCGTGCGCTGGATCGATGCAGGGGTAGGCTGTTCGAAGGTGCCCGACATCCATGACGTCGGCCTCATGGAAGACCGCGCGACCTTGCGCATTTCCAGCCAGCATCTGGCCAACTGGCTGTTTCATGGCGTCTGCACCGAACAGCAGGTCATGGATTCGCTGCGCCGGATGGCGGCCAAGGTGGATGCGCAGAATGCTGGCGATCCCGCTTATCGCCCCTTGATCGGCAACGAGAGCGGGCCAGCCTTCTCCGCAGCTTGCGATTTGATCTTCAAGGGCGCGTCACAGCCGAGCGGGTATACCGAGCCTCTGCTGCACCAGTGGCGACAGGTGGCGAAGGCAAGCTAGGACAGCGCGCGGGCGAGAGCGACGAACTCGGATACCTCCAGCGTCTCGGCCCGCCGCTGCGGATCGATTGCCAGCGCATCCAGCGCCCCGAGTGCGCCGGGAACGCCCTTGAGGCTCTGGCGCAGCATCTTGCGGCGCTGGCCAAATGCGGCTTCGGTCAATCTTTCGAGGACGCGCGCAGAAACGCCTTCAGGCATTGCGGCTGGCACGACGTGGACAATTGCGCTCATCACCTTGGGCGGCGGAGTGAAAGCGCTGCGATGGACCTTCATCGCCAGCCGCGCCTCCGCCCGCCACTGCGCCAGCACCGCGAGCCGGCCGTAGGCGGAGCCTCCCGCCTGCGCGACGATCCGCTGGGCAACCTCCTGCTGGAACATCAGGGTCAGGCTGGTCCATTGCGGCGGCCATGCCTCCCCCCCCAGCCAGCGCACGAACAGCGCAGTGCCCACATTGTAGGGCAGGTTGGAAAGCACCGCATAGGGTTCGCCCATCAAGGCATCGTGATCGAGCTTGAGCGCGTCGCCCTCGATAACGCGGAGCTGGCCCGGAAACGCTTCGCCCAGTTCGGCAAGTGCAGGGAGGCACCGCTTGTCCATTTCGATTGCGGTCACCCTGGCACCGGCGCGTAGCAGGGCGCGCGTCAGTCCGCCCGGTCCCGGCCCGACTTCGAGCACGGCATTACCGGCAAGATCGCCCGGCAGGGCGGCGATCCGTGCCAGCAGCTGTTCGTCGAACAGGAAGTTCTGCCCAAGCGCCTTGGACGCGGAAAGACCGTGCCGGGCGATGACCTCGCGCAAAGGCGGCAGAGCAACGCTGGCCTTGTCCATGCTCAGGCTCCGGTCCGCCGTGCAGCCATTTCGCCCGCCATCCGGATCGCTGCAATCATAGCGCCGGGGTCAGCGATGCCCTTGCCCGCGATATCGAACGCCGTGCCATGATCCGGGCTGGTGCGAACGATGGGCAAACCCAGCGTAACGTTCACCCCCTGGTCGAAGTCGAGCGCCTTGACCGGGATCAGGGCCTGATCGTGATACATGCACAGCGCCGCGTCGAAACTGCCGCGCTTGTGGGGTGCGAACAGGGCATCGGCGGGGTGAGGGCCGGTCGCATCGATACCCTCGGCTCGCAACCGGCTGATCGCGGGCGCGATGATCCGCGCTTCCTCGTCACCGAAAGCACCGTTTTCACCAGCGTGGGGGTTCAGTCCGCAGACGGCGAGGCGCGGCGCAGCGAGCCCAAAATCCCGCGCCAGCGCTTCAGCCGTGATCCGGCCGCGCGCGACAATCAATTCCTCGGTCAGCAGCTGCGGAACGTCAGCCAGCGCGCAGTGGATCGTCAAAGGCACGGTGCGCACGCTCGGGCCGGCCAGCATCATCACTGCTGCTTCGGCAGGCAGCCCGCATCGCGCGGCGAGAAATTCGGTCTGGCCCGGATGGGCAAATCCAACGCCGACCAGCGCAGATTTCGCTACCGGCGCAGTCACCAGTGCTGCGGCGTCTCCCGAGCGGACGAGATCGGCGGCCATTTCCAGAGAGCGCAGTGCCAACGCCGCGCCGTGGCTGTCGGGTTGGCCGGGTGAATAACCGCAATCCCCGACGTCGAGCACCGGCAGGCTGCCGCCCGGAACAGTCGCGACTTCACCGGGATGCGCGATCGCGGTGAGGTTCAGCGCGATGCCGCGGCTGCGCGCCGCGTCCGCAAGGCAGCCTATCCCGCCAACTGCGAACCATGGTGCCAGCCCTTCGCTTTCCCGCCGCGCCCACGCGGCGGCAATCAGCTCGGGCCCGACCCCGGCCGGGTCACCGAGCGACAGTGCGAGCGGCACCGTGATCAATTATATTCGATGAAGGCGTCGTTGCGCAGATCGCGCAGATAGCGCTGGGCACGCTTGTTGATGCGTTCCTGCTCCATCTGGTCGAGCATCGTTTCGAAGTCCGGGCCGCCAGCGACTTGCGGATCGTCGCGGCCGCACAGTACCAGCGCACGCACGCCGTCTTCCAGCGAGCCGAAGATCGGCGTTGCCTGCCCGATCTGCAGTTCCAGCATCGTGCTCTGCAACTGCGGGGGCAGTTGCGCGACGCGGATCTCGTCGTTGGTGACCACGTCCGCGCCGACCGTGCCGGCCGCACGTTCCACGTCGCCGCAGCCGCGGATCGACTGGACCGCACGGTTGAAGGCATCGACCTTCGGCGTTGCTTGCGCTTCGGTCATGCCGGCGGGGAAGGTTATGGCGACCTGCTTGAGGCTGAGCACCGCATCGCGCGGGTCGGCCATCAGCACCTGACGTTTCTCGATCAGGTACACGATCCAGTAACCGCCGGGAATTTCAACCGGACCGACCAGCTGGCCGGGCTGCATTTCCTTGACGATCGCTTCGAGCTGCGGCGACTGCAACTGGGGCAGCTGGATCCAGCCGAGGTCGCCACCGACAGCAGCGGTGGTCGCTTCGGAAAACTGGCGGGCATAGGCTACGAAGCTGCCACCGGTGCGAAGCTGCTCGACAATGCGCATCGCGTTCTGGCCCACCGCTTCGCGGTTTTCGGGCGTGGCCGACAGGAAGATTTCGCCGACCCGATATTCGTCGGTGCCGCGCGATTCCTCGAGCCGCTTGAGCACTTCGCGCACTTCTTCCTCGGACACGTTGACGAAAGGCGCCACGTTGCGACCCAGCAGGCGGCGCCATGCGAATTCACCGCGGATCTGGCGCTTGAGCGCCGCCGGGCTCGAGCCGATCGAACGAAGATATTCGTCCATTCTGGCAAGGTCGGTCCCGAAATTGCGCGATGCGACCTGGGCATATTGCGCGTCGATCTCCGCGTCGGAAATCTCGATTTCCTGGGCGGCGGCTTCCTGGATCTGCAGCGTTTCGTCGATCAGGTTGCGCAGCACCTGCATCCGCAGGCGGATCATTTCCTCTTCCGGGATTTCCGTTTCCGAAGCGGCGGTGACCAGGGCCACGCGCTGATCGATGTCGGTACCCGTGATGACCGACCCGTTGACCACAGCCGTCGGCTTGCGGGAATTGGGATCGTTCTGGGTCAGCATGGTGATCTGATCGGGCAGGCCGAGCGGATTCGCAGCGGCGTTCTGCGCCTGCAGTGCGATCGGCGAGGTTGCCGCGCCCAATGCGGCCAAACCGGCGAGAAACTTGCTGAAAGACTTGGGTTTCACGTTGATAGTCCGTCCGTTGCGCGCGGCCTGCACGCGCGAAAAAATGGTCCCGGCGATTGCTCCCGGGCGGCTTAACCGAAGCTGAGTGGCGTGCCGGATAGCGCGTTTGCCGCGCCGCCACAATCGCACGCGCATAAGCTAGCGGAAGCCAAGGTTGCGCAACGAGAAATAGAACTGGAAGGTGTCGCCGCGCTCGGCATCGCCGGTGTTCACGTAATCGCGTCGCCAGGTCAGCCCCAGTTCGAGGCAGTCGTCCTGATAGGCGACGCCCAGCCGGGTGCGGATCGGATCGAAACCGTCCGCTGCAAACGTCGGATCCTCGTTCCGGTCGGTCAGGTTGAATACGCCCGATCCGAACACCGACCAGTACCGGGCAAAGGCGACGCGGCCGGCCACGCGCAGTTCCTCGCGGTCCTGCAAATCCTCGATCGTGTCGTCGATGTCGCGGTTGAGGCGCAGATAGCCGACTTCGGCATAGGTGCGCCGATTGCCGACCGTCGCGTCGAATTCGTTCCGGCGTACGGCGAAACTGTCCTTGTCGAGACGGAACCTGTGGGTCAGTTTGACGAAATCGCGGAAGCGAACCTCCGTGCGGCCGACGACGTCGGATACCCTGTCGCTCAGGCCCGTTCCATCAACCAGTACCAGCGGATCCCGGTCGAGCCGGTAGGACTGGCCGACGGTCGTCATGATCCGCCAGCCAGGCCGCTGCAGTTCCCAGTCGAACCCGTAAGTGACCCGGGCGCCATCCTCGACCCGGTCGTAGCCGGAGAAGCGGTTGAGGGAGAACAGGTTCGAATCCTCAAGATCGATCGCGCGCGAATCCTCGTTCGGGATTTCGAGGTTGCGCAAGGGCGGCGTGGCGACGAGCTGCACGCGGGGCGTGAACACCTGCGTGCCGCCGAACGCTTCGCCGACCAGCGGCCATTGCATGTCGAGCGCGGCGAGCGCGACTGCGCGTCCCTGCCAGCCGGGATTGCCGCGGTAAACGGCGGTGGCCGTCAGACCGTTCTCGTCGGAGTGGTAGACGTCGCCCCGCACCAGCCCCGTCGCCGTGAAGACCTGACCCAGCGCGGTTATCCGTTTCAAGTCCCACCGTGCGCCGGCAAAGGCGCGCTGGGTGTCCTGCCCGTCGTTGCGGTGGATCGCCAGGGTATTGGCGTGCAGTTCCACCGTGCCGCCAAGACCGAAGGCATCGGCAATGCGATGACGATAATCGAGCACGGGAAGGGCGAGCGGGACCTGCCCCTGCGGCTGACCGATGCGCAGGGTTTGCGTTGCCCAGCCTTCCAGGAACAGGAACGAATCGTCGCCCGTCCGCTCCAGCGCGATGGTGGAACGGAGCCGGTCGTCGCGACTGATGTCATAGCGGCGCAGGAACGTGCGATCGCTGGCAAGACGGATCGATCCGGTCAGGCTCCAGTTCGGGTCCAGCTGAAATCGGCCATTGGCATAAAGGTATCCGCGGGGGTCGCTCTCGGCGAAAGGAACGCCGGTCAAATCGCCGATCCGCCGGCTGTGCGTGCCATAGGCCGTGATCTGGTAGGCACCCTTGCCGGTCAGGTGCCGCCAGGTTGCCGACGCCATCGGCGGAGCATCACTGAACAGGTATGCGCCCAGCGTCAGGTCCTGGTTTTCGGCCAGCCGCCAGTAATAACTGCCGGACACCTCGACCCCGTTCGATTCGGAAAACCGCAGGTCGGGCACCAGAAAGCCTGATTCCGCGCCGCCATCCGTTCGCACGGCAAGGCCGGGCAGGGGCAACAGCCGTGCGCCGAACAGTTCGAGATAGGCGCCGCTGAAACGCACCCGGTTGTCGTCGGGGTCATAGACCACCCGGTCGGCGGTGATGCGCCAGCTTGGCTCCTTCGGGCAGCCTTCGGTGTCCTCGACCGCGCAAGCGGTATAGGCAGCCTCGCTCAGGACCACTGTGCCATCTGCCCCGCGCTCGCCGCGCCGCGCCGCCAGGCGCCCGCCTTCGCGCAGTGCGAGCAGCAGGTCTTCCATCGCGCCTGCTTCGAACTCGTCGGTCAGTTCGACCCGCTCGGTGTAAAGCTGGTTGCCATCCTCGTCGACGAAGCGGACATTGCCGCTCGCAAGGATCTGGCCGCTCTGGCGGTTCCACACGACCTCGTCGGCCCGGACCGACCTATCGGCGCTGCGCAGGACCACGTTGCCTGTCGCGGTCACCACTTCGGTCCCCGAATCATAGGCGAGCCCATCGGCTTCGAAATCGATCTTGCGATCGCCATCGGCCGTGGTCGCGGGCGGCGCCGGCTCGCTTTCGGTCTCTTCCTCAGGCGGGGCAAACGGTTCGCGCGGGGGCGGCGGAGTGGGCGCGCGCGCATCCGGCTGGGCGGCGAGCGCCAGTGCGGCGACAGGCTGGGCCAGGGCCGGGCTGAACGCACCGCTGCCAACGAGGAATATGGCCGTGCCTGTCAGGAGCAAGCGGCGGAACAAGGCCTGCGGCGCGGTCGGCGAAGCGGGGAGCATGGCTTGCCTATCGCACTACCTCGGCCTAATCGCAATCGACATAGTTCGCGGGTCGTCGCGTCTTGTTTTCCTCCCAATTACCCCGTTCTGCCGGAGCTTTCATGCACGTTTCCTTCTCCGATATACTTTCCCCCGCAGCCCGCCTGGTGGCCTATATCGTCAGTGGCGCGGCCATGCCGTCGGGGCTCGAGCCGGTCCTCGCCGAAGGCGCCCGGGCGGCCCGCTTCAGCGGCAAGCCGGGCCAGCTGTTCGAAGGGTTCGCCGAGCGCGGCGGATCGGTCGTGCGCGTGGCACTGGTCGGCGCCGGCGATGCGACGTCAGAAGACCGGCTGGCCGGGCTGGAAAAGGCGGGCGCAGCATTGACGGCGCGTTACCTTACCTCGGGCGAAACCGACCTGGCCCTCGACGTAACCGCCGCGGGGCTGTCTGCAGCGGAAATCGCGGCAGTCCTCCTCGGCCTGAGGCTGCGCGGTTGGCGTCACGATGCCTATCGCACGCGCATGAAGGACGAACAGAAGAAGACGCTCGATGTCGTGACAGTGATCGGGGCAGGCGCCGACGCACGCGATGCCTGGGCCGACAGTGAAGCTGTGGCGATGGGCGTGGAACTGACCCGCGACCTGGTGGCCGAACCGGCCAACAAGATTTTCCCGGTCAGCTTCGTCGCCCGCTGCGAAGACGCGTTTCGCGGGACCGGCGCGGAACTGACGGTCCTTGACGAAGAACAGATGCACAAACTGGGCATGGGCGCGCTGCTGGGGGTCGGGCAGGGCTCGGAACAGCCTTCGCGCGTGCTGGCAATTCGCTGGAACGGCGGCGGCGAAGAAAAGCCGACCGTGTTCGTGGGCAAGGGCGTGACGTTCGACACCGGCGGCATCAGCCTGAAGCCCGGGCCGGGCATGGAAGACATGAAGTGGGACATGGGCGGCGCAGGCGCCGTTGCCGGTGCGATGCTGGCGCTCGTAAAGCGCAAGGCCAAGGCCAACGTGATCGGCGTGGTTGGTCTCGTCGAGAACATGCCCGACGGCAAGGCGCAGCGCCCGGGCGATATCGTCACCTCGATGTCGGGCCAGACGATCGAGGTGCTCAACACCGACGCCGAAGGGCGGCTGGTGCTGTGCGACGTATTGCACTGGGCGCAGGAACAGTACGACCCGGCGCGGATCGTGGACTTCGCCACGCTGACTGGCGCGATGATCATTGCCCTCGGCAACGAACACGGCGGCCTGTTCGCCAACGACGATGCGCTGGCAGCCCAGCTCGATGCCGCTGGCAAGGCCGTCGGGGAGAAGCTGTGGCGCTTCCCCCTGTCGCCCGAATACGACAAGCTGATCGACAGCCCGATCGCCGACATGAAAAACATCGGGCCACGCTTTGCCGGTTCGATCACCGCGGCGCAGTTCCTGCAGCGGTTCATCAGGAACGGCACGCCGTGGGCGCACTGCGACATCGCGGGCATGGTCTGGGCCGACAAGCCCGGCCGCACCTGGGACAAGGGTGCGACCGGTTACGGCGTGCGCCTGATCGACCGGTTCGTGCGCGACGTCGCCGAAGGGTAGGAGCGACCGTCGATGCCCCGGATGCGGCGCAAAGCGGACTTGCCCAGCAAGCTTTGCGCCGCGTGCGGGCTGCCGTTCAACTGGCGCAAGAAGTGGGCGCGGGACTGGGATGCGGTGAAGTACTGTTCCGACCGGTGCCGCGGCGCCCGTAATACAGAGGCGTCGATGGCATGAACCGGGTCGGCTTCTACCTCGCGCCTGACCGCCCGGTCGAACAGGTGCTGCCACTGGTCGCGCGCGCTGCCTTGCGCGCCGGCCAACGAATGCTGGTGGTGGCCGGCGACACCGCGCTTCTGGCGCGGCTCGACCACGCTTTGTGGGAGGCCGCGCCGGAAGATTTCCTCGCGCACGGGCAAGGCGGTGGCCCGCACGATGCGCACCACCCGATCCTGCTTTCGGAGACGTGTTCTGCCGGCAATGGTGCTAGACTGCTGGCATTGGCAGACGGGCAATGGCGTGCCGAGGCGGACCAATTCGAGCGCGTATTTCTGTTTTTCGACGATAGCGGGCGCGCAGCCGCTCGGCAGACCTGGCGGTTGTTCGATGCGCGCACCGATGTCGAGCGCGAGTTTCACGAGCTGGTCGAAGGCAAGTGGGTCCGCAAGCTGTAACGCGCAACGCACTTGCCGCCGGTGGTGGCGGGCGCTAGGGGCGCGCCGCAATCCCCATCACTACTCCACGAAGGAAATCCTCATGGCGGTTACCCGCACGTTCTCGATCATCAAGCCCGACGCCACCCGCCGCAACCTGACCGGCGCGGTCACCAAGATGCTCGAGGAAGCCGGCCTGCGCGTCGTGGCATCCAAGCGCATCCAGATGACCCGTGAACAGGCCGAGGGTTTCTACGCCGTCCACTCCGAACGCCCGTTCTTCGGCGAACTGTGCGATTTCATGACCAGCGGTCCGGTGGTCGTGCAGGTTCTGGAAGGCGAAGATGCCGTCAAGCGGAACCGCGACATCATGGGTGCGACCAATCCGGCCGATGCCGCAGAAGGCACCATTCGCAAGACGCTGGCGGAATCGATCGAAGCCAACACCGTCCACGGTTCGGACAGTGACGAGAATGCCAAGATCGAGATCGATTACTTCTTCAAGCCGGAAGAAATCGTCGGGTAATCATAATTTTATAAGCATTTAATTGATGCTAGGTGCGACTCGGGGCGCAGTGCTACGCTGCTTCCCGAGCGCTACCCCCCCGGTCATGCCGCACGTCGGGTGCAGTAAGCCCTCAGGCGCTCAGGAAGGGCGCTTATGCTCGGCTGGTTCAGGCCGAAGCCTGCCACGGTCGCTCGTAATTACATCGACGCCATGAATGCGCGCGATGCGGATGGTGTCGATGCACTGCTGGCCGAAGATTGTCGCTTTATCGACAGCCGCGGCTACTGGCTCGAAGGGCGCGCCAACGTGATGGAGGCGACCCGCAACTTTTTCGCGCTGGAAGCGAATTTCCGCTGGCACGACGTGACCATGGTCATGCACAACGGAGACGTGCTGATGCGCGGGCGCGCGACGGCGAACGACGCCCGGCTTGCGCGGGATACCTTGTGGCAGGCGCGCGTGGTCGACGGCAAGATCGTCCATTGGCAGAGCTTCGGGGCGGGGGATCCCGTCTCGCTGATCCGCATCCTGTTGCCGGAAGAGGCGCAGGCTTCGTCCTGAAAAAAATCAACTCGCGCGGGCAGCTTCGAACCGTGCCAGATGGCGCGCGTGGCCGACGTGGTCGCCGCCTTCCGATCGTTTCTGTTCCGCCGCCATCAGGGCAAGTGTTTCGCGCGTCAGATCAAGCCCGAGCGCGGCATAGACGCGTGCCATCTCGCCGCGCCAGTCTGCGCCCAGAGCAGCGAATTCCACCTCGGCCACAGGCGCGCAGGCGGCAGCGAGCGCCTGTTCGACGCGCGCCGCGCGCAGCGCGAGCTTGCGTTCCCATTCGGTTTCGATCTGCGGCAAGTTCGCGCTGTCGGTCTGGAATGCCATCTGGCATGCCACCATCGAAACGGTACTGGCCAGCACCTCATCATGATCGCGCCGTGTCACCACCAGCCGCGCGTCCGGAAACACGGAAAGTAGTTCGGGCAGGTCTTCGGCAAATTGCGGGCACTTGAGCACCCGGGGGCGATCGGCATTGCCCATCGTCGCCGCATCGGTCCGCAGGATGCGGGCGAACTCGCGATAGACGGGACCAGCGTCGCGCGCTTCGTTATCGGCGACGAACGATGGAATGCGGTACTGCGCTTCGTATGTGCAGGCATCCAGCGCGCCCGCCAGCCAGCCGATCTCTTCATCCACCCGGGTCGCGCCAAACGGGTGCAGCGTGTCGAGCCAGGGGTTGATCCGGCGCGCGATGGCAAGGCCGACCACGCTGCGCAGCGGGCGCGTGTCTGGGCGGCGCGGCACGGGGTCATGACTGTTGCAGAACAACGTTCCCGCGTGGGCCGGGTCGGCGGCCAGCAGGCGGTGCATCCGCGTGGTCCCGGCGCGCATCTGGCCCACCACCACGATTGGCGGCGCGATTGGCGTCGCAGCGAGCTGAGGGCGCTCGCGCCACAGCCGCCCCAGCGCATGGCGCTTGCGGATCGCGGCGACAAGCTGTCCATAAGCCATCGTGTGCCCCAGCGCGTTGAGATCGGCCTCTTCTCGCAGCGACCGGCACAGCGATGCCAGTCGGTCGCGAAAGTCCGCGACCTCGTCCGCGCTTCGGATCGAACGTTCGTCTTCGGGCCCGAACCCCTTGCTACCCTTGACCCACAGGAAATCCGGATCGAGCGGCGGGCGCTCGGTGAGGCCGCGTGCCCACATCGCGGCAATGGCGCGATCGGCCCGGGCGGCAGCGCGCGAACGGGCGAGGGGGTGCGGCCGGGGCGGGGCCATCAGAATGCGTCTGCCGCGTCGATCAGCTTCGTCGCGCTTTTCGGTGCGACCTGGCGCCAGCTGCGCGCGAGCCATTGGCTCACGTTGTCCCAATCCACCCCGGGGCGGTTCAGGATCACGCCGATCCAGCCCGAGGCGCCGTAATAGGCCGGCTTGAAATAGGCTTCCGGCTGCGCTTCGACGAGGTCGAGCAGTTCGTCCATGCTGCCGCATCTGACCAGCAGCGCGATATGCTCGGTGCCGTGGTGCTGATCGCTGAAATAGGCGAAAAACTTGCCCGATTTCTCGCTACCTGCGCGCCAGCCGGGGGAACCGTGACTGTCACGCTCATGCGTTTCGGGCAGCGCAAGCGCCAGCTTGCGAATTCGCTCGAGGAGGTAGGCAGGATCGCTTTCCCGCGCAACGTAATCGGCCAGCACGCGGGGGTAGAGCTGGTGTTCGGCAAACAGCACGCGCGCGGCCAGCGTCACCGCATTGTCGCCGGCATGAATGGCCACGGGGATCTGCCCCAGCACCTCGCCAGCGTCGAGCTCCTCGGTCACCAGATGCACCGACACGCCGCCGTGGCTGTCACCAGCCGCAATCGCGCGGGCGTGCGTTTCGAGGCCGGGATATTTCGGCAGCAGCGAAGGATGGATGTTGAGCATCCGCCCCCGCCACCGCTTCACGAACGCCGGTGTGAGTATGCGCATATATCCGGCAAGGGCGATATAGTCCGCCCGGGCTTCCAGTGCAGCGCGTTCCATCGCCGCGTCGTGATCGGCCCGGCCCAGGCCCTTGTGCGACAGGGCGAAGGTGGCGACGCCCTCTGCCTGCGCCAGCGCAAGGCCCTTCGCGGCGGGATCGTTGGCAGCGACCAGCACGATCTCGTAGGGGCAGCCCGGCAGGCGGCTGTGATAGAGCAGTGCGGCCATGTTGGTGCCGGTGCCCGACACGAACACGGCAACCCGCGCCTTGTCAGGCAAGGTGCTGCGCCTTCCAGTCTGCACGCGCCGACCAGGTTCCCTGGCTGCCGGCGACCGTGCAGCCCCTGGCGCCCGAGACGATGCGACCGATGGTCAGCACGGTCTCGCCTGCCTCGGTCAGACGTGCAGAGACTGGGGCCACATCGCTTTCTTCGACCGCCAGCACCATGCCGATGCCGCAGTTGAAGGTGCGCGCCATCTCACCCGGCTCGATGTTGCCCTGCGCCTGCAGGAACGCCATCAGGCGCGGCTGGTCCCACGCGTCGGCGTCGACCTCGGCGTGGCAGCCAGTGGGCAGCACGCGGGGAATATTCTCGAGCAGGCCGCCGCCGGTGATATGCGCCAGCGCCGCGATCCGCCCCTCGCGCACCAGCGGCAGGAGCGATCGGACGTAGATCCGGGTCGGCTCCAGCAGCGCGTCGATAAGCAGGCGGTCGGCATCGAACAGCGCCGGGCGGTCAAGCTTCCACCCCTTGTCGGCGGCGAGGCGGCGCACCAGGGAATAGCCGTTCGAATGCACACCCGAACTCGCCAGGCCGAGCAAGACCTGGCCTTCGTGCACGCGGTCGCCGGTCAATTGATCACCGCGCTCCACCGCGCCGACGCAGAAGCCCGCCAGATCGTAATCGCCAGCTGCATACATCCCGGGCATTTCCGCCGTCTCGCCGCCGATAAGCGCGCATCCGGCGATCTTGCAGCCTTCTGCAATGCCGGCAATCACACGCTCCGCGACTCCGGTTTCCAGCTTGCCAGTGGCAAAATAGTCGAGGAAGAACAGGGGTTCCGCGCCCTGAACGATCAAGTCGTTCACGCACATCGCGACCAGATCGATCCCGACCGTTTCGTGCCGCCCGCTGTCGATTGCCAGCTTCAGTTTCGTGCCGACACCGTCGTTGGCGGCGACCAGCAGGGGATCGGTGTACCCTGCCGCGCGCGGATCGAAGAAACCGCCGAAACCGCCGATCTCTCCATCTGCACCGGGGCGACGGGTCGCCTTGACAAGCGGGCCAATGGCCTTGACCAGCGCGTTGCCTGCGTCGATCGACACCCCCGCTTGCGCGTAGGTATAGCTATCTGTGGCTCGTTCATCCCCGGACATGGCGACACGCTTTAGAGTTTCACGCTTGGAATTCCATGCCCGATTGGGCAAAAGGCCGCCAGTTTTCCCCGATGCCACAAATTACCCCCCTTCCTTCGCCGAGCCGCCGCCCCGCCGCGTGGCTTCTGTTCGCAGCCGGTCTGGCGCTGGCGCTGCTGGCCGCGCGCGTGCTGTTCGCGCAGGTGGAGGGCGATCGCGGCATTGCCCCGGTCATGAGCAGCAGCGACATCGAGGTCATGAACGTGCGGGTCGATGCGCGTGGGGACACGGCCGAGGAGGCCCGCGCGGAAGGCTGGCTCCAGGCCCAGAAGAAAGCGTGGGCCAGTATCGGCGGGCCGGCGATTCCCGATGGGCAGCTGCAATCGATGGTGACGGCGGTGGTGATCCAGCGCGAACAGATCGGCCCACGCCGCTACATCGCGACGCTGGGGGTGATCTTCGACCGGGGGCGTGCCGGCGGCATGCTCGGCCGGGCAGGGGAAGCACGCCGATCCGCGCCGCTGCTGCTGATACCCGTGACGATGACCGGCGGGACCGAGCTGGTCTACGAAATGCGCAATCCATGGCAGCGCGCCTGGGCCGAGTATCAGGCCGGGGCGAGCCGGATCGACTATGTCCGCCCGTCGGGTGGCGGTGCCGATTCGCTGCTCGTGACGTTCGGGCAGACTGGCCGCCGCAGCCGCACGTGGTGGCGCAACGTGCTCGACCAGTTCGGCGCATCGGACGTGCTCATCCCGATCGCCCGACTGGAACACCAGTACCCGGGCGGCCCGGTGCGCGGCACGTTCACAGCACGTTTCGGGCCATCCAACGGTTATCTCGACAGCTTCGTGATGACGGCGCCCAGCGCCGAGCAGCTCCCCCGGATGCTCGATCAGGCGGTGCTGCGCTTCAATCGCATGTTCGAGCGGGCTCTGGCCGAAGGGCGGCTCAGCCCCGATCCGACGCTTAGCCTGGGCATTCCCGAAATCGATCCCGCGATCGAGCGTTTGCTGGAACTGGGCCGCCAGGCCGAGGCGCGCGAGCGCGCCGACCGCGCCGCTGCCGCCGCCGCCACGGAAGACCCGGCCGAAGCGGCACCCGGGGCAGAAGATCCTGCGGCGAACGCGCAGGTGGTGTCGAGCTATGCTGTTCAGTTCGCCACGCCCGATGCGGGTGCATTCGACGCCGCACTCGCGGCGGTTCGCGCGACCCCGGGGGTGCGCGGTGCAGCGACCACGAGCGTGGGCATTGGCGGCACATCCGTCATGTCGGTCAGCTTCGGCGGCAATATCGAACAACTGGCCGCTGCGCTGCGGGGCCGCGGTTTCACCGTCACCCAAAGCGGCAACGCGCTTTCGATCCGGCGCTAGGCGGGTCGACCATCCGTGTCGCAGATTGTCCTGCCTCTCGTCCCCGGCCGCGAGGTCCAGCCGCAGCGCATCGTGGTGGGCGAGGACAACCGGCGCGCGGTCGAAGCTCTGGCGCGTCCCGAAAACTGGCCCTTCCGCACGGCCGTGCTGACGGGGCCGCCGCGGTCGGGCAAATCGCTGCTCGCCCGCTGGTTTACTGCGCAGGGGCAGGGCGAAGCGATCGACGGCGCCGATGTTCTCGATGAAACGGACCTGTTCCACCGTTGGAACCGGGCCCAGGAAGATGGGCGGCCACTGCTGCTGGTGATCGACCGCGCGCCGTGGCGCATCGTGCTGCCGGATCTCGCTTCGCGCATGGGGGCCGCGCTGCAACTCGCTATCGGCGAACCCGACGACGCGATGGTGGAAAGCCTGATCGAAGTTCACGCGGCACGGCGCGGGCTTGCACTGGGCGAGGGTGCGCTTACCTATCTCGTGCCGCGCACGACGCGCAGCCATGCGGAAATCGAGCGACTGGTCGAAACGATCGATCGCCTCAGCATGGAGCGTAAGGCACCGGCAACGCTGTCGATCTGGCGCGACGCGCTGGAAGCCATTCAGGGGCCGGAGCAGGGGCGCTTGCTTTGACCCTGCGAAAGTGGGAGAATTCCCGGCAATGCTCGGTCGTCTGATCGCATATCTGGACTCGGTCCGCGCGCGTGACCCGGCGCCCCGTTCGCGCTGGGAAATCCTGTTGTATCCAGGGGTTCTGGCTGTCGGGCTCCACCGTGCAGCGCACTGGCTTTATGAAGCGAAGCTCTATTTTCTTGCCCGGCTGGTCAATCATTTCAGCCGGTTCCTGACCGCGATCGACATTCATCCGGGGGCGACCATCGGGCGCAACCTGTTCATCGACCACGGTTTTACCGTCATCGGCGAGACAGCCGAGATCGGCGACGACGTGACGATTTACCAGTGCGTTACCTTGGGCGGTACCAACCCCACCAACGGCGTTGGCGGCAAGCGGCATCCGACGATCGAGGACAACGTGATCATCGGGTCCGGTGCGCAGGTGATCGGGCCGGTGACGGTTGGCAAGCGCGCACGCATTGGCGCCAATGCCGTCGTGACCGACGATGTGGCCGAAGGCGCGACGATGATCGGTTTGAAGGCGCGCTCCACGCTCGTCCCCGCAGAAGAGTGGATCAAGGAATTCATTCCCTACGGTACGCCGTGCGACGATCCTTGCGCGCCGAGCCGCGACTGCGTCGAGCGGCTGGAAGGTGAGCTGGCCGCCCTGCGTGCGGAAATCGCCGACTTGCGAGCCGCTACGGGTGCCGCATCGACGCCGACCAAGCGGCGCGGGGCCAAGCGCGCATGACCGACTGGTCCGGCGCCGGCTGGCCCGGCACCGTGGTCGCCTTTCCCGGCCGCCGTATCGAACAGATCGGTTTCGCCCGCGACGAGCTGTCGCGCATTCTCGATCTGTATGGCCGGATGGTCGCAGCCGGGCAGTGGCGCGACTATGCGATGGATTTCGGGCGCGAAGCGGCGGCCTTCGCGGCATTTCGCCGCGCTGCGGAACGGCCCCAGGCACGCATCGAGAAACGCCCGGCGTTGCGGGGCCGGCAGGGGAT
The DNA here is from genome assembly GCA_963529855.1 of uncultured Erythrobacter sp. Classification (GTDB taxonomy): domain Bacteria; phylum Pseudomonadota; class Alphaproteobacteria; order Sphingomonadales; family Sphingomonadaceae; genus 34-65-8. The sequence continues at coordinate 345,653 of CAURZK010000001.1, read as the reverse complement.
GTGGACGCTGTTTGGCGAACACGGCCAGGTGCTCAAGCGCGGGCATGAACTGGCCGGCGTTCTCGCCCCGATCGAACGACGCCTGGTGAAGGCGATCGATTAGGGGGCAGGTCGGCACGGGCCGAATGGCCCCCCTCCGGATTATCGGAGGAGGGCGTCAGTTCGGGTATTCAGCGATCAGCCGCGTGCGCTGCTGGGAGCAGCGTCCGCCCCCAGAACCTTCTGCATGGCCTTCAGGATGTTGCCGCTCTGCTCGGCGCCGGATTGCGGGGCGACGAGATTGCTGAACGCGGAAATGTCGCTCCAGCGCGCGGCGAAGCCTTCCACGGTGCGGTCTTCCTCGGGCAGCCAAACGGCATCGTTCATCACCGTCCAGCTGGAATGGAACCCGCCCGCGCCCGCGCCGACGATGGCGTTGCTGGGCGAATCCTCGCTGACCAGGAACAGCGCTGCCGGGACCACATTGACCGGGTCGAACAGCTTGAACGCTTCTTCCGGGAACAGGTCTTCGGTCATGCGCGTGCCGGCGACCGGGCTCAGCGTGTTGACGCGGATGTTGTACTTCGCCCCTTCGAGCTGGAGCGTCTTGGTCAGACCGGCAAGGCCCAGCTTGGCCGCGCCGTAATTCGCCTGGCCGAAGTTGCCGAACAGGCCGGTCGAGCTCGCCGTCATCAGGATGCGGCCATAGGCCTGCTCGCGCATGGTTTCCCACACCGCCTTGGTCGCGAACGCGCTGCCGGTAAGGTGGACCTTGACCACGAATTCGAAATCTTCCGGCGTCATCTTGGCGAACGTCTTGTCGCGCAGGACGCCGGCGTTGTTGATCAGGATATGGACGCCGCCCCACTTCTGCTTGGCGTCGGCGACCATCTTTTCCATCTGGTCGAATTCGGTGACGGACGAACCGTTGCTGATCGCCTCGCCCCCGGCGCGCTCGATTTCCTCGACGACCTTGAGCGCTGCGTCCGAATGGCCGGTGCCATCGCGCGAACCGCCCAGGTCGTTGACCACGACCTTGGCCCCGCGCCGCGCCAGTTCGAGCGCGTATTCGCGGCCCAGTCCGCCGCCCGCACCGGTGACGATGGCAACCTTGTCCTTGAACGAAATGGTCATGGGAAGTCTCCTCTCGCCGCGCTGGGCGGCCTTACGTTTGCGTAAATCTGGGAGCCGGTTGGCAGAAGCGCGCGCGCCATGCAACCGCACATTCGCCAGTGGAGCAATCCGTAGGGTCGAACGATGCTAGAGTCGTTGCAGGGTCGTTATCAAGTCATGCAACGAATCGATAGTCGCATCCGCGCCCAGTTCTTCGGGCGTGGCGTCGCAATAGCCATAACAGGCTGCAACGACGGGAACCCCCGCCGCGCGCGCGGCACGCATGTCGTAGGTGCTGTCGCCGACATATACGAACCTGCCGCCGCCGCAGTTTTCGCGCGCCTTGAGGATGGGATCGGGCGCGGGCTTGGCACGCCCCTTGCCCATGGTGTCGCCGCCGATCACGCAGTCGAACCGCTCGATCAGGTCGAGGCTGGACAGCACGCCCTTGGCGAATTCCTCGAACTTGTTGGTGATCACCGCCACCCTGACGCCGCGGTCGTGCAATGCATCGAGCGCCTCGATCGCGCCGGGATATGGGCGAGTGTGGACGGCGTAGTTCTTGCCGTAGAAGGCGAGCATTTCCTTGTAGAGTTCGCGAAACCGCGCCTCGTCGATCCCGCCCTGCGCGGCGATGGCGCGTTCCAGCATGACCTTGGCGCCGCCCCCGATCAGGTCCTTGGCACTTTCGACCGCCACCTTTGCAAAGCCGCCGATAGTCAACGCATGATTGACCGCAGTACCGAGATCCTCGTGCGTTTCGAGCAGCGTACCGTCAAGGTCGAACCCGACGATGTCGAAAGGGAAATTCGCCATGCGGGGGCAGCGGTGGCGGATGTTTCTTCAAGTCGCAAGCATTTGCTGGCATGGGCCGGGCCATGAACGAACTCGCCGTTGTCATCCTTGCCGCGGGCAAGGGCACCCGCATGAAATCGGACCTGCACAAGGTTCTCCACCCGATCGCCGGGCGACCGATGATCGAACACCTGCTGGCCAGCCTGGCGCAGCTTGCTCCCGCGCGCACGGTGGTCGTGGCGGGGGACCGGCATGAGCAACTGGAACGCGCGTTGGCGCATCATGGCGCGGCAGTGGCTTTGCAGGAACCGCAACTCGGCACGGCCCATGCCGCGCTCCAGGCCAGGGCTGCGCTGGCTGACTTTTCCGGCCTGGTGATGATCTGCTTTGGCGATTGCCCGATGTTGAAAGGCGACACCGTGCGCCGCCTTGCGGCAAGACTCGAAACAGATGCACGTGTGGCGGTGCTGGGGTTCCGGCCCGCGGACCCCTTGGCCTACGGTCGGATCATTGCCGATGCCGATGGCACGGTCGCCAAAATGGTCGAATTCAAGGACGCAACCGAGGCTGAACGGCGGGTCGACCTGTGCAATTCAGGCGTGCTGATCGCCCACAGCGACGACTTGTGGCGCCTGCTCGAATCTGTCGGCAACGATAACGCGCAGGGAGAATACTATCTGCCGGACGTGGCCACCAACGCCATTGCCGAAGGACTGCGGGTCGTGGTCGAGGAAACTGGCGAAGCCGAGGTACAGGGCATCAACAGCCGCGCCGAACTGGCTCTGGCCGAACGCCAGTGGCAGGAACTGAAACGCACCGAAGCGATGGAAGCGGGCGTCACGCTGAAGGCGCCGGAAACGGTTTTCTTCAGCTACGATACCGAGATCGCGCCCGACGTGCTGGTCGAACCCAACGTGGTGTTCGGCCCCGGGGTGGTGATCGCCCGTGGCGCGACAATCCGGGCTTTCAGCCACCTGGAAGGTGCGCGCGTCGGAGAGGGCTGCGAAGTCGGCCCCTATGCCCGCCTGCGCCCGGGCGCAGTGATGGAGCGCGGCGCCAAGGTCGGCAACTTCGTCGAAATGAAGAAAGCAACGCTGGGCGAAGGGGCGAAAGCCAATCACCTGACCTACCTGGGTGATGCCGAGGTCGGGGCGGGCGCCAATATCGGAGCGGGCACGATCACCTGCAATTATGATGGGTATTTCAAGTACAAGACCGTGATCGGCCCGCGCGCGTTCATCGGATCGAACAGCGCGCTGATCGCACCCGTGCGCATCGGGGCCGATGCAATCGTGGCCGCCGGCAGCGCGGTCAGCCGGGACGTCGCCGATGGCGAACTGCGCATGGTCCGTGCCGAACAGCTGGTGAAACCCGGCTGGGCAGACCGTTTTCACGATACGATGAAAAAGAAGAAGGCGGCGGAAAAGAAGTGATCGCCGGTGCAAGCCGCCCAGCTTTCGCGCGCTGACCCTGGCAGGGGGTGAGGGCCGACGCAGAAAGCGGGCGGACTTGCCGGGTGCGAGGCCAACCGCGGCCTCAACTCGGTTCGAGCTGTCGCTCCGCAGCCGGCCGCTCGGCGGGGGAATGCCGATCGACAGTACGTTCCCAGCTTTCGAACTCGTGGCGGCTGAGCAGGTAGCGCCAGCGCGCCTCGTCGAAGCTGATCAGCTTGTCGCGCACAGCGCGCACGACGTCCTGCTTGCGGGCGAGCGACCAGTGAATGTCGTGGGTAACGGGCAGACCGGCGCGAACCAGTCGGCTGTCTGCGGTCTTGTCGGAATGGGGCATGGGGGTTGCTCCTGTGTTTGGCCCCCCTGCAAGACCGAGAATTGGCCGAAAGAGTTTATGGCGGCCTAATGGCGATGGTTAATTCGGTGTTGACGCTGCCAACCGGGCGCCCCTCGCGACGAGGTGATGGCTAAGGGTCAGGCGGGCGTCAGCGTCTGGGTCTGGCAGATCAGTTTGACGCAGCCCTTTACCCGCACCCGATTGCCGTCGCGCCACACCTGGGCATCGAAGTAACGACCCCTGCTGGGGCTGTAGCCCTCGCCTTCATACCGCTCGCCAGAGGGTATGAGCGCCCAGAACACCCGCAAACCGAGCAGACCGCGCGTCCGCAGCCCCGGTTCGGGATTTTTTACGTCGTGCGCACCTTCGGGCGGCTGCGGTGTCAGCAAGCGGACGATCCGGCCACATATCGCCTGCCCGCACTGGGCAAACCTGACGACGGCCTTGCCGTCCTCCGTTTGCCAGTTGCCCTCGATACTCGTCGGTTCCGCAGCCGCCGGGGCAGCGGTCGTGGCCAGCATGAAGAGCGGTATAAGGATCGCACGGCGCATCGATCATTCCCCATCTTGCCAAGGCGACCCGGCCAAGTGCGATTCGTTGCCAAACGCCACTTGGTTCGGCGTACATTTTACCGCACAATACAACGCAAAGGGAGAGCGGGATGTCGAGACTGTTCACGATCGGTGCAACTGCGCTGGCTGCCATTGCCGCGCCACTCGCGGCTGCGACCCACACGGTCGCGGCTGGCGAAGGCGCGCAGGAACGGTTGCAGGAGGCGTTGATCCTCGCCGCCCCCGGCGACGAGATCGTGCTGGGCGAAGGGCGCTTCGTGCTGACCGATGGGCTCAGCCTTGATGTTCCCGGCGTGACCGTGCGCGGCGCTGGGATGGACGAAACGGTGCTCGATTTCACCGGGCAACAGGGATCGGGCGAAGGGCTGCTGGTCACGAGCGACAATGTGACCTTGCGCGATTTCGCGATGGAAAATCCCAAGGGTGACGGGGTCAAGTCCAAGGGCGCTGACATGATCGTCTATCACCGCGTGCGGGTGCGCTGGACCAAGGGGCCGGACGCCGCAAATGGCGCCTACGCCATCTATCCGGTTGAAAGCACCGGCGTGCTGATCGATGGGGTCCAGGTATCCGGAGCATCGGACGCGGGGATCTACGTCGGCCAGAGCAGGCAGATCACGGTACGCAATTCCATCGCGGAGGCGAACGTCGCCGGGATCGAGATTGAAAACAGTCGCGATGCGCTGGTCGAAAACAACATCGCCACCCGAAATACAGGCGGCATCCTGGTGTTCGACCTGCCGAACCTGCCGGTTATGGGCGGCGGCAACGTGATCGTGCGCAACAATCTGGTTGTCGCCAATGACACGCCGAACTTTGCCCCCCCTGGTAACATCGTCGCCAGTGTGCGGCGCGGCACCGGGGTGCTGGTCATGGCCAACGACAGGGTGCTGGTCGAAAACAACGTATTCGAAAACAACCCAACCGCGCACGTGATGGTGATCGCCTATACCCAACCGTTCGAGGATGAGCGTTACAACCCCAATGCGCGCAACGTCGTGATCGGGCGCAACGTGTTCGGCCGGGGCGGCGACGATCCGCAGATCGACGGTAAGGAGCAGTTGCTGGCGGCTTTCGGAGGAGCTTTGCCGCCCGTCATGTGGGACGGGGTAGCGGAGGAAGGCAATGGACTGCGCGTTGCCCCCGGCGTCACTGGCTGGTCGCTCAATCTGACCGATGCAGCCCAGCCGATCAGCGCAGCGCAACCCGGACCACTGGCAGTCCCTGAACCGGCCGGGACATGGGCGGCGGATGGCATCGGTGCCCCCGCGGAACTGGAGGCGCGGCTGAAGTGAGGCGCGGCACCGCAATCCTTCTGGCCGCCGCGCTCGCGCTGGCCGGCACGGTAACAACGCGGGCCGCCGATCCGGCGGGCGTCGATGCGGCGCTGGTGGCAGGCGACGCCATGCCGCGCGCCTTGTCCGAATTCGGGTTCTTCTCCGATGGTGCAAGGCAGGTGCCGGCAGCGGGGGTGGTACCGTATCGGCTCAATACGCCGCTCTATTCCGATGGCGCTGACAAGCTGCGCTTCGTTTATCTGCCCGCTGGCGCACGGATGGAGGCGAACGGCCCGGATCTTTTGCGCATCCCGGTTGGCGGTGCGTTGATCAAGACCTTCGCATTCGGCGAGGGCGCGGACCGGCGGCTGATCGAAACGCGCGTCCTGCTGCACAGGGGGGAAGGATGGGTTGCGTTGCCCTATCTGTGGAACGAGGCGCAGACCGAAGCGACGCTCGCTCTTGCCGGAGCGCGCGTCCCGGTAGCGACGCCCAATGGCCAGACGATAAGTTACCGCGTGCCGAACAAGAACCAGTGCAAGGAATGCCATGGGCTGAACGGTTCGGTGGTCCCGATCGGGCCGAAAGCGCGCAACCTGTCGCGCGACTGGCTGGCGCGGGAAGTCGCATCGGGCCGGCTTGACACCGTACCCTCGGGCGCCGACGCGCTGCCTGTATGGGAAAGGCGTACGGGCCAGCCGGCTGAGATGGCCGCTCGCGCCTATCTCGATGTAAATTGCGCGCATTGCCACCGGCCCGGCGCCATGGCGTCAAACAGCGGGCTCGATCTGCGATGGGAGCAGCAGGATCGCGCGGCGCTGGGCGTGATGAAGCGGCCCGTTGCTGCCGGGCGCGGGGCGGGGGATCTGTTGTTCGGCGTGGTACCGGGCAAGCCCGACCAGTCGATCATGGTGCACCGCATGGCGAGCGCCGAACCGGGCGTCGCCATGCCCGAACTGGGCAAGTCGACGGTCGATGCCGAAGGGGTCGAGGCCGTCCGCAGGTGGATCGCGGAAATGGAGCAATGAAGCGGGCGGCAAAGATCTTCGCGGTTCTCGCCGCGATTGCCATCCTCGTCTTCTTCCTCGCCCGGACACCCGACACCGATCCGGACGAAATGATGGCCAAGTACGGCACGCCGCCATCGCAAGTGATCGTGCTGCCGGATGGCCAGCGCATTCATCTGCGCGATGAGGGGCCGCGCGGCGCGCCCGTCATCATGCTGCTGCACGGTTCCAATGCCGATCTGCACACCTGGCAGCCGTGGGTCGAGGATCTGCGCGGCGATTACCGTGTCGTCCGCTACGACCAGATCGGCCACGGGCTGACGGGCCCTGCGCGCGATGGCGACCTGTCGCCAGCGGCCTTCGCCGCGGATGTAGGGGAAGTTGCTGATGCACTCGGGATCGGCCGTTTCGTGCTTGCGGGCAATTCGATGGGCGGGATGGTCGCCGCGCGCTATGCCATGGCCCATCCCGACCGGCTGCTCGGTCTTGTCCTGATCGATGCCAGCGGCGCGCCGGTGGAGCGCAAGGGGGGCGGCAACCTGGCCTTTGCCCTCGCTGCAAAACCGGGGATCAATCAGCTGGCCAGGGAGATAACACCGCGCGCGCTGGTGGAGCGGAGCCTTTCGCAGAGTGTCAGCAATCAGGCCGTCGTCACCCCCAAGGCAGTCGACCGTTACTGGGAACTCGCTCGCTATCCGGGCAACCGTGACGCGATGATTGCCCGTTTCACCCAGCCGCGCCAGCCGTTCACGCCGGAACAGGTGCGCGCGATCCGCGTGCCGACACTGGTCATGTGGGGACAGGAAGATACGATTGTCCCCTACGAGGCAGCCGGATGGTTCATGGCGCATCTGCCCGATGCGACGATCGCCAGCTATCCGGGGGTGGGCCACCTGCCGATGGAGGAAGCGCCCGCCCGCAGCGTGGCCGATCTGCGCGGATGGCTGGCCGAACACGTACTCCGGCCAGCCCGGCCATAGGGGTGGCGTGGCGGCAGTCTCTGGGCTAGGCGCTGCCCCAGTCGAGGACCGGAAGGAGCAGGCATTGCGCAAGTTGGGGTTGATCGGCGGGATGAGCTGGGTCTCGACCGCGGATTACTACGAAACCATCAACCGCCTGATACAGAAGCGCGTTTCGCCGCGGGCGAGCGCACCTCTGCTAATCGAGAGCCTCGATTTCCGCGAAATGTCGGGTTTGCAGAGCGAAGCGGACTGGGATCGCGCTGCCGCCGTCCTGATCGAATCGGCGGCCCGGCTGGAAGCGGCCGGCGCCGGTGCGCTGCTGATCTGCGCCAATTCGATGCACCGCGTTTACGACCGGGTCCAGGCGGCCGTCGGGATCGAGATTATCCATATTGCCGAATGCGTCGGCCAGCGCATGAAGGCTCAGGGTGTTACCAGCGCCGCGCTGATCGGCACCCGCAACGTCATGACCGAAAGCTTTTATCGTCAGCGCCTGATTGCGCATGGCGTGGACCTGTTGCCGCCCGACATGGCCTATGTCGATCAGGTCGACGCGATCATTTACGACGAGTTGATGCTGGGCAAGAAGACGCGCGATTCCGAACGCGTGATGAAGACGATCATCACCCGCAAGGAGCAGGACGGTGCCAAGGCTATTGTACTGGCCTGCACCGAACTTGACATGATTGTAGACGTCGATGCCAACGTCCTGCCGATCTTCGATTCCGCGCATATCCATTGCGAGGCCGCGGTCGACTGGATCCTGGCCGAAGGCACGTGAGCCGCGCGCCTTACGCCGCTGATCCCGCCACCAGTCGCGGGCGCGAATTCGGTGTCGACCGCAGCGGCGCGCGCGGGCCGCGCAGCGAATTCCAGCGCGACCGCGACCGGATCGTCCATTCCATCGCGTTCCGGCGATTGCGTTCGAAGACGCAGGTGTTCATCGCGCCCGATGGCGACCATTACCGCACCCGCCTGACCCACAGCCTTGAAGTGGCGCAGATCGGGCGCGTCATCGCCCGGGCGCTCGGCCTCGACGAGGATCTGACCGAAGCACTATGCCTGGCACACGACATCGGCCATCCGCCATTCGGGCACGCCGGGGAAAAGGCGCTGGCGCAGGCGACCGAGCGGCATGGCGGTTTCGATCACAATGCCCATACCCTGCGCGTTCTGATGCGGCTCGAAAGCCCTTACTGCGACCATGACGGCCTCAACCTGACCTGGGAGATGCTGGAAGGGCTGGCCAAGCACAACGGCCCCGTAACCGCGCCGACCTGGGCGCTGGCGGACCTGGACGCGTTCTATCCGCTCGACCTTGCCCGCCATCCCTCGCTCGAAGCGCAGGTGGCGGCGCTGGCCGACGACATCGCTTACGATAATCATGACATCGACGACGGGCTGCGTGCCGGATACCTTCAGCTGGACGAACTGCTGACACTCGATTTCGTGGCCGATGGCTGGCGCGCGGTGGAGGCGCAGTTTCCGGGCGCACCCTACGAACGGCGCCTGCGCGAACTGGTTCGCAGCCAGATCGGCCGCATGGTGAACGACGTTATCGCGCAAACCCGGCAGGCGGTTGACGGGATTGTTTCGGTGGAGGAAGTCCGCGATGCGGGCCGAGCGCTGGCGACATTCTCGCCCGAGGTCGCGCAGGAAGAACGCCGGCTCAAGCGCTTCATGTACGAACGCCTTTACCATCACCCCGAACAGCTTGCGACCGCGGAGCGCGCGCGCGACGTGGTTGCCCGCCTGTTCGCCGCCTACGAACAGGACACCGCGCTGTTGCCCGCCGAATGGCAGGCGGACCTGCCCGCCGACGACCCCCACCGTACGCGGCGCATCGCGGATTTCATCGCGGGAATGACTGACCGTTATGCGATCGACCAGTGCGCCCGCATCTATGGCAAGGTGCCCGAGGGGCTGCGCAATGTCTGATCCGCTACGGATCACGCTGGTCGGCGCGACCGGGCTGGTTGGGCGCAGCTTCATCGATCTGGCCGCATGCCGCGCTGATGTACGGCTGACCGCGATTTCTCGCCGCGAATTTCGCCTGCCGCCCGGGGCGCGAATGGAGATGTTCGTCGCCGAACCGGACCATTGGTCCGAGGTGATCGAGGCCGCTAGGCCCGAAGTGCTGGTTTCGGCGCTCGGCACCACTTGGCGCAAGGCCGGGCGCGAGGAAGCGGCGTTTCGGGCGATCGACTACGACCTCGTGATGGACACCGCCCGCGCGGCCCGTGCCCACGGGGTCGAACGGATGATCGCGGTCAGTTCGACCGGGGCCGATCCGATGTCGAAGACTTTCTACCTGCGCGTCAAAGGCGAGGCCGAGCGCGATCTTGCGAAAGTCGGATTCAAGCGGCTCGATCTGTTGCGGCCGGGTCTGTTGCGCGGCCCGCGCCGCGGCGACCGGCGGCTGGTCGAGCGGGCGGGTATCTTGCTCAGCCCGCTGATCGACCTGTTCCTGCACGGGCGCGCGCGCCAGTATCGCTCCATTGCTGCGCAAACCGTGGCAGAGGCGGCACTGGCCCTTGCCTTGCGCCGCGCAGCAGGGCGGTTCAAGCACGATAACGACGCATTGGTGCGCGCCGCGCGCACGCTCGCCGCTCCCGGCGAATAGCGATTGGGGAAATGCTATGTGGGCAACGGTCTTTGCCGGCGCCAATCTGCTTGCACTGCTCGGCTGGATCGGACTTGTGGCACTGCCGCGCAAACCGGCCTTGCTCGCGGCGATACTCTATCTCGGTATCGGGTTGCTGTGCCTGATCTATGCTGTTGCGCTTCTCGGGTTGTTGTCAGGGCTGATCGACCCGGCCGCGCCCGCCGATACATCGCCCGACTTCTTCTCGATCGAAGGCGTGCGATCGATCTTCGCTTCTGACGGCGGCGTGACCGTCGGCTGGGTCCATTACCTGGCGTTCGATCTGTTCGTCGGGCTTTGGATCGCGCGCGATGCCGATGCGAAATCGTTTTCGCGGCTTGCCCAGGCGCCGATCCTGCTCACGACGTTTCTTGCCGGGCCCCTGGGACTGATCGTCTGGCTGGTCGTGAGGGAACGGCGCGCACGTTCGTCAGGTCGCTGGAGCTGAATGCAAAACGCCCGCCGGATTGATCCGACGGGCGTGTGCGACTGCGAAGGGAATGTTCCTAGCGGATATTATTCAGTTGATGGCTTCATCGCCGGCCTGGCCGACCGATTCGATGTCGCGGCCCACACCCTTTACGGTGTTGCAGGCGGTCGCGGTGATCGAAAGCGCGGCGACGCCGAGCGCAAGCAGCATTTTACGGGCCATGGTTCTCTCCATAGGTGTGTCGCGCCATTAAACGGCGGTTGCGGGAATACGTTCCTGCCCCGGCCGCAGCACGCTTGTCAGCGGCGGCCCGCGCCCCATATCGCCCGCCATGCTGCTGCACCAATTCTGGACCTTCGCCAGCGAGGCCGCGATCGCTGGTGTGTGGGGGGCAGGCTTCCTGCTGGTGGCCGCGCTGGCAGGGGTGGCCGAACTGCGGACCACCCGCCGGATGCGGATCGAGCATGTCGGGCTGGTCCCCTGGAGGGGCATTTTCCTGACCTGCGCGATGATCGGCACGGCGCTCCTCGCGCTTGCCGCATCCGGCCTTGCCGGGGGGTAGGAATTTAGAGGCAGGCTTCGAGATAGGCCTGGTCGAAGCCGAACTGGCGTGCCTTTTCCAAGGTATAGGGACGCAGGCCCGAGGCGCGGAATTCGCCGATGATCTTGCCGTCTTCGCTCTCGTCGAGATACTCGAACTTGAACAGTTCCTGGGTCACGATCACGTCGCCTTCCATCCCGATCACCTCGGTAATGTTGGTGGTGCGGCGGCTGCCATCGCGCAGGCGTTTCACCTGCACGATCAGGTCGACTGATTCCGCGATCTGGCGTGAAATCGCTTCCTTTGGAATCTTGATGTCGCCCATCAGGATCATGTTTTCCATACGGCCTAGCGCTTCGCGCGGGCTGTTGGCGTGCAACGTGCACATCGATCCGTCGTGACCGGTGTTCATTGCGGCGAGAAGGTCAAAACACTCCGCGCCGCGAATTTCGCCCAGGATGATGCGGTCGGGCCGCATGCGCAGGGCGTTCTTGACCAGGTCGCCAATCGTGATGGCGCCCTGACCCTCAAGGTTCGGGGGGCGCGTTTCCAGCGGCAGCCAGTGCGGCTGTTGCAGGCGAAGTTCCGCCGCATCCTCGATCGTCAGCACGCGTTCGCCCGGGTCGATCATCTTCGACAATGCGTTGAGCATCGTCGTCTTACCCGAACCCGTACCGCCCGAAATGACCACGTTCATCCGGCACGCGCCGGCAATCTTGAGGGCGGTCGCCATCTTGTCGCTCATGCTGCCGAAATCGCGCAGCATGTCGATGGTGATGGGCTTTTCGGAGAACTTGCGGATCGAGATCGCCGTGCCGCGCAAGCTGAGCGGCGGGACGATCACGTTTACGCGGCTGCCATCCTTGAGGCGCGCGTCGGCAAGAGGCGTGGTCTGGTCGACGCGGCGGCCAACCTGGTTCACGATCCGCTGCGCGATCTGGAACAGGTGCTGTTCGTCGCGGAACGAGATCGGCGCGATCTGGAGCCGGCCCTTCTTTTCGACGTAGGTCTGGTCGGGCCCGTTGACCATGATGTCGCTGATATCGGGATCGTTCAGCAGTTCCTCGAGCGGACCGAAGCCGAGCAACTCGTCGATCAACACCTTTTCCAGCGCGAACTGTTCGCGCCGGTTAAGGGTGATCTTCAGCTCCGCCAGCACCTCCATGATGATGGGGCGGAATTCTTCGGACAGTTCTTCCTTGGTCAGCGTTGCCGCCGCTTCGGGATCGACGCGTTCGAGCAGGCGCGGCAGCACCTGTTCCTTGATCTTGTGGACGCTCGCTTCGAAGCCGCCGACTTCCTGCTGCGCGTGAACCGCGTTGGCGCGGTCGGCCAGGCGGGTCATCGCGTCCGCCTTGTTCGGCGCCGCGGATTCGGGGGCGACCATGGCTGCCTCGCCCGGCAAGGGCGGGAATTGCTCGCCGCCCGGCGCGGGCGCGGCGGGGCGGGGGACATCGCTGCCCTTCATCGGGCGGGCGACGCCGAACTGGGGGCGGGCGCCGGGATTCATGCCTCCCGGTCCGTTCCTGCGTCCGAATGCGCTCATTCGCGTCCCCTACCGTTCTAATCTGCTTCAATCCGCGCGTGGCCGAGACAGGGCAAACGCATGCTTCCGAGACAGGATGAATAGGCAGGAAACCTTATTTTTTCCCTAAGCCGAGCGTGCGGCCCGCCCTCTTGGGGCATGCGTCCAGTTACCAGTCGCAGCGTTGCTGGAATGGCTGGTTTTTGCCGACTTGTTTGATCTGGCTGCTGTCGAGGGGCGGGGCTCATCATTGGTACCGGATTGCTGCTCTGGTAGCGCGTCTCGCGCCTATCTTGCACAACGTCCGAAATGCTTGACCCGATATCATCATATGATATCGCGATATCGACATGCGGATCCTGACCGATATCCCCAACGACGATATAGAGAAACTCGATGCGCTTGCCGTTCGCCGTAAAAGCTCGCGGGCAGCGGCGATCCGGGATGCCGTGAAGCTCTATCTGATCCAAAATGCAGACACCAAGGGCTGGATTGCTCGCGGTGCCGGTTACTGGAAGGACCGCGCCGATATCGGGGACGGGGTCCACTACCAGCGCGCCCTGCGGGAAGACCGTGCGCCCTGCGCGGATAGCTGATCCGTGTCCGATCCCTTCTTCGATACGAATATTCTGGTCGACTGGCTGCGTGACTTCGCGCCGGCAAGTGCCGAGCTGGGCCGCTATAACCGGCACAGGATCAGCCGCATCGTCTGGACCGAAGTGCTGGCGGGAGAGCCGCTGGAGCGGCGGGGGACGCTGCAGCAAATCCTCTCGCCGTTCGAGGTGGTCGAGGTCGATGCCCGCGTCGCGCTGGCTGCCGCCGACATTCGCCAGCGCAGTGCAATGAATTTGCTGGATGCCTATATTCTTGCCACGGCGCAGGTTAATGGCGCGATCCTGATCACACGCAACACCAGGGATTTCCCGGCCAACATGCCGGGCATCCGCGTTCCCTACACCCTTTGAAGGACAGACTATTCTATGTGCGGCATTATCGGCATCGTCGGCAAGGAACAGGTCGCGGACAGGCTGGTCGACGGGCTGCGGCGGATGGAATACCGCGGCTACGACAGCGCCGGCGTCTGCACGCTCGATCAGGGCGCGCTGGTCCGGCGCCGGGCGGAGGGGAAGCTCGTCAACCTGGTACGCGAGCTCGAGCGCAATCAGGCCCCCGGTACGATCGGCATCGCCCACACGCGCTGGGCGACTCACGGTGCGCCGACCGCCAACAACGCGCACCCGCACGCCACGCCCGAAGTTGCGCTGGTCCACAACGGCATAATCGAGAACTTCAAGCCGCTGCGGGACGAGTTGCTCGCCGAGGGACGCACGCTGGAAAGCGACACCGATAGCGAGGTTGTCGCCCACCTAATCTCGCGGGAGATCGAGCAGGGCGCATCTCCGCAGGAGGCGGTCAGGACTGTGCTCCCGCGCCTTCGCGGCGCGTTTGCCCTGGCGATCGCGTTCCGCCAGCATCCGGACCTGCTGATCGGCGCGCGGCTCGGCTCGCCGCTGGTCGTCGGCTATGGCGAGGGCGAGACCTATCTCGGCTCCGACGCGCTGGCCCTGGCTCCGCTGACGCAGAAAATTTCCTACCTCGAGGAAGGCGACTGGGTCGTGATCGAGCGCGATGGCGCGACGATCCATAATATCGACAATGAGGTGGTGACCCGCGAGGTCGTGACGTCCGGCGCGTCTGCCGCGGCGGTAGAGAAGGGCAATTATCGCCACTTCATGCAGAAAGAGATTTTCGAGCAGCCGACCGTCGTCGCGCAAACGCTCGCCTCGTATTTGCGCCGCTCCGACAATACGGTGGCCCTGCCGCAGATCGACTTCGATCTGTCAGCGATCAGGCGCGTCACCATCGTCGCATGCGGCACGTCCTATTACGCCGGCCTGGTCGCCAAATACTGGTTCGAACAGTTTGCGCGCGTGCCGGTCGATATCGATGTGGCGAGCGAATTCCGTTACCGGGATCCCGTTTTGGAGCCGGGCGGCCTCGCGCTGTTCATTTCGCAAAGCGGCGAAACGGCGGATACGCTTGCCGCGCTGAAGCACTGCAAGGCCGAAGGGCAGACGATCGCGGTGGTCGTCAACGTGCCGACCAGTTCGATGGCGCGCGAGGCGGACCTCCTGCTGCCGACCCATGCCGGTCCCGAAATCGGAGTTGCCAGCACCAAGGCGTTCACTTGCCAGCTGGCGGTACTTGCCGCGCTCGCCGCGCACCTGGCGGTAAAGAAGGGCCGGATGAGCCGCGAGGAAGAGCAGGAAGTCGTGCGGCACTTGCTCGAGGCGCCTGCTGCATTGAACGCTGCGCTCGACCATGACGACGATATTGCGGCCATGGCGCACCTGATCGCGCCGGCGCGCGACGTGCTCTATCTGGGGCGTGGTCCGGACTATCCGCTGGCGCTGGAGGGCGCGCTGAAGCTGAAGGAAATCAGCTACATCCACGCAGAAGGCTATGCCTCGGGCGAAATGAAGCACGGGCCCATCGCGCTGATCGACGAGGCTGTACCGGTGATTGTGCTCGCCCCCAGCGGACCGCTGTTCGAAAAGACCGTCAGCAACATGCAGGAAGTGCGCGCCCGCGGCGGCAAGATCGTGCTGATTTCCGACGAGGAAGGGCTGGCTGAAGCTGGCGAGGGATGCCTCGCCACGATCCAGATGCCGCGCGTCCATCCGCTGATCGCGCCGCTGGTCTATGCCGTGCCGGTGCAACTGCTGGCCTATCACGTCGCCTGCGTGAAAGGCACAGATGTCGACCAGCCGCGCAACCTGGCCAAATCCGTTACGGTCGAATGACGGTCCGCGACCTGCGGTCACCGTCACGGCCTTCCATGGCCGGAACTGCAAACGGGCGCGCCGTGACCTTACGTAATCCACGGTTTCGATCAAACCGGACGCAATGCTTTACCGCGTCGAAACCTTTGCCAGCTATCGCAGGTGGGTGAGCGATAGCAAAAGCGTAGTCCCTAATCCGCCGACCGAATTGTCGGCCAAGGCAGTTCTCGGATTGGACAATCCGGAAACGGCTCAGTGGGCACGCCTGCGAGGCATGCAGTACGCGCGGATCGGCGACACCATCCGCAGTCGATTGTTTGGCTATGCTTTGGCGTTCGCGGGCACCGTGCTGGTCCATTTTAACAGTGCAGGTCCAGTCCCGCTGGGGCTATGGAGCCTGCTGCTCGGACTGACATTGCTGCACAATGTCAGGATCGACCTTACGCTGACCGATGCCACACGCCGCCGGGTGCTGCGCGTGGAAATGCGCCGGCACATGCGCGCTGTCGCGATGGTTGCCGCCGTCTGGTCGCTTCCCCTCGCATATGCCGCCTTTATCGGCGATGTGCGGGGCTTCCTGCTCAGTTACGTCATATTCGTCTCGATCATTGCCTGTTCGGCGTTGATCGTGGCGGCCACTCCGGTCTCGACGCTAACCTCCGCCCTGGTCGGCACGCTGGTGACCACGGCCGGCGCGGCATGGCTGGGCGAATATGCCATGATCCCGTTGACGCTGGCCTTTGCCGCCGCGGTCGGGATCGGGGCCCTGACGACGGGACGGATGCACCTCAAGGCGCGGATTGCCGAGGCGGGCATCGTGGAAAAGAGCGAAGTCGTTTCGCTGCTGCTGCGCGAATTCGAGGAGCACCAGGCCGATTGGCTATGGCAGATCGACGTCAATCGCCGCGTGCGCACGGCATCGCCGCGGTTTGCATTTGCCCTGGGTAAATCGACCGAAGAAGCGGAAGGCCAGTCGTTCCTCGAACTGATTGCAGGCGAGGCCTGGGAAAGCGGGCAGTTCCCCCCAAGCCTCCACGAACTCGCCGAACGGCTCAAGCGGCGCGAGAGCTTTTCCGACCTGATCGTGCGCGTCACCATCAATCAGGAAGATCGCTGGTGGGAACTGTCGGGCACCCCGATGCTCGACGAACGCGGCAATCATGTGGGCTTCCGCGGCGTGGGGTCGGATGTCACCGAACAGCGCGAAAGCTCGGAAAAGATCGCTTATCTCGCACGGTATGACACGCTGACCGGCCTGCCCAACCGTCTGATGCTGAACGAGGCACTTGGCGATGCGATGCGCTATGCCAAGCAATGGCGCACGCGCTGTGCCTTCCTGATGATCGATCTTGACCGGTTCAAGGCAGTCAACGATTCGCTTGGACATCTGGTCGGCGATCAGCTGCTGGCACAGGTGTCACGCCGGCTGAAGGAATTGATGGGCGAAAACGAGCTTGTCGGCCGCCTGGGTGGTGACGAGTTCGCAATCGTGATCCGTGACGCGTCGGAACGCGGGCGGGTCGATACGGTCGCGCGCCGGGTGATCGACCGCTTGTCGCAGCCTTACCAGATCGACCATCACACGCTCTACGTCGGCGCCAGTGTCGGTTCGGCTGTCGCGCCGCGCGATGGCAAGACGGCCGAAGAGCTGATGCGCAATTCCGACCTCGCGCTTTACCGGGCCAAGGACGAGGGCGGTGGCAACCACTGCACTTACGAGCCAAAGCTGCATGCGGTGGCCGAAGAACGGCGCCAGCTCGAATTCGCTCTACGCCGCGCGCTGGAACGGCAGGAACTGGTGCTGGAATATCAGCCGGTGGTCGATGCCCACGAAGAAACGCTCGTCAGTTTCGAAGCGCTCGTGCGCTGGAACAGCACCGACCACGGCAGCATCAGCCCGGGCAAGTTCATCCCGCTGGCCGAAGATACCCGTCTGATCGTGCCGATCGGCGAATGGGTGCTCGAAACGGCCTGCCGGGAGGCGGTAAACTGGCCCGGTCACGTCAAGGTCAACGTCAATGTCTCGGGCGAACAGCTCGTCGAGCCCAACTTCGCCGCGACCGTGGTGCGCGCGCTGGCCAACAGCGGGCTTCAGCCGCAACGACTGGAGCTGGAAGTGACCGAAAGCATCTTCCTGCGCGATGCCGATGTCGCGCGCGGGGCGCTGGAACAGGTCATGGCGCTAGGCTGCGGGGTTGCGCTCGACGATTTCGGCACCGGCTATTCCTCGCTCGGTTACCTGCGCAAACTGCGTTTCACCACCATCAAGGTCGATCGCAGTTTCGTGCAGGGCGCTGCCGAAAAGCACCCGGAAAGCCTGGCGATCGTGCGGGCAGTGGTGGCGATGGCGCAGAGCCTGGACATGACCACCACGGCCGAAGGCGTGGAAACGGCAGAGCAGGCCGCGTTGATCCGCGACATGGGCTGCAACAAGATCCAGGGCTACCATTTCGGCCGCCCCATGCCGGCCGCAGACGCGCGCGCGATCTTCCTGCGCGCGCAGCAGATTGCAGGCTAGGCGCCGACCAGCGCGCCCACCGCGCTTTCGAACAGTGCCCGCCCATCCGTACCGCCGTGATCCGTTTCGATCGCGCGTTCGGGATGCGGCATCATGCCGAGCACATTGCCGCCCTGGTTGAGAACCCCGGCAATCTGGCGCTGCGACCCGTTGACCGTATCGAGATAGCGGAACGCCACGCGCCCTTCGCCTTCCAGCCGGTCGAGCGTATCTTCGTCGGCGAAGTAATTGCCATCATGGTGCGCAACCGGGATGTGGATGGTCGCACCGGCCTCGTACCCGGCCGTGAACAGGCTCTGGTTGTTTTCGACCCTGAGCGGCGCGGTGCGGCAGATGAAGTTCTGCCCGGCATTGCGCAGCAGGGCGCCGGGCAGCAGGCCTGCTTCGGTCAACACCTGGAAACCGTTGCACACGCCCAGAACCGGCACGCCGCGTTCTGCCGCGCGCATGACTTCGCGCATGATCGGGCTCTTGGCGGCCATGGCGCCGGAACGCAGATAGTCGCCGTAGGAAAATCCGCCTGGCAGCGCGATCAGATCAAGCTGTTCCGGCAGCTGCGCATCGCCATGCCACACGCGCAGCGGCGCGGTGCCGGAGACCTTTTCCAGCGCCACCGCCATGTCGCGGTCGCAGTTGGAACCGGGGAACGTGACCACTGCGGCGCGAAAGCCAGCCATCAGACCGTCTCCGGCTTCTCGATGCGATAATTCTCGATCACCAGGTTGGCGAGGAGCTTGCGGCACATCTCGTCGATCGCGGCGTCGCTCGTGCCATCGGCTACGTCCAGCTCGATCAAGCGACCGACGCGCACGTCGTTTACGCCTTCGAACCCCATGCCTTCGAGCGCGTGGTGCACTGCGCGCCCCTGCGGATCGAGCACGCCGGGTTTGAGGCTGACGTGGACGCGGACTTTCATGGGCGGGACTCCGGCTGGCGCTGATGGGCGGGCCTATAGCGGTGCAGGCGTTTTTGGCAAAGCCTGCTCGGCGGGCAGGATAACGATCTCCACCGCGCGGGCCGGGTCGAGGTACTTGGCCGCCATCGCCTGCACGTCGGCAGGCGTCAGCGCCTCGTAGCGCGCGCGGGCTTCGCGGTAGCGCTCTATGGTGTCGGGTTGGCTCTGCGCCCGGTCGACCAGGCTCATCCATCCGGCATTGGTTTTGAGCAGGTTGTCGAGCCGTTCGAGCAGGGGCTGGCGCGCCCGTTGAAACAGATCGGCGTCGACCGGTGCAGCGCGCAGCTTCTCCACCGTTTCGCGGATCGCGGCGCTGGTCGCCTCGACCTCGCCCGGTTCCACCGTCGCCGTGACGGCGAACGTGCCGTAACCGGGATAATGCCGGCTCTGCGCATTGGCGACATTGGGCGAATAGGTCTTGCCCAGCGCTTCGCGCAGCTGTTCGGTGATTTCGAGATCAGCCACCGCGCGCAGCAGGGTCAGCGTGCTGCCGGCGACGACGTCGGTATAATCCTCGGTCGGCCAGACCTGCTGGACCAGCGCCTGGTCTGCACCGCCGGTGTGCCGCAGGACGTGGCGCGTGCGGTTGCCGGTAAAGGCGCGATCGTTGTTGGCATCGTAATTGCGGAAGTCGGGCTCGCGCGCGGGGAGGGCGCCCAGCGTGGCTCCGACCAGTTCGATCGCACGGGCCTCGTCGATATCTCCCACAAGCGCCACCTCGATCGCGCCCTTGGCCAGCCGGTCGCCAAGTGCGGCACGCAGTTGCGCGAAATCGAGCGCGGCATAGGCTTCCCGGGGCTGGAGCGTGAAGCGGGGGTCGTTGTCGCTCAGTACCGCGCCACTGCGGTTGCCGAGCACGCTGCCCGGCGTCGCGTCCACGCGAGCGAAGAAATCGGCCAGCGAATTGCGATAGCGCGTCACTGCTTCGGGGCGGTATCCTGGATCGGTGAGGTAAGCGGTCACCAATTGCAGTTGCAGTTCCAGATCGCGCGGCGTCGTGGTGCCGGCAACGCGGAAGGCATCGGTTTGCGCGCCGAACCCGGCATCCACCGTGCGTCCGGCCAGGATGGTCTGCAATTCGGACAGCGAATGCTTGCCAAGCCCGCCTGCGGAATAAAGACCGGTCAGCGCGGTCGCGAGCGGGTTCTCGCGCGTGTCGAGAAACTGTCCGCCGTCGATCGATACAGCCACGCGTATGCGGTCACGCTCCAGCGCAGTGCGTTTCAGGTTGAACATCACCCCGTTGGAAAAGCGTAATGTGCGGATGCCGAGCGCGGGATCGGTGCGATCCTCCACCACGGTGCCGGGTGTTCCGAATTCCGTATACCCGAATGCAGCGGTGCTGGCCTGTTCAGGCGCGGCGACCGGCGCCGCCATGGCGGCCTCGAACGCAGTGCGCACAGCCGCTTCTCCGCCCTCGGGGGCGACACGCCCCTGATAGCGTATCAGAGCATCATCGAGCGGAATCGAATGTTCGCGCACCGCGGCGAGTACGGCATCCGGTGTGGCGCTTGCGGCGACTTCCTCGAAAATCGCCAGTTGTTCAGCCGGCGCGATCGGCACCCGCTCGTTGCGGGCAAGTGCAATAGCCGCGTTGGCGAGCGCGGCATTGCTGCGGGTCTCGGCACCTGCAGCCGCGTTTTCGTAGGCGGTGCGAAGCTGCGCCACCTGTTCCGCCAGCTCGGCGGAAGTGAAACCGTGCTCGATCGCCCGGCGATACTCGGTCACCGCCGCCGTCAGCCCCCGTTGCCACTGCCCCTCGATCACATTGACGGTGAGCGAGGACTGGCGCGCGGTTTCAAAGACGTCTCCGGTGCCGAAACCGGCCGCGCGGAACGGCGGATCGTCACCCTGCGCCAGCAATTGCATGCGCCGCGATATGGCCGCGTATCCGAGCGCGCGCAGCAGTGCGGCCTTGCGCCGGGCCCGCGTATCAGGCTCGTCGATCCAGGGCCCGTTGCGCAGCATCACCACTTGCGTGTCGAGCGCGGGGTCGAGATAGATGTCAGTTTCACCCTTATAGGCCGGGTCATAAGGGCCCGCATCGGGTTGCGGCGCACTATCGCGCGCTTGCCAATCGGCAAAACCGGCACGGATCTTCGCCTCGACCACTGCCGGGTCGAAATCACCGACCACTACCAGCGTAGTCTTTTGGGGCACGTAATTGCGCTGCCAGAACGCCTTGAGCGTGGCGGCGCTGGCGCTGTCGACATCTTCGCGATCGGCCAGCGGGAAGCGTTCGGAAAAGCGTGAGCCCGGGAACATGAAATCGACCTGGTCGGCCAGATTGCGCTGGGCGAATGTGGTGCGATCCCGCCGCTCGGCCAGCAATACCCCTCGTTCGCGCTCAACCGCGGCAGGGTCGAACAGCAGTTCGCTCGCCGTTTCCCGCATCAACATGAGCGCAGTATCGAGCAGTTGTTCGTCAGCACGCGGCAGGTCGAGCATGTACTGGGTATAATCGAACGCCGTCGCGGCATTGGTGTCGGCCCCGAAGGCAAGGCCGAGCCGCTCGAGCAACTTGACCATTTCGCCCTCGGGCACGTTGGTCGATCCGTTGAACGCCATGTGTTCGACGAAATGGGCAAGGCCGCGCTCGCCATCGCGCTCGTCCAGTCGACCGGCGCCGATTTCCATGCGCACCACGGCCGTGCCCTCCGGCCGGTCGTTGCGCCGAATGACATAGCGCATGCCGTTGTCGAGCTGGCCGAAGATAAAGCCCGGCTCTGCCCGAAGGTCGCTTTCCTCGAAAGCCCAGGTGACCGGTGCGGGCTCCGGGGCCTGCGCGATGACGGGGACCGCGACCAGCAGCGCAGCGGGTAGGAAAAACAGTCGGTTCAGCATCGTGCTGTCATGCCAGCCGTGCCTGAACCGGGCAAGAACGGTTCGGAAACCCCCGCGTGCTATGCGCGCGGCGATGAAAATGGACCTCGTTTACAACCCCGTCGCGGGCGGGTTTCGCGCCAGTCGCCTCGACCAGCTGGTGGCGGCGTTTGCGGCTGAAGGGATTGCGGCCACGCCGATTGCGACAACGCCCGCCGGTGCGCGGCTTTCCGGCACGGCCGACTGCATATGTGTACACGGCGGCGACGGGACCCTGCGCGATACGGTGCAGGCACTGGGCGAGGATGCCGGCCGGGTGCCGCTGGCAATCGCACCGGCCGGAACCATAAATCTGGTTGCGCGCGAACTGGGCTACGCCCGCGATCCCATGCGCCTCGCCCGGCAGTTGCGGGAAGCGTGGCAGCGAGGCGCCGACAGCTGGATTCATGCGCCGCTATACACGCTCGGCGAACTGCCGGTGGTATCATGCCTGTCGATCGGGCCGGACAGCCATGCGGTCGCTGGCGTGTCGGGGCCGCTGAAACGGCGCATTGGCCGCTATGCCTATGTCGTTGCGACAATGCGCCTGCTGCGCCGTTGGCCGCGCGGGACGATGACGGTGCGCGGCGAAATGGCCGACGGCTCGCCATTCGAAGAAGAGGCGGAGGCGGCGATCGTGTCGCACGGCGCGCTTTATGCCGGTCCCTTCCGGCTCAGCCCACGCGCCGCGCTCAAGGCCGATTCGGTCGAACTGATCCTGCTGCGTCGTTCGACCCGGCTGGGCACCTTGGCACTGACCATGGCCGCGATGCTGCGCCTGCCGGTAGACCGGTTGGGCCTCGCCGCGATCCGCACTGCGCGCCGGATCGAATTCGATCGCTGCGTCAGCCCGGTGCAGGTCGATGGCGATCACATGCCCGATTGCGCCTATGCCATCGGGCCAAGCGGAATGACGCTGCGTTACGTGATCTGAGCCCTACTTCTTGGGTTTGGGATTGAGCCGCAGGCGCCCCCGATGGGCGTCGAGGTCGAACACCTCGCCCGGACCATTGTCTTCGCCATTGAGAAGACCGAGGCGGCGGGCCACCTCCTGATAGGCTTCTTCCTCGCCGCCCAGGTCGCGGCGGAAGCGATCCTTGTCGAGCTTCTCGCCGGTCTTCATGTCCCACAGGCGGCAGCCATCGGGGCTGATCTCGTCGGCCAGGATCACGCGGCTGTAATTGTCCTGATCCCAGATGCGGCCGAACTCGAGCTTGAAGTCCACCAGGCGGATGTCGATCGCGGCGAACATCCCGCACAGGAAGTCGTTGATGCGGATCGCCATGCTGGCGATGTCCTGCATTTCTTCCGGGCCGGCCCAGTTGAAGCAGGCGATATGCTCTTCCGCGACCAGCGGATCGCCCAGCGCATCGTCCTTGTAATAGTATTCGATCAGCGTGTGGGGCAGCGGTTCGCCTTCCTCGATGCCCAGGCGCTTGGAAATGCTGCCGGCCGCAACGTTGCGCACCACGACCTCGATCGGGATGATCTCGACCTGACGGACCAGTTGCTCGCGCATGTTGAGGCGGCGGATGAAGTGCGTCGGGATGCCGATGTGCGACAGGCGGGTGAACACATACTCGCTGATGCGGTTGTTGATCACGCCCTTGCCGTTAATCGTGCCCTTCTTCTGCGCGTTGAAGGCAGTCGCATCGTCCTTGAAATACTGGATCAGCGTGCCCGGCTCGGGACCTTCGTAGAGGATCTTGGCCTTGCCTTCGTAAATCTGGCGGCGACGGGACATGAGGCGATTCCTTGGCGTGAAAATGACAAGGCCCCGGCCGGCGGAATCAGCTGGCGTCCGCAGGTCCGGGGCGTTTGAGGCGCCCTTACTCCGAACAGGCGGGAATGACCAGAGGCAAGGCCGCATGGGCTGGAAGGTGGTGGTGCCTCGGGGCGGATTCGAACCACCGACACTGCGATTTTCAGTCGCATGCTCTACCAACTGAGCTACCGAGGCGCACTCTGCGAGCGACCCCGAGGGGTCGGCGAGCGGTTGGAAGCGCGCCTATGGCGAAGCGCGCACGCCTTGGCAAGGGGCAATCAATCGTCTTCGCCGCGTGTCACATGGCCTGCAATCTCTTCGGGCAGGGCAGGGCGGCCGGGCACTGCATAGCCATCGCCGAACCACTGCGCGAGATCGCGGTCGCGGCAGCGGCTGGAACAGAACGGCGCGAATTCGGCGCTGCGCGGGCGTTTGCAGATCGGGCAGGGTTTGGGCGCGGTCATAACGGCATCGCCTGTGCGAAAGTGCCTTCCGGCGCAAGTCCGGGATCGGTCGCCACGCGCACCTCGCGCCCGGTACGGCGGGCAAGTTCTTCAAGCCATTCTGGCCTGAACGTGCTCGCGATTGCGGGATGCGCGGTGATCAGCAACGCCCCTGGCTCTTCGACCGATTCGGCGCGTCGCAGCGCTTGCCGTGCAAGCATGGCGGCGCGCGAATGGCGCGCCCGGTGGAGGAACGACGGCCGTTCCAGTCGCGCGACGAGCTGCACCAGGCCAAAGCCGTTGATTGCCGTTCGCTCGTGCCGCCAGTCGGTGAGAGCTGCGCCCAATGCCGTGTCGACCGCCTTCCGGTCGGCCTTGTCCGGCAATGTCGGGAAATCGATCGCGATCGATCCGCCCAGATCGAATCGGCGCAGGGTTGCAGCGATCGCGGGTACGGCGGACAGTGCAAGCGTGCGCGGGGGGAGGGTGCCGTCGATGTCGATCACGGTCATCGCCGGGGTTGTGGCAAGGAGCAGTGAACCGCCTGCAAATGCGACCTCCCCCGTCAACGCCTCGCCCAGCAGAGCGTCCCAGTCGCCGTCGGGAAACCGGCGCACCTGGCGCACGAGGTGCCCTTCATTCGCGAGTTGCCGGGCAAGATCGGGGCGCCCGGGGTCGCGCGTCGTGGGGCGGGCCTGCGCGCGTTTCAGCCGGCCCCGTTCGCCGATCGGCGCGCGCGTAACTTCGAGGCGCAGCGCAGCGCCTTCGCTCGCATCCTTCGACAGCTTGCTGACGAGTGCTTCTTCGCCGCTGGGGAACCGCGCAGTGCCGCGGTCGCTTCCGCGGGCTCGCGACACCAGCACCGCGTCGCCCACTTCGCCTGCAATCAGCGCACCGGGCCAGTCCAGCCGCGCTTCGGCAATTTCGCCGCGTTCCATGCGGACAGCGCGATCTTCGCCGATTCCGCGTTCCAGCAGCCACTCAGCCAAGGGCGAACCCAGCCGCCTTCAGCAGCGCGCGCGTTTCGTACAGCGGCAGGCCGACGACGCCCGAATGGCTGCCATCGATGCGGCGGATCAACCCCTCGGCCGCGCCCTGAATGGCATAGCCGCCCGCCTTGCCGTGCCATTCGCCCCCAGCGAGATAGGTTGCCAGCTCCTCCGCCGACAGGCGCTTGAAAATCACGATCGTTTCGGAAAGCCGTTCGCGTATCGTCCCACCGGGCGCGCGCAGGGCGACTGCCGAAAGTACCCGGTGGCGGCGGCCCGACAGCAATTCCAGGCACCGCCGGGCGGTCGCCTCGTCCTCCGCCTTGGGCAAGATGCGGCGCCCCACTGCAACCACAGTGTCGCCAGCAAGCACGAAGCCGTCGCCAGAGGCAGCTGCCAGCGCCTTCTCGCGCGCCATGCGGGCAGCATAGACGCGGGGAAGTTCCGATTTATGCGGCGTCTCGTCGATATCCGCCGAAAGAATGCGCGCAGGTTCGATGCCGAGCCGCGCAATCAGTTCGCGGCGGCGCGGGCTGGCGGATGCGAGGATCAGCGTGGGCTGGCCCACGGGCGCGTTACTGCGGCCCCGGGCCGCCGCGTCCGGGCATGAAGCGGTAGGTGATGCGCGCCTTGGTCAGGTCGTATGGCGTCAGTTCGCACAGGACCTCGTCGCCCACCAGCACGCGGATGCGGTTCTTGCGCATCTTGCCGGCGGTGTGGCCCAGAACTTCGTGACCGTTCTCGAGCTCCACCCGGAACATCGCGTTAGGCAGCAGCTCCACTACCTTGCCGCGCATTTCGAGGAGTTCTTCTTTGGCCATGCAGTTCAGGTTTCCGTGCAGTTTGTCGAAAAATGTCGCGCGCCCATAGCGGCAGGCGTTGCAAAAGGGAAGAGCGCCGCGTTCAGGCGGCCCGGGAACACAGGCCGCGACAATTTATTACCTGCTGAATGTTGATTGTCCGGTCAGGGGCAGCCAAGCCCCGCTCGTGGTCGGGGGACCAAGACAGAACTTGCAAGGGCCCGTAGACCGTGAAGAATTCCATCAGCCGCGTTTCCTTCATCGCACTCGCGAGCGTTCTCGCGACATCTGCACACGGGCAGGAAGCGCTGCCGCCCGCCGCACAGGCGCAGCCCGAAACTGCCCAGGCAGGCGACGACCAGCCGGAAGCCGGGGCCGAGATCGTCGTCACCGCCACCCGCCGTCGCGGCGAGGTGGACACCGACGTGCCCCCGGTCGTCGAACTGGACGAAGCGGAGATCGCCGCAGTCGGTGCAAGTTCGCTTGAAGACCTTATCGCCCAGCTTGCGCCGCAGACCGGCACCGGCCGCGGGCGCGGCGGACGACCGGTGTTCCTGGTCAACGGCCAGCGCGTCTCGGGCTTTCGCGAAATGCGCCGCTATCCGCCCGAAGCGATCCAGAAGGTGGAGGTCTTCCCGGAGGAAGTGGCGCTGCAATACGGCTATCCGGCCGACCAGCGCGTCATCAACTTCATCCTCAAGGACAATTTTGCCAGCCGCGAGGTGGAACTCGAACTGGGCGGGCCAACCGCAGGCGGCCGGCTGCAGGGCGAGGTGGAGGCGTCGCAGCTCACCATAAACGGGGCCAATCGCCTGCTGCTCGGCGCCGAATACAACAGGTCGACGTTGCTGACGGAGGACGAGCGCAATATCGTCCAGACGCCCGGAAGCGTCCCGACGGTGGCCGGCGATCCCGATCCAGCCGCATTCCGCAGTCTTGCCGGTTCGGGCGATACGATAGAGGTCGAAGGGACCTGGAACACCGGGTTCGGCGAAGGGCGCGATGCGGCGACATTTTCGCTGAACGGCAACCTCAAGCATGAAACCGGGCTGTCGCTCTCGGGTCTCGATACCGTGCTGCTTACCGATGGCGGAGCCAGCGCATTGCGGACCCTCGACGATAATCCGCTCGAGCGCCGCCGCCGTTCCACCACGGGCTCGATCGCCAGTTCCTTCAACAAGCCCGTCGGCGACTGGAACCTTGCTGCGACGGCCGACGCGAGCCACGGGCGCACGGTCAACCTGATCGACCGCCGGCGCGACGGGCAGGTGCTGCAGGATCTTGTCGATGCCGGTCAGCTGGCGATCGACGGCGTCTTGCCGGTCGTGGCAGACGCGGGGGTTGATCGATCGGTGACCAGGCTGACCAATGCCACTTCTCTCGTGACGCTGCGGGGCAACCCGATCATGCTGCCGGGCGGCGAGGTCAGCGTGACCTTCGACACAGGATATAACTGGAACCGGATTGCCAGCACCGATACGCGCGCGAACGTTGGTGAAACAGTGCTCACGCGCGGCGACCTGAGCGCAGGCGTCAACCTGGGCATTCCCATCGCCAGCGCGCGCGAAGGCTTCCTCGAACCGCTCGGCGAATTGAGCCTGAACCTTGGCGCCGGCGTAAATCACCTGTCGGACTTCGGCACCCTGCATGACTGGACCGCAGGGCTGAACTGGCGCCCGACCGATCGGCTGTCGCTCCAGGCCAGCTACACCATGCGTGAGGCGGCCCCGGGCCTCGCTGCGCTGGGCGATCCGCAGATACAGACCTTCAACGTGCCGGTCTTCGATTTCACTCGCGGCGAAACGACCCTGGCGACCATCACCACGGGCGGTAACCCGTTCCTGCTGGCCGAGACGCAGCGCGATATCAAGCTGTCCGCCGCCTACGAACTCGACCTTTTTGATCGTGCCGACATCCGCGTGGAATACTTTCGCAACCGATCGGACGACGTGACCGAAGGCTTCCCGCTGCTGACCCCGGCGATTGAGGCTGCGTTTCCCGATCGGGTGACGCGCGATGCCGAAGGACGTCTGGTCGCAATCGACCGTCGCGCCGTTACTTTCGCCGAACGCAACAGCTCACGCATCCGCTATGGCATCAACCTGTTCGGCCGAGTGGGCCAGCCTGCTCCGGAAGGCGCCGGCCGCAGCGGGCGTGGCGGCATGATGGGGGCAGCGCGCGCGGCCGAACCCGCAGCGCCCCCTGCGCCTTCTGGCACGGGTGGACGCGGCATGGGGGGGCCGGGCGGGTTCGATCCCGCGCGCTTTGCCGAACTGCGCCAGCAAGTCTGCGCCGATCCCAGCAAGCCTGTCGATCCCGCCATCCTGCCACAGCAGATGCGCGACCGGCTGGCCGGGCCCGACGGCACCATCGATCCCGCACGGCTGGAGCAGCTGCGCCAGCGGTTCTGCAGCGCCGAGCCGCGCCAGTTCGATCCTGCGCGCATGGCTGCCGTGCGCCAGACGCTGTGCGCCGGGTTCGATCCTGACAATCCATCGGGTTCGCCGGTGCCGGACCTGTCGGCCCTGCCGGAAGAAATGCTTGCGCGGCTGCGCGGCGCGGACGGCCAGATCGACCAGGCCCGCGCGGTCCAGCTGCGCGATCGCGTATGCGCGATGCCCGCCCCGACGGAAGGCGGCGGCGAAGGGCGCCAGCGCGGCGGCGGTGAAGGCGGCGGCGAGACACGGGGCGGCGGCGGTGGAGGCCGTGGCGGCGGCGGCATGGGCGGCTTCGGGCGTGGCGGCGACGGGCAGGGGCGTTGGAGCCTTTCGCTCTATCACACCGTCGAGCTCGAGAACGAGGCGCTGATCGCCCCCGGCGTGCCGGTGCTCGACCTGCTTGATGGCGATGCTCTTGGCGCGGGCGGCGTGTCGCGCCACAGGGTCGAACTGGAAGGTGGCTTGTTCAAGGACGGGCTCGGCCTGCGCCTGTCGGCCAACTACGCCAGCGGCACGACGGTCGAAGGCAGCGGCTTGCCCGGATCGAGCGATCTCGACTTCGGCGATCTGGCCACATTCAACCTGCGCCTGTTCGCCGATCTGGAGCAGCAACGGTGGCTGGTCGGGGAAACGCCGGGATTCTTCAAGGGCGCGCGCCTGTCGTTGCGGGTCGACAACCTGTTCGACGCCCAACAGCGCGTTACCGATGAAACCGGCGCGGTACCCCTGAGCTATCAGCCGGGCCTGATCGACCCTCTGGGCCGGACGGTGGCAGTGGAGTTGCGCAAGGTGTTCTAGTTCAGCTTGCGCCGGGGGTCGAGCTGGAGGGCGTCGAACGGCGGTGATTGCCGGCGACGGGGGCTGGCATGGCAGCGGTCCGCCGCCTATCTCCCTGCCGATGTCACGAAGCAAGGCTGGCTCTCCACCCGATCCGCGCGGCGCCGAGCGATTCCACGAGGAACGCGCCGCCTATACCGTGTCGTCGGCAACGCCCGATCTCGATGCGGGGATCACGGCGATCCGGAATACGGTGAAGACGCTGAAGCCGCGCCCCGGCGTTTACCGGATGCTGGATGCGCGCGGCGACGTTCTCTACGTCGGCAAGGCGCGCAGCCTGAAGGCGCGCGTGCCCAGCTACACGCAGGTCAAGGCGCTCTCCAACCGGCTGAAACGCATGGTCAGCCAGACCCGGGCGATGGAAATCGTCGTGACCGGTTCGGAGGCGGAGGCGCTCCTGCTCGAAGCGCAGCTGATCAAGCGGTATCGCCCGCCGTTCAACGTGCTGCTGCGCGACGACAAGAGTTTCCCCTTCATCCTGCTGCGGGCCGACCATGCCTTCCCGCGCATCATGAAGCACCGCGGGGCGCGGCGGGCCAAGGGCGATTACTATGGCCCCTTCGCCAGCGCCGGGTCGGTCAATACCACGATCAACGCCCTGCAGAAGCTGTTCCTGCTGCGCAGTTGCACCGACAGCTTCTTTGCCCGGCGCGACCGGCCGTGCCTGCTCTATCAGATCAAGCGCTGCTCCGCCCCGTGCGTTGGCCGGATCGACGACACGGGCTATGCTTCGCTGGTGCGCGAGGCGAAGGATTTCCTCGGCGGGAAGTCCGGCGCTGTTCAGGCGAAGATCGAGAAACAGATGGCGGCGGCGGCTGCGAATCTCGATTTCGAAACTGCCGCGATGCTGCGCGACCGGCTGCGCGCGGCGACCTTCATCCAGGGATCGCAGGCGATCAATGCCAGCGGCGTGGGCGATGCGGACGTGTTTGCGCTGGCGAGCAAGGGCGGGCAGGTCGGTGTCCAGGCCTTTTTCGTGCGCGGCGGGCAGAACTGGGGCCACCGCGCGTTCTTCCCGGCACACACGGCGGACGTGGAGGATGATCAGGTCCTCGCCGACGTGCTGCTGCAGTTCTACGAGGAAGTTCCGCCGCCCCGAACCATTCTGGTCGACCGCGTGCTGCCGGAACAGGATCTGATCGCGGAGGCACTGTGCGCCAAGGCCGGGCACCGGGTCGACATCTCGATCCCCCAGCGCGGCACGCGGCGCAAGCTGATGGGCCAGGCCCAGCGCAACGCGACCGAGGCGCTGGAACGACGCCAGGCGGAAAGCGGAACCAAGGCAAGGACCTTGCGCGAACTCGCCGAATTTCTCGAACTGCCCGAGCCGCCGCGCCGGATCGAGGTCTACGACAACAGCCACATCCAGGGCACCAAGGCCGTGGGCGCGATGATCGTCGCCGGGCCGGAGGGGTTCGAGAAGGGCCAGTACCGCAAGTTCAACATCAAGACCGCGCAAGGCAACGACGACTTCGGCATGATGCGCGAAGTGATCGGGCGGCGTTTCGCACGCGCGATGGAGGATGATCCCGATCGCGAGCAGGCCGGGGTGGTCTGGCCCGATCTCGTCCTGATCGACGGCGGCAAGGGGCAGATGTCTGCCGTTCGCGATACACTGGAGGAGCTGGGGATCGAGGACGTGCCAGTGGTTGCCATCGCCAAGGGGCCGCACCACGGGCGCGAAGGGCGCGAGGTGTTCCATTTCCCTGACGGGCGCGAAAAGACCTTGCCGATCAATTCGCCCGTATTGTTCCACCTTCAGAACTTGCGCGACGAGGTCCACCGCTTCGCCATCGGGGCGCACCGGGCAAAACGCAGCCGTGCCATCAGTGCATCGCCGCTCGACGAAATCCCGGGCATCGGTCCGTCACGAAAGCGTGCGTTGCTTCTCCACTTCGGCACGGCGAGCAAGGTGCGCGCTGCAGCGCTGGAGGACCTGATGCGAGCGCCCGGCGTAAGCGCAGGCGTCGCGCGGACGGTGTACGATTTCTACCACGCCGGGGAATGAGGGCGGCAACCCGTGCCGCCCCCGGTATGGCGCAGGTCATGCATCCATGATGGCTTGTTCGATTTCGGGAACCGGGCGGCCGGTCAGCGCCTTGGCCACCTCGCCCACGAGGCGTTCCTCCAGTTCCTTGTGGTAATGGCGCCGCAATTCACCCAGCGATCGCTTGTCTGCCACGACCACCAGTTTCTCGATCGTGTTCGACAGGACCGCATGGTTCAGCCAGTCGGCAGCCGCCGCAACATGCGCGGCTTCGTCGAGATCGTTGCCGGCATCCTGCGACGTCGTGATCGAGGGGCGCAATTTGCCCTGACTGCGGTTGGACGGGGAAAGGTCGGGCTGCGATGGCGATCCGATATCGGGATGCTGTGCATCATCGCCGTTGCGGAACAGGAGGAACCGTTCGCCATCGATAACCGCGATGTGCGCACCGGGGGGTATCTGCATGGAATTCTCCGTAAAATAGATTGCGTTAAACGCGGTGGCGATCGGCCTTGCCGAATGCGCTATCGAGCCGGTTCACCAGCGTGCCGAGTGCGGCATTGACCGCCTGCATGGGTTCGCCCGCGCGCTCCGTCACCACGATCGGCCCCCCGTTTGCCGGGCGTGCCTCCAGCGTCGCCTCGATGCCATGCGGGCCATTGGTGGTGCCGTCCACGTCGCGAACGTGCGCTTCGACGCGGGTAATACGATCCCCGAACCGCGCATCGAGGCGCTCTTTCAACCGATCCTCGACCCCGGCGGCGAAATCGGCGTCCAGATCGGTGGCGTTGTCGGAATTGAAGAAGATGTCCATGTCAGCGTACCTTGCGGCTGCGCTCGAGCACCGGGCGCTGCCCTTCGGCATCGAGCGAGCCGCGGGCGGCATGCTCATCCGCAACTTGTTCAGACATTCCCTGGCCTGGCGTGTCTTCCTGACGATCGAGGTATTCACGCGGCTGCGCGCCGTCGTTTTTCAGCTTCTCCGCCTTTTCGGCAATATCGCGCTGGGTTGGGTCAGACATGAGGTTCTCTGTTTGGATGACGTATGTCCGACCAACGGGCCGTGCCTGCGCGCGGTTCCAACATTGCCTCGCGAGCGCGCGCACCAATTCCGCGGCAGCGTCGCGCGTCGCCCGGATAACGGGAAACAGTTTTCCTACTCGCGTCTTGCTCGCTAGCCGGGTCGCCATCCTTCAAGAGGCCCGTCACATGCTTTCGAACGGACAAATCCCGACCGCGCGCGAAAGCCACACTTTCCTTCCCCCTAACCGAGGGAAAGCCACAGTATTTCAATCCGGGTGGAGCGTGACGCGCGTCAAGGCTTCTTCTTGAAGCCGGGCTTGCCCCGATGCGGCTTGCCAGGGGCCTTGCCGCCGCCCGCACGGGCAGGGTGGGGCTTGCCTTTCCACGGGGCGCCGCCGGCGGGCTTGCCGCGCGGCGTGGGGCTGACTGCGTTCGATCGGCCGCCATCGCTGTTGGCCCGCCGGTTGGCGCGGGCCGTATCGCGCGGGGGCTGGTCGGTCTGTTCGATGTGCAGCGCGTCCTGCTCGTCCTCGCCACCGGCGGTGCGCGCGACTGCTTCGGCAAAACGGGCGGCGATCGGGCGGGGCACCTGGAAATGCGTCTCGTTCGGACCAATGCGGATCGCGCCGATCTCATTGCGCGTCACGTGCCCGCGGCGGCACAGCAAGGGCAGCAACCAGCGCGGCTCGGCATTCTGGCGCCGGCCCACGTCGATGCGGAACCACACGGTGTCATCGAAGCCGGGGCGGTGGCGTTCCTGCCGCGCTGCGTCGCGCGCCTCGGGGGTGTTGGCGAGCAATTCCTCCGGTTGCGGCATCGCTGCACGGTGCGCCTGCACCAGCGCCGCGGCAATGTCCGCTGCCGGGCGTTCCGCCATCAGGCGTTCCGCAAGCGCGCGGTCTTCGTCGTCGAATTCGGCAGGGGCCAGCAGAACCGAAAGCAGCCGCTCGCGGTCCTTGGCGCGGATCTGTTCGGGGGTTGGCGGGTCGGTCCACTCGGCCGCGATCTTGGCGCCGCGCAGCATGGCGTCGACCCGCTTGCGGCGGTTGAACGGGACGATCAGCGCGGCGGTACCCTTCTTGCCCGCGCGCCCGGTCCGGCCCGAGCGGTGCTGCAGCGTTTCGGCATCGCGAGGGATCTCGACGTGGATGACCAGGCTGAGCGTGGGAAGGTCGATGCCGCGGGCCGCGACGTCGGTCGCGACGCAAACGCGCACGCGGCGATCGCGCAGCGCCTGGAGCGCCTGGTTGCGTTCGCTCTGCGAATGCTCGCCCGAAAGTGCGACCACGGCAAAGCCGCGCTCCTGCAAGGTCGCGTGAAGATGGCGAACGTTGTCGCGCGTGGCGCAGAACAGAATCGCGGTTTCCGCCTCGTGATAGCGCAACAAGTTGACCACAGCCTGTTCGATCTCGTTCGGAGCGACAACGACGGCCTGATAGGCGATATCCCCATGCCCGCGATCCTCACCGACCAGGGCAAGGCGCAGCGCGTTGGTCTGGTAACGCTCTGCCAGCGCGACGATTGGGCGGGGCATGGTCGCGGAGAACAGCAGTGTGCGGCGCGTTTCCGGGGAGGCATCGAGTATCGCCTCGAGATCGTCGCGGAAACCCATGTCGAGCATCTCGTCCGCTTCGTCGAGGACAACGCCGACGAGACCCGAAAGATCGAGCGCACCGCGCTCGAGGTGATCGCGCAAGCGGCCCGGCGTGCCGACCACAATTGCGGGCCCGGCCCTGAGTGCACGGCGTTCCTTCGAAGCGTCCATCCCGCCCACGCAAGTGGCGATGCGAAGGCCCGCCTTGGCGTAGAGCCAACCAAGCTCGCGGCTGACCTGCAGGGCCAGTTCGCGCGTTGGCGCGATGACCAGCGCCAGTGGACGTTCGACCAGTGGCATCGGCCCGGTTTCGGCCAGCAAAGCCTCGGCGAGGGCAAGGCCGAAGGCCACCGTCTTGCCCGAGCCGGTCTGGGCGGAAACGATCAGGTCGCGGCCATGAGCCTGCTCGTCGAGCACGGCGGCCTGAACAGGCGTAGGCGCGGCATAGCCACGTTCAGCGACGGCTTCGGCGATGGCGGGGGGAAGGGATTCGAAATTCATCATTACTCGCAAACAGATAGCGTTGCCGCGGCGGGCGGCTTGCAGGATGGCAGGGTCGAAGCTGGGCCGTTTCACCGGCCAGGTCAGGCGCGGCGCGGAGAAGGGCGCGGCGCACGGCGTTGACGCGGCCCCTACACGAAACGTGCGGCCTTGGCGCGAAAAATCTGCGATTGACTGCGCGAGCGGTCACCAGCGAACTCCGTCAACCGCAGCTTGACGCATATCCAGCACGGATAGTTGCCTAATATCAAGTACTCCAGATGATTTTTGCTGCGCTGCAGCGGAACCCAAAAGCCGTTTCGTTCATTAACGCTTCAGTGGTTGAACGCGGGATGGCGGTGAAATTCGATGGATCTGAGTGACCTCCGGATAATTCGATCGGAAGGTGGCAACGATGCGGATGCCACAGGATCGATTTTCGCAGACTGGGCCGGCCATTCGCCGACCGCGCGGCGCGTGGCAATGATTGGCACGTATACGCCGCGCCGATGCGGCATTGCGACGTTTACGAGCGATATTCGCGAACAGCTTGCCGCCCACCGATCCGACATGGCGGTGGAGGTATTCGCGCTCGAAGATGGCAGCAGGAACCTGGTTTACGAACCCGATGTCCATGTAATCACGTCCGATCATCGCCAGGCTTATCGCGATGCGGCGGCGTGCATCAACTCCGGTGCCGCAGATGTCGCATGGCTGCAGCACGAGTTCGGGATATTCGGCGGGTCCGACGGCGAGCTTGTGCTCGAACTGGTCGATCGGATCGCCGTACCCCTCGTCGTCACGCTCCATACTGTGCTCGAGCACCCCAGTGACCGGCAACTGGCCATTGTGAAGCGCCTGGCAGCGCGCGCCTCGCGGATCATGGTAATGGCCCGTCATTCAGTTACGCTGCTGCAGGATATCTATGGCGTTCCCCCGGAACGCGTTGTCGTGATCGAACATGGCGCGCCCGACCGGCCGCTTGCGGCGGGTGACCAGGCCAAGGCGCGGCTAGGCCTTTCCGGGCGCAATGTTCTGATGACCTTCGGTCTGCTCGGCCCGGGGAAGGGGCTGGAGCGGGTCATCGAGGCTCTTCCGGCCATTGTCTCGCGTTTTCCCGATACGACCTACCGCATTGTCGGGGCCACCCATCCCGATCTGGTCGCGCGCGACGGGGAGGCTTATCGTGAACGCCTGGTCGCCCTGGCAGAGAACCTGGGCGTTTCCGCGCACGTGGAATGGGACAACCGCTTCCTCGAAACCGATCAATTGCTGGACGCGCTGGAAGGCTGCGACATTTATCTGACCCCCTATCCGGGCTTGCAGCAGTCGACGTCAGGGACCTTGAGTTACGCAGTGGCGCTGGGGCGGGCCGTGATCTCCACTCCCTATGTTCACGCGCGCGAACTCTTGGCCGATGATGTCGGGATGCTGGTCGATCCGGGAGATTCCAGCGCGATCGCCAGAGCAGTAAATACGCTGCTTGGCGATCGGGAGCGCCTTGCCGCCATGCAGCAGCGCGCGTGGCAGCGAGGGCGGCTGACGATTTGGCCCAGATTCGCGGCTGCCGCGGCTGCGTTGGTGGAAAGTGTAATCCCTGCTGCCAACGGGCAGGAGGGCGACCTCGTCTTTCCCTCGCCGGCGGCGGTTTATGCGATGAGCGATTCCACCGGGATGCTGCAGCACGCCA
This sequence comes from uncultured Erythrobacter sp., assembly GCA_963529855.1. Taxonomy (GTDB): domain Bacteria; phylum Pseudomonadota; class Alphaproteobacteria; order Sphingomonadales; family Sphingomonadaceae; genus 34-65-8. Next base: position 309,856 of record CAURZK010000001.1, on the reverse strand, counting down.
TCGGTCCTGTCCCGGACCGTCGGCATGGATACTGTCTGGACGATAATGCCCGGGCCCTGATGCTGATGCACCGGCTACCCGGCGGGGAGCCCGTGCAGCGTGCGCAAACTTATGCGGCGTTCGTCCAGCACGCCTGGAACCCTGACCGTGCAGTATTCCGCAACTTCATGAACTTCGACCGGTCGTGGTGCGAGGATCAAGGATCGGAAGATTCGAACGGGCGAGCGATCTGGGCGCTGGGCGATTGCGCCGCGCGGGCGAAAGATCCGGCGCTGCGGCAATGGGCGCTGTGGCTATTCGATCAGGCGCTGGAACCGATCAGCAAGTTCGAAAGCCCCCGCACGCTCGCATTCGTGGTGCTGGGTGCGGCCGAGGTGCTCGCGGTCAAACCCGATCATGAGGCTGCTCGGCAAACCATGACGCAGGCGGCCGAACGGCTGCGCTGGCTGCTGGATGTTTCGCGCCGGCCAGCGTGGATCTGGTTCGAAGCGGTGCTCGGCTATGACAATCCGCGCCTTTCCGAAGCTCTGCTGCGGGCTGGAACCGCGCTCAGGCGGGATGATCTGATCGCCGAAGGTCTGAACTCCCTGCGCTGGATCACGGAACAGCAGAGCGCCCCCAGTGGTCATTTTCGGCCGCTCGGGTCCGACAGCCTGGGCAGCAGCGAGGTCCCGCCCCTGCCGTTCGACCAGCAGCCGCTCGAAGCGCTGGCCGCTATCGACGCGGCTTCGGCGGCATTTGCAGCCAGCGGTGATCCGAGGTGGCTGGATCGCGCAGAGGCAGCCTGGGCCTGGTTCGGCGGCGCGAACGATCGCGGCGCGGTGCTGGGCGATCCGGTGACGGGGCGCTGCAAGGACGGGCTGACACCGCGCGGGGTGAATGAAAATTCCGGTGCAGAATCCATCCTCGCCTATCAAATGTCATACCATGCCATGCTAGCGCTGACGGCTCGGACGAGAAAACAGCCAGGAGTCGCCCGCGTTGGAAACGAGAGTACGGATCGCGTCGAGCCCCTTGCGTATACTTGATACCCGCCTGTTTGCCGATCCGGGGCGCGTTGTCTTGCGACCCTTCCACCTCGGCTGGCAATCGACCAATGCGCCCTCCGATCGGGCTCAGCGACTGGTGGAGGATATCCTCGCGCTCGACGAAGAAACTGTGGAGCGCGAATACCAGTTCGTGCTCGCCGATTTCGAGGAGCGTCACTGGCAGACCGAAGCGATGTTCATGCGCCGCTTCCAGGAAGTTTGCGTGACCTTGCCGAAAGCGATGCCGGCGATTTCGCCGACACGGAAGAAGCTGGTCGGCGCCTTCTTCTGCCACGAATACACCTACGCGGCGGCGGCGCTGATGAATCCGTCGATCGTGCCCCATCCCGATCAAAGCGGCATGGACGAAGGTGCCTGCCGTTTCGTCATGAGCCTGCGCGCAGTGGGAGAGGGGCACATCAGCACCATCGCCTTTCGCGAAGGCATTGCCTATCCCGATGGCAATTTCGATCTGTGGCCTCAGGGCGCCTTTGCTACGTCGGTGGAACTCGACGACGCCTCGCTGAGCAATGCCGATCAATCGGTGATGGTTCACCGCGATCCCGAGAGCAATCTTTCGAACACGGTGATTTTCCCGATCACCGAACAACAGCGGGGCGGCCTGGAAGACCTGCGCCTGGTCCGTTTCGATCATGGCGGGGGCGATTACGAATGGATCGGGACATATACGGCTTACTCCGGCTCCTCGATCCGGTCGGAATTGCTGCGGACCCGTGATTTCCGCTGCTTCGAACTGGCGCCCGTCACTGGCGAGGCCGGCCGCAACAAGGGGATGGCGCTGTTTCCCCAGAAGGTGAACGGTCGCTATGCCATGCTGGGCCGGCAGGATGGCAAGAACCTGTACCTGTTGCAGTCGGACGATCTCGAGCACTGGGATGACGAGGGCGTGCTGCTGATGGAGCCGAAGTTCCCCTGGGAATTCATCCAGATCGGAAATTGCGGCAGTCCCATTCGAACGGACGAGGGGTGGATTGTCCTGACCCATGGGGTCGGGGCGATGCGCAAGTATTCGCTTGGCTGTGCCTTGCTCGATCTCGACGATCCTTCGCGTGTGATCGGACGCACGGCAGACCCGATCCTGACCGCCGTCGATGACGAACGCGAAGGATACGTGCCCAACGTGATCTACACGTGCGGTGCGCTCAAAGTGGAGGACAGCTTGCTGATCCCCTACGGCATTTCCGACAGCGCGGTCGGATTCGCCACGATCGAAATCCGCACGCTGCTCGATTTGATGCGCTAATCCCGCCGGGCGGGGCGGATAACGCCTTCCTGCGCCACACTGGCGACAAGTTCGCCCGCACGATTGAAGATTCGGCCATGGTTCATCCCGCGACCGCCCCCGCTCCAGGGGCTGTCGGTGGCGTAGAGCAGCCATTCGTCGGCACGCGCAGGGCGGTGGAACCAGATCGCGTGGTCGAGACTGGCCCCTTTCAACTCGCCGCGCGCCCAGCTCAGCCCGTGTGGCAGCGCGCAAGTTCCCAGCAGGGTATAATCGCTGGCATAGGCGATTACCGCACGATGGATCGCCGGATCATCGGGCAAGGGGGCGACAGTCCGGAACCAGCTGCGCGCCTGCGGTGTCTTTTTCTCGCTGTTCATCCAGTGGAGCTTGTCCACGGTGCGCATTTCGATGGGGCGCGGGCGCAACATCACTGCGCGCTGGGCCTCGCTGACCGTGCCCATCTCCGCGATGAACTTCCGCCGCATCTCCATGTCGCTCGCCAGACTGTCGGGATCGGGAAGATCGGGCATGACGTATGTGTCGTGTTCGAGGCCCGCCTCGGGCCGCTGGAAACTGGCAGTCAGTGTCAGGATCGGGGCGCCGTTCTGGCTGGCAACGACCCGGCGATTGGCAAAGCTGCGCCCATCAAGATCGCGGGCAACGGTGTAATCGATCGGCGGCCCTTCCTCGCCGCCGCGCAGGAAATAGGCATGAAGCGAATGCGCTTCCATGCCGTCAGGCGCGGTTGCCTGCGCTGCCTGAAGCCCCTGGGCGACGACTTGGCCACCGAAAACCCGGCCGACGCCGCCCTTCTGCGGTGCGCCAGTGAAGCGGTCCTCGTCTTCGCGGGCCACGGTCAGAAGTCGCACCAGTCCGTCGACGAGGCTGGCAGGGTCTGGGGCGGTAAGAGGGGAAGGGGTCGCGGTCATGCGAACGCGGCTTTGCGTCGGGTTTACCTATCCGTCAATCCGCGAGGCCCATGCGGCGCAGTGCGCGCTGTGCCAGCGCCTTGGCCTGGTTGGACCGGGGCCAGCGCCCCGGCGCCCGGGGTTCGATCCCCAGCCGGCGCAACCGCCGGTTGAACGCGCGCGCGTCTGCTTCGGCAAAGGACCAGTCGCTGCGCCACGTGATCGAGAGCGAGATGGAACTGGCAGGGCCATTGCGAACGAAATGCGGCGCCATCACCGGCACGTAAAGCGCGTCGCCCGGGCCGAGCGGGAATTGCGTGCCGCCTGCGATCATGTCCTCGCGCCAGGTTAATTCGCGTGCGCCGCCGGTATGGTAGGCTTCGTGAACATGGTCGGGCGCATAGCGGGGGTCGCCCGCGGGGAACTGGGTCATGGTCTTCGTGCCGCTGAGCTGGAGCAGGATGTTGTGCTCCGGATCGAAGTGGTAGGGCGTCACGGCGTTGGGGCTGGAAATGAACACGAAGCCTTGCGGACGCAACATCGCCCCCGTCCGTGCCTCGATAACCGGCTGCAGTTCCCCCAGCAGATCCAGCAGCAGGGCGCGATAGGCGGGCACCTGCTCCACGTTCTTGAGCACGGCCCAGCTTTCGCTGGTCGCGATATGGCGGATGGTGTCCTCGATGGATCGACCGGTACCGCCCGGCTTGCCATCGACGCCGATCGGCAGGTCGCCGCGATTGTATTCGATCGAGGTGTCGGGAAGGGCGCTCGCCAATCGCGCAAGGGCATCGAGCGTCATCAATGGATGTGCACCCAGCGTGTGCTGGAGGGTATGCGGCACCTCGGGATAGTGCGAGGCAAACCGGATGCGCTGATCCGCCGGAAACACGGTGTCGGCGGAAACGGGAATAGCCTGTTCGATACCCATCAGATTCCTTTCGGCGCACGGCCGGTTTCGGCGCGCAGGATGGCAGCCCCGATCATGCGGCGCGCCTTGCCGCCGATGGCGATGCTGACGTGCGCAACCTCGCGCTTCTCGCGCCAGATGCGCTCGATCATCGGGTGATCGGCAGCGGCGCAGCTGTCGGCCCAGGCGATCCCCGCGCGTTCCAGCAGGGCAAGGTTTTCGCGCTGGAGCAGGACACCGGGCGAAAAGCGGGCGTAATTCTCGTCATATGCGGTCTTGAAACTGAATGCGCCGGGCGGGGCGATGAAGTTGGCCAGCATCGCGATGGGCGCCCCATCGAGCGACAGCGTCAGCCGCTCCAGCCGGCCTGACGCTGCCGCGCCTGCCAGGGTGCGGCGGAAGAACACCTCCGTGGCCGGCGCGCTGGCAAGGGCCGACCCCTCTTGCCCCTTCCACCCGGCTGCTTCCAGCGCCAGGAATTGATCCGCCCACACGTCCACGCCTGCAGCATCCTCGCGGCGTTCGAATTCGAGCTTGCCGCATTCGGCGAGGCGGGCGTGCTGCCGGCGCAATTCCTTGCGTTTCTTGCCGCTCATCGATGCGGCGAAATAGTCTTCCGGCGCAAGATGCGAAAGCAGCATCGCCCGTTCGCTGCGTTGAACCACTGCGGCGGGGCGCGCCTGCGCTGCGAGCTCTTCACGCAGCGCAGGCATCAATGGGCCATCGGTAGGCATTTGCGGCAAGTGCAGGAACAGCGCGGCACCGCCTGCGCGGTCTGCCCATGCGAGAACGGCCTGCCAGAACGAGGCTTCGTTGCCCCGCAGCACCAGCGGCGCCCCGCAGAATGCGTTATCGTGCGACCATGCGGCGATATGGGGCAACGGATACCCGTAGTAGTCGCTCCTACGTACGATCGGCAGCCCGCCGATAAGATGGCCGCCGTGTTCGACAACGAGCAGCGCGACACCGGACTGGAACGCGTCGAGCGCCGGCGCGATGCACCAGCTTTCAAGAAAGGGGTTCGGTTCGCTGGCATCGTCGGCAAGCGCCGACCACGGGCCGTGTAAAATGTCGAAGCGCGCTTGGCCCTGCACCAGCCGCGCGCGGGCCAGCGTCCGGTCTGCCGGAACCCAGGTTGCCTCATCGCTGATCCGGGCTGTCGCCGCCTGTTGCACCCGTTAACCTTCGCCTGCCGTCCGATCGTGCGCTCGGCTGTCGACATAGGGGCAAGGGGTTGGGGAACGCTTAACGAAACGGGGCGCGAAGGTTTCCCTCCGCGCCCCTCTCGGTGTCACTGATGCGGGGGCGATCAACCCGCGCCGTGGCCCGCCAGCGCCGCCAGCAGCAGCAGGGCGACGATGTTGGTGATCTTGATCATCGGGTTGACGGCAGGACCGGCGGTATCCTTGTAGGGATCGCCGACCGTATCGCCCGTCACCGCCGCCTTGTGGGCTTCGCTGCCCTTGCCGCCGTGGTGGCCGTCCTCGATGTACTTCTTGGCGTTGTCCCACGCGCCGCCGCCGGCGGTCATGGAGAGTGCCACGAACAGCCCGCCCACGATCACGCCCAGCAGCAGCGCGCCCAGCGCCTCGAACGCGGCGACAGGCCCGGCGACCGTGCGGATCACGAAGAAAACCACGATCGGCGCCAGCACCGGCAGCAGGCTGGGAATGATCATCTCCTTGATCGCCGCCTTGGTGACGAGGTCGACGGTGCGGGCGTAGTTGGGACGCGAGGTCCCCGCCATAATGCCCGGATCGTTGGCAAACTGGTCGCGCACGTCCTTGACCACGTCGCCCGCCGCACGGCCCACCGCGGTCATTCCCATCGCCCCGAACAGGTACGGCAGCAACGCACCGAGCAGCAGCCCGACGATGACGTATGGCGAGGACAGTGAGAAGGTCAGCGGCGCCGTCAGCCCGAGCGCTTCCGAATAGGCCGTGATGTCGGCCGTATAGGTGCCGAACAGGACCAGCGCGGCAAGCCCGGCGGACCCGATGGCATAACCCTTGGTCACAGCCTTGGTGGTATTGCCCACCGCGTCGAGCAGGTCGGTCTTCTCGCGTACGCTGTCGTCGAGGCCCGCCATTTCGGCAATGCCGCCGGCATTGTCGGTGACGGGGCCGTAGGCGTCGAGCGCCACAACCATGCCTGCCAGCGCCAGCATCGCCGTCGCGCCATAGGCGATGCCGATGAGCCCCGCGATCTGGAACGTCACGATGATGCCCGCCACGATCACCACTGTCGGCAGCGCGGTCGCCTCGAGACTGATGGCGAGGCCCTGGATCACGTTGGTGCCGTGCCCGGTTTCCGATGCCTTGGCGATCGAGCGGACCGGGCGGTAGTTGGTCCCGGTGTAGTATTCGGTGATCCAGATGATGAGGCCTGTGATGATGAGGCCTGCGAGCGAGCACCAGAACAGGTCCATGCCGGTGAAGCCGTCCGCACCGTCCGTGCCGCCGATCACCGTGTTCATGTCGCCCAGCGCATATTGCGTGACCAGCCAGATCAGCGGGATCGAAAGGACCGCGGTGACAAGGAAGCCCTTGTACATCGCGCCCATCACGTTCGTACCGCCACCCAGGCGGACGAAGTAGGTCCCGATGATCGAGGTGACGATGCACGCCCCGCCGATCAGCAGCGGCAGCGCCATCAGCGGCAGCAGCAGGTCGCCGAGGTCCGAGAACAGCAGCGCAGTCAGCACCATCGTGGCGCCCACGGTAACCACATAGGTTTCGAACAGGTCGGCCGCCATGCCCGCGCAGTCGCCCACGTTGTCGCCCACGTTATCCGCGATCACGGCGGGGTTGCGCGGGTCGTCTTCGGGGATGCCAGCCTCGACCTTGCCGACGAGGTCCGCGCCCACGTCGGCCGCCTTGGTGAAAATGCCGCCGCCAAGACGCGCGAAGATCGAAATCAGCGATGCGCCGAAAGCCAGTGCGACCAATGCGTCGACCACAACGCGGCTCGAAGGTTCGAGCGCCATCGGGCCGATCAGCACGTAGAAGAACACCGCGATCGCGAGGAGGGCGAGGCCTGCCACCAGCATCCCGGTGATGGCCCCGGCACGGAACGCCAAGGTCAAACCGGCCTGCAATCCGGTCGAGGCTGCCTGCGCGGTGCGCACGTTGGAGCGGACCGAGATATTCATCCCGATATAGCCCGCGACGCCTGAGAGGATCGCACCGATGAGGAACCCGGTCGCCGAGATCGGCCCGAGAAACACGCCCACCAGCACCGCGACGACGATGCCGACCATGCCGATGGTGGTATACTGGCGGTTGAGGTAGGCCCGCGCACCTTCCTGGATGGCGCCGGCGATTTCCTGCATTTTGGCGTTGCCGGCATCTGCGCCGAGCACCTGGCGGCTGGTGACGAAGCCGTAGAGCACGGCGAGCAGTCCCAGCCCGATTGCTATGATGACCAGATTCACGAAATCCCCCTAAGACTTATCCCCGCGCTGCGGCCCGCCGTTCGTCGGTGGGTCCTGCATGCGCAATGCGAAGGGCTATAGAGGCATGGGCAAGGGTGCAAGCCTTGTCAGCGCAGCGGCGGCTTTAGCCGCGTTCAGTGCTGGTAGCCCAGCCTATCGTCCGGAGCGGGAGCATTGCCATCCAGCAACAGCGGCACGTCACCCAGTGATAGCACTGTGCCGATGGGGTGTGTAGCCACCGGCAGCGCCTGCGCAGCAGGCGCTGTGAACAGCAGCTGGTAGTCGTCACCCCAGCGCAGCGCCTCCGCGCGGCGATGCTCGGGCAGGGCGATGGGAATTGCGGCGGTGTCGAGGGCAAAGGTCGCGCCGCTCGCCGAAGCCATCCGCCGCGCGTCGAGCAGCACGCCGTCCGACACGTCCATCATCGCCGTGACCACCGGCGCCAGCGCGCGCCCTTCGGCCAGCATGGGGCGTGGGCGGCGGTAGGCCGTACTGTCCGCATCGGTGCGTCCGTGCAGAGCCTCAAACCCCGCAAGCGCGGCACCGATAGTGCCTGTGACATAGACCCGGTCACCCGGCCGGGCCCCTCCGCGGGATGGCACTGGCACGAATGTCGCCCGCCCGATCGCGGTCAACCCCCAGGCGCGTTGTCCATCGCCGCGAACGGTGTCCCCGCCGAGCAGCGGTACGTCGTGAGCTTCCAGCACTTCGCGCAGGCCCGCGAGGAACCGGGCATCGTCATCGCCGAGCATATGGCCCAGCAGCACCCCCACCGGCTCAGCACCCTTGGCCGCCAGGTCGGAAAGATTGACCGCGACCAGCTTCCACGCGATGTCGGCCGGATCCTGCCCCGGCAGGACATGGATGCCTTCAACCATCATGTCGTGGGTCAGGACCAGCGTTTCCCCGCCGATCTCGATTACTGCGCAATCGTCTGCCAAACCCCGTGCGCCGGAATTGACCGCCAGTGCCTTCAGAGCTTCGATGAAGGCAGCCTCGTTCATTCCGGTGCGGTCAGCGGACATCCTTCGCCAGAGCATCCAGCACGCCGTTGACGAATTTCGCCTCGCGATCGTCGAAGAATGCCTTGGCGACGTCGACATATTCGCTGATCGCCGCGGCGCGCGGGACATCCGGGCGAGCCATCAATTCGTACGCGCCGGCGCGCAGGATCTGCAGCATCGTCTTGTCGAGGCGGGCGAGCGTCCAGCCTTGTGCCAGTTTCGCCGACAAAAGGTCGTCGATTTCCTCGGTCCGGGCCAGCGTGCCCGAAACCAGATCGTCGAAAAAGTCGATATCGGCCTTGGCGTAATGCTCGCCTTCGACCTCGTGGCCGAGGCGGTGGCGGTGAAATTCGTCGAGCAGGCGGGCGAGCGCGGTGGGCTCCATCTGCTGCTGATAGAGAGCCTGCACGGCGGCGAGCCGCGCGGCGGAGCGGGCGAGGGAGGCGGGGTTGGTGCTCATTTCAATCTCACATCGACGGATCGGGCATGGGCGGGCAGCCCCTCCGCTTCGGCCAGGGCGACGGCGGCTGGGCCGATCGCAGCCAGGGAAGCCTGATCCAGCTCGATGAAGCTGGTTCGCTTCATGAAGTCGAGGACCGACAGCCCGCTGGAAAAGCGCGCCCGGCGCCCCGTGGGCAGGACGTGGTTGGGCCCGGCGACGTAATCGCCGATCGCCTCGGGCGTATGGCGGCCGAGGAATACGCTGCCAGCATGGCGGATGCCGTCAAACAGCGCCTCGGGATCGTCCGTCGCGATCTCCACGTGCTCGGCGGCGAGACGATTAGCGAGGGGGATGGCGTCGGCAAGCGCATCGACAACGATAATCACGCCGTTCGCGTCCCAGCTGGTCCGCGCGGTCTTGCCGGTGGCCAACGTGGCGAGCCGCAGGTCGACCGCGTCTTCCACCAATGCGGCATATTTCGCGTCGTCGGTGATCAGGATGGATTGCGATGTCGGGTCGTGTTCGGCCTGGCTGAGCAGATCGGCGGCGATCCAGTCGGGATCGTTCTTTGCGTCCGCGATCACCAGGATTTCGCTGGGCCCGGCGACCATGTCGATGCCGACCACCCCGTACAGCTGGCGCTTGGCTTCCGCGACCCAGGCATTGCCGGGGCCGGTGATCACATCGACCGGCGCAATCCGGTCGGTGCCATAGGCGAGGGCAGCCACTGCCTGCGCGCCGCCGATTCGCAAGAATTCGTCGACACCGGCCACATGCGCTGCGGCCAGCACCAGCGGGTTGACCGCGCCCTTGGGCGATGGGCTTACAACAACCAGCCGTTCAACGCCCGCGACCCGTGCGGGGATGGCGTTCATCAGCAGGGAAGATGGGTAGGCTGCACGGCCTCCGGGCACATATAGACCCGCCGCATCGACTGGATGCCAGCGCGCGCCCAGTCGCACCCCGGTGCTGTCGGTTTCGTCCCGGTCGACGGGCCGCTGGGCCGTGTGATAGGCCTCTATCCGTCTGGCCGCGAGTTGGAGGGCACTGCGAAGATCATCATCCAGCGCGGTGAACGCGCGTTCGAATTCGGCCGGATCGACCCGCCAGTCGGCATCGCTGCCCAGGCTATGGTCGTCGAAGCGCATGGTATATTCGATCAGCGCCGCATCGCCGCGCGCCTTCACCTCGCGCAGGATATCGCGCACGTCGATGGCAACGTCGGCATCGCTTTCGCGGCGACTGTTGACCACCTTGGCGAAGGCAATCTCGAACGCGGGATCCGAAGCAATGAGCGTCTGCATCATGCCGCCTCGCGCGCTTGTGCTTCGGCGCGGAACGCCTCGACCAGTGCAGCCACGCGCGCATCGGTCTTGAGCGCCGCGCGGTTGACGATCAGCCGGGCCGACACGTCGAGGATGCGGCTGGTTTCGACCAGCCCGTTTTCGCGCAGGGTCGCGCCGGTGGAAACGAGGTCGACAATGCGGCTGGCAAGGCCAAGGCTCGGTGCAATTTCCATCGCACCGTTCAGCTTGACGCATTCGGCCTGCACGCCCAGCCGCTCGAAATGGCGGCGCGTGAGGCTGGGATACTTGGTCGCGACCCGCAGGTGGCTACCGTTGTCCGCATGGGCGCCGGCCGGTTCCGCGACCGACAGGCGGCACAGCCCAATGCCCAGATCGACCGGGGCGTAGAGGTCGGAATAGTCGAATTCCTCGACCACGTCCGATCCCACGATCCCGGCCTGTGCGGCGCCGTGCGCGACGAAAGTCGCGACATCGAATGCACGCACCCGGATGATCCGCATGTCGGCCTGCTCGCATGCAAAGGTGAGTGAGCGGTTATGCTTGTCGTGGAAGGCTGCCTCGGGCACCACGCCCGCGCGCGCCATCACGGGCAGCGCCTCGTCAAGGATGCGCCCCTTGGGCACTGCGAAGGTCAGCGGCGTGGTCATTGCGCGGGCCATCTAGGGGGCGAGCGGACAAAGGGCAACGCATATGGGCGATCGTGGCGACAAGCGGGGCTACGAAGGCATGGAGATCGGGGACGCGGGCGCTGGCGCCGTGGAACGGGCCTTTGCCAACCAGGTCGCTTATTGCAAGGCGAACGGCGCGCCCGTGACGGCGCGGATCGTGCGCGGCATTGCGGCGGTGCTGGAAAGCGATGCGGCCACCGCGCTGGTCGAACGCATCCGCCGCTGGCACGGCGCGCCGCTGGCCGATGCCCTGCCGTTGCGGATCGCGGGCGGGATCCACGCGCTGCATATTTCCGGCACCGAGGAACGTCTCGCCCCGATCTATGCAGACATCTACGCCGAAGATGCCGCCGTTCTGCGCGAGGTAATGGAGACACGCGAGGCGGAACTGCTGCCATGGCTCGACGGCCCGCCGCAAACAAACGAGGCAGGGCGGTCGTCGAACTTCGTCGCAGCAATGCTATGGCTTGCGGGCCGCGGCCTGCCGCCGTTGTTTGAATGCCTCGAAATCGGGGCCAGCGCCGGGATCAACCTGATGCTGGACCGATACCGGTATGATCTGTGCGGAGTCGTGGTCGGCCCGGATGACGCCGCCATGTGTTTCGCGCCGGAATGGAAGGGACCGCCGCCACCGGCGCGCGACATTGGCTTTGCTTCGCTAGAGGGATGCGACGTGGTGCCCGTCGATCTGACCGATCCTGCACAGGCGCTGCGGCTTCGTGCCTACATCTGGCCCGAGCATACCGTCCGCTTCGAGCGGATGGACGCGGCAATCGCAGCGGCCTGCCAGAGCGCACCGCAACTCGTTCAAATGAACGCAGCCGATTTCGCTGAAAGCCGTCTCGCGCGGGCGCAGGCGGCAGGCACCACCCGCGTGCTGATGCATTCGGTCGTGTGGCAATACGTGCCGCGGGATCAGCAAGCGCGCGTCACCGCCGCGATGGAGGCAGCTGGCGCGAAAGCGACTGCCGATCGCCCCCTCGCATGGGTCCGGGTGGAGGCCAACCGCACCGTTCACCGCCACGAGCTGACGGTGCGTTACTGGCCGGGCGATGCAGGTGAGGTGCTGCTCGCCAGATCCCACGCGCATGGTGCAACGATAGAGTGGGCGGCCCCGGATTGACGTCGGCGCGGCTTAGTCAGTCTTCGCGAGAAATGCGTCCATCGCCGCGTTGACCGCGTCCGGGGCTTCCCACGGGACGAAATGACCGCAATCCGGAACCTCGACCAGGGTCAGGTCCTTGATCACTTCGTCCATCCCCTCGATATTGGCGGCGGGCAGGGCAAGGTCGTCCATAGCCCAGATGACCAGCGTCGGGATGGTCAGCTTGGGCAGGGCGGGCGGGGTCCAGCCTTCGGGCAAGGCGTAAGGCGCATCAGGCGGGGGCACATCGATCGGGCTCGCGCGGTACCAGTTGAGCATCCCGAATGCGGCCTCGCGGTCCTGCCAGTCCGTAAGCAGCGCATCGCGTTCCTCTGGCTCCATCTGCGATGGGCGGCCCCACTTGACCTCTTTCAGCAGAATACCGGCCAGGCCATGCTCGCGCACCAGCGCATCGTTGGCCGGATCGCGGAAGCCGCGCATGTACTGGCTCGACAGGCGTTGCTGCGCGTTGGTGTAGAGCAGTTTCTGGAAGATCGCCGGGTGCGGCGCATTGGCGACCACGGCACGGGTCACCCGGCCGTTCATCTGGCCGGCGATCGCCGTACCCCAGGCGATCGCGCCGCCCCAGTCATGACCGATGATCGTGAATGTCTCGATCCCCAGCGCATCGGCGAGTAGGAACACGTCGCCAATCAGCTTGTCGGGCGTATAGGCCTCGACCTCCTGCGGTTTGGAACTGCCGCGATAACCGCGCTGGTCGGGCGCCACGCAGCGATAGCGGTCCGACAGATGCGCAATCTGGTGGCGCCAGGTGCGGTGGCTTTCGGGAAAGCCGTGGAGGAAGATCAGCACCGGCGCATCGCGCGGGCCGACATCGACCACGTCGAGAGCAATGCCGTTGGCGAGCTCGACCCGTTGCTGCTCCATCCTATCCCTCCATCTTCTCGATATATCCCGCCGCCACCATCGCCGCGACCTGGTCGAACAGCGCATCGGGCGTGCGGCGCGCTTCGCCCATGGCAAGCTCCATCCCGCGCGCGACGATGATCTCGCGTTCCCCCTTGGCGACGCCATCGAGCATCGTTTGCGCGGCCTCGCCAGCCGGAATGCCTTCGTCGATCGCCTTGTCGCTGCGCCCGCGCTTCTCGCCATCGGCGGTCAGCGCGTTGCGGCTGACATCGGTCGCGACCGAGCCGGGGTAGATCACGTGAACCGACACGCCCGATTGCGACAGTTCCGCCCGCAGCGCGTCGGCATATCCGGCCAGCCCGAACTTCGCCGCGCAATAGGCGGTGCGCAGTGGCACGCCCACTTTGCCGGCAATGGAGGAGATGAACAGCAGCGCGCCGCCGGCGCGATCCGACATGTGCCCGATCAGCCCCTGCGAAAAGGCGATTTGCTGCGTCAGGTCGATGGCGATGATGTCGCGGTAGACCTGCATCCGGGTCTTCAATGCGGTCGCGCGCTGCGACACACCCGCATTGGCCACCGCCATGTCGATCCCGCCGCGCCAGGCGATTGCCTGCGCAGTCGCATCCGCCATCGCGGCATCGTCGCGCACGTCGAACGGCAGGATCAGGCTTTCCGTCGGCAAGCTGGCGGCAACCTCGGCCAGCCGTGCCTCGTCGCGGCCCGACAAGACGACGTGGCCACCGCGCCCTGCGTATTCGCGTGCCAGCGCCGCGCCGATGCCACTCGATGCGCCCGTGATCCAGGCGACCTTGCCGGCAAAGCTCATGGATAGCTGACCGTCTTGGGTTGGTCGGGGATCGGGATGAATTCGTCCTCGTCACCCGGCACCAGGGGGAAGTTGCCCGCGCGCCAGTCGTCCTTCGCCTGGTTGATCCGTTCGCGGCTGGAGCTGACGAAGTTCCACCACACGTGGCGCTTGGTGGCGAAAGCCTCGCCGCCTAGCAGCATCACGCGTCCCCCGCGCTCGCTCGTCAGCGTCATCGCCGCGCCGGGTTTCAGCACAGTGAGTTCGTACAGGCCGAGAGCCTGCCCATCGAGCGCGGCCTCGCCCCCGACCAGCATCACCGCCCGTTCGTCTGTCCCGGCTTCAATCGGCAGTGCGCCGGTGGGGGCAAGGACGATCTCGGCATAGATGGTGTCGGCATGGCAGGTGGTCGGCGCGCGCTGGCCCCACAACTCGCCCATGATCACGATGGCCCTTGCGCACTGGTCCTCGACCACGGGAAGGGCCGTCTGCGCTTCGAACGCAGGCGCGATTTCCTCCTGCCCGTCGGGCAATGCGAGCCAGGTCTGCATGCCATAGAGCTTCGCGCCCCGGTCGCGCTCCTCCTGCGGGCTGCGTTCGGAATGGACGATGCCGCGCCCGGCGGTCATCAGGTTGACCTGGCCGGGCCGGATGGTCGCGAAGCTGCCGATGGAATCGCGATGGTCGATCGCGCCCTCGAACAGCCAGGTGACCGTGGCGAGGTTAATATGCGGATGCGGCCGCACGTCCATGCCCGCACCCAGATCGAGCTGCGCCGGGCCGAACTGGTCGACGAAGATGAACGGCCCGACCATCGTGCGCGCTTTCGACGGGATCGCGCGCCTGACCTCGAACTGGCCCAGATCGTGCGCGACGGAGGTAATGACCTGCTCGATCATGTCAGCTCTCCCGGTTCGCTTGCCCGGATCGCGAGCGCGTGCACCCGTTCGCCCGGAATGTCGCCCAATGCGGCGTTGACCATCCGCTGGCGCTGCAACCGCCCGACACTCGCGAACGCAGTGCTTTCGATCAGCACGGTAAAGTGCGATTCCCCGCTGCCGTCGTCGCCGGAATGGCCGCGATGCTTGGCGCTGTCGTTGACGACCTCCAGCCGGGACGGGGCGAACGCGGCTGTCAGCAGCGATTCGATTTCACGTTGCAACGGTCCTGCCATTCGTCCGGTTTGGGGGTTCCAATCCGGCTTGTCCATGCCCATCCTGTCGGGGTGAAACAGAGCAGATTCCATGGCCGATACGAAGGGGCCGCCCGCGAATGCGCGGCGCCAGGATGCACCGAAGCGGGCGAATTTCGTGCCCCCGGCGCCCACGCGAACAGCTTTGACGGGCCGGGCGACTGGCGCTGGCTGTGCCTCGAGCACGTGCGCGAATTCAACGCTGGCTATGACTATTTCGCAGGGATGAGCGCAGAAGAAATCCTCACCGCGCAGTCCCCGATCGCGGGCTGGGCGCGCGAGAGCCGCGCCTTTCGGCCGACCGCGCATGTCGACGGGATGCCGCGCTGGGCGGATTACGACGACCCCCTCGACGCCATCGGCGCCCGCGCGGCCGGCATCCGCAACCGGGCCCAGCGCACCGCGCGCACCGCGATGTCCGGCCGGTTCAGCCGGGCAGAGGCGGAAGCGCTCGACACGATGGGCCTTTCGGCCGAAGTCGACCGCAAGGGCCTGCGCACCCGTTACTCCGAGCTTGTCCGCCGGTACCACCCGGATCGCAACGGCGGCGACCGCCAGTACGAGGCGCGGCTGGGCCGGGTGGTGGAAGCCTATAACCTGCTCAAGAAATCCAGCGCATTCGCATAGCGCCGCCCGGATCATCACCCCTCGCGGGCGCGATCAATCACGGTCCGGCGCGCCGTAGGGAAAGTACGCTCGATAGGGGCGGGCATCCTCGACACAGCGCGCAACCGGCGGCAGCACCAGCAGTTCGGCACGCAGTGCAGCGAGGCGAGGGCAATCAACGGGAATACGCTCGACCCAGTCGGCGTAGAACAGCGCCGGGGCCGCAGCGCCGGTGACCAGGCTGACATGTGGCGGCAACGTGCCTGCACCCAGCCACCGTTCCAGCCAGGCATAGCTGCGGCGCAGGCCCGCCTTGCCGGCTTCAATCTCGGGCACATGGGGTTCCTCCCGCAGGCCGCCCGCACCGGGATCATCCTTGTCGACGAAGAAGGCCGCCATGACGCGCTGCATGTTGCCCATCACATAGTTGTCGAACACCCGGTCCAGCATGCGCGCGATGACTGCCTCAGCCGGGTCCGCCGGGATCAGCGGGGCGGGGCCGGGGTGGTGAACCGCGAGATATTCGACAATGCTGGTCGCCTCGACCACCACGGCCTCGCCGTCGACCAGCACCGGAAACTGCCCGGCTGGATGCGCCTTGCCGGTAAAACTTTCGAACTTGGGAACCGAGGTATCGATTTCGCGAAAGGTGAACGGCGTATCGTTGGCGTAGAGAGGGATCAGTGCCTTCCAGGTGTATGACGAGAACGGATGGCCGTGGAGTTCCAGCATCACCAAGTCCCTGCCGCAATTTTTGCGCGCCGTTCCAGTTCCTGCGCGCTCGGATCCTGGGTTTCGAATGTGCCCGTTTCGACCGGCCCCGCAGGTTCGTAAGTCGAGACCACGCTGCCGCCCGGGCCGATGCGCTGCTCGACGACCTTGAACGCGCGGGGCGGGGTGCCCTGGCCGAACAGGCGTTTGCCCGCGCCCAGCGTCACCGGTGCAACCATCAGCACCAGTCGGTCCAGCAAGCCGCGCTCCAGCAATTGCGGGTAAAGCGTCGAACTGCCCTGGATGACGAGATCGGGCCCGTCGTGCTGCTTGATGTCAGCCAGCGCATCGAGATCTGCCAGCCGCTGGCTGCCTTGCCAGCTAAGCGGGTCGTCCGAACCGGTCAGGACATATTTGCCCGCCTTCGCGAAGCCTTCTGCGATTGGATTGTCCATGGGCTGGAATGGCCAGTAGCCGGCAAAGATATCGTAGGTACGCCGCCCCAGCAGCAGGTCGTAGGGTTGGCTGAACAACGTATCGACCTGGTGGCCGATCACTTCCTCGAAATGGTTTGCCAGCCAGCCGCCCAGCGCGAAGCCGCCGCTGGGATCCTCCTCCGGGCCGCCCGGTGCCTGCATGACGCCGTCGAGCGACAGAAACGCGCCGCCGATAATCCTGCGCGCCATCGCTCAGGCTCCCCGCCGTGCAGCGTCGATCCGGGCGACGTCGATCTTGCCCATTTGCATCATGGCAGCGAAGGCGCGCCGGGCCTCGTTGCCGTCCGCTGCCAGCCCCTCGGTCAAGGTTCGCGGGGTAATCTGCCAGCTGACGCCCCACTTGTCCTTGCACCAGCCGCAGGCGCTTTCAGCCCCGCCGTTGGCGACGATGGCATTCCAGTATCGGTCGGTTTCCGCTTGGTCTTCCGTCATGATCTGGAAACTGAAGGCCTCGGTCTGCGGGAATGCGGGGCCGCCGTTGAGGCCGATGCAGGGAATGCCGCAGACGGTGAATTCGACCGTCAGCTCGTCGCCCTTCTGGCCGCCGGGAAAATCGTCCGGCGCGCGGTGCACTGTGCCGACGTGGCTATCGGGAAAGACCGAGGCGTAGAATTCAGCCGCCTCGCGCGCATTGCCATCGAACCACAGGCAGATGGTGTTCTTGGTCATTGCTTGGCATCCTCGATCAGCTTGTTGTCGATCACCTTTGCAGACTTGTACGCATCGCGCGCCCGGATGCGCTCGGCATAGGCCTGGAGCGCGGGACGCGAGGGGAGGGTACCGAACGCCTGGCCCCAGTCGACCTGCGCGCCCACGTAAACGTCCGCCATCGTAAACCTGCCGCCACAGACAAAGTCGTGCGTTTCGAACCAGTTGGCGAGTGTATCCACCACGCGTTCGAAATTGCCGAAGCCGACCATCATTTCCTTGTCGCTCGACACTTCCCACCCCATCGAGCGGGCGGTGACCGCCTGTTCGACCGGGCCGGCGGCAAAGAGCAGCCAGCGGAAATAGTCGGCCTTCTCGTCATCGCGCGGCAGCAGCGCGGCATCGGGGTGCATTTCCGCCAGGTAGTGGCAGATCGCTGCCGCCTCGGTCACGGCACGCTCACTTCCGCCGCCCCGATCGACAATCGTGGGAAGCTTGCCCATCGGATTGTGGGCGAGGAAATCGGCGGGGCGAGGGCCGTATTCGACGATGCGCTGGTCGTAATCAGCGCCCACCTCGTGCAGGGCCCAGCGCGCGATCTGGCCGCGGCTCATAGGATTGGTGTAGAACAGGAAACGCGCCATGGCCTAGCCCTCTCGCTTGCCGATCAGGGCGAACAGGGCGCCCTGGGGGTCGAGCCCCTGGATGACGAATTCACCGCCAGGAATTTCCTGCGGTTCCAGCAATACCTGCCCGCCTTTGGCGCGTACGTATGCAACGGCCGGATCGATGCGCGGCACGCGGAAGTAATAGACCCACATCGTCGCCGGAAATTCGTCGGGCTTGGGCATTATCGCGCCGAGCATGTAATCGCGCGTGCGCAGGAATTCGTATTTGCCCATCGGGCCCATGTCCATTTCGCCGTCCTTGGTCCAGCCGAACAGCTCGCCGTAAAAGGCTTTCGCGCCAGTGGGGTCGGTAGTGTACAGCTCGTTCCAGGCGCATACGCCGTCGCGCGGACCATGCCGACCGAACGAATGGCTCGGCTCGCCATTTCCCTGCATGACGTAGAACGGCGCCCCGGCCGGGTCGGCGGCAAAGGCGAACCGGCCCACGCCCGGAATGTCCTGCGGCTGGAGCATGACCGTACCGCCTAGCGCCGCGATCCGATCCGCCGCGGCATCGGCATCGTCAACCTCGATATAGCCGGCCCACATCGACCGTGCGCCGCCCGCCTTCATGTCCGGCGACAGCGCCATCAGCCCGCCGATCCGGTCCCCGCCACTGGAGAACAGGCGATAGTCGGCGCCCTCCATTCCGCTGTCGGCGAATTCCCACCCCAGCAGCGGGCCGTAGAATGCCTGCGCCGCGTCGGCATCGGTGGTCATCAGTTCGTACCAGACGAAATCGCCGTGGCGATCACTTGCGCTTTCTCGGGTCATGTCAATTTTCCCCTCTGGTTGCATCGGCCGCGGCGTAGAAAGCGATCTGATCGGCATGAGCCCTGGCGAAAGCGGGGCGGGACGTAACGCGCTCGACATATGCCTCGCTCGCCGGGCGGCCGCCGCGCTCGCGCAACTCGTCCATGCGCAGCACATCGGCCATGATCAGGTCGGCAGCGGTAAAGCGGTCCGCGACCAGCCATTCCCGGCTTGAGAGGACCGCTTCGAGCTGAGCCAGCCGCTTGTCCATCCATTCGGTGATCGGAGCGATGTCGTGCTTCGACCACTGCATGACGATCCACGGCATGGTCACCATTTCGATCGAATTGAGCGCGGCGATGACCCACTGGGTCACCTCCGCCTCGCCATGGGAACCACGCGGCATCAGCGCCTCGCTCTTGCGGGCGAGGTGGAGGACACAGGCGCCGCTTTCGAACAGGCGAAGGTCGCCGTCCTCCAGCATCGGCACCTGCCCGAAAGGCTGGCGGTCGAGGTGGTTGGTGTGCCGATCACCAAAGGCGACGGCCCGCATGATATAGGGGATGCCCGCCTCCTCGCACGCCCAGCGCAAGCGCAGGTCGCGCACATAGCCGCGCGGAAATTCCGGCACCCAGTCGAGCGTCCAGATGGCTACCTCGCCTGGCACGCCCTCAGGCATCCTTCCACACCAGTGGTTCGAACCCGCCATAGATCATGCGCTTGCCGTCGAACGGCATGTCGCTGCCGTCCTCCGCGCCGAACTGCTTCATTCGTTCGTCGGCCATCATCTTGTCGTGGCTGGCGTCCGCTGTTTCCTTGTCGTCCCAGATGACCCAAGAGAAGACGACTTTCTCGCCATCCTCGATCTTCACGGCTCGGCGGAAATCGGTGACCTTCCCATCAGGCACGTCGACTTCCCAGCATTCGACCTGCGAGCGGGCGCCATAATCCTTGGCGATCTCCCAGAACTTCTCGGCGACTTTGCGATAGGCGTCCTTCTTGTCGGCCGGAACGGCGAGGACGAATCCATTGATGTACATTGCCTTTCTCCTCTCGATATCGTGATTGTCAGGCCATTGCTTCGGCCGGGGTTCCGGCGGCGGCCGCAGCTCGATCCATCCACATCGGTTCCCAGACATGGCCATCGGGATCGGCGAAGCTGCGGCTTATCATGAAGCCGTGGTCCTGCTTCGGATTGATGTCGGCCGTTCCGCCGGACGCGCCAGCAATGTCGGTAATACGATTGACGTGATCGCGATCATCGCAGCTGACCGCCAGCATCACTTCGCTCGATCCGCTGGCCGGGATCGGACGACTGGTGAACTGGCGCCATTTGTCGTGGGTCAGCAGCATCACGTAGATGTTTTCCGACCAAACCATGCATGCGGCCGTATCGTCGGTGAACTTGGCTTCGTTGGTGAACCCCAGAGCCTCGTAGAATGCCTTGGATCGGTCCAGATCAACCACAGGCAGGTTCACGAAAATCATCTTCGTCATCGGCTCTCTCCTCTCCCGCCCCCCCGAATCGGAACTTGCCCTTTGTGCGCTTCTGAGTTACTAAAAGCAACTATGAAGTTACCAAAAGAAACTAGAACTGAAGCGGGTCACGGCAAATGGTACGGCGATGCTTGCGGGACGGCGTTCGCCATGGAACTGGTCGGCGAACGGTGGTCGCTGCTGATCGTCCGGGAGCTTATGCTGGGCGCGCGGCGATTTTCAGACATCCGCGCCAGCCTGCCCGGAATAAGCGCCAAGGTGCTGACGGAGCGCCTTAATTCACTGGAAGAAGCGGGTGTCCTGGTGCGGCGGCAGTTGCCCCCGCCAGCCAAGGCGCAGGTCTATGAACTGACCGAGTGGGGTTACGCCACCGAGCCGCTGATTCAGGAACTTGGTCGTTGGGCGGCCAAATCCAGCGCGCACGATCCGACGTTGCCGTTGTCGGCGGTTTCGCTGATGCTGTCGCTGCGCACGATGGCTGATTATGCGCGCACGGCGACGATCCCGGGGCGGATCGGCTTCGTCATCGGCGACGAGAGTTTTCTGGTCTGCCCCGGACCGGGTGTGCTGCCCATCTTTCGGGGCGACGTAAGCGAAGCGGACGCGTTGTTTCGCGCGCCGGTCGCCTCGATCATCGCCGGGGGCATCTATGCCGGGATTCCGTGGGAGACACTGGAAGCGGAGGCAGGGCTGTCGATCGAAGGCGACCGGGACCTGGCGCTCCGCTTCGCTGCACTGTTTTGCTTGCCCGACAAGCTGGCCTAGGGTGTGACGAGGTACTTCTCGCCCGTGCGCATCGCCCGGTAATCGAGCGCCGCTTCCCGCGTCAGCATCTCGTCGAGGTCCACGCGCCGCTTGTAGCTGCTGGCGAATGTCGTCTTGAGCCCGGCGAGCACGCGCTGGCGCATCCGCAGGACGGTTTCCATCCCCGCCTGCTGCAGGAACGGGGTCAGGAGCCAGCCCGACAACGTCCAGCCGAAGCCATAGCTGGGCGTCAGGATGGTCGGCCCCAGGTCGAGTCGGCCGTAGATGAACATCCGCTTCGGCTGGTTGGAGCCGTAACGGCTGTATTCGCCCATCTGCGATGCCGCGACCTGCTCCATCGCCTTGAAGCAGTGATCGACCGACTGCCCGCCGCCGATCGGATCGAAGCCGTAGAACGCGCCCGTCGCCGCGATCGCCTCGCGCAGTTGCTTCATGAAATCGGGATCGGAAGAATTGACGACCCATTGCGCGCCTTGCGAACGCAGCAGTTCGGCCTGTTCTTCCTTGCGCACGATGTTGACCAGCGCGATGCCATCTTCCTGGCAAATGCGGTTGAGCATCTGGCCAAGGTTCGACGCCGCAGCGCAGTGGATGATGGCCTTCTGCCCGTCCATCCTGGCATTTTCGACGAAGCCCAGTGCCGTCATCGGATTGACGAAGGCGGACGCGCCGTCTTCGCTCGATACGTCGCCCAGCGGCAGGCACATGGCCGCATCGGCCAGTGCGTATTCCGAAAAGGCGTTTCCGGGCACGCACGCGACTCGCTGGCCCACCAGTGCCTTCGCCATGTCACCGTCACCCGCGGCGATCACGGTGCCCGCGCCTTCGTTGCCCACCGGCAGGCGCTGGCCGTGACGCGCCTTCGCGGCGGAAGCGAAGGGTTCGGGCATTTTCGCGACGATCTTGCCGGGCGAATATTCTGCGTTCTCGAGATCGGCCGGGCCGAACAGCAAGGCCAGATCGCTCGGATTGATGGGCGCCGCTTCCATGCGGACAAGCACCTGGTTGCCGGTCGGCGCGGGGAAGCTGGCCTCGCCCACCTCGACCGTCAGCGTGCCGTCGGCGGCAAGGGTGGTAAAGATCTGGCGTCCGGTCGTGCTCATTGATGCTCTCCAGGATAGATGGCTTTGACGAAGTAGAGCCCATCGGGTGGCGCATTGAAACCCAGTTTCTGCCGATTGCGTGCGGCAAGGGCTTCGGCAAGCTGTTCCTCGCGCCAGCGGCCCATGCCGACGAGGGCAAGACACCCGACCATGCTGCGGACCTGGTGATGGAGAAAACTGCGTGCCGCTGCCTCGACCAGCACGTGCTCGCCTTCCCGCCGTACTGCCAGCCGGTCGAGTGTCTTCAACGGGCTTGCGGCCTGGCACTGGACCGATCGGAACGTGGTGAAGTCATGCTTGCCCACCAGCGCCTGCGCGGCGCGGTGCATCGCGTCGGTATCGAGCGGTTGGGGTACATGCCATACGCGCCCCGCTTCCAGCGTCGGCGGCGCGCGGCGGTTGAGGATGCGGTATTCGTAAGCGCGCCCGATGCACGAAAAGCGTGCGTGCCATTCCTCGCTCACTTCCTCGCAACGGGTCACCGCGATCGGATCGGGGCGCAGATGCGCGTTCAGTGCTTCCGACAGGCGAAAGGGCGTGATCGCCTTGTCGCTATCGAAATGGCACCGCATCGCCAGCGCGTGGACGCCCGCATCGGTCCGTCCAGCGGCGTGGAGCGTGACGGGATGGCCGACGATGCGTTCCGCCGCTTCCTCGACCGATTGCTGAACACTTGGTCCATGCCCCTGCCGCTGCAGCCCGAAGAACGGCGCCCCGTCGAATTCGATGGTGAGCGCGAACCGGGTCACGCGATCACGGTTCTAATCGATACCGGCCGCCCGCGCAGGAATTCATCGAGGGCCATAGCCGGTTTGCCGGCGCGTTGCAGGCGCATGGGACGCAGCGCCCCCGTGCCGCACGCGATGGTCAGGGAATCGTCCAGCACAGTTCCGGGCGCACCCTCGCCATCGACGGCTTCGGCCTTCAACAGCTTCACTCGCTGGCCATCGATCTCGCACCAGGCGCCGGGGAAGGGAGCGAGGCCGTGGATGTGCCGGACCACCTCTGCCGCACTGCGCGACCAGTCGATCCGCGCCTCGGCCTTGTCGATCTTGGCGGCATAAGTCGCGCGGTCATCATCCTGAGCGACGGGTACGTGCTTGGGCAATTCGCGCAGTGTCTCGACCATCAGGCGGGCGCCCGTTTCCGCCAGTTCGATGGTGAGATCGCCCGTGGTCTTGTCGCCGATCTCGGTCCGCGCGGTGGCCAGCATCGGGCCTGTGTCGAGCCCGGCCTCCATCTGCATGATCGTGATCCCCGTAACCCGATCGCCCGCCATCACCGCACGGTGAATCGGCGCCGCGCCGCGCCAGCGCGGCAGGATCGAGGCGTGGACATTGAGGCACCCATGCCGCGGCGCGTCGAGCACCGGCTGCGGCAGGATCAGGCCATAAGCCGCAACCACTGCGACATCGGCATCGAGCGCCGCAAACGCCGCCTGCTCTTGTGCCGAGCGCAGTGATTTGGGATGCCGGACCGGGATTCCCAGATCCTCTGCTGCGCGGTGTACGGGAGACGGTTGCAGCTTCTTGCCCCGGCCCGAGGGTGCCGGCGGCTGCGAGTAAACCGCCGCGATCTCGTGCCCCGCCGCCGCCAGCGCGCGCAAGCTGGGCACGGCGAAGTCGGGCGTTCCCATGAAGACGATGCGCATAAGGGCGAGGCTGGCCTTGCGGTTGGCGGAGCGCAGCCCCTATCTGCCGGGGCATGGCATCGCAAGAGATCGAACGGCTCGCGGGCGCACTCGCGCAGCTTCCCGGCCTCGGCCCGCGTTCGGCGCGGCGCGCGGTGCTGTGGCTGGTCAAGCACCGGCAGAAGGCCCTGCCGCAATTGCTTGCCGCCCTGACCGAGGTGGAGGAGCGACTGGTCGAATGCCCCGTGTGCTTCAACGTCGATACCCAGGCACCCTGCAGCGTGTGCAGCGATCCGCGCCGCGACCAGCGCAGCCTGTGCGTGGTCGAGGACGTGGCCGACCTGTGGGCGCTTGACCGTGCGCGCCTGTTCACCGGGCGTTATCACGTGCTGGGCGGGCGGCTGTCGGCGCTCGACGGCGTGCGGCCCGAAGACCTCGCGATCGACACTCTGCTGGGCCGCGTGGCCGAAGGCGGTATCGACGAAGTCGTTCTCGCCATGAACGCCACGCTGGAGGGGCAGACGACCGCCCACTACCTTGCCGAACGGCTGGAGGAATATCCCGTGCGCGTGACCCAGTTGGCCCACGGCCTGCCGGTCGGCGGGGAGCTGGATTACCTCGACGAAGGGACACTGGCCCAGGCCCTTCGCGCGCGGCGCCCGGTCGCCTGACGCCAAACCCCGCCACGGGATTGCCAAACCGCGCCACGGGATTGCCAAACCCCGCCACGGGATTGCCAAACCCCCACGGGATTGATTGCGCGTCTCCACGCGCCTATCTGACCCCCTATGGCTATCCGTGAAATTCTCGAAGTGCCGGATCCCCGGCTCAAGGTCGTGTCCGAACCCGTGACCGAATTCGATGACGAGCTGCGCACGCTCGTCGCCGACATGTTCGACACCATGTACGATGCGCCGGGCATCGGCCTCGCCGCCATCCAGGTCGGCGTGCCGAAGCGGGTGCTGGTGATCGACCTGCAGCCTGACGACCCGGATGCAGAGCCGGTTGCGTGCAACCATGACGGACATCACCATCATCACCAGCCCACGCTCAAGGAGCCGCGGGTGTTCGTGAACCCGGTGATCCTCGACCCGTCGCAGGAGATCGCGACCTATCAGGAAGGCTGCCTCTCGGTGCCCGAGATCTTCGCCGACGTCGACCGTCCGGCCACCTGCCGGGTGCGGTATCAGGACCTTGACGGCAACACGCACGAGGAAGAGCTCGACGGGCTGATGGCGACCTGCCTCCAGCACGAGATGGACCACCTCGAAGGGATTCTGTTCATCGACCACCTGAGCCGGCTGAAGCGCCAGATGGCGCTGAAGAAACTCCAGAAACTGCGCCAGGCGGCCTGATGCCCCCGCCGGCGCTCAGGCGCCGGCGTGAACCTCGTCGTTGAGCTTCTCGAGGGCGGCGCGGCAATCGCGTGCGCATTCGCGGCACATTTGCGCGCAGCGGCGGCAATGCGCATGGTCGTGACGCTCGCATTCCTCGGCGCAAGTTTCGCAAGCCTCGATACACACGGCGAGCATGGTCCGGATCAGTTGCCGGTTGTGATCGGTCCGGCGTGAGGCGACCCGGTATGTCGCGGTGCAGACATCGGCACAGTCCATGCACAGGCGAATGCAGCGGGCCATGTCCATGTCCTCTGCAACGCAGGCATCGGCGCAGCTGTTGCAGATCGCTGCACAATACATGGCGTGCTTGACTGCGAGCCCCAGTTCCGCGTTCTCGGCACCCCTGACCTGTGGGTGTTCGGCAATCATGGCTTCGATCGACATCGTTCCTTCTCCTTTCCCGAGTTTCAGCGCGCGGACCGGGGCGATGTTCCGGGAAAACCGGAAACTTTCGCTTCCCTAGCGGCTGATGTTCCGCCTATGTTCGATAGATGGACGCGCTCATTTTTGTATTCATTCTAGTCGCCCTTGCAGCAGGCACGGCAATCGGCTGGTATTTCGGTTCTCGGCCGGTCGCGGACTGGAAGACCCGTCACGCAGCGCTGGAAGTGGAAGCGAAAGAACATCGCGAGCGGATCGCCCGTATGGTGCCGGAACTCGCGACAATGGCCGAACGCGCCGCGCGCGCGGACAGCTTGGCTGAACAGCTGGACCGGGCCCGCGAGGAAAATTCCGTGTTCCGTGCGGAGCGGGCGGGGTTTGCCGAGCAGAAGAGGTTGCTGGAAGAATCGCGCATCAACCTGCTCAAGGAATTCGAGAACACCGGGGCCAAAGTGCTGGGCGCGGCGCAGGAACGGTTTCTGGCAACGGCAGCCGAACGGCTTGGGCATTCGGAAAAGGCGAGCGAGGAAAAGCTGAAGGCGCTGCTCGAACCTGTCGGCGCACGGCTCAAGGCTTACGAGGAGCAGGTCAGCGCGCTGGAGGCAAAGCGGGTCGATGCCTTCGGCCAGCTCACCGGTCTGATCGAATCGATGAAGGCTGGGCAGGAGGAGGTCCGGCGCGAGGCGCAGCGGCTGGGCAATTCGCTTACCAACGCGCCCAAGGCGCGCGGCCGCTGGGGCGAGCGGGCGTTGCAGAATGTGCTCGAACAGTGCGGCCTGTCGGAACATACCGATTTCTTCCTCGAACATTCGATGGATACCGATGAAGGACGGTTGCGCCCCGATGCGATCGTGCGCGTGCCCGGGCAGAAGAAGCTGGTGATCGACGCCAAGGTGTCGCTCAATGCCTATCAGGCCGCGTTCGAGGCGGACAACGATGCCGACAAGACACGGCACCTGGAACTTCATGCGCGGGCGATGAAGAACCACGTCCAGACGCTCGGCGCAAAGGGCTACCAGAGCCAGTTCGACGAAGCGCCCGATTACGTCGTGATGTTCGTGCCCGGCGAGCACTTTGTCGCCGCCGCACTGGAGGCCGATCCGGAACTGTGGGACTTCGCCTTCCGCAACAAGGTACTGCTGGCGACCCCGACCAACCTCGTGGCCATCGCGCGCACCGTGGCGCAGGTGTGGCGACAGGACACGATCGCGCGCGAGGCGATCGAGATCGGCAGGGCCGGGGCCGAGCTTTACGACCGGCTTGCCGTCGCCGCGGAACACCTGAAGCGCGTGGGCGGTGGGCTCGAAAGCGCGGTCAACAATTACAACAAGTTCGTCGGCAGTTTCGAACGCAACGTGCTTACCAGCGGCCGGCGGCTGGCGGACAAGGGGATCGAGATCGGCAAGCGCGAGATCGAAGCCGTGCCGCTGGTCGAAAGCGCGCCCCGATATACTGCAGCGGACGCCGGGGAAGACGCGGTCCTGCCTGGACCAGCGATTTAACCTGACCCGGTTAGCCGCGCCGGAAGGGGCTTAATCCGTGCGCGTCAGTTCCGCCGAATGGCCTTGCGCTGTCAGGGTCATCCGGTTGCCGCTGACAGCCACGGCCGGGTTAGCCGCCAGAAGCGCGCTGACCGCATTTTCCTGTTCCATCACCCCGTCGCAAAACATCTTGGTCGACATGTAGGGGCCGCCGACCAGCCGATTGCCGTCAAGCCGCCAGCTGCCGCCCATCCCGTTGCACCCCACATTGGCGCTGATGCGCTCGGCCGTGAACGACATGGTCGCCCGGTCCGGCCGCACCGGAGCCGCTCCGTCAATGGCGGTGAACCGCCATTCGGTACCCGCAAGCTGCGGGGCGGATCCGCCATCGGTCATGGTGGTGCATGCTCCGAGCAGGGGCAGGGCGAGCAGGGCGAGGGCGCTTTTCATGAATGCAAAATGCGCAGGTCCGGCTGTGCGTTCCCTGAACGAAGCAGCGCCTTTCCTACATGCGCCGAATGTGGCTTATCCTCGTCGATGAAAAACACTCCCGCGCACCGCTTGCGCCGCCGCCCGCCGTTTTTTCACCCCGTGCCTGTGCGGGCGCGGCGCGACGGTTGGACCGAGGAACGGCAGTGCGCGTTCCTCGCGCGACTCTATCTCACCGGGTCGGTGGCAATGGCTGCACGCAGGGCCGGGATAACGCGGGCGTCGGCTTATCGCCTTCGGGCACGCGACGATGCGCAGGGTTTTGCCGCCGCGTGGGATCACGTGCTGGTGCCGCCCGGATCAGGCCGCGTTGCCCCGCCGACGCCGGATTGGCGGAAGGTGACACAATCGGGTCTGCTCCGGCGGATCGAAACCGGGCTGGTACGGCCGTTGATCTATCGCGGGCGAATAGTCGGAATGGCGCGCAAACCCGACAATTCCGCGCTTTTGCGGCTGCTGCGTCGCTGCGATGCGCGCCTCGCCGGCGCCCGTCCGGCCGTGTCGTCTGGGCATCGCGGAAGTTTTGGAAAGCATCCCGATCGGTGTGACACGGGGCGGAGTCAGAGCGTCGCCAGCACCTCGTACCCCAGCACTGCAGCGGCGACCGCTGCATTGAGGCTGTCGGCGCGGCCCTTCATCGGCATCGTTACCCGCAGGTCGCACGCTGCCTCGTATTCCGCGGGGAGCCCCTGCGACTCGTTGCCGACCATGATGAAGCACGGGGCGGCATAGGGTGCGCCGCGATAGGGGACCGCCTCGCGCAGGCTGGCCGCCACCAGCTGCCCGCGGCCCTGACGCAGCCATGGCAGGAATTCCTCCCATCGCGCCTGTGCGATCCCTTGCGTGAACACCGCGCCCATGCTGGCCCGCACCGCCTCGACCCCGAAGGGATCGGCGCAATCGTCGATCAGGATCAGCCCGCCGGCTCCGATCGCATCGCCTGTGCGCAGCATCGTCCCCAGGTTCCCCGGGTCTCTCAATGCCTGGGCGACCAGCCAGATCGGTGCGGCATCGCGATCGAGCGCGGCAAGCCCCGTGTCGAACTCGGCGAACACGCCTGCAACTGCCTGCGGATTGTCCTTGCCGGTGATCTTGGACAGGATGTCGGCGCTGGTCTCGATCACCTCGCCCCCCGCGGCGATGACCTGCGCTTCCAGCGCATCGAGCAAGGGGTGCGCATCGCGCCCGCTGGCCATGACCAGGGTTTCGGGCACATGACCGTTCTCCCGCGCATCGGTCAGCAGTCGCAGCCCTTCGGCCAGGAACTTGCCTTCCCGCTTGCGATGCTTCTTGTCGCGCAGGCTGCGCAGGTATTTGACCGTGGGATTGGAAAAGCCGGTGATCGCGCGCCGGTGACCGGGCTGCATCATTCCTCGCCGAAGCCGCCATCTACCAGCGTGCAGAGCTGCTCCATCACCGCCCCGCTGTCGTCGCCGGCCACGATCACTTCGATCCGGTCGCCCTTGGCCGCGCCCAGCATCATCAGCCCCAGGATAGAACCACCGGCCACGCTATTGCCGTCCTTCGCGACTTGCACCCTGACCCCGTCGGGCAATTGCGCCACCGCGTTGACGAATTTCGCACTGGCGCGTGCATGGAGCCCGCGCCGGTTGACGATCGTGAGTTCGCGCCGCTGTTCGTTCACGAAGCCTTGGCTTTCTTTCCAAGCAATTCGGACGCGATGGTTATGTAGCTCTGCCCCGCATCGCGCGCAGCATGGACGGCGTCAGTGACGCTGGCGTCCTTGCGAACCCCGGCCAGGCGGATCAGCATCGGCAGGTTGATCCCGGCGATCACTTCCACCCGCCCTGCGTCGAGCAGCGATATGGCGAGGTTGGAGGGGGTTCCGCCGAACAGGTCGGTCAGCACGATCACGCCGGCGCCCGCGTCGACCTTGCGAATCGCGCCAGCGATTTCCGCGCGCCGCTTCTCGACGTCGTCCTCCGGCCCGATGCACACCGTTTCGACCGCTTCCTGCGGGCCGACCACGTGCTGCATTGCGTGGACGAATTCCTCGGCCAGGCGGCCGTGGGTGACCAGTATCAATCCGATCATGAGTTTCTGTATATCCGGACTTCCAGCGGGGCCGGTCCCAAAACGTGCGACGGCATCATGCCTGCGGACCTTCTATCTCGTCGGCGGCGCGCGACCCCAGATTGCGGTGCAATACCGTGGGCGAAAATCCATCCTCGCGCAAGGCCTGCGCCATTTGTTCAGCGGTAAACACCGAACGATGTCTGCCGCCTGTACAGCCGAACGCCACGCTGACGTAGCTGCGCCCCTGCGCGCGATACCGCGGCAGGAGCGTGTTCAGCAGGGCGCGTATCTGCGCGAACGCAGTGTCGAAGGCCTCATCGCGTCGCACGTGGTCTCCAACTGCGGGGTCGAGCCCGGTCTGCTCGCGCAGCCCCGGCACCCAGTGCGGATTATCAAGAAACCGCATGTCGAAAACGAGGTCGGCCAAGGGCGGGGTGCCGCGAGCGAAACCGAAGCTCGACAGGATCAGCGACATCTCGCGCGGGGCGCTGCCGGCGAACTGTTCGCGAATGGCCTGCTGCAAGTCGTTGGTAGTATAATCGGTAGTGTCGATCACCGCGTCGGCCCAGCGGCGCAATGGTTCGAGGAGTTCGCGTTCCGCCTGGATGCCCGTGCGGACGGGTCGACCGTGGGCCATGGGATGGCGGCGGCGCGTTTCGTTGTAACGCCGTTCAAGCTCGCCGCTGGCGCAGTCGAGGAACAGGGTCGTGACGATCAGGTCCGGGCGATTGACGAGTTCGCGCACCTTGGTGATGATGTCGGACGGCACGAACCCGCGCGTACGGCTGTCGAACCCGATCGCCAGCGGATGGCTGCCGCCTTCCGTACCGCGCCCGATCAACCGACCGAGCAGGCGGATCGGGAAGTTGTCGATCGCTTCCCAACCCAGGTCCTCAAGCACCTGCAAGGCAGTCGTCTTGCCAGCACCGGACAGGCCGGTGACGAGCAGGATCCGGTGCCTGCCTTCGGGTTCGAGCGAGTCGTCAGTCATCGTCCCGCCACCCTAGGCACCGTACTGCCGAAGCGCCAGTTCAGCCCGGATCGCGGCTGCGGGAATCGCAGGATCGAACGCCAACAGCGGCAGCATGACGCCACAGATGTCGATCGTTCCAGCCCTGTCGCAGTAACGCGGCGCATCCGGGTCAAGCCGCAAGACCAAGGCAACCCTGGTTTCAGTGGTGGGAAAGGGCAGCAGCCCGACATTACGCACCTCGACCAGCCCCGCCGTCGCGGGCGGGGGTGCGGCCCACAATTCGCCGGCGCGCACCGAAAGGGCTGCCCCGTCGTCGCCAACCAGCACCGCACCGCGATCGATCAGTTTGAGCGCGAGGGTCGATTTCCCCACGCCGGGAGGGCCCTCGATCAGAAGCCCGCGCTCTCCGATAGCGACGCATGTGGCTTGCCGCAGCATCGTCACTGCTTGGGCGCCGCCCCGCTGACTCGGGGAAGACGCAGCACGAGGCAGGCTCCCGTCGCTCCATCGTCGCGGCCATGCGCGGTCAGCGTGCCGTCGTGCGCCTGGGCAATGGCACGGGCAATCGCGAGGCCGAGCCCGGAATGGTTGCCGAAATCCTCGCCCGCGGGGCGGTCGGAATGGAAGCGTTCGAACACCTTTTCGCGCGCTTCCTCCGCGATACCGGGGCCCTGGTCGCACACCGACAGGCACACGTCACCGTTTTCAGCCCGCACCGTGACGGTCACCACGCCGGCTTCGGGTGAAAAGGAAACCGCATTGTCGAGCAGGTTCTCGATCACTCGCTCCAGCCGCATCGGTTCGCCCAGCACCGTCACGCTGGCACTAGGGAGAACAAGTTCCACCGTGCGCCCCTCGTTCTCGGGCCGGTTTTCGCGCGCGCAGACAATGCTGCGCACCAGGCGGGGCAGGTCGACCGGCACGAACGTCGCGCGCGAAAGCTCCGCATCGATCCTGCTCGCTTCCGAAATTTCGGTGACGAGGCGGTCGATACGCCGGACATCGTGCGTGGCGATCGCAGTCAATTGGCTGCGCAACTCGGCATCCTCGACCTTGGGCAGGGATTCGAGCGCGCTGCGAAGCGATGCGAGCGGGTTCTTGATCTCATGCGCGACATCGGCGGCGAAATGATCGACCGCATCGATGCGTTGGCGCAGGGCGTCGGTCATGTCGGACACCGCGCGGGCAAGCAGGCCGATTTCGTCCTGCCTTTCTGGCAGGCGCGGCACCTCGACCCCGCGCTCGCGCCCCTGCCGCACGCGGACTGCGGCGCTGGCGAGCGAACGCAGCGGCTGGACGATCGTCCGCGCCATGTAGAGCGACAGGAAGATGGAGCCAATCAGCGCCAGCAGTACCGCCAGCCCCAGCGTGCTGCGGGCTTCGCGCACGGCCAGCGTGATGTCCAGCGCGTTGCGGGTGGTGAGCAGCGTCGCCCCATTGATCCCGACGGGCGCGGCGGCATTGATCACCGGCGAACCATCGGGCGCGTCGCGCAGCTGGATCTGCGAAATGC
Source organism: uncultured Erythrobacter sp. (assembly GCA_963529855.1). Taxonomy (GTDB): domain Bacteria; phylum Pseudomonadota; class Alphaproteobacteria; order Sphingomonadales; family Sphingomonadaceae; genus 34-65-8. Next base: position 277,750 of record CAURZK010000001.1, on the reverse strand, counting down.
CCTGTTCGCGCGCGCGGCGCAATTCCGGCCACGCGTCGGCATGGGGCACCTTGGGTTCGATGTAATCGGGGATTGGCTCGGCGCCGACGATCTTGTCGACCACCCGGTCGAGCATGCGGGCGAAATCCTGCGAGAACGGATCATCCGTCGGATCGTCGAACCGGAAAGCAGGCTCCGCCAATGCGAAGCTGTCGGCCCACAGGCGCCCTTCAGCATCGAACATGCGCAGCCGCATCGACTGTTCCTTGCCGATCTGGATCAGCAGCGCCTCCTGCCGCTGGCGACTGGCACCGGCGAGTGCCTCTGCGGTGATCTGCACCTCGATTCGCGCCATCTTGTAGCGTTCGGCCAGCAACTGCTTGCGATAACCGTCGAGGTAGAAGACCCCGCCGCCCAGCAAAGCCAGGGGGAGGAGGTTGACCGCCAGGATGCGCGGCGTGATCGACAGGCGGTTGGACCAGCCGAACCGCCCGAGCAGGCCTTCGGGCAGCCGGCCGCGGAATGTGTCAGCCATCGCTGAAGCTGTATCCCGCGCCGTAAAGCGTCTCGATCGCGCCGAAATCGCGGTCGACCACGCGGAACTTGCGGCGCATCCGCTTGATGTGACTATCGACCGTCCGGTCGTCCACGAACACATCGTCGGGATAGGCCGCGTCCATCAGCTGGTTGCGGCTCTTGATCACGCCGGGTCGGGCGGCCAGCGCCTCCAGGATCAGAAATTCGGTTACCGTGAGCGAAACCGGCTTGTCACCCCAGGTCACCTGGTGGCGGGCAGGGTCCATCCGCAGCCGGCCGCGCTCGATCACGGGGCCGGGATCCTCTTCGCCTTCGACGCGGGCACTGTCAGTTTCCTCGCCCGTACGGCGCAGGATGGCACGGATGCGGGCAACCAGCAGACGCAGGCTGAATGGTTTCGCGATGTAGTCGTCGGCGCCAAGTTCTAGCCCGGCTTCCTCGTCGTGCTCGTCGTCCTTGCTGGTCAGGAAGATCACCGGCAACGCGGAATGCCGCCGCAGCTGCCGCAGCAGTTCCATCCCATCCATGCGGGGCATCTTGATGTCGAACACCGCCAGATCGGGCGGGCTTTCGAGCAAGGCCTTCAGCGCCGCCTCCCCATCGGTGAAGACCCGCGTTGCATAGCCTTCGGCCTGCAAAGCGATCGACACTGTCGTCAGGATGTTGCGATCATCGTCGACCAGCGCGATTACGCGCTCGCCGGATCGGGGCGGGGCATCGGTGACAGCCATTGCTCGCTTGCTAGTCGCATTGGCGCTGCGAGACAACGCATCGCCGCGTAAGATTCTGTCTTGGCCAGAGCCCGCGTTCCGGGCGCTTGGCCGATCGCGATTTGACGCGCCTTTCCAGTGCCATTATGCGCGCCCAGATATCCCGTGCATAGGTATGCAAGGCGAATCGCCAGCCAGCCAGGCCAGCGGTGCCGAGCCTGTTATTCCAGGAGTTTACATGACTGTCGCGCTGTCCCACCCGCTCGCCAGCCAGGGTATCGAAACCCGCGCTACGATCCACCCCAATCTCGGCACCGCGCAGCTGGTCGAGCAGGCTGTCACCAACGGGGAAGGCGAACTGTCGAAATGGGGCTCGCTGGTGGTGAAAACCGGCCCGCACACCGGCCGTAGCGCGAAAGACAAGTTCATCGTCCGCGATAGCGAGACCGAAGACACGGTGTGGTGGGACAACAACGCATCGATGGCGCCCGAACACTTCGCCAACCTGAAGGCGGATTTCATGGCGGCGCTGGCCGACAAGGACACGCTCTATGTTGCCGACCTGTTCGGCGGTTCGCAGCCCGAACACCGCGTCAACGTGCGCGTGATCAACGAATTCGCGTGGCACAACCTGTTCATCCGCACGCTGCTGGTACGTCCGACCGTGGACGAACTGCAGGGTTTCGTGCCCGAATACACCATCATCGACCTGCCCAGCTTCCGGGCCGATCCTGCGCGCCACGGTTGCCGCAGCGAGACGGTGATCGCCGTCAACCTTACCGAGAAGCTGATCCTGATCGGAGGTACCCGTTATGCCGGCGAAATGAAGAAGAGCGTGTTCGGCATCCTCAATTATCTGTTGCCCACCCACGGCGTCATGCCGATGCACTGTTCGGCCAACATCGGGCCTGACGGCAAGACGGCGGTGTTCTTCGGCCTGTCGGGTACCGGCAAGACCACGCTTTCTGCCGATGCGAGCCGCACGCTGATCGGCGATGACGAACATGGCTGGTCGGACACCGCGGTCTTCAATTTCGAAGGCGGCTGCTACGCCAAGATGATCCGCCTTTCGCAGGAGGCGGAGCCGGAAATCTACGCCACCACCCGGATGTTCGGGACCGTGCTCGAAAACGTGGTGATGGATCCGGTCACGCGCGAGCTCGATTTCGACGACAACTCGCTGGCCGAGAACAGCCGCGGTGCCTATCCGATCGAATATATCCCCAACACCAGCGAGAAGAACCTCGGCCCGGTTCCCTCGAACGTGATCATGCTCACCGCCGATGCGTTCGGCGTGCTGCCCCCGATCGCGCGCCTGACGCCGGATCAGGCGATGTACTACTTCCTGTCAGGCTACACCGCCAAGGTCGCAGGCACCGAAATCGGCGTTACCGAGCCCGAAGCGACATTCAGCACCTGCTTCGGCGCGCCGTTCATGCCGCGTCATCCCAGCGTCTATGGCAATCTGCTGAAGGACCGGATCGCCAAGGGCGGGGTGCAGTGCTGGCTGGTCAACACCGGCTGGACCGGCGGAAAGTACGGCGAAGGCAGCCGGATGCCGATCAAGGCAACCCGTGCGCTTCTGAACGCCGCGCTCGATGGCAAGATGGACGGGGTCGAATTCCGCAAGGATCCGAATTTCGGGTTCGACGTGCCCGTCAGCGTTCCGGCGCTGGCAGAGGCCGGGATCGACCAGACCATCCTCGATCCGCGCGCGACCTGGACCGACAAGGACGAATACGATCGCACCGCGCGCAAGCTGGTGCAGCTTTTCGTCGACAACTTCGCCCGTTTCGAGGCACACGTCGATGAAGGCGTCCGCCAGGCAGCGCCGCAGGCAGCCTGACCCACGCCATATCGGTTGGAGAGGAGAGGCCCTTCCCCGCGCAAGACGGGGAGGGGCCTTTTTCTTTTCGACCAACGCCTTGGACATGCGGCGCCGGCAGCCTAGAACCGCGCGCATAAACAGGGAGAGCCCCACATGAAATTCACCGTCGCCACGGCACTTGCCACGCTGTTCGTCGCCCAGGCCGCCCTTGCGCAGCAGCAACAGCCGCCGCAGCCGTCGCCCAATCCGGTGGAGGAGGGCGAAGTCCAGTCCTCGCAGGAGGACGATGCCGAACAGCCCGCCGAAGGCAGCGGCGCGGCAGTACCCGTCACGCCGGTACCCGCGCAGCCGGCTGCCGCCGACGACAGCAAGTGGGACATCATGGCCCCGCGCGGTGCGGAAGTGCGCCAGGTTCCGATCCGCACCGATCAGGGCACATGGATGGATGTTGACGTCTCGCCCGATGGCCGCACGCTTGCCTTTACCCTGCTGGGCGACATCTACACCATGCCGATCACCGGCGGCACGCCGACTCGCATTGCCGAAGGGCTGGCGTGGGAAATCCACCCGCGCTTCTCGCCCGATGGTCGCCGGATCGCGTTCACCTCCGACCGCGGCGGCGGCGACAACATCTGGGTGATGAACACCGACGGCAGCGACAAGCGGCAGGTCACCAAGGAAGCCTTCCGCCTGATCATGCAGCCCAGCTGGAATCCCGACGGGCGCAGCATCGTAGCGAAGAAGCATTTCACCACCCAGCGCTCGCTCGGCACGGGCGAAGTGTGGCTTTACCATATTTCCGGTGGCGGCGGCGTGCTGCTGGTCAAGCGCGCCAGCGAGGCGCTGCAGAAGGAACTGGGCGAGCCGACCTTCACGCCCGATGGCAGCGCGGTTTACTATACCCGCAACGTCAGCTCCGGGCCGATCTTCGAATATGCGCAGGACAGCCAGCAGAGCCTGTTCGAGATCGAGCGCTATGACCTCGAAACCGGCGAAGTAACCACGGCCGTATCGGGTTACGGCGGCGCGGTGCGCCCGCAGCCATCCCCCGATGGCCGGATGATCAGTTTCGTGCGGCGCGACAAGGACCAGTCGCAACTGTGGGTGAAGGATCTGGCCAGCGGGGCCGAGCGCATGGTCTACGGCCAGCTTGACCTCGACATGCAGGAAACCTGGGCCGTTTACGGCGTGTACCCGCAAATGGCATGGACGCCCGATAACCGCAGCATCGTGTTCTGGGCGGGCGGCAAGCTCCACCGCGCCAATGCTGACGGCAGCGGCGCGAGCGAAATACCCTTCCGGATCGACGACACGCGCGGCGTGGTCGATGGCCCGCATCCGGTCATCCCGGTTGCGCCCGACAGCTTCGAGGCGAAGATGCCCAAGTTCGCTGCGGTTTCGCCCGACGGGCGGCGCGTCGTGTTCGAAAGCCTGAGCAAGCTCTATGTGAAGGACATGGCTGGCGGCGAGCCCCGCCGCCTGACCACGGAAAGCGAGGCGCTCGAACTATGGCCCGCCTGGTCGCGCGACGGACGCAGCCTCGCCTGGGTCCGCTGGACCGACGGGGGGCTGGGCGAAATCGTGGTCGGCGATGCGGGCGGGCGCGGTGCCCGCGCCGTCACTTCCGTTCGCGGGCATTATGCAGTGCCGCAATTCTCGCCCGACGGGCGCACGATCGTGTTCGAGAAACGCGCCGGCGGCTACCTCACTTCGCCTGAGTTTTCCGAGAATCCGGGCGTTTACCGGGTTCCCGTCAGCGGGGGCACACCCACCCTGGTTTCACGCGGCAATTCGGATCCACAGTATGGATCCGACAATGACCGTATATTCATGCTCGGGCGCGAAGGTGGCAACCTGCAGCTCCTGTCGACCGATCTGAGCGGCGAGGCCAAGCGCGTCCATGCGCAGGGGGAGCTGGCCAACGATTTCCGCGTCTCGCCCAGCGGCCGCCATTTCGCGTTCCGCCAGAATTACGAGGTTTTCGCAATGCCGCTGATGCCCGGCGGGCAAGCGGTCGCAGTGGACGAGAAGGCCAGCGCGCTGCCGGTAATCAAGGCAAGCACTGGCGGGGCTGACTACATTGGCTGGACGGATCGCGGCGACACGCTGACATGGTCGATGGGCCCGGTAGTCTACCGCGCAAGCACCGCCGCCATGTTCCCCACCGCACCACGCGGCGAGAACGCGGCGAGCTTCACCCCTCCAACAGAGGGCGTATCGATTGCCCGCACCGTGCGCGCGGCCAAACCAACGGGCGTGGTCGCGATCACCGGCGCACGCGTGCTGACAATGGCGGGCGAGGATGGGGGCGCGATCGATAACGCCGTCATTGTGATCGACGGCGACCGGATCTCCGCCGTCGGTCCGGCGGCGAGCACGCCTGTCCCGGCAGGCGCGCGCGTTATCGACGCCGCGGGCAAGACCATCATGCCTGGCCTTGTCGATGCCCACGCGCATGGGCCGCAGGCGGTGGGCGACCTGGTGCCGCAGCAAAACTGGTCGGCAATGCAGGACCTGGCGATGGGCGTTACCACCGTGCACGATCCATCATCGCAGGCGAGCGCGATCTTCGCGGCATCCGAACGCCAGCAGGCGGGCATGCTGCTCGCCCCGCGCATCTTCTCGACCGGCGAAATCGTCTATGGTGCCAAGTCGCCCGGCGTCTATGCCCGGATCGACAACTACGACGATGCGCTGGCTCACGTGCGCCGGATCAAGGCGCAGGGCGGGATATCGATCAAGAACTACAACCAGCCGCGCCGCGAACAGCGCCAACAGGTGGTCGCCGCCGCGCGGGCCGAAAACATGCTGGTGGTGGCCGAAGGTGGTTCGCTGTTCGGGATGGACATCAACCTGATCGCCGATGGCAACTCCACGCTCGAGCACAACATCCCGGTCGACGTGATGTACGACGACGTGCTCCAGTTTTTCGGCCAGAGCCGCACCAACTACACACCTACGCTGGTGGTGACTTACGGCGGGCTGGCGGGCGATCCCTATTGGCGCCAGGCGACCAATGTGTTCGACAATCCTCTGATGGTTCACACGCCGCCACGCATGCTGCTGGCTGCCACGGGGCGGCGGACCAAGGCGCCGGACTGGGCCTTCGTCGACGACAATGCCGCGCGCGAAGCCAAGAAGCTGGCAGATCGCGGCGTGAAGGTCAGCATCGGTGCGCATGGCCAGCAGGCCGGCATCGGCGCGCATTGGGAATTGTGGAGTTTCGCACGCGGCGGCATGTCGCCGGTCGAGGCGCTGCGTGCAGGCACGATCGAATCCGCTCGCTCACTCGGCATGGATCGCGATATCGGCAGTCTGGAACCGGGCAAACTTGCCGACCTGGTGATCCTGAGCGCCGACCCCTCGCAGGATATCCGTGCGAGCGACGACATCGAACGGGTCATGCTGGGCGGGCGACTTTACGATTCGCGTACCATGAACGAGGTCGAGACGGGCAATGCCCGCCGTATGCCCTACTGGTGGGAGTAGCGCGGGACCTTTCGCCCATCGCTGCGTTGATCGGATAACATCATCGCAAAAGGAGGCACGAGATGAGCCTGTTCGATTCAATCCTGGGTGCGGCCCACGACCACCCTACGGTCAAGAACCTGGCTGAGAAGCTGGGCATCGACCCCGCGATGGCTGAGAAAGCGATCGCAGGGCTGGCCGAGGCGCACCACAAGCCTGGCGACACGATTTCAGGCGCGGCAGCCAAGACCGGCATCGATCCCGGTATCCTTGAACAGGTGCGCGAACAGGTAGGCGGCGAAGGTTCACTCGCTCGTTTCATGCAGATCCTCGACGCCGACCACGACGGCAATCCGTTCGATGACATCGCCGGTGCTGCGGGCAAGTTGTTCGGCAAGCACTAGCGCCGGGTCAGGGGATGCCAGGGCGCTGGCATTCCCGATCCGACGGCGGGCGGGTCAGCGCGTCTGCGCTTGCCCGCCGTTTTCTTCTTCCACTTCAGCAATAACGCGTTCGACTGCAATACCAGCGGTAAGCCCGTGGACCACCGTCGACAGGACGACGGTGAATGCAACCGTTGCCCACAACGCAGCTTCATCGGTCAGCTCGATCTTGCTGGTCGCATAAGCCAGATAATAGACCGACCCGATTCCCCGCACGCCGTAGAAGGCAACGACCAGCCGTTCGCGGCCCACCATCTCGGATCGGGCGAGGCTTGCCCAGGCGGTCAGCGGTCTGATGACGAACACCAGCGCCAGCGCGATCGCGGCGTGCTGCCAGTCGAGATAGGGCCATAGTCCCGGCAAGGCGGCGCCCAGCGCGACCAGCAGAACCGCTGTCAGGGAGTGTTCGAGAGATTCCGAAAAGTCGTGCAGGCGCTTGTGAAACCGGTCATGCGATTCCTCCCGGCGCAGCACCAGCCCGGCGACAAATGCGGCGATGAACCCGTATCCTTCAACCAGTTCGGTCGCGCCGTAAGCCACCAGGACACCGGCAAACGCGATTACCCCGGACTGGGTGCGCGCGAGGGGATTTCCGCGCGGCCAGGCGAACATGATCTTGCCCAGCAACCAGCCCGCGGCGACACCCCCGATGGTGCCGACCGTTATGCGCCAGATAACGTCGCGCAGCGTCCATTCGAGTGCCAGGTCGAACGTCATCATGCCGGCACCGGCAATCAGGACGCCCAGATGGACAAACGGGAATGCGAGGCCATCATTCAGCCCTGCCTCGGTCGTCAGGGCATATCGCACCGGATGCTCGCCGCCTTCCTGCGGGGGGCCGACCTGAACATCACCGGCCAGTACCGGATCGGTGGGGGAAAGGATCGCGCCCAGCAATAATGCGCCCGCCAGCGTCATTCCAGCAAAGGCCCAGCCGAACAGTGCCAATGCCGCAATTGTCAGCGGCATGGCGATGGCCAACAGGCGCAGCGTGTCGTGCCAGTGACCATGACCGGCGAGCCGATCGATCCGCAGGCCCGTGCCGAACAAACCGATGATGACGCACAGTTCCGCCACGACCTCCCACGCGCCGGGGTAAGTCAGCGGGTCGGGCGGCCCCGGCATGCCAGGCAGAGCGAACGCCGCCATCCCCGCGAGCACGAGCAAGGCTGACGCCGCCGGCTCCCGCCCCGAAACGAAGCGCGGCAGCCAGTACGAAACGATGATCGCGATACCGGCGCCGGCCAGCAGCGCATGATACCAGTCTAAATCGAAGAACCCCATCATGCCCGCAACGCGCGAACGGCGATTTGGTGGCCAGCATTCGACGTCGGCCGGGCCACGGCTCGTCGAGCAATCGGGAAACCCATGGCATCCCGCGTATTTGTTTCTGAAAGCACAGGCCGTGGTGGCTGCGGAGGTGTTAGCTAAGCTGCGCGGCGGCGTCTGCGACTTGTCGGGCAGCAACAGCGAACTCCCGACGCGCGTCACTGACATAGGCACGGTCATCGATCTGCCGTCGGACGCGCTGTTCGAATATTACGGGGCAGTATTGACTACGGCCGCGGAGGATCAGTTGCGCAAGGCTGCTGAACTGACCCGTGCGGCGCCGGCCGGAGAAGTGGCGATCATCGGCCACACCGACAGCCACGGCGACGAGGTTTACAACCAGCGTCTGTCCAAAGCGCGGGCACGCGCCGTCGCGGCATGGTTCATGCAGCAACCAGGTGTTCGCCAGCGGCCGTTCGCGATTTCGGGCAAAGGCGAAACGGACCCGATCGCTCCGAATGCCACCCCTGCCGGCGCGGACGATCCATCCGGCCGCGCGAAAAACCGCGGCGTCGTGGTCGTGATCCCCGATCCGGCCGAGTAGCACCCCACAGAAAGGCAGGTTGAATGCACAGTCCCGAGTTCTCGGGGGCAGATAGCGACCCCCCGTTTCCGTAACGGGTTCAGCCTACAGTAGTATCAGGCGCTGGCAATATGGCGGTCTACGTTCTTGGCGAGGACGTCCATCGGCACGTTCCCTCCCAGGATAACGGCATCGTTGAAGGCCTTGAAATCGTAGCGGTTGCCCAGAGCAGCCTGTGCCCGGCTCCGCTGGCGCACGATCTCGCTGTGGCCGAGCTTGTAGCCTGTCGCCTGGCCCGGCCAACTGCAATAACGATCGACCTCGCTTTCCACCTCTTCGCGTTTCGAGCCGTTGCGGGTGACGAAGAAGTCGACAGCCTGCGCCCTGCTCCAGCGCTTGTGGTGAAGGCCAGTGTCCACCACCATGCGGCACGCGCGGAAGGCGAGCGACTGGAGGTAGCCGAGACGGCCGACCTTGAAATCGTCATAGGCGCCCAGCTCGTCCGCGAGCTGTTCGGCATAGAGCGCCCAACCTTCGGAAAAGGCATTGAAGGCCAGGATCGAGCGGATCAGCGGCAGACGATTGGAATATTCACCTTCCCACACGTGGCCGGGGATCGTCTCGTGATAAGTGAGGTCGGCCAGGTCGTACTTGCGGTGCAGGTCCGTGGTCCGCAGGTTGATCCACATGCGCCCCGGGATCGTCCCGTCCTTGCTGCCCGCGCCGCCATAGGCACCGGGCGCACCGGGTTCTTCGGCCGGGGGCAAGCGTCGCACCTCGAGCTTCGGGTCGACCAGCGTATTGAAGGCACGCGGCATCTGCGCGCGGATCCAGTCGATGCGTTCGTTGATGAAGGCCATGATCTCGGCCCGGCCGGGGTCGCCTTCGGCGAACTTGTAGCGCGGGTCCTGGCTCAACGCCTGCATCCGTTCGCCGACGGACCCGTTCGTATAGCCGATTTCCTTGAGGATCGGGTCCATCCGGCCGTGCAGTTCGGCCAGTTCCTCCAGCCCCTGCTCGTGCACCTCGTCGGGCGAGAGGCGCGTGGTCGTGCTGGCACGCAGGGCCCAGGCATACCATTCGTCGCCGCGCGGCTGCGACCACATGCCGGGGTCGGAATCGGCGACCGCGCGTTCGGCCTGCAGTTCTGCCAGTTGGCGCTCGAGCGCCTGGCGAACCGGGCCCTCGACCAGCGTTTCCGCTCGCGCAGCGAGGCTCGCCCAGCCGGGATTGGCCGCCGCCTTGTCGGCCAGCGGCTTGACCAGCGAGCCGCCGCCCGCGGCATCCTCGATCGTCTGGCGCATCTGCCGCATCGCCTTGTCGATCAGGAAGTCGGGCGGGACCATGCCCATCGCCCGGGCCGCGCGCATCCGTTCAAGTTCGCCATCCAGCACGCCGGGCAGTGCTTCGAGCCGCGCGACATAAGCCTGCGCATCAGCGGCATCGTTCAGAGGATGGGTGGAATCCATGAACCGCGGCATGTCGAGATAGGTGCCTACGTTCTGGATCACGACGTAGGGTGCATTGCGCCAGCTCCCCACCGCGACATCGCCATAAGGCAGCGCAAACCCGTCAAGCGCGGTGGCATAGGCGCTTTCGACCACTTCGAAGCTGGTCAGCTGGTCGGCCGTCATGCCCGCCCGGGGAAAGGCGCGGGTGGTGGCGAGATCGGCCCGCAGGGTCGCGGCATAGGCGCGCTGGCCGGCGATCGACTGGTCTTCCAGCCTGCTGCGAAGCCCGGCGTATGGGCCGACATCCACGCCAAGGCCGGTGGCGCGTTCAGGCTCGTGCGCCAGCAGGTTGTAGCCGACGGTTTCCAGCCACTGGTCGGGGCTGGCCGCAACGGCGGCCGCGGTGGTCTTGCATCCGGCGAGGGCGAGCGCGGAGGTCGCGCCAATTCCGGCAAGGGCCTGGCGACGAGTGAGTTCGATCGTGAATGTGGTCATGCAGGGGTTGTGGCGCGCGATGCCAGTGGAGTCAAAACCTTGCACGGTGTGCCCTGCGCGCTAGAGCCGGGGCAAAGGAGTGAGCGATGCAGGGCGCCGTGTTGTCGATCGTAATGCTGGCCGGGATCGCGCTGCTGGCCGGGGCATGGTTCCTGTGGAAGCGCACGGGCGAGGCCAAGCGGCCATTGCTGATGGTGCTGCTGGCGGCAATCGCGTTCCTCAATGTGGCGATCTGGACGGTGCCATCGGAAGACGGCACCGCCCCGATCCAGCAAGCGGGCGATTAATCCGGAATGCGCCATTCGACCGAGCTGGCGAAGGTGCCGGCGGTCTTGTTGCCGGCCCCGTCGCGTGCCGGTTCGAACCGAGCGCGCCGGGTCAGGAGAGTGCAGGTTGCCGTGTCGAGTTCGGAATGCCCCGTCGAACGCGTTATCGCGCAGCTTTCCACCCGCCCATCGGCGCCAATCCCCAGGCGAAACCCGGCAATCCCGCTCAGGTCGCGATTGATCCAGCTCGATCGGTAATCCTGTTCGCTGATCCAGCTGCCCGGATTGCCGCGCGGTTTGGCCGCGACGGGATCCTGCGCTGCCGGCAGCAGGCCGCCAGGAATTTGCGGGATGGAACTCGGCTGGGCCGATGGGATCACGTTCGGTGTGGGCGGCGGCAAGATTACCGTAGTGGTCAATCCCGGATCGACCTGCGTCAACAGGGTGGGAACCGGCGGAGTATAGACCTGCGATTGCTGCGGGGTGGGCTGCTGGTCCTCGACCGGCTCGGGCGGTGGGGGCGGCTGGGGCAATTCATCTTCGATGAAGATCGTCTTGATCGGGCGATCGGTGGTGATGACGCCGGTCGCCTGCAACCCGATGACCAGCGCATAACCAAGCGCTGCGTGAACCGCGACGACAGTGGCAATCGAAGTCGCTCGATCGCGCGGGCTGGAATTGTCGATATAGGCCATTGCACCTCTCCTCATGACGGCAGGTTCCCGTCATGAGAGCAATGATACAACATTACCAAATCGCGGCGAAAGACTTTCGCGTGGCGAAACGCCACGGATATTCAGGGCATCAATGTTTCGCTACCGAGGCGGGGCGCTCACTTGATCGGGCAGGCCGGGTCCAGCCGGAAATCGAGGTAATTATTGACCGAGGCCATCAGTTCTTCCTGCTCGTTCTCGAAGAAGTGATTGGCGCGCGGGATTTCCTCGTGATGGATGGTGATGTGGCGCTGGGTGCGCAGCTTGTCGACCAGCTTCTGCACCGCCTGCGGCTGGACAACCGTATCCGCCGCACCCTGGATGAAGATGCCGCTGGCCGGGCACGGCGCCAGGAAGCTGAAATCGTACATGTTGGCGGGCGGGGCGATCGAGATGAACCCGCGAATTTCGGGCCGCCGCATCAGCAGCTGCATACCGATCAGCGCGCCAAAACTGACGCCCGCGACCCACGTGGTCTGCGCTTCTGGATGGATCGACTGGACCCAGTCGAGCGCCGCGGCAGCATCGGACAATTCGCCGATGCCGTTGTCGAAGCTGCCCTGGCTGCGGCCGACGCCGCGGAAATTGAACCGCAGCACCGCAAACCCGCGATCGACGAAGGTCTTGTAAAGGTGCTGCGTGATCCGGTCGTTCATCGTACCGCCGCCCTGGGGGTGCGGATGCAGAATCATCGCGACCGGCGCGCGCGGGCGAGGCGGGGGAGCGAAGCGGCCTTCGAGGCGGCCTTCGGGACCGGGAAAAATCACTGAGGGCATGAACGGGCAACCTGCAAGAAATGTTGGGCGCGGCTGGCGCGCGCCGGGGCGCGGCGTATATAGGGTTCCCGCCCAAAATCGCAATTGTTTCGAGCGTCCGCCATAAGCCCTCGCATCTATCTCGATCATGCCGCCACCACGCCGCTGCGCCCTGAAGCGCGCACGGCGATGGAGGAAGGCTTCGCGCTGTGGGCGAATCCGTCGAGCCCGCATGCCGAAGGGCGCAAGGCCAGAGCACTGCTGGAAGATGCGCGCGCGCGGATCAGGCGTGCTTTGGACTGGGACGGGGAACTGATCTTCACCTCGGGCGCGAGCGAGGCGGCCGCGCTGGCGCTGGGCGGCGTGCGCGGTGGACGGCGCATGGTGTCAGCGGTCGAACACGACGCAATGATCAAGGCTGCCCCCGGCGCCGTGGTACTGCCCGTCGGCCATGATGGGCGCCTGAATGCGGACGAACTGGTGCGGGCACTGGGCGGGGAAGATATCCCGGTCGTGGCAGTGCAGTCGACGAATTCCGAGACTGGAGCGGGACAGGACATCGGCGAGGTTTGTGCTTTGATCGATCAAGCGGGCGGCATTTCGGTCATTGATGCCTCGCAGAGCGCGGGCAAGGGCAGGGGCCGCTTGCCTTCGTCGATGGTGATCGTATCGGCGCACAAGTTCGGCGGGCCCATCGGGATCGGCGCGTTGCTGGTGAAGGACTATGCGCTGCTCGAACCCAGCGGTGGGCATGAGCGGGGCTATCGTCGTGGTACCGAGAATCTTCCCGGCGCGCTTGGCATGGCCGCGGCGCTTGAGGCGGCGGGCGAGCCTTATCTTCAGCCTGGCGTGGGCGAGGCAATGGATCGGTTCGCGGCAGACGTGCGCGCGGTCGGCGGCGACTGGCATGCGGACCGATTCCATCAGCATTCGGGTCACATCCATGCGATCGCCATGCCGGGTCTTTCCGCGACCGCGCAGGTCCTGCGGTTCGACATGGCCGGCATCTCCGTATCGCAGGGCAGCGCATGCTCCAGCGGGACGATGAAGCGCAGCCGCGTGCTCGACGCGCTGGGGATGGACCCGGATGTGGCCGATCGCACGATCCGCATCAGTCTGGGGTGGAATACCACTTCTGCCGAGATTGAACGGTTCGCACGGGTCTGGCTGAAGATGGCGCGCGCATGATCTATCTCGATTATCAGGCGACCACGCCGCTTGCGCCCGAGGCGCGCGAAGCGATGCTGCGCTGGCTGGGCGAAGATGCGTTCGGCAATCCGCACAGCGCGCACCGCATGGGGCGCCAGGCGGCGGCGGCGGTCGAGGTGGCACGCGAGCAAGTCGCGGCACTGTTTCCGCCGGGCGGCCGCGTGATCTTCACCAGCGGCGCGACCGAGGCGATCAACCTTGCCATTCGCGGCAGCGGGCAGGGCGGCACGGTGGCGGTATCGGCCATCGAACACGCGGCGGTGCTGGATACGGCGCGGGCAGTGGGCGCGGTTCATACCATCCCGGTCGGTGCCGAGGGCATTGCGCAGCCTTGCGACCTCCCTGCGGATACCCGGCTGGTCTGCGTGATGCAGGTCAACAACGAGATCGGCACGGTGCAACCGGTCGGCGATTGGGCCGGGCGCGCGATGCTGCTGTGCGATGCGGTGCAAGGCTACGGCCGCCTCCCCCCGCCCGAGGCGGACATGATCGCCATTTCCGCGCACAAGTTCCACGGTCCCAAGGGCGTGGGCGCGCTGTGGGTGCGCGACGGCGTTGCGCTGTCGCAAGTCCAGACCGGCGGCGGGCAGGAAGGCGGCCTGCGTTCAGGCACGCTCAGCCCCGCTTTGTGCGCGGGCATGGGGGCGGCGGCGGCACTTGCGGCGGAGCGGATTGAAGCCGACCTGACTCACGTCGAAACGCTGTGGAGCCGTGCTCGCGAATTGTTCGTCGGGTGGACGCTCAATGGCAGCGCGCAAGCACGTTGGCACGGCAACCTGAACCTGCGGCGCGATGGCCTCGATGTTGCCCGGCTGATGAGCGATTGCCGCGATGTGATGTTCAGCGCCGGATCGGCGTGCGCGAGCGGATCGGGGCGGACCAGCCATGTGCTCAAGGCGATCGGACTGTCCGAGGCTCAGGCCAAGTCATCGATCCGTCTGGGGTTTGGGCGTTACACGACGCTGGACCAGATCGAACAAGCGGCAGCCATCATCAACGCCGCGGCGGAGGCGCAGGACCGATGGTGAGGGTCGCATTCATTACCCCCGGTGGCGAGCGGGTCGAGGCCGAAGGGGCGGATGGGCTGCCTTTGCTCGAAGTCGCGCAAGCGGCCGGGATGCCGCTGGAGGGTACCTGCGAAGGCCAGATGGCCTGTTCCACCTGCCACGTGATCGTCGCGCCGGACTGGTTCGAGCGGCTCGATCCAGCGAGCGAGGAGGAGGAAGACATGCTCGACCTAGCCGCCGGGGCTTGCCGGACCAGCCGCCTGTCGTGCCAGATCGTGCTGTCGGCCGACCTCGACGGACTTGAGGTCCGCCTGCCCGCCGACAGCCACGACATGAGCGTGCGTTAAGCCGGCTCGGTCGCCTTTGCGACCTGCTGGATCAGCGCATCGCTGAATGCAGGAATATCGTCCGGGTTGCGGCTGGTGATGAGATTGCCATCGGTCGCGACTTCTGCGTCGATCACGTTTGCTCCCGCATTGGCAAGGTCGGTACGGATCGAAGGCCAGCCCGTGACGGTCTTGCCGCGGATCAGGTCAGCTTCGACCAGCAGCCACGGCGCATGGCAGATTGCCGCGATCGGCTTGCCCGCCTCGGCAAATTCCTGGACCAGGCCGACCGCCTTGTTGTTCATCCGCAGGATGTCGGGATTGATCTGCCCGCCAGGCAGCATCAGCGCGTCGTAATCGCCGACCGACACTTCATCCAGTGTCAGGTCGACCGTCACGCTTTGGCCCCAGTCCTTGTCCTTCCAGCCGCGGATCTCGCCATCTTCCAGGCTGGCGACGCTGGTTTCGATGCCCGCTTCCTCGAGCCGCTTCTTCGGCTCCATCAATTCGGACTGCTCGAAACCGTCTGTGGCAATGATCAGGACACGGGACATGAGGGAATACTCCTTGGTTGGGGGCGTGTGTGGGGGTGTCAGGTGGCGAACGCGTGGGGAAAGCCCGTGGTTCCGCTCTTCTAGCCTGTTCGTCGCAGTGATAGGGCGGTTGGCATGAGCGAAGTCATCGACGACGAAAAAGATCCCTTCGACGCCATTGTGGACGCGCCGTTCGACAGCGCCCTGTCCGAACGCTACCTCGTCTACGCACTCTCGACCATCACGGCCCGCTCGCTGCCGGACCTGCGCGATGGCCTGAAGCCGGTGCACCGCCGCCTGCTGTGGGCGATGCGGCAGCTGAAGCTCGACCCGAACAGCGCGTTCAAGAAATCGGCCCGCGTGGTCGGCGACGTGATCGGCAAGTATCATCCGCACGGCGATGCTTCGGTCTACGATGCGATGGTCCGCCTCGCGCAGGATTTCGCGCTGCGCTATCCGTTGGTGGAGGGGCAGGGCAATTTCGGCAATATCGATGGCGATAACGCTGCTGCATACCGCTACACAGAAGCCCGCCTGACCAGAACCGCGTTACGCCTGATGGAAGGGCTGGACGAGGGTACGGTCGATTTCGTCCCGACATACAATGGCGAGGAGCAGGAGCCGGAGATTTTTCCCGGCCTGTTTCCCAACCTGCTCGCCAATGGCGCCAGCGGCATCGCCGTGGGCATGGCGACCAATATCCCGAGCCACAACGTGGCCGAGATCGTCGATGCGACGCTGGAACTGATCGACAATCCCCATGCCGGACACGCGCGGCTGATGGAGCTGTTCCACGGCCCCGACTTTCCCACCGGCGGTCTGATCGTCGACAGCCCCGCCGCCATTTCGGCCGCATACCAAACCGGGCGCGGCAGCTTCCGCGTGCGTGGACGCTTCCATGCGGCCGAGGCGCGGGACGAGGCGGATCGCGAGGCCGGGATCGAACGGCTTGGAGGCGGCCAGTGGCAGCTCGTCATCAGCGAAATCCCCTACCAGGTCCAGAAGGGCAAGCTGATCGAGCAGATCGCCCAGGTCATCGCCGACCGTAAGGTCCCGATCCTGGAGGACGTGCGCGACGAGAGCGACGAGAACATCCGCCTCGTCCTCGTGCCCAAGAGCCGCAACGTCGACCCGGAACTGCTCAAGGAATCGCTCTACCGCCTGACCGATCTGGAGGTGCGCTTCGGGCTCAACCTCAACGTGCTCGATGCAACCCGCACGCCGATGGTCATGGGTCTTACCGAACTGCTCCACCACTGGATCGCGAGCCAGATCGACATTCTCCAGCGTCGCAGTCGGCACCGCCTGGAGCAGATCGCCAGGCGGCTGGAACTGGTCGAAGGCTATATCATCGCCTTCCTCAACCTCGACCGGATCATCGAGATCATTCGCACAGAGGACGAGCCCAAGCCGGTGATGATGGCCGAATTCGGCCTGACCGACCGCCAGGCCGAGGCGATCCTCAACATGCGCTTGCGCAGCTTGCGCAAGCTCGAGGAAATGGAGCTGCGGGGGGAACGCGAAGACCTGCTGAAGGAACAGGACGAGCTCAACAAGCTGCTCGAAAGCCCCGCGCGGCAGCGCACGCGGCTTAAGCGCGATCTAGCCTCCTTGCGCAAGGAATACGGTCCCGAAACCGCGCTTGGCCGGCGCCGCACAACAATCGCCGAGGCCGCGCCGACTGCCGTTTTCAGCATGGATGCGATGATCGAGAAGGCGCCGGTCACGGTGATCCTGTCACAAAAGGGCTGGATCCGGGCGGCGACCGGGCACGAACCGCTGGACCGCGAATACAAGTTCAAGGAAGGCGACGGCCCCGCCTTCGCGCTCCACGCCCAGACCACCGACAAGCTGCTGATCGTGGCCGACAATGGCCGGGTCTACACGCTGGGCGCCGACAAGTTGCCGGGCGCGCGCGGGTTCGGCGAGCCGATCCGCAACATGATCGATCTCGAGGCGGACGCGCAAATCGCAGGCGTGGTGCTGCACAAGCCCAAGGCGCAGCTCCTGCTGGCAGCGACCACGGGCAAGGGTTTCGCCGCCGTGACCGACGAGATCCTGGCGGAAACGCGCAAGGGCCGGCAGGTTGTCAATCTAAAGGGGGACGCGAAACTGCGTGTCGTACGCGAGATCGCGCCCGAGCACGATCACGTTGCAGTGGTCGGGGACAATCGCAAGCTGGTCGTGTTCAACCTGGAGGAACTGCCCATGCTGGCGCGCGGGCAGGGCGTGACGCTGCAACGATACCGCGATGGCGGGCTGAGCGATGCAGTGACGTTCACACTGGCCAATGGCCTCAGCTGGACCATGGGCGGTGAAACCGGGCGCACTCGCACCGAAAACGACATCTGGCAGTGGAAAGTCGCCCGCGGCGCCGCAGGGCGCTTGCCGCCGCAGGGTTTTCCGAAGAACAACCGGTTTTGATCACCCTTTTTCCGCTCATACCCGCTTGCAAGCAAAAGGCCGGGCGCGCGATCTGCGCACCCGGCCCTTCCATCAGACTTGAGGCTGTCGCTGGTTACTGAGCGGTCTGAGCCTGTGCCTGACCCTGAGCAGCCACGGCGGCTTCGATCTGTTCGGCGGTAAATCGCGCCATCAGCATCGAATCCATTGCGGCGAAGTGATCGCGCAGCAGCGTGACCGGACCTTCCGCACGGGCGACGATCACGTTGTTACCGTCGATCGATTCCACCTTGCCCAGCACCTGATGATCAGCGGTGTGAACTTCGGCGCCGACCACGAGCAGGGCATCGCGCTGGGCATTGGCAGCGGCAAGCTGCTGGTCGATCATCGTATCGAGCTGCGCCTTGGTGACGGTAATGGTCGGGCCGCCTTCGCCCTTGCCGAAGGCATTTGCGGGCAGCGGCGCCTTGTGCTTGCCGGTATCGACGGTGACCACGCCATCAGCGACGCTTTCGACCGTGCCGACAGCGGCACCGTCAGGCCCGGTCACCGTGGCACCGACGGTGACGGCGGCATCCTGCGCATAGGCAGCGGTGGCGAGGCTGGCAGCGGCAATCGCGGCGGCGGCGTACTTGGCAAACTTCATTGATACTCTCCGTGTCTTCTCAATTCGACCTCATCCCCGCGCGCGGAACGCGCCCGATGTCGGTCCGGTTGGTGAGACGACCACGATGGAACGCCGCGGTCGCGACCCGTTGGCCGGTGATGTTCCGGCATAGAGCCATTGTACGAAATGCAAGATTAGCCCGCGATGAAGGTGTTTCAACCGCTGGAAAGCAGCTCGTCTAGGATACGGCTCACCCGGTCGCGCGGGGGAAAGCCCTCGGCGATCCAGCGCGCCTCCACCGCTTGCAGGATCCGCGCGACTTCCGGACCGGCGCCGATGCCGCGCGCAACGATCTCGCCGCCCTTCAACGGCAATTCCGGGACTTCCCAATCTTCCAGTGGAGCGGGGTCAACGCCTTCCAACAGCATCCGGTCGCGAGCGCAGTCGATCCCCTCGCGATAGGCAAGCGCGCGGGGATCAGCCTCGGCGCCGTTACCGCGTTTCGCAACGCAGGACAGCCGGTTGCGCTGGGCGCGTGACAGGCGCAGCCGAGCGGCGACCGTTTCGGCCACCGGCGGTGATGGCGGGAGGAGGGCCGCCAGCCGGCGCAGCGGATCAGGCGCGATGCCCGCGCGCGTTTCGGCAGATATCAAAGTGCGCAAGGCTTCGATCTCAGGGCGCGCGCTCTCGGGCAGAACTTCGCGCAGGACACCAAGTGCGCGCATTCGGGCCACTGTGTCGCCCGGGTCGGGCAGGGCCAGCAGGTTGAGCAGTTCCCAGCCTACCCGCTCGCGCGACAGGCCTTTCAGCATCGGCGCAAGTTCCGCGCAGGCGCTTTCTGCTTCGGCATCGAGCTCGGCGCCGAAGCGGGCCTGGAACCGGAAATAGCGCAGGATGCGCAAGTGATCCTCGCGTATGCGCTCGCGCGCGTCGCCGATAAAGCGGACCCGATGGGCAGCAAGGTCGTCCAGCCCGCCGAACCAGTCGAACAGTTCCAGCGTGACCGGATCGGCATAAAGGGCATTCATCGTGAAATCGCGGCGCGCCGCATCGTCGCGCCAGTCGCTGGCGAAAGCGACGGTGGCCCGGCGTCCGTCGGTCGCGACGTCATGGCGCAGCGTCGTCACTTCGACCGGGCCGCCCGGCAGCACGGCGGTGACCGTGCCGTGGTCGATCCCCGTGGGCACCACCCTGATGTCTGCTGCGCGCAACCGCTCGATCACCGTGCCGGGATGGAGCGGCGTGGCAGCGTCGATGTCCTTGACCGCATGCCCCAGCAGGGTGTCTCGCACCGCTCCGCCGACCCAGCGCAGATTCTCGCGGCCCAGTGCATCGACCAGCGCGGCCAGATCGGGCCGCTGTGTCCATGCGGCGGCAGGGAGCGTATCAGGCATCGAACAGTTCCGTGATCTCGATGCGGCGGGCAAGGTTGGCGATGATCGCGGCGGTCACCCCCCAGATGCGGAACCCCTGGTGGTGATATTCAAGATAGCGCCGCATCGCGCCGTTCCAGAATACCTCGTGCTCGGCCCAGTGTTCGCGTTCCAGCATCAGGCGCAGAGGTGCCTCGAACCAGCTGTCGACTTCGCCCGGGTTCGGCACGAGCGGCAGGTCGGGCGGGATGACACCAAGCACCGGGGTAACGTCGAACCCCGTGCCAGTCTGGTACCGGTCGGTCGCGCCGATCACGCGGACATGGGCTGGATCGAGGTTCAGTTCCTCCTGCGCCTCGCGCAGAGCGGCAGCCACCGCGTCCTCGCCCGGATCGATCTTCCCGCCGGGGAAGGCGACCTGCCCCGGGTGGCTGCGCATACCGGACGGGCGCTGAGTCAGGATCAGGCCGGGATCGGGGCGGTCGGTCACCGCGATCAGCACTGCTGCATCGGCCGTGCGTTCCGCCGTGGCGAAGCGCGCGTCGGTCATCAGGTCGGGAATGTCGGAACGGTGGCCTCGCTCGAACAGGTCGGCGAGGCGGTCGAACAGCGCGCTCATTCAGGAACCAGCGAGAAGCGCTGACCCAGGCTGGTCACGCTCCAGTCGTCGCCTTCGGCCAGTGCGATTACCGCCAGCTGGGCATAAGTGCTGCGATTGAGCCGCGCCTCCAGCCCGCCGCGTACGCCGAGGTAGAGAGCGGGGATATCGGCATCGCCTGCGGCCCGCAGCGGATGGCCGGGGCCGGCCACGATGAGGTCGTCGGTGTTGAGGCGGAAAGCGATCCCGTCGCCCTTGCGCACGGCGTCGACGGCCTGGAACGCGGCATCCTCGACCGCGATGGCAAGTTTCTCGTGTGGGGTGACCAGCCAGTGCTGGCCGTCGCTATCGCGGGTCAGCAGGCCGGAGAATGCGCGCACCATGGCCGGGCGCGTGATCGGAGAGCCATCGTGAAACCACGTCCCGTCTGCCGCGATGCGCATCTTGCTGTCGCCCTCGCGAGCGGGCGCCCATTGGTCGACGGGCGGTAGCTTGCGCTGCGCTACCTGCTTGGCGATCTCGGCGAGCGACAGTCCGGCTAGGTCAGGGGGCGGCTGGTACGGCATGGCCAGCCTGCGTTGGCAGAATCGGCCTCCGCCCTCAAGTGGCGGCGGCCCACGGCCCCAGCATGCCTTCACCCGGCAGTACGGCAGGGTTTGCGGTTCTCACCAGCAGCCGATGCTGATCATAGGGGCCGGGGCAGCGCCATCCGGCGGCAGGTACGGCATCGAAGCCGAAGAAGCGGCCGTAATATTCCGGATCGCCGATCATGACCTGCGGCAGGGGAGCCGGCGCCGCGTCGATCGCTTCGAGCGCGGCCAGCATCAATGCCTTGCCATACCCTTCGCCCTGATGCCCGGGCAACACGGCCACCGGCCCCACCATGACCAGCGGGTGCGCGCGCCCAGCGGGATCGATCAGCGCGACCGGCCAGCACTGGATCGTGCCGACCAGCCAGTCCTCGTCATCGAGCGCGGCGAAGCTTGCCCCCGGCAGCCATTGGGTGCCCGTGCGGATGCGGTATGCGGTGCGCGCATGCCGCTGCGGATCGAACGCACGGTCGAGCAGCGCCTCGACATCGGCAGGGTCGACCTGGGCAAGGGGGACGAGCGTCGGCATAGGGCGCGCCGCTTAGGAGCGCGCCCCGGCGCTGTCGATGAAATTCGCCTTGGGGCAGCCTTAGCCTGGCGTCAGCCGCAGCAGGCGCCCGCCCTTGCCGTCTTCGAGGATCCACAGCGCGCCATCGGGCGCCTCGACGATCTCGCGTACGCGCTTCTCGAAGCCGATGCGGCCAACTTCGCGCGCGCTGTCGCCCTGGATCGCGACCCGCACGATCGCGGCCGGATCCATCGCGGCGATGATCGCCTGACCCTTCCAGTCCGCAAACATGTTGCCGCGATAGAACAGGAAGTCGCCGGGCGCGATGACAGGGGTCCAGCTCAGCGCGGGGGCGGTGAACTCGCTGCGGGTCGAATGCGGCGGAATGTCGCGGCCATCGTAATGGTCGCCTTCCGAAACCACCGGCCACCCGTAATTCGCCCCGCGCACGACGAGGTTGAATTCATCTCCGCCCGCAGGGCCATGCTCCACGGCCCACAGGCGGCCCTGGGCATCGACATCCAGGCCCAGGATATTGCGATGGCCCCAGCTCCACAGGTCCTGCGCCCGGCCGGACTGGCCCGACAGCGGGTTACCCGATGCAGCCGAACCATCGAGGTTCAGACGGACGATCGAGCCGATGTTGTTGGAGGTATCCTGCGCCGGCTCCATTTTCTGCCGGTCGCCGCTCGATACGTAAATGTGCTGCCCGTCGGGGCTGAAGGCGATACGGTGGCCATAATGGCCGCGGCCGGAAACCTTGGGCTGGCGCCAGACCACGCGCATTCCTTCGATCGCGCAGGTATCGGCCTGGCTGCAGACCAGCGTCCCTCGCCCCAGCGCGGCGCCGCGGGTGTCACCTTCGCCGGCTTCGGCCCAGGTCAGATAGATCGTGCGGCGGCCAAGGGTGTCGCTCGCCTCGGACGGAAGGAAGGCGATGTCGCCAAGGCCACCCTGACCGCCAAAGTCCACCGCGGGAACACCGGTGACGGTGCCCATGCGCCGCGATGCGGTGTCGACGAACTTGATCGTCCCTGCCTTCTCGGTCACGAACAGCGTCGTGGTCCCCGGCGCGAAGGCCGCGGCCCAGGGCTGTTCGAACTGTCCGAATTCCTGCGACTTGAGCTCCCGGCCAGTGGCCGCCGTAATGCTTTCGCCTGGCGCAGGCGTGCTGGTCGCCTGGCTGCTTTCCCCACCTGCAGTCGCGCCGCAGCTTGCGAGGACGAGGGCGAGGGACGATAGGGCGAGGCTGAAGGTCAGGCGCTTGGTCATGTTCTGTGCAACTCCCGATTCCGGTCTTGGTGCCGCCCCGCTGATCGTCGGTGTCGACGAGGCAGGGCGCGGCCCGCTGGCTGGCCCTGTCGTGGCAGCGGCGGTGGTGCTGTGCAAGCCCCGCCCGGGCGGCCTCGACGATTCCAAGAAGCTCACTGCCAGGCGGCGGGGCGAGCTCGACCTCGCGGTGCGCCGCCGCTGTGCCTGGGCAGTCGCAGTGGTCGACCCTGACGAGATCGACCGCCGCAACATTTTCGGCGCAACCATGCTGGCGATGACCATCGCGGTCGAACGATTGTGCGAACGGCTTGGCTGCGATCCGCTCGAAACGCTGATCGACGGCAACATGACGCCCCAGGGCCGCAACGAGCGATGGCGCTGGCCCGCGCGCGCGATCGTGGGCGGCGACGCGCGTGAACCGGCCATTTCCGCCGCATCAATCGTGGCCAAGGAATGGCGCGACCGGATCATGCTGGAGGCCGCCCGGGTTCACCCGGGCTATGGCTGGGAACGGAACAAAGGCTATCCAACGCCCGACCATCTCGAGGCGCTGCGGCGCCAGGGCCCGACCCCGCTCCACCGCCGCAGCTTCGCACCGGTCGCACAGACCGAAATGTTCGCGATCTGATCGGTCCGCCCGCCCCGCCGCCCGCGGGTATGGCGCGCAGTATGCGATTGCATTCGCTTGAATTTCCGACAAGATGCGCAGCATAGCTTGCTGGGCGGTTTTGGGGGGAGTTTGCCATGGCCAGATTGATGCTGCGACCGATGTTTGCCGGAATTCTGGCCATCACTCTCGCCACTGCCGCACAGGCAACCGATCCCTTCGATACCGCGCGCTGGCATATCGAGACGAAGGGCAATGCTGCGGCGATCGCGCTGATCGACAGCGGGGAAGTCGATGTGAACACGCAGACCGAAGAGGGATACACACTGCTCCATTACGCGGCCGGTGCGGGCAATCTCGAAATGGTGAAAGCCCTGATTGCGCGCGGCGCAGACCCTGCGCGCGCATCCAACAGCGGCTTCACGCCATACGACATGGCAATCGGCACGATGGTGAAAGCGGAAATCCGCAAGGCGGTTGCAGCGCGTTCGGGCGCAAACGGGGGTCAGGCCTCGGCCGTTCCCGTCGCCAATCCCGGCACAGCCGCTATTGCTGGCGGAAACAATGGCATGTGCGATCGTGCGCACAAGGACCCGGCGAGTTCGAGCCGGTCGCCGGCCATGCGCCCGTTCCTCGCTGCAAAGGATGCCATCTGGTACAATCATCCCGACGAATTGGCAGGGCTGCTGGAAGACTGCGTTTCGGTTTCCGATGTCGACGAATATGGCTGGACCCTGCTCCATCACGCTGCGCAACGCGACCGGGTGGATCTGGCACGGCTGCTTGTCGAACGCGGAGCGCGCAGCGGTGCCCGGAACAAGGACGGCGAAACTGCAGCTGACCTTGCCAGTTCGGCGGAAATGCGCGCCCTGCTCGGTCCTGCTTCTCAAGCTGCAGCGCCTGCCGCCGCGGCAGACCGGCGCAAGCTGGAATGCCGGCAGAAGTACGAAGCAGACGCCGCCCTTGCCTCCGATTCAACTGGCCGGATGAGCGCCATGCGCCGATGGCAGAAATGCCTCGACACCGGCCTTTACTGGTAGGCGAGATCGGCGCGGACGAGTTTTATCCGGTCGAGTCTTTCAGGCCACACCTGCAGCATGTCGAGTCAAGCAATTGCCGCGGGACTCAATATCTTGTGCCGGTCTCTTTCCGTTCTTTCTTGGTTGACGCTGCGTTAACCAAGCTGCGACAAAATTCCCTGCTTGACGCGGAGTCCGCTTGGACTCACCCTGTGGATAACTACGGACCAGGGGAATGTGATGGGGGTCATCGAGACCACGAGAATGCGCGCAGCGCGCGCTGCCAAGGCTGTTGCGCCGGTGCCGGACCTGCCGATCGGGCAGATCCTGGCGGGCGACTGCGTGGAAGCGATGCGTTCGCTGCCCGACGCGTCGATCGATCTCGTCTTTGCCGATCCGCCGTACAATCTGCAGCTCGGCGGCGATCTCAATCGTCCCGACGGCAGCCATGTCGATGCGGTTACCGATCATTGGGACCGGTTCGACAGCTTCGCCACGTATGACGCATTTACAAAGGCTTGGCTGGCAGAGGCGCGACGCGTTCTGAAGCCCGATGGCGCGCTGTGGGTGATCGGCAGCTACCACAACATCTTCCGCGTCGGCGCGATCCTGCAGGACCTGGGGTTCTGGATCCTCAACGACGTGGTGTGGCGCAAGTCCAATCCCATGCCCAATTTCAAGGGCACCCGCTTCACCAACGCGCATGAGACCCTGATCTGGGCAAGCCAGGGCGAGAAGGCGAAGTACCATTTCAACTACCGCGCCATGAAGACATTGAACGACGAGTTGCAGATGCGCAGCGACTGGGTTCTGCCGATCTGCGGCGGGGCCGAGCGGCTGAAGGACGGCGGGCACAAGGTTCACCCGACGCAGAAGCCGGAAGCGCTGCTCTATCGCGTGCTGCTGTCGACGACCGAGAAGGGCGATGTGGTGCTTGATCCGTTCTTCGGCACCGGCACCACGGGCGCAGTCGCCAAGCGCCTGGGCCGCCAGTGGATCGGATGCGAGCGTGAAAGCATATACCGCGATGCGGCGCTGGCGCGCATCGACAAGGAACTGCCGCTCGATGAAAGCGCGCTGACCACGATGCAGGCGGGCCGCGCGGCGCCCAAGGTCGCCTTTGGCGCGCTGGTCGAGGCGGGACTGATCCCGCCCGGCACGCAGGTGTTCGACAAGAAGCGCCGCTGGGTCGCCACGGTCCGCGCCGACGGGTCGCTGGTCCATGCCAGGCAAACCGGATCGATCCACGGTCTGGGCAAGGACCTGCAGGGCGCGCCCAGCTGCAACGGCTGGTCGTTCTGGCATTACGAGGTGGGTGGCCCCGGAACCGGGGACGTCAAACCGATCGACGCCGCGCGCCAGCTTTACCTGCTGAGCGTGGAGGATTGATCACGGGCAACTCCGCGCTGTCCTACATCGCGCGCGCTTGTTAGGCCGGGTGCATGAACGCAATTCGCATAATTTCGCAGGCGTTGAACACACGATCGCAAGCGGTAGACTTTTTCGCTCCAGGACAGTGTGACAAGTGTGACAGGCCCCGAAGCGCGACGAGCGGGGCAAGCGCGTGAGCGAGCGGGTCTACATCCGGCCGATTGGCTTCGCTCCGGGGCCGCAGAGCGAGCATGGCAATGCGATCCGGCTGGCGGGCGGCATGGTCTACGCCAGCCGTTTCGCGGTTACGCTGCGGCGGGATGGCGCGGTGGCGGACCGCTGGGTCGCGATGCCCGATACGATCGCGCAGGTGCTGGGCGAGTTGCCCGGTAGCGTCGCGGCCGAGGCGGAAGAGCAGTGGTCCTATCTCACGCTCGCACATCCGCCGCTGCAACTGGGTGGGCGCACTGTTCGGCTCGACCAGCCGCAGATTGCGGGCATCCTCAACGTCACGCCCGACAGCTTCTCCGATGGCGGGGCCTTCCTCGACGACCCGGCTGCGGGGCGCGAACAGGCAGCGATGATGCTGGAAGCGGGGGCCGCGCTGGTCGACATTGGCGGCGAAAGCACGCGGCCTGGCGCGGCCGCGGTGTGGGAAGGGGACGAGATCAAGCGGGTCGTCCCGGCGGTCGAATACTGCGCTGCGATGGGCGCCGCGATCAGCGTCGATACCCGCCGGGCCGCCGTGATGGAGGCGGCGTTGGGCGCAGGCGCGCACATGATCAACGACGTGTCGGCGCTGCGCCACGATCCGCGCAGTGCGGAGCTGGTCGCGCGCGCCGGCTGCCCGGTGATCCTGATGCATGCGCCAGGAGACGGTGCCGATCTGCACGCAGGGGGCAACTACGACAGCGTGGTGTTCGACGTGTTCGATGCCTTGCGCGATCGGCGCGACACGGCGGTGGCGGCGGGCATCTCGCGCGCCCGGATCGTGCTCGACCCGGGGATCGGGTTCGGCAAGTCGCTGGTGGAGAACCTCGCGCTGATCAACGCGCTGCCGCTGTTCCACGCACTCGGCCAGCCGCTGATGCTGGGCGCGAGCCGCAAGCGGATGATCGGCGCTTTGTCAGGAGAGGCCGCGGCGCACGAACGGCTCGGCGGCAGCATTGCGTTGGCGTTGGCGGGGATGAACGCGGGCGTGCAACTGCTGCGCGTCCACGATGTGGCCGCCACCGTTCAGGCGCGCAACGTCTGGCGCGGGCTGCGCGACGCGGCGCTGACGGACTTCGCAGACCTGCCGGGCTAGAGCGCGTAGCCGCCGTCGCTCACCAGCACGGTGCCGGTGATCGTGGCGGCAGCATCGGACAGGAGAAAGCCGATCTGGCCCGCGATCTCGTCCGCACTGGCATAGCGGCCCAGCGGGGTTGCCATCCGGGCCATCGCGGCCAGCGCCGCGTCGCGGTCGCCGCCATGTTCGGCGATCAGGTCCTGGAAGAACGGGGCCTGGTCCCAGATAGGCGTGTCGACCCCGCCCGGTGCAATGGCGTTGACCCGCAAGCCGCGCGGCGCCCCTTCCTTGGCCGCGACCTTGGCGAGCTGGATCAGCGCAGCCTTGGACGCACCATAGGCAGCGGTGCCGGGCTCTGCCTTCATGCCGCTGACCGACGCCGTCAGGACCACGCTGCCCGCGTTGGGGATCGCCCGCATCGCCGCGCGCAAAGAGAGAAATGCGCCGTCGAGATTGACGGCCATGACGCGGCGCCACTCGGCGAAATCGAGCTCCGCAATCGTGCCGCCTGCGGCAATCCCGGCGTTGATCACGGCGTGGTCAAAGGGTCCCGCCTGCTCGATCCGTTCGGCCAGCGCCGGATCGGCAACGTCGCCGACCAGTCGATCGCCCGGGCAATCGAGCGCAGCGAGCGCCGCCGCGTCGCGATCGACAAGCACGAGCCGCGCCGTACCGTGATCGGCCAGCCAGCGCGCGGATGCAGCGCCAATGCCGGAAGCGGCGCCTGTGACGAGTGCACTGCGGCCAGAGAAATCGTGTGTCATGCCTGTGCGCTAAGGCGCTCAGGCGGCGTTGTCGATGCCCAGATCCGACAGTTTGCGGTAGAGCGTCGAGCGTCCAATGCCAAGCCGGCGCGCAACTTCGGTCATGCGGCCGCGGTAATGACCTATGGCCAATCGGATCACGTCGGCTTCGATTTCCTCAAGCGGGCGCAGGTTGCCGTCGGCGGTGTAGAGCATCACGCCGACACCTTCCTGCATCGGCCCGGTCGCTTCTTCGCATTCGCCGAGCAGTTCGGAAAGCTGCGGGAAGCTGTCGGCGGTCAGCACCTCGCCTTCGCAGAAAACCGCTGCACGGAACAGAACTGCCTGGAGTTGGCGTACGTTGCCCGGCCATTCAAATGCAGCAAGCAGGGCGAGTGCACTGTCCGAGATCGACAACGAGCGCAGGCCCGGCTGGTCGCCGATCCGCGACAGGAAATGCCGCGCAAGCGCCGGGATATCGCCAGTTCGTTCGCGCAAGGGCGGCACGACGATCCGGGTCGGCGCGATTGCAGCGAGCAAGTCGGGGTGGAAATAGCCCGCTTCGTTCAGGTCCCTCAACGGCAAGTTGCTGGCGCTGAGAACGCGCACGTCAACTTTGTAGCCATGCTTGGCCCCGATCGGCCGCACAACGCCGCTTGTCAGCGCTTCGGCCAGCTTGACCTGAAGCGAGTCGCTGAGCCGGTCGATCTCGTCGAGCACCAGGGTTCCGCCGTCACAGTGCTGCAAGGCGCCGATGTGACGGTCGAAAGCCCCGGGAAAGGCGCCGGGCTCATGTCCGAACAGGATGGATTCGATGGAGTTGGCGGGGACGCCGCGTACGTTGACGAACCGCACCGGCGCCTTGGCCCGCGGGCTGGCCGCGTGCATCGCGCGCATCAGCATGTCCTTGCCGGTGCCGCTTTCTCCCTCGATCAGGACATGTCCGTGCCCGCGCGCGGCCTTGGCTGCCTTGGCGAGGGCCGTGCGAAACCCCGGCGCATTGCCGATCATCGCATCGAAATCGAGCGTCGCGTGGATCTTCTCGGCCAGGGGCTGCAATTCGTCCCGCGGCGCTTCCAGCTTGGTCGCGCTGCGCAAGGCCTGCATCAGCCGGTCGGGTGCGACCGGCTTCACGAGATAGTCGGTCGCGCCGGCCCGCATCGCCTCGACAGCAAGGGTCGGGCTGGAACTGGTCGTAAGCATGAGGATCGGCAGGGCGGGGCGGCGCTGCTTCAATTCGGCAATCAACTCGCAGGCATCGTCGCCCGGAACCCACTGGTCGAGAATTATTGCGGACAGCTGCATCCCCTGCCGGGTCCCGAGCGTCGCGATCGCGGTTTCCGCATCCTTGACGACCAATGTGCGCCAGCCTTCGCGCGCGGCAAGCACGCTGATCAGCCGGCTTTGCGCCGGTTCATCGTCGATGAGCATCAGCAGACGCGAATCTTCGGTAGCCATGTTTCCCCAAACCGTCCCGTCGTGGCACAACTCAAGGCTGTAACCCGATCGGGTAAAGGCGAGATTAAGGCTGATAAGAGGTTGCCGGTCGGGCTTGATGCAGCGGCATCCGCGCGATAGACCCTCAGCTCACAGATTTTATTACAGGGAATAGACATGGCTTCGGCAAACGACATGAAGGCTGCGGAAAAGACTTACGGTGGCTTTATCGGCATGCTCAAGTGGTCGGTGCCCTTGATCGCGCTGATCGCTTTGCTCGTCGTCATTCTGATCGCACCCTGAGGCTCGCGCGCTTGCGCATAGCTGTTCTGGCGGAACGCGCTTCGGGGGAGGCGCGTGTCGCGGCTTCACCGGAAACGGTGAAGAAGTTCACTGCGCTGGGCGCGGTGGTGGCCATCGAGGCAGGCGCAGGCGCAGGCGCATCCATTACGGACGAAGCCTATCGTGAGGCGGGCGCAGAGGTTGGGGCTGCTGCCGATGTCCTGAAGGGCGCGGACATCGTGCTTGGCGTGCAGGCGCCAGATCCGGCCTTGCTGGCTGGCACGGCGCCCGGGGCGTGGGTCGCGGCGACGTTCGATCCCTTTCGCGAACGCAGCCGCGTCGATGCCTATGCCGCTGCAGGGCTCGAAGCGCTGGCGATGGAGCTGATGCCGCGCATCACCCGGGCGCAGAGCATGGACGTGCTGTCCAGCCAGTCGAACCTTGCAGGGTACAAGGCGGTGATCCATGCCGCCGATACGTATGGCCGGGCCTTCCCGATGATGATGACGGCCGCCGGTACCGTCCAGGCGGCCCGGGTTTTCGTGATGGGCGTGGGCGTGGCAGGGCTCCAAGCGATCGCTACGGCCAAGCGGCTCGGCGCGCAGGTTTCTGCGACCGACGTTCGCAGCGCCACGAAAGAACAGATCCAGTCCTTGGGTGCCAAGCCGATCTTCGTCGAGGATGTCGCCGGGATCGAGGGCGAGGGTGCAGGCGGCTATGCCACCGAAATGAGCGAGGAGTATCAGCGGGCGCAGGCCGAACTGGTGTCGGGTCACATAGCCAAGCAGGACATCGTCATCACCACCGCGCTGATCCCGGGCCGCGACGCGCCGCGACTGATCAGCGATGCGCAGATCGCGTCGATGAAGCCCGGCAGCGTGATCTTCGATCTTGCCGTGGCGCAAGGTGGCAATGTCGAAGGATCAGTTGCGGATCGGGTGGTCGAGAAGCACGGCGTCAAGATCATCGGTTACGCTAATACCCCCACGCACCTCGCCGCCGACGCTTCCGCCCTGTTTGCGCGCAACCTCTACAACTTCCTCAGCGCGTTCTGGGACAAGGACGCGGGGCGGCCTGTGCTGGACGATGAAATCGGTGACGCCGTGCGGCTGACGCGGGGCGGGGCCGTGGTACACCCGAGACTAGCAGGGAACTGAAGCATGGGTTTTTTCAGCGCGCACGAGATTAGCCCATCAGATATCGCGCGCGACTATGCTGGGATCCTGTTGCCGGGCGAAGAGGTGCTGACGGCATTCAGGACCATCCGCGATACCGCGTTCATGACGAGCAGGCGCTTCGTTCTAGTCAACGTCCAAGGCATCACTGGCTCCAAAAAGGACGTGGTTTCGATCCCTTATAAGTCGATCGTTGCCTTCTCGGTCGAAAGTGCCGGTTCATTCGATCTCGACAGTGACCTGAAGCTCTTCGTTACGGGCGGCGTTGGGCAGATCATCGTCAAGATTTCACGCAATGCCGATCCGCAAGCCATCCTGCGGACGCTGGCTGAACGGGTTATGGGCGGCTGAGGCGGGCAATGGACTTCATCAGCATCCTGTCGATCTTCGTGCTGGCCTGCTTCGTTGGCTACTACGTCGTCTGGTCGGTCACGCCTGCGCTGCATACGCCGCTAATGGCGGTGACCAATGCGATCTCGAGCGTGATCATCGTCGGCGCGCTGATCGCGGCTGCGACGGCCGGTAGCCCGGTTGCGAAGTGGCTGGGCCTGGCAGGCGTGGTGCTGGCGAGCGTCAATATCTTCGGCGGGTTCGCGGTAACCGAACGGATGCTGGCGATGTACAAGAAGAAGGAACGCTGATGTCTTTGTCGTTCCTGCGCACCACCGCTGTGGACATCGGCGATGCCGCCACGACCGCGCACGTTGTGAACCCATGGGTAGCGCTGGCTTACCTTGCCAGCGGAGTGCTGTTCATCCTAGCGCTGCGCGGGTTATCCAGTCCTCACACCAGCCGGCGCGGCAACCGGTTCGGCATGGCGGGAATGCTGATCGCGGTGGTGACCACGCTGGTTACGCATGTGCCGACCATTCTGACTTGCAGTGGGCCATCGACGCGCATCGCTGGCAATCTGCAGGAATGTCCAATCGCGCCCGGTGTCGACTGGATTACAGTCGCTCAAATCCTCGCGGCAGTCGCCATCGGTGCGGTGATCGGTTTAACGACGGCACGCCGCATAGCCATGACGTCGATGCCGCAGCTCGTCGCGGCATTTCACAGCCTCGTCGGTATGGCCGCGGTGCTGGTCGGTTGGGCGGCCTATCTTAATCCGGGTGCGTTCAATCTCCTCGAGCCCGTAAGCACGACGCGCGATGGCGACTTGGTCTCGACTCTGATGGCAATCAGTCCGGTTAGCCGGATCGAGATGGCGCTGGGCGTGGCTATCGGGGCGATCACTTTCTCGGGCTCGGTCATCGCCTTCCTCAAGCTGTCGGGCAAGATGAGCGGATCGCCTATCCTGTTGCCTGCCCGTCATGTCGTCAATCTCGGCACACTCGCGCTCATTCTGGTGCTGACCATCCTCTTCGCGATGGGAGACGTCGCGCGGGCCGAGTATTTCATCGCGCTTACAGTGCTTGCCTTCCTCATCGGCTTCCTGCTCATCATCCCGATTGGCGGGGCGGACATGCCGGTCGTGGTGTCGATGCTGAACAGCTATTCCGGCTGGGCGGCGGCGGCGATGGGCTTCACGTTGGGCAATACCGCGATGATCGTGACCGGCGCGCTTGTGGGGGCGTCAGGTGCGATCCTCAGCTATATCATGTGCCGGGCGATGAACCGCAGCTTCATCAGCGTGATCGCGGGCGGGTTCGGTACCGATGCCAGCGCGGGCGCGAGTGGCGGGGGCGAACAGCGTCCCTACAAGTCGGGCAGTGCCGAGGATGCCGCCTACATGCTCGAGCAAGCGGAAAAGGTCATCATCATCCCGGGCTACGGCATGGCGGTGGCCCAGGCGCAGCACGCGCTGCGCGAAATGGGCGACTTGCTCAAGGAAAAGGGCGTCGAAGTGAAGTACGCGATCCACCCCGTCGCGGGCCGGATGCCAGGGCACATGAACGTGCTGCTGGCCGAAGCGAACGTGCCTTATGACGAAGTGTTCGAGCTGGAGGACATCAACAGCGAATTCGCGCAGGCGGACGTCGCCTTCATCATCGGCGCGAACGACGTGGTGAACCCTTCGGCCAAGACCGACAAGACATCGCCCATCTACGGCATGCCGGTTTTCGACGTGGACAAGGCCAAGCAGGTGTTCTTCATCAAGCGGTCGATGGGCGGGGTAGGTTATGCCGGTGTCGACAACGATGTATTCTACATGGATCAGACAATGATGCTGCTAGCCGATGCCAAGAAGATGGTTGAGGATATCGTCAAGAATCTGGGCCACTGATGCGCGCCGCCATCATCCTCGCTTCATCGCTGGCGCTTGCGGGCTGCGTCGAGGCGATCGCGGAGAGCCGGGTCCAGTCTGCGCTTTCGGATGCCGGGCTGTCGGATCGCAATGCCGACTGCATGGCAGAACGCATGGTCGACCGGCTCACGATTTCGCAGCTCAAGAAACTGGAGCGGCTCAAGGCCCGCGCAGGGGAGCGTGAAAAACCGGTCACCCTGGCTCAGTATGTCGAGCGGGTTCGCCGTGTTGGCGATGCCGAAGTCGTGGCCGTGACTGGCAGTTCGGCTGCCCTGTGCGCGGTCGGGCTGGGTTGAACCCAGCCCGACGCATCGCGCATCAGTCCATCAATTGCTGCATCAGATAGACGTACTGAAGCGCCTGCAGCCGCGCGCGCTGTTCGTTGTCCACGCCGCCGGAATGTCCGCCGGTCATGTCTTCGTAGTAGAGGTAGGGCTGGCCGTTCGCCGCCATCCGCGCGGCGGCCTTGCGCCCGTGCGACGGGTGCGTGCGGTCGTCGGCAGTCGAAGTGACGTACATGACCTTGGGGAAGGTCTTGCCCGGCAGCAGCTTCTGGTAAGGCGAGTAGGGCTCGATCCACGCCCGCTGTTCGGGGATACGCGGGTCGCCATATTCACCGATCCACGATGCGCCGCGGCCGATCTCGTGGTAGCGCAGCATGTCGAACAGCGGGATCTGCACGACCGCGGCGTTGAACAGGTCGGGCCGCTGAGTAAAGGCAGTGCCGACCAGCAGGCCGCCCTGGCTGCCACCCATGATGCCGAGGTGCTGGGGGCTGGTGATCTTGCGCTTCACCAGGTCGTCCGCAACGGCGATGAAATCGTCCCAGGTGCGCTGCTTGTTCTCGCGAATTGCGGTCTGGTGCCATTCGGGCCCGAATTCGCCGCCGCCGCGCATGTTGGCGAGGACATAGGCGCCGCCGTTCTCCAGCCACAGCTTGCCGGTCGAACCGAGATAGCCGGGCAGGCGCGGGACCTGGAAACCGCCGTAACCGGTCAGCAGGGTTGCCGTGCTCCCATCCATCACCATGCCCTTGGGCTTGACGAGGAAATAGGGGATCTTGGTCCCGTCCTTGCTGGTGGCCTCGAACTGCACGACTTCGGCCCCGGCCGCATCGAAGCGGGGTGGGCTGGTCTTGATCACTTCCGGATTGGTGCCGTCGGCGGAATAGTAGACCATCGACGGATTAAGGAAGTCGGTGAACGAGAACATGATCTCGTCCGTCTGGTTTGACGATGCCGCGACGCCTACCGTGGCATTTTCAGGCAGATCGACTTCGGTCGACGTCCACTTGCCATCGGCGTAGTCGAACTTCAGCACCTTGCCGCGCACATTGTCGAGCAGGTTAACGTAGAGGCTGCTCGCCGTGATCGAGCCGCCCTGCTTTGTCTGGCGCTCACCCGGCGCCCACACCAGCGTCTTGGGCGCGCCGTTGGGATCCGCTTTCCAAGCCTCCAGGTCGACCGCGATCAGCGAATCCGCCGGGAAGGTCCGGCCGCCCGTGGTCCAGTCCACATCGGTCGAGAACAGCATTTGCCCGTCGACGATGCCGAACGGCGCGGCTTTCTTCGGCAAGTCGAGCTCCAGCCACTCGCCGCCCTTCCAGACGAAGTACGTCCGCTCGTGGAAAGACAGCCCGCGATAGGCGATCCGCGCGTGGATGGTGCTGGCGGCATCGCGCAGCAGGTAGGCGCCCGACGACACGTCCTTCGCATCGCCGCGGAAGATCTCGGGCGCGTCCGACAGCGCCGTGCCGCGTTTCCATTCCCGCGTCGTGAAGGGGTAGAAACTTTCGGTGACTGTCCCTTCGCCGAAATCGCGGCTGACCAGCAGTGTGTTTTCGTCCACCCAGGCGGCGCTGCCCTGGCTTTCCGGGAGCTCGAAACCGCCTTCGACGAAGCTCATCGACGCAAGATCGAACTCGCGGATCGTGGTCGCGTCCTTACCGCCGTCAGACAGCGAGACCAGACAACGGGTGCCATTGGGCGGGAGACAGGAGAAACCGGCGAAGACCCATTCCTTGCCCTCGGCCTTGGCAAGGGCGTCGATGTCCAAGATCGTTTCCCACTGCGGGTTTTCTGTGCGGTAGCTATCCAGCGTGGTCCGGCGCAGCAGCCCCTTGGGATTCCTGGCGTCCTGCCAGAAATTGACGAGACCGAAATGGGTGAAGCCAACAGTTGGAATGCGGTCGGTGGCGTCGAAGATGGCGAGGGATTCCGCCTTCAGCTCCTCAAACCGGGGATCGGATGTTAGCGCGGCGAGGGTCTTTTCATTCTCAGCCTTGACCCAGGCCAGCGCTTCCTCGCTGCGAGCGTCTTCCAGCCAGATGAAGGGATCGACGTCTGCTTCTGCCGTGGTGGTGGGCACGGGCGCTCCTGTCTGCTGCGCTGCAGCCGGAATGGCCGGAAGCGCGATCAATGCCAGCGTTGCCGCAATCGCGCGGCGCGAAGTGAATGTCATGTCGTGGGCGTCCCTTCCCAAGGATTTGGTGGCGCGCAGTCTTGCCGGGCCGGCGGCGGGGCGCAACCCCCTTTGCAGACAGGCAAAGGCAATTGGTCGATAGGGACACGGCCCATACGAAAAGGGCGGCCCGAAGGCCGCCCCGTGAATCCGTGTTTATCAGGCTTCAGCCTTCGACGTGTTCGGCAAGGACCGTCAGGCCCTTCTCGCTCACTTCGGCAAAGCCACCGCGAACCTCGATCAGTTCAGGCTGGGCGTTTTCAGTCCGATAGACCTGCACCGCGCCGTCGCGAATTGTCGACATGAACGGGGCATGCCCTTCCAGCACGCCGAACTCGCCTTCCGTACCGGGGACGACCACCATGTGGACTTCTTCGGAACGGACCAGCTTGGCCGGTGTGACGAGTTCGAAATGCAATGCCATGGCTTAGGCGTCCTCGGCCAGCTTCTTGGCCTTGGCGACCGCGTCCTCGATACCGCCGACCATGTAGAAGGCAGCTTCGGGCAGGTGATCGTATTCACCGTCAACGACTGCCTTGAACGAACGGACGGTGTCTTCCAGCTGCACGAACTTGCCTGGAATGTTGGTGAACACCTCGGCCACGTGGAACGGCTGCGACAGGAAGCGCTGGATCTTGCGTGCACGGGCGACCGTCAGCTTGTCCTCTTCCGACAGCTCGTCCATCCCGAGAATGGCGATGATGTCCTGAAGCGACTTGTACTTCTGCAGCGTTTCCTGGACGCGGCGGGCCGTTTCGTAGTGTTCCTGACCCACGACGCGCGGTTCGAGCACGCGGCTGGTCGAATCGAGCGGGTCGACCGCCGGATAGATGCCGAGTTCCGAAATCGCACGGCTCAGCGTGGTCGTCGCGTCAAGGTGCGCGAACGAGGTTGCAGGTGCCGGGTCGGTAAGGTCGTCCGCGGGAACGTAGATCGCCTGAACCGAGGTAATCGAGCCCTTGGTGGTCGAGGTAATGCGTTCCTGCAGGTTACCCATGTCGGTCGACAGGGTCGGCTGGTAGCCCACGGCCGAAGGAATACGGCCGAGCAGTGCCGACACTTCCGAACCCGCCTGGGTGAAGCGGAAGATGTTGTCGACGAAGAACAGCACGTCCTGCCCTTCCTGGTCGCGGAAGTATTCGGCCATGGTCAGGCCCGACAGTGCGACGCGGGCGCGGGCACCCGGGGGCTCGTTCATCTGGCCGAACACGAGGGCAACCTTCGAACCTTCCGAGGTCGCATTGCCATCGGCATCCTTGGCGATAACGCCCGCATCGAGGAATTCGTGGTAGAGGTCGTTGCCTTCGCGGGTACGCTCACCCACGCCAGCGAACACCGACACGCCGCCGTGGCCCTTGGCGATGTTGTTGATCAGTTCCTGGATCAGCACGGTCTTGCCCACGCCAGCGCCGCCGAACAGGCCGATCTTGCCGCCGCGCGCATAGGGCGCGAGCAGGTCGATGACCTTGATACCGGTGACAAGGATCGCGGCTTCGGTCGACTGATCGATGAAAGCCGGGGCCTCGGCATGGATCGGGGCGGTCTGTTCGGCACCGATCGGACCGCGCTCGTCGATCGGCTGGCCGATGACGTTCATGATGCGGCCCAGCGTCTTGGGGCCGACCGGCACCGAGATCTGCGCCCCGGTGTTGATCACGTCCTGCCCGCGGGTCAGACCCTCGGTCGCGTCCATCGCGATTGTGCGGACGGTGTTCTCGCCCAGGTGCTGTGCGACTTCGAGGACCAGCGTGTTATCGCCGTTCTTCGTTTCCAGCGCGGTCAGGATCGGCGGCAGTTCGCCGGCGAACTGCACGTCGACGACAGCGCCGATGACCTGGCTGATGGTGCCGTTCGTGGTCTGGTTCAATACGGGTGCGGTGGCCATGATGGTCTATCCTGCCTTGAATTTGTTTGGGCGGTGTTATTCGGCGCCGGGGGCGCAAACGGTTGCGGGGTCGCTGATGATCCACTCACCTTCGCCGGCGGTCAGCGTGGCGGTGTTGCGGCGATATTCGTCATTGCCCAGACCGTAATCGCACACGAAGTCGGGCGAGCCGATCCCGGCGCGCTTGCACAGGGCAGTGCTCACAGCCTCGGCGGCAGGGCATGCCTTGGCGAAGGCTTCCGAGAAAACCGCTTCATTGGGCGCGGCAAGACCTTCGGTGGGCAGCGGCGCGACCGTCTGGGTCGGGGCCGGAGCCGGAGCGGGCGCGGGCTCCTCGCCGCAAGCGACGAGCGTCAGGGCAAGAGCGGGGAGGAGGAAAGCAAGCTTGGTCACGTTCTGATAGGTCCGTCGCTTAGAGCGCTTCCGCGCCGGCAATAATTTCAATGAGTTCGGTGGTGATCGCGGCCTGGCGGCTGCGGTTGTACTGGATCGTCAGCTTGTTGATCAGGTCGCCTGCGTTGCGCGTGGCATTGTCCATGGCGGTCATCGACGCGCCCTGTTCCGATGCTTCACGTTCCAGCAGCGCACCGAACAGCTGCGTGCGGACATAGCGCGGCAGCAGTTCGGCCAGGATCGCCTCTTCGTCCGGCTCGTACTCGACCACAGCGTCGCTCGCCTGCGCCACGGCCGGGGCCGGAACGGGGATAAGCTGCGTTGTGACCGGGTCCTGCGCCAGCGCCGACTTGAACACGGGGAAGATCAGGTGCGCGACATCGAACAGGCCCTGTTCGAACATCCCGACCAGTTCCTCGGCCATGGATTCGGCTTCGGTGAAGCCCGGGTTCTTGACCGTGCTGGTGTCGAAGCCGGCGGCAATCTGCTTCTCGTAATCGCGGCGGATCGGGGCGCGCCCCTTCTTGCCGACGAGATAGAAGCTCACGTCCTTGCCCTGCGCCGTCAATTCGCGGGCGCGGGTCTTGGCTTCCTTGACCAGGTTCGAGTTGAGACCGCCGCACAGCCCCTTGTCGGTGTTGACCACCACGAGGAGGTGCTTCTGATCCGCGCCCGATCCGGCAAGCAGCTTGGGCGCAGCATCGCCGCTGACCTTGCTGGCCAGCGACGCCATCACGCCCGTCAGCCGCTCGGCATAGGGACGCGCAGCTTCGGCCGCAGCCTGGGCACGGCGCAGCTTTGCCGCCGCGACCATCTGCTTGGCCTTGGTGATCTTCTGGGTCGACTTGACCGAGTTGATCCGGCCCTTGAGTTCCTTGAGGCTAGCCATTTCGGCTCCCTATGCGCGTGGGATCAGGCGAACTGCTTGGCGAAGGCGTCGAGCGCGGCGACCGTCTTGGCCTTGACATCGTCGCCGAAGTCCTTGGTCTCGCGGATCGTCGTCAGCACGTCGGCGTGTTCGTTGCGCATGAAGCTGAGCATCGCCGCCTCGTACTCGGTCACCCGGTTGGTGGGGACCGCATCGAGGTAGCCATTGGTACCGGCGAAGATGGACACGGTCTGCTCTTCGAACGGCATGGGCGAGAACTGGCGCTGCTTGAGCAGCTCCGTGAGGCGCGCACCGCGGTTGAGCAGCTTCTGGGTCGAAGCGTCGAGGTCCGATCCGAACTGCGCGAAGGCCGCCATTTCGCGGTACTGCGCGAGGTCCAGCTTCATCGAGCCCGAAACCTTTTTCATCGCCTTGGTCTGCGCGGCACCGCCAACGCGGCTGACCGACAGGCCGACGTTGATCGCGGGGCGAACGCCCTGATAGAACAGGCCTGTTTCGAGGAAGATCTGGCCGTCGGTGATCGAGATCACGTTGGTCGGAATGTAGGCCGACACGTCGCCAGCCTGGGTCTCGATGACCGGCAGCGCGGTCAGGGACCCGGCGCCGTTTTCATCGTTCATCTTGGCCGCACGCTCGAGCAGGCGGCTGTGGAGATAGAACACGTCGCCCGGATAGGCTTCGCGGCCCGGCGGGCGGCGCAGCAGCAGCGACATCTGGCGATAGGCGACGGCCTGCTTCGAAAGGTCGTCGTAAACGATTACGGCGTGCATGCCGTTGTCGCGGAAGAATTCACCCATCGCGCAGCCGGTGTAGGGCGCGAGGTACTGCAGCGGAGCGGGCTCCGATGCGGTCGCGGCGACGACGATGGAGTATTCCATCGCGCCGTTTTCTTCGAGCTGCTTGACGATCTGCGCCACGGTCGAGCGCTTCTGGCCGACGGCGACGTAGATGCAGTAGAGCTTCTTGCTCTCGTCCGTCCCGGCGTTCGCTTCCTTCTGGTTGATGAAGGTGTCGATCGCGACGGCGGTCTTGCCGGTCTGGCGGTCGCCGATGATCAGCTCGCGCTGGCCGCGGCCAACGGGGACGAGCGCGTCCAGCGCCTTGAGGCCGGTCTGCACGGGCTCGTGCACCGACTTGCGCGGGATAATGCCGGGCGCCTTGACTTCGACGCGGCGACGTTCGGCACCCACGATCGGGCCCTTGCCGTCAATCGGGTTGCCCAGCGCGTCGACCACGCGGCCGAGCAGGCCCTTGCCGACCGGAACGTCCACGATGGTGCCGGTGCGCTTGACGCTGTCGCCTTCCTTGATCTCGGCGTCCGAGCCGAAGATCACGACGCCGACGTTGTCGGCTTCCAGGTTCAGGGCCATGCCCTGCACACCGTTGGCGAATGCGACCATCTCGCCTGCCTGGACCTTGTCTAGGCCGTGGATGCGGGCGATACCGTCACCGACCGACAGCACCGAGCCGACTTCCGAGACTTCTGCCTCGGTGCCGAAGTTGGCGATCTGGTCCTTGATGACCTTGGAGATTTCTGCGGCGCGGATTTCCATGAGGTTTGCCTTCAGCCTTTCATCGCGTGGGCGAGGGAATTGAGACGAGTGCGGATCGAGCCGTCGATGCGCTTCGAACCGATGGTGACGACGAGGCCGCCCAGAAGGTCCGGGTCAACGCTGGTCTGGATCTTGACGGTGCGGCCTTCGCGCGCGGTCAGCTTCTGCTTCAGCTGTTCGAGCTGCGCGTCGGTAAGCGCGCGGGCACTGGTGACTTCGGCGGTCACTTCGCCGCGCTGGGCAGCGGCGATCGCACGGAAAGCGCGAATCATGCCGGGCAAGTCGGCGAGGCGCCGGTTCTGCGCCAGCACGCCGAGAAAGCGGGTGGTCAGATCGCTGAGGCCTAGGACCCTGGCGACGGCGGCCACTGCCGCGCCTTGTGCATCGCGCGACAATTGCGGGTTGGTGGTCGCATTGCGCAGGTCGCCCGATTCGGCGAGTGCAGCGTGCAGCTTGTCGAGGTCCGATTCGACCGCCGTTACCGAGCCATGCTCGGCGGCAAGATCGAACAGGGCCGAGGCGTAACGCCCTGCCAGGCTAGCCTGAATACCGGCGGAAATCTCCACGCGTCTCTCGTCCTCTAAGGGTCGGAAAATAACGATGCTCGCTTAAGCCGTAGTGGGGGCGAACGAGTCACCCCGGCAAAGCTGGCGCGCGACTAGCATCGGGTTTCTCGCAAGGCAAGCGCGTGGGGTGGATTTGCCGCGTGCCGCTGTCATCCTTGCGGGGAGCAATTGTAGACCAGTCGCTCGTTCGGTGCCTCTGGCAGCAGCGCGATGACCGCGCCCTGCATATCGCCAAGCCGCGCTGCCGCGTTCTCGCTGCCGCATGTGGGTGCAGAATACTGACTGCGCGCAGCGCGCGCTTCGCTCATTGCCGCGCGTCCCAACAAGAAGCGATCAGTGCGGTAAGTGCGCGTTTCCGGATCGAAGCGATTGACCGCAACTGCGTCTTCTTCATTCGGCACGAATACGCGTGCCCATTCGCCCGCAGCCAGACCGTATTGCGTGCGCCCGTTAACGCAGCCGTTTTCGGTCCATGCGAATTGTACCTGTCGGTCGGGCGCGCCGGTCACGCGGCTGCGGGACAGGTCGAGAGTACAGATAAGTGTGCCTTTGGTGCTGGCAGCTTGCGGGCTGTCGCTGTTTTCGCCTGGCGCGAGCGCGGCGGCGACCCGGCGATCGACTTCATCGAGGCCCGGACGGGTGATCCACAGCGCCAGTGCGGCAACGGCGGCGATGGCGGCGATGGTTCCTGCGATCATCATCCGCTTTTCGGCGCCCGGGTCTGCTTCCCGGTCGGCATGATAGGCGCGCCAGGCAACCACCCCGGCACCCAGCGCCAGCACGGTGCACAAGAAAGCGAGCGCCATCGCGTTCTCCCGCTCGGACTGGACCGCCTCGCTCGCCTCGCGCTCGGCCCGGTCGCGGGCCTCGCGCTGTTCTTCCCGGCTGGCGGCGAGCTGGTTGCGCGCCTCCGCCTGCTCACGCTCGATCCGCGCACGTTCGGCCTCGTCCAGTTCGGCCAGACTGCGGCAGGGAAGGTCGTTGACCCGCGCATTCACATCGTTGGCCTGGAGGAACGGCAGCAGTTCCCGGTTGGACACCGCGAAGAAGAATTCCGCGTCCGACGTGCTCGTTTCCGCGCCGAAGCTGTTGACCCCGACCACACGCCCGCAGGAGTCGACCAGCGGGCCGCCGGAATTGCCGCGCGCAATCGCGGCAGTGTGGAGCAGGGTGTCGAATTGCCGACTGGGACGCGCGCCAGCCAATGCCCCGCGGCTCCTGACCGGTGGCTGGGCGCGAAAGATATCGCCGATGTCGAGGCCCTGCGCGCGGTCGACGTTCATCGGATAGCCGACCGCGATAACGTCACCATCGGTGCGGGATGCGTTGCCCGCGATGGTCAGCGGGGGCAGGCGTAGCGATCCGGTCAGTTCGACCAGGGCCAGATCGTTGCGCGGGCTGACCGCGACGGGCCGGCCATACGTCGCTTCCTCGCCCTCGCTCGGCACGATGCCGATGCGCAGGCTGTCGTCCTGCAATGCTTCCTGGATGACGTGGGCATTGGTGACGATTCGCGTCGGTGTGACTGCGAAACCGGTGCCATGGCTCAGGGGGAACACTTCTTCCCCGTCGCTGCCGATGATCACCACCCGAACGACTCCGCGCGATGCAGCGTCGATATCGGCGGGATCAGCGCCCACCGTTGCGGGAAGGGCGAGTGCGAACAGGGCGGCGAGGGTGGTGAGGAAGCGGCGCATCGGCGGCCTTTTACGCGGGGCCGGGTTTTGATCGCAAGCGCCGGGATGTGGCCGGGGTTTGGCGGTGGCAGAGCATCCCTCGCACGGCCCGGCAAGGGTGGTTAAGGAGGCAGACGATGTTCGACGACGAAATGGCATGGGCCGCGGTCATGCGGCGTGACCGGAGCTGCGACGGGCGCTTCGTTACCGGGGTGCTGACAACGGGCATCTATTGCCGCCCTTCGTGCGCCGCGCGCCACCCGAGCCGCGAAAACGTGCGCTTCTTTACTACCGGGGCCGAGGCGCGCGCGGCGGGTCTGCGTGCCTGCAAGCGATGCTTGCCTGACGATGTTGGGCGCGACGAGGCGGCAGTGCTGGCCGCGGTCGACGAGATCAAGCAGGCGGCAGGCGCACCCTCACTCGATGAACTGGCGCAGCTCACGGGGTATTCGCCGTCGCATTTCCAGCGGGTGTTCAAGCGTGCCACGGGACTGTCACCTGCGGCCTATGCCCGAGCGCTGCGCGAAGAACGGGCCCGCGACGCCTTGAGCGCGGGCGAGAGCGTAACCGGCGCTATCTACGAGGCCGGTTATGGCGCGCCCTCGCGCTTCTATGACAATACGAAAGGACGGTTGGGCATGGCGCCTAGTGCGTGGAGCAATGGCGGGGCCGGCGTGACGATCCATTGGGCAGTCGTTTCGACCACGCTAGGACCGATGCTGGTCGCTGCGACGGACAAGGGCGTGTGCCGCCTTTCGTTCAAAGAAGGCGCCGATGAATTGCAGCGCCGTTTCCCCAAGGCCAAGCTGGTCGAGGGCGGGGCTGCATTCGAAAATCTGCTGGCAGAGGTGGTTGCCACGGTCGAGGCGCCGGGCGATTTCGGTCACATCCCGCTCGACGTCAAGGGGACGGCATTCCAGGAAGCATGCTGGAGAGCGCTGCGCGAAATTCCCCCGGGCGAAACGCGCACATATGCCCAGATCGCAGCGGCGGCGGGCAACCCGAAGGCCGTGCGCGCTGCCGGCAGTGCCAATGCCCGCAACAATGTCGCGGTGCTGATCCCCTGCCACAGAGTGGTGCGCACTGGCGGCGACTTGGGCGGATATGCCTATGGCCCTGACATAAAACGCGAACTGCTGCGCCGGGAGACGAAGCAATGAACAAGATCGAACAATTGCGCGCTCTGCACATACCGGGCGATCCGCTGGTGCTGTTCAACATCTGGGATGCCGGTTCGGCGCGGGCGGTAGCCGAAGCCGGTGCGAAGGCGATCGCCACGGGCAGCTATGGCGTCGCGGAATCGCTGGGCTTCAAGGACGGGGAAACCGTGCCGCTGGACTTGGTTCTGGCCAACCTCGAGCGCATCGTATCGGTCACCGAACTGCCGGTCACGATCGACATGGAGGCAGGTTACGGGGATACGCCAGCCGCGGTCAGGACAGCGGTGGACCGCGCACTTCAGGCGGGGGCCGCCGGGATCAACATGGAAGATCGCCTGCCGGGGCAGTCGGCACTCATGCCCGTGCCGGAAGCTGCCGCGCGTTTGGCAGCGGCAGCGCAGAGCGGCCTGTTCGTCAACGCCCGTACCGACGTCTACTTCGGCAGGATGCCGGAAGATATCGGGCCCGCGCTGGTCGATGAGGTGCTGGATCGCGCCCGCGCCTATGCAGATGCCGGTGCCAGCGGGCTGTTTGTTCCTTTTCTGGGAGACCATCCCAGCATCGCCGCGATCTGCGCTGGCTCACCCCTGCCGGTCAATGTCCTGTGGGCGCCGGGCCGGGGACGCCGTTCCGAACTTGCCGCCCTTGGCGTCGCCCGGATCAGCTACGGCCATGGGCCGTGGGCGGCGGCCATGAAATGGCTGGGCGACCAGGCGGCTGCTGTGTTTGCGGGGGAAACTGCGCCTTACGCCCGGTGAACATTCGCGCCCACGGGGATTGACGTGCGCGATGATTTGCGGTCCCTCCCGCTCCATACGCGAAGGGGGATCGCCCAATGGAAACTACTACCACGACTGCCCAACCCGATCCGCGCCCGTTTTGGCGCAAGGTGTGGGAGTTTCCACTGGTCGCGATGCTGGCCGCGCTGATCGCGCTCTAT
The DNA here is from genome assembly GCA_963529855.1 of uncultured Erythrobacter sp. GTDB lineage: Bacteria > Pseudomonadota > Alphaproteobacteria > Sphingomonadales > Sphingomonadaceae > 34-65-8. Next base: position 233,135 of record CAURZK010000001.1, on the reverse strand, counting down.
CTGGTTTTGTGGGCGGCGCAGTGGGCGCTTTTTTATACTCTTCCGGCGGGCATGGACGTGGCCGCCGACGCGACTATCCGCGCGGCAGTGGCGGTGCTGGCTACGCTGCTGGTCTACAAGCTGGTCATCCGCCGGCTGGGTGCTCACCCCCGTGACGATCTACCGGGCAAGGGCGCCATTGGCGATACTGCCCTTGGGCTGAGCGTCGGTGCGGCGGTGTTCGCGGTGGTCGTCGGCCTGGCTGCAGTATTCGGCGTTTACCGGATTTATGGCTCGGGGACGCTGGAGGGCGCGATCCCCTTTGCCATGGCTGGCGGCGTCGTCGCAGGTTTCGTCGAGGAAGTGATCTTTCGCGGCATCATATTCCGCTGGATCGAGGAATTGGGCGGGAGCTGGGCAGCGCTTGCGGTCAGTTCGGCGTTGTTCGGGCTGGCCCATGGCTTGAACGACGGCGCGACGTGGTTTTCCACCCTGGCCGTCGCGGTCGAAGCCGGGTTGCTGCTTGGCGGCGCTTATATGCTCACCCGCACGCTGTGGCTGGCGATCGGCATCCATGCGGGATGGAACCTGACCCAGGGGCTGGCATTCGACGTGCCGGTTTCCGGCTTTCCGGTCGAAGGTGCGGTCGAAGCTGTGATCGAAGGCCCGGAATTGCTGACTGGCGGCGCTTTCGGGCTGGAAGCCTCGGTACTGGCGCTGGTTGTCGCCAGTGCAGCCGGCATCTGGATGCTGTGGCAGGCACGCAGGGAAGGGCGCTGGATTGCCCCGATGTGGAAACGCTGAGCTAGCGCGCCCACCCTTCTGCCGCGGGCTGCAAACTCCCCAGGAAAGCGCCCGCACTTGTGCGGTAGTCCCGCTGCTTGTCCGGCCCCATCCTGTCCCAGGTGCCGTAGATGCGCCCGATCCGCGGATTGCCCTCGAAGCGCTTGCGGTGCCGGACCATGAAATCCCAGTAGAGCGAGTTGAACGGGCAGGCACCATCGCCGGTCTTCTTCGACACGGAGTACCGGCATTGCCCGCAATAATTCGACATCTTGTTGATGTAGTTGCCGCTGGCTGCATAAGGCTTCGACGCCAGTCGCCCGCCATCGGCATAAAGGGCCATGGCCGCTACGTTAGGTAGTTCGACCCACTCATAAGCGTCGGCATAGACGACCAGGAACCAGTCCTGCACCGCTTTCGGATCGATCCCGGCCAGCAGCGCGAAGTTGCCCAGCACCATCAGGCGCTGGATAAGATGCGCGTGGGCATTGTCGCGGGTCGAACGGATGCAGTCCGCAAGGCACCGCATGTCAGTTTCGCCTGTCCACCAGAATTCGGGTAGGGGCCGGGTCGCACCCAGCTCATTGGCATCGGCAAGGCCGGGCATCAGGTGCCAGTAGAACCCGCGAACATATTCGCGCCAGCCGATGATCTGGCGGATAAAACCCTCGACCGCGTTCAATGGCGCGCGGCCGGCCCGATACTCGGCCTCGGCGCGGCGGCACAAGTCAAGCGGGTCGAGCAGGCCTAGGTTCAGGCTGGTCGAGAGCAGCGAGTGGAACAGGTCGTCCTCGCCGTGGACCATGGCGTCCTGATAATCACCGAAACGCGGCAGTCGCTCGGTCAAAAAGGCCGTCGCGGCTTCCTCTGCCTGCAATGCAGTTACGGGCCATTCGAACCGATTCACCCGGCCGAAGTGACCGGAGAACCTTTTCTCGACCAAGGCGATCACTTCTATAGTGATAGCGTCGGGTGCGAATGTCGGTGCAGCTGGTGCAGCCAGACCATCCTTGGGCGGTTTGCGATTATCAGCGTCGAAGTTCCACTGCCCGCCGACCGGGTCCCCGCCGTCCATCAGCAAGCCGGTCTTGCGGCGCATCTCGCGGTAGAAGAACTCCATCCGCAATTGCCGTCTTCCCTCGGCCCATCGTCCGAACTCGGCGATCGAGCACAGGAAGCGGTCGTCTGGCATCGTTTCGACACGGCAAGGGAACTTGTCCGTCCATTCGGCCATGGCTTCGCGAACCCGCCATTCGCCTGGCTCGACCACGCTTATGAGGCGCGGATCGTGCCGCTCTATCGCGCGCGCGACTTCGCCGGTGAAGCTGCCGGCGTTGTCGGGATCGTCGAGCGTGACGTAGTCGACCTTCCACCCCGCTTCGCGCAATTCCGCAGCGAAATGGCGCATCGCGGAAAAGATCAGCGCGATCTTCTGCTTGTGATGCTTGACGTAGGTCGCCTCGTCCCAGACCTCCATCATCAGAACGACTGTGTCGCCCTTGTCCCGGCCGCGCAGGCTGGCGAGGGAGGGGGTGAGCTGATCGCCCAGTATGGGAACGAGAACGGGCGCGGGCATCGCGGGCTCAATGCACGGCTGCGCGATCGGCTCCAAATGAAAAGGGTCCGACTTTCGCCAGACCCTTCGCAATCGTGCTATGCCTCCCTCGACCCGGGCGGTTCGGGTCTTGGCCGTATCATGTTAAATTCGGCGACATGCCTGGTTCGCACTTTGCCCAGGCGCGCTGGTACGCCGGGCGCGTGCCGATGCGCTGGAGATAGGCCGCAGTATTGGGCAAGCCGTCCAGCGTCTTGCCGCGGAACATGCGACCAGTGGTCAGCGCGTAGACCATCAGGAAGTCGGCGAGTGTCAGCTGGTTTCCGCCAAAGAACTCTGCCTCGCCCAGCCGCGTTTCGACCTGTTCCCATCCGCGATTGACGCGGTCTTCCACGAACATCGCCGGTGCGGGGTTCTGCGGTTGGCCCATCGCGAGCATGAGCTGCATCATGCCATTGGTCATGAACGTGCCATTGGCATGATGGACCCAGAACAGATGGTCGGCGAAGTCCGGATGATCGGGGCCGAGGCAGTGTTTGGCACTGCCATATTTACGATCCACGTATTCGCAGATCGCGCCGCTTTCAGCCAGGACCAGATCGCCGTCCTCGATCACCGGAGCCATGCCCGCGGGATGCAGTACCTTCAGCTCGTCGGGCGCCAGCCGGTTGTCCGCCCGCCGATCGTAGCGCTTGAAGTCGTATTCGATCTCCAGCTCTTCGCAGAGCCACACGACACGCTCGGATTGCGAGAGGCCCAGGTGGTGAACGGTAAGCATGCGTGCGCGTCTCCTAAACGAAGCTGTAGGGGTCGATGTCGACGCTTACCCGCACCCCGCGGGGGAAGTCGAGCGCACCGATCCAGCTGCGGATCACGTCCTGCACCTGCGCGCTGCGGCGGGCGTTGAGGAGCAGGCGATAGCGATACCGGCCGCGCAGCAGCGCCATGGGCGCAGGCGCGGGGCCGAGAACGGCGATATCGGGCAGGCGCGGGCGCGTACCGCCGAGGCGATGGGCAGCCTCGCGCGCTTCGGCCTCGTCCTCGCTCGACACGATGATAGCCGCCCAGCGTCCGAAGGGTGGGGCACCCGCATGGCGGCGCGCTTCCGTTTCAGCTTCGTAAAACGCGTCGCGGTCGCCCGCCGCCAGCGCAGCGATGACGGGGGCCGAGGGATGACGTGTCTGGATCAGCACCGTGCCCGGCTTGGCCCCGCGGCCGGCGCGGCCTGCGACCTGGGCGATCTGCTGATAGGTGCGCTCGGCCGCGCGCAGATCGCCGCCTTCCAGCCCAAGGTCGGCATCGACCACACCGACCAGCGTCAGTTCCGGAAAATGGAACCCCTTGGTGACGAGCTGCGTGCCCACGATGACATCGATCGCGCCGCCTTCCGCCTGCGCGACGAATTCGGCTGCACGTTCCGGCGATCCGATGGTGTCCGACGTGACCACTGCTACCCGCGCCTCCGGCAGGATTTCCGCGACCTCGTCAGCGATCCGCTCTACCCCGGGCCCGCAGGCAACCATGCAATCGGGCTCACCGCATTCAGGGCACTGGGTGGGTGGCTTTTCCTCGTGCCCGCAGTGATGGCAGGCAAGCCGCTGGCTGAACCGATGCTCGACCAGCCAGGCGCTGCAATTGGCGCACTGGAACCGATGCCCGCAGTTGCGGCACAGCGTCAGGGGTGCGTAACCGCGGCGGTTGAGGAACAGCAGCGACTGTTCACCGCGCTCGAGCGTTTCGGCAAGAGCCTGCGCCAGCGGCGGGGCGAGCCAGCGGCCGCGGCCGGGCTTTTCCTTTGTCAGATCGAGCGTGTCGATCGCAGGCAAGGTGGCGCCCCCGAACCGGGCCGGCAGGTCCAGCTTCTGATAGATCCCGCTTTCCGCCATCTGCAGGCTTTCCAGCGCCGGTGTCGCGCTGGCGAGCACCACCGGGAACGCTTCGAAGCGGGCACGCATCACGGCCACGTCGCGGGCATTGTAGCGCACGCCGTCATCCTGCTTGAAACTGACCTCGTGCGCCTCGTCGACCACGATCAGCCCGAGGTTGGCATAGGGCAGGAACAGGGCCGACCGCGCCCCGACCACCACTTGCGCATCGCCGCTGGCAATGGCGCGCCAGGCGCGGCGGCGTTCCGACGACTTGAGGGAGGAATGCCACGTTACCGGCGGTGCACCGAAGCGATCTTCGAACCGGCGCAGGAACGCCTCGGTCAGCGCAATTTCGGGTAGCAGGACCAGAACCTGCCGCCCCATTTGCAGCGCCGCAGCCACAGCTTCGAAGTAGGTTTCGGTCTTGCCCGAGCCAGTGACCCCGTCGAGCAGGAAGGGCGCGAATGCGCGCGCTTCGACCGCATTGGTGAGCGTGGCGGCGACTTCGGCCTGTGCGGCGTTCAGCTCCACTGCCACGTGATCGGCCTGGGCGCGGGGGTAGGATCGGTCGCAATCGACCAGCACCGCTTCGAGCGCACCCTGGCTTGCCAAGCCGCGCAGCACGCCTTCGGAAACACCGGCCAGCTCGGCGAGTTCGCGCATGGTCGCCTGTTCGCCCTGCAACGCCTCGATCGCTTGCAGGCGCTTGGGAGTGAGGCGGTCGGGCTCTACGCCCGAAAGGCGATATTCCGTGGTCACCGCCGGTCCGCGCAACGCCCCGCCCGAGGCAAGGACCATGCGCGCGACGGATGGCAGTGGGGCACAGTAATAATCGGCCGTCCATTCGACGAGCCGGCGCAACGGTGCCCGCAGCGGCGGCACGGGGAGGACGTCGAGCAGCGGGCGCAGCTTTGCTTCGGGCACGTCGGCGCCCGGCAGGCGCTCCTCGTCCCAAACCACGCCAAGGATCTGGCGCGGGCCAAGCGGGGCAACCACGATCGACCCCGTTTCGACCCGCATTCCGGCCGGGATGCGGTAATCGAGCACGCCCAGCGCGGCATTGAAAACAAGGCACCTGACACGGTTCATGAAGCGTTCCATATGGGCAGGGCAGGGCTGCCCCCGCAAGGTTCAGGAGCACTGATATGACCCGGATTCTCCAATGTTCGACCGGTCGGCGGGCCTTCATGGGTGGCGCGGCAGCCAGTGCGGCGCTGCTTGCATCGGGGTGCGCGACGACGGGTTATGGCTTCAGTTTCACCGACGCCGTCCGCCGCCTGTTGCTGCTTTCGAGCGAGCGGGCCTTTGCCCGGCTAACGGCGCCGGGTGGTTATTGGGACAGCCAGGTCGCCACGCTTGATTTCGGCAGCGTTCTGGGTGCGCGGGGCAACGTGCTGGCGGCGATCCTTACCGGGCCATTGTTCAAGTCGCGACTGGAAGACGCGTTCGCAGATGTCGCGATCAGGGGTGCCGAACGGGCTGCGCCGATCGTGGCGGATACGGTGCGGGTGGTAGGCTTCGCGGCGGCGGAGGCGCTTGTTCGCGGCGGGCCGACTGCGGCGACCAGTTTCCTCCGGGGCCAGATGGGTGACCGGCTGATCGAAGCGATGGTGCCGGAACTGGGGCATGCGATCCGCGTGGCCCGCGATCCGGTGATCAGCGATGCCATCGCGCGCCTTTCCGGGGTTGACGTGGGCGGCGTTGCCGCGCGTTTCTCTGCTACAGTGAACGACGCGATCTGGCGTGAGATCGGGGTGGAGGAGGCGGCAATCCGCCGCGACCCACGCGCGACCCGCGATCCGCTGCTGATCGGCGTGTTCGGGGTCGCATCGCGCCTTTGAGCAAGCTAGAGCAGCCGGGAATCGTCCTTCCCGGAGCTTGCCGCACATGAAATTCTTCGCCGACACCGCCGAAATCGCCGACATCAAGGAACTGGCCGAGGCCGGCCTGCTCGATGGCGTCACCACCAACCCTTCGCTGATCGCGAAATCGGGCCGCGACTTCATGGAAGTGACACGCGAGATCTGCGGGATCGTCGATGGTCCGGTCAGCGCAGAGGTCGTCGCGCTCGACCATTCGGAAATGATGCGCGAGGCTGAAATCCTGCGCAAGATCGCCGACAACGTGTGCATTAAGGTGCCGTTGACGATCGACGGGCTCAAGACCTGCCGCGCATTGACGGGCGAGGGCACCATGGTGAACGTCACGCTGTGTTTCTCCGCCAACCAGGCGCTGCTGGCGGCCAAGGCGGGCGCGACCTTCGTCAGCCCCTTCGTCGGGCGGCACGACGACAACGGGTTCGACGGGATGCAGCTGATCAGCGACATCCGGCTGATTTACGACAACTACGACTTCGGCACCGAAATCCTCGTCGCCAGCGTGCGCCACGGCGTGCACGTGCTGGAAGCGGCGAAGATCGGCGCCGACGTGATGACCGCGCCGCCGGCAGTCATCAAGGGGCTGGTCAAGCACGTCCTGACGGACAAGGGCATCGACGGTTTCCTCGCCGACTGGGCGAAGACCGGGCAGTCGATCACCGGATAACGTGACTGATCGTACCCCCCTCGACCGTTTCAAGCAGGCACTGACCGCGACCGCGCGGGCGGTGTCGCGCGAGCCGGAGGTGGAGGTCGCGTGGAGTGCTGACGCGCCCAGCGCCTCAGGCAGCAACTTTCGCGTTCCGCTGCCCGGGCGTAACCTTCCCGGCGAGCAGGCGAGCGAGGCGCGCGGTTTCGCGGACAGCTTCGCGCTGAAACTGCGCCATCACAACACTGCGCTTCACGCGCGCGGTGCGCCGACAGATCCGGTCGCACGGGCTTGCTACGATGCGGTCGAGCAGGTCCGTTACGAGGCGCTGGGCGCGAACAATTTCAGCGGGATGCGCGGCAATCTTGCCGCAGCCGTTGAACTGCGCACCGCGACCGACCCGATCACGCGCGCGCAGGGCGAGGGAGAGGTGCCGCTCCAGACGGCGCTCGGTTTGCTGCTGCGTGAGGCGCTGACCGGTGCGCCTATCCCGCACCGGGCGCGCGGGGGCGTGGAACTGGTGCGCGAATTCATCGAGGCGCGCACCGGCGGCGATTTCGAGGCGCTGGCTCTTTCGATCGATGATCAGAAGGCTTTTCAATCGCTTGCACTCGACATGCTGCAGCATCTCGAGCTGACCCGATCTGACGATCAGGGCAGTTCCGACGATGATGACAGCGACGACGACGACGGCCAGGATCAGGCCGACGACGACGGTGAAGACCAGCAGGACGGCGCCGAGCCGCAGACCGCCGAGATGGCCGGCGAACCGGCCGATGGCGACAGCGACGGCGACGCCGATGGCGAGACCGAATCGACCGAGGAAATGTCCGACGGCGATGTGGGGGAGGAGGGCGAGGAGGGCATGATGCCGGTCCGGCCCAACCGGCCGTGGACCGACATTCCGAATGACTTCGAGTACAAGTACTTTACCGACCGCTTCGATGAAGTGGTCGAGGCGCCGGAGCTGTGTGACAGCGAGGAACTGGACCGGCTCCGCGCCTATCTCGACAGCCAGCTGACCGGCCTTCAGTCGATCGTCACCCGGCTTGCCAACCGCCTGCAGCGCCGACTGATGGCGCAGCAGAACCGGGCGTGGGATTTCGACCAGGAAGAAGGTCTGCTCGATGCCGCGCGGCTGGCCCGCGTCGTCGTCAGCCCCGGCCAGTCGCTGAGCTACAAGGTCGAGCGCGACCAGGAGTTCAAGGACACTGTTGTCACCCTGCTGATCGACAATTCCGGTTCGATGCGCGGGCGGCCGATCTCCATTGCCGCGATCAGCGCCGATATTCTCGCGCGCACGCTGGAGCGGTGCGGGGTCAAGACGGAGATTCTGGGATTCACCACCCGCGCGTGGAAGGGCGGCCAGAGCCGCGAAGCGTGGCTCGCAGATGGCAAGCCGCCGCATCCCGGCCGCCTCAACGACTTGCGTCACATCGTCTACAAGAAGGCGGACGAGCCCTGGCGCCGCGCGCGGCGCAACCTCGGCCTGATGATGCGCGAAGGGCTGCTCAAGGAAAACATCGACGGCGAGGCGCTGCTGTGGGCGCACCAGCGCCTGCTCGCCCGGCCCGAGGATCGCCGCATCCTGATGGTCATTTCCGACGGCGCGCCGGTAGACGATTCGACCCTCAGCGTGAACAACGCAGGCTATCTCGAACAGCACCTGCGCCGGGTGATCGAGTGGATCGAGAAGAGTTCTCCCGTCCAGCTTTCCGCTATCGGCATTGGGCATGATGTCACACGGTACTACAAGCGTTCTGTTACGATCATGGACGTGGAGCAACTGGGCGGAACCATCATCGAGCAGCTTGCCGCACTGTTCGAGGGGGAGACGCGGTGACCGTTACCGAAGCCGTGGCCACGCGCCGCTCGATCCGTGCTTTCACCGACCAGCCGGTCGACCGGGCGGTCCTGACTCGCGTGCTCGAAAAGGCGCAGCGGGCGCCGTCGGGTGGAAACACGCAGCCGTGGCACGGCATCGTGCTGACGGGCGCGCCGTTGCAGCGCTTGTTCGACCGCGTGGCGCATGACCTGCCGAAGGGCCGCGCTGCCTTCGCACCGGAATATCACGTCTACCCGCCAGAGCTCGACGGCAATTACGAACAGCGCCGCCGCGGGATAGGGGAGGACATGTACGGCGCGCTGCAGATCCCGCGAGAAGACAAGACCGCGCGGCTGATGTGGTTCGCGCGCAATTTTCAGGCCTTTGGTGCGCCGGTACTGATGCTGGTCCATACGCCGAAATACATGGGCCCGCCGCAATGGTCTGACATCGGCATGTGGCTGCAATCGATCATGCTGCTGCTGCGCGAGGAGGGGCTGGATTCCTGCCCGCAGGAAGCATGGGCCGTTTATGCCCCGCAAATCCGCGAAGTGGTCGAAATTCCGGAGGACCACATCTTCTTCTGCGGCCTCGCCATCGGGCACCGCGATCCTGATGCGCCAGTGAACCAGTTTCCGGTCGCCCGCGCTCCCATCGACGAGGCCGTGCGCTGGGAGGGTTGGCAGTAACCGCGCGCCGACCTATGCGCCGCGCATGACCAATACCCCGCCCACGAACGAACTGCGCCTGTTCAACTCGCTCACTCGCCAGTTCGAGGTGTTCGAGCCGGTCCACCCTGGTGAGGCGCGCGTTTATACCTGCGGGCCGACGGTCTACAATTATCCCCACATCGGCAACATGCGCGCCTACGTTTTCGCTGACGTGCTGGGGCGCACGCTGAGCTACAAGGGCTACAAGCTCACCCACGTCATCAACATCACCGATGTCGGCCACCTGACGGACGATGCCGATGCGGGCGAGGACAAGCTGGAAAAGGCCGCGGCGCAGAACGCGCAGTCCATCTGGGACATCGCGCGGCATTATACCGAGGCATACTGGGCCGACGTGAAGGCGCTCAATATCCGTCAGCCGGCCAAGTGGACCATCGCCACCGATTACGTCCCGCAGATGATCGAATTCGCGAAAGGGATCGCGGACAAGCACTGCTACGAGCTCGACAGCGGCCTCTATTTCGATGTCTCGACCGTGGCCGACTATGGGCGTCTGGCGCGCGCTGCGACCGATGAGGGCGAAAGCCGCATCGACCCCGTTCAGGGCAAGCGCAACGCGGCCGACTTCGCCATCTGGCGCAAGACCCCCCCGGGCGAAACGCGGCAGATGGAATGGGATTCGCCGTGGGGCAGGGGCGCACCGGGATGGCACCTCGAATGCTCGGTGATGAGCGGCGAGGTGCTCGGCTTCCCGTTCGACATCCACACCGGCGGGATCGACCACCGCGAAATTCATCATCCGAACGAGATCGCGCAGAACCAGGCGCATACCTGCTCCGACAGGAGCGGGGCGAACATCTGGATGCACAACAACTTCCTCGTCGACCGGACGGGCAAGATGAGCAAGTCGTCGGGCGAGTTCCTGCGTCTGCAGCTGCTGATCGACAAGGGTTACCACCCGCTCGCCTACCGCCTGATGTGCCTCCAGGCACACTATCGCAGCGAGCTGGAATTCTCGTGGGAAGGCTTGCAGGCCGCGTTCACCCGGTTGAAGCGGATGGTGATGGGGGCCGAGAAGCTGAAGGCTGACCTGGCCGCATCGAAACAGCCCGAAGGCAGCTTTCCCCTGAGCGATCAGGAACGGGCCCTGTTCGATGATGCGATCAGCGCCGATCTTGCCACGCCGGAAGTGCTGGCAGCGCTTGAAGCGGTCCTCGCCAACAAGAAGATGCCTGCGGCCAAGCGCATCCAGCTGGTTCGGATCGCGGACGAACTGCTGGGCCTTGATCTGCTGACGCTCTCGCGCGGGGACCTCAGGATCGATCCGGCCAACCCCGCCATCCGGAAAGATGAGATCGCTCGGCTCATCGCTCGCCGGCAGGAAGCGCGCGCGGCAAAGGATTTTGGCGCATCCGATGCAATCCGCGACGAACTCGCCGCGGCCGGGGTCGAGGTGATGGACGGCGATCCGCTGGGCTGGGATTGGAAGCTCTGAGCTTCATCTCCTCTGTCAGCGGCTGGCGCCGCCGCCACCTGCCCATCGCAAGGCGATGGAGAGGATAAGGGAGAAACGTCATGCCCATCGCAGTCCTGTCCAACCTGATCCGCCCGCTGGTGGAAAGCCGCTTGCCCGACGGGATCGAGCCGCGCTGGTTCGGCACCCGGGAGGAGGCGCTGGAGCTGGCACCCGAGGCGGAAATCGGCTGGTTCGACATGTACGCGCACGGCGACATGGCCGAAACGGTGCGGCGGGCAACGGGCCTCAAGTGGCTGAATTCGATCTACGCTGGGCTCGATTTCCTCCCGCTCGACCTGCTGGTCGAACGCGGCGTCATTGTTACCAACGGGGCCGGGATCAACGCGATCACCATTGCCGAATATGTTGTGATGGGGATGCTGACCACGGCCAAGGGGTATCGCGAGGTCGTGCGAGCGCAAGACCGGCATGAGTGGCTGCTCGATTCCCCGGGCAAGCGCGAGCTTGCGGGATCGAAGGCCCTGCTGCTTGGCTATGGCGCCATCGGTCAGCTGATCAAGCCGCGGCTGGAAGCGTTCGAGGTCGAGGTGACTGTCGTGCGCCGGACGCCTGGCGCCGGCGACAACAGGGGTGTGCTGACGCCCGACCAGTGGCGCGACCGGCTGGGGGAGTTTGACTGGATCATCCTGGCCGTTCCCGCCACGCCCGAAACCGACGGCATGATCGGCGCGGCAGAACTCGCCGCGATGAAGCCGGACGCCGTACTGGTGAATATCGCGCGCGGAGCAGTGGTCGATCAGGTTGCGTTGATTGCGGCACTCGAAGCGAAAACCATCGGCGGCGCGTTCCTGGATGTCACAACCCCTGAACCCCTGCCGCCAGAGCATCCCTTGTGGTCGCTCGGCAATGCGCACGTCACCATGCACCTGTCGGGCCGGGCGCAGACGATGATGTTTTCCCGTTCGGCGGATCGGTTTCTCTCGAATTGCCGCCGCTATCTGAATGGCGAGCCGCTGGCGCCGTTGTTCGATCCGGCCCGCGGATACTGAGCGATGGCCGACAAGCGAAAAGCGTCCGACCTGTTCGTTGAATGCCTGGAGGCGGAAGGCGTCGAATACGTGTTCGGCGTGCCGGGAGAGGAAAATCTAGACTTCCTCGAAAGTTTGTCCAGTTCCAGCCAGATCAAGCTGATCCTGACCCGGCACGAACAGGGTGCCGGGTTCATGGCCGCGACGTATGGCCGGCACACGGGCAAGGCCGGTGTGTGCCTCGCCACGCTGGGGCCAGGCGCAACCAATCTCGTCACTGCTGCGGCGCATGCGCAGTTGGGCGGGATGCCGATGGTCATGATCACGGGTCAGAAGCCGATCAAGAAATCGAAGCAGGGCCGGTTCCAGATCCTCGACGTGATCGCGATGATGGATCCGATCACCAAATACACGCACCAGTTGGCCTCTGGCGACAACATTCCCAGCCGCGTGCGCGAGGCATTCCGGCTGGCCGAGGAGGAAAAGCCGGGTGCAACGCATCTGGAATTGCCCGAGGACGTTGCAGAAGAGCTTACCGAAAGCCGCCCGATCCCGCGTTCCGCCGCGCGCCGCCCCTCGGCCGAGATCAAGGCGGTGCGCAGCGCAATCGAGGCACTGGAACAGGCGAACGCACCCCTGCTGGTTATCGGCGCGGGCGCCAACCGCAAGATGACCGGCCAGATGCTGTGCGAATTGGTCGACAAGACCGGCATTCCCTTCCTCACCACGCAGATGGGCAAGGGCGTGATCGACGAGCGGCATCCGCTGTTTCTCGGCTGCGCGGCATTGTCGGCAGGCGATTTCGTCCACCGCGCGATCGAGGATGCCGACTGCATCGTCAATGTGGGCCACGACGTGATCGAGAAGCCGCCGTTTTTCATGAAGCCGGGCGGGCCGACGGTGATCCATGTCAGCACGCGCACGGCAGAGGTCGACCCGGTCTATTTCCCCCAGATCGAGGTGATCGGCGACATTGCCAACGCCATCTGGCAGATCAAGGACGGGATCGACGTTCAGCAGACATGGGACTTCGATCGCATGCTCGCCTATCGCCGGGCGGAATGCGAACATACGCGGGCGCTGGCCAGCGACACTCGCTTCCCGATCTTTCCACCGCATCTGGTCAAGGCGATCCGCGATGCCTTGCCGCAAGACGCCATCATCTGCCTCGACAACGGGATCTACAAGATCTGGTTTGCGCGCAACTATACGGCTTACCTCCCCAACACGGTGTTGCTCGACAATGCGCTGGCGACAATGGGTGCGGGGCTGCCCGGCGCGATGATGAGCGCCATGCTTTATCCCGATCGCAAGGTCATGGCGGTGTGCGGCGACGGCGGATTCATGATGAACAGCCAGGAGATGGAAACGGCGGTCAGGCTGGGGCTCAACCTGACGGTGCTGATCCTGCGCGACGACGCCTATGGCATGATCCGGTGGAAGCAGGCGGACATGGGCTTCAAGGACTGGGGGTTGACTTACGGCAACCCCGATTTCGTCAAATACGCCGAAAGCTACGGCGCTGCGGGTCATCGCGTCGAAAGCGCGGCGCATCTGGCGCAGGTGCTCGCCCACACCAGGGACACGCCCGGGGTGCACCTGATCGACTGCCCGGTCGATTACCGCGAGAACGACCAGATCCTGAACCGGGACATCAAGGAACTCAGCCAGGCGCTTTGAGCTTTAATGGTATACTGCCCCGCAACTGCGCCGGGCCAACGAAGGATGGCCCGACGTGCCCAAGCTCAAGGATACCTACCCGCTCTACCTCAACAACAAGGCTGTGCAGCCGAACAGCGATCTTGAGGTCACCGACAAGTTCACCGGCGAGGTCGCGTTCCGCACCGCACTCGCTACGCCCGATGTAATCGAGGAGGCGATTGCCGGGGCGGTGCGTGCGGCTGAACCGATGGCCCGGCTGGCGAGTTACGAGCGGCAAGGCGTTCTCGACCACTGCGTTTCGCGGTTCTGGGAACGGTTCGACGAACTGGCCTATGCCCTGTGTGTCGAGGCCGGAAAGCCGATCAGGGATGCCGAGGGCGAAGTTATCCGTCTGATCGACACATTCCGCATCGCTGCGGAGGAATCGACCCGCAATTATGGCGAGGTCCAGCCCCTCGACATTTCGGAGCGGGCCAAGGGTTACATGGGCATGTGGAAACGCGTGCCGATCGGGCCGTGCAGCTTCATCTCGCCCTTCAATTTCCCGCTTAACCTGGCCGCGCACAAGATCGCCCCCGCGATCGCGATCGGCTGTCCGTTCGTGATGAAGCCGGCCAGCCTCACCCCGCTGGGCGCCATTATCATGGGCGAGGTACTGGCCGAATGCGATATCCTGCCCGAAGGCGCGTTCTCGATCCTGCCCGCCAGCCGTGATGGAGCCGACCTGTTCACCACCGACGAGCGGCTGAAGCTGCTCTCTTTCACGGGCTCACCCCGGGTCGGCTGGGAACTGAAGGCGAAGGCGGGCAAGAAGAAGGTCGTACTCGAACTGGGCGGCAATGCGGCAGTGATCGTCGACAGGGATGCCGATCTCGATCACGCGCTCGAACGGATCATCTTCGGCGCGTTCTACCAGAGCGGGCAGAGCTGCATCGGGGTGCAGCGGATCATCATTCACGAGGATATCTACGACACGTTCAAGGCGATGCTTGTCGAGAAGACGCGGTCGCTGGTCGCGGGCGATCCGAAGGACCGCGACACCTTCATCGGCCCGATGATTTCGGAGCAGGAAGCTGCCCGGCTGAAAGGCTGGATCGACGATGCGGTGGAAGCAGGCGCGACCCTGCTGTGCGGCGGCGAGCGCAAGGGCAATATGCTCGAGGCGACACTGCTCGAAAACGTGCCGCACGACGCCAACGCGAACCGTGAAGAGGCATTCGGCCCGCTCGCCAACCTGTCGCAATTCTCCGACTTTTCCGAGGCACTGGATCAGGTGAACGACAGCAAATTCGGCCTGCAGGCCGGGATCTTCACCCGTGACCTCCACCAGGTGCTCGATGCCTGGGACAGGCTGGAGGTCGGCGGCGTGGTCATCAACGACGTGTCGAGTTACCGGGTCGACAATATGCCTTACGGCGGAGTGAAGGAATCGGGCCTCGGGCGCGAAGGCATCCGCTTCGCAATGGAAGACATGAGCGAAATCCGGAACCTGATCATCCGCCGGATATGATCAATGTTTTCATTCCTGCGCAGGCGGGGCTCTGCGCAGGAACGAGCCGAGCGCTGGCGATCATGCTTCTTCGAGCAGCAGCAATTCGCAAATCACCGCAAGGTGAGGCTGGGGAAGCAGGCGGTGGTCGGCGGCGATAACGGTCGCTTCGGCAACGATCTGGCCGGGAATGGCAAATTCATGTTCGGGCAGCAGCGCGATCAGCGTTTCGCCGGCCTCGACTGCATTTGCCCCACTGAAGTGCATGAGGACCTTGTGCCGCGCGCCGGCGAAGGTCACACTGGCCCAGGCTTTTTCCGAATGGGCATGAATTTCGCCCAAGCCGCCCGACAGGCCGAGCAAGGTGTCGCGCAGCCGATCGGCAACAGTGCGGCGGCGGACGGGCGCGGGGGCACGGGGCGGGGCGGTTTCAACCGACATGCGCATTCTCCGCGCTGGGATCGCGGGCCGCTTCGAACCCGGCGATGAAGCCCTGTATGCGGGCCTCGGTCATCCCGCGCGGCTCGCGGCCCATCCGCAGGTCGAGCACGAAGCGCGGATCCTGTGCCGCCAGCCGTCCGAACTTGGTCGCCGGCATCGCGTGCCGACGCAGGAATTTCTCGATCGATCGGATGAGCATGGCGTCCCTTTCTTGGCTCAGCTTGGTTGTCGGAAATGGGCGATTCGCCCCCGAACGAGCTATTGGGTCGCGTAGGAAATCCTACTTGTCTATAGGAAAAATACAGCCTAAGACGCGGTATGACACAGATCGATCCCCGCGAACGGCTGCTGCAACTGGCCACCGCCCAGGGGGCCAAATTGGCCCGACTGTCCGAGATGATCGGGAGAAATCCAACGTATTTGCAGCAGTTCATCCGCAAGGGTAGCCCGCGCAAGCTGGAAGAGCGCGATCGGCGGGCACTAGCGGAATACTTCGGCGTGCCGGAGTCGGAGCTTGGACAGGCGAAGGAAAAATCCTACATCCCGCGGCAACGTTTGCCGCTTGATGGCGGTTGGGTCGAAGTGCCGCGTCTGGCGCTGGCAGCCTCGGCGGGGCCCGGGTCGCTGGGGGAGGTCGAATTGCCGTTCGACGCATTCCGTTTTTCCCGCCGCTGGCTGCGCGAACAGGGGCTCGACGGTTCGCAGCTGTCCGCCATCGCAGTGGAAGGCGATTCGATGGAGCCGCTGCTGCGCGCCGGGGATGAAGTGCTGGTCGACAAGACGCCGCAGCCGTTTCGCGACGGCATCCACGTCGTGCGCCTGGGCGAAACCTTGCTGGTCAAGCGTGTCGCGGCGCAGGGCGGGGGGCGCTTTACGCTGCTCAGCCAGAACCTCGCCTATCCCCCGATCGAGGTGCGCGCCGAAGATATCGAAATCGTCGGCCGCGTGGTGTGGAAGGCGGGGCGGGTCTAGCGCGCTTGCATCGCGGCCCGCGCGCCGCCACATCTCGCGCCATGACCGAAGCAAGCATCCAGCCGCCGATGAAAGCCGGCATCGTACCCGTCACCCCGCTCCAGCAGAATTGTTCGCTGATCTGGTGCACCAGGACGATGCGCGGGGCACTGGTCGATCCCGGCGGCGACCTCGACAAGCTCAAGGCGGCAGTCGCCCGCACCGGCGTGACCCTGGAAAAGCTGCTCGTTACCCACGGCCATATCGACCACTGCGGTGAAACGGGGATACTGGCCAAGGAACTCGGCCTGCCGATCGAAGGCCCGCACGAGGCGGACCGGTTCTGGATCAGCCGCCTCGACGAGGATGGGCAGCGCTACGGCGTCAACGGACAGGTGTTCGAACCCGACCGTTGGCTGGAAGATGGCGACACCGTCACCGTCGGGGAGCTGGAGTTGGAGGTAATCCACTGCCCCGGCCATACGCCGGGGCATGTCGTGTTCTTCCATCGGCCGAGCAAGTTCGCGATCGTCGGCGACGTGCTGTTCCAGGGTAGCATCGGGCGCACCGATTTCCCCATGGGCAATCACCAGGACTTGCTCGATTCGATCACCCGGAAGCTGTGGCCTTTGGGGAGCGACGTGACCTTCATCCCCGGCCACGGCCCGACCAGCACGTTCGGGCAGGAGCGGCAGACCAACGCCTTCGTCAGCGATTACGCGCTGTCCTAGAACAATCCGATCGCGATCCAGACGGCGAAGGCGGCAAGGCCCAGCTGAGTCAGCAGGGTGACCAGCGTGCCGACCATCCGGCCCCATCCCATGGCGCCGCCGTCCATTCCGAATCCATGCGCAACGCGGCCGAGCATGAACGCGCCCGCCACGAATGCGAGCCAGTCGTTACCCCGGCCGGTCAGCTCGATCGCCGCGATCAGGACCAGCACCAGCGGGACGTTTTCCGCGAAATTGAGTTGTGCGCGCATCCGCCGCGACAGGGGCTCGATCCCGCCATCGCCCACGCTGACCTTGTGCGCGCGGCGCACAGCACCGATCCGCAGCGACAGCCAGATGTTGATAATAGCAGCAGCGGCGGCTGCGGTAAGCGTTACGGGCAGTATCATGCGGCAGGTTCCCCCGGTGGTCAGCGTATTTCCTCAGGCGTGCTAACCACACGCCACACCGCTTGCAACGCGGGAATTTTTCGCTATAGGCCGCGCCTTCCCCGCCATGGACGGGCCAATCGATTCCGCATGCCCTTGTGCGTGCGGTGGCCCCGGCCTAGGGCGGCCCACGAAACGAAGACGAATTGGAACAGGTGCCGCAATGGCTGTCCCCAAGAGAAAAGTATCTCCCAATCGCCGTGGCAACCGCCGTGCGCACGATTCGCTCAAGGTCGAGGCATTCCACGAATGCTCCAACTGTGGTGAACTGAAGCGCCCGCACAACCTGTGCCAGGCTTGCGGGCACTACAACGGCCGCGAAGTCATCGCCGTCGGTCTCTGACCGGCACTAAGCGGAGATCGTCATGATCCTGCCGCGTATCGCCATCGATGCGATGGGCGGGGATGAAGGTGTGCGCGTGATGATGGACGGTGCTGCCGAAGCGCGGCGCCGTCATGACAAGTTCAAGTTCCTGCTGGTGGGTGATGAGGAGCGTATAAAGCGCGCCCTCGAAACGCATCCCAACCTGCGCGGTGCCTCTGAAATCCTGCACTGCGACGATGTCGTGGGCGGCGACGAGAAGCCGACTCAGGCGCTGCGCCGGGCCAAGACCACAAGCATGGGTCTTGCTGTCAACGCGGTGAAGCAGGGCGATGCCGGGGCTGCTGTCAGCGCGGGCAATACCGGCGCGCTGATGGCGATGGCCAAGCTGGCGCTGCGGACCATGCCCGGGATCGATCGCCCGGCATTGGCCGCGCTGCTGCCGACGCTGGGCGACAACGACGTCATCATGCTCGACCTCGGCGCCAATACCGAGGCGGATGCCCGCAACCTGGTGCAATACGCGATCATGGGTGCTGCCTATTCGCGCATCGTGACGGGCCTCGAAAAGCCGCGTGTGCGATTGCTCAATATCGGAACCGAAGAAAACAAGGGCACTGACGATCTGCGTCAGGCGGCAGCCCAGCTTCAGGCGGCGACCGGACTGGCGCTGTCGTTCGACGGTTACATCGAAAGCGACAAGATCAACCGCGGCCAGTGCGATGTGGTGGTGACGGACGGATTTTCCGGCAACATCGCGCTCAAGGCGATCGAGGGCGCCGCGCGGTTCGTGACGGATCTGCTGCGCAACGCCTTTACCAGCTCGCTGCGCTCCAAGATCGGGTTCCTTGTTTCGCGTCCGGCGACGGAACTGCTGCGCCACCATCTCGATCCCAACAACCACAATGGGGCAGTCTTCCTTGGGCTCAACGGCGTCGTGGTGAAAAGCCACGGTAGCGCCAATGCCAAGGGTATCGCCAATGCGGTCGACGTCGCCGCGCGCCTGCTGGAAGAAGATCTGACCCAGCGCATCGCCGCCGACCTGGCCGAATTTGGCGCCGACCGCCTGCGCGAACGGCATGGTGCACAGGGCGCGGCAGCGGGATCGAGCAAATGATTCGTTCGGTCATTCGCGGCAGCGGCTCGGCCCTGCCGGCGCAATTGGTGACCAACGCCGATCTCGTCGCGCGCGTCGAGACGAGCGACGAATGGATCGTGGAGCGTACCGGGATCCGCCAGCGTTATATCGCCGGGCCAGGGGAAACGACTGCCAGCCTGGCCACCGAAGCGGCGCGCCGGGCGATCGAGGCGGCGGGGATGGAGCCGGGGTCGATCGACCTGATCGTGCTCGCCACTGCCACCCCAGACCAGACCTTTCCCGCCACCGCCACGATCGTGCAGGACAAACTTGGCTGCAATGGCGGCATCGCATTCGACGTGGCAGCCGTGTGTTCCGGCTTCTTGTACGCGCTGGCGACAGCTGATTCGCTGCTGCGTACCGGCATGGGGAAACGCGCGTTGGTGATCGGTGCGGAAACCTTCAGCCGCATCCTCGACTGGGAAGACCGCACCACCTGCGTGCTGTTCGGCGATGGCGCAGGGGCGCTGGTGCTTGAGGCGCAGGACGTTGCCGAAGGTGGCCCGGGCCTGCTCCATTCGTGCCTCCATGCCGACGGGGCCCACAACGAATTGCTGTATGTCGATGGTGGGCCTTCGACCACGCAGACTGTCGGTCACTTGCGGATGAAGGGGCGCGAGGTGTTTCGCCACGCGGTCGTCAATCTGGCCGACGTGTTGAACGAGGTGCTGGAAGGTACCGGGCACACACCCGGCGACATCGACTGGGTCGTGCCGCATCAGGCCAATGCCCGCATTCTCGACGCAACCGCGCGCAAACTGGGGCTTCCGCCAGAAAAGGTGATCGTGACCGTCGATCGCCACGCCAATACATCGGCCGCATCAGTGCCGCTAGCTTACGACACGGCAGTTCGGGACGGGCGAATCAAACCAGGCGATCTGGTGATGTTCGAGGCGATGGGTGGCGGGTTCACCTGGGGCGCAACGCTCGCCCGGGTGTAAATCCCTACGTGCCAAAATTGGGCACTCTTTTTTTCCACTGCAATTTCATTGCCTAGGGTTCTTAACCGGGCTACCATGTCGCATCTATACAATACGGGTCGCACCGATAAAGGAGTGGCGCATGATGCGTTCGGTGGGCACGCTGACCCGCGCGGATTTGGCTGAGGCGATCAACCGGAAGATGGGCTTTTCTCGTGCAGAATCGCTGGATCTGGTCGAATCGATCCTGAGCCATATGTGCGAAGCGATGGCGCAGGGGGAGAACGTCAAGATCTCCGGTTTCGGCAGCTTCGTGCTGCGCGACAAGAAAGAGCGGGTCGGCCGCAATCCCAAGACCGGGATAGAAGTGCCGATCACTCCGCGCCGGGTGATGACCTTCCGCGCCAGTCAGCTGCTGAAGGACAAGATCGCCAAGGGATGACGGGATGACGGCGCAGTTCGACGACGGCAAGGAAAGTGGTGCATTTCGCACCATCGGCGAGCTTTCGCATGCGCTGGGCCTGAAACCTCACGTTTTGCGCTACTGGGAGCAGCATTTCCCAATGCTGCAACCGCTCAAGCGCAGCGGCGGCCGGCGATACTACCGGCCTGAAGATGTCGCGCTGGTCGAACGGATCGACCAGCTGGTCAATCGCGAAGGCTATACCTTGAAGGGGGCGATGAAGGCCCTGTCGGGGGGCAGCGCATGGGCAGGGCAGGGCGGCGAAACGTCGCAGCAGTCGCCTGAGCAACTGCCGCTCGATGGCGGCGTCGATACCTTTTTCGGCCGTGAACCCGCCGCCGCGTCGCCTGCTGCCGCTTTGCCTGACCATAGTGAAATACCGCCGGAGCTGGTCAACCGATTGAGGGCGATTCGCGACCGTCTGGCGAGCGCGGTTGGCAACTAGGCAGCGTCACTCCGCCGCCAGCAATTCTTCTGCCGCGCCCAGATCCACGCTGACGAGGCGGCTGACACCGCGTTCGATCATGGTTACGCCGAACAGGCGGTGCATCCGGCTCATCGTTACGGCATTGTGCGTGACGATGAGGTAACGGGTGGCCGTTTCCTTCACCATTTCATCCAGCAGGTCGCAGAACCGGTCGATATTGGCATCGTCCAGCGGCGCATCGACTTCGTCCAGAACGCAGATCGGCGCCGGGTTGGTAAGGAACAAGGCGAAGATCAGCGCGATCGCGGTCAAGGCCTGTTCGCCGCCGGATAGCAGCGTCAGCGACTGGAGCCGCTTGCCCGGCGGCTGGGCATAAATCTCCAGCCCCGCCTCCAGCACGTCCTCACTGTCGATCAGAGCCAGGTGCGCCTGCCCCCCTTCGAACAGGCGCGTGAACAGGCGCCGGAAATGAGTATCCACCTGCTCGAACGCGGCGCGCAATCGCTCGCGGCCTTCGCGATTCAGATTGCCGATCGAACCGCGCAGCCGGTGAACCGCCTCGCGCAATTCTTCCTGCTCGGCCGCGCTCGACCCATGTTCCTGCTCGATACGCGCCAGTTCGTCGGCCGCTACCAGATTGACCGGCCCGATCCGTTCGCGCCCTGCCACGAGTTGTTCCATTGCCTCGGATTCCGCGCCCGCGTCGCGCACGGTTTCGACGTCGAAATCGAAGCGTTGGGGCAGCATGGGCGGCGGGCACTGGAAGCGTTCACCCGAGATGCGTGCCATTTCGCCACGGCGCGCTTCCTCGTTCTCGGCCCGCGCTGCCAGGCCCGCGCGGCTTTCCCGCGCCGTGGCGAGGGTTTCGCCGGCTTGGGCCAGAGCGCGGTCGGCCGCGGTCGCGGCCTCCTGCGCAGCAGCGACCGCGCTCTCGGCCTCAGCCAGCTCGCGGCCAAGTCGCTCACGCACGACATCGCCCTGCTCGATTTCCCGCATCAGCCCCTCGGGTTTGGCGGCAATGACAAGGCGTTCTTCTTCGATCTCCTCGAACCGCTGGGCCATGCCGGCCAGCCGCTGCGCCGCTTCGCCAGCGCGCGCCTGCCAGCTGGCCATGTCGGTGCGTTGCGCGTTCGTCCGCTCGCGCGTGACGGCAAGTGCCTGGTCGTGCGCGGCAAGTGCAGCCATCGCTGCCTGCTGCGCCGTGCGAGCGGCTTCATTGCGCGCCTGCGCTGTATCAAGCGCAGCCCGGCCAGTGGCGGGATCGGGAAGGGCCGCGCGCCGCGCCTGTGCAGCGGCAAGCTCCGCAGCGGCATGGGCGCGCTGCTCAGCCAGATCGCCTGCCGCGCTTGCCAGTTCCGCCAACCGCGCCGCGTGCCGGTCGCGAGCGGCTTCTGCCTGGTCGAGCGCGCGCAGGGCTTGCCGTTCGATCTCGCTTGCCTCGCCAACCGCGCGCTCCGCGGCGACCAGTTCGCGTTGAAGCGTGCCAAGGGCATCCTGCGCCCGGGTGTGGTCCCTTTCTGCCGCTGCGACCGCATCGCGCTGCGCGGGCATTTGCAGGTCGAGATCCGTGAACCGGTTGTCCGCCTCCAGCCGCGCCGCTTCGGCCGCACCTTCCCCGCGCGCGACGAAGCCGTCCCATCGGCGCAATTGCCCCGCCTGGGTAACCAGCCATTCGCCGGGGCCCAGCGCACGACCGTCGTCCGCAGCCGCCACGTGGACCAGCGCCAGCCGCGCCGCCAGTTCCGGGGGGCATTCCGGCACATGCGCTGCAAGCGAATCCGGTACGGGCGGCGGGGCAGCCCCTCCGGTCCAGAACCGTCCGTCTCCCTCGGCCTTGCCCAGCGGCGCCTTGGCATCGCGCCCCAGTACCGCCGCCAGCGCGCGCTCGTATCCCTTGGCCGCGCGCACCTTGTCCAGTGCCGCTGGACGCCCGGCGTGTCCCGCCGCCTGACGTGCACGTGCCTCGCGATCACGGGCAAGGGCGGACCACTCGCGTTCGATCCCCGCAAGTTCGGCCTTTGCCGATGCAAGCGCACTGGCAGCCTCGTCCCGCGCGGTTTGCAGGGCTTCCTTGCGCGATCGCCCGTTGTCCAGCGCCTCGCGCCGTTCTTCAAGATCGGCCGAGGCGCGCTGGCATTCTGCTTTCGCTGCAGCGACGGCTGCCTCTGGATCACCGTTTTGCGCCAGGGCACGACGCATTTCATCCTGTCGCCTGGCCTCTGCATCGAGGCGCGCCACCCGCGCTTCGGCCTGCTCGATCGCGGCCCCGGCAACACGCCATTCCGCTTCTACCCCGGCATGATCGGCGGTCGCCTTGGCCAGGGCGAGTTCCGCCGCGCGACCGGCGCGTTCTCTATCTTCCAATGCAGCGGCCAGGTCCGGTCGCCGTGCCTCGTCCGACTTCAGCGCGGCTTCGTTGGCGGCGAGATCGCGTCCCAGGCGCGCCAGCGCCTGGGCAGCGTCGCGAGTCAGGCGGTCGGCATCGCCGCGATCCTGCTCCAACCTTGACTTCTGTCGGTCGAGGTCGGCGAGGCGCTGTTCCGCCGCTTCGAGCTGGCTGGCAAGCGTCGCCATGCGGTGGCCGTGCGCGTTGGCATCGTCGCGCCGGTCGGCCAGTTCTTCGCGCGCGTCGGCCAGCTCCTTGGCCGCCGCGCCTTGTGCCTGTTGCGCTTCGTTCGCTGCCGCCTTGGCTGCCTCGACCCGCGCGTCTGCCCCTTTGGCTTCAGCCCGAGCCGCCTCCGCCGCTGTCGCTGCGTCGCGCCAGCGGGCGTAGAGCAATCGTGCTTCGGCAATGCGGATCTGGTCGGATAATCTGGTGTAGCGTTCGGCCTGTTTCGCCTGCCGCCGCAGCGTGGCAATCTGCGCGTCGAGACCCGCCATCAGGTCTTCCAGCCGGGCAAGGTTGGCTTCCGTCTGGCGCAGCTTGCCTTCGGCGTCCTTGCGCCGGACGTGAAGCCCGGCGATGCCCGCCGCCTCTTCGAGCATCTGGCGGCGTTCGGCGGGCTTCGCGGCGATAACTTGCGCGATCTTGCCTTGGCTGACCAGCGCGGGGGAGTGCGCGCCGGTGGCCGCATCAGCGAACGTCAGTGCCACATCCTTCGCCCGCACGTCGCGGCCGTTGACGCGGTAAGCGCTGCCCGCACCGCGATCGATCCGGCGGGTTACCTCCAGTTCATCGCCCTGCGCGTCGTCACCAATCAGGACGACTTCGGCAAAATCGCGCGGCGGCCGGGTGGCTGTGCCGGCAAAGATGACATCGTCCATCCCGCCCGATCGCATCGACTTGGGCGAATTCTCGCCCATGACCCAGCGGATCGCTTCGAGTAGGTTGGACTTGCCGCAGCCATTGGGGCCCACGACTCCGGTGAGGCCAGGTTCGATGCGCAGGACGGCCGGCTCGACAAAGCTCTTGAACCCGCTGAGCTTGAGTTGCCGGATGCGCATGTCAGTTGCGGGCCCCCTCCCGCGCGCCGTGCCCTAGCGGGCGCCGGCGCGCTGCAGCGCGGCCTCGACCTCGGGCCAGCTCCGCTCTTCCAGAACCTTGCCATTAAGGATGAAGGTCGGCGTCGCCGTGATGCCAAGCTCCTTCGATTGCGCATCGGACCGTTCGGCGATCGCGGTGACTGCGGCCGGATCGGCGAGACAAGTGGCGGCCTGGTCGCGGCTCAATCCGCGGGCAGCGAAGAAATCGAGGAACCCGGCGGCATCGGCCACGGCGGCGAAACGCTGGTTTTCCGGCAAGGCCATTGCGGCATCGAGCGCCTGCGGGTTGGACTGCGCATTGCCGAGCACGGTTTCGAAGTTCAGCCACACCTGATCGGAAAGCGGCTGCATGCTTTCAGGCGCGCCGCAGCGGACCAGCCGCGCGAGAACCAGGTCAAGCCCGTTGTGAACCTGGTTGCGCAGTTCGAAGCTGACCCGGCCCGAATTGACATATTCGGTCTTCAGTTCTTCGGCCCCGGTGGCTGCGAACTGGGCGCAGGCGCCGCACGTGAGCGAACCGTATTCGATCAGCTTGATCGGCGCCTCGGGGTTGCCGATCAGGTATCCGTCGGCCTCGGTAACCTGGACCTGGTCCATCCACTGCGTGCCGGCCGGCGCCGCGATCGGCGCGATCGGTTCGCCCGAGGTGGTGCCTTCTTCCGCCGCGTCGCTGCAGGCGGCAAGCGTCAGCGGCAGGGCGAGAGTGGCGAAGGCGAGGCGGCGAAGCTTGATCATGGTCGGAAGGATCCCTTGCAATGGGTCGAGGCTAAACGATGCGAGAGGTGCGGTGAAGCGTTACCGAATTGCTTTTTCACAGCTTGACCCGGTGCGGCCGCGGGTCAGAGCGGCGTGCCGAGGCGGCGTTGCAGGTCGTCCCAGCTATGCACGCCCGGCAACAGCTTGCCGTCGATGGCGAAACTGGGGGTGCCCGCGACATTGAACCGGGTGGAATCACGCTCCGAATTTTCCGACAGCCGCTTGGCCATCGCGGTGTCGGAGAGGCAACGGTCGAGCGCGGCGCGGGAATAGCCGCGCGGCTCCATGACGGCGTAGAAACCCAGGTCAGCCGCGATTGCGCGGGTGCGCGACGGCAGGTCGCCGCTCGACCAGCGATTGCGCTGCGCCGTGGTAGCGCTGCGCGCGACCGACAGCCAGCGCGGCTGGGCGTGCATGATAGCAGCGTGGTTGCGCGGGAACTTGGCCGGTTCGCCGCACCAGGTGAGCAGCGCGGCAGTCAGATCGACCGGATCGCGCACGATGTGGCGGATTTCCAGGCGGAGCTTGCCCGGAGAGACATAGGCGATCTTCAATGCCTCGTCGCCGGTGCGGGCGAAGTCGCCGCAATGAGGGCAGGTATAGCTGACGAACTCGGTCAGGGTCTGGGGAGCTGCCGGATTGCCGATCGCGTGTGCCCCGTCGGCGCGGACCACAGTGCCGTTCCAGTCGCGCTTGGTTGCGCCGGTCAGCGCAAGGCAGGCAACAAGCGCAAAGGGGACGGCGAGACGTTTAAGGCTCACTTTGTTTCCTCCTGATTCCTGAGGCCGCGGGCGAGCGATTCGAGCACCGCGCGCAGCTCGGGATCGCCGATGTCGCGCAGCGAATCGCCAAGCTCCATCGGAATGGGTTTGAGCGAGGGCGGGGCCACGACCGGTGCCTCAGCAGAACGCGGCTTAACCTCGCCTTGCCGCAACTTGACGCGGGCCACTGCCTTGTAGCCGAAGAAGCGGTTTACCCGTTCCACGATTTCGGGGATCACGTGCTGGATCAGCGGGGCGTGGGCGGGCAGGACGACAAGCTGCAGAATGCCGTCGACTTTTTCCCCCGGAGGAAAGCGGATCGCCTCCGGCGCGCAGACCCGGGCGTGCATTTCCCCAACGATTTCGGGCCAGCGGGTGACCACGCTGGACTGGACGAAGCCGAACCGCCGAAACGCCTGGCGCCCGATTTGCGGCATCAAGTCGGCAATCGCCCGCGCTTGCCCACCGCGCGGTCGTTCGTAAGGCCGTGCACCCTTCGGCTTCGGTCGTGGCGTAGCGTCCCGTTCCATAGTGAGGCCGGCCATGCCATAGCGCGCGGGTGAGCGCCACTGCGACGATTTCGGAATTGCTGCTGGATTGGTACGACCGGCATGCGCGCGACCTGCCGTGGCGTGCGCGGCCTGGCTTGCCTTCGCCCGATCCATACCGCGTGTGGCTGTCCGAGGTCATGCTGCAGCAAACCACAGTGGCGGCGGTCCGGCCTTACTTCGCGCGCTTTACCGAAACATGGCCAACAGTGGAGGCGCTCGCCGCAGCGCCGGAGGCGGAGGTAATGGCGGCATGGGCGGGGCTGGGGTACTATTCCCGGGCCCGCAATCTGGTGAAGGCAGCGCGCGCGATCGCTGCGCTGGGTACCTTTCCCAAGAGCGAGGCAGACCTGCGCAAGTTGCCGGGTCTGGGCGATTACACTGCTGCTGCAGTGGCCGCGATCGCATTCGGCCAGCGCGCGGTCGTGGTCGATGCCAATGTCGAGCGCGTCGTATCGCGCCTGTTTGCCATTGGTGAGCCGCTGCCCGGCGCGCGCAAGGCGATCCGCGCAAGCGCAGGCGAAATCACGCCAGAGGTGCGCGCAGGTGATTTCGCCCAGGGCATGATGGATCTTGGCGCGACGATTTGTACTGCGCGCGATCCGCGCTGCCTCCTGTGTCCTCTTTCTGGGCGTTGTGCGGCGCGGGAGGAGGGCGATCCCGCGCGCTATCCGGTCAAGGCCGCGAAGAAGCCGGTGCCGGTGCGGCGCGGCATCGCCTGGTGGATCGAGCGTGAAAGCGCCGTTTGGCTGGTGCGGCGGCCGAGAGCGGGGATGCTCGGCGGAATGCGCGCCCTGCCCGACGATGGCTGGACGGCGCGCGCCGATGGTTCAGTCGCGCCGCCGGTGGCAGGAGAATGGGAGGAGGCCGGGATCGTGCGCCACGGTTTTACCCATGCGACGCTCGAACTGTCCGTGCAGCGTTACCTCGGCACAGGTACGCCGCGCGGCGATGGCGAATGGTGGCAGCTCGATCGCCTAAGCGAAGCAGGCTTGCCGACGCTCTACCGCAAGGCGGCAGAGCGGGCACTAGCGGTCAGATAAACCCACCGCCCAGCATCAGCCGCAGCACGGCGATCACCAGCACGATCAGGCAGAAATTGCGTCCACCATTGGTCGACGACAAGGCGCCAAGGCCTGCGCCCGCAACTGCGAACGGCAGGGCGATCCAGTTGCCCCAGCCGAGAAAGGGGATGGTCGAAGGGATCACGATCACCAGAGCGACAATCCCGAACAGAATGGAGAGCACGTTCAGCATGTGTTTTATATGGCTATGACAGCCCGCACTGACAAGAGCGATTGACCGCCCGGCGGTGGTGTCGCAAACCGCGTCAACAAAAGATTGCAAAAGAGGACCTGACGATGGCTTTTCGCACCTTCGACCAGCCCGATGTCTCGCGCCGCGCACTTCTGCGCGGCGGGATGCTGCTTGGCGGCGCCGCTGCGCTTGGTGGTGTTCCTTTCGCTCGGGCAGCGCTGGCGCAGGGGCCGAGCTGGCCGAGTGTGCGCGCCGCAGTCAACAGCTACGTCGCAGAAGGTAAGGTTGCCAATATGGTCGCGCTGCTCGGCTGGGGCCAGCGGGAGGCGGAGGTGATCGCCAGGGGCGTGTTGACCTTCGGACGGACGCAGGCCGCGGGGCCGGATACGCTTTATCGCATCTATTCGATGACCAAGCCCATCACCGGCATGGCGGCGATGATGCTGATCGACGAGGGCAAGCTGGGTCTCGACCAGCCGATCGCCGACCTGATCCCGGCCTACGCCAACGTCCAGGTGC
This sequence comes from uncultured Erythrobacter sp., assembly GCA_963529855.1. GTDB lineage: Bacteria > Pseudomonadota > Alphaproteobacteria > Sphingomonadales > Sphingomonadaceae > 34-65-8. Next base: position 205,127 of record CAURZK010000001.1, on the reverse strand, counting down.
AAAAGACTTATGACGGCGGCGTTGCGCCAGCCGATCTGGAACCGCTGGCACGCCCCATCACCGTGCGTCACCTCCTTACCCACACCGCAGGCCTTGGCTACGGCATCGTCCAGAAGGGGCCGATCAAGGCGCTGTACGAGCAGAAGGGGCTGATCCCCGGGCAAGTCAGCCGCGTGCCGATACCCGGTCTCGGCCGCGGAACCCCAGTTCAGGGGCTCGACGCCTTTGCTGAGGCGCTGGCGACAGCGCCGCTGGTCGCACAGCCGGGTACGCGCTGGGCCTATTCGGTGTCGCTCGATCTGCTGGGCCGCGTGATCGAACTCGCCTCCGGCCAGGAATTCGCCACGTTCCTGAACGAGCGGATTTTCAAACCATGCGACATGACGAGCACTTGGTTCCGCGTGCCGGAAAGCGAGATCGGGCGCCTGACCACCAATTACGGCATCCTTGGCGGCGTACCCCTGCCGATCGATCCGGCAGCGACCTCCATTTACCTCGACGAACCGGCGTTCCCGTTTGGGGGCGCGGGGCTGGTATCCAGCCCCCGCGATTACGATCGCTTCCTGCAAATGCTGGTCGGCTTTGGCGCTATCGATGGCCGCCGGGTGATGAGCGAGGCTGCGGTGCGGCTGGGCACATCGAACCTGCTGCCGGCGGAAGTGACCACTGAAGGCACTTTCGCCTCCGGCGCAGGCTTTGGCGCGGGCGGGCGCGTGCAGGGCAGCGCGTATGGCTGGGGCGGCGCGGCGGGAACGGCGGCTTTCGCCGATCCGGTGCGGGGCCTGCGCGGTTCATTGTTTACGCAATACATGCCGTCCGAAGCCTATCCCATCCAGCGCACGTTCTCCGAACTGGTGCTCAAGGATCTCGCTGCCCAGCGCGGGAGCTGAGGCGTCGTGATCGCCTTTTCCGGCTCGCCGATGGACCGCGCGGACCACATCCGCGCCGATCCCGATGCGCTGGCGGGATTGATGGACTGGCGGGCACGGCTGCTGCGGCTGGACGGGCTCAACCCCGTGTTCGGGGGCGATGGCGCGCTTGAATGGGGTAGCCTCGCCGAAGCAGCTGACGATGCGGAGCTGGTGTTCCTCGGGCTGCTCGACGGCAATGCCTGCTTTGCCGCCGTTCCCGATCAGGGCGCGACCGGTCCGGCCTATGCCAACCCGGCGATCTGGAACGCGATGCAGATGCTGCAGCCGGGCGAACTGGCCACATACGGGGGCGCGCGCAGCCTGGTCGACTGGCACGCCAGGCACCGTTTCTGCGCCCGTTGCGGGTCGCCCACGCGTGTCGCAAAGGGTGGCTGGCAGCGCGACTGTCCGGCGTGCGAAGCGCAGCATTTTCCCCGCACGGACCCGGTCACGATCATGCTGGTGGAACACGATGACCAGCTGCTGCTTGGCCGCCAGCCGCGTTTCCCGCCGCGCATCTTTTCTGCCTTGGCCGGGTTCGTCGAGCCTGGCGAGACGATCGAGGAAGCGGTCGCCCGCGAAGTGCTGGAAGAGGCGGGTGTGCGCGTGCGGGACGTCACTTATCTCGCCAGCCAGCCCTGGCCGTTCCCAAGCCAGCTGATGATCGGCTGCCACTCCATCGCCGAGGACCCCGCGCTGACAATCGACACGACCGAACTGGAAGAAGCCCGCTGGTTCACCCGCGCCGAACTGCTCGAGGCGCGCGCAGCAGGCGCTGATGGCACAGCCACGATCGTATTCCCGCGCAGTTTTGCCATTGCACATCATCTGGTGAACTGGTGGCTTGACCGGGAAGGAGACGGGCGATGAAGGCGCTTGCTATCGATGTGTGGTCCGACGTCATGTGCCCATGGTGCCTGGTGGGTTGGGGCAATCTGTCACAGGCGCTCGAAAGGTTACAGGGCGAGATCGCGGCGACGGTCCGCTGGCACGCCTTTGAACTGAACCCGGACATGCCGGAAGCAGGAGAGGAGCGAACCGAGCACATCGCGCGCAAGTATGGCCGGACGCTGGAGCAATCGCGCGAGGTGCAGGGGCAGATGAAGGCTGCGGCGGACCGTGCCGGAGTCAGCCTCGATTACGAAGGACCTGACCCGGCGCCGCCGGCGATGATGTGGAACACGCTTGCCGCACACAAGGTGCTCGCTTGGGCGGGCGAAGTGCACGGGTCGGAGCGGCAGACCGCGCTGAAGCTTGCGCTGTTTCGCGCGCATTTCAACCAGCGCCGCCGGGTGGGCGAGGGCGAAGTGCTGCTTGAGGTAGCAGAAGAGACCGGGTTCGACCCCGCTGCCGCAGCAGCCGCGTTGACCGACCCCCGCTGGACCGAGCACGTCCGCGCGGAAGAACGCATGGCGTGGGACATGAACGTGACCGGCGTCCCCGCCATGCTGGTCGAACGCAAGTTCATGATCCCCGGCGCGCAGTCGCCCGAAGTCTATATCGACGCGCTGCGCCGGGTGGCGGAGCGGATGGGTTGAGCTTTCAGATCAATCCCAGTCGCTGCAGTTTGCCGGTCAGCTTGCCCGGCATGGTGTCGCCGATATCTTCGCCAGCTCCCAGATCGCGCGGAGCGTCACTTTCCTTGAGGTAGCGCCAGCCCTGGTGGGCGCGTTTGGGCTTGGGGTCGACACGGATCAGCCGCGGTTCGAGATCGATGTGCCAGCGCCCGTCAGGCGCCTTGCTGAAGCCCAAGATCGCGCTGCGCGCCACCAGCGCGTGGTCGAGAATCCAGTACAGCGATCCGCCGGCCATCTCTTCGTGCCGTTTGGGCAGGTAGCGGGTGGTCAAGCGGATCTCGCTGCGCCCCTCGTACCATCCGGCAAGGTCAGCCCAGCTCTTCGCGCCAAACGCGATCTTGGTCATGTGCAGCGGCATCAACCGACGAGCCCGAATGCCACTGCCAGCCCGAGGAACGCGAAGAAGCCCATCGAATCGGTGATCATGGTCACAAATACGCTGCTCGCGACGGCCGGGTCCTGCTTCAGCCGTTCGAAGATGACCGGCACCAGCACCCCCGCAAGGCCCGCCACGACCACGTTGATTACCATGGCCAGGGCAATCACAACGCCTAGCATCGGGGTGAAGATCAGCGCGGTAGCGATACCCACAAGCACCGCGATCGTCGCGCCGTTGAGGACCGCGACGCGCAGCTCGCGCCACAGGATGCGGCCAGTGTTTGCCTGAGTCAGCTGATTGGTGGCGAGTGCCCGCACCGCCACGGCCATCGTCTGGGTACCGGCGTTGCCGCCGATACTGGCGACGACCGGCATCAGCACGGCGAGCGCGACCAGTTGTTCGATCGCGGCTCCGAATGCGGCAATGATCAGGCTGGCGATCAGCGCCGTGCCCAGGTTCGCCACCAGCCAGCGGACGCGCGCGGTATAGGCGTCGCGGATCGGTTCGTTGATGTCGCCGTCACCCGCGCCCGAAAGCAGCAGCACGTCCTCGCCCGCTTCTTCCGAGATGATATGGACGACGTCGTCGACGGTCATCTGCCCGACCAGCCGGCCCTGTTCGTCGACCACCGCGGCCGAGATCAGGCCGTATTTCTGGAACATCAGCGCGACTTCTTCCTGGTCCAGCCCAACCGGGATCAGGGTCTGGTCACGCTTCATCACGTCGGCCAGCGCAATGTTGCGCGGCGTCGTCAGTATCCACGACAGGGCGCACGTGCCGACCGGGTGGTGGGCGTGGTCGACCACGAACACTTCGAAGAATTCGCCCGTCAGGTCAGCGCGCGTGCGCAAATAATCGATCAGGTCGCCGACGGTCATGTGTTCGGGCACCGCGACGAATTCGCGGCTCATCAGGCGGCCGGCGGTTTCCTCAGGATAGGCGAGCGCGCTTTCGATCGCGACGCGGTCTTCATCGCCCATCTCGGCGAGCACGGCCTGACGGTCGTCTTCATCGAGATCTTCGAGCAGCTGGACCGCGTCATCGGTTTCGAGCTGTTCGGCAATGGCGGCAACCGCATCGGCGGGCAGCGCCTCCATCATGTCGTCGCGGACGTAGTCGTTGAGTTCGGCGACGACTTCCGATCCCATCAGGTCAGTGATCGCGGCCGCAAGCAGCAGGCGCTCGTCCTTGTCGAGCAGTTCGATCAGGTCGGCGATGTCCGCGGGATGAAGCGGTTCGACCAGATCGTAGACCTGGCCCTTGTCGCCCACCTCCAGCGCATCGCGCACGGCGCGAACGTAATCCGCCTTGAGCGTGTTCTCGGTATCGAGTCGGGCGTCATCGATCCGGTCATCGGGACGCGCGCCAGCCTCGGCGGGGATCATGTCGTGGTCGAGGCGGGGGTCGTCGTTCACGAGGTCGCTCTAGGCCGGGAGGAACGAAAAGCAAGCGGGGTGACTTCTGCGTGCCAGCGCCTATATCCGCCGCTCACTACCAACCGGAGACACGCCATCATGGCTGACGAAACGCTGACCCTCACTCTCGACTGCGGCGACGGAAAGGGCGGCGATGTCGTCATCAAGCTGCGCCCCGATCTCGCGCCCGGCCATGTCGAGCGGATCACGGAACTGGCCCGCGAAGGTTTCTATGACGGCGTGGTGTTCCACCGGGTGATCCCGGGCTTCATGGCGCAGGGCGGCGACCCGACCGGAACCGGCATGAGCGGCAGCGACAAGCCCGACCTCAAGGCCGAATTCAACGCGGAACCGCACGTGCGCGGTACCTGCTCGATGGCCCGCACCCAGGTGCCCGACAGCGCGAATTCGCAGTTCTTCATCTGCTTCGACGACGCGCGTTTCCTCGATCGCCAGTACACCGTCTGGGGTCAGGTCGAGAGCGGCATGGAACACGTCGATGCCTTGCCCAAGGGCGAGCCCCCGCGTACGCCAGGCAAGATCGTCAAGGCGACTGTAGCCTGATTTGGTTGCGGCGCGGGGCCTAGAGCCCCGCGCCCACCAGCCAGTCGTGAAACTGGCGTACCGGACGCTCTTCCAGAGCGGTCGGCTTGCATACGAACCAGTAGCTGTAGGGGCTTTCGACCTCGATGTCGTAAAGGTCGGTCAAGCGGTCGTCCTGTGCCCGGCGCAGGTGATCGTCGTGCATGATCGCGATGCCAAGCCCCTGCGCAGCGGCAGCAAGAATAAGCTGGCCTGAATCGTAATGGTCGATCGCCGCCGGTTCCAGCCCGTCGAGGCTGAGCGCCTGCTTCCATGCTTCGAAACTCTCGGGCAATTCATTGTGGATCAGGAACGTCTGCTTGGATAGCTTGGCGACGTCGGGGGACGGACCGAGGTAGGTGGCCAGTTCCTGCGTACAGATCGCGTGGACCTTGTTGTGGTCCAGCTGAACCCGGTGAAGCGAGGTGTCCGGCCCTTTGCTGAGGATGATCGCTGCGTCGAGTGTGTCCCCGACCCGGTCTTCGAGATGCGGGCCGGTATCGATGTCGATGTGAAGCAGCGGGTGGCGCTGGCGCAGTTCGCCCAGACGCGGAAACAGGCGCTGGCTGCCAAACAGGGGCAGGACGCCCAGGTGCAGGCGCAGGACCGACAGGTTTTCCGATTGTCCCTCCACCGCGCGTGCCAGCGCCTCCAGATGCGGGTTCACCGCCTCGTAGAACTGGTGCCCTTCGTCGGTAAGCTGCATCGTCTGCCGCGCACGCGTGAACAGCTTTTTCCCGACAAATTCTTCCAGATTGGCGATCCGACGCGACAGGGCTGACGGGCTCAGCGCCAGTTCGTCCGCCGCTGCGCGGGCGGATCCCAACCGAACGGTCCGCATGAACGCTTCGAGCGCGCGCAGGGGGGGCAGGCGGCGGGTCGGCACGGCGCGTTTCATGCGGGGGGGAGACGCTGCTGTCGAGAGGGTATTATTCGGCTTCGACCACGACCGGCACGGGCGGGTTGAGCCGCAAGCGCTTCACGTGGGTCTCGTCCGCTTCGAGCACTTCGAATTTCCAACCACTTGGATGCTCGATCACGGCGCCGACCGGCGGCACCTGCTCGGCCAGGATAAATGTCAGCCCGCCCAGCGTGTCGACCGATTCCTCGACTTCGGCGAGGCGCGGATCCACGCGCTCCGCCACGTCGTCGAGTTCGGCGCGAGCGTCGCAGACCCATGCGCCGTCGCCCACCGCGACGATCAATTCTTCAGGCGCATCGTCGTGTTCGTCCTCGATGCTGCCAACGATTTCCTCGACGAGGTCCTCGATCGTGATGACCCCGTCGGTGCCGGAAAACTCGTCCACCACGATTGCAAGGTGCATGCGCTTGGAACGCATGTCCGCCAGCACGTCGAGTGCATTGCGCGATTGCGGGACGTAGAGCGGCTGGCGCATCAGCGTAGTCCAGTCGGCCGGGGGCGGGGTGCCCTTGGCCAGGAACGGGAACACGTCCTTGATGTGAATCATGCCGATCACGTGATCCAGCGTCTCGCGGTAGACCGGCATGCGTGAATGGCCCTGCTCGGCAAAGGCGTCGATCAGTTCGTCCCAGCTGATCGAGGCTTCGACCGCGACGATTTCGGATCGGGGGATCGCGACGTCGTCGGCATCGTGCTCGGAGAAGTGCAGGATATTGCGCAGCATCTGCCGTTCGACCGGCGAAAGGTCGCCCTTGGTCGGCTCGGCGCTGTCGCCAGGGCCGTTCTCGCCCTCGTGCTCGTCGATAGCCTCTTCAAGCTGCGCACGCAGCGATCGGTCGCTATCGCCATCGAAGAATTTTCGAATTGCGAGCCACAGCCCGCGGTTACTGTCCGCGTCTCCGGCGGAAGGTTGGGAATCGGGCATGGCCCCGTGCGTCACTCCTGTTGGTCGCGGTCCCCATATGGGTCCGCGATGCCCATTTGTGCAAGCGCCTTGATCTCCAGCGCCTCCATTGCGTCGGCATCCGCATCGGAAAGGGCGTGATCATAACCGGCGAGGTGGAGAAATCCGTGCACCAGCAGGTGGGCGGCGTGGTGATCGAGCGAAACGCCTTTTGCCGCCGCCTCCCGCGCACAGGTTTCGTGCGCAAGCGCCAGATCGCCCAGCATTTCCGGCGGGCCTTCGGGCGCGAGAGCCATCAGGTCGCCTCGCGTCAGCATCGGGAAGGAAAGCACGTTGGTGGGCCGATCCTTTGCCCGCCATTCGCGGTTCAGTGCGTGGACTTCCTCGTCCGAGGTGAACAGCACGCTGGCCGTCAGGCGATCATTGGCCAGTTCCGGCGCCACATCTTCGGCAGCCTCGGCAGCAGCCGCGGCAAGCTGGGCCCAGTCGCCACCGGGCCAGCCGTCGATATCGATGTCGAGGTCCATGTCAGGGCTTCGCGTCTTCGCCTTCGTAAGCCTCGACGATCCGGCCCACGATCGGGTGGCGGACCACGTCGGCAGCGGTGAAGCGCGTTACCGCGATACCTTCGACCCCTTCCAGCCGTCCGACCGCATCGGCAAGGCCGCTCATGCGGTCACCGCCCAGAATGTCGACCTGCCGCGGGTCGCCGCACACCACCATCCGGCTGTTCTGGCCGAAGCGGGTCAGAAACATCTTCATCTGTTCGCGCGTGGTGTTCTGCGCTTCATCGAGGATAATGAAGCTGTCCGCCAGAGTGCGCCCGCGCATGAAGGCGATCGGCGCAACCTCGATCACGCCGGATGCGAGGTGCCGTTCGACCTGTTCGGGCGGCATGCAATCGTAAAGCGCGTCGTAAAGCGGGCGCAGGTATGGATCGACCTTGTCCTTCATGTCGCCGGGCAGGAAGCCCAGCTTCTCGCCCGCTTCCACCGCCGGACGGCTGAGGATGAGACGCTGGACGCTGCCCGAAATGAGCTGACTGACCGCCTGCGCCACTGCGACGTAGGTCTTGCCGGTACCCGCGGGCCCCAGCGCGAAGATCACGTCGTCGCGGGCCAGCTGACGCATGTAATGCGCCTGCATCACACTGCGCGGGACGATCGTCTTGCGACGGGTGCGGATCATGATCGGGGGGGCATCGGGGCGTTCTGCCACGATCCCGTCGAAAGTTGGCTCGTTCGACATTGCGATCATCGATTCGATTGCGCCGGCATCGAGTTCCTGACCCATTGCCAGCCGGTCATACATTTGTTGCAGAACGTCGCGTGCACGCGCGACGCTGTCTTCCGGCCCTTCGATCTGAAGCCGGTCGCCGCGGGCAGCGATGAACACCCCGAGGCGATTTTCGACCTGAACGAGGTTCGCGTCGAACTGGCCGAACAGCGGCACCAGCAAGCTCTGATTGTCGAACGCCATTTCGTAACGAGCCCGGCGCACCTCCCGGTGGGGGAAGGGTGGCGGCGAGAGCGGCGGATGCGCGCGAGTGGGTTTTCGTCCCATGCAGTCCTTTCGTGTCCGAGTCGGAATCTAGGTTGCAACGAACGGGACGCAAGGAAGGCACCGCAACATCGCGGTGGAAAGTCGTATTATTGTAAACAGGCGGCCACGGTCTGCCGGATGGCCCCGGCAAGCGAATTGGGCCCCGCATCGATCAAATCGACCTGCAACAAGTCGCCGATCGCAGCATCGCCTTCGAACCAGACCGACTGGAGCCACGGCGACTTGCCGAGCCACTGACCGGCATGCTTGCCCCGTCGCTCGACCAGAACTTCGCAGGTCTTGCCGACCGAGGCGCGGTTAAAAGCGTGCTGATCGCGGTTGAGTGCTGCCTGCAGCCGCTGCAAGCGGTCGTCCATCACGTCGCGCGCGACCTGGCCGTCCATGGTCGCTGCGGGGGTGCCCGGGCGGGGCGAATACTTAAAACTGAACGCCTGCGCGTAACCGACAGCATCCACAAGTGCCAGGGTTTCGGCGAATTCGGCCTCGGTCTCACCGGGGAAGCCGACGATGAAATCGCCCGACAGCGCAATATCCGGGCGAGCGGCGCGGAAACGGTCGAGCAGCTTGAGGTAGCTATCAGCGGTATGGCTGCGGTTCATCGCGCGAAGCACGCGGTCGCTCCCCGCCTGCACCGGCAAGTGAAGAAACGGCATCAGTTCCGCGATCTCACCATGAGCAGCGATCAGCGCGTCATCCATGTCGGCCGGATGACTGGTGGTGTACCGAATGCGAGCGAGGCCATCGATCCGGGCAAGATCGTGGATCAGCCCGGCCAGTCCGACGGAGCGTCCCTTCGCATCTTCGCCCGACCATGCGCTGACGTTCTGCCCCAGCAGGGTAATCTCGCGCGCACCGGCATCGGCCAGCCGCTGGGCCTCGGTCACCAGATCGCTGTAGGGGCGCGATATTTCCGCGCCGCGGGTATATGGCACGACGCAGTATGTGCAGAACTTGTCGCAGCCTTCCTGCACCGTGAGAAACGCGGCGGGCGCGGTCTTGCGGCGCGGGGGAAGCGCGTCGAACTTGGCAATCGGCGGCATGTCGGTATCGGTTGCGCGCTCACCCGCCACCGCCCGGTCCAGCATCTCAGGCAAGCGGTGATATGCCTGAGGGCCGACCACCATGCTGACGGCCGGGGCGCGGGCCATGATCTCCTCGCCTTCCGCCTGCGCAACGCAGCCCGCGACCGCGATCAGCGGTTCCTTGCCCGCCGCGCGGCCAGCCTTCACCAGCCGCCCGATATCCGAATAGACTTTCTCCGCCGCCTTTTCACGGATGTGGCAGGTGTTGAGAACGACAAGGTCCGCCTCCTCGCCCTCGGGCGCAGGTGCGATGCCTTTTTCGGCCAGCAATTCCGCCATGCGCTCGCCGTCGTAGACGTTCATCTGGCAGCCGAAGCTCTTGACCCGATAGGTCCTGGGGGGCGCAGTGGTGGTCATGGGGCGGGCCGGTTACCGCATCGACGCCGATTAGGGAAGGGCGCGCGCTATTGCCGTCTGGGCGGCAAGCGCCACAGTCTTTCGGTCGGCGAGTTCTTCCCCGGCCAGCGGGGGCAGGAAGCGGATCGTCAGGCGGACCGGCCGCAACCGCGCAAGGATGCGTTTGAAATTGTCGAGACCGTGTTCGTCCCCGACCCAGGAAATGTCCGGCACATCTTCATAGGCAAGCAGGACCGGCTGGACCGCCAGCCCCGAAGGCAGAGGTTCGAGTGCGGAGAGCAGCGAGGACTTGAAGGGTAGCAATCCCCTCCCATCGCTGGTGGTGCCTTCGGGAAACAGTGTCAGGCAGCCGGTTTCGGCCATCGCCGCGCGGATTTGCTCGACCTGATCAGACACGCTACCGCGCCGGTGCCGGGCGATGAACACGGTGTCGTTCATTTCGCATAGCCACTTGAGCAGCGGAAACGCCGAAAGCCCTTCATGCGCGACGAACGCGCTGCCACTGGCATGGGACAGCGCGGGTATATCGAGCCAGCTGACATGGTTCGCCAGCAGCAGTGCCCCTTTGGCGGGCTTGCCTTCGACGCGAACGTGCAGCCCGGCGACAAGACCGATCCCGGCCAGAAAAACGCGCGGCCACCAGCGCCCAGCGCCGATCGCGCGCCACAGCAGATGCAGCGGCGCGCAGACCAGCAGCAGGACAAGCATCAGTAGCAGGCGAAAGGCGATCAGCGCCCAGCCGAGCGGGGCAATGCGTGCAGCCGGGAGTGCGCCTGTGGCGACCATCACTCCGTCGTGTCGCCCCGGTCGAGCCTCACCCCGTAAAGCTCCATCCGGTGGTCGACCAGGCGATAGCCGAGCTTTTCTGCAATCTGCTTCTGAAGTGCTTCCAGTTCCGGATCGACGAATTCGACCACCTTGCCGCTTTCAACGTCGATCAGGTGGTCGTGGTGAGCCTCCGGCGCCGCCTCGTATCTGGCACGCCCGTCACCGAAGTCGTGGCGATCCAGGATGCCCGCTTCTTCGAACAGGCGCACGGTGCGATACACGGTGGCAATGGAAATGCGCGGGTCGATGGCGGATGCGCGCTGGTGCAGCAGCTCTACATCCGGATGATCTTCGCTTTCCGACAGCACGCGCGCGATCACCCGGCGTTGCTCGGTAATGCGCAGACCGCGGTCTGCGCAAAGCTGTTCGAGATCGATCCTGTGCAACTGTAACCCCGGCAAAACGAAAAGGCCCCGCGACCATAGGGCGGCGGGGCCTCGTGCTCAAGTCGAGTGGACGATCAGGCGACCTTTTTCCGCCGCCCGCGCTTCTGACCAGGGGTCCGGCCGAGGCCGATCTTCTTTGCCAGTTCACGCCGCTTGTCGGCATAGTTGGGCGCAACCATCGGATAATCGGCAGGCAGATTCCAGCGCGCGCGATACTCTTCCGGGCTCATATCGTAATTGGTACGCAGATAGCGCTTCAGCATTTTCAGCTTCTTGCCGTCTTCGAGACAGACGATGTAGTCCGGCTTGACCGATGCGCGGATAGACACAGCCGGTTCCGGCGGTGCTTCCTGCACGGGTGCCGTTTCGCCCAGCGACGACAGAGCGCCATAAACACTCGTAATGAGCGCAGGCACATCCGCCACCGCAACATCATTGTTGCTGACATGTGCTGCAACAATATCAGACGTAAGCGTAATCAGCATTTCTTTCGCATCGTCGGTCGAGGCGTCCATCATCATTTCCCTGTTATCGATAATTGGTGGTGCGGCCCGGGTGAAGTAAATCTCCGCCCATGCGGTCTTCAATGCGCCCGAATTGTCGTACGTTCAAGCCCCGCCGACCAATCGAATTGCGACTGTGCCGAAAATCAATTCTGAATCAGATCACATCCATACGTAATCGCATCGAGTCGCCCACCATCGGCCAATCGATAATAGTCGGGCCGTCTTCCCAACGGCGCAAAGCCTGCCGCGCGATACACGGCGGCGGCCGGGTTGTTATGGCGCATTTCGAGGAAGACGCGTTTCACGCCGCGCGATTGAGCATCGTTCTTGAATAATTCCAGCAGGCTGCGCCCAACTCCTCGACCGCGACATTCCGGTCGTACTGCCACAAGCAGCAACTCTTCTTCATCGAATGCATGACGGGTGAGGATAAATCCGGCCGGTTCCGCTCCGTCGGCAAGCGGCTGGCCCGAGCCATCGACGAGGCGGTAATGTGTGCTCGGCAGGGTCAAGAGATCGCCGACTTGTCGGCGCGTCCATGCCTCCCCCCAGCGCGGATCGAATGCGGCCTCCATCACGTTCATGATGTGATCGAGATCGTCGTTCATCCCGGCAATCTCGCATCGGGAGGGCGGCCGTAGATCGGCGAGCAATCCGCGGTGAGCAGCGCTGGCGGCAAGTTCAGCGCGTACCGCGCGTCCGGAGTGATGGAAAGCGCGCTGCCGAACCCGCGCAAGCCGACCAGAGCCGACGCCTGTGAACCGGCAGCCAGGTCATGAGCAGCCGCAGCTGCCGCTTCGGCTGGCATGCGGGACAGCGCCTCACGTTCCGGCATACCGTCCGCACCGAAATCGGCGACGAACCACTCACCGTGTCCGCCGGTCATCGTTACGCTAACCGGCGCTGGCCCCGCGTCGCTGCGCGCCATGGCGGCAACCAGCGCGAGAGTAGGATAGCCGAACACCGGAGCGCGCCATGCAATACCGAGCGCCCGTGCCGTAGCGATCCCGATCCTGACGCCGGTAAAGCTGCCGGGGCCACGAGAGACGAGAATACGCCCGGCTTTGCCCCTATCCGGCAGCGCGCCGATCATCGGGACAAGGTGTTCGGCGTGGCCGCGCCCCAGCACGCGGTGGTCGTGGGCCACCAGCGTGCCATCATCGAACAGGGCGACCGAGCAGGCTTCGGTCGCGCAATCTATCGCCAGGGTGCGCATCCGCGCCGCAATCACCCCGTCATGCGCCTTTGGTCAAGCGTTTAGACGATCGCGTTGAACCGATCGAAGTCGGGCCGGGAACTACGGTCGAAGATGGAGGTCGGGTCGCCATAGCCGATCGAACAGATGAAGTTGATCTTGTGACGCGGATTGTCGGCGAAGAACGCTTTTTCCAAGGCCCCGGCATCGAAGCCCGACATGGGACCGGTATCGAGGCCAAGCGCGCGCGCAGCAATGATCAGGTAGGCGCCCTGGAGAGACGAATTGCGGAAGGCACCTTCCCTGCGGCCCTGCTCGTCGCCATCGAACCAGCTCTTGGCGTCCGTGTGGGGGAACAGCCACGGCAGTTCTTCGTGAAAATCGATGTCGTAGGCGATCAGTGCTGTGACTGGTGCGGCACCGACCTTGTCCTTGTTGCCGTCAGAAACGCATTCGACGAGCTTGGCCTTCGCCTCGTCCGATTTGACCCAGACGATGCGGGCCGGCTGCATATTGGCCGAAGTCGGCCCCATTTTTGCCAGTTCCCAGATCGCGTGAAGTTGTTCGTCGCTGACCGGCTTGTCCAGCCAGCCGTTGTAGCTGCGCGCCTCGTTGAAAATCTGGTCGAGCGCGCCTGTATCCAGCACGTGATCGTGGAACTGCTTGGTCATGAAATATCCTTGTGGAAGCGGGAGTTCAGGCTGCGCGGACTTCAACCACTTCCGGCACGTAATGTTTCAGCAGGCCTTCGATGCCATGCTTCAGCGTCGCGGTGGATGACGGGCAGCCGGAACAGGCACCCTGCATCTGCAGATAGACGACGCCGTCCTTGAACCCGCGATACTGGATATCGCCACCGTCGCCAGCGACAGCAGGGCGCACACGGGTTTCCAGCAAATCCTTGATCTGGTCGACGATGTCGGCGTTCGCCGGATCGTCCTCCACTGCAAATTCGTCTTCCGCAGGAACCGCGATTCCGCTGGCCGTACCCGGCGCGAACAACGGCGCCCCGGACACGAAGTGATCGAGCAGGATGGAGACGACCTGCGGCTTCAGTGCCGACCAGTCGGCCCCCGGCGCTGCGGTCACGGTGACGAAATCGCCGCCGAAGAAGACGCCGGTCACTTCGCCGGTATCGAAAATCGCTTGGGCCAGCGGGCTGGCCTCGGCTGCCTCCGGGCTGGCGAACTCGCGCGTACCCGATGGCATGACGGGTTTGCCCGGAAGGAATTTCAGGCTGGCGGGATTGGGCGTCGTTTCGGTTTCGATGAACATGGCCGCGATGTAGGAGCGGCCGGGAGGGGCGACAAGCGAGGATTCCCTTGGCGCTATTCACTATCCCTTCATCGCCATGATATTTATAGCCCGCGGAATGGCTTCCTTCCTTCGCGCCGCTCGCGGCCTCGCGCTGTTTCTCCCGCTGGCTCTGCTTGCCTCTCACGGCCAGGCCCAGCAAATCGAGCTGCGTCCCCCGCAAGCCCTCCAGACCGGCGAGGAAACTCCGTGGATCTACGAGAACAGCGACGTTCCGCGCGATCCCGAGTGGCAGTGGGGGGAGATGGACAATGGCCTGCGTTACGCCGTGCGCAAGAACGGGGTGCCGCCCGGCCAGGTTTCGATCCGCATCCGCATCGATGCCGGATCGCTCCATGAACAGGACAGCGAGCGCGGCTATGCCCACCTGCTCGAACACCTCCTGTTCCGTGAGAGCAAGTACCTTGGCCCGGCGATGGCGATCCCGACATGGCAGCGCCTGGGTGCGACATTCGGCAGCGATACCAATGCCGAAACCAGCCCTACGCACACGGCCTACAAGCTCGACCTGCCGAGCGCGACGCCGCAAAATCTGGAAGAGAGCTTCAAGCTGCTGTCGGGCATGATCCGAGAGCCGGTTCTGAGCCAGGCCAATATCGATGCCGAAGTGCCGATCGTCATGGCGGAAATGCGCGAGCGTGGCGGCGCGGCTCAGCGCGTGGCGGAAGGGACGCGCGGCATCCTGTTCGCCGGTCAGCGGCTGGCCGATCGCCTGCCGATCGGAACCGAGGAAACATTACGCGCAGCCAAGGCAGCATCCGTCGGTGCATTCCACAAGCGCTGGTACCGGCCCGAAAATACCGTCATCGTGGTGGTCGGCGATGTCGATACCAAGGTCCTCGCCGCCCTGACCGAAAAGTGGTTCGGCGATTGGCGAGCGGACGGCCGCCGTGTTGCAGCGCCGGACTTTGGCGATCCCATTGCGCCGCGCGGTGCCGATCGCGACAATCCGGTTGGCCAAACCGGAGTCCTGGTCGAGCCTGACCTGCCGCGCAGCTATACTTACGCCGTGATGCGCCCGTGGCGGCCGGTCAACGACACGATTGTCTACAACCAGGGCTTGATGGTCGAGGCGGTAGCGCAATCGATCATCAATCGCCGCCTCGAATCGCGCGCGCGATCGGGCGGGTCTTACCTGTTTGCGCAGGTTTCCCAGGACGACGTCAGCCGTTCGGCCGATGCGACCTTCGTGACCTTCGCGCCCCTGACCGAAGACTGGCGCGCCGCGCTCGACGATGTGCGGGCAGTGATTGCCGATGCCCTGTCTGCTCCGCCCACGCAGGAGGAAATCGACCGCGAGGTGGCAGAAATCGACGTCGCGTTCGCCAGTGCAGTGGAGCAACGTTCCGTCATGGCCGGGTCCAGGCTCGCCGACGACATCGTCCAGGCGGTCGACATTCGCGAAACGGTCGCCTCGCCCGAGACGGTCCTCCAGGTGTTCCGCGACACCAAACCGCAGTTCACGCCGCAATCAGTTCTGGAGCGCACACGCAAGCTGTTCGAAGGAGAGGTCGTCCGCGCGGTTTATGTCACTCCAGCCGTGGGTGAAGCTGATGCGAATGCTGTCCGCACCGCTATGCTCGCCCCGGTGGAAGCCGACGGCAGCGCGCGGCTTGCCGAAAGCGATGTTTCGTTCGAAGATCTGCCCCCGGTCGGAACGCCGGGCACGGTCGCTTCGGCCGCTCCGCTAGGCGTACTCGGCATCGAGCGGGTCGAATTCGCCAATGGCGTCACCGCGCTCCTGTGGGCCAACGATGCGGAGCCTGGCAGGGTCGCGGTCAAGGTTCGCTTCGGCGCCGGTTACCGCGCGTTCGAGCCGGACGAGGCGGCTTACGTCACGCTCGGCGAAATGGCTCTGGTCGGCTCGGGCATTGGTGAACTCGGTCAGGAGGAACTGGATCGGATTTCGACCGGCCGCCGGATGGGCTTCGACTTTGCCATCAGCGATGCGGTTTTCACCCTGTCGGCGCAAACGCGCCAACAGGATCTGGCGGACCAGCTCTATCTGTTTGCAGCAAAGCTCGGCATGCCGCGCTGGGACGCCAATCCGGTGATCCGCGCCAAGGCCGGTGCCAAGCTCGCTTACGAAAGCTACGCCACGAGCCCCGCGGGCGTTCTCAGCCGCGATCTCGACTGGCTGCTGCGTGCGCGCGACGGCCGCTTCGCGACGCCCGATGCCGCCGCCCTCGACGCTGCCACGCCCGAAGGATTCCGGGCCGTGTGGGAACCGATCCTGCAGCAGGGCCCGGTTGAAGTGCTGGTGTTCGGCGAATTCGATCGTGACGCGACAGTCGAGTCGCTGCGCAAGACGTTCGGCGCGCTGCCGCCGCGCACGCCGATTCCGTCCACGGTGGCCGCCCGCACCACCGATTTCCCAACACCGTCCACTCAGCCGGTTGTGCTGACCCATCGCGGCGATGCCAACCAGGCGGCGGCGGTAATTGCGTGGGAAGGGGGCGCTGGCGTCACCAATCTGCGCGAATCGCGCCAGCTCGAAATCCTGGTCGAAGTGTTCAATAACCGTCTGATGGAGGCCATGCGCGAGCGGGCCGGGGCAAGCTACGCCCCGCAGATCAGCACCAACTGGCCGGTGGATGTTGAAGAAGGCGGTACGATCAGCGCAATCAGCCAGCTTCGCCCCGAGGACGTGCCGGTGTTCTTCCAGGTGGCCGACACGATCGCGAGGGATCTGATCGCCAATCCGCCAGAGGCCGACGAGCTGGCCCGTGTCACCGAACCGCTGCGCCAGTTGATCCAGCGCGCATCGACCGGAAACATGTTCTGGATGTTCCAGCTGGAAGGGTCTTCGACCGATCCACGCCGCGTAGAACTGCTGCGCTCGCTACTCAGCGACTATACGCAGACCACCCCCGAAGCGATGCAAGCGCTGGCAACCAAGTATTTCGGCGGCAAGCAGGGTTGGCGCCTGGCGGTCATTCCCGAAGGTCAATCGCTTGCTAGCGGCGGCGCCGCCCGCGCAGCCGAAGTGAGCGGAAGGTAAGCTACTGGTGCCGTCACCTCGGGCGTAGCCCTGCCTTCGCACAGCGCAGATTTATTGCGCTTGCGAAGGGTGCTGCGTTCCGGTTGAATGTGGCCATGGCCCGCAACTGGAACCCCGATAGCTGGAAGGCGCACGAGGCACGTCATCTGCCGCGTTACGAAGACCCTGCCGCCCTGGCTGATGCGGAAGCGACGCTGTCGCACTACCCGCCGCTGGTCTTTGCAGGCGAAGCCCGCGCACTCAAGGCAGAGCTTGCCGGGGTCGCCGAAGGGCGCGGGTTCCTGCTCCAGGGCGGCGACTGTGCCGAAAGTTTCGCCGAGTTTCATCCCAACAACATTCGGGACACGTTCCGCGTAATCTTGCAGATGGCGGTCGTCCTGACGTTTGCGGGAAAGTTGCCGGTGGTGAAGGTCGGCCGCATGGCCGGCCAGTTCGCCAAGCCGCGGAGCGCCGACAGCGAAACCCAGGGCGATGTGACCCTGCCGAGCTATTTCGGTGACAACGTCAACGGCATCGATTTCACACCGGAAAGCCGGCGGAACGATCCGCAGCGAATGATCCGCGCCTATTCTCAGGCGGCTGCCACACTCAATTTGCTGCGCGCCTTCGCAGGGGGCGGCTACGCGAACCTGCGTCAGGTTCACCAGTGGACGCTCGACACCATGGGCCGCAGCCCGTGGGCGGCCAAGTTCGGCGACCTGGCGGACCGCATTTCCGAAGCGCTCGATTTCATGGAAGCGTGCGGAGTGGATCCTGCAACGGTGCCGCAGCTGCAGGCCACCAGTTTCTACACCAGCCACGAGGCTTTGCTGCTCCCCTACGAACAGGCGATGACCCGGCGCGACAGCCTGACGGGCGATTGGTACGATACCAGCGCCCACATGGTCTGGATCGGCGACCGGACCCGGTTCGATGGTAGCGCTCATGTCGAATTCGCGCGCGGGATCGGCAATCCGATCGGCCTCAAGTGCGGTCCGAGCCTCGATCCGGAAGTATTGCTGCGCCTGCTCGATACGCTCAATCCGGCGCGCGAGCCGGGGCGGATCACGCTGATCAGCCGGTTCGGGCACGACAAGGTCGAAAGCGGCCTGCCGCCGCTGCTGCGCGCGGTGACGCGCGAAGGACATCCGGTGGTGTGGAGCTGTGATCCGATGCACGGCAACGTGGTCAAATCGGACAGCGGCTACAAAACGCGGCCGTTCGATCGCATCCTTAACGAAGTGCGCGGGTTTTTCGCCGTGCACCGTGCGGAAGGGACGCATGCAGGCGGCATCCACGTCGAAATGACCGGGCAGGATGTGACCGAATGCGTCGGCGGGGCGGTGGCTATCACCGATGAACGGCTTGGCGATCGGTATCACACTCACTGCGATCCGCGCCTCAATGCTGCGCAGTCGCTGGAACTGGCGTTCCTGCTGGCGGAAATGATCCAGCTTGAAACTGCCCAGCGGCACCGCGACGCCGCCTGAAGGTTTAGGCAAGCTGGATTAAGGTCTTTGACCTGCAACTTATTGGGTGCAGGAGCGTTAGGCTGGGACGGAGGAGGAGAACGCCCGTGCCGAATGCCGACCGTCACCCGACCGCCCGCCAGGCGGAGGGGCTGGGCGACCGATTCCATCGCACTCGCGGTCTGAGCGTCGCGCTTGCCTCACCGCTGGGCGAGGCCGACGCTACCATCCAGTCGATGGAAGATGCCTCGCCTGCCAAGTGGCATCTGGCGCACACCACATGGTTCTGGGAAACGTTCCTGCTGCGCGATCACGCGGCCGGCTATCGGCTTTATCGCGAGGATTGGCCGTTCCTGTTCAATTCCTATTATGAAGGTGAAGGGGCGCGGCTGGCGCGCGGCAGCCGCGGCATGCTGTCCCGCCCAACTCTGGGCGAGATTGCCCGATGGCGCGCGCATGTGGACGAGGCGATGGATGGCCTCGTCGATGATCCTCCGCTCGCCCCGTTGATCGAACTGGGCATTGCACATGAACAGCAGCATCAGGAATTGCTGCTGACCGATATCAAGCACGCGCTTTTCCAAAACCCTCTTGGGCCGGCGATGTGGCCGGGTGCCGCCCGTTTGACTGCATCAGATGCCGGCAGGGAAACCTGGCATAGCCACCCGGGCGGGATCGCGCTGATTGGTCATCGCGGCGATGGTTTCGCATTCGACAACGAAGGGCCTGCCCACAGGGTGCTGCTGGAACCGTTCGATCTGGCCAGCAGCCTCGTCACCAATGGCGCCTGGGATGCTTTCATCGCTGACGGCGGTTACCGCGATGCGCGCCTCTGGCTGTCGGATGGCTGGGCCTGGGTCCAGACCGAGGGTATCGGTTCGCCGCTATACTGGCGCGAAGGAGAGCATTTTACGCACGCTGGCTGGCAACCTCGCGATTCCGATGCGCCAGTCACCCACATTTCCTTCTATGAAGCCGATGCCTTCGCCACCTGGGCTGGCGCGCGGCTGCCGACCGAATTCGAATGGGAAGCAATTGCACAAAATCACGATTCAGCCGCCGGTAACCAGCTCGACGCCGCCGGCCCGCCGCAGCCGCGCGGCGGCAACGACCTGTTCGGGGATTGCTGGCAATTCACGCGCTCAGCTTACCTCCCTTATCCGCGGTTCACTCCTGCCGCGGGTGCGGTCGGCGAATACAATGGCAAGTTCATGAGCGGGCAGGTGGTCCTGCGCGGCGCAAGCTGCGCCACGGTGCGCGGACACTCGCGCGCCAGCTATCGCAACTTCTTCTACCCGCACCAGCGCTGGCAATTCACCGGGCTGCGTCTGGCGAGGGACGCGGCATGAGCGCGGCTGAAGGCATTGCACTCGTCGATCTCGACGAATCCGGCATCGACCGGGCTTTTCGCGCCGACGTGCTGACGGGTCTGCGCCAATCGCCCAAGGCGATCCCCGCGCGGTGGTTTTACGACGATATCGGATCGGCACTGTTCGAGGATATCACCCGGCTGCCGGAATATTATCCGACCCGTGCGGAGACCGAAATTCTTGCTGCGCGCGGTAGCGAATTCGCCCGGGCAGTAGGGCAGGGCCGGGCAGTGGTCGAATTTGGCAGTGGAAGCTCGGTCAAGACCCCCTTGTTGCTCGATGCGATTGCACCGGCAGCCTATGTCCCGCTGGACATTGCGGGCGATTTTCTGCGCGAGGCGGCCCGGTCGCTTGCGGCCAAGTTTCCCGGCCTGCCTGTCCACCCGGTCGAGGCCGATTTCATGCGCGAGGTCGCTCTGCCGCCGCAGGTGGACAGCTTGCCCAAGCTGGGCTTTTTTCCCGGATCGACGATCGGCAACATGGTGCCGCGCACGGCGGTCGATTTGCTGCGCGTCATGCGGGGCACGCTGGGGCCGGGCTCAAAGCTGTTGATTGGCATGGACCTGATCAAGGATCCTGCAGTGCTCGTTTCCGCCTATGACGACGCTGCCGGGGTCACGGCCCGCTTCAACCTGAACCTTGCCAATCGCATCAATCGCGAACTGGGCGGCACCCTGCCGGTCGATGGCTTGCGCCATGTTGCCCGGTGGAACGACGATCTGGCGCGGATCGAAATGCACCTCGAAGCCACGCGTGACATTGCTTTCGAGGTGTCCGGCGAACGGTTCGCGATGGCACCCGGCGAGACGATCCACACTGAAAACAGCCACAAGTTTACCCGCCGCAGCGCCGACACCCTGCTGCTCGCCGGGGGCTGGACGCCCGAGCAACGCTGGCTCGATGGCGCAGAGCGGTTTTCACTGATCCTCGCCCGCGCAACCGAATTCCGCACCGCGCCTTAGCGCAGTCATGGAAGCGCAAGCGCGCGCTTCCTATATCTGCGTCATGGACTTCGCCGCTATCTGGGACGCTGCTGCCAACTTCGTCTCCGCCGTACCCCATTCGACCCTGTTAATCGCAACTGTCTTGGCGGTTCTTGCAAGCTGGATCGGAGGCGCCATGGCGGCACGCCATGTGCCGTTCGGACGGCTATTGCGCAGTTTCGGCTCGATCGCGTTGCTCGCGATATTCGTGGCAGTCGTCTTGCAAGTCTCGCGGTTCGACCCGCGTTTCGGCATGGCGGTCCCGCAACTGGGACTGCCCGAGCAGGTCGTGGAGGGGGGCGAAACCCGCATTCCGCTGTCGCGCGACGGGCATTTCTGGATCGAGGCTCGCGTCAACGGCGATACCGTCCCGTTTCTGGTCGATACAGGCGCGACATTGACGGCCGTTTCCGCCCAGACGGCAGCCCGTATCGGGCTGGAGGCACGGCCCGGGGGCATTCCGGTGATGCTGAACACCGCCAACGGCACGATTTCCGCAGAAATCGGCACGATCGACGAATTGCGGTTCGGCAATGTCGTCGCGCGCGGGCTGGACACGGTGATCGCGCCGGGGCTGGGCAATACCAACGTCATCGGCATGAACCTGCTGTCCCGCCTCGCCAGCTGGCGCGTCGAAGGACAGACGCTGATCCTGGTCCCGAACAATCCGCAGCCGGTGGTCGAGGCCCAGGGCCAATTTTGAGGATAACGCTGCGGCGATGAAGGCGCTGTGGCTGGGGCGGGAGGATTCGAACCTCCGCATGGCGGTACCAAAAACCGCTGCCTTACCGCTTGGCTACGCCCCAGCAGCGCGGGCGCCGCTATAGCGAAGCCCGCGCGGATGTGAAGAGGGTCAGATGTTCTTACCGTCGAAATCGGCGGCCGAATGCCGTTCGCGCAATTGCTCGTCTTCTGCGCCCGTCACCTTGTTCACAATTCGCCCCCGGCGCACGGCGGGCCGCTCGGCAATCTCGCGCACCCAGCGACCGACGTGGCGGTAATCGTCGATCGACAGGAAAGTGCGGGCGTCGTCGTAGGCGGTGCCGAATACGAAAGCTGCGAACCAGGGATAAGTCGCGATGTCGGCGATCGTGTATGCGTCCCCGCCCAGATAGCGGCTGTCGGCCAGGCGCTGGTCGGCCACGTCGAACAGTCGCTTCGTTTCCATGGCGTAGCGGTTGATCGGATATTCGTATTTCTCGGGCGCGTAGGCGTAGAAGTGCCCGAATCCGCCACCGATGAAGGGTGCGCTACCGACCTGCCAGAACAGCCAGCTCAGCACTTCGGCACGACTATGATCGGTCGGCAGGAATGCGCCGAACTTCTCTGCCAGGTGCATCAGGATCGCGCCGCTTTCGAACACGCGGATCGGCTGGGGGCCGGTGCGGTCGACCAGAGCGGGTATCTTGCTGTTGGGATTGATGCTCACAAACCCGCTGGTGAACTGGTCCCCGCTGGAAATGTCGATCGTCCAGGCATCGTATTCTGCGGGGTGGCCTGCCTCAAGCAGTTCCTCCAGCATGATGCCGGCCTTGACCCCGTTGGGCGTGGCGAGGGAATAGAGCTGGAACGGATGCGTACCTACGGGCAGTTCACGTTCCTCGCGCGCACCGGCAGTCGGGCGGTTGATCGCGGCAAAGCGGCCGCCGCTCTCGACATTGGTCCACACGGCGGGCGGGGTGTAGGTCGTGTCGGTCAAGCGATCTCTCCGGCAGCAAAGCGTGGCGTGCAAATGGGGCCATGGCCCCGGAACCGCAAGGCGCCGGTGCGCATTGCGCCCTTATGGCAACCACATGCGCTAAGCTCATCTACGTAGACGACAGCCTTCCCGGCATCACTCGCAAACGCAGCGGCAAGGGCTGGTGTTATTACGATGCGAAGGGTGCGCTCATCACCGATCCGGCGGAAAAGAAGCGGCTCAATGCGATTGCGCTGCCGCCGGCCTATGTCGATGCGTGGTTCTGCCCGGCATCCAACGGCCACATTCTGGCAATCGGTTACGATGCGCGTGGCCGCAAGCAGTACAGGTATCACCCCGATTTCCGCACGGCCCGGGAAAGCGAGAAGTTCGACGGCTGCCTTACCTTTGGGGAACTACTGCCGCTGGTCCGCAAAAGGGTGGAGGAAGATCTTGGCCACCGCGATCTGACGCGCGAGCGTGCGGTGGCAAGTGTCGTGCGCCTGCTCGATCTCGGCGCGGTCCGGGTGGGGAACGAAGGTTATGCCAAGGCGAACAAGAGTTTCGGCGCCACCACCTTACGCCGCCGCCATGCCGAGGTGACGGGTCGGCGGCTGAAATTGCGTTTCAAGGCCAAGAGCGGTGTGCTGCGCGAAGTTACGCTCAGCGATGGCGCGTTGGCCCGGGTGGTGCGCAAGATGCAGGACCTGCCGGGGCAAAACGTGTTCAAGTATGTCGATGAAGACGGTGATGTGTGTTCGGTCGATTCAGGCGATGTGAACACATATCTGCGCGAAACGATGGGCCAGGATTTCACCGCCAAAAATTTCCGCACCTGGCACGCGAGCGTCTTGGCGCTGAAATTGCTGGCCGAGGCGAAAGACAAGTTGCCGCTCAAGGCCGTGCTGGCCGACGTGGCGGAGCATCTGGGCAATACCCCTGCGGTGACGCGCAAAAGTTACATTCATCCCGCCGTGCTCGCCCTGGTCGATCGGCAGGAGGACTGGCGCAAGGGCCTCATCCTGCCGCGCTCGACCCAGTGGCTGGCGCGTGAAGAGCGCGCGCTGGTCGCATTGCTCGAGGCAAGTCCGGCCGCTCAGAAGCTGCTGGAGGCTGCGTGACATGAGCGACGCGGCACTGCCTGTCCTCCCTCCGCGCATCGCCCATTCGGCGCGCGATCTGCTCAAGCTGGCCAGCGATACGGAGATCAAGCTGGCCGTGGCAGAAAGCTGCACCGGCGGCCTGCTGGCGGCGGTGCTGACAGATGTCGAAGGTTACGGCCACGTGTTCGATCGCGGCTTCGTGACCTACTCGGAGGAAGCGAAATGCGAGCTGCTGGGCGTCGACCACGGTCTGATCGCACGCTGCGGTGCAGTCAGCCGCGAAGTCGCCTTGGCGATGGCCCGATGCGCATTGGGAGGGTCTGGTGCCGATCTCACAGCTTCGATAACCGGTTTCGCGGGACCGGGCGGCGACGGCGACGAGGAAGGGCTGGTGCATCTCGCCGTTGCCATGCGCGGCGGGCAGGAATGGCACAGGGAGGAGCATTTCGGGACGATCGGGCGCGACAACGTTCGCATCGCGGCGCTTGAAGTCGCGCTTTCGATGATGAACAACGCGCTCGCCAATGACCAAGCACGCTAACCACCCGTTCTTCGATCGCCGCACGCATGGGTTCGTGCGCGTGGCCACCAGCACCCCGCGCGTGCGCCCCGCCGATGTCGCGGGCAACGCCGCCAGCGTTATCGAAGAAGCGCGCAAGGCATCGGCCCGGCAGGTCGACCTGTTGCTCTATCCTGAATTGTGTCTGTCGGCCTATGCCATCGACGACCTTCACTTGCAGGCTGCATTGCTCGACGCGGTCGAGGCGGAACTGGCACGAATTATAGATGCGAGCGTGGAATTGGCCACCGTGCTAGTCGTGGGCGCGCCCCTTCGGCGCAACGGGCGCATCTACAACTGCGCGGTTGCAATCTGCCGGGGTGAGGTTCTCGGCGTCGTACCCAAGAGTTTCCTGCCGAATTACCGCGAATATTATGAGAAGCGCTGGTTTGCGCATGGGCGCGATTGCGTCGGACTGACCCTGACGCTTCGTGGAAACGAAGTGCCCTTCGGCATCGACCTGCTGTTCACTCATCCGACAATTCCAGGCTTCGTGTTCGGCATCGAAATCTGCGAGGATTACTGGGCTCCCATCCCGCCGAGTACGCACGCGGCGCTTGCCGGCGCGACAGTGATCCTCAACCTTTCGGCATCAAACATCGTCATCGGCAAGTCCGACGAGCGACACCTGCTGTGCCGGGCGCAGTCCTCGCGCGCGGTTTGCGCTTATGCCTATTCGGCGAGCGGCGACGGCGAGAGCACCACGGATCTCGCATGGGACGGGCAGGGGATGATCTACGAGCTTGGCGACCTGCTGGTCGAAAGCACCCGCTTCGATCTCGCGCCGGAGCTGTGCGTGGCCGATGTGGATTGCGTGCGCATCCTGAACGACCGGATGCGCATGGGAACCTTCAACGATGGCGCGGAGGCGGATGGCCGGCCGGAAGACTGGTACCGCCGCATCGCTTTCGACCACCGCCCGGCGCCTGGCGACAGCGGCCTCGAACGCCAGATCCGGCGTTTCCCGTTCGTTCCGAACCGGCGCGATAAGCTGGACGAGGATTGCTACGAAGCGTTCAACATCCAGGTGTCGGGGCTGATCCGCCGCATGGAAGCGACCCAGCCAAAATCGCTGGTGATCGGTGTTTCGGGCGGGCTCGATTCGACCCACGCGCTGATCGTCGCGGCCAAGGCCTGCGATGCGATGGGCCTGCCGCGCTCGACCATTCGCGGCTACACTATGCCCGGCTTTGCGACCTCCGAAGGGACCAAGTCCAATGCGTGGAAGCTGATGGAAGCGATCGGGGTGATTGCCGAAGAAATAGACATCAAGCCGACCGCGCGGCTGATGCTGGAAAACATCGGACACGCCTTCGCCGGCGGTGAGCCCGTTTACGACACGACGTTCGAAAACGTGCAGGCGGGCTTGCGCACGGATTATCTGTTCCGCCTTGCCGGGCAGCACGGCGGGTGGGTCGTTGGCACCGGCGACATGAGCGAGCTGGCGCTTGGCTGGTGCACTTACGGCGTGGGCGACCACATGAGCCATTACAACGTGAACGGCGGGGTTCCCAAGACGCTGATCCAGTACTTGATCCGCTGGGCCGCAACGACCGGGCAGTTCGACGAGAGTACCGGTGCAGTGCTCCTTTCGGTGCTCGATACCGAGATTTCGCCCGAGTTGGTCCCGCCCGACGCCGATGGCGCTATGCAGAGCACCGAGGCGGCCGTTGGCCCCTACGAATTGAACGACTTCTTCCTCCACCACGTCGTGCGCTGGGGGCACACGCCGAGCCATGTCGCATTCCTCGCATGGCATGCTTGGCGCGATGCGAAAGAAGGCCGCTGGCCTGAAGGATTTCCTGAAAACGGCCGCAACAGTTACGATCTGGCGGCTATCACGTTTTGGCTGGAGAAATTCCTGCGGCGGTTCTTTGCCACCAGCCAGTTCAAACGTAGCGCAGTGCCGAACGGGCCCAAAGTCAGTGCAGGCGGCGCGTTATCACCCCGCGGCGACTGGCGCGCGCCGAGCGATGCGGTGGCCGACGTCTGGCTTGCCGAACTGCGCGACAACCTGCCCAGCTGACCCCGGGGCAGGTTGCCGGCGCATATCGCACGTTTCAGGCAAACGGACCCGCTTGCATGATTTGCGTCACTGGCTTGCGAGCGGACTTGATCTCCCGCTCTTTCAGGAATTCGGGCAGTCGTTCCGCCGGGGCGGGGCGGCCCAAAGCGATTGCCGCCTCGATCCGGTGATCCTCGGGAAGGTTCAGCGCGGCGGCGGCTCCGGCAAAATCAACGCCGGTCATGCCGTGCGCGGCATAGCCCATGTGCCAGGCCTGCAATGCCAGGTTCTGCCAGGCAGCGCCCGCATCGAAGCTGTGGCTGTGATTGTCCGATATCTGCTCGCCCCGCATCTTCACGTCAGAAACAACGTACAGCAGAACAGACGCGTCCTTGGCCCAGCCTTGATTGAATTCCACCAGAAGCGACAGGAACGTGTCCCAGTTTTCATCCCCGCGATGAGCATAGAGGAATGTCCACGGCTGGACGTTGTAGGCCGAAGGGGCAAGACCAGCCGCCTCCAGGATTGTCTCCAGGTCCTCGGCCGGCATCGCGCTGGCATCGAAGCTGCGCGGACTCCACCGGTCGCGGATGAGAGGCAGGATGCGCGGATTGGCGGTGCGTTCGGTCATTAATGTTCTCCGGATTTCAGGCTGCATCGACGAGGACGAGTTCCGCATCCTCGATCGCGGTAATGGTCACGCTGTCGCGTTTGGTAATGGCGACGCCGTCCCGGGCGTTCGCCTCGACATCCTCGACCCGCACCTTGCCCGTGGCGGGGACGAGATAGAGGTGGCGGCTGGCAGCGGCGGGTTCGTAGGTAACGCTTTCGCCTGCCTTCAGCGTCGCACCCAGCACGCGAGCGTCGGCACGGATCGACAGCGCATCCTCGTCGTCGGCATGACCGCTGGCGAGGGGCACGAAGCGGCCCGAACGGTCGCCCTTGGGGAATTTGGCCGCGCCCCAGCTTGGCTCTCCCCCGCGCTGGTCGGGAATGATCCAGATCTGGAACAGCGTGGTTGTTTCGTCCTCGAGATTGAACTCGCTGTGGGTAACACCGTTGCCCGCGCTCATCACTTGTACGTCGCCCGCTTCGGTGCGGCCTTCGTTGCCCATGCTGTCACGGTGCGTGATCGCGCCCGTGCGGACATAGGTTATGATCTCCATGTCGCTGTGCGGGTGAGGGGGAAAGCCGCTCTTCGCTGCGATGCGATCGTCGTTCCACACGCGCAGCGCACCCCAGTGGACGCGCGCCGGATCGTGATAGCTGGCGAACGAGAAATGGTGACGCGCGTCGAGCCAGCCGTGGTCGGCGGCGCCAAGCGTAGCGAAGGGGCGGAGTTCGATCATGAGAAATCTCCTTTGCTGTCTTGAACGCGGAGATAGCGCTGGCCGTGCAAACGAAAAACTGCGATAAGATTGTTCGTAATGTTCGAAATTTCTGAACGATGAAACTGGGCGAACCTAGTATTGACCAACTGCGCATCTTCCTCGCCGTGGTGGAGGAAGGCAGCTTCGGCCGTGCGGCCAAGCGCATGGGCCGGGCGGTTTCGGCGGTCAGTTACGGCATCGCGCAGATGGAGGCGCAACTCGGCGTCGAATTGTTCGACCGGGAAGGGTCCCGCCGACCCGCGCTCACGGAAGCTGGGAGGGGCCTGCTGGCTGAAGCGCGCGCTGTGGCCGACCGCGCCGACGCGCTGCTGGCCAAGGCGCGCAGTGTGCACGCGGGTCTCGAAAGCGATCTCGCGCTGGCAATCGACGTCATGCTGCCGGGCGACGTGACTGCGAATGTCCTGCGCGATTTTCGCACCATGTTCCCCACGGTTGCGCTGCGGCTCAATGTGGAGGCGCTGGGGGCGGTCGCCGCGTGCCTGCTCGAAGGCGAGGCAGCGCTGGCGATCGGCGGTCCGGTAATCGGCGCGCACCCCGAATTGGAGCGGCAGGCGATTGGCGCGGTCGAACTGGTCCCGGTCGCCGCCCCCGGTCATCCGCTGGCGCGCGCCGCTGTCGAGCCGGGAGAGAGCCGCCGCTACCTCCAGCTTGTCCTCACCGATCGGTCACCCTTGACGCAGGGACGCGAATTTTCGGTCCTCAGCCCGGAAAGCTGGCGGCTCGCGGATCTCGGTGCGAAACATGCGCTGCTGCGCGAGGGGATCGGTTGGGGCAACATGCCGCGCCACATGGTCCGTGCGGATCTCGCGAACGGAGCGCTAGTAGAACTGGATCTGCCGGAAAAACCTGGTGCAGATTATATCCTCTACGCCCTTTGGCGCAGAGACGCACGGCTGGGTCCCGCCACCAGTTGGCTGATCGATGCCTTCCGGGCGCGGCTGGCGAAGTGTCCGGGCTAGCGCGGCCAGAGGACTGGTTGATCGCCCGGTTTCCAGGGGTCGAATTTGGCCATCACCGCAGTGAACAGATCGGATGTGAGGTGGCGTTCCAGCCAGCCCTTCAACTGCGGCAGGGGCTGGGCTTCGAACCATGACCGGTCGGTGTGGGCGAATTGCCGAACGAACGGGAATATGGCGATATCCGCCAGCGTGCGGTTCGGGCCCGACAGATAGGAATGGGTTTCGAGCCGCGACTCCAACCCGCGCAGGAACAGCAACCCTTGCCCGCGGTGGTCATCGGGATCGCTGCCAGGATAGCGGCTGGGATACTTGTAGCGGTCGAGGTGGTGCTTGAACCCGTCATCGTTTGTAGCGATCAACGCTGCATCGTCGCCGACCAGCCAGCCTTTGGGATCATGCCGTTCGAGCGCCCAGCGCACGATCGCGAGGCTTTCGTCTATCACCCTACCATCCGGCAGGACCAGCACCGGAACAGTGCCCTTGGGCGAGGCGGCCAACAATTCCGCCGGCTTGTCGGACAGCTTGACCTCGCGCAGTTCGCAACGCGTGCCGCTGACCCAAAGCGCCATCCGCGCCCGCATGGCATAAGGGCAGCGGCGGAAACTGTAGAGTACCGGCGGACCGGTCACGGGTCGACTGGCGGGAACTTCGCCCCGACGTGGGCCTCGCCGCGGAGCCTCGCCAGCTCTTCCTGCCGGTGCCGTTCGGCATAACGGGCGCGCTGCTCGTCGTTGCGCTCATGCGCGCAAAATTCGCACTGCACACCCTCGATCCATTCCGGCGAGGCGCGATCCGCCTCCTTCAGTGGGCGGCGGCAGGCCCGGCAAAGGCTGTGCGTGCCGGGCGCGAGGCCGTGGCCGACTGCGACCCGCTCGTCGAACACGAAGCATTCGCCCTGCCACTGACTCTCGTTTTCAGGAACTTGTTCGAGATACTTTAGGATGCCGCCCTGCAGGTGATAGACTTCGTCCACCCCTTCGCCGCGCAGGAAACTGGTCGACTTCTCGCATCGGATCCCGCCGGTACAAAACATCGCGACCTTGCGCTTGCCGGCCATCAGTGCGGCGCGATTGGCGCGGAACCACGCCGGGAAATCGCGAAAGCTGGCGGTTTGGGGATCGACCGCGCCCGCGAACGTACCGACCGCGACCTCGTAGTCATTGCGCGTGTCGATCACCAGCGTATCGGGATCGGCAATCAGCGCATTCCAGTCCTCAGGCGCGACATAACGGCCGACACTCGCCGTAGGATCGACATCGGGTTCGCCCATCGTGACGATTTCGCGCTTCACCCGCACTTTCATGCGGTTGAACGGCATTGTTGGAGCGGCTGAGAACTTGACGTCCAGCGCTTCGCATCCCGGCAGGGCGCGGATATGCCCCAGCGCGGCGTCGATGCCTTCGGGCGACCCGGCAATCGTGCCGTTGATCCCCTCACGCGCCAACAACAGTGTGCCACGTATGCCCTGTGCCTCGCACAAGGCGAACAGAGCCGGACGCAGCGCCTCTGGATCGTCGAACCGCGTAAACTGGTAAAGCGCGGCAACCGTTACCGGTTCGCTCATCAGTCGATCCGTGTGACCCAGCCGTGGGTATCTGCGACAGCGCCGGTCTGGATGCCGACGAGCTTCTGGCGAATCTTGCTGGCTATCTGGCCCGGTCCACCGCTGCCGATCGTGAACTCGTCATCTTTCCCCGCGACTTTGCCAACCGGCGTCACCACCGCCGCAGTGCCGCAGGCGAGCACTTCGAGCAGGCGGCCTGAGGCCGCATCCACACGCCATTGGTCGATGCTGTAGGGTTCCTCGCGCACGTTGAGCCCTTCCTCGCGCAGCAGTGTCATCAGGCTGTCGCGGGTGATGCCGGGCAGGATCGTCCCGCTCAGGGGCGGGGTTACGACCCTGCCATCGTCGAACACGTAGAACAGGTTCATGCCGCCCAGTTCCTCGACCCATCTACGTTCTGCCGCGTCCAGGAACAGCACCTGATCGTGCCCGCGGGCAAACGCCTCGCGCGTGGGCACCAGACTGGCGGCGTAGTTTCCGCCGCACTTGGCTGCACCGGTGCCGCCCGGCGCCGCCCGGGTATAGTCGGAAATCCAGATACTGACGGCAGGAGCGCCCGATTTGAAGTAGTTACCAGCCGGACTTGCGATGACCATGAACTTGTACTGCTTCGCCGGGCGCACCCCCAGGAAGGCTTCGGTCGCGATCATGAACGGGCGCAGGTAGAGCGATCCGCCTTCGACCGAAGGGAACCAGTCGCGGTCCGCAGCAACGAGCCGGCGGATGCCTTCGAGGAACAGTTCTTCCGGCAACGCAGGCATGGCCAGCCGTTCAGCCGAACGATTAAAGCGGCGGGCGTTTTCCTCCGGCCGGAACAGCGCGATTCCACCATCGGCCTGACGGTAGGCCTTCAGCCCTTCGAAGATTTCCTGTGCGTAGTGCAGGACCGCTGCTGCCGGATCGAGTTCTATCGCACGGCGCGGGCCGATCTGCGCGTGGTGCCAGCCGCCCTTGGCCTCGTCATAATCTATCTCGACCATATGGTCGGAAAACAGCGTGCCGAAACCGGGGTTAGCCAGCGCTTCGTCACGCGTTTCGGACGGCAGCGGGGCGGGGTGGGGAAACGTCTGGAAGTCCATCCCGCGCGCCTAATGCCAGGGGCGCGTCAGGGCAAGATGCGATCCGGCCTGCGACGAGCGTGGCGGCATCCATGAATAGCGAATGAAAAGGGCGCTTCCAGCCCGCCATTTGGGTTCGGCGGATGGAAACGCCCTTTCATGGTCAGCGGCCAGGAAGTGCCGCTCACGAAGCCTTTATCGGTCTGCGATTCTTACCGATAATGCTCCGCGCGGAAACTTGCCGACCTCTCTGCTGAACCATGAGACATCGGATCACCTCCTTTCGCGCTTGTGAGCCAGACCCGCCGTTTCACCGGGGGCCGAGAGCCGCGTGTGCCGCCGGCCTCGAGATGGAATGTGAGTCACCGCGCGCGATAAAACAAGCCTTGAAAAATAGTTTTCCCGCGTCAGAATCGTTCGCCTTGGCCCGCCTGAATGGCGGGCTCTTTCGCGGGTGCCGCGCCAGTTTACAGACAGTCCTCGATCACGCGCGTGACTTCGGCCCAGGCGGGCAGGTAAAGCGTCGGCAGCCCTTCGGCTTCCACGGCGAAGCGTCCCTTCGAAAATGCCATTGCCGCCAATAGCGGATCGTTGGCGGGAAGAGCGACTTCGAGGGTGCCGCGATCGGCGCTGCGCTGTGTTGCCAGAGCGCGTGTGCCCTCCTCAGCGCGGATCGTCATCGCAGAGGCCGGGCTTGCGCCTGCTTCGTGGCGCATCAGTGTGACCCGGCGCGCCGATGGCTGGCAGGCCAGGGTGAAGCGCGGGCCGCCAGCGCCTGCGGAAAATCTGGCGAAGCTGGCGGTGCCGTTGGTGCCATAGCTCCAGTCGCCAGCAGTGGCCGGCGCATCCATCCAGTTATCGTAACGCGGCGCGGCCACCGGCGGGGCGGGGCGGGGACTGGGCGCGGCGACCGGCGGCGGGCTGGGCTCAGGCGCGGGTTTCGAACATCCTGCGGCGACGAGGATCAGGCTGGCTGCAAGGATACGGCGAAAGGTCATGCAAACTCCCGGTTTCTATGCATGACAATGCGCGCTACCGCGTTTCGGGTCCATGTCAAAGAAACGCCGCCTCGACCAGCTGATTGTTGACCGCGGGCTCGCCGAGAGCCGCACGCGGGCGCAGGCGCTGGTCATGGCAGGGCTGGTGTTTTCAGGCGAGACCAAGCTCGTCAAGCCGGGCCAGCCTCTGGCTGAGGATGCGCCGGTCGAGGTACGGGGGCGGGATCATCCGTGGGTTTCGCGCGGCGGCATAAAGCTTGCCCATGCAATCGAACATTTCGAGCTCGACCCGGCGGGCGCGGTGGCGATGGACGTGGGCAGTTCGACGGGCGGTTTCACCGACGTCCTTCTCACCAATGGGGCGGCCCATGTGTTCGCCGTCGATTCGGGCACCAACCAGCTCGCCTGGAAGCTGCGTCAGGACCCCCGCGTCACGGTGCTGGAACAGACCAGCGCTCGGGTGTTGACGCGCGAGCATATTGACCGCCCGGTCGACTGGATTGTTTGCGATGCCAGCTTCATCGGCCTAGCCAAAGTACTGGAGCGGCCATTCGAACTCGCCGCGCCGCGCTGCCAGGCGGTGGCACTCATCAAGCCGCAGTTCGAGGTCGGGCGGGAGGAAGTGGGCAAGGGCGGGGTGGTCCGCGATCCGGCGCTCCACGCCCGCGTCTGCGACGAGGTTCGCGCTTGGTTCGACCTGGGCGGCTGGCGCGTTCAGGGCATCGTTCAGAGCCCGATTACCGGCCCGGAAGGCAATATCGAGTTCCTGATTGCCGCTGCGCGCGACTAAGTCCCATCATGGAACGGTGCGCCGGCTCACGCTTTGTTGCGCGGCGGCCCGGTGATTGGCACAAGGCGCGCGCGTCGATTCGACCGGATTTTCTCCGCAGGAGACACAATGTCAGCACTTGCATCGCAAGGTCAGCTTCGTGCCAGCATCCTGCGCTGGTCGTTGTTCACTGTTCCGGCCTGTGTCTTGCTCGGCTTTCTTTCCGGCCGCGTCGCGGGCAGCGGTCCGGGCAATCCGTGGTTCGATGCGCTGGAAAAACCGGGCATTTTCCCTGATCCGATGTGGTTCGGGATCGTATGGACGATCCTCTACATCATGATGGGCCTTGCGCTGGCACTGGTCTGCGCCGCTTGGGGAGCACGTGGGAGAACCGCGGCGATTGCTGCCTTCGTCGTCCAGTTCGCCCTGAACCTGTCCTGGACTCCGACGTTTTTCGCATTTCACGAAATGACGGTCGCACTGGTCATCATCGTGGCTCTGGCGCTGGCGTTGCTGGTGACGATCGTTTTATTCTGGCGCGTGCGCAAGTTGGCGGGGGCTTTATTATTACCCTATCTCGCCTGGGTGTGTTTCGCGACGGCGCTGAATTACGAATTTCTGCGCCTTAATCCCGAACTCGACGGTGTGGACACACCTGCGCCCGTGGAACGGGTGGCGATTTGAGTTGAGAATTCGCACCATCGCGCCCAGATAGCCGCCATGCAGAGCCAGAATCCGATGATCGCCGACTTCGTCAAGCTGCTCAACGGAGCTGCCGGCACCTTTGCCGGAATGACACGCGAAGCTCGTGAAAGCGCACGTGAGCGGGTCAAGGAGGCGATGGGCGGCATGGATTTCGTCAGCCGCGAAGAATTCGACGCTGTGAAGGCCATGGCAGCCCGGGCTCGCGACGAAAACGAGGCACTGGCTGAACGCCTCGCCGCGCTTGAAGCGCGGCTTGGCTAATACCTATCTTTTCATAGGTTAGGAACGCGGGTCCCCTTGCGCCGTTGCGGCGGTGAAAGGACGCGCATGTTCACGCAGCTCAATCCCCCTATACCAGTTGACGTGATCGATCGCGGTTCCGGTTACGCCATCGCAGTTATCGATTACGGTCAGGAACACAATCTCATCTGGGTGACCGCCATCAGCGATACCGGCGAAATCTGGTGCGCGCCCAATCCCAAGGTCCGCATGGCGCGCAACTGGACGATGGGCCGCGATGCCAAGGCCGAGATTGGCGGCGTCCTGACCTCTCCCAAGATCGCCGACGCTGCCTAGCATTGACGCGCGCAGCGAGGGTGCGGCACTGCACCTTGCATGAACCTGCGCGCACCAGCCATACTCGTCGCCGCGCGGCCGCATGGGGAAACCGCGGTTATCGCCCGCGTTTTGACCCGGGATCACGGGCTTGTGGCGGGGTACGTCGCCGGCGGGCGCGGCAGGGTGCTACGCCCAGTGGTCATCCCGGGCAATCTGGTCGAAGTGGAACTGCGGGCGAAATCCGACAGCCAACTGCCCTTCATGCGTCTGGAGCTGGTGCAGAGTCGCGGTCCGTGGTTGACCGAGCCGCTCGCGTCGGCCGCGATCGGCTGGGCCACTGCGCTGACCGCAGCCGTGCTGCCCGAACGAAACGCCTATCCCACGCTGTATGCTGCGCTTGCCGGTTTGCTAGAAGCAGTTTGTAACTCTGATGCCGCGCGAAACTGGCTGCGCGCCCTGATTGCTTACGAGGCGCTGGTACTGCGCGAACTCGGCTACGGCGGTATGCCGCCACCTGCTGAAGCCGGGCTTGAGCCGCTGCTGGAATTGTTTGCCTGCCAGGGCCCGGCGATCGAACGCTACCTGCTTGCCGACCGGAGGGTCGATGTTATGGCCGCCCGCACGATGCTGGGTGAACGATTGGGGCGGATGAGGGCATGAAGATTGCGGTTTTCGCCGGCGATGGCATCGGTCCCGAGGTTACGGCCGAGGCGCTTCGCGTGCTCGATGCGCTGCACCTGCCGGGGTTGGTGCTGTTCGAAGGGGACGTAGGCGCTGTCGGCTATCGCCGCCACGGCCATCCCTTGCCTGCAGAGACGCTGAATATGGCCCGCGCGGCTGATGCCGTGCTGTTCGGCGCGGTTGGTGATCCGTCGTGCGACACGCTGGATCGACACCTCCGCCCGGAGCAGGCAGTTCTCGGCCTGCGCGCCGAACTGGGCCTGTTCGCGAACCTCCGCCCGGCTTCTGCGCTGCCTGGGCTGGAAGCGATGTCTGCGCTGCGGCCCGAAATCGCGCGTTCAATCGACTTGCTGATCGTCCGCGAACTGAATGGCGATGTCTATTTCGGCGACAAGGGCACCCGCGTGCTCGACAACGGTCGGCGGCAGGGCTGGGACATGATGAGCTATGCCGAGGACGAAGTGCGCAGGATTGCCCATGTCGCCTTTCGCGCTGCGCAGGGACGCAAGGGGCGGTTGACCAGCGTCGACAAGGCCAACGTGCTCGAAACCAGCCAGTTGTGGCGCGACGTGATGATCGAGGTTGCTGCAGAATATCCCGATGTCGCGCTCGACCATATGTACGTGGACAATGCCGCGATGCAGATGGTGCGCGATCCGGGGCGGTTCGACGTGGTGGTAACCGGCAATCTGTTCGGCGACATCCTGTCTGACCAGGCCAGCATGTGCGTCGGTTCGATCGGCCTGCTCGCCAGCGCCAGTCTCGGCGAACGGCGGACGGCGCATGGTACGTTTGGCCTGTACGAGCCGATCCATGGCAGCGCTCCGGATATCGCCGGGCAGGGCAAGGCCAACCCGATGGCCGCTATACTGTCCGCCGCCATGATGCTGCGGCATTCATTCGGCCGGGAAGCTGACGCTGCGCGGATCGAGGCAGCGGTGGCCGGGGCCCTGGCAGATGGGATTCGCGGCGGCGACCTGGGCGGCACGGCCAGTACCCGCGCAGTAGGCGATGCAGTGCTGGAGCGGCTTTGACGCTGCAGCTCGCCATAATCCTGCCGACGCTCAACGAGCGGGATAATGTTGGCCCCTTGGTCGACCGGATCGCGGCGGCCCTTGGCGCCGATGGCTGGGAAGCGATCATCGTCGATGACGACAGCACCGATGGCACCGCGGACGAGGCGCGGCAACTTGCCCTAACCGATCCTCGCCTGAGAGTGATCCAGCGTATCGGTCGGCGCGGGCTCGCCTCCGCAGCGATCGAGGGGATGTGTGCCACTGCTGCGCCATTTGTGGCGGTGATGGACGCAGATCATCAGCACGACCCCGCGCTGTTGCCTGCAATGCTCGCCGCGGTCCAGAGCGGTGAATGCGACGTAGCGGTTGCCAGCCGGTTCGTCGCCGGAGCGAGTGCCGAAGGTCTGTCGAGCGTGCGCCGTGAACGGGGCTCTCGCCTCGCCAATCGGATCGCACGGCACATGGCGGGGGTCGAGCTGAGCGACCCGATGAGCGGTTATTTCCTTCTGCCGGCAGCGACCGCGCGGCGAATCGCGCCGCGAATGTCCGGCATCGGGTTCAAGATCCTCCTCGACCTGCTGGCGAGCGCACCGCAGCCGCTGAGGGTCCGTGAATTTCCTCTGCTGTTCGCCGCGCGCAGGGCAGGTGTGAGCAAGCTTGACCGGGCCGTGGCGTTCGATTTCCTCGTCGGGCTTTATGACAAGACGCTGGGCCGCATCGTGCCGACCCGCTTCGCCATGTTCGGCACGGTCGGCGGATTAGGCGTACTCGTCCATCTGACGGTGCTGGCATCGGTATTCCACGGGCTGGGCACTGCATTCGTCCCGGCGCAGGCGCTAGCGACCTTTGCGGCGATGACGTTCAACTTCTGGCTCAACAACTGGCTGACCTACCGTGACCGCAGGCTGCATGGAACCGGGGCCCTGCTGCGCGGTTGGGCCGGGTTTTGCGCGACGTGCGCGGTGGGGGCGGTCGCCAACGTGGCGGTTGCCGGATTGCTCGCCGAACGCGGGCTGCACTGGTTGCTGGCGGCGGTGGCTGGCATCCTTGTTGGCGCGGTGTGGAATTATGCCCTGTCCAGCCGCTTCGTCTGGGGTAGGTACTAGCGCCAGCTATCGAGCCACATCCAGTGCGCGAAGCTCTGCTCGCCAGCGAGCGCGGCGGCGCTGAGGATGGGGTGGAACCAGGCGAACATACCTACGCTTCCCGCCACCACGACCAGCGCCAACTTGCGCGGTAATGCGTCGAGCGCCAGCGCCAGTGCCGCGAGCAGGAAACAACTCGGCAGGAAATAATGATAATAGAACTGGATCGGCTTGTTCGCGACGATCCAGAACCCGATGCTGGCGCCATAGAGTACTGCAATCGCAAGTGCGTCCCACCGCCGCCGCACGACACCGATCCACAGGCACCATGCCAGTGCGGGCAGACCCAGCAACATCGTCAACGGATTGCCGATCAGCAGTACCCCGCGCTGCGCGCCGTCGACGTATTCGTATAAGTACCAGATCGACCGGCGGTTGATCACCCAATCGGTCCAGGTGGATTGATAGGGGTGCGGCTTCAGCACACTTTCCTGCAAGGCGATGATCTCGCGGTGAAAGCTTACGAAGCTTGCCGGGTCGAGCGCGTTGCTTGCCAGTGTCATCGCGGGGACGAAGGTCAGTGCGTACACCGCAAGAGGAAGCGCGCCGAGCCACAGTGCGGCTTCCACGAGGGAAACCCCGGGCACCGGCACGCCGCGGCGGCTGGTGAACAGCCGCCGCCGCCCTGCCGACAGGCGCGCTGCGAAGAACGCAAGGCCCGGCAGCACTGCCAGCGGCACGGCGTTCCACTTCGCCGCCATCGAAAGGCCCAGCGCTGCGCCTGCCGCGGCCAGCCTGATCCTGCCACGTTCCGGCTCGCGCACCGCGGCGGCCAGCTGCCACAGGGCGATCGCAAAAAATGCGACCATGAAAACGTCCAACATCGCGATGCGCGCGTGGACGAACAGCGCGAAGCCGCTCGCCAGTAGCAGGCCATATGCGATCGTGGAAAACCGGGCGAGGGATGCAAACCACATCGCCCGCATGAACGCGAACAGGCCAGCAGCCCCCGCCAGTGCAGAAAAAACCCGCCAGCCCCAGGGGTTGTCTCCCAGAATCAGCATCCCCAACGCAATCGCTTCCTTGCCCAGCAAGGGATGTTCGGGGTTGAGGTAATCGCTGCGGTGAGCCAGCGCGCGCGCGGCGGGCAGGTAGTGGACTTCATCGAAGAATGGCTTCGACGGGGTTCCAAGCCCCCAGAGGCAGAGGACAAGAAATGCCAGCGCGATGAGCGCGCACCAGCCGATCGGGTCGCGAGCGTGGGCGGGCGGCAGGCTCATCCTCGACGCTCATAAGGGAGCCGGAGGGCCACCCGCAAGCCGGGATGTTGCATTGCGGCAACTTTCGGGGAAATCCGTGGCCGGTCATAGACGGTTAGGAACAAAGCTGATATTTCGCGCTTTCGTTCGCTAAGCCTCAGCGGAATGGTGGGTCGCCACTAACCATTTTTGCTGTGGCCATAAAAGACAACGAAGGCAGGCGACCCCCAACAAGTCTTTCGGAAGGATTTCGAATGCGTCTCAAAAATCTTACTCTTGCTGCCGCAGCGATGACGCTGGCGGTTGCTCCGGTTGCGGCCCAGGCCGCCCCGGCTGCTCCGGCGACCGCGCCGGTTGCTGCTGCCAACGAAATGGGCGGCGGTTCGGACGGCGTTCTCGCGCTCGTTGCTGCTGCCGTTCTCGCGGCCTTCATTTTCTTCACCGTTGACGGTGACGGCGACGACGATCCGATCAGCGCCTGATCAACTTCGGATTACCACGCGGGCAGCGATCCTTGCGATCGGGCTCGCGTGGTAAGCCAATTATGGCTCGGCGTGCCGTGCCCAGCCAAATCCCTTGCGCGTGATAGCAGGCCCTTTATGGCCTGACGCGCGATGAAAAAGACCACCGGTACCGACCGCTCGATTACCCGCAGCTGGCGCCCTGCCACTCAAGCCGTGCGCGGCGGCACGTGGCGCAGCGAACATGGCGAGACGAGCGAGGCCCTGTTCCTCACTTCCGGCTACACTTACGATGATGCGGCTACCGTCGCCGCCCGGTTCGCGGGCGAAGCCGATGGAATGACGTACTCTCGCCTTCAGAACCCTACCGTTGCAATGCTGGAAGAACGTATTGCCTTGATGGAAGGGGCAGAGGCGTGCCGGACACAGGCAAGCGGCATGGCGGCCATGACCGCCGCGCTGCTGTGCCAGCTTTCACACGGCGATCATGTCGTCGCCGGCCGGGCAGCCTTCGGGTCCTGCCGCTGGCTGGTGGATCACCTGCTGCCACGCTTCGGGATCGAGACGACCGTAATCGACGCGGCAGACGATGCCGCTTGGGAAACGGCGATCCGGCCCAACACCAAGGTGTTCTTTTTCGAAACCCCCGCAAATCCCACGCTCGACGTCGTCGATCTGGCCCACGTCTGCGGCCTTGCCCGCGCGCGCGGAATCACCAGCGTGGTGGACAACGCCTTCGCCACGGCCGCGCTGCAGCGTCCGCTGGATTTCGGCGCCGATGTGATCGCATATTCTGCGACCAAGCTGATGGACGGGCAGGGACGCGTCCTGGCGGGCGCTATTTGCGGAACGCGTCAATTCATCGACGAAGTGTTGCTGCCATTCCAGCGCAACACCGGGCCCAACCTGTCGCCGTTCAATGCCTGGGTGGTGCTCAAGGGGCTTGAAACACTCGCCATGCGCGCCGAGCGGCAGAGCGCCAGCGCGCTGGAGCTCGGTCGTTACGTCGAACAGCGCGTCGACAAGGTACTTCATCCCGGGCTCCCCGGCCATCCGCGCCACGAACTGGCGATGCGCCAGATGAAAGCGGCCGGTTCCATCTTCGCTTTCGATGTCGGGACGCGCGAGAAGGCGTTTGCGCTGCTCGATGCTCTCGGGTTGATCGACATTTCCAACAACATCGGCGATTCGCGCAGCCTGATGTGCCATCCCGCCAGCACGACCCACGCCGGCATGACTGCCGAGGCGCGCGCTGAAATGGGCGTGACCGAGGGCCTGCTGCGAATAAATGTCGGGTTGGAAGATATCGAAGACTTGCGCGAGGATCTGGATCAGGCGCTTGCCGCAGCGGGTTTCTGAAGTCCGGCTTCACCTGCGTCGCCTGCCGCCCAGACGAGTTGCATCACTTCCTGAGGCAAACCTGGCCGATACGGGGATAGGGGGCCAGGCCCGATTGCTCTACGCGCCCGGCCTGCCTATCTTGCAGAAACGATGAAGGCTCTGTTTCCCCACGCTGCTACCACCGACGGCATTACAGTGCGCGTCGCCGTCAATTTTCTGCCTGAACAGTCGCAGCCCGAAGCCGGGAAGTGGTTCTGGGTTTACCACATCCGGATCGAGAACGGCGGGACCGAACGGGTGCAACTGATGACCCGGCACTGGCGGATTACCGACGGGCGCGGGATGGTTAACCTGGTCGATGGAGAAGGGGTGGTGGGCGAACAGCCCGTACTCGATCCGGGCAAAAGCCACGACTACGTTTCCGGATGTCCGCTCACGACGCCGCACGGCACCATGGAAGGGTTCTACACCTTCCAGCGCGCCGACGGGTCGCTGCTGGAGGTTCGGATCCCGTTCTTCCCGCTTGCCGCACCCGCGACGGCGGATTGAGTTGTTAATCGGCTCACTCTAAAGCGCACGCGCGATGAAGCGGACCCATCTCCCCTTGAATGCCCTGCGCGTCTACGACGCTGCTGCTCGGCACTTGTCGTTCACCCGCGCGGCCGACGAACTCGCGGTAACGCCCGCGGCTGTCGGTCAGCAGATTCGCGCTCTCGAGGATCACCTGGGCACCGTGTTGTTCCGCCGGACCAGCAAAGGGCTGGAACTGACCGAAGAAGGCGCTGCGGGGCTCGAACCGTTGCGCGAAGGCTTCCTGAAGTTCGAAGAATCGGTTCAGGCGATGCAGGCCGGGCAGGCCAGCGATCGCTACACCATCGCTGCTCCGCGTGAATTTTATGCCCAGTGGCTCGCCCCGCGTCTTGCTGCCTTTCGCGCCGACAACGCACAGGTGCGCTATCGGCTGATCGAAAATGAAAACGCCGACTTTACCGAGGCGAACCTCGATCTTGCGGTGCGACTGGTCGACGGCCCGGGCGATCTGGAAGGGGTCGAACTGGCCCCGGCGCGCCGCGTAGTAGTCGCGGCGGAAGGCGCGCCTGACGAATGGATCGCCTGGCCCGGTGCCCCGCTGCCGGATGGGTCCGAAGCTCACATCGAGGTTGGAAACGCCGGTCAGGCCCTGTCGAGCGCAGTTGCGGGGCTGGGCCGCGCGATTTTGCCGTGGCTGCTGGTGGAGGAAGCCGTGACCAGCGGCAAACTCACCGTGCTCGAAGGGCCGACCGAGGGTCGCCGCGCCTACTGGCTTGTCGCCCCGTTGCCGCAGTGGCGTCAGAAAAAGGTCAAGGCACTGGTTGCGTTTCTGCAGGCGGATCAAGAGCGTTGAACACAGCAGCTATGCCGGGCGGGTCGCATCCGGCGCGCAGCCGTGCCAGCGCGTCCGCCACCGCAAACGCATACTCGTAAGTCCCCCCGTCGTGGCTCACCAGACGCGCGCCCAGGTTCTTGACGAAATCGATCGCCCGGCGGTTTTCGGCCAGCGTATGGGCGCGGAATTCGGTTAATCCCTCCGCCTGCGCGTCGATCAGGATCGTCGCGGCAAGCAGTTTTCCCAGGCCCAATCCGTGGTAGTCGTCGATTACCGCGACGGAAAATTCGGCCGAAGCGTCACCTTCGCGCGGGCGGATGGCATGGACCGCTCCGATCGCGGGCTGGCCCGGGGCGGCTGTATCGATCGCGCCCCACGCCAGGTGCAGGTGACCGTCCGGCTCGATCAGGCGCTCTATCACCCAGTCCGGTGGGGCAGCAGCCCCGGAAAAGAACCGCAAGTAACGCGAACGCGGGCTCATCCGCGCGATCCCGGCGCGCATCCGCGCCTCGTCGCTCGCCTCGATCGTGCGGATACAGATCGGCAGTCCGTTTTCCAGGCGCGTGTGGATGGCGTGCGGGCCACATGGACCCGTCCCAAAGCGGAAGATGAAGTCTTTCGGTTCCGTATCGCTCGCCACGCGCGGCCCTTTATCCCAAGGCTACCGGAAGGGCTTTAACACAACTCCCGCACTTAGCGCGAGTGCGAGGGGCAGCTCTACGTTGGCGAACTGTCAAACCCCACTGGGCGGCCCGATTTATGCTGTAGGCGAGAGCGTGCCCAGCAGGGCCACCGCGAGAATGATCCCGACCCCGATTAGCGATTCGACGATCACGCTTGCTCGAACCGCTCCTGCCGCAGACGAACCGGCGCGTTCCAGTCGCGGCGTGAGGCGCCAGCGGTTTATGGCCGCGAAGCACAGCATGGCGGCAAACAAAGCCAGCTTCAGCAACAGCACCTTGCCGTACTGAATGGCCGGCAATGCAGCGAGGCCGTTCCAGCCGACAATCGCGACAAGGTTGGCCATGCCACTGACTACCAGTGCGCCCACAATTATCGTCCCGGTCACGGCGAAGCGCCGCAGCGCGTCGACCAGCGCTTCGCAGCCCGGCAATGGCTTGGAAAGCGCAGCGATCAGCAGCGCCAGCGTGCCCAACCAGATTGCGGCCGCTGCCAGATGGACCACGTCGGCCAGCCGGTGCAGTGTACCCGGCCACCCTTCG
The DNA here is from genome assembly GCA_963529855.1 of uncultured Erythrobacter sp. Classification (GTDB taxonomy): domain Bacteria; phylum Pseudomonadota; class Alphaproteobacteria; order Sphingomonadales; family Sphingomonadaceae; genus 34-65-8. The sequence continues at coordinate 162,625 of CAURZK010000001.1, read as the reverse complement.
GTGGCGCCTGCGTGGCCGCCCCAAGCCAATGTGGCGAGCGCTGCCGTGGCAAGGGCAGCATGTACCCAGCGGCGGCCTGGCAGGGCGAGCAGCGCGGCAATAAGCCCGGCCAAGAGAGCCAGGCGCGCCAGTGCGGACCGGCCTGCGGGCGTCTCGACCACGATGAAACCCACCAGATCGCGGTCCAGCATCGCGCCATCCCCGCCGACCATCGCCAGTGCCATCGCGCATGCATGAACGAGCGTCAGCGCGGCGCCCAACGCCGTCAGCAGGATCAAGACTCCGCGCTGAACGCCCGCGGGTGCTGTGCGGTGCTGGCAGATCAGCACGCCGGCCAACAGCAGCAGGTCTGTATAAAGGAGGAAACGCAGGCCGATCGCGGCGCTTTCACCCGATAGCCAGTACGCCATGTCAGCCGATGCGGAAGGTGTGTTTGCCCGTAATCCGGTGAGTGTCGGCGCCGACGACATGCCAGTCGACACGGTATGCACCCGGGCGAAGCTTGCGCGCTGGCACCAGAACCAATGACTTGCCGTCTTCGCCGATCCTTGATTCCAGCCCGGCGACCCGCGTTTCGGTGCCGCCCGATCCCACCAGGACCAGCGTGGCGCCCGATACACGCGGGGTAACCTTTTCGCTGAAGGTCAAAACGATCCGCTGCGCCGATTTCGCCGGCGCCCCCGCTGCCGGGGTCGCCGCGACCATCTTGGGATGAGCCAGCGCGACTGATGGCAGCGCCAAAGCCAAGCCCGCTGCCAGAGCGGTCAGGGGCCGGAGAAACTTGATCACGTACATTCTCCAATAACCAGCCACGAACGAACAGTGGCGATAAGGCTGGCCACGCGCAGCGGCGCCATGCAGCCATGCGAAACGAGGACCGCAAATTCTGCGCGCCGCTAACCGGCGCCCACTTTACGAAGACTTAATTCGGCGTACCAGCCCGAGGCGATAGGCTACCGGCGAAAGTTATCCTTCGCTTCCGGGCCGTGCGAAGCGCGCTCGATTAAAAACCAATTGACGCCAGCCGGCCCGAATCATTTAAGTCTCGTATATTAAGCCGCAGACGGAAGCGAATTTTAACTAAAGTGCGTTAATGAGGCAGCATGAGGGATGCCATCATAATCTTGGCTTTCGCGCTGACATTAGGCGGCTGCGGCGGTGAATCTGTCGCTTCTCCCACTGGGGCATCACCAGTTGTCCCGCAGCCTGTGTCATTGCCTTTACCCCCACCTTCGCCTGCCCCTTCGCCTACCCCTTCAGCCACACCTGCAACACGGGGTGACGGATCTATTGTGGTGATCACCGAAGGTAGCAGTTCCGCTATCTCATGGGGTGGGAGCCACACCGGTATGTACGCTGCCTCGAGAAACGACATTGTTTATCAGCCCATGGCGACCGGTGGTGCGGGAATTACCAAGCTGCAGCAGCGTTTGCCTGAAGTGCTTGCGTCCAGGCCGGACTTGGTGTCGATCTACATCGGCGCAAATGATTTGGAATCTTATAGCAACGTCGACGCTTTCATGGATGAACTCAAAAAGTACGTCGACGAAATTCGGTCTAGCGGAGCGAAAGTTGTTATATGCAATCTGCTCCCGCGGCAAACCGGCAGGCCCAGCGATCTCCGTTATAATCAAATGCGGAAAGAGTATTCAGCCGCCATCAAGCTCGTAAATTGGGTCGATGGCGTTGTCGATTTCGCTGGACATCCGGAAATGGGTCCGGACGACGCGCCCAATAACTTAGATTTATATTCTGACGGTGTGCACCCTACCACAGGTTCAAACCGTGAGCCGGAAAGTGGTCAAAAGAAATTGTTTGCAATTTATAAACCCATCATGGACGGTTTGGCGGCAGACGTGAGATAACAAGTTGACAGGTCTAATCGCAGGGGCCGGATGTCTGAAACTCAATTGATCACCAAGCGACACGACTGGGTTGATGCAGCGCGTGGCGTTTGCATTATATTGGTAGTGTCAATGCATTTCGATGAGATGCATTTTTCGAATTTACAGGTTCCAGAACTTGCGAAACGATTTTGGGATTATCTTACCAGTATAGCACGCCCCGCCAGGATGCCTACCTTCTTTCTAATATCAGGGTTTTTAGCTTCTACGGCTATTTCTAAGGAATTTTGGGAGGTATTCGAAAAAAGATTTTTAAAACTATATTACTTGTATTTGGTTTGGGCGTTTATTGCCGTTTTGGCACTGTGGGTGTTGTTCAGAGAGCTATCCTTAGATTCGATTGTAGACTTCTCCCATCGTATATTGGCAGAATTGTTTTATCCCAGAACCCAGCTATGGTTTATCTATGGCTTGATCATCTTTTTCTGGATCGCATATACCTGCAGAAATTCTCAAGGCGCGCTGCTCGCATCGGCACTTGTCGCTTCCGTGTTTTCAGAGCAAATTGAGCAAAATGTATTGTCTCAAATGCTGAGAACTTTTCCTTATTTCCTCATCGGCGTATACGCACCCAAACTGGTACTCGATATCGTCAATCAAATGACGCCGAGGATAACATGCTGCGCGGTAATGGCCTACGCCTTTTGTCTGGTGCCTATCATGATGGACAACGATTTTCCGGGTGTATGGTTGCCTGCAACGGTCGTTGGGATTCTAATAGTTTTGGCATTATCGAAGTTTTTGAGCGGCAGAATCTTATTTCTGGAGTATATTGGGCGTAATACCTTACCGATCTACGTAATGCATAGCATACTGATCCTGGCCGCTAATGTTCTATTGGCTGATGCAGACTTTGAGGGCGGACAGTGGATGATGCTGTATCCTTTATTTGGCATATTAGCGGTTTTATTTTTATGTCTGCTTATATTCAATATTTTGAGTCGATGTGGCGGGCGATGGTTGTTTGAACTGCCTGTTGTTCTATCCAATTGCCAGCCAAGGATCTTAAAAATATAAATGTCTTTTCTCAAAACCGTCCGCTGGTATTCGCTGTCGCCTCTTGCTGGCTATGTGTCGATGCGGTCGCGTGCAGTGCCGATCTGCATGCTCCCGATCTGAATTGATCGAGAAATGGTTCGAGACGGTGTAAAGTCTGGCTCATGTGCAACCTCTACCGTCTGACAAGGCCTCGTGCCGAGGTCGCCAAGTGGTTCGATGCGGTCGACCAGCTTGGCGGGGTTAATCTCGCCGACGAAGTATACCCGGGGTATCCCGGGCTCGTGGTGGCCGATGGGGTGCTGGCGCGGATGACTTGGGGGTTTCCGCTGCCGATGACTTCAAAGGCGACCGGTAAGCCGTTGAAGCCCAGGCCGGTCAACAACGCCCGCACAGACAAGCTCGACGAGTTCTTCTGGCGCTATAGCTTTGCCGAGCGGCGCTGCCTCATCCCGCTCACCGCCTGGGCCGAGGCTGAAGGGGCGGCGGGCCGCAAGACGCGCACCTGGCTCTCGGTGCCGAATGAACCGTTATTCGCTGCTGCAGGCATATGGCGCGACAGCGACGAGTGGGGGCGGTGTTTCGCGATGGTCATGACCGATGCATGCGATACAGCGGCACAATGCCATACCCGCATGCCGGTGATCGTCGCGCCTGCAGATTATGCCGCGTGGACCAATGGTACAGTTGAAGAGGCACGCACGCTGTGCCAGCCATGGGCCGGTGACCTCGTTCTGGATCGCACGGCGGAACCGTGGGCGGGATGGAAACCGGGGCAGGGCGACAGCAAGGGCGGCAGCGGCCATCCAGACGGGCAGGGCACGCTGCTGTAGGAGCCGCCGCGGCTTGACCCAACAGTCGAATCCGACTAGGGCGCGCTCATCCGAAGGCGGCGGCAATCCGCGTCGGTCAGATAGAGCTGAACATTGCCGGACATGTCCCGGGGGCCAGTCGCTGTTGCGTCGTGGCTCTTTTCTATTGAGTGCAAGCTCGGGGCGGCCGTCAAAGTAACCCGGTGCCTTTGCGGCGCGGGTGGAGAGTTTCAGGCTCGTGCGACTTACCGCCAGCGGTGCCCCCTGTGGCCCGCATGCGGCGCGCGCGGACTGCGAAACTTTTTCCTCCCGGCTATTTGTGGCGCCATTCATGGCTTGGCCCGCCTGGGCCCGGCACACGGTGAAGAGAGAAAGTCTTAATGCCGACGATCAACCAGCTGGTCCGCAAGGGCCGCGTTCCGCAGAAGGCCAAGAGCAAGGTCCCTGCGATGGAGCAGAACCCGCAGAAGCGCGGCGTCTGCACCCGCGTCTACACGACGACCCCGAAGAAGCCGAACTCGGCTCTGCGCAAGGTGGCCAAGGTTCGCCTGACCAACCAGCGCGAAGTCATCAGCTACATCCCGGGCGAAGGCCACAACCTGCAGGAACACAGCGTTGTGCTGATCCGCGGCGGCCGTGTGCGCGACTTGCCGGGCGTGCGTTACCACGTCCTGCGCGGCGTGCTCGATACGCAGGGTGTGAAGGACCGCAAGCAGAGCCGTTCGAAGTACGGCGCCAAGCGGCCCAAGTAAGGTTCAGGCGCGGCGCAAGCCCGGCTCTGGACCGCTCTTTCGCCCGGCTACCCTTGCGGGGTATCCTGATGGGTGGACGGGCGGAGGAGCGGGTCGGAGCCGCAAGGCCGGACCGGATGGTCTGGTCGCACTCCGAAGGAGTTAAACGAAATGTCACGTCGTCGTCGTCCCGAGAAGCGGGAAATCCTGCCCGATCCCAAGTTCGGTGATCAGGTGCTGTCGAAGTTCATGAACAACCTCATGCTCGACGGGAAGAAGTCCATCGCCGAGCGTATCGTCTATGGCGCGCTCGACACGGTCGAGAACAAGGCCAAGGCCGATCCGATCCAGCTGTTCCACGATGCGTTGAACAACGTGAAACCGCAGGTTGAGGTGCGTTCGCGCCGCGTTGGCGGTGCCACGTATCAGGTTCCGGTCGAGGTTCGCCCCGAGCGTGCGCAGGCGCTGGCCATTCGCTGGCTTATCACCGCCGCGCGTGGCCGGGCCGAAACCACGATGGCTGCGCGTTTGTCGGGCGAGCTGCTCGACGCAGCCAACAACCGCGGCAACGCGGTCAAGAAGCGCGAAGATACGCACCGCATGGCCGACGCCAACCGCGCGTTCTCGCATTATCGCTGGTAACACCCATATGGGGGGTAGGCCCAAGATGAGGGCCGCCCCCTACTACCCCCGAGGAATTTGACATGGCCCGCGAATATCCGCTGGAGCGCTATCGCAATATCGGCATCATGGCCCACATCGATGCCGGCAAGACCACCACGACCGAGCGTATCCTTTACTACACCGGCAAGTCCTACAAGATCGGCGAAGTCCACGACGGCGCCGCGACCATGGACTGGATGGAGCAGGAGCAGGAACGCGGGATCACCATCACCTCGGCGGCGACCACCACCTTCTGGACCGCGGAAGATCCGACGATGGATCCCCGTTCGAACCCGGAAGATCTGCGTGCGAACCAGCCCAAGCACCGCATCAACATCATCGACACCCCCGGCCACGTCGACTTCACGATTGAAGTCGAGCGTTCGCTGCGCGTGCTCGACGGCGCGGTCGCGGTTTTCGACGGCGTCGCGGGCGTGGAGCCGCAGTCCGAAACCGTGTGGCGCCAGGCCGACAAGTACGGCGTTCCGCGGATGTGCTTCATCAACAAGCTCGACCGTACCGGTGCCGACTTCTATTACTGCGTCCAGTCTATCTTCGATCGCCTCGGTGCAGTGCCGCTGGTGCTTTATCTCCCGATCGGCGCGGAAAGCGACCTCAAGGGCGTCGTCGACCTCGTCAACATGCGCGGCATCGTGTGGCAGGCTGAAGACCTGGGCGCGAAGTACGAATTCATCGACATCCCCGCGGACCTGGCCGACAAGGCTGCCGAATACCGCGAGAAGCTGGTCGAAACCGCCGTCGAGCAAGACGACGCGGCGATGGAAGCCTATCTTGAAAGCGGCGAAGCGCCTGACGCGGCAACCCTCAAGAAGCTGATCCGCAAGGGCACCATGGCGCGCGATTTCGTGCCCGTGGTCTGCGGTTCGGCGTTCAAGAACAAGGGCGTCCAGCCCCTGCTCGACGCGGTGGTCGACTACATGCCGAGCCCGCTCGACGTTCCGGCGATCAAGGGCGTCCTGCCCGACAGCGACGAAGAAGCCGAGCGCCCCTCGAGCGACGACGCGCCGTTCAGCGCACTGGCGTTCAAGATCATGAACGACCCCTTCGTCGGCTCGCTCACCTTCACCCGCATCTATTCGGGCAAGCTGACCAAGGGTCAGGTCCTGAACTCGGTGAAGGACAAGAAGGAAAAGATCGGCCGCATGCTGCTGATGCACTCGAACAACCGCGAGGACATCGAAGAAGCATTCGCCGGCGACATCGTCGCACTGGCGGGCATGAAGGACACGACCACCGGCGATACGCTGTGCGATCCGGCCAAGCCGATCATTCTGGAGCGGATGGAATTCCCCGAACCGGTGATCGAACTGTCGGTGGAGCCCAAGACCAAGGCCGACCAGGAGAAGATGGGCGTTGCCCTGAATCGCCTGGCTGCCGAGGATCCGAGCTTCCGCGTGTCGACCGACCACGAGTCGGGCCAGACCATCATCAAGGGCATGGGCGAACTGCACCTCGACATTCTCGTCGACCGCATGAAGCGCGAGTTCAAGGTCGAGGCCAACGTCGGTGCGCCGCAGGTGGCCTATCGCGAAAGCCTCGCGAAGCCGGTCGACGTGGACTACACCCACAAGAAGCAGTCGGGTGGTTCGGGTCAGTTCGGCCGCGTGAAGGTCAAGGTGCAGCCGGGTGAGCGCGGCCAGGGTTTCGTCTTCGAAGACGAGATCAAGGGCGGCAACATTCCGAAGGAGTACATCCCGGCGATCGAGAAGGGGTTCCGCGAACAGGCCGAGAGTGGCCACCTTGTCGGCTTCCCAATCATCGACTTTACCGTAACCCTCTATGACGGTGCGTACCACGACGTCGACTCGAGCGCGATCGCGTTCGAAATCGCCGGTCGCGGTGCGATGCGCGAAGTTGCCAGCAAGGCCGGCATCAAGCTGCTCGAACCGATCATGAAGGTCGAGGTCGTGACTCCCGAGGACTACCTTGGCGACGTCATCGGCGACCTCAACTCGCGTCGTGGCCAGATCCAGGGCACCGACAGCCGGGGCAATGCCCAGGCGGTCGAGGCGATGGTCCCGCTCGCGAACATGTTCGGCTACGTCAATGAACTGCGCTCGTTCACGCAAGGGCGCGCGCAGTACACGATGCAGTTCAGCCACTACGACGAAGTGCCCGCGAATGTGGCGGCGGAAGTCAAGGAGAAGCTTGCCTAAGGCGAGCGATGAGTCTAGGGGCGGCGCCTGATTCAGCGGGTGCCGTCCTTGTCCCACTGAAATTCAATCTGACAAAACAGAGGTTACGAGTAACATGGCAAAGGCAAAATTCGAGCGGAACAAGCCGCACTGCAACATCGGCACCATCGGTCACGTCGACCACGGCAAGACCACGCTGACCGCTGCGATCACCAAGGTGATGGCCGAAGTGTACGGCGGCACCGCTGTCGACTTCGCCAACATCGACAAGGCCCCGGAAGAGCGCGAGCGCGGCATCACCATCTCGACCGCACACGTCGAGTATGAGAGCGACGCCCGCCACTATGCGCACGTCGACTGCCCGGGTCACGCCGACTACGTGAAGAACATGATCACCGGTGCCGCCCAGATGGACGGCGCGATCCTGGTCGTGAACGCCGCTGACGGCCCGATGCCGCAGACCCGCGAGCACATCCTGCTTGCCCGCCAGGTCGGCGTTCCGGCCCTGGTCGTGTACATGAACAAGGTCGACCAGGTCGACGACGAGGAAATCCTCGAGCTGGTCGAGCTGGAAGTGCGCGAACTGCTCTCGAGCTACGACTTCGACGGCGATAACATTCCGATCATCAAGGGTTCGGCTCTGGCTGCTCTCGAAGGTCGCGACGACAACATCGGCAAGGAATCGGTCATCGCCCTCATCAAGGCGGTCGACGAGTACATCCCGCAGCCCGATCGTCCGGTCGACAAGCCGTTCCTGATGCCGATCGAAGACGTGTTTTCGATCTCGGGCCGCGGCACCGTGGTTACCGGCCGTATCGAAACCGGCATCGTCAACGTTGGTGACGAAGTCGAGATCGTCGGCATCAAGGACACCAAGAAGACCACCGTCACCGGCGTCGAAATGTTCCGCAAGCTGCTCGATCGTGGTGAAGCTGGCGACAACGTCGGTGCCCTGATCCGCGGCGTGGCGCGTGAAGAAGTCGAGCGTGGCCAGGTTCTGGCCAAGCCGGGTTCGGTTACGCCGCACACCGAATTCAGCGCCGAAGTCTACGTTCTGTCGAAGGACGAAGGTGGCCGTCACACGCCGTTCTTCGCCAACTACCGCCCGCAGTTCTACTTCCGCACCACCGACGTGACCGGTGAAGTGATCCTCCCTGAGGGCACCGAGATGGTCATGCCGGGCGACAACGTCACGATCGGCGTCAAGCTGATCGCGCCGATCGCGATGGACGATGGTCTGCGCTTCGCAATCCGCGAAGGCGGCCGGACCGTCGGTTCGGGGGTTGTCAGCAAGATCACGAAGTAATATAGGCCCGCGCAAGGCGGGGGATTCGTCCCCCGCAAGCCGGACCAGCTTCGGATAAAAATTCGGTCAGCGGCCCCGCTCTCCCTGGAGACGGGAGGGGGCGGGGCGGCTGATTTTTGTTTGCTCTTTCTCATCGGTATACGGACATGGAAGCCCAGAATATTCGCATTCGCCTCAAGGCGTTCGACCACCGCGTTCTCGACCAGGCCACTGGCGAAATCGCTGACACGGCCCGCCGCACCGGCGCGCTGATCCGGGGTCCCATTCCGATGCCGACGAGGATCGAGAAGTTCACCGTGAACCGCGGTCCGCACATCGACAAGAAGTCGCGTGAGCAGTTCGAGGTGCGTACCTACAAGCGGCTGCTCGACATCGTGCAGCCCAATGCCCAGACGGTCGACGCGCTGATGAAGCTCGATCTGGCCGCTGGCGTTAACGTCGAGATCAAGCTCGCTTGATCCGGCCCGGTCGCCGGTCGCGACCCTAAACCGGCCGGGAATTACAGGGGCCCCAATGGCCCCGCCGGATCGCAAGATCGGCAAGACATTGGGATACCGCCGGATCTGATCCGGGTCTGCGTCCCCCGTCTCGCTTTTCCTTCGGGAAAGGCATTTCAGCCCGGACGGGGCGACGTATCACAAAATGGGCTGATATGGGTCTCGTCGAAGCCATGCTTTGATGAGTGCCCGCAAGCACCCGGGGATGGGCCTCGGGTGCCTCTGTTGAGGAGTTTTGACGATGCGCACCGGCGTTATCGCAAAGAAAGTCGGGATGACCCGCCTGTTCCAGGAGGATGGACGTCACGTTCCTGTGACCGTTCTGGCCCTGGAAGACTGCCAGGTCGTTTCGCACCGTACCGCTGACCGCGATGGTTACTTCGCGCTTCAGGTCGGTTCGGGCGAAGCCAAGCAGAAGAATGTCAACAAGCCGCAGCGCGAGCACTTCGCCAAGGCCGAGGTCGGCCTGAAGATGAAGGTCGCCGAGTTCCGTCTTGCTGACGAGAACGGCCTGCTGCCGGTCGGCGCCACCATCAGCGCCGAGCACTTCGTTGCCGGCCAGATGGTCGACATCACCGGTCACACGCAGGGTAAGGGCTTTGCCGGTGCGATGAAGCGCTGGGGTTTCGGCGGTCTGCGCGCCACGCACGGTGTGTCGCTGAGCCACCGTTCGCACGGTTCGACTGGTAACCGCCAGGATCCGGGCCGCGTGTTCAAGGGCAAGAAGATGGCCGGCCACATGGGCGACCGTCAGCGCACCCAGCAGAACCTGGAAATCGTCCGCACCGACGCCACGCGCGGCCTTCTGTTCGTCAAGGGCTCCGTCCCGGGCGCCAAGAATGGTTGGCTCCTGGTTCGCGATGCGGTCAAGCTGCCGCTCCCCGAAGGCGTGCCGTTCCCCGGCGTCGTCCTCGAGAAGAAGAGCACGCAGCCCGAGCACGAGGAAGCGCCTGCCGGTATGGTCGAGGCTGCTGCCGAGCATGAAGTGCACGAGCAGGTGAGCGCCGAGCAGCAGGAAGAGCTGCTGGAAACGCAGCAGGCCGGTGTCGAAGTCGACGCCGGGTCTGAAGCGACCGAGAACACCGCCGAGGGCGGTGCCGATAACGGCACCACCGACGGCGCGAGCAAGGAGTCCTGATCGTGAAGGTCAAGGTCCAGAATCTGGATGGCAAGGCTTCGGGCGACATCGAGTTGAACGACGACGTGTTCGGCATCGAGCCGCGCGCCGACATCCTTCACCGCATCGTCACCTGGCAGCTTGAAAACCGCCGCGGCACTGCCCGCCCGACGCGTGAGCGTTCGGACGTGGCCCGCACGGGCAAGAAGTTCGGTCGCCAGAAGGGCGGCGGTACTGCCCGTCACGGCAACCGCGGTGCACCGATCTTTATCGGCGGCGGTAAGGCACATGGTGCGCGCAAGCGCGACTTTGCTCAGTCGCTCAACAAGAAGCTGCGCGCGCTCGGCCTTCGCATGGCACTGTCGAGCAAGGCGAAGGACGGTCTCGTGATCGTCGACAGCCTCGAGCTCAAGGACGCCAAGACCAAGGCCCTCGCTGAAACGTTCGGCAAGAACGGCTGGAACGGCAAGGTCCTGGTGATCGACGGCGAAAGCGTGAACGAGGGCTTCCGCAAGGCCTCGGGCAACCTCAAGGGCGTGAACGTCCTGCCGGCGATGGGTGCCAACGTTTACGACATCCTGAAGCACGACACGCTGGTCCTCACCAGGGATGCGGTCGAAAAGCTGGAGGCGCGCTTCAATGGCTAAGAAGCAGGAAATCGACGCCCGTCACTACGACGTGATCCTCGCGCCGCACATCACCGAGAAGGCGACGCTGCTCTCCGAGCACAATGCGACCGTCTTCAAGGTGGCAGGCACCGCGACGAAGTCGCAGATCAAGGAAGCCATCGAGGCGCTGTTCGACCGCAAGGTCGCAGGCGTGAATACGCTGGTTACCAAGGGCAAGACCAAGCGGTGGAAGGGCAAGGCCTATCGCCGCAGCGACGTGAAGAAGGCGATTGTGACCCTCAAGCCGGGTCAGGATCCGATCGACATCACCGAAGGCGTGAGCTGATCCCATGGCACTGAAGAACTACAAACCGACGAGCCCCGCCCGGCGCGGCCTCATCCTCGTCGACAAGTCGGCGCTCTATAAGGGCAAGCCGGTGAAGTCGCTGACCGAGGGCAAGCGCAAGACCGGCGGCCGCAACAACAAGGGTCATGTCACCTCGCGCGGCATGGCCGGTGGCCACAAGCAGAAGTACCGCTACATCGACTTCAAGCGTCGCAAGTGGGATGTCGAAGGCACCGTGGAACGGCTCGAATACGATCCGAACCGCACCGCTTTCATCGCGCTGGTCAAGTACGCCGATGGCGAACTCGCCTACATTATCGCGCCTCAGCGTCTTGCTGTCGGTGACAAGGTGATCGCAGGCGAACGCACCGACACCAAGCCGGGCAACGCTATGCTGCTGGGCCAGATGCCGGTCGGCACGATCTGCCACAACGTCGAGATGAAGCCGGGCAAGGGCGGGCAGATCGCTCGTTCGGCCGGGACTTATGTCCAGCTCGTCGGTCGTGACCGCGGCATGGTGATCGTCCGCCTCAACAGCGGCGAGCAGCGTTACCTGCGCGCCGACTGCATGGGTACGGTTGGTGCCGTGTCGAACCCGGACAACCAGAACCAGAACCTCGGCAAGGCCGGTCGCCGGCGCTGGATGGGCATCAAGCCGCTGACCCGCGGTGTTGCCAAGAACCCGGTCGATCACCCGCACGGCGGCGGTGAAGGCCGCACCTCGGGCGGCCGCCACCCGGTTACCCCGTGGGGCAAGCCGACCAAGGGTGCGCGCACCCGCCATAACAAGGCGACGGACAAGATGATCATCCGTTCGCGCCACGCCAAGAAGAAGAGGTAATCGGACATGGCTCGTTCCGTCTGGAAAGGTCCGTTCGTGGAGCTCAGCCTTCTGAAGAAGGCCGAGGATGCGCAGGAGAAGGGTGCTCGCGCCCCGATCAAGACCTGGTCGCGTCGCAGCACGATCCTGCCGCAGTTCGTTGGCTTGACGTTCAACGTCTACAACGGCCGCAAGTTCATCCCGGTGTCCGTCTCGGAAGAGATGGTCGGCCACAAGCTCGGCGAATTCGCACCCACGCGCACGTTCCCGGGTCACGCCGCCGACAAGAAGGGTAAGCGCTGATGAGCAAGCAGAAAGCCCCCCGCCGCGTTGCGGACAACGAGGCGCTGGCCGTTGGCACGACCATTCGTGGCTCGGCGCAGAAGCTGAACCTGGTTGCCGCGCTGATCCGCGGGAAGAAGGCCGAAGACGCCCTGAACATCCTCGCTTTCTCCAAGCGCGCGATGGCCAAGGACGCGTCGAAGGTGCTCGCTTCGGCGATCGCCAACGCCGAAAACAACCACAACCTGGATGTCGACGCGCTCGTCGTGGCGGAAGCCTCGGTCGGCAAGTCGGTCACCATGAAGCGCTTCCACACCCGTGGTCGCGGCAAGTCCACCCGCATCCTCAAGCCGTTCAGCCGGCTGCGGATCGTCGTGCGTGAAAGCGAGGAGGCCTAAGTCATGGGTCACAAGAGCAACCCGATTGGCCTGCGTCTGCAGATCAACCGCACCTGGGACAGCCGCTGGTACGCCGAAGGGCGTGGCTATGCGCAGCTGCTCAAGGAAGACATCGCGATCCGCAAGTTCATCGTCGAATCGCTGCCGCAGGCCGCGATCTCGAAAGTGGTGATCGAGCGTCCGGCCAAGCTGTGCCGCGTGTCGATCTATGCCGCTCGTCCGGGCGTCATCATCGGCAAGAAGGGTGCGGACATCGAAAAGCTGCGCTCGCAGCTTGCCAAGATGACCGACAGCGACGTGAAGCTGAACATCGTCGAGATTCGCAAGCCGGAAATCGATGCCAAGCTGATCGCCCAGGGTATTGCCGACCAGCTGATCCGCCGCGTGGCGTTCCGCCGGGCGATGAAGCGTGCGATGCAGTCGGCCATGCGTCTGGGTGCCGAAGGCATCAAGATCATGTGCGGCGGCCGTCTCGGCGGCGCGGAAATCGCGCGTGTCGAACAGTATCGTGAAGGCCGCGTGCCTCTTCACACGCTGCGCGCCAACGTCGATTACGCTGAAGCCGAAGCGCTGACCGCCTACGGCATCATCGGGATCAAGGTCTGGGTGTTCAAGGGCGAGATCCTCGCGCATGACCCCACCGCCCAGGACCGCCTGATGATGGAAGCGCAGACTTCCGGCGTCCGTCCGGCTTCTGACCGGCGCTAAGGTAGAGTAAGCAACATGCTGCAACCGAAGAAAACCAAGTTCCGCAAGGCCTTCAAGGGCCGGATCAAGGGCGAGGCCAAGGGTGGCACCGCGCTGAACTTCGGCTCCTACGGCCTAAAGGCCCTCGAGCCGGAGCGGATCACCGCTCGCCAGATCGAGGCTGCCCGCCGTGCGATCACGCGTCACATCAAGCGCCAGGGGCGCCTGTGGATCCGCGTGTTCCCCGACGTGCCGGTTTCGAAGAAGCCTGCCGAAGTCCGTCAGGGTAAGGGCAAGGGCTCTGTCGAATACTGGGCCGCTCGCGTGAAGCCGGGCCGCATCCTGTTCGAACTCGACGGTGTTGCCGGTCCGCTGGCTGCCGAAGCGTTCGAGCGTGCGGCGATGAAGCTGCCCATCAAGACGAAGGTCGTTGCCCGTCTCGGCGACACCTCGCACCTGGAGGGTTGATCGATGGCCCAGAAGAAAACCAGCAAGATCGAGGACCTGCGCACCAAGTCCGACGACCAGCTCGATGCCCAGCTTACCGAGCTGAAGCGCGAGCAGTTCAACCTCCGCTTCCAGGCGGCGACCAACCAGTTGGAAGCCCCGGCGCGGATCCGCGAAGTTCGTCGCTCGATCGCGCAGATCAAGACGCTGCAGACCGAGCGCGCCTCGGCCACTGCGGCCAAGGCTTGAGGAGCTAGACAATGCCGAAGCGTATCCTGATCGGGACTGTCACCTCCGACAAGACCGACAAGACCGTCACCGTGCTGGTCGAACGTAAGGTGAAGCACCCGCTGTACGGGAAGATCATCCGCCGTTCGAAGAAGTACCACGCGCACGACGAAAACAACGAATTCACCACGGGCGACGTCGTCCGGATCGAGGAAACCCGCCCGATCTCGAAGACGAAGACCTGGCAGGTGATCGACCGTGTCGTCTCTGGCGGCGTCCAGGCGGTGGAAGCCGACCTCGACGTAGCCGAAGCGGGCAACTGAATTAGCGATTAGGAACTGCCGGACTGGTTCCGGCAAGCCAATGAGAAGGAAGACGGATCGATGATCCAGATGCAATCCAATCTCGACGTCGCGGACAACAGCGGCGCGAAGCGCGTCCAGTGCATCAAGGTGCTGGGCGGGTCGAAGCGCCGGACTGCCTCCGTGGGCGACGTGATCGTGGTTTCCGTCAAGGAAGCCCAGCCGCGCACCAAGGTGAAGAAGGGCGACGTCCATCGCGCTGTCATCGTGCGCACGAAGAAGGACGTGCGCCGCCCCGATGGCAGCGTGATCCGCTTCGATTCGAACGCTGCGGTCCTCGTCAACAAGAACGAGGAACCGATCGGCACCCGTATCTTCGGCCCCGTGGTGCGCGAACTGCGCGGTCGCGGGTTCATGAAGATCATCTCGCTCGCGCCGGAGGTGCTGTAATGGCTGCCGCGAAGATCAAGAAGGGCGACAACGTCGTCGTGCTTTCGGGCAAGGACAAGGGCCGCACCGGCACCGTCCGCCAGGTCATGCCTAAGGAAGGCAAGGTCGTGGTCGAAGGCATCAACGTTGCTGCCCGTCACCGCAAGCCGAGCCAGGCGAATCCGCAGGGCGGCATCGATCGCTTCGAGGCGCCGATGCACATCTCCAAGGTCGCTGTAGCCGACCCCAAGGATGGCAAGCCGACCCGTGTTCGCTTCGAAACCAAGGACGGCAAGAAGGTCCGCGTGGCCGCCAAGTCCGGGGAGACCATCGATGGCTGATTACACCCCCCGCATGCGCCAGCGCTACGACGACACGATCGTCAAGGCGATGACCGAGAAGTTCGGTTACAAGAACGCGCTGGAAGTGCCCCGGCTCGAGAAGATCACGCTCAACATGGGCGTGGGCGAAGCAAGCCAGGACAAGAAGAAGGTCCAGACCGCCGCTGAAGAGATGGCGCTGATCGCCGGCCAGAAGCCGGTCATCACCAAGGCGAAGAAGTCGATTGCGCAGTTCAAGCTGCGTGAAGGCATGCCGATCGGTTGCAAGGTTACCCTGCGCCGCGAACGCATGTACGAATTCCTCGACCGTCTGGTGACGATCGCGATGCCGCGCATTCGCGACTTTCGCGGGCTGAACCCCAAGAGCTTCGATGGCCGTGGCAACTATGCCATGGGTCTGAAGGAACAGATCGTGTTCCCGGAAATCTCGTACGACCGTATCGAGAAAGTCCGCGGCATGGACATCATCGTGACCACCACCGCCAAGACCGACGAGGAAGCGCGCGAGCTGCTTCGCTTGTTCGGTTTCCCGTTCCCGGCGCCCGAAGGCGCGGACGCGGCGGAAGCGAAGGAAGCGGCGTGAGCCGCCTCCGCATCTGGAATTAGGAAAGAGAGCTTAAGTCCAATGGCGAAACTGAGTTCCATCAACAAGAACGAGAAGCGCAAGGCTCTCGTGAAGAAGTACGCAGCGAAGTACGCCCGGCTGAAGGCCGTGGCTGACGACGAGTCGCTCGATGAAGGCGAACGCCTGATCGCGCGTCTCAAGCTGGCGGAAATCCCGCGCAACGGGAATCCGACCCGCGTGCGCAACCGCTGTGCCACCACCGGCCGCCCGCGCGGCTACTACCGCAAGTTCGGCCTCAATCGCATCGAACTGCGCGACCTCGGCAACAAGGGCCTGATTCCAGGCCTGACCAAGTCGAGCTGGTGAGGATCTAAAGATGGCTTTGACCGATCCCCTGGGTGATATGCTCACCCGCATCCGCAACGGCCAGCAGGCGAAGAAGGATTCCGTCCTTTCGCCCGCGTCGACCCTGCGTGCGAACGTCCTCGAAGTGCTCCAGCGTGAAGGCTACATCCGTGGCTTTTCCGAGGACACGACCGGCAAGCACAAGGCGCTGCGGATCGAACTGAAGTATTTCGAAGGCGAGCCGGCGATCAAGCACGTCGCTCGCGTCTCCAAGCCTGGCCGCCGCGTCTACTCGGGTTCGAAGGAACTCCCGGTTGTGCGCAATGGTCTCGGCATCACCATCGTCTCGACGCCGAAGGGCGTGCTTTCCGACGCGGAAGCCCGTTCGCAGAACGTCGGCGGCGAAGTGCTGGCGGAGGTATTCTGATGAGCCGCATCGGTAAGAAGCCGGTTGCGATCCCAGCCGGGGTCACTGCGACCATCGACGAGGGCAAGCTCGCCGTGAAGGGCCCCAAGGGCACCCTGGCGATGGGTCTGACCGACCTCATCGAATACAAGCTCGACGATGGCCAGATCAGCGTCAAGCCGGCGAACGACACGCGGGCTGCCCGGAATCACTGGGGCATGCAGCGTACTCTGGTGTCGAACCTGGTCGAAGGCGTCACCGACGGCTTCACCAAGATCCTCGACATCAAGGGCGTCGGCTACCGCGCCAGCGCGCAGGGCAAGAAGCTGAAGCTGCAGCTCGGTTACTCGCATGACGTCGATCTCGATGTGCCGGAAGGCCTCGAAGTGAAGACGCCGGACCAGACCACTGTCGAGATTTCGGGCATCGACAAGCAGGCCGTTGGCCAGTTCGCTGCCGAAATCCGCCGCTGGCGCAAGCCCGAGCCGTACAAGGGCAAGGGTATTGCCTATCGCGGCGAATACATCTTCCGCAAGGAAGGGAAGAAGAAGTAAGATGGCAAAGCTTTCCCTCTTCGCACGCCGCCGTCGCCGTGTCCGCACGGCTCTGCGCAGCCGCGCCGGCACTCGTCCGCGCCTGTCGGTGCACCGCACCGGCAAGCACATCTACGCCCAGATCATCGATGACGCGGAAGGCAAGACCATTGCCGCTGCTTCGACCCTGGGTGGCAAGGCTTCGGGCGCCAACGTCGACGCTGCCGTCCAGGTCGGCAAGGACATCGCTGCGGCGGCCAAGCAGGCCGGCGTTACTGCTGTCGTGTTCGATCGCGGCGGCTTCCTGTTCCACGGCCGCGTCAAGGCGCTGGCCGACGCCGCTCGCGAAGGCGGGCTGGAGTTCTGATGATGGCTGACGAGAACAACAACGAAGCGACCCCGGCGGTCGACACCCCCGCAGTCGCGGAAACGCCGAGCCAGGCAGCTGAGGCCCAGTCGGCCGAAAGCGGTGCTCCGACCGAACAGCGTCGTGGCCGTGGCCGCGGTGGTGACCGTGGCGGCAACCGTGGCGAAGGCGGCCGTGGCCGTGGCCGCGGCGACCGTCGCGACAACCGCCGCGAGGAAGAAGACGACGGCATCATTGAGAAGCTGGTCCACATCAATCGCGTCTCCAAGACGGTGAAGGGCGGCAAGCGCTTCGGTTTCGCGGCGCTGGTTGTCGTGGGCGACGGTTCGGGCCGCGTTGGTTTCGGTCATGGCAAGGCGCGCGAAGTGCCGGAAGCCATCACCAAGGCGACCGCTTCGGCCAAGAAGAAGATGATCCGCGTTCCGCTCAAGGAAGGCCGCACCCTGCATCACGACGGCAACGGCCGTTTCGGCGCAGGCAAGGTAACCGTTCGTTCGGCCCCTCCGGGTACCGGCATCATCGCCGGTGGTCCGATGCGCGCCGTGTTCGAGAGCCTGGGCGTGGCCGACGTGGTGACCAAGTCGGTCGGCACGTCCAACCCCTACAACATGATCCGCGCTACTTTCGACGCGCTCGCAACCCAGACTTCGCCGAAGTCGGTCGCGCAGCGTCGGGGCAAGAAGGTCGCCGACCTTCTCGGCCGTGGCGGCGCGAGCGAGGCCGAGGCTGAAGCCGACGCCCTCGCGATTGCGGAGTAAGACAGATGGCCGACACAAAGACCATCAAGATCAAGCAGATCGGCTCGCCGATCCGCCGTCCCGAGAGCCAGCGCAAGATCCTCATCGGTCTTGGGCTCAACAAGATGCACAAGGTCGTGGAACGCCAGGACACCCCCGAGGTGCGTGGCGCGATCGCGAAGCTGCCGCATCTGGTGGCGATCGTCGACTAAGTCGCGGCGGGGAGGGCGTGCCCTCCCTGTCATTTCCGCGCAGGTGGAAATCCACGGTGTGATGCGCGTCGCACCGTCGGGCATAGCGAAAATCGGTTCCTGTCGTTACGGGAGCCATACAACAGCGAGTGCACTGACATGAATCTCAACGACATCCGCGACAACGAAGGCGCCCGTCACCGCAAGATGCGGGTCGGCCGTGGCATCGGTTCGGGCAAGGGCAAGACCGCTGGCCGCGGCCAGAAGGGCCAGAAGGCTCGTTCGGGCGTGGCCATCAAGGGCTTCGAAGGCGGCCAGATGCCGCTTCACATGCGCCTGCCGAAGCGCGGCTTCAACAATCCGTTCGGCAAGGATTATGCCGAGGTGAACCTGGGCATGGTCCAGAAGTTCATCGACGCGGGCAAGCTCGACGGCAACGGCACGCTCGACCACGACGCGCTCAAGGCTGCTGGTCTTGCACGCGGCGGCAAGGACGGCGTCCGCCTGCTGGGCAAGGGCGAACTGACTGCCAAGGTCAGCTTCAAGGTCGCCGGCGCGTCGAAGGGCGCGATCGAGGCTGTCGAAAAGGCTGGCGGCAAGGTCGAGCTCATCGACCTCGGCCCTTCGGAACACGAGAAGAAGCTTGCTCGCCGCGACGCCAACAAGGCCGCCGCGAAGGGCACCAGAGCGAAGTAACCGGAAAATAGGCGCGGGGGGTTCGACATCGAGGCCCCCGCTCCCTATCTAGCCGTCCTGTGCCGGGCGGGACCGGCGCCACACCAGGATCGAAGACATTCCGATGGCATCACGCGCCGACAATATCGCGAGCACATTGAGCCTCGCCAATTTCTCCAAGGCGACCGAGCTCAAGAAGCGCATCTGGTTCACCATCGGTGCGCTGATCGTTTTCCGCTTCCTCAGCTTCATTCCGCTGCCCGGCGTCAATCCGCTGGTGCTGGAAACCCTGTACGACCAGACCCGCGGCGGCATCCTGGACATGTTCAACATGTTCTCGGGCGGCAGCCTGGAGCGCATGAGCCTCATCGCACTGGGCGTCATGCCCTATATCACGGCGTCGATCGTAGTGCAGATGGCCGCCGCGCTCCACCCCGCACTCGGTGCGCTGAAGAAGGAAGGCGCGACGGGGCGTCAGAAGCTCAACCAGTATACCCGCTATGGCACGGTTTTCCTGTGCATCATCCAGGGCTGGTTCCTCGCAGCCGGGCTTGAAGCCTATGGCGCGCAAAGCGGGCTGCAGGCAGTCGTCCAGCCCGGTTATCTGTTCCGCATCGGTGCGGTGATCAGCCTTGTCGGTGGAACGATGTTCCTGCTGTGGCTCGGCGAACAGATCACCAGCCGCGGCATCGGCAACGGCGTGTCGCTGATCATCATGGCAGGCATCGTCGCCCAGTTTCCCAGCTTCACCGCGAACATGTTCAGCGGTTATTCGGAAGGTTCGCTCGGCGCCGGCACCGTGCTTGGCTTCATCGCCATGGTTGTGGTGCTGATCCTGCTGATCAGCTTTTTCGAGCGCGCCCAGCGCCGTCTGCTGATCCAGTATCCCAAGCGTGCCACCCAGAAGGGCGTGATGCAGGCGGATCGTTCGCATCTGCCGCTGAAGATCAACACGGCGGGTGTGATCCCCCCGATCTTCGCCAGTTCGCTGCTGCTGCTGCCGCTCACGATTAGCCAGTTCGCGGGCGAATCGGTGAACACCGACTCCACCTGGGGCAACGCGATCGTGTGGCTGAACCAGTACCTGGCACACGGGCAGCCGATCTACATGCTGCTCTATGCGATCGGCATCATCTTCTTCTGCTTCTTCTACACCGCGGTCGTGTTCAACCCGGAAGAGACCGCGGATAACCTGAAGAAGAACGGCGGCTTCATTCCCGGCATTCGCCCGGGCAAGCGGACCGCAGATTATCTCGATTACGTTCTCACCCGTATCACCGTGGTCGGCGCGATCTATCTCACTATCGTCTGCGTCGTTCCCGAGTACGCGATTGCGCAGACCGGTATTCCCCTGTTCCTGGGCGGGACCAGCCTGCTGATCGTGGTGAACGTTACAGTCGACACCATCACCCAGATCCAGTCGCACCTGCTGGCCCACCAGTACGGTGACCTGATCAAGAAGGCGAAGCTCAAGGGGCGCCTGCGCTAAGGCTGCCTGGTCCAAGGGGGTTTTCGAGTTGAACATCATCCTGTTGGGGCCGCCGGGTGCTGGCAAGGGCACGCAGTCGACCCACCTCGTGGACACGCGCGGCATGCGTCAGCTGTCCACGGGCGACATGTTGCGCGCCGCAGTCAAGGCAGAGACCGAGGTCGGGCTGCGCGCAAAAGCCGTGATGGAGCGGGGAGAGCTGGTTTCGGACGAGATCGTCTCCGCGCTCATCGACCACGAACTTGACGCGATGGGCCCGGAAACCGGCGCCATCTTCGACGGCTATCCCCGCACCGAAGCACAGGCCCGCTCGCTCGACGAAATTCTGGCAAGCCATGGCCGCAAGCTCGACCACGTGATCGAGCTTGAAGTGAACGAGGACGCACTGGTCGACCGGATTACAGGTCGCTTCACGTGCGCCAGCTGCGGCGAGGGCTACCACGATCGGCACAAGCTGCCGTCGACCGCGGGAGTTTGCGACAAGTGCGGCTCTACCGAATTCAAACGCAGACCGGACGATAACGAGGAAACCGTTCGCACCCGGATGGCGGAATACCGCGCCAAGACCGCGCCGATCCTGCCGCTGTACGAGGCGCGGGGCGTGGTTCGGCGGGTGGATGGCATGGCACCGATCGGTGAAGTAACGCAGGCGATCGACGCTATCCTCAGCTGACGCTTGTCCGCGCGATGCTTCGCGCTACAACTGCAACATGATCTTGCGCTCCATCGCCGCTGCCGCGCTGCTGTTTACCGCGCCCGCCACCGCTGAAGTGGTCGAGCAGACCGAGAATGGCTTTGCCACGCGCGACAGCGTCACCGTCAAGGCGGCGCCCTACGAAACGTGGCAGGCGCTCATCGCTCCGGCGCGCTGGTGGAACGACAGCCACACTTGGTCGGGCGACGCCGACAACCTGTTTATCAGCGCGCAGGGTGGCGGCTGCTTCTGCGAGATGCTGCCGGTGCGCGAGGGTGCGCCGGAAGGTGTGCGGCGGGGCAGCGCGCTGCACATGACGGTGCTCCAGGCCGACCCGCCCAAGGTCCTGCGGATGCGCGGCGGGCTGGGGCCGCTTCAAAGCGAGCCGGTCGACGGCGTACTGACGGTCACATTGGCCGAGGCGGATGGCGGGACGCGCATCGTCTGGGAATATGTCGTTGGCGGCCATATGCGGTTCGAAGTGCCTGCCATTGCTAAGGCGGTCGACGGGGTAATGAGCCAGCAGCTGCGCGGTCTGGCGCGGTTATTGGGGCAAACGGCAACTTCTCCCGCACCAGCCGAGGATAGGCCGGCTAATCCTGTCTCACAGTCCCGGCCGAGCGTAGATGAGGCGTTCGTGGATGTCGCGGACGACAAATAGTCGTATGGTGCGCCAACTGCCGGTTTCACCTGGCTCAGGACCGAAGGGCTGTGAGGCGGTTTTTGACAAGCATCGCGACGCGTGTAGGATACCTTACATTGGACGGCTGCGCCCGATGGCTGCGTCCCTGTGTCGCGCGCTTGGCTGTTGACCTTCTCGACGAATCGCCTTAAGCGCGCCCTTCATTCGACAGTTTCGGACTGGTCCGGTCGGCGGCAACCACACATGCCCGCCATCCGGACTTTTTGCCGTAACGGCAAACCTTGAAGCGGCCGGATGATTTTGAGCGATGAGATAGGGGGCGGCCCCGGCTTCTTGCCGAAACCGCTGGCCCCCTGTGGAGCATGGAGAACTAAGTGGCTCGTATTGCCGGGGTAAACATCCCCACCAACAAGCGCGTTATCATCGCGCTGACCTACATTCACGGTATTGGCCGCACGACGGCGCTCGCGATCGCCGACAAGCTCGGCATCGATCACACCCGCCGGGTGCAGGATCTCTCGGACGCTGAGATCCTCCAGATTCGCGAGACGATCGACGCTGATCACACGGTCGAGGGCGATCTTCGCCGCGAGACCGCGATGAACATCAAGCGGTTGATGGACCTCAAGTCCTATCGCGGCCTGCGTCACCGTTCGGGCCTGCCGGTCCGCGGCCAGCGCACGCACACCAACGCCCGCACCCGCAAGGGCAAGGCCAAGCCGATCGCCGGTAAGAAGAAGTAAGCCGGTCGGGCTGGTCCCGATCACGCTTTTCCCTTCTCGCATTTTTGTAAGGAATACGAACCATGGCACGCGAACCCGGCCGGATCAGGCGGCGCGACAAGAAGAACATCTCGAGCGGCGTCGCGCACGTCAATGCGAGCTTCAACAACACGATGATCACCATCACCGACGCGCAGGGCAATGCGATCAGCTGGTCCAGCGCCGGCATGATGGGCTTCAAGGGCAGCCGCAAGTCGACTCCCTATGCTGCCCAGGTCGCCGCCGACGATGCCGGCAAGAAGGCTGCCGAGCACGGCGTGCGTACGCTGGAAGTCGAAATCAAGGGCCCGGGTTCCGGTCGTGAAAGCGCGCTGCGCGCCCTTCAGGCGGTCGGTTTCACGATCACCTCGATCCGCGACGTGACCCCGATCCCGCACAATGGCGTGCGGCCGTCGAAACGTCGCCGCGTCTGATCCGTACCTGCCCGGTGGGCCAGTGGATCCCTGGCCCCGCCGACTTTTTACGGACCGGACGCGCCACCGCCGGCGCCCCGGTCCGCCCGCATTGAAACCCTAGGGGATATCCATGTCCGTCAACACCAAGAACTGGCAGGAACTCAAGAAACCCAACAGCCTCGAAGTCAAGGAAGGCGGCGACCGCAAGCGCAAGGCGACTTTCGTGGCCGAGCCTCTCGAGCGCGGCTTCGGCCTGACGCTCGGCAACGCGCTGCGCCGCGTATTGCTCTCCTCGCTCCAGGGCGCGGCGATCACCTCGATCAAGATCGAAAACGTGCTGCATGAATTCAGCTCGCTGGCCGGCGTGCGCGAAGACGTGACCGACATCGTTCTGAACGTGAAGCAGATTGCGCTGAAGATGGAAGGCGAAGGCCCCAAGCGGCTCCAGCTTTCCGTCACCGGCCCGGCCGAAGTGACCGCGGGCGATATCGCCGTCAGCGGCGACATCGAAGTCCTGAACAAGGACCTGGTGATCTGCCACCTCGACGAAGGTGCGACGCTGAATATGGAACTGACTGCCGACACCGGCAAGGGTTACGTTCCGGCCGTTTCGAACCGTCCGATCGACGCGCCGATCGGGCTGATCCCGGTCGATTCGCTTTATTCGCCGGTACGCCAGGTCAGCTACAAGGTCGACAACGCCCGCGTCGGGCAGGAACTCGATTACGACAAGCTGAGCCTGACGGTCGAAACCGATGGCACCGTGACCCCTGATGACGCCGTTGCTTACGCCGCGCGCATCCTTCAGGACCAGCTCACCCTTTTCGTCCACTTCGAGGACGGCATCCCGCAGCCTTCTGGCGGCATGATCGGTGTTGCTGCCGAGCCGCAGGAATCGGACGCCAACCAGCTCAACCGTTACCTTCTCAAGAAGGTCGACGAACTGGAGCTGTCGGTCCGTTCGGCCAACTGCCTCAAGAACGACAACATCATCTATATCGGCGACCTGGTCCAGAAGACCGAGGCCGAGATGCTCCGTACGCCGAACTTCGGCCGCAAGTCGCTCAACGAGATCAAGGAAGTTCTTTCCTCGATGGGCCTGCGCCTCGGCATGGACATCCCTGGCTGGCCGCCGGAAAACATCGAGGAAATGGCGAAGAAGCTCGAGCAGGAACTGCTCGGCTAAGCCATACGAACAGGGTGATGGGCGGCGACCCGAACTGCCGCCGGGACTGGGGTACCTGGGGGTTCCCATCGAGGTGCGACCTTGATGGGGCCCGTCCACGGCCCCCTTACGAACGAAGGACTGAAAAATGCGTCACAAGATCGGCGGCCGCAAGCTGCAGCGCAAGACCGGGCACCGCAAGGCCCTGTTCCGCAACATGGCGGCTGCGCTCATCAAGCACGAACAGATCATCACCACCTCGGCCAAGGCCAAGGAACTGCGTCCCTACGTAGAAAAGCTGGTCACGCTGGCCAAGCGCGGCGGCCTTTCCAACCGCCGCCTTGCGCAGAGCCGCCTGCAGGACGATACGCAGCTCAAGAAGCTGTTCGAAGTCCTCGCCGAGCGTTACGCCGACCGTGAAGGCGGCTATACCCGCGTGATCAAGGCCGGCATCCGCGCCAGCGACGCCGCGCAGATGGCCGTGATCGAATTCGTCGACCGCGACGTCGATGCCAAGGGCCAGGATTCGGGCCCCGTCATGAACGACGAGGAAGAATTCGAGGACGCGTAAGCGTCTGTCCCTCAGGGAAAATCGTCCGGGCCGCGGGGGAAACCTCGCGGCCCTTTTTCTTTGACTGGTCCGGGCTTAGTGGCACAACTGGCCGCATGATCCGCTTGACTGTAACGTTCGCGGTGCTCCTCGCCGCGGTCCCCGCAACAGCACAAAACCAGCAAGATGAGCTGCAAGATCGCTATGATCGCGCACTGGCGGCCGGATA
This sequence comes from uncultured Erythrobacter sp., assembly GCA_963529855.1. Lineage (GTDB taxonomy): Bacteria > Pseudomonadota > Alphaproteobacteria > Sphingomonadales > Sphingomonadaceae > 34-65-8. The sequence continues at coordinate 137,789 of CAURZK010000001.1, read as the reverse complement.
CAAGGCGCTGATGCTCTGCGGCGCGATTGGCAACGCTGATCCCAGCGGCGGGCGGCGTTCAGAGCTGTCTGTCGAAACATATGAGTTGTCCGGGATACAGGCGCCGCTTGCCGCGCTGGTAAGTGACCTGGCGGCGCGCGTGGAATTCGGCGTCGATCGCTCGCTAGATTACGTCGCAGTCGATTGGTCCCCCGATGCCCCGCCGCGCACCGCGATCTTCAAGGGGCATGGGTCGGGCTGCTCGTTATTGCCGATCGGTGCCATTCCGCCGGTCGGTGAGACGAAAGCCGGTATGCCGATCGATAAGGTCGTTCCGCCGGCGTCAGCGCGACCGCAGCTGCCGCAGACGACGGGGCGGTTTGCCGACCTTGCCCGGACTGCTTTCGCGCCCCGCTATGGTGCTGGTGCCAGAACTATCGCCGTTTTGATCCAGCGCGGCGGCAAAGTGATTGGGGAAGCCTTCGCCCCAGGCTTCGACGGGCAATTACCGCAACGCACGTGGTCGGTCGCAAAGAGCATCGCTGCCACGTTGATCGGCGCAGCCGTTTTGCGCGGTGAAGTGGACGTGACAGCGTCGGCCGGGCTGGGGATCGACGCGGCGGACCCGCGGCGTGCGATAACCATCGACCACGCGCTGCGCATGGCATCCGGTCGCTATTCCGACACCCCGGGCAACCGCACCGACGCGCTGTATTTCGGTGGCTCGACCGTGCGCGAGACAGCGCTTCACTGGCCGCTGGTCCACCGGCCGGGGACGGTGTTCCGCTACGCCAACAACGACACTCTGGCGGCGACGCAGGCTATTTCGGCAACGTTCGAGCGGCATCCCCCGGCAGCATTGTTCGAACAGCTGGGAATGGACCAGACCGTGGCCGAAACCGACTGGCAGGGGAGCTATATCCTGTCGAGCCAGGTCTGGACCACCGCGCGCGACCTGGCCAGGCTCGGTCAGCTCTATCTCGACGATGGCGTTCTGCCCGATGGCACCCGTGTGCTGCCCGAAAACTGGAACGATTACGTTGCCGCCCCCGATGGTCCGCAGCCCGACGGCGAGTTCGGGTATGGCGCGGGGTTCTGGCTGATGAACAGATCTGGAGGGGTTCCTTCCGATGCCTATGCCATGTTCGGGAATCGCGGGCAGTACGTCGTCATCGTGCCGAGCCGCAATGTCGTGCTGGTCAGGCGCGGGGAAGATCCGGCCGGAAGCAGGTTCGATATCGCTGCCTTCACACGCGATGTGCTTGCCTCGCTCGAATGATCAATATTCAGAAAAGCCGGGCTCAACCTGAACGGTGGCTGTCGTCTCAATTCAGCATGACCTCAGCCCGCGCGACGTAGAACGGCCTTCGTAATCGGGAGCATTATCGCCCCCGGGTATGGAGGATAGACGATGAAGACCATTTCCAAAGGCCTGGTCGGGACCATCGCGGCTGGCGCGATGGCGATGACTTCAGCTGCTCCCGCAATGGCGCAGTATCGTGACCGCGATCGCGGCATCGATGCTGGTGACATCATCGCAGGTGCCGTAATCCTCGGCGGTATTGCCGCAGTCGCGTCTGCCGTGGGCAATAATCGCGACTATCGCGGATACGACTACCGTTACGACAACAACTATCGCTACGACGATCGCGGCTACGGATACGGTTACAGCAACCGCTATGGCAGTCCGCGCCAGGCAGTCGAACAGTGTGTTCGCGCGGTTGAACGTGATGCACGCCGGGCGGGCTACCGCTTCGCCGATGTAACCCAGATCCGTGATGTCGACGACCAGCGCAATGGCTGGCGTGTCCGCGGTAACCTCGTGGTCGACGGCGGCTACGGCCGATACGACAACCGCGGCTGGCACAACGGCCGCGACCGTTATCGCAACGATGATGCCGGCCGGTTCACCTGCCGCGTCGATCGGGGCCGTGTCTACGACATCGATTACAGCGGCATTCGCAACCTGCGCTAAAGCGCAGGCTGGGCACAGGCCCACCGAGCGGGCGGTTCAGGCTGGTGACAGTCTGGACCGCCTAACTGTTTGTCGCGCCCGGGCGGCATTCTGTCGCCTCGCATGGGGTATAGCATCATGGCCCGATTGAGCATTGCTTCCGCCGCGCTGGGGTTTGCCGCGGCTCTTTCGACACTGGCGACACCTGCTGTGGCTGCCGAACTGCCGCTGCCTGCGGCGCGCGCGCCCGTTGCCGCGCCTGCAGTCGGCTCCAACGACCAGAACGCGCACGGCTATCGCTGGGATCGCGGCCGTTATCGGCATCGCCATCGCACAAGCGTCGGCGACGTTTTGACGGGAGTGCTCATTCTGGGCGGGATTGCCGCAGTGGCCAGTGCCGCATCCCGCAACAGCCGCGCGCGCGACGATTATCGCTACCGCGATTATCGTACTTATCGGGGCGACAGCCGCTACGACGATTCGCGCGGCATCGACAACGCCGTGCGCATGTGTGTGGACGAGATCGAACGCGATGTGCGGGTCGAAAGCGTAGACGGGGTCGATCGCACCGGCACGGGTTGGCGCGTGAATGGTGCGCTGTTCGACGGCAGGGGGTTCACATGCCGGATCGGCCCCGATGGGCGGATCGAAAATGTCGACTTCGGTCAGCGCAGTGCGGGTTACGAAGCGTCGGTCAATGATCGCCAGTGGGATGACGATCAGTATCGCGCGGCATGGGCGCGGACCGAAGGCACGCCTTTGAACCCGCAACCAGCCTATCCCGGCGGGCCGCTGCCGGGCGAGGAGTAATGGCCCTCAACCCGCTGTGTCGTCTCTCGCATAGGCGGGCAGGGCCAGCTTCCATTTGATCGCCGCGCCGCGCAATGCGAAGCCTGCGATCCACGCCAGTCCCCACACGGGCGCCACTGGCAATCCCATCGCGGCGCCCCCCATCGTGATCAGGGCGGATAGTGCGGCGGCAGTCACGTAAAGTTCGGGCCGCATGATGATCGACGGAACGCCAGCGATCACATCGCGTGCGATACCGCCCGCACAGCCCGTGACCACGCCCAGCACAGCAGCCGGCACCGGCGCTACGCCAAAGGCAAGTGCCTTGGCCGTGCCGAGCACCGCGAATGCGGCAAGCCCGGCCGCATCTGCCCATTCCAGCAGTTCGCTTTCCCACCAGCGGCGCGGTGTCCACCAGGCGATCAGCGCGGTGGCGAAGATTACGGGCGCGACCCATGGGTTGTGGAGCCAGAACGCGGGCACACCGATCAGCATGTCGCGCAAGGATCCCCCGCCGACGCCCGTCACCAGCGCGAAAAAGGCCATCGTAACGAATGTCTGCCGCAGCCGCGCCGCGAGCAACGCCCCCGTCAGAGCGAACACCGCCGTACCGAGAAGGTCGAGCGCGGGGGGAAGGGCAGGCGGGTTCACACCGAATTCGACGGAATGTGGGCTTGCGCCTGCATTTGAGGCCGTGCCTTGCGCCGGCGGAACATCAAAACGCAGCCCAGCAGGGCGCCGATTACCGACAGCGCGGCGAACAGGATCAGGATCGGGTGTGAAGTATCCTCGCGGTCCTGCAAGTCCATGATGTGGAGGCCCCACATGAAATCGAACACCCGCCACCAGCGCGTGCGCACCGCCTCTACCTCCCCCGTCTCGCGCCCGACGTAGACCCGCGTACCGTTCGCCAGCTGGACCTGCCATACCGGCATCTCGCGGCGGAAATCGAAGGGCACGGCGTTAGCCGCGTATAGCGTGACGCGCTCTGCCTGATCTCCGCCGCGGATTTGGCTGGCGACCAATTCCCGCGCTTCGACCGCGGTCAGCGGCGGGATCGCGGCGCCGGTCGCCAGATCGCGGCGGCGCACGCTGCCGTCCATCATCGTCACCAGCGCGACGGCGCGGCCGCCCTGCATCCTGGCATGGATCTCGCGGATCGGACCCTCGACCGCACCGAATGCCGTGCCGGGCACGGCCAGCGGTTGCGGCTGGCTTTCGCGCATCAGGTCGGTTCCGCGTACCGTCTCGATCGGCCGCGCTACCATGACGAGGCCGGTCACCGTCCACATCAGGATCGGGACGCCGACCAGCCAGCCCAGCCAGATGTGCCAGCGTGCAAAGCGCTGCATCGAAGTCCTGCGAGCCATTGCGATCCTATTCGTGCGTCAGAATGCCCATCACCGGGCAATGCACGCCGGCGGCACGGTTAGTTGCTGGAACGCCATCCCCGCTCGCCTTCGATCAGCCCGAGCGCGAGTCCATAACCGATAATCGGCGCAACGCCATATCCGAGCAGCGGAGTGGGGTAGGGACCGATCAGCGATGCGAGCGCCAGCCCGCCATAAAACGCAGCGAGGATCGCACCATCCGCCCCGGCCCGTAGTGGTGCGGCAGTTGCGGTCATGAGTGCGATTGCTGCAGCCAGACCAAGTGGCCCAGCATGGAGCACCGGGTCTTGCAGCACGCCTTCGACATGGGCGACGGGGCCCAGCGGGTCTGGACGGATGAATGTTGCAGCTAGAGCCAGCGTAGCGCAAACGGTCGCTATGACTGACCAGCGTGTCGGCCGTAGCAAGGCGCCGACTGCCATGGCCGCAGCGAAAGCGACGGCGGTGCCACGGTCAGGCTGCACGGCGAGCGTCACGGCAACGATGATCGCCGCGACGGATGCCGCCGGGCGAGGGCGACGCGCCACCACCACGGCGAATGCGGGAAGCACCGCCATGCCGATATGAAGTGCGACGGGCCCAAGATCGATCCACCGCCTGACGCCCTCGATCGGCATACTTGCCAGCAGTGTTGCAAAGACCAGTAGCGGTGCCAGCACCAATGCGTGCCTGTCGCTGCGCCACGGAACTATTGCCAGCAATGCGGCAACGATGAACGCACCCAGGTTGACTGCGGGCCAAGCTGGCGGCGCACCACGCACGGTCATCGCCAGGCCGCCAGCGCCAACGGCACACGCCAGCGCTGCAAGGGCGCCTGCGCGCCAGCCAGGCAGAACCCGGTCGCTCAGCTGGGAGCCAGGCGGATATCGGCCGTGCCGGTGCCCCATACGGGCAGGTAGAGCCCCTGACCGGCGGCCTTGAGCTTGCCGGTACGCACGTCCTCTATCCGGGCGCGGATCAGCAGATCGCCTTCGCGCTTGCTCTCGATAGCGGTTGCGACCTTGCGCATCAGTTCATCGTAATCGCGTTCGAAATTCTGCGCCAGTGCTCCGCCGATCGTCTGCGAAAATCCCGGCGAATTGGCCAATGCGAGCAGCAGATCGGCGTCGGCCCGGTCGGTATCGCCGGTGATTTCGACCTGCGAGAAGCCGACCTCCCGCGATCCGGGGCGGTTGACGGGGACGCCGGTCAGCCAGATCCTGCCCTTGGCGCTGCCGACGTTGCCTTCGCGCTGCTTTGCAGTGAAGGTCACGCCCACCGCGACGCGTCCATTGGTCGAACCATAGGCCTCGACCGCGCCGAATTTGGCGTCGACCAATCCAATGCCTGGCACTTCGAAAGGCCGCGCAGAGCGTTTGACCAGCGCCCGGGCGATCACCGGTTCGAGTTCGTCATAATCGGCGATGACCGGCACAAAGAACATCAGTTTGCCCGGCGCTTCCGCCAATCGTGCCAGCGGGGGCAGGGGCGTGCGCGCAGGATCTTCGGGCCGGTCGCCGACGAAAGTTTCGGTCCGTGCCTTCATCCCCAGCCGCAGTTCCAGCCGCCGGCCGTTGATGGTGTAGCCGCCGTACTGCAGCTGCTGCGGCGTGATCCGCATCCATACAGGCGGGTTGGCGCGGTTGAGCTGCAACGAGGTGAACGCCTGTCCCCACAAACGCTCGATATCGGCGCGCAGGTTGAGCTTGGCCAGTTCGTGCGGCAGCGTGCGTTCAAGCCGCGTAACGATACCCTTGAGCTTGCTGTCGGCGGCGTTGGTGAATTCGATCCTCTGCCCGAGGAAATCGACGTGGGGTGCATCGGTCCAGTCGTATTCGATGTTCATCGTCGCGCGCGGGTTCCATCGGTCGTCGAGCGACAGGCGCGCTACCGCGCGAACCTGCGCGTTGGCCGTTGCGGTTTCCTGTCTCAGGATGCCGCCGATATCCTTCGCGCGCACGACCGCGCGGATCGGCATTGTCACGACGATGTCCTGTCCGCGACCTGACAGGGTCAGCGCGCCGCGCGTCACCGTGCCGCTGATGTCGCATTTCAGCGTCGGGGTCTTGAGCTTGACGAAGGCGACCTTGATGCGTTCGGACGGGACGCAGGTCTGTCCTCGCTCGTCGATGGTCCACAGCTGGCGCGGTATTTCGGCCTCGAGCTGCCGGGCAAGGCCCGACAGGTCGGCGGTGACAGGTACTGCGATGACCGAATCCTGCGCCGGCACCTGGATCGTGTCGCTTGCGCGCGGCGGCGGGCCGCTTGGCGTACCGCTCTTGCAAGCCGCCAGCGCCATGCACCCCACCGCCAACACCGCGATACCGCGCCGTCCCCCTGAAATCATGCCCTTGATGCCCCTGATGCTGTCGGGGCCACAACCGGCGAGGGGGGCGGCGGTTCCGCCTACATGTGGATCGGTTTGCCGGTCACCGCCATCGCCGCTTCCTTGATCGCTTCGCTATGCGTCGGGTGGGCGTGGCAAGTGTAGGCGATGTCCTCGCTCGTCGCGCCGAATTCCATCGCCTGCGCGGCCTGGGCGATCATCGTGCCTGCGACGCTGGCAATGCACCATACGCCCAGGACCCGGTCACTTTCCGCGTCGGCGATCACCTTCACGAAGCCGTCGGGTTCGTGATTGGTCTTGGCGCGGCTGTTGGCCATCATCGGGAACTTGCCGACCTTGACCGCGCCCTTGGCCTTGGCCTCGTCCTCGGTCAGGCCAACGCCGGCGATCTCGGGCCAGGTGTAGACGACGCCGGGAATGATCGCATGGTTCACGATGCCGGTCTGGCCGGCGATGTTTTCGGCGCAGGCAATGCCTTCGTCCTCTGCCTTATGGGCAAGCATCGGGCCGGGGATGACGTCACCGATGGCCCAGACCCCGTCCACCTTGGTCCGGAAATCATGGTCCGTTTCGATCTGGCCGCGCTGGTTGAGCTCCAGCCCGATGTTTTCGAGGCCAAGCCCCTCGGTATTCGGGCGCCGACCGATCGAAACGAGCACGCAGTCCGCCTCCAGCGTCGTCGCTTCGCCGCCAGCGGCGGGTTCGAGCGTCAGCGTCGCTGTCCCGCCATCGACGGTGCACCCGGTGACCTTGGTGCCAAGGCGCAGTTCCATGCCCTGCTTCTTGAAGATCTTGGCCGCTTCCTTGCGGATGTCCATATCCATGCCGGGGAGCAGCTGGTCGAGAAATTCGACCACGATCACTTCCGCGCCAAGCCGCCGCCAGACCGAACCGAGTTCCAGCCCGATCACGCCGCCACCGATGACGACCATCTTTTTCGGCACTGCCTTCAGTTCGAGCGCGCCAGTCGAATCGACCACCACCTGCCGGTCATTGTCGACTTCCACCCCGGGCAGCGGCGTCACGGAAGATCCGGTCGCGATCACCACGTCTTTCGCAGTGACCTTTTCGCCGCCGATGTCCACGGTGTGCGCGTCGATGAAGCTGGCGCGGCCCTTTTTCCACTCCACCTTGTTCTTCTTGAACAGGAACTCGATGCCCTTGGTAAGGCCGCCGACCGCATCGAGGCGCTGGGCGTGCATCTTGTCGAGGTTGAGCCGGGGCTCCACCTCGATGCCCATGTCGGCCATTGCGCCGTTCCGGGCCGCGTCGAAATACTCGCTCGCGTGAAGCATCGCCTTTGACGGAATGCATCCCACGTTGAGGCAAGTGCCGCCCAGCGTCGCACGGCTTTCCGCGCACGCGGTCTTGAGGCCCAACTGGGCTGCACGGATCGCGGCGACATAGCCGCCCGGGCCGGCACCAATAACGAGAACGTCGTAGTCGTAATTGTGGTCAGCCACCGTTTTCCTCCGCTGGCACTGCGTTCCAATTTCCGCCCGCGGTGCTCTTGGCGCAGGCGTTGACGATTCCTTCGATGCGTTCACGGCTCACGTCTTCCAGCGTCAGATCGCTATCGGCCATGAACGTGTCGGCGCTGCACCGGCAAACTTCGGTCACCCGGCCTGCCACGATACCAGCACCTTCGGCCACCTGTTCGCACTGGGCGGCAACCGCGTTGCGCACCTCGCCCTGCATTGCCTCGCCCGCGATCTGTTGCGCGGCATCGCAACCGGTCAGCGCCAGCATGGCCAGGGCGATCGCAGCCGACTTCGCCAAGGTAAGGTTTGCGGTGTTCGCCATCACAGGTCGATCAGCAGGCGCGTCGGATCTTCGATCGCTTCCTTGATCGTCTTCAGTGCCGTCACCGCCTCGCGCCCGTCGATCAGACGGTGGTCGTAGCTGAGCGCGATGTACATCATCGGGCGGATCACGATCTGCCCGTCGCGCACGACCGGGCGGTCCTCGATCCGGTGGAGGCCCAGCACGGCGCTTTGCGGCGGGTTGATGATCGGCGTCGACATGAGCCCGCCGAACACGCCGCCGTTGGAAATGGTGAAGGTGCCGCCCTTCATGTCTTCCATCGTCAGCGTGCCGTCCTTGGCGCGCTTGCCGAAATCGGCGATGTCCTTCTCGATCTGCGCGAAGCCCTTGGCATGGGCATCGCGCACCACCGGAACGACCAGCCCGTTGGGGGCCGAGACCGCCACCGAAATGTCGACGTAATCATGGTAGATGATCTCGTCGCCGTCGATCTGCGCGTTGACGGCCGGAATGTCCTTCAGCGCCAGGCACGAAGCCTTGGCGAAGAACGACATGAAGCCGAGCTTGATGCCGTGCTTCTGGGCGAACACGTCCTTGTACTTCTCGCGTGCCTCGATCACCGCGCTCATGTCGCAGTCGTTGAAGGTGGTGAGGAGTGCGGCCGTATCCTGCGCGCTCTTGAGGCGCTTGGCGATCGTCTGCCGCATCCGCGTCATCTTGACGCGTTCCTCGCGCCGTTCGCCGGTGGCCGGTCGGCTGGCGGCGGGCTCGGCCTGAGCCGTTGTCGAGGCCGCAGCGGAGGTAGCCGCCGGCGCTTCGCCCTTTGCCTTGGCGGCGGCGAGTACGTCTTCCTTGGTCAAACGGCCATCCTTGCCGCTGCCCTTGATGGAGCTTGGATCGACACCGTGTTCCAGCACCGCGCGGCGTACCGCGGGGCTAAGGGTCTGCGCATCGCCTTCCGCGGGGGCGGGCGCAGTCGCCTTGGGTGCCTGTTCAGCCTTGGGCTGGGCCGCCTCGCGCGGCTGCACATCGGTGCTTTCACCCGCAGCCACATCGTCCAGCACGGTCGCGATCACTGCGCCCACGGCCACGGTATCGCCGACTTCGGCCTTCAATTCGCCGATGACGCCCGCGACCGGGCTTGGCACCTCGACAGCAACCTTGTCGGTTTCCAGGCTGGCGATGGGCTCGTCCACCTTTACCGCGTCGCCCGGCTTCTTCAGCCATTCGCCGATCGTGCCTTCGGTGACCGATTCACCGAGCGTGGGGACCTTGATTTCCGTGCTCATTACAGTTTCCTCAGGCCTTCTTTCGACGGCGGATTTCATTGCGGACCGACAGGCCGAGCGCATTGCCGATCAACGCGCCCTGTTCGCTTTCGTGCCGCTTGGCGAGACCGGTGGCGGGCGATGCACTGGCGATGCGCCCGGCATAGCGCGCCCGATCGACCGAAGATTTCGCTGCAGCCAGCGCTTCCTCGATCAGTGGTTCGACGAAGAACCACGAACCGTTGTTGCGCGGTTCTTCCTGGCACCAGACGACTTCATCCAGATTGGGCATGCGCGCGAGGCGCGCGGCAAGCGGTTCGCCGGGGAAGGGGTAAAGCTGCTCGATGCGAATGATCTGCGTATCGTCGATCCCGGCGGCATCGCGCGCTTCCATCAGATCGTATGCGACCTTGCCCGAACAAAGGATCACCTTGCGGGTCGCATCGTCCGCCGCACCGTTGCGGTCGGACAGGATCCGCATGAAATGCCCCTCGCCAACGAAGTCGCGCGCCTCGCTCTTGGCCTGCGGATGGCGCAGCAGCGACTTGGGCGTCATGATGATCAGCGGCTTGCGGAACGGGCGGTGCATCTGCCGGCGCAGGACGTGGAAATAGTTTGCCGGCGAGGTGATGTTGCACACCTGCATGTTGTCCTGCGCGCAAAGCTGCAGGAACCGTTCGAGCCGCGCCGAACTGTGCTCCGGCCCCTGACCTTCGTACCCATGCGGCAGCAGCATGACGAGGCCGTTGGCGCGCAGCCATTTGGCTTCGGAGGCGGCGATGTACTGATCGATGACGATCTGCGCGCCATTGGCGAAATCGCCGAACTGCGCTTCCCACAGCACCAGCGATTTCGGATCGGCGCTGGCATAGCCGTATTCGAACCCGAGCACGCCATACTCGCTCAGGGGGCTGTCGTGGACTTCGAAGTGCCCGTGCGGCACGGTGGTCAGCGGAATGTACTTGTGCTCGTCGGTCTGGTCGACCCACACCGCGTGACGCTGGCTGAACGTGCCGCGACCGGAATCCTGGCCGGACAGGCGCACGCCAAATCCTTCGGACAGCAGCGATCCAAACGCCAGCGCTTCGGCCGTTGCCCAATCGAACCCGGTGCCGCTGGCAAACATCTCGCGCTTGGCGTCGAGCACGCGGGCGAGCGTCTTGTGGATCGTAATGCTGTCGGGCACGGTCGTCAGCGTGCGGCCCAGGCTGTCGAACAGCTTCTGCTCGATCCCGGTGGGCACGTTGCGGCGCGCGGTTTCCGGGTCTGCCGGGGCATGGAGCCCGCTCCAGCGCCCGGCGAACCAGTCGGCCTCGTTGGCCTTGTAGCTCTTGGCGCCTTCGAATTCCTGTTCCAGCGTCTGGGTGAAGCGCATCTCGACTTCGGAGGCATAGTCCTTGTCGATGACGCCCTGTTCGAGCAGGCGCGCGGAATAGAGCTCCGACACGCGCGGATGCGCCTTGATCCGGGCGTACATCAGCGGCTGGGTGAAGCTCGGCTCGTCCCCCTCGTTATGGCCGAACCGGCGGTAGCACCACATGTCGACGACCACGTCGCGGCCAAAAGTCTGGCGGTAGTCGATCGCCAGCTTGCACGCGAAGGTCACTGCTTCGGGATCATCGCCGTTGACGTGCAGGATCGGCGCCTGAACACCCTTCGCAACGTCGGACGGGTAGGGCGACCCGCGGCTGAACTGCGGGCTTGTGGTAAACCCGATCTGGTTGTTGATGACGAAGTGGATGCAGCCACCGGTATTGTAGCCGCGCACCCCGGAAAAGCCGAAACACTCCCACACGATGCCTTGCCCGGCAAACGCCGCGTCGCCGTGGATCAGCACCGGCAGGACCTGCTTGTGCTTGCCCTGGCCGATGTCGTCGCGGAACGCCTGCTGGGCGCGGGTCTTGCCCAGCACGATCGGGTCCACCGTTTCGAGGTGGCTGGGGTTGGGGACCAGGCTCATATGCACCTTGATCCCGTCGAATTCACGGTCGGTCGAGGTGCCCAGGTGGTATTTCACGTCGCCCGATCCGCCGACATCCTCCGGATTGGCGGTGCCGCCGGAAAATTCGTGGAAGATCACGCGGTAGGGCTTGGCCAGCACGTTCGCGAGGACGTTAAGCCGCCCGCGGTGCGCCATGCCGTAGACGATTTCCTTTACGCCCCGGCTGCCGCCGTACTTGATCACGGCTTCCAGCGCCGGGATCATCGCTTCGCCGCCGTCGAGGCCGAAACGCTTGGTGCCGACATATTTCTTGCCGAGGAACTTCTCGTACTGCTCGCCGCGGATCACCGCGCCGAGGATCGCCTGCTTGCCCTCGGGGGTGAAGTCGATCGACTTGTCGCCCCCTTCGATCCGGTCCTGGATGAAGCGGCGCTCCTCCACGTCCGAGATGTGCATGTATTCGAAGCCGATCTTGCCGCAGTAATTGCGGCGCAGGATCTCGACCAGTTCGCGCACCGTGGTCCATTCGAGGCCGAGGTTGCCGCCGAGATAGACCGGACGATCCAGCGCCTCGCCGGTGAAGCCGTGGTATTCGGGATCGAGGTCGGCAGGCAGTTCCTGCTTCGACAGGCCGAGCGGGTCGAGATCGGCGGCCAGATGCCCGCGTACGCGATAGGTGCGCAGCAGCAGCATTGCGCGGATCGAATCCGCTGCCGCCTGCTCGATCGCCTTGGGATCGGCGGGCTTGCCGGCTTTCTCGGCTGCCTGGGCCACCGCGATCTTCATCGCGGTCGGGTCGAGCGCCTGGGTGAAATCCCCCTCCGCCTCGCGCTGGGCCCAGCGCTGATTGGCCCATGACGGGCCGGGCTGCGGGCCTTCCTGATCGGAAAGCTCGGGGAGGAAATTCTGGTGTTCGTTGCCCATTGGCCGGGTTACCTCACGTGGACCCCAATGACCGAAACGGCACTGCGCTCCCAAGGAGGAGACGCGCAGTGCGTCAGGTCAGGCGAGTTCCTTCAGCAGTGCATCGAGCGTGGTGCCCAGTTCGCTGGGCGAAGGCGAGACGCGGATGCCGGCTGCTTCCATCGCGGCGATCTTGTCTTCCGCGCCGCCTTGGCCGCCTGAAACGATCGCGCCTGCGTGACCCATGCGGCGACCTGGAGGGGCGGTAAGGCCTGCGATGAAGCCGACCATCGGCTTCTTGCGGCCCTTCTTCGCCTGCTCCGCGATGAATTCTGCGGCTTCTTCCTCGGCGCTGCCGCCGATCTCGCCGATCATGATGATCGACTTGGTTTCGGGATCGTCGAGGAACAGGTCAAGCACGTCGATGAAATTCGTACCGTTGACCGGATCGCCGCCGATGCCGACCGCGGTGGTCTGGCCCAGGCCGACCATGGTGGTCTGGTGCACGGCTTCATAGGTCAGTGTGCCCGAACGGCTGACGACGCCGACCGAACCCTTCTTGAAGATCGAGCCCGGCATGATGCCGATCTTGCATTCGCCGGGCGTCAGCACGCCGGGGCAGTTGGGGCCGATCAGGCGCGACTTGCTGCCCGAGAGCGAGCGCTTGACGCGGACCATGTCGAGCACGGGAATGCCTTCGGTGATGCAGACGATCAGCGGGATTTCCGCCTCAATCGCCTCGAGAATCGAATCCGCGGCGAACGGCGGCGGCACGTAGATGCAGCTCGCGGTCGCTCCGGTCGCATCCTTCGCCTGCGCCACGGTGTCGAACACCGGCAGCCCGATATGCGTGGTGCCGCCTTTACCCGGGGTCACGCCACCCACCATCTGCGTGCCGTAAGCCAGCGCCTGCTGGGTGTGGAACGTGCCGGTGTCACCCGTCATGCCCTGGGTGATGACCTTGGTGTTCTTGTCGACGAGGATGCTCATTCTTTGGTCCTTTGACGTCATCCCGGCAAAAGCTGGGATCGCTCTCGGCAATCTTGCACCTTGCGGCGCGGCCCCGACCTTCGCCGGGGCAACGGGATCAGTTCAGGCTCGGGTCGATACCCTTGCACGCCACCAGCAGTTCCTTGACCGCGTCGACGCTGACCTGGAAGTTCTGCTTCGCTTCGTCGTCGAGCGCGATCTCGATCACCTCCTCCGCGCCGCCGGCGCCGATCACGGTCGGCACGCCGACATACAGCCCGTCGAGGCCGTACTTGCCGTCGACATAGACCGCGCTCGGCAGGATGCGCTTCTGGTCGCCCAGATAGGCTTCGGCCATCGCGATCGCGCTGGTGGCGGGGGCGTAGTAAGCGCTCCCGGTCTTGAGCAGGCCGACGATCTCGCCGCCGCCGGAACGGGTACGTGCCACGATCTCGTCGATCCGCGCCTGCGACGACTTGCCCATCTTGACGAGGTCGTCGACCGGCACGCCCGAAATGGTGGTGTAGCTGGTGACCGGAACCATGGTGTCGCCATGGCCGCCAAGGACAAAGGCGTTCACATCCTTGACCGACACGCCAAATTCCCAGGCGAGGAAAGTGGCGAAGCGCGCGCTGTCAAGCACGCCGGCCATGCCGACGACCTTGTTGTGCGGCAGGCCGGAGAATTCGCGCAGCGCCCAGACCATCGCGTCGAGTGGGTTGGTGATGCAGATCACGAAGGCATCGGGACAGTGCGCCTTGATCCCTTCACCGACCGCCTTCATGACGCCAAGGTTGATGCCGAGCAGATCGTCGCGGCTCATCCCCGGCTTGCGGGGCACGCCTGCGGTGACGATCACGACATCTGCGCCAGCGATGTCGGCGTAGTCATTGGTGCCGGTGATTTTCGCGTCGAAGCCTTCGATCGGGCCGCACTGCGAAAGGTCCAGCGCCTTGCCCTGCGGAATGCCTTCGGCGATGTCGAACAGGACGATGTCGCCCATTTCCTTCTTCGCCGCGAGGTGGGCGAGGGTGCCACCAATCATGCCAGCGCCGACGAGCGCGATCTTCTTGCGTGCCATGCGGGGAAATTCCGTCCTTCCGTAACGCGCGGGACCGGATTGTCGCATACCGTTGGCGCGCCCGCGTCCCGCAGGGAAGCCGCACCCGGTGAACGGTGCAGCGACTAGGCGGGCGGGATGGGGATTGCAACTGGCAAAAGAACCCGCCCGGGAACTATCTTTGCAAATGTTTCGCAGCAGCAATAAGCGTGGTCGCCCTAAGCAATCAGCGCCTTGGGATCGCCGCCGTCGCGTTCCTGTGCGAGCAGCATCGCCGCGAGGTAATCAGGGACTGCGCGGCTGAAGTAGTAGCCCTGTCCCAGCGTACAACCGGCGTTGCGCACGGCCCGAACCTGGTCGATCGTCTCGAGACCTTCGGCAACGATTTCCATGTCGAGCTGCGCACCCATTTCCGCCACTGCGCGGATGATCGCCTCGGTTCGCTTGCCCACGTCCGGGCCGGATACGAAACTGCGATCGACCTTGATCTTCGAGAACGGAAACTTGTTGATGTAGCCGAGCGACGAATAGCCGGTCCCGAAATCGTCGAGCGCGAAGCGGACGCCAAGGGCAGACAGTTCCTCGATGAAGAAAGCGGTTGAATCGTTGTCGTCCAGGAACAGGCTCTCGGTCACTTCCAGTTCCAGCCGGTGCGGCGGCAGACCCGCTTCGCGCAAGGCGTTGCGGATGCCCAGCGCCGCGCCCGGCGCGCGAATCTGCAGCGGGGAAAGGTTGACCGCAATCGTGATATCTTCGGGCCACTGCGCAGCGGCGCGGGCGGCCTGGGCGGTGATCCAGTTCCCCAGCGTCAGGATGACGCCGGTTTCCTCGGCCACTGGAATGAATTCGTCGGGGCGCAGTTCGCCCTTTTCGGGGTGGAACCAGCGGACCAGCGCCTCGAACGCGCGGATGCGCCCGGTTTCCAGGTCGACGATCGGCTGGAAGAACAGCGACAGTTCGTCGCGCTGCAGCGCGGCGCGCAGTTCCGCTTCGATCTCGCGGCGGCGGACGAGGTCGCGGGTCATCGATTCGTCGAAGAAGCAGGTCTGGCCCCGGCCGTTGACCTTCGCGTGATAGAGCGCGAGGTCGGCGGCCTGCATGAGCTTGTCGGCGTCGTCGCCATCGTCCGGCAGGACCGCGACGCCCAGCGAGGCGCGGATTTCGAGGCGATCGCCATCGATCCGCACCGGACGCATGATTTCGGCGTGGATTTCGCTCGCCATGCGCTCTGCATCGTGGCGGCTGGCGACGTTGGACAGGATTATGAATTCGTCCCCGCCAAATCGGGCGATGATCGCGCCTGGAGGGGTTATTTCGCGCAGGCGCCCGCCGATTTCGTTGAGCAGGCGGTCGCCAACCGTATGGCCGAGCAGATCGTTGACTTCCTTGAACCGGTCGAGGTCGATCCACACCACCGCCACCTGCTGCCCGTCGGGCAGGGCCATGAGGTGTTCGACCATCTCGTGATTGAGACCGGCGCGATTGGCGAGCCCGGTGACCACGTCGGTGCGCGCGAGAACGCGCATCTTTTCGGCCAGTTCGGCATTGGTTTCGGCCGCGGTGATGCTGTCGCGCAAGGTCTTGAACACATTGAGCGTGATCGATGACATTGCGGGCAGCAGCAGCACCATGGTCACGGCGAGCGCGATCGAAGGAAGCGTGAACAGCCAAATGGCAATGAGCAGGATCGGCGCGGTGGCCAGCACCAGCTGCCCAAGCGCGATCATCGGCCGGCCGGCGTTGCGTGCGCAGATTCCGATGCCGTATCCGACCGCGTTGGCGACCATCAGTATCTTGACCTGCGCTGGAATTTCCATTGCAACAGTCATCGCTGCAATCACGCCCAGAACCAGCGCGTAGCTGAATGCGCCGAGTTCGTAGACGACTTCCAGCGTGGAAGTGCTGGGGCCCGAATCGTCATCGGGCGACAGGCCAAGCGCTGCAATCACGCGCGTCACGGCAATGAAGCTGAGCACGATGCTGGCGACCAGGATCGCCTGCGAGCCGCTGATATAGGCCGCTATTCCGCTCGACGCGATGCCGTTGACGGCACCGATCGCGAGGCTGGAAGGTTGTGTGTACAAGGTGCGCACGAGGGTGCGGCGAACGCGTTCGTTGATCGCGCTGTTTGCCTTTGGAGCAAGGATCCTGGCCACCTTGCCGAACTGTTCGCTCACCGCCATGCGGCGATCTTTAACGTCGAAACAGTCACCGCCGGGTTAACGGCATGCTTACCATCGTCACGGGCGGTTAGCGGGGCTCTGCGCCGACCCCCCGTTCGAGCTTGGCCGCGAGCCGCCGATCGAGCGTGCGGCATACACCCAGCCACCAATCGTAGCCTTCGCGGTCGCCGGCAAAGAAGGCGTTTTCCGCCTGCTTGCGTGCCTCGCGCGCAGCGTGGAGGCCATGCGCGGCAAAGTGGCGCAAGGCGGCATGAAGCAAACGGTCGTCGACTGTCAGGCAGTTGTCGTTGTCTGCCCCTTTGGCGGGCCGAAACCGAAGCGCCCGGGCGATGGGCGAGCGCGCGGCGGTGCGGGCAGCAGCGAAGTGAAGCGTCATGCCTGGATGCGTCCTGGGGGAGTTGGAGCGAACTGTGCGCGCGGTCTAGCGACAGAGGCGCTAAGGTTCGGTTTTATCTCAAGGTTTCGAAGACATTAACTGGCCCAACTGGGTCAGCGACGGGCGGTTCCCGGTTCCGCTATCCAGCGGCCGGAATTGGCGTATTCCTCGCGCACCGAACCGGCTGCGGGCAGATTTTCGGCAGTGAACACGGCGTCGCCGCCACGCTGTTCGACCGCCGGGGCATAAGCGGGCGCAGGTGCTCGCTGGGCGGTGGCGCGGCTTTCGGTTTCGGCTTTGCGGCGGGCCTCCTCGAACACCTTGGCCAGGGCCAGCGGGTCAGCGGCCTCGGTGGCGAATTCGTCGGTCCGGCGGGCGTTGGGGGCGGCGACCGGCTCGCCGCCGAAATAGGCGGACCGGAACGCTTCGGGCCGCCCGGCATTGCCGCGCCATTTGTAGAACCGGTGCGCACCGATGGTGCCGATGTGCGCCAAGCTTGGCGCCCAGTAAGGATAGATCCAGACCGTGTGATAATGCGTGGCGAGGCCGACGGGCGCGAAAACCGAGCCCGAAAGGGCCTCGCTCGCGATCATCCGCGCACGCGCCATACCAGCTGCCGACGGGACGCGGCGGAGCGATCCGTCGCAGGTGAAACTGAACTGGCAGCCGGTCTTGCGCTCGCTGCCCTGATAGACCACCCCGCACACGCTGTTGGGATAGCTCGGATGCGCCACCCGGTTGAGCACGACCTGGGCCACGGCGCGCTGGCCGTCGAGCGATTCGCTCGCCGCCTCGTAATAGATCGCAGTGGCGAGGCACTGAAGCGCGCGTGCCTTGTCCATGCCCGTTCCGGCAGAGAGAAACCCGCGTGCTGCCGGGCCCGCGTCGCGCACGGCGGCCAGCGCAGCTTCACCGGCGCCGCTGCCCGTGCCGGTGGTGTCGAACAGCGCGGGGGGCGCTGCCTCCACGTCATATGCCAGACGCGGTGCCTGCTCGATGAAGTAGAATGCCGAACCGGGAAAACTGAACCCCGCGCGCTCGAAGGGCATGGGCTCGACTGGCGCGGCAGGGGCAGGGGCGGACTGGCCCAGGCCGAACTGCGCCCACCCGGCTGGTGCTGCCAGCATGGGCACGGCCACGGCCACGACCAGAGCCAGTACGGCCCGCGCATTCACCGAACGCGCCAGCCGCGCCCACAGCGACACCCGCGGCCGGCGCGCGCGGTGCGGCACGGCATGATGCGAGGCAATGGCAAGGCGGTCGGTCAAAAGGTCATCCGGACAATCGGTGGCACGCGCCGCGGCGCGTAACAGGGGCGGCCACGAGCCGCGAACGGGTCGAAAGCATGCGTCCTATGGCGGCACATCTCGTGCATGTCGGTTAAGCGGCAAGGCGAACGGCGCGTTAACCATACAAGGTTGCCCCCGCGCCCCCGCGCGACTATGCGCGCCTCCACGTCATGGGTTGTCCGCGCGCTTCCATCGGGAACAGGCGGACCGAAGAGGGAAGGGGGTTCGATGCCCCCGCTGCCCCCGCAACTGTGACCGGGGAGCGATCCCGCCATATGCCACTGTCCCCGCGCAACGCGAGGGGCGGGAAGGCGGCGGAGGAGCGACGATCCGGGAGCCAGGAGACCTGCCCACGACGGTCGTTCGAGTAGCCGGGCGGGGTGTACCGGATGCTGCGGGAACGCGCGGAAATCGCCGCGCGGCCTCCTGTCATGGGCGACAGATCGCACATGATATTTGGAGGAATAATGCGTAACTACCTGTTTTCCGGCGTTTCCCTGTTTCTGCTCGCCAGCCCGCTGGCAGCGCAGCAAGTCGACGAGCCGGCCACGTTCGACGACACACGGGCGAGCCCCGAGGAAACCATCACCGTCACCGCGACCGGCACGCGGACCGAGATCGAGGACACCGGCATGGCCGTCACTGTGCTCGGCGTGGACGAGATTGCCAGCGTACAGGGTGCCGACCTGACCCGCGTGCTCGAACGCGTGCCGGGCCTTGCCGTCACTCGCAATGGCGGAACCGGCAGCTTCACCGGCGTGCGCTTGCGCGGCGCGGAGGCGGAACAGACGCTCGTCGTGCTCGACGGGGTGCGCGTTGCCGATCCGGCTGCGCCCGGCGGCGGATTCGATTTCGGCAACCTGCTCAGCGCCAATCTCGCCAAGGTGGAGGTCATGCGCGGCTCGAACTCCACCATCTGGGGTTCGGATGCAATCGGCGGTGTGATCATCGCATCCACACTGGCCGAGACGGGGCTTGGCCTGAATGCCGAATATGGCGCACGCGACACATTCACCGGCAGCGTCTCGGGCGGGCTGGGCGGCGAGCGCGGCTATCTCGGCGCGGCGGCGAGTTATTACCGCACGGACGGCATTTCCGCCGCTGCCACCGGCACTGAACCAGACGGCTTCGAACAGTGGGACGTGAACGGGCAGGCGCGCTGGTACGTGTCCGATGCCTTCGAGGTGTTTGCGCGCGGCCGCTGGGCGGAAGGCAAGCTCGACATCGACGGTTTCCCGGCCCCGGCCTTCGTGCTGGCAGATACCGCCGAATATCAGGACACGCGCCAGTATTCCGGGTCAGCCGGGGCGATCTACGACAGCGGACCGCTGTTCCTGCAGGCGACTTACAGCTTGGCCGATACCGAGCGCGACAACATCGACCCCGCGGTTGGCCCCAGCTTCACCAGCGACGGCCATTCCGACCGGGTCGCGCTGCGCGGCGAATGGCGCCCGATCGGCCCGCTGCTGCTGAATTTCGGCGGCGAACATGAATGGAGCAGCTACGAAACGCTGTTCGATACCGGGCACAGCACCCGCATCCTGGGCGCCTATGCCCAGGCCGGGATCGAGTTCGGGGCGCTGTCCGCCCACGCTGGCGCAAGGATCGACGACCACGCCCGGTTCGGCAGCGCGGTCAGCTTCGGCGCCGATTTCAGTTACGAGATCGCGACCGACCTGCGCTTGCGCGCCAGCGTGGGCGAGGGGTTCAAGGCGCCGACCCTGTTCCAGCTGTTTTCCGATTTCGGTAACGAAGGCCTGCGCCCTGAACGCAGCACCAGCTTCGATCTTGGCCTCGCGCTGGGTGAGCGGACCCTGATCGGCCGCCGCTTCTATGGCGCGGCAACAGCGTTTCGCCGTGATGCGGAAGATCAGATCGAATTCGCCAGCTGTTTCGGCTCCACCGCGCCGCTCTGCGCCACGCGGCCCTTCGGATACTACGACAATATCGGCCGGGTGCGGGCGCAGGGGTTCGAGGTTGAACTGGGCGCGCGCCCATCCGAGCGCTGGACGACGCGCGCGGTCTATGCCTACGTCGATACGGAAAACCGCACGCCAGGCTCTGCCAACCGCGGCAATCCGCTGGCGCGCAGGCCGCACCATGCGCTGACTGCCAGCGTCGACTGGCAGACCCCGCTCGCCGGGCTGACGCTGGGCGGTGACGTGCGGCTGGTCAGCGACAGTTTTGAGAACGCCAGTAACACGGTCCCGATTGATGGCTATGCCGTGGCTACCCTGCGCGCCTCGTTGCCGGTGAGCGACAAGGTCGAGCTATTCGGGCGGGTCGAGAATGTGACAGATGCCGAATATCAGACTGCCGCGGGTTACGGATCGCCCGGGCGAGGCGCCTTCCTCGGGGCGCGGGCGAAGTTCTGATGCGCGCGGGCGTGCTCGCGGCGCTGGCTCTGGCGGGGTGCACCGCCGAGCCGGCCCCGCGGGCGGGCACCGGCCTGCTCACCGTCGTCAGTCTCAACCCCTGCACCGACGCGGTACTGGCGCGGATTGCGGCGCCGGGGCAGGTGCTGGCCATCAGCCACTACAGCCACGATCCGCGGGGCACTTCGATGGATCTGGCACAGGCGCGCCGCTTTCCCGCAACGGGCGGCACGGTGGAAGAAGTGCTGGCGCTCGATCCGGATGTGGTTGTGGCGAGCAGCTTCATCCACCCCGCAACGCGCGCCGCGCTGGAGGATCTTGGCGTGCGGGTCGAAACCTTCGGCATTGCCGCGACGGTCGAGGACAGCCTGGCGCAGGTGGAGGCGATTGGCGCAGCGATCGGGCGGGCGGAGGCGGGCCGCGAACTGGCGCGCGACATCGCACGCGACGTCAAGGCAGCAAGCGTTGCGGCGCCCAGCGTGTCGACCGTGCTGTGGCAGCCGGGCGGAATCGTGCCGGGCGAGGGGGCGCTGGTCAGCGACATGCTCCGCCGTGCCGGCCTCGCCAGCCACAGCGCCGCGCGCGGGCTGGGGCAGGCTGACTTCCTGCCGCTGGAACAGGTTGTCGCCGATCCGCCCGAACTCTTGCTGGTCGCGGGCGACAGCGCGGCACAGCGCCATCCGGTTCTGGCCGAGGTGCGCGGTATGCGGATCGAACGCTTCGATCCATCGCTGCTCTATTGCGGCGGTCCGACCATCCCCAGGGCTATGGCGCGGCTGCGCGAGGTGCGCGGATGACGCGCGCGAACCTCATCCTGCTGGCTTTGCTGGCGGTCGCGGTGCCGCTGTCGCTGATCGCGGGCCGCGTCTGGCTCGATCCTGGCGAGACGCCCAATGCCATGCTGATCCTTGCCGAATTGCGCCTGCCGCGCACGTTGCTGGCGCTGGTCGTCGGCGCAGGGTTGGGGGCGGCGGGGGCGGCGATGCAGGGTTACTTGCGCAATCCGCTGGCCGATCCGGGCCTGTTCGGCATCGCACCGGGCGCGGCACTGGGCGCGGTGGCGAGTTTCTGGTTCGGCTATTCGGCCAGCGCCTGGCTGCTGCCGCTGTTTGCGCTCATGGGTGCAGCGGGGGCGATGGCATTGCTGGCGCTGATCGCGGGGCGCACCGGCGGGATTGCACTGTTCACGCTCGCCGGGATGATGATAGCCAGCCTCGCAGGGGCGCTGATGAGCCTTGCGATCAGTTTCGCCCCCAATGCTTTTGCCATGAGCGAGATCGTGACCTGGCTGATGGGCGCGCTGACCGACCGCAGCTGGCGCGAGGTCTGGATCGCCGCGCCGCTGACGCTCGCCGGGGTCGCCTGCCTGTGGGCCGCGCGGCGCGATCTCGACGCGCTGATCCTGGGCGATGCTGCGGCGCGGTCGCTGGGGATGCGCCCCGGCCTGCTGCAGGTCTGGCTGATCGCGGGGGTGGGGCTGACCGTCGGCAGCGGGGTCGCGGTTGCCGGGATCATCGGGTTCGTCGGGCTGATCGTGCCCCATCTGGTGCGCCCGCTGACCGACCGGCGGCCAAGTTCGCTGCTCGTGCCGAGTGCGCTCGCCGGGGGGTTGCTGGTGCTGGTCGCGGACAGCGTGGTGCGCGTCTTGCCGACCGTTACCGAGCTGCGGCTGGGCATTGCCCTCAGCCTGATCGGCGCGCCGTTCTTCCTGTGGCTGCTGCTGCGGATGAGGAGGGGTCTGGCATGATATTGCACGCGGAAAACCTTGCGCTGGCCGGCCGCCTTGCGGGCGTTACCCTGACGCTGGAGCCGGGCACGATCACCGCGATTTGCGGGCCGAACGGTGCGGGCAAGTCGAGCCTGCTGCAATGCCTCGCCGGATTGCTGGTGCCCGATGACGGCGCGGTCATGCTGGGTGGAACACCGCTCGCCAGTATGCACCCGCGCGAGCGGGCAAAGGCGATCGGTTACCTGCCGCAGGAACCGCAGATCGCGTGGGACGTGGCGGTGCGCAATCTCGTCGCGCTCGGGCGCCTGCCGCACCGCGACCGGGGCGAGGCGCAGGTCGCAGCGGCGATCGCGGCGATGGATGTCGCGCATCTCGCCAGCCGTCCCGCTTCGCGCCTGTCGGGCGGGGAGCGGGCGCGGGTGCTGCTGGCGCGGGTGCTGGCGGGAGAGCCGCAGTGGATTCTGGCGGACGAACCGCTCGCCGCGCTCGATCTTGCGCATCAGCTCGAATTGCTGGCGCATCTGCGCCGCGCGGCCGATGCGGGCGCGGGCGTGATGCTGGTGCTGCACGATCTCGCGCTGGCGATGAACCACGCCAACCGCGCCGTGGTGCTGAGCGATGGCGCGGTCGCGGCTGACGGCCCATGCGCAGACGCGCTCGACACCACAGTGATCGAGCGCGTCTGGAAAGTCCCTGCGCGCTGGCTCGGCGAATCGGGCCAGCGCGCCTTGGTCGCGGGCTAGCTTACCGCGGCGTCGCAGCCGCGCCGGTTTCGCCGGTCGACTGCGGCGGCAGCGCGCCGTCCGATGCGGTCGCATCGGTTGCGGTGTCGTCGCCCGCCACCAGCCCGCGTGCTTCCAGCATCGGGCGCACGTTGGGCGCGCGGCCCATGAAGTTCTCGAACATCTTGTAGTAGTCCATCGTCCCGCCGCGGCTGATCACCGTCGCGCGGTAATGGTCGCCGTTGGCGCGCGTCAGGCCGCCGTTGTCCATGAACCACTTGCGGCTGTCGCGATCGAGCATCTCGGTCCACAGATAGCTGTAATAACCGGCCGAATAGCCCGCCGGGCTGCTGAAGATGTGGTTGAAGTAGTTCGAGCGGTAACGCGGCGGCACGAGGTCGACTTCCAGCCCGAGCTCGGTCAGCGACTGGCGTTCGAAGGCATCGACCTTCTCCGGCGTGTCGATGGCGGCGGCCTGCGCCGGGGTCAGCGCGTGCCATTTCATGTCGAGCAGCGCGGCGGCCACGACCTCGCCGAAATCGTAGCCTTGGTTGAACTTGGCCGCTTCTTCCATCTTGGTGATCAGCGCCGCCGGGATGGTTTCGCCGGTTTCATAGTGCTTGGCATAGTTGGCGAGGATTTCGGGATAGGTCGCCCACATCTCGTTCACCTGGCTCGGATACTCGACGAAATCGCGCGCCGTGGCCGTGCCCGAAAGACTGGCGTACCGCTGGTCGCCGAAGAAGCCGTGCAGCGCATGGCCGAATTCGTGGAACAGCGTGTTGACGTTGTCGAAGCTGACCAGCTGCACCTCGCCGTCCGCCGCCTTGGGGATGTTCAGCACGTTGTAGATCACCGGCTTGGTGCCATAAAGGTGGCTCTGGTCGACGAAGTTGCTCATCCACGCACCGCCCCGCTTGCTGGGGCGCTGGAACGGGTCGAAGTAGAAGATGCCCAGTTCGCTGCCGTCGCGATCGAACACGGTATAGGTGGTCACGTCGGGGTGATAGACCGGCAGGTCAGTGCGCTTCTGGAAGTTCAGCCCGTAAAGCTTGTTCGCGGCGAAGAACACGCCATCTTCCAGCACCTTGTCGAGCACGAAGTACTTCTGCACCTCGGCCTCGTCGAGGTCGTAGCGCGCCTGACGGACCTTTTCGGCATAGCGGTACCAGTCCCACGGCTCGACCGTGAAGTTCTCGCCGCCCGAACGGATCATCTCGTTCAGCACCTCGGCCTCGCGCCGCTGCGTGGCGGCGAGGGCCGGGACCATCTGGCCCATGAAATCGAGCGCGGTCTTCGGCGTTTCGGCCATCCGGTCCCACATGGCGTAGCTGGCCCAGTCGGGTGCGCCGAACAGCGCGGCCTTGTCCGCGCGCAGCTTGGCAATGCGGGCCAGGGTCATGCGGGTGTCGTTGGGTCCGCCCTGCTCGGCGCGGCTGACCGACAGCTTGAACAGCTTTTCACGCGTCGCGCGGTTTTCCAGCGCAGGCAGTAGCGGCTGCTGTGTGGTGTTCTGCAGCGCGATCATGAACTTGCCCGCCTGGCCATTGGCGGCGGCAAGCTTGGCCGCGGCGTCGATGTCAGCCGCGGTAAGCCCAGCCAGTTCCTCGCGCGTGTCGACCACCAGCGCGTTTGCCAGCGTCGCGGCGCGCAGCTTCTGGCCGAATTCGGTGGTCAGCTTCGACAGGTCGGAATTAATCGTCTTGACCTGTTCCTTCTGGGCATCGGTCAGCATCGCGCCGGCCTGGACCATGCCTTCGTAAGTGTTTTCCAGCAGCTTGGCGTCTTCCGGCGTCATCGTCATCGCGGCGCGGTTGTCGTAGACGGCCTTGACCCGTGCGAAGAGCACCGGGTCGAGCGTGATAGCGTCCGAATGCTGCGACAGCTTGGGGCCGATCGCGGCCTGGGTCGCATCGAGCGTGTCGTTGGTATTGGCACCGGTCAGCGCGAAGAAGATCGTGGCCACGCGGCCCAGCATTCGGCCGGACGTTTCCAGCGCGACGATGGTGTTCTCGAACGTCGGCGGCTCCGGGTTGTTCTTGATCGCGGCGATTTCGGCATTGTGCACTGCCATCGCCTTTTCCATGGCCGGGCCATAGATGTCGTCGCTCAACCGGGTGAAATCGGGCGCGTGAAACGGCAGGGCGGAATCGTTGGCGAAATAGGCGATCGCCCACTCGCGTTCGGCGGCGGCATCGCGCGCGGCATGCGCAGGCGCGGTCGTGGCGGCGTTCTGGGCCAAGGCGGGCTCCACGGGAAGGAAGGTTGCGGTTGCGAGCGCGCCGGCAGCAGCGGCGAGCATCAGGCGGGTTTTCATGCAGATACCTCTCGATTGTCTGGCGACGCACACGCGGGTCATTACGTGCGCAAGTACGCCGGCCCCTAGATGGGAGCGCTTGAACCGGAGATTGATTGCAATTGCAACTGCCGCCAGCACCGCGTGACGTCGCCGGTCGAACGTGGTCGACGTTTGGGCGGCGCCGGGGCTGTCAACACAGCGACGCGAGCAAAAAATCCCCGGCCTTGCGCTGCGATCGCAAGTCCGGGGCGAAGTCTTCGGGTCGCACGGAGCCGAAGCTCCGCCGCCTCAATGAACCATTCCAGCCCGGCTGGCTGTGACGATCATCACGTCGCCATCAACGCGCGCAGTATTCGTGGCGACCACTTTCGCACAGGCGCACGGCCCGGCGCCATTCGGCCATGCGCCGTTCGTATTCGGCCTGCTGGCGGGGGTAATCGCGCTGCGCCTGCCAGCCCTTGGCATATCCCGCATCGCGCTGCTGCACATGGCGCAACTGCCCCATGTTCAATTCGCGCGTCATGGCGCGATCTTTCGCCCGTGCCGCGGCACTGCGCATGGTCGGATCGTTCGGATCGTCTGCCAGCACGGACGCTGGCATCGTCAGACAACCCAGGACCAAAACCCATGCCAGCGGCCTTACGACCGCACCGCGGCCCGCCCTGTTTTTCGATGTCACGCCGAAACTCCCATCCTCCGTCCTGTATCGGACTAGGGCGGGGCGGGGTCCGAAGCCAGCGCCCTGCGACGAAGCGAGGCATGCCGGTGCGCGATGGAAGCGGTGTCAGTCGACGCGGTAATGGATCGGCTTGAAACTGCCCCCGTTGGAAGAATAGGCCGAACATGCGGTCAGGCCGATGATGCAGTCCATCATCGCCCGCAGCACCAGCCGATCACCCGCTCGGGTCACGGGGGGATCGACACGCAACCGTCCGTCGGTTTCCACCGGGACGTTCATGAACACGTTGAACGCGGTCGGGATGTCATCCGGTTCGACGCCGTAGGGCGCGAGCGCTTCCGCCAGGTTGCCGAAACAGCCGCGGTGGACGGGCTGATCGGGGTAGAAATGCCGGAATGTCGCTTCGCTGCAGGGCGTCAGCAGGAAATCGTGACGACCGACCGTGTCTTCCTCGATCGTCAGCATCGGGTTCGATCTGTTCGACCAAAGGCGATGCCCCGTGGTGAGCGCGATCGTCTCTTCGTAATCGAACGTGCGCCCGTTGGAGATCACCTCGCGCCGGTCGCGCGCATTGTAGGCCAGCAGGTCCGCAACCTGCGACCCCTGCGGATCGATCACGGTGAGCAGCTGGCCCTCCAGCAGCGGGAATGCCACGCCGGAACGGGGCGGGATGACGTTGACCGCGCTCATGCGCGCGGATCGCGGAATGGGCAGCGCCAGTCGTCGCCAACTGCGCGCCCGCTGAACTGGCGTGCGGCGCTGGCGTCGCCGTGCCGATCCAGCATCGGGTTGGGCGTGCCGGCCAATGCCACGTCACGAGCGATGATCTTGGCCCGCATCCCTTCGAACTTGCCCTCCGCACGCAGCCGTTCGAACTGGTCGTGCAGGTTGAACACCATCGCAGGCTTGGGGAAACGGCGCGCCGGCCGCGAGGCATGTGGGTGCAGGCCGACGACGAAATAGGCCTGCCCACCGAAGCTGAGCGAGAAATGCGGATCGTCGGGATCGCCGCTGACGCGCGTATCGGGCGTCTGGCCCAGCCACGCATCCTTGTCGGCGAAGGATTGCAACCGGGCCCACATGGCGTCCTCGAACGCCTTCTCGTCGAGATCTTCGGGACCATCGAAGATGACTGCCAGGCTGCGCAGCCCGCCTTCCTCGCTGCGATAGCGCCACGACCATTCCAGCAGGGCGCGGTGGATGCGCAAGTCGTCCCATGCGCTGATCAGCGAGCGTGCATGGATGATCGACAGCATCCCGCGCGCCGCGGCCGACTTGGCACCGACGCATGGGAAAGCGGGATCATTTATCTTGGCGAGAAAGTCATCACCGTGATCACGGGTTTCGGGTTGAACGAGAGTTGCGTGCATGCGCGCCAAACGGCAAGCTGCGGAGAAGTTTCCCGAATTGACATAGATCAGCCTGAAGCGGGCACGCGCGGCGTGCATTGCAATCGTGCGGCTGGCCCCCACATCGCCCGCATCGCCGGGGACGCCGTTCGCGCGGACCTTGACTTGCACGAACGAAACCGGAACATCCATTCCCGATGAGTCTGACCCATATTTCCGTGCGCGGCGCGCGCGAACACAACCTCAAGGGGATCGATATCGATCTGCCGCGCGATGCGCTGATCGTGATCACAGGGCTGTCAGGCAGCGGGAAGTCGAGCCTGGCGTTTGACACGATTTATGCCGAGGGGCAGCGGCGCTATGTGGAAAGCCTCAGCGCCTATGCGCGCCAGTTCCTCGAAATGATGCAGAAGCCGGACGTCGAACATATCGACGGCCTTTCTCCTGCGATCAGCATCGAGCAGAAGACCACCAGCCGCAACCCGCGCTCGACCGTGGCGACCGTCACTGAAATCTACGACTACATGCGCTTGCTGTGGGCGCGGGTTGGCGTGCCCTATTCGCCTGCCACCGGCCTGCCGATCGAGGCGCAGACCGTGTCCAACATGGTCGACCGGGTTATGGCGCTGCCGGAAGGGACGCGGCTCTATCTGCTCGCGCCGGTCGTGCGCGGGCGCAAGGGGGAGTACCGCAAGGAACTGGCCGAATGGCAGAAGGCCGGCTTTACCCGCGTGCGCATCGACGGCGAGATGTACGCGATCGAGGAAGCGCCCGCGCTCGACAAGAAGTTCAAGCACGACATCGAGGTCGTCGTCGATCGCCTGGCGGTGAAGGAAGGGATCGAGACGCGGCTGGCTGACAGCTTCGAACAGGCGCTCAAGCTGGCCGAAGGGCTGGCCTATGTCGACCTGGCCGATGGCGTGGTTCCGGGCCGCGAGGACGGGGATGCCGGTGGCGCGATGAAGGGTGCCGGCCTGCCGCCCAACCGCATCGTCTTTTCCGAGAAGTTCGCCTGCCCGGTATCCGGCTTCACCATCGAGGAGGTTGAGCCGCGCCTGTTCAGCTTCAATGCGCCGCAGGGTGCCTGCGCGACGTGCGATGGCCTGGGCGAAAAGCTGCTGTTCGACCCGCAGCTGGTGGTGCCGAACGAGGCGCTGACGCTGAAGCAGGGCGCGGTGGTGCCGTGGGCCAAGTCCAACCCGCCGTCGCCTTATTACATGCAGGTGCTGAACAGCCTGGCCAGGGAATTCGGCTTCGACCTCACCACCCCGTGGAGCGAGCTTAGCGAGGCGCAGCGCGACACGATCCTGCACGGCACGAAGGGGCGCGCGGTGCCGCTCACTTTCAAGGACGGGCGCAAGGAATACACCGTCAGGAAGGCGTTCGAGGGTGTGATCGGCAACCTCAATCGCCGCATGTTGCAGACCGAAAGCGCGTGGATGCGCGAGGAGCTGGGCAAGTACCAGACCGCCCAGCCGTGCGAAGCGTGCGGGGGCAAGCGCCTCAATGAAAAGGCGCTCAGCGTGAAAGTCGCCATGACCGACATCGCCACGCCGACAAAGATGAGCGTCAGCGACGCCAAGGCCTGGTTCCTCGCGCTCGACGACCAGCTCACGCCCACGCAGGCGCAGATCGCCCGCGCGATCCTCAAGGAGATCAACGAGCGGCTGGGGTTTCTCGATAACGTCGGGCTCGACTATCTCAACCTCGACCGGACCAGCGGCACCCTGTCGGGCGGGGAGAGCCAGCGCATCCGCCTCGCCAGCCAGATCGGCTCGGGCCTGTCGGGCGTGCTCTACGTCCTCGACGAGCCGTCGATCGGCCTGCACCAGCGCGACAACGACCGGCTGCTCGAAACATTGAAGCGCCTGCGCGATCTCGGCAACACGGTGATCGTGGTCGAGCATGACGAGGACGCGATCCGCACCGCCGACCACGTGGTCGACCTGGGCCCGGGCGCGGGCGTCCACGGGGGCGAGGTGGTGGCGCAGGGCACCCTCAAGCAGGTCCTCAAGTCGAAGAAGTCGCTCACCGCCGCCTACCTCAACGGCACCCGCGCGATCGAAATCCCGGCCACGCGGCGCAAGGGCAACGGGCACAAGCTGACCGTCCACGGCGCGCGGGCGAACAACCTCAAGGGCGTGACCGCATCGATCCCGCTCGGCACCTTCACCTGCATCACCGGCGTATCGGGTAGCGGCAAGTCGAGCTTCACCATCGACACGCTCTATGCCGCCGCCGCGAGGGCGTTGAACGGCGCGCGGGTGATCGCGGGCGCGCACGACAAGGTCACGGGCCTCGAACACTGCGACAAGGTGATCGAGATCGACCAGTCGCCGATCGGCCGCACGCCCCGCAGCAACCCCGCCACCTACACCGGCGCCTTCACCCAGATCCGCGACTGGTTCGCCGGGCTACCGGAATCGCAGGCGCGCGGGTACAAGCCGGGCCGCTTCAGCTTCAACGTCAAGGGCGGCCGGTGCGAGGCGTGCCAGGGCGACGGGCTGATCAAGATCGAGATGCACTTCCTCCCCGACGTCTACGTCACGTGCGAGGAATGCCACGGCCGCCGCTACAACCGCGAAACGCTGGAGGTGAAGTTCAAGGGCCACTCCATCGCCGACGTGCTCGACATGACGATCGAGGATGCGGAGGAGTTCTTCAAGGCCGTCCCCCCGATCCGCGACAAGATGCACATGCTGAACGAGGTGGGCCTCGGCTACGTCAAGGTCGGCCAGCAGGCGACGACGCTCTCCGGCGGCGAGGCGCAGCGGGTGAAGCTGGCCAAGGAACTCAGCCGCCGCAGCACCGGGCAGACGCTGTACATCCTCGACGAGCCGACGACGGGCCTGCACTTCGAGGACGTGCGCAAGCTGCTCGAGGTGCTGCAGCGGCTGGTCGACCAGGGCAACAGCGTGGTGGTGATCGAACACAATCTCGACGTGATCAAGACGGCGGACTGGATCCTCGACCTTGGCCCCGACGGCGGCGTGCGGGGCGGGGAGGTGGTGGCGGAGGGGACGCCGGAGAAGGTGGCGAAGGAACCGCGGAGCTTTACGGGGCGGTATCTGGCGCCGATGTTGGAGAGGCGATCACTGGAGACCAAGGCAAACCGACCTAATTCAGAAAACACCGACTAGTGAGGTCTGATCATTCGCCCAATTCACTGAGAATCGCTGGGAAGTTGCCGTGATTGTCCTTGAGCCATTTCACAAATATCTTCGGAAACGCTCCCGGGACATCGTCACTCACTGAGTCCACCCAAGTCTTGAATTCATCCTCTGGCAAGCACATTGCTCCAAGTAACAGGCACGGTGCTTCCCAATCACTATAGTCCGAGAAACGCGTCCGTTGAGCACGAAAGAACGGGCGATCGTTAAACACTCCGCGCATCAGCAATTGATAGCGCTTCTCATAAGTCGAGCGAGAGAAATCATAGGCCACAAAGTCCGTCTCCTCGGGAATCAATGGGCCGCGCACAAATAAGTCGAGTATCCACGCTCTGACAAATGTAAGATCAGAAAAAGGCTTCGTATCAATTAGAGAGAGAAGAGTCGCTTTGACCTCACCAATTTTCTCCGGCGACTGCTCCAAGGCAGCGCGGAGAAGCAAGCAAAACTCCCGCGGTATATAGTATAGCAAAACCTTGTGGTCACTTAGAAGACGGGAAACGTCTATGCTGGGGAGGAAGCGCAATGCTCTTAATATCGCCTTGTAGATAGAAATATCGGCCAAACCAGCAGCGGATATTTCGTCCATCTTTGTCAGAAGACGGTCTGCTGTCATGAAAAGACTTTTCGACGCATCTTCTTCATCTGAAGTACTCAGGTCTTCAGCTTCATCCTCTCCGTATTCAATTCTAATAAATGCTTCAATTTCAAGCATCTCCTTGGAAGTAAATGCATCATCTAAACGCTTTGTAGCAGACTTTCTTAGCTCTTCGATTTCCATTATGCGGGTTTTGCCGGTATTCAAGGAAAAACCCTCGGTCACCATCAAATACTCAGCTAACACGCACAGTATCGAGTGAGCTTCTTGCTCATTCGCTGCCAATATTCGAAAATCGTCAACGTAGCGAGTGGCCTGGAAGCCACGGCTTTCTAATAGCTTATCCGCATCAGTTAAAAGGGCCTCTGCGATAATTCGTGATGCATTGCTGCCCACAGGGATTCCAAATGACTGTTTCGCTCTTACTTTCTGAATTAGCTTCTTGATTAGGGCCGCACTAAGTCCATCGCAGCCACAGTCTGCAAGTATGTTTTCGATACGATGAAAATATATACGCTGATAATAATCGGATATGTCTGTTACTATACCATAAGACAAAGTATCGAACGGGTTTTCTTCTTTTCCAAACTTCGTAATGTAATTGATCCAGTCATGGTATGACCGTCCACTTTTAAAGAGGCGTGCCTCATCCCCTTCGACAAAACGATATGCAAACGAGCGATTGGTATCTTCGCCAAGCCTGTACGCTTCCAGCTGCGGCGCGACGGCGATTGTAGCGGCCAAGTAGACGATGTTATCCGTTGCCGACAGCTGATGGGAAATTCGAAAACCCAAAGCACCCTTCGGTGTCAGACTTTCTATGCAATGCTGAGGCTTGTAGTTGCCTGCCGTCAGTTTGGCGAATTCCTCAGCTACTAGATCCTTGCTTTCGACATAACACCGCATCTCAGGAAGCGACGGGAATAAGTCAGTGTCTCCAAATTTCTGGAGGTGCTCGATAGATCGGCGGGCGGCTGCTTCCTTATCAACAGACATAAGCATTATTAATGCGCAATATTGATGATTGGCTAGCGGTTTTTTCCGCACTGATCAGCACAGCCTCCGAGTCTGATTATTTGCTAGCCCCACCGCTCGCCCGTCCGCTCCACGGCCACCGGCTCCGCATATGGCACGCACAGCGCCTTCGCATCCGCCATGCTCCCGCCGGTCCGCGCGCCCCAGTCCCGCTTCGACAGCAGCACCGGCATGGGGTCGTAGCATTCCGCCGCCGCGCCAAAGCTGTCGGTCATAACCTATTACAGCGCCGCCCAAAACCATTTTCCTACAGCCCCCCATCTCCCATAGATAACCCGGTTCGTTCCCTCACCCGGAGTTGCGAACCATGAATGCCCCCACGACATTCGGCACCGGCCTCCCCACGCTGGCCGAGGTGCTTGCGCCCCTCGGGCCAGTGCCCGAAGCAGGTGTCCCTGCGTCCTCACCCACCACCACTGCACCCGACCCCGTGTTCACCCGCGAGCGGCAGGTTGCCTTCCTCCACGCGCTCGCCGCGTGCGGGGCGGTGCGGCGGGCTTCGGCGCATGTCGGCGTCTCCTATCGCACCGCCTATCGCGAACGGCGTGCCAGCCCTGCGTTTCGCCGCGCGTGGGACGCCGCGCTGCTGGCGGCGCGCGCGCTCAGCGAGGACGTGCTCGCCTGCCGCGCGCTCGACGGGGTGGAGGAGAAGGTGTTCTACCACGGCGAGGAGATCGCCACCCGCATCCGCTACGATTCCCGCCTGCTGCTCGCGCACATCGCGCGGCTCGACAAGCTGACCGAGGATGCGCGCACCCGCGCCTTCGCCGACGATTACGAAGGCGCGATGGAACGCTTTGCCGCCGGGATCGACGACCCCGCGCCGGTTTGCGCAGATTGCGGCGCGCCGCTCCCGATGGTGGCTGGCGAGGATGCGGGCGTGGTTGCGGGTGAGGGGGGCAGTGCAGGCTCGGGCGAGGGCGCGTTTTTCACCCCAGGACAGTGTGACAGGTGTGACACGGCCCGGGCGAACGCTGCCGCATCGGGCCCCGCATCCGGAGCGGCGGCTGCGGCCAGCCCGGCGCCTCCGGCCAATCCGTGCCCTGACTGTGGCGGCCATTGTCTCGATCCCGAGGCGCGGCTGACTCGGGCGGACTGCATGTGGTACGTCCACCGGGTCGAGCGGATGGAGGCGGCGCGCCCGTACCGGCAGCGCGATCCCTATGAACTGGCGCACGACCTCGGGGCCATGTGGGCTGGCGAGGAGATCGAGATGCTGCAGGTCGCCGCGTACGAGGAAGGCGTGGCGCGCTGGTGGCTGGTACTGCCGCCGCCGGAATGGCTGGCAGAGGGGGAGGAAGACCCGTTCGGCGGCGCGTGGGCCGACGGTGGCTGCGGGTATGACTGGTATTACGCGCGCGAGGGGCAGGCCGCCCAGTCGACCTCCGTCTAGTCGACGAGCGCGAGTTCCACCTGGCCGTGGCCGCGCGCGACCAGGCCCAGCTGCTCTGCCGCGGCGCGGCTCATGTCGAGCACGCGGCTCCCGTGGAACGGCCCGCGGTCGTTGATGCGCACGACCACCGACTTGCCGTTGGCAGGGTTGGTCACGCGGACCTTGCTGCCGAACGGGAGCGAGCGGTGCGCGGCGGTGAGGGCGCCATTGTCGAACGCCTCGCCGCTGGCGGTGCGGCGGCCCTGGAACTTGGCGGCATAGTACGACGCGCCGCCGCGGCCGATCACGCGGGCGGTTTCGACCGGTTCGGGCGCCGTGTCGATCGCGGCGATGTCGACCGCGCCCGCTGCGGTGATAGGGGTGGCGGGCAGCTTGGCATAGGATGCGAACTGCGCGTCGAACGCCGGGTCCGCCCGCGTTTCGGCCTGAGCGGGGCCCGCGGGCAGCGCCAGCAATGCGACCAGCGCGGCAATCGCGCGGCGCTGCGGCAGCCTGCGCGCACGGCGCGGTTGATGGGTTGCGGTCATCGTGATGGGTTCCGTTTCCGTCCTTGGCGGGCCGTGTACCCGCGACAGGTTGACGGTTCCAAACCGCCGAGTCCGCTCGTCGCCATGGGGCCACGACTCGTCGGCAAAATGAGGCGAAAACGGGACGTCGCGCGATTCAGGAGGGCGTTGAACCCGCGTTCCTCTGCTCGCGACTCGGGGATCTGGCAGGGGAGGGTGGGTGTGGGATCGCCGGGGAATCGCCGGGATTGGCTCCAAAGTAAATGGGGCCGGCATCGCTGCCGACCCCATTCTCACCAGCGCGTGGTCTTCCCGTAAGGTGCCGCCCGAAGGCAGCGTCCGTATCGGCAAGCGCTTGGCGCCCGATGTTTCCCCTGTCTGCCGGCAAGCCGGTTTCAGGTTCCGTCACCGGCGCTCGCGCCGGCATCCGGTTCCGCCCTGGTATCGCATCCGGTCCGAAGACCGGCACCGCGTCGCCTTGGCACAACCGAGACCGATCAATCCGTGGTGGCTGTCGAGTTCGCTGTTTCCCGCATTGCGCCGAAGCGCACTGCATCTTCAGGAATGGACAACCGGAATGTCCGGCCCGACAGCAGCCTGTTTCGCTATCCTCTCGAACGGTGCCCTTGCTTCTGGTCGAAACCTTCCGCAGGTGTCCCTCGAGGACCGCGTGAACAAATCCGCTATCTCTTCCGGGCCAGGAAAATCGCCTTGGTTTCAGGCTGTTAGGCCGTCATCCGAAGCGGCATCCGTGCCTTTCCGATGACTTGAGACTGCGCCTGCGAAACGAGTCGGGCAAGCGGTGCAAGATCGACTTTTCCACTGTCCCCCGTTTTCGTTGTGGACAGGGGTTGATAAGTCAACGGCTCACCGCAAGGCCGCGCGATCGATCAGCGATCCCGCTTGGCCAGCAGCCGCAAGCGCAGCGCATTGAGCTTGATGAAGCCCGCCGCATCGGCCTGGTCGTAAGCGCCGGCATCGTCCTCGAACGTTACATGCGCTTCGGAATAGAGCGAATTGGGCGACTTGCGCCCGACGACGCTGGCAAGCCCCTTGTACAGCTTGAGCCGCACCGTGCCGCTGACCTGTTCCTGGCTGAGGTCGATCGCGGCCTGCAGCATTTCGCGTTCCGGGCTGAACCAAAACCCGTTGTAGATGAGCTCCGCATACTTCGGCATCAGCTCGTCCTTGAGATGCGCGGCGCCGCGATCGAGCGTGATCTGTTCGATACCCCGATGCGCGCGGGCGTAGATTTCGCCCCCCGGCGTCTCGTACATTCCGCGCGACTTCATGCCGACGAAGCGGTTCTCAACCAGGTCGAGACGGCCAATGCCGTGTTTGCGGCCCAGATCGTTGAGCGCGGCGAGCAAGCTGGCGGGGCTCATCGCCTCGCCGTTCAGTGCGACGCCATCGCCGCGTTCGAAATCCACGGTGACATATTCCGGCTGATCCGGCGCGTCCTCGGGATGCTCGGTGCGGGAATAGACGTAGTCCGGCGTCTCGTCCCACGGATCCTCAAGCACCTTGCCCTCGGAAGAGGTATGGAGGAGGTTGGCATCGGTCGAGAACGGGCTTTCACCCCGCTTGTCCTTGGGCACCTGGATCTGGTGGTCCTCCGCCCAGGCGATCAGCGCGGTGCGGCTGGTCAGATCCCATTCGCGCCACGGAGCGATGACCTTGATATCAGGATCGAGCGCATAGGCGCTGAGTTCGAAGCGGACCTGGTCGTTCCCCTTGCCGGTCGCGCCGTGGGCGATCGCATCGGCACCGGTTTCCCGGGCAATTTCGATCAGGCGCTTGGAAATGAGCGGCCGCGCGATCGATGTACCGAGCAGGTAATCGCCTTCGTAGCGGGCATTGGCACGCATCATCGGGAAAACGAAATCGCGCACGAATTCCTCGCGCAGATCTTCGATGAAGATGTGTTCGTCCGGAATTCCCATAGCGCGCGCTTTTGCCCGTGCCGGCTCGATTTCCTCACCCTGGCCGAGGTCGGCCGTGAAGGTGACGACTTCCAGTCCTCGCTCGACCGAGAGCCACTTGGCGATGACGCTGGTGTCGAGACCGCCTGAATAGGCGAGGACAACGCGCTTGATCTCGGACATCGGCAATCTCCGTTGAGCAGTTCGGACGGGGCGCGCCGGTAACAGGCGCGTGGGGGCGGTGCAATGCAACAGTCTGTCGAACGCTAGCCTTAACCCAATTTTGCTATTGCGACTAATTCGCAACATGGTTAGGGGCGCGTCATCGGACAGGGAGCCAACATGACACGTGCATCATCCATCTTCGCGATTTCTGCCGCACTGATCTTTCCGTCAGTACTGCACGCCAGTGAGGTGAATGCAGCCGCCAAAAACGAACAGGCCGATGCGCCAGGGGACAGCGCGATCATAGTGACGGCCACCCGCACCCAGTTGCCGGCCAGTGCGCTTCCGCTGACCGTCGACGTTGTCGATCGCGAGACACTGGAGCGACAGGTTGCAGTGTCGGGCTCGGTCGTTGACGCGGTGTCGGCGCTGCTGCCCTCGTTTTCGCCGACCCGCGAAAAGCTGTCAGGCTCCGGAGAAAGCCTGCGCGGACGCTCGCCGCTCTATGCGATCAACGGTATCCCGCAGTCGACGCCCGTTCGCGATGGATCACGCGACGGGTACACGATCGATCCATTCTTCGTCGACCGGGTCGAGGTCATTTACGGCTCCAACGCGCTGCAGGGCATTGGCGCGACCGGCGGCGTGGTCAATCAGGTTACCGTAGGCGCGCCGGAGCAGGACGGTGTATCGATCCGCACCCTGTTGCAAGGCACCGCGGCTGAGGGCTTCGACGGCGAAGCGATGGGCGGCAAGGTCGGCGCGCTGGCCGGCTGGCGATCGGGCGCGGTCGATGCCAGCCTGGGCGGTGCCTTCGAGCGGCGTGGAGCTTTTATCGACGGGCGCGGCAACCGCATCGGTGTCGACGGGACGCAGGGCGAGGTGCAGGA
Organism: uncultured Erythrobacter sp.; assembly: GCA_963529855.1. Taxonomy (GTDB): domain Bacteria; phylum Pseudomonadota; class Alphaproteobacteria; order Sphingomonadales; family Sphingomonadaceae; genus 34-65-8. Next base: position 100,764 of record CAURZK010000001.1, on the reverse strand, counting down.
CAGCGACAGCTGGTCGATCTTCGGCCGGATCGGGATCCAGCTATCGCCCAGTGCACGGCTGGAACTGGTCGGCAACCGGTTCGAGTTGGAGGGTAACGGGCACTACGTACTCGTCCCCGGCAACCGTGCGGCGGGCGTGCCGTCATCAAGCATCCGCGGAACGACCCCTGGCGATCCCCCTTCGAACAAGGCGGAAATGTTGTCGGCTTCGTTGACCGACAGCAACCTCGGGGGCGGTACGCTGATCCTGCAGGGATTCTTCAACCGCACCAGTGACGTGTTCGGCGGCGGGATATTCTCGACCTTCCAGGACCCGGCGATCGACCCGACGGGACGGCTGTTCGATCAGTCGGCCAACCGTTCCCGCAAGTTGGGCGGCAAGCTGAGCTACGAGCGCGCTCTGCCCGGTTTCGACGATCTGGTTCTGACAGCCGGTTTCGACATGCTGTTCGACCGCACCGGGCAGACGCTGGTCCAGACCGGCCGTGCATGGGTCCCGCAAACCGATTTCCGCAGCCTGGCCCCGTTCGGGCAGGCTAATCTGGCCCTGTTCGATGGTCTGCTGCGAGTGGCGGGCGGACTGCGGCACGAGAACGTGCGGCTCGAAGTGGGTGATTACGAGACGCTGGCCGTTTACGGCGCGACCAATCCTGCCGCCGTGGCGACATATCGCCCCAATCCGGTCGGGGGCGGTTCCCCGTCGTTCGACAAGCTACTGATCAACGGCGGCGTGATCGTCGAACCGACCCCGGGCGTGCGCGCCTATGCCAGCTACGCCGAAGGTTACACCATCGCAGACGTTGGCCGCATCCTGCGCGGGATTACGGAGCGTAACGTCGATATCGACGATTACCTCGCGCTGGAGCCGGTGATTTCCAATAACCGCGAGATCGGGCTGGAATTCGATCGCGGCATCCTCAGCGCCAGCGCCAGCTATTACTGGTCCTCCAGCGACCTTGGCTCGATCCTGGTGCGCGGGCTGGACGGGATTTTCAGCGTGTCGCGCCAGCCGATCGAGATCGAAGGGCTGGAGCTGTCTGCCACTGTGTCCTTCCCCCCTGTGCCGGGCCTTGCGGTCAGCCTCGGATATTCGGATATCGCCGGCCAGACCGACAGCAACGATCCCGATACGCTGATCAACAACGATCTTGATGGCGCCAACATCTCGCCCGACCGGCTCAATCTGGCCATTGCCTATAGCGCCGGGCCGTTCGATCTGCGGCTCGCATCGCGGCATTATCTGTCGCGCACTTTCAACGATGCGGGCACGGCGACCGATTTCGAAGGCTACAGCTTGCTCGACGCTTATCTCGGCTATCGCACTGCCATCGGGGAGTTCGCGCTGGCGGCGCAGAACCTGACGGACGAATATTACATCACTTACGACAGCGACACGGTACAGACGTCGAGCAACGACCGCTTTTACGCCGGTCGCGGCCGCACGGTCACGCTGAGCTGGCGCGGCGAGTTCTGATGGCGCTGCTTGCCGCGCTGCACCGCTGGACCGGCGGGCTGGTCGGGCTGGTCCTGGCGCTGATCGGCCTGTCGGGGACGGTGTTGGTGTGGGAAGAGGAATGGATCACGCTGCCCGGGGCAGACGAGCCCTATCGTTCGACCACTGCCGACCTTGGCGCGGTGATGGATGCTGCAACAATGCCGGGACGCGAACTGTCGCGCGTCACCTTCGCCGACGATGGCTTCGGGCTGCACCTGGCGATCTATGCCGACGGGGGCGGGGCCTATCTCGACCAGGCCGGGCGGGTCGTGGACCGCTGGGATTCGGCCTGGGGGCGGCCCGAGTTGTGGCTGTTCGATTTCCATCACTACCTGTTCGCAGGCGAGACGGGGGAATACCTCACCGGCCTTCTGGGACTGCTGCTGTTTGCGTTCACGGTAACGGGCGTGATCCTGTGGTGGCGGACGCGCAAGACATTCGATTTCCGGCTGTGGCCCAAGCGGATGAGCCGGAGCGCGATCGTGCGCCAGCACCGCGATCTGGGCGTGATCGCATCGCCGCTGCTGCTGATTTCGGCGTTGACGGGCACGCTGATGATCTTCCAGCCGCTGTCCGATGCTCTCCTGGCACCGTTCGCAGTAGAGGCGGCTTCCGAGATACCGGAATATCGGGTCGAACCTGCGGGCAATGCGGATTACGCAGCCTTGCTGGCGGCAGGGCAGGCCGCGTTTCCCGAAGCTCGGCCGCGCCGCCTCCAGATACCGGCGGATCCGACCCAGCCCATGGTTCTGCGGCTGAAGCAGTCCTTCGAATGGACGCCCAACGGCCGGACATATGTCTATCTCGATCCCGGGTCGGGGCGGGCGATCGGTATCGACGACCCGGCGGCCAGCGACAAGCGCGCGGCTATTCAGGAAAAGTTCTATCCGGTGCACGCCGGCAAGGTCGGCGGCTGGCCGTGGAAGCTGCTGCTGACCTTTGGCGGGCTGACGCTCGTACTGCTCGGCACCCTTGCCAGCTGGAGCTTCTGGTTCCGGCGGGGTGAGGGCAAGGTGAGGCCCGTCGCCCGCCAGGTATCGCCGCTGCCAGCGCGCTGATCCTGCCGGGCTATTCCGCCGCTTCGCGCAGCGCCGGATCGAAACGCCACGTCGGGACCTGCGCCACCGCGCGCAGGCGGGCGCTTTCTTCCTGGATGTATTCGCGTGTCATCGGGATGGCGCTGCGATCCTTGACGTATTGGATCTGCCAGTTGACCATGTTGCCATTGCGGAATGCCTGTTCAGCCCCGGCAAGGTAGAACTGCCACATCCGATAAAACTGCGCGTCGTACATCGCGGTGATTTCCTCGCGGTGCATCACGGTGCGGTTGTACCATTCGTGCAGCGTGTGCGAGTAATGGAAGCGCATCGCTTCCACATCCATCACCTGCCAGCCGGCTTTCTCGCTCTCGGTCACGAGTTCGGACAGGGCAGGGATGTAACCGCCGGGGAAGATGTACTTGCGCGTCCACGCATCGGTGTGACCGGGCCGCCCGGTGCGCCCGCAGCAGTGGCTGATCATCACCCCGTCGCGCGCGAGCAGGCGGTGGGTATGTTCGAAGAACTGGGGGTAATGAAGCGTACCGACGTGCTCTAGCAGGCCGACACTGGAAATCCGGTCGAACTGGCCCTGGACGTCGCGGTAATCGCACAGCTCGAAACGGACCTTGTCGGCGACGCCCGCCGCCTCCGCCCTCTCCTTGCAGAAGGCGATCTGATCCGGTGCGAGCGCAACGCCCAGCACCTCGACCCCGTACATCTGGTTGAGATAGAGCGCGAACCCGCCCCAGCCGCAGCCGATATCCAGCACGCGCATGCCCGGCTTCAGGTACATCTTGGCGGCGAGATGCGCCTTCTTGTCGAGCTGCGCCTTTTCCAGCGAAGTTGCGGCCGGATCCTCGCGGTAATAGGCCATGGTATACTGGCGGTCTTCGTCCAGGAACCGCTCGTACAACTCGCGCGTGAGGTTGTAGGTGTGTTCGGCATTCCTGCGCGCACTGGACCGCAGATTGATCCCGTCCAGCATCGCGATCAGCTTCTGCGCAGTCTTGCGCAGCGGCCCCTTGGCAGAAAGGGATGCTTCCCCCAGCCGCTTGGCATTCATGGTCACGAACAGAACCATGTCGCGGATGTCGTGCGGCGGTTCCACTTCCAGCCAGCCCCACATGTAAGCTTCGCCTGCGCCAAGCTGGGGATAGCGTACGATGTGATTGGCCGCCTTCGGGTGGGTCAGGCGTATCCGGATCGGGCCGGGCCTGCCGCCCTGTTCCGGGCGATAATCGCCACCGCCGGGGCCAAAGGCATGTTCGGTGCCATCGTGATCGGTCACGATCAGGCGTCCGACCTTGATCGCCCTGTCGAGGAATTTTCCGAGCAGGAACATGCCAATCCCCTCAATTTCGGCCCGCTGACAGAGTGCGTGCTGGGCGCTATACTGTCAATCGCGGGTTGGGAGCGTGCATCATGGCTGAGCTGAAGACCAAGGTGACAGGGGCCGAACCGCCGCAGTTCCTGGCTGCGGTCGAACCCGCGGCCAAACGCGCCGACGCCCTAATCCTCGACACCATGTTCCAGCGCGTCACCGGCCAATCGCCGCAGATGTGGGGGCCGACCATCGTTGGATACGGCCGCTATCACTACAAGTACGCCAGCGGGCATGAAGGCGATGCCTGCCGAGCCGGTTTCAGCCCGCGCAAGGCGAAACATTCGCTCTATATCATGGAATGCGGGGACGACGGGGAAGAAGCGGCGTTCGCTCCGCTGCTGGCGCGGCTTGGCAAACATTCGCGCGGGAAGGCGTGCCTTTATGTCAACAAGCTGGCGGACATCGATCTGGGCGTGCTTGAGGAGATGATCGCACTCGGCTGGCAGCGATCGTTGCAGCGCTGGCCGGACTAGATACCCGCATACCACTGGTATCCGCGATCTTCCCAATAACCACCGTTGCCATCGCCGATGCCATCTAGACTGGCGACTGCTTCGATCCCGGTCAGATACTTGGCATGCTTGTAACCCAGCTGGCGCTCGATCCGCATGCGCAGGGGGGCGCCATTTCGGATCGGGAGCGGTTCGCCGTTCAGCATATGCGCGACGATCGTCTGCGGGTGATAGGCATCGACCAGGTCAACGCTCTCGTAATATGCGGCGCCGTTCAGTTCATCGGCGCAGCGGAACACGATGTAGCGCGCCTCGGGCCTCAGCCCGGCGGCATCGAGCAGCACGGCAAGTTGCGGGCCGGTCCATTCCCCGATCGCGCTCCATCCTTCTACGCAGTCATGCCGTGTCACCTGAACCCGCTGGGGCAGGCGGCGAATGTTGTCCATGTCGAATGCGAGCGGCGTATTGACCAGTCCGCCCACGGTCAGGCGCCAGTTGGCGAATCCCGCGGCAGCCTGCGCCTGGTAATCGCCGTTGGTCGGGTTGGTTGTGCCATTGCCGCGAAAAAAGGGCGACACCTCGCTGCGGTCGAATTCACGTGCCAGCCGCTCGCGGCCAGCCAGGGCGCGGTGCGCCTTGCGGTGCCAGTCTTCTGCGGCCGAGAGCATGGATGTGCCCGCGCTTGTATCCGCGACCTTCGCACAGCCCGCCGCGACCAGGGCGCCCATCCCGGCAAGGACACCGCGCCGTTTCATGCCTTCCCCCCGGTAATCATATCGCGCATTTGCCGTAGAGGCCCGCTGATCAGCACCATCACGACGTGGACGACGAAGAACGCCATGGTTGCAAAGGCAAAGATGAAGTGAAGCGAGCGTGCACTCTGCCTGCCACCCAGGCCGTCCACCAGCCACGGCATGGCCGGTTCGATCCCCGGACTGATCGCCATGCCGGTCAATACCATCATGGGTAGAAATACCCCCAGCACGACACCGTAGGCCAGTCGCTGGAGGAAGTTGTACTTGCTGCCTTCGTGGCTGAAATCGAATCTGAGATGTTTGGCAATATCCGCCCGGATCGCGGCCCAGGCCCATTCCGCCCGCCGGGTGCGCAGGTCGCGCCAGAAATGGCGACTGGCCAGCATCGCGATCCACATGACCAGCAGCCCGATTGCGAAGGGCCAGGCCATCAGCACGTGCCAGTCGCGCGCCACCGCCAGGCTGTAATAATCCGGAATAGTCATCCAGCCGGGAAAGCGCGGGACGGCCAGCCAGGCCTGGTGGGGCGAGAAGCCCCAGTCGCCCCAGTAGAGATAGCGGTGCGCGTTGGAAATGTTCAGCCCGCTCATGAACAGCACGACCACGCAGACCACATTGAGCCAGTGCCACAAGCGCGTGACGAGGCCGTGGCGCTTCACGCCGTCAACTCGCGTGCAAGGTAGATGACGTCACGGGGCTGATCCAGCAGGTGCTGACCGCTGTCGACGTGCAGTGTCTCTCCGCTCGCCAGATGTCCTTCCGCCAGCCACAGGCAGGCATCGGCGATTTCCGCGACACCCGTCTTGCGACCGAGCAGGTTCAGGCGATGGGATGTCTCGGTTTCTTCCTCGCGCTGGTCGTGACTGGCGAGGATCGCGCCCGGCGCCAGGGCATAGACGCGGTCTTCGGGCCAGGTGGCGCCCATGGCCAGCATCGGCACGGCTCCGGCTGCCGCGTGCTTGCTGAGCGTGTAGCTGAAAAAGTCCGGGTTGGGATTTTCCAGCTTCTGGTCGGTCAACTGGATCACCCGCCGCCCGCCGCGCGCGCGGGCGGTGCGTAAAAAGGCCTGCGCCATGCGAACGGGCATGCGCGCGTTGATGGCCATCGACCGGTCGAAAAGCTTGGGATCGAGCCCGGTCACGTCATCCGGGCGGAAGATCGCCGCGGAATTGATCAGGACGCGCCAGTCGTCCAGTCGGGCAGCGAGAGCGGTAACCAGTTTTACCGCAGCATCGCTGTCGGCAAGATCGCAGTGGACGGTCTCGGCACTAGGGAGGGTGGCGGCAAGCGCTTCCGCCTCGCGCGCGGAATTGCCGTAGTGGATTACCACATGCCAGCCCGCCGCGCCGAACGCTGCGGCGATCGACGCGCCGATGCGCCGTGCGGAACCGGTGATCATGACCGTTGGGCTGCTCACCAGACCAGCTTGGAGCATAACCCCGGGGCGATGGGAAGCGGGGCGCAAAGAAAAACGGGCCGGTCTATTGAAGACCGGCCCGTCACTTCCCGCCCGAGAGGGCTTCGGGATCAGCGACAGCGCAGGCTGCCGCGGTCGATTTCGCGGCCCAGGAGGCCGCCTGCCGCTGCACCGACGATGGCGCCAAGGGTGCGATCACGTGCGATCTCGCGGCCCGCCAGAGCGCCGACGCCGGCACCAATGATCAGGCCTGTAGTGCCGTTGTCGCGACGGCAGTAATAGCGGCCATCGTCCCCGCGCCATACGCGGTCGGCTCGGGTAACCCGGCGGGGCTCGCGATAGTAGCCGCGCGAATCGTAATAACGGTCGTTGTCCTTTGCGCGCTTGCCGTGTGCGGGTGCCCAGTGCGGCGGGTCGGCCAGGGCTGGGGCTGCCACCGGCAGGGTCAGCGAAGCAGCGGCAATGGCGATCAATGTCTTTTTCATCTTGAACTCCTCATGTGCGTTCTCAGACGCATCAACGAGGCGACCCTGGCGCCGGGTCCCCAACCTCAGATGAACAAATGACAAGTTCGGCTATTGCGCGGCAAGCCGTGCGCTGGACGCGGCGGATCGACGGGTCAGGCAGCAGCAATGCTGGCTGCTTCGCGGTCCCTTTCCGCCCGGCTTTTCTTTTCCGCAGCAGTTCGCAGCTGGCCGCAAGCTGCATCGATATCGCGCCCGCGTGGGGTGCGGACAGGTGCACTGATCCCGTGTTCGAAAACGATCTCGGAAAAGCGTCGCACACGCTCTGGCGTGGAACATTCGTAAGCGGCGCCCGGCCAGGGGTTGAAGGGGATAAGGTTGACCTTCGCCGGTAACTTGTAGTGCTTGATCAGGCGGACAAGTTCGCGCGCATGATCGTCGCTGTCGTTCTTGTCCTTCAGCATCACGTACTCGAACGTGATCCGGCGCGCATTGCTGGCGCCGGGATAGGCGGCGCACGCCGCAAGCAGTTCCTCGATCCCGTACTTCTTGTTGAGCGGGACGATCTCGTCGCGGATCTCCTTGGTCACCGCGTGGAGCGATACCGCAAGATTGACGCCGATCTCTTCGCCGCAGCGTTCCATCATCGGCACGACGCCGCTGGTCGAAAGTGTGATGCGGCGCTTCGACAGCGCCAGCCCGTCCCCATCCATCACCAGACGCAGGGCGTCGCGCACATTGTCGAAGTTATACAGCGGCTCCCCCATCCCCATCATCACGATGTTGGTGAGCAGGCGGCCATCGGCAGTATACTCGGCCTCGTCCTCTACCTCCGCCACGTCCATCCGGCCCTTGGGCCATTCGCCCAGCGCGTCGCGCGCCAGCATGACCTGGCCCACGATCTCGCCCGGGGTCAAATTGCGAACCAGCTTCATCGTGCCGGTGTGGCAGAAACGGCAATTGAGCGTACAACCGACCTGGCTCGACACGCACAGCGTGCCGCGATCGGCATCGGGGATGAAGACCATTTCGAAATCATGGCCATCGGCGGTGCGAAGCAGCCACTTTCGCGTGCCATCGACCGAATGCTGCGCCTCGACCACTTCGGGCCGACCCACGACAAAGCGTTGTTCCAGCCACGGGCGCATGGACTTGGCGATGTCGGTCATGGCCGCGAAATCGCTGACGCCGCGATGATAGAGCCAGTGATAGACTTGCTTGGCCCGCAAGTTGGCCTGCTTCGCATCAAGCCCCGCTTCGGCGAACAGCTCGCGGATCCGTTCACGCGGCAGACCGATCAGGTCGATCCGGCCGTCGGCACGCGGGGTCACGTCGCGCGCGACGGGGACGGGATCGATCGATCCCGGAATGGTCATGAGAGCCGTGTCTGCCATGGGAGGGGCGCATATAATGGCAATACGCTGGAAATTCCAGCTTCCGCACGCGGGCGATCGTTTCATCGCATTTTCCGGCGGGACACCCGATTAGAAGCTTGTTCTCCACGGAAGGCCACGTTCCGCACTGTTGCCGAAAAACCACGGTTTCATTGTTGTGTTACGTTCATGAAACTGGATGCCCACACGCTCCGTTTGGGCTGTCCATGCGGTCAGAAACCCGCACGGTTTTCTTAACGGAGTACAACAATGAAAAAGATAGTCGCACTTCTCGCCACCGGCTCGCTTGCGGCGATCGCGGCACCGGCCATGGCCCAGTCGGCGGACGATTCGCCGTTCACCGGCGCGCGCGTCGGCGTCACTGGCGGCTACGACGTCACCACTGCTGGCAGCAGCGTGGACGACGACGGCAACGACAACAACGACCAGTCGATCGATGGCTTCGCTTATGGTGTGACCGCCGGTTACGATGTCGCCGTGGGCGGCGTCGTGCTGGGGCTGGAAGGTGAGTACACCGATTCCACCGCCAAGACCGAGTTCGACGACGGTGATTTCGAAGGCTTCGGTTTCGGCAGCGTCGATACCGGCCGCGATCTCTACGTCGGCGCCCGTGTCGGCACCCTGGTTGGCGAGAACGCGCTCCTCTATGCCAAGGGTGGCTATACCAACACCAAGCTCAACGTCCTGTCGACCGATGGCACCACCGAAACCGACCGCGACTTCAAGCTCGACGGCTGGCGCGTGGGTGCCGGTGCGGAATACGCGCTGAACCAGAACACCTTCATCAACCTCGAATATCGCTATTCGAAGTATGAAGAAGCGAACATCGAATTCCCCGACGGCAGCACGTCGACGGACTTCGACATCGACACCGATCGTCACCAGGTGATGGCGGGCGTCGGTTTCCGGTTCTGATCGGACGTTCGCTGGCCACCGGCTGGCGATACGACAAGGAAGGGCGGGGCTTCGGCTCCGCCCTTTTGTTTTGCGTCAGCGAGCCAACCGCGCGCATCCGACTGTCGCAGCGTCGAGCGCGCTGGCAACCCCGTCCAGACTGTAGCGGTCGGTAAAGCGGTTTCCACGCCGGTCGGTGGCACTGATGGAGAGTGATCCGGCCGATCGCATCGCGGCGACAATGGCAGCATCCATGGACCGGTCGCGGGCCCAGGCGTCGCTGCCGCTGCCGGTCAATTCGAACCGCTTGTCGCCGAGCGCAAGCCGGATGGCGGGCCGCTCGCCCAGATTGCGCGACAGGCGAAAATGGATCTGCCCGCGGATGGCACGGCGGGGCCAACTGCCCACGCTGGCATAGGCCTGATGGTTGCGCCGCGCGCTGGTAGGCTGTGCTTTCGCAATAGCGTAGCACCGCGGCACCTTCGGATCGCGGAATGCGCCCCAATCGGCGAACATGCCGAGACTGCTGCGTGCGGACAGAGGCGCGGCCAGTGCCATCAGCGCCAAGGCCACCCCCACTTCCCTAAGCATAGGAAACCGCGACCACTTCCCATTCCTTGGTCCCGCCCGGCAAAGCGACCGTTCGCAGGTCGCCGACCGATGCGCCGCGCAGTGCCCGGGCGAGTGGGCTCGACCAGCCGATCCGTCCGGCGCCCGCATCCTGTTCGTCGTCGCCGACGATGGTAACGGTGCGATGGACGTCACCCTCGTCCGCCACGGTCACGCAGGCGCCGAAGAATACGCGCGACTTGTCGGGCTGGTCCGCAGGTTCCACCACGCGGGCAGCCTTCATCCGACGGGCGAGATGGGCCAGCTCCCGGTCGATCTCTCGCATGCGCTTGCGGCCATAGATATAGTCGCCGTTTTCGCTGCGATCGCCGTTTCCGGCAGCCCAGCTGACGATCTCAACCACGCGCGGCCGCTCGCTGCCCAGCAAGTGGTCATAGCGCGCCTTCAGAGCCGTGAGCCCCGCCGGCGTGATCGGATTGCCCCCCGGCTTCACTCTAGCGCAGGAAGTCGCGCACCTGACGCGGACGACCGTAAGGCGCCTTGTCCGGGTGGAGCTGTTCGTAGACGGCCGCGTTCTCGAGCACCCGGTGCACGTATGTGCGCGTCTCGGTGAAGGGAATTCGCTCGATCCACGTTTCCCAGTCAACGCCGCCCGAACGCGGATCGCCGTTTTCGCGCAGCCACTGGTTCACCCGGCCCGGACCTGCATTGTAAGCTGCGATAGCCAGCGGATAGCTGCCATTGTAACGCGCGATCAGCCGCTGGATGTGGTTCGAGCCGAGCTGCACGTTGTAGCCCGCGTCGTTTATCAGCGAAGCTTCCATATAGGTTACGCCCGCCTTGCCCGCTTCCTCCCGCGCGGTTCCCGGCATGAGCTGCATCAATCCGCGTGCCCCGGCGTGGCTGATTGCGTTCTGGGCAAACTGGCTTTCCTGCCGGGCGATCGCATGGACCATCGTCCAGTCCGTGCCCGGGGGCGTCGGCAAGGTGGGATAGCCCTGGACGATGAAGCCATCGAGCCCGTCCGCTCCCGCGGCGTCCGCCAGGTTGACCGCCAAGTCGCGCCGTCCGGTCTCACGCGCCAGTTCGGCCACCATCGCGTGTTCTTCCGGCGTCGTGGCCTGCTGCGCGATCTCGCGATAGAAATGAATGCCGGTGCGCCACGGCGCGCCGCGCGCCACCTCGCGAACGGCGTTGGTCAGCGGCGCGCTGCGGAACTGCGCAAGCTGTTCGGGCGAAGGCGAAGCGTTGGTATTGGCCGCGGGGATCTTCGGTTCGCGGCCCAGCTTCGCCAGCGCAAGCTGGCCATAGAACCGGTCGGGGTATTGGCCGGCCATCTCGAAATAACGGCGGGCTTCGGACTGGTTGCCGGCCCGCTCGCTCGCCTTTCCGGCCCAGTAAAACCCCTTCGAACGGGTCTGCGGTGTCTGCGCAGCCGTGCCGTAGCGATAGAACAGCGGCGCGGCGGCGGCAGCATTGCCGTTGTTCCACAAGGCTTGGGTTCCCCCGAGCCACATCAGCGATGTATAATCGTCGCGCAACCGGAACGACATTCGGGAAATGTCGGCACCCGGTTCGAACAGGTCGTCCACGCGGCCCGCGATCCGGGTCGCCTGCGACGCGCTCGCACTACGGGCGACCTGGAGCATCAAGGTCACGAATGCCTCGGGATCGAGCGCGGGGCGGGAAAAGGCCGGGCGATTGGCAAGCAGGTCGACCGCTGCACCCGCCTGGTTGCTGGTGCGGTAATGACGGGCCAGGTTGTATACGTAACCCGGGTCGCTGCGCGCACTGGCAGGCACAGGTGTGCCCGTGCTTTCAGGCAGAGTGCCCCGAACGAGCGCGAGCCGGGCGAAATAGGTGTCGCGCATTCCTGGCGAAACGTTGTTGATCAACCGGACGGCAGCCTCGCTGTCGTTCTGCCACAGCAGGGCGTTCATCCGCGCATCGTTGTCTTCCTGCGTGAACCGGCCAGAGAACAGGCCCAGCAGGTATGCTTCGGACGGGCTGCTCATCTTCCCGCCGCGCCAGGCGGCACGGGCGACCTCGAACGCTTCGGGACGGTTAAGCCCCGCCAGCGCGATGGCGTAACGGGCGCGCGCGGGATTGGTCAGCGGGGGATTGCGGTCGAAAAAGGCGACCAGCCGTTCCGCGCCGACCGGCTGGTCGGCAAGGGCATTCTCAGCGCGGGTGCGGAGCAATTCTTCGCGTGGGAAGCCGGGATAGGCGAGCACGAAACCGGCGTACGTATCGAAGCTTTCGTTCCGGCGATCGGGAGAACTGAGATATTCCCAGCGTTCGACTGCCTGGCTCATCCTGGTCGGGGCCTGCGCGACCATCTGCGCGCGCGCCTGGTCCCAGGCGGCTGCATCTTGGGCAAACAAGGGGGTCGATGCAGTAGCAAGCGGTGAAGCGGCAAGGGCGAGGGCGATGAGAGGCAAGCGGTCCATGCTGGACATCGTGTGGGGCGGCTCCTTATCAGGCGCTGAATGAATGCGCTTACGGTTCGAATTGTCTCGTCGAATCATGGCCAACAGCAGGACGCGTGTAAATGTTTTCCGGATCGATTCCCGCTCTTGTGACTCCTTTCCGCGACGGCTCGTTCGACGAAGCCGCGTTTCGCAAGCTGGTCGACTGGCAGATCGACAACGGATCGAGCGCGCTGGTACCATGCGGGACCACGGGCGAAGCGTCGACACTTTCCAATGCCGAACATCACCGCGTGATCGAGGTGTGCATCGAACAGGCGGCCGGTCGCGTGCCGGTGATCGCCGGGTGCGGGTCGAACGATACGCGCAACGCGCTGCTGCACATGAATTTTTCCAAGAAAGCCGGCGCTGCCGCCGGGCTGTGCGTCGCGCCCTACTACAACCGCCCCAGCCAGGCCGGGCTGGTCGCGCATTTCAGTTTCCTTGCGGAAAACAGCGACCTGCCGATCGTCCTTTACAACGTTCCTGCGCGGACGGTGACCGACATCCTCGATGAAACGGTGGTCGAACTGGTGAAGAAGTATCCGAGGCGGATCGTGGCGATCAAGGACGCCAGCGGAGACTTGTCGCGGGTTGCCGACCATCGCATGGGGTTGGACCACGTTTTTTGCCAGCTATCGGGCAACGACGAGCTGTGGCTGCCCCACTCTGCGGCGGGGGGATCGGGTTGCATTTCGGTCACCGCCAACGTCGCGCCGAAACTGTGCGCCGAATTCCATGCCGCGATTGCCGCGAACGACCTGGTCAAGGCGCGCGAGCTCAACGACCGGCTTTTCCCCCTTCACTATGCCATGTTCTCCGACGCCAGCCCGGCGCCGGTGAAATATGCCCTGACGCGCGTTCACGACTGGCTGGAATGCGACGTCCGCCTGCCTCTGGTCTCGGCAAGCGAGGCGAGCCGCAAAGCGGTGGACGAGGCGCTGGAGCATGCGGGACTGATCTGAGCGCTAGATCACCTCGTCCTCGTCCATCAGTGGCTGGGCCAGGCCTTCGGGTTCGCTGGCCATGATCGCCTCGGTAATCGACCCGATCCGTTCGCCCGCGCGCTCCGGATGGGCAAGCTCGGCCACGTGGAACATTGCGTCGCCCTGATTGACCACGGGCAGCGTGGCGTGGCCGATGATGATGCCATCAATCGGGCTCGTCATCTCAAGCGGGTCCTCGCCGAACAATCCCGTGACGCGGGCGAGGAGATCGCCCTGATGGACGATATTGCCCGACTTGCGCACCCGGGTCGTCACCCCGCCGCGCGGCGCGCGCACCCAGACGGACCGATTGGCGCGGGCTGGGATGCCGACGGTGGTCAGTCCATCGTCCGCCTGGATCATGCCCACGTGCGCCAGCACGCGGCAGATGCCGCTGAGGCCAATGTCGATCGAGAGGCGATCGAACCGCAGCGCCTCGCCCGCTTCGAGTAACAGCATGGGCACGTCGCGCCCCTGGGCCAGCGCGCGCATCGACCCTTCGCGCAGCGGGCTTTCCATGACGACCGGCGCACCGAATGCCATTGCGAGCTCGGTAAGATAGGGGTTGCCCGCCGCGATGCGTATCTGCGGCAGGTTATAGCGGTGGACTGCTGCCGAATGGATGTCGATGCCCAGCTGGCACTTGTCGATGACGTGCTCGAGGAATGTTGCGGCGAGTTGCCCGGCGAGCGACCCCTTGCGGCTGCCCGGGAAGCTGCGGTTGAGGTCGCGCCGGTCGGGCAGATAACGGCTGTGCGCCAGGAATCCGTAGATGTTGACTGCCGGTGCCAGAATGACGGTTCCCGCGAGCAACCCCGGGCTGAGCCGCGCGGCGAGCCGCTGGATGATGGCGGTGCCGATGATCTCGTCACCATGGATCGCGCCGCTGACGAAAACCGCCGGTCCGCGCCGCGCCCCGTGGATCACGCGCAGCGCCAGATTGGCGGAAAAGCCGGTGACCTGGTGGCTGACGGGAATCGCGATATCGCGTGTTTCGCCCGGCGCGATTTGCACGCCGGCAATCTCGAACGGCTGCGGCGCGGCAGTCTGCGCGTCCATCGGTAATATACCCCCTCTTGCTCCCCACGGTAATGCGCACGGGCCGGGCGAGAATGGCAAGCGCTTTCTTGACCTTCCCTTGATCGCGCCAAGCCCCTACATGGCCCGCCGACATGGCGCGCCCGAAACCCGAAACATTCGACAAGCATAAGACCGTCGCCGAAAACCGGCGCGCGCGGTTCGACTATTCGATCGAGGACAAGTTCGAAGCCGGACTGATGCTGCAGGGCACCGAGGTCAAGGCGCTGCGCGCGGGCGAAGCGAGCATTGCCGAAAGCTATGCCGAGGTGCGCGGGGAAGAGGTCTGGCTGGTCAATGCCAACATTCCCGAATTCAGCCACGGCAACCGCTTCAATCACGAACCGCGTCGCCCGCGCAAATTGCTGCTTCACCACCGGGAAATCGCCAAGTTGACCGGCGCGGTCGAGCGCAAGGGCATGACGCTGGTGCCGCTGAGCATCTATTTCAACAAGACCGGGCGGGCGAAGGTCGAACTCGCACTCGCCAAGGGCCGCCAGGCGCAGGACAAGCGCGAATACCTGAAGGATCGCGACTGGCAGCGCGACAAGGCACGGATCATGCGCGAACGCGGCTGATTCAGCGGTTGCTCATCCCGGGCAGGCTACCCACATCGCCCGCCATGACCGTTTCGCCCCGATTGACCATACGACGCTTGAATTGCGCACTTCAGGCGAGCAAGGCGTCGCGGCGACCATGACCGGACCACGTTCGAAAACCTTTCTCGCGGACTTGATCCGCAAGCACATGCCCTCGCGCGAGGAGATGGCGCAGAACAAGTATCTGCGCCCGATCGCGCATCGCTTCCTTAGTCCTGAGCTTTGGCGGTTCACCCGGCGGTCGGTGCCCCGCGGGATCGCGCTGGGGCTGTTTACGGCCTTCATCGTTCCGGTCGGGCAGATCTTCCTCGCGGCATTCCTCGCCCTGCCGACGCGCGCCAATGTGCCCCTTGCCGCACTGGCGACCTTCGTGACCAATCCGTTTACTCTGCCCTTCTGGCTGTTTATGGCCAACCGCGTCGGGGCGTTCGTGCTCAAGATGGACGCGGCCACGACCGAGGTCCTGAACCACATTTTTGCATCGGGCGACTGGTCGATCGTGTTCGAAGCGGCGACCATCGCCGGCGTGACCATTTTCGGGTTCATCGTCCTGGCCGTGGTTTCGGCTGCCATCGGCTACCTGTTGGCAGGTTTTGTCTGGCGCCTGATTATCGGCCGCAAGCGTGCACGCCGCCTGCGCTACATGGCGGCACGACTCGACGCCCGGCTGGAAGCGCGCGAGGGATGATCCCGGCAGGCGCGGAGGATGCGGTGCGCCGGGTGCCGCCGGCAATTGCCGCGGTCGCCGGCGGGCTCGCATTCACGGCGCTTGCACTCTGGTGGGCAAGCGGCAGCGGGCTGGTTGCCCTGAGTTTTGTCGGAGCAATCGTGGTTCTGGGCGCTGCGTTGTGGCTGGTCCCGCGTGCAGCGGCCACGAGTGACAGCGACGTGGCAGAGGCGCCCGACTGGTCGGTCACGGTCGCTGCAATCGAGCATGATGCCATGGCGGTCGCGATCACCGACCGGGCGAACCGCCTCGTCTGCGCGAACGCGACATGGACGGCCTGGTTCGGCACCAAGCACGCGCCGCCCAACCTGCCGCTGGAGCGTGCCTCGCTCGAGCAACTGGGGCGCGCGGCACGAGAGGCATGGCGCGATGGCCGTGCTGAAACCGGCCGCCTCGACCCGCTGGGCGGAGATGGCGCATGGCGTGCGCGGGCCGATCGCGCCGGCAGGGGGGATGATTACCTGATCTGGCGCTTCGAACCGGTCGAAGACGCCAACCTGCTGGAAACAACGAGCAGCTGGCTCGGCGGCATATTCGGAAGCCTGTTGTCGCGCGCAGGTATCGAGGGCGCCCTGGTTCTGCCCGATGGCACGATCCGGGTCGTGACGCCCGGCTTCGCCGAGCGCGCCGCCGGTGATCCGGCAGCTACCCTCGCGGGGCAGGAATTCGTCACGTACCTGCGAACCGACGATCGCGATCGCATTTATTTTGCGCGGGAAGGGCGGCGGGGCGCCCCGCAGACATTGATCCAGGTTCCGCTCAATCCACCGCGCGATGATCGAGCCGCCGGGGCGGACGAGGCCGCGTCTCTTATGTTGCTGATCGACAGCGGCGTGGGGCTAGGCAGCTGGGACGGTGCGGCGCCAGCCGCTGCCCCGCAGCTGGAGGCGCTGCTCGGCGCGCTGCCGCTGGGGCTGGCCATGACGGATCGCGATGGGCGGCTGCTGTTCGCCAACCCGCCGTTCATACGCGCCGCCGGGATCGAGGATCGCGGTCTGCCCGCCTATCCTTCCGACCTGGTGGTGAAGGAAGACAAGGGCGCGCTGGCCGACGCGGTGCGCCGGTATGGCAAGGGGCCCGCGGCAAGCGGCGACATGGCCGTGCGGCTGCGCATGAATGCCGAAGAACCGGTGTCTTTGGGCCTTGCCGGTGTGCGCGGGCTGGGCGAGGCGGCAGTACTGCTCAGCCTGGTCGACACCAGCGAGGAAACCCGGCTCAAACGGCAGGTAGCTCAGGCGACGAAGATGCAGGCGGTTGGCCAGCTGGCCGGCGGCGTCGCGCACGATTTCAACAACGTGCTGACGGCGATCATCGGCTATTGTGACCTCATGCTGCTGCGCCACACGCCCGGTGATAGCGATTACGATGACATCCAGCAGATCCGCGCGAATTCCAACCGCGCAGCCAGCCTGACCCGCCAACTGCTTGCATTCAGTCGCCAGCAGACCCTACGGCCCGAAGTGCTCCAGCTGCCCGATGTCGTCAGCGAAGTCAGCCAGCTGATGAAGCGGCTGCTGGGCGAGAAGATCGAGCTGCGCGTGCGTCACGACCGCGACTTGGGGCCGGTCAGGGCCGACCCGCAGCAGCTGGAACAAGTGATCGTCAATCTTGCGGTCAATGCCCGCGATGCCATCCAGTCACGCGGCGACGGTTCGGGCCGGCTGTCGTTATCGACGCGCCGGGTGGCGGCTTCGGACGTACGCAAGATGGCATCGGAAATCGTGCCTGCGGACGATTACACCGTGCTGGTCGTCCAGGACACGGGCGGCGGTGTGCCGCCTGAATTGCTGGGCAAGATTTTCGAGCCGTTCTTTACCACCAAGGAACAGGGGAAGGGCACCGGCCTGGGCCTTTCCACTGTTTATGGCATCGTCAAGCAATCGGGCGGGTTCATCTTTGCCGACAACGTGCTCGGCCGCGGCGGCGAGCCGGAGGGGGCTCGCTTCACGATCTATTTCCCGGTCCACCGGGGAGGCCTTGTGCCGAAGGTGGAGGAGAAAGCGGAAGAACCGGCAGCCTCGCAATGGGCGGGCGGCGGCCGGGTTCTGCTGGTCGAGGATGAAGACATGGTGCGCGCTGTCGCGGAACGTGCACTGTCTCGCGCCGGCTACACCGTCACACCGACCGCCGATGGCGAGGAAGGCCTGGCGGCGGTGGTCAATGGCGGCGAATTCGACATCGTGGTCAGCGATGTCGTGATGTCGGGCATGGACGGTCCGGCCATGGCGCGGGCGATCCGCAAGCTGAAGCCCGCGATGCCGGTTCTGTTCATGTCAGGCTATGCCGAGGAACAGCTGCGCAGCGAGATCAATATGGACGACATGCATTTCATCGCTAAGCCGTTCAGCGTCCAGCAGATCGGCGACAAGGTCGGTGCAATCATGCGCGGCAGCGCGGGCGCGCATTGATCCGGTCGATCGAAGCGAAACGCGACTACCGATTGCGCCGCACGCGGTTCGGCAATATCGAAACCTGATGAATGAGGATCGCAACCGAGAACGGCATGCGATTTCCGTACCGGGTCGCTATAGAACGGGAACAGGCGTCGCCAAGGATGTCGATATTCTCGACATCTCTGAATCGGGTTGCCGTTTCTTCGATCGGTTCGGACGCATGATCCCTGGCACGCAGATCAGTCTGCGGATCGGCTCGATCGGGCCGATCGTCGCGACGGTACGCTGGTGCGAAGCGCAGGTGGTCGGCGTCCAGTTCGAAAACCCCCTCTACGGGCCGGTGTTCGAACATATCCGCTTGACGCTGGACAGGCGCCAGCCCTAGAAATCGTCCACTTCGTCTTCCAGTGCGTGCATGTCGTCGTCGGAAAACCCGAAGTGATGGCCCGCTTCGTGCACGACCACATGATGGACCAGATCACCCATCGCGACGCCCGTTTCGCGCCATTCCCGCACCAGCGGCTGGCGGAACAGGAAGATCATCGGCGGCAGGTCGCCCGATTGCCACTGCGACTGTTCGCCGACCGGACGCCCTTCATAAAGCCCGGTCAAATCCCAGCGACTGGCGATGTCGACGGAATCGAGCTGCTCGCGCGTGGCAAATTCCTCCACGCGCACGACCACGTCGGTCAATTGCTCGCGGAACTGGGGCGGGAGCGAGCGGACGGATTGCATCGCCAGCTCTTCCATCTCTTCTGCGGTGGGCGGGCGGCGATCAAAATTCATCTCCGCGATATGGGACAATCGCAGCCTGATTGCCAGAGAGCCGGAACCTTGGCGCGCCCTGGCTGTTGGGCTCATAACTAAACATATGCGAGGATTATTATGTCTGCTGGCGAGGCCATTTTCGAACGTCTGAAGCAGGATCACGACAAGCATCGCGACCTGCTTGACCGGATCGGTCGGACCAGCGGCGAATGCGAAGAGCGTGAGAAGCTGTTTGTCGAGCTAACCAAGGAATTGAAAGGGCACGCCGCTGCCGAAGAGCAGGCCCTTTATTCGACCATGATGCGCAAACCCGAAACGACCGGGGAGACGCGGCATTCCGTCGCCGAGCACCACGAGATCGACGAAATGCTCAACGATCTGGCAGCCACGGACATGGCAACGGGCGCCTGGCTGCAGAAGTTCAAGGCCCTGGATGACCGTTATCGTCACCACATCGAGGAAGAGGAAGAGGAGCACTTCCCCGACTTCGCGCAGTACCTTACGGACGAGGACGAGCGGCACATGAAGTCGGTGTTCGATCGCCGCAAGCGCGAGGAAAAGGCCGAGGCCGAGGTGACGCCGGAAAAGATGGAAGAAGCAAAGGAATAATCCGCGCGATGGGGGGGAACCAGCAGACTGCCAGCGGCCGGGAGCCTGACGAAGATCCCGACGATGCCTCGCTCGAACCATGGGTCTGGCGTTTTGCACAGGCCAGCCGGGCGTCGGTTATCGTCGATGCCGAGCTTTATTTTCGGCACATGCAGCAAGCCATGCTGGAAGCCGAAAAGCGCATTCTTCTGATCGGGTGGGATTTCGATACGCGAATCCATCTCGACCAGGGCCGGCGCTGGTTCCAGAAGGGGCGCAGCCGCGAATATCCCGTGCGCCTTGGCAGTTTCGTGCTGTGGCTCAATCGCCATCGCAAGGGTCTGGAAATCCGGATTCTGAAATGGAGCTACGGCGCGCTCAAGTTCTTTTCCCGCGGATCCATGGCGGTGGATCTGCTCCGGTGGGCGCCGAAAAAACGGATCCAGTTCAAGTTCGATACCGCCCATCCCGTCGGGTGCAGCCACCACCAGAAAATCGTCGTGATCGACGATTCCCTGGCGGTTTGCGGCGGGATCGACATGAGCGACAATCGCTGGGATACGCGCGACCATCTCGAGGATGATCCGCGCCGGCGGCGTCCGCGTGGTTCGCAGTATGGCCCGTGGCACGACGCGACCATGATGATGGAAGGCGAAGTGGCAGCAACGCTGGGGCTGCTCGGCCGCAGCCGCTGGGAACGGGCGGGCGGGGAAACGCTGGAACCGGTCGATCCGCCAAAGAAATCCACCTGGCCAAAGGCCCTGGTAGCGCAGTTCGAGAATGTCGAGATCGGCATTGCCCGGACCCGGGCGGAATATGATGGCTGTCGTCAGGTGTGCGAAATCGCAGAACTGTTCGAACGTCAGATCGCTGAAGCCAGGCATTTCATCTATGCTGAAAGCCAGTATTTCGCCTCGCGCCGCATCGCGGAGGCGCTGTGCAAGCGACTGTCGGAAGCCGATCCGCCCGAGGTTCTGATCGTCCACCCTCGCAATGCCGACGGCTGGCTGGAACAGCAGGCGATGGACCACGCCCGCGCCCAGCTCGTCCACACCCTGGGAACGGTCGATACGTCCAACAGATTCAATCTCTACGTTCCGTATACCGGCGAGACGCCCATATACGTCCATGCGAAGATCATGATCGTTGACGACCGGGTCTTGCGGATCGGATCGGCCAACATGAACAACCGCTCCATGGGCCTCGATACCGAATGCGACGTGTTCATCGACGCCGCTCGGCCCGGCAACGCGCATGCCGTGCCCGGGATCCGGTCTCTGCGCCATTCCCTGCTGGCCGAACACTGCGGACTGGACGAAAGCGAGGTAGGCCCGCTGCTCGAACAGCATGGATCGATGCATGCAATGATCCAGTCCCTCGGCATGGGCCGGTCACGAACGCTCCGCCGGTTCGAACTGGAAGAGCCGAGCGAGGCAGAGAAGAAGCTGGCGGAATCCGGCCTGCTCGATCCGGAGAAGCCGGATGAACTGCTCGAACCCTTTGCTAAGGGCGGTTTGTTCCGTAGGGGATCGGTCCTGGGTCGTGTCAGGAACAAGATCAGGAAAAGACGCCGATGAATGGCTATGCCGACGATGGGCAGGGCAAGCCTGCCGTGCCCGAACATGTGCAGGACGCGGTCCGCACGCTGATCGAATGGGCAGGCGACGATCCGGAACGCGAAGGCTTGCGCGATACGCCCAAGCGCGTTGCGCGCGCGTGGAAGGAATATTGCGTCGGCAATCTGGAAGACCCGGCGATCCACCTCTCGCGCGTATTCGAGGAGGTGGGCGGCTATGACGAAGTCGTGCTGCTCAAGGACATCCCGTTCCAGAGCCATTGCGAACACCACATGGCTCCTATCACCGGCAAGGCCGCGATCGCCTATCTGCCCCGTAACCGGGTCGTCGGTATTTCGAAGCTCGCCCGCGTACTTCACGGTTTCGCCCGGCGGCTGCAAATCCAGGAACGGCTGACGGCGCAAGTGGCCCAGTGCATCTGGGACCACCTGGAACCCCACGGCGTGGCCGTCGTGATCGAGGCGCAGCACGGTTGCATGACCGGCCGCGGCGTCCGCACCCCGGGCGTCGGCATGGTGACCAGCCGTCTGCTCGGCTGTTTCCTTGAAGACCAGCGCAGCCGGAAGGAAGTGCTGAGCCTGATGGGCTACTGACCCCGCCTGCATCCCGGCTCGAAAATGTCGGGCCGTGGATGCGATGATGGCAGACGCCGCTACCACTCCAGCAAGCGGCGTCTGCTGATCGTTCCCTTAGAGCTGGCCGAGCATGTGCTCCGCGCTCGACACCGAGAAATCGCCCGGCTGCTCGACGTTGAGTTCCTTGACCACGCCATCTTCGACAATCATTGAATAGCGCTGGCCGCGCTTGCCCAGGCCAAAGCCTGAGCCGTCCATCGTCAGGCCGATCGCTTCGGCGAATTCACCATTCCCGTCGGCCAGCATGGTGACGTCGTCCGCCTCGTTCGCCTTCTGCCAGGCGCCCAGCACGAATGCGTCGTTCACCGCGGTGCAGGCGATCTCGTCCACACCCTTGGCCTTCAGATCGGGAGCCTTCTCGACGTAGCCCGGCAAATGGCGCGCCGAACAGGTGGGGGTATAGGCACCGGGCACCGAGAACAGCGCCACGGTCTTGCCCGCAAAATATTCCGACGATTGAACTTTTTCCGGCCCTTCGGCGGTTGCCTTGACCAGAGTTACGTCGGGCAGTTTGTCACCCACCGAAATAGCCATCGTTCATCATCCTTTTTTGAGGTCGGTCCGTGCTGGAGATAGCTCCTCGCAAGGCGCGCGCAAGGCCTCGGCTTGGTGAATTTCGCTTTACCGTCGCTGTTGAAGATCGGGTAAATGCGAAGATCGTATGGTCATCCTCGGGCGGAATGGGGTTTCCGCCGGGGGAGGCCAACATGGGGATGTTCACGAAGACGACGGCCGCGCTGGCCGTGGCTGCCACGCTTGTTCTGGCGCCTTCGCCGGCGCAAGCCAACGCCGCGCTGGAAGAGGCCGAAAAACTGCAGAAGCTGGACATCATGCTGATGGTCAGCTCGCTGGTATGCCGGTTCGGCCAGGACAACTTTCAGTCCGATTACAGCCGGTTCGCTGCCACTCATCGCATGACGTTGAACGCCGCGGGCGATACGCATCAGCGGGACAGGATCGCCCGGCACGGGCCATCAGTCGGCAAGAAGGCGCTCGACCGGATCAACGTACGCATGGCCAATGAATATGGGCAAGGCCACCCGTGGATGGCCTGCGCGCAGCTGAAGTCGGCAGCCAGCCAACTGGCGCAGGTCAACGATCGGACGACGCTGATCAGGGCGGCGGACGAGATGCTCGGCCGGCCACCGGTACTCGCAGCGCGGTAGGATCGCATTCGAAAGGCAAAGCGGACCGCGAGGATTTGCCTTCGCGGTAGGACAGCGGTAAGGGCGGCTCCGATCAACGGCGCCGCCCATCTGCTTATCCCGTCGGCGTCTTTTCCTTACCGTCAGAAACAGGACCGACCGAACCGTGGCCGAATTTACCGATTGCGTCATCAAGGACATTGCCCTCGCCGATTTTGGCCGGGATGAGATCACCATCGCCGAAACCGAGATGCCGGGCCTGATGGCCTTGCGCGAGGAATATGGCACGTCGCAGCCGTTGAAGGGCGCGCGGATCACCGGCTCGCTCCACATGACCATCCAGACCGCGGTGCTCATCGAAACGCTGGTCGCGCTGGGCGCCCAGGTGCGCTGGGCGACCTGCAACATCTATTCGACCCAGGACCATGCCGCTGCCGCGATCGCGGCTCAGGGCATCCCGGTGTTCGCCGTGAAGGGCGAAACGCTGGCCGATTACTGGGATTATGTCGGCAAGATCTTCGACTGGTCGAGCGAGGCCGATCCGGACCTGACCTGCAACATGATCCTGGACGATGGCGGCGATGCGACGATGTTCGCCCTGTGGGGCGCGCGGATCGAGGCGGGCGAAACCATGCCCGAACCGCAGAATGCCGAAGAAATCGAAATGCAGCGCGCGCTCAAGGCGTTCGTCGCGGCCAAGCCCGGCTACCTCACCGCCACGGTCAAGGCCATCAAGGGCGTTTCGGAAGAAACGACGACCGGCGTGATGCGGCTCTACCAGATCTCGAAGCAGGGCAAGCTGCCGTTCCCGGCGATCAACGTCAACGACAGCGTGACCAAGTCGAAGTTCGACAATCTCTACGGCTGCAAGGAATCGCTGGTCGACGCGATCCGCCGCGCCACCGACGTCATGCTGGCCGGCAAGGTCGCCTGCGTCGCGGGCTACGGCGACGTTGGCAAGGGTTCGGCCGCCTCGCTGCGTGATGGCGGCGCGCGCGTGCTGGTGACAGAAATCGACCCGATCTGTGCGCTTCAGGCAGCGATGGACGGGTTCGAGGTCGTGACGATGGAGAACGCGGTGCCCCGCGCCGATATCTTCGTCACCGCGACCGGTAACGAGGACGTCATCACCGCCGAGCACATGATGGCGATGAAGCCGATGGCGATCGTCTGCAACATCGGCCACTTCGACAGCGAGATCCAGATCTCGGCGCTCGATAACTATACGTGGAAAGAAGTGAAGCCGGGCACCGATCTGGTGACTTTCCCCGATGGCAAGTCGATTATCGTTCTCGCCAAGGGCCGCCTCGTCAACCTGGGCTGCGCAACGGGCCACCCCAGCTTCGTCATGAGCAGCAGCTTCACCAACCAGACGCTGGCGCAGATCGAACTGTTCACGAAGTCGGACCAGTACGAAAACGACGTCTATGTCCTGCCCAAGCACCTGGATGAGAAGGTCGCCGCGCTGCACCTCGACAAGCTCGGCGTGATGTTGACCCAGTTGAGCCAGAAGCAGGCCGATTACATCGGCGTGCCGCAAAACGGGCCGTTCAAGCCGGACCACTATCGCTACTGATTCAGCGTGAAATTCGCGCGGAACGCCGCTCCTGCACATGGCGGGGGCGGCGTTTCGTGCATTTGCGCACGGCGAGCGTTGCATCACGGCCTTCACACGCATAGCTGGCGTTCGATGGAATTGTCCCCCACCGCGCTGGTCGTGATCGGAGTGCTGCTCGCCGCCTGGACCCTGGCGGCGGCTTGGGCGACATTGTGGGCCCACGGCAAGGCCCGGCGGGCCGAGGGCAGTCGCCGCTCCGCCCGCCGCATGGCGCGCATGATCGAGGAAGCGCCGGCGCTGCCGATGCTGGTGCGCACCGATGGCCGGATCGAGGCGTCGGACAAACTCGCGACATGGCTCGATCTCGACAAGATGCCGCAGTTCCTGACCGAACTGGCCGGCGGGCCCGGCAAGGGGCTCAGCGAAAGCCAGGTGCGCGAGCTCGCCGAACACGTTCGCACCACGCAAAAAACCGCGGCGCCGTTCCGGATGGTCGCGACCCAGCCCGGGGCCCAGCGCAGCTTTGCCTTTCGGGGCGTTCTGGCCGATCCGCAAGTGTCGCCCGGCGGGGCGGCACTCGTCTGGGTGTTCGACTTCAGCGAGAGCGAGGCTGAACTGGCGAAGCTTCGGGCGGAAGCCCGGCGCGCGAAGACCGATTTTGCCGCGCTCGTCGGATTGATCGAAGCGGCCCCCATGCCAATGTGGTTCCGCGGTTCGAGCGGCGCGCTGGAACTGGTTAACCGCGCCTATGTGGCCGCAGTCGCCGCCGACAGTGCGGAGGCGGTGGTGGCAAACCGGATCGAGCTGATCGAGCCCGTCGACGGGCTGACCGCCGCCCAGATAGCGCAGCAGGCGTCTGCGCAGAACTTGCCGGTCGAACGGGTCGTCGCCGCGACCATCGATGGCGCGCGCCGTGCCTTGCGGGTCAGCGACCTGCCGCTTGGCCCTGAGGGGGTGGCGGGGTACGCGATCGATATCGAAGAGATGGAAGAACTGTCGCGGTCCTTCCGCGCCTTCCGCGAGGCGCAGCGGCAGATGCTCGACCAGCTGTCGGTGGGCGTGGCCCAGTTCGACGCCCAGCGGCACATCGTGTTCGCCAACCAGCCCTTCCAGCGCATCTTCGCACTGGCGCCCGGTGCCCTCAAGGGCGGGCTGGAGTTCGACCGCATCCTGACCAATGCGCGCGAGGCTGGGCGTACGCCAGAAGTCCGCGATTTCCCCGCCTGGCGCCGCGAACACATCGCCTGGTTTTCGAGCGGCGAAGCGCAGGAAGAGGCCTGGCCCCTGTCCGATGGCACCCACGTCCGGATCGTTGCCCAGCCCATGCCGGACGGTGGGCTGGTCCTGATCGCGGAAGACCGTACCGAACAGCTGGCGTTGTCGTCGATGCGCGATACGTTGCTGCGCACGCGCACGGCGACGTTCGACAGCCTGTTCGAAGCATTGGCCGTTTTCGCTCCCGATGGCCGACTGCAGCTGTGGAATCGCACCTTCGCCGGGGTCTGGGGGCTGGATGCGGCCATGCTCGACAACCACCCCTCGGCCGAGGCGCTGCTGGAAGCGCTCGCGCCGCAGCTGAACGAGCCGGCCAAGGCGAAATTGATCGGGGAAACGATCCGCGCGGCAACGCTCGATCGCAAGCAGCGCGGCGGACGCGTTGCGCTGAAGGATGGCCGGACGCTCGAATTTGCGGGCGTGCCGCTCCCCGATGGAAATGGCCTGCTGACGGTGCTGGACGTGACTGCGAACGAGCGGGCCGAGGCGGCGCTGCGCGAACGCAACATGGCGCTGGAACAGGCCGATCAGGTCAAGACGCGCTTCCTCGCGAACATGAGTTATGAATTCCGCACCCCGCTCACCTCGATTGGCGGTTTTGCGGAATTGCTCCAGGCCGGGGTCGCCGGCGATCTGTCTGAGCAGGGCCGCGACTATGTCGATGCGATCCTGCAATCGGTGGCGCGCCTTTCCGCTCAGGTGGAAAATGTCCTCGACCTTTCGCAAAGCGAGGCCGGGCTCCTCCCGCTATCCAAGGAACGGGTCGAGGTCTTCGCACTGGCGACGCGCATCGTGCGCGAACGGGAGAAGGCGATCGTCGATGCCGGGCTGAGCCTGGAGCTGCGCGGCAGCAAGGCGAGCGGCGTGGTCGAGGCGGATCCGCGGCAACTGGCGAAGGCCGTCGGCCAGGTTCTCGACAATGCCATCGCTGCCACGCCGCCAGGCGGCAAGATACTGCTCGACCTTTCGAAGGCGCAAGGCGTCGTCCGGATCGTCGTATCCGACAATGGCCGCGGGATGGGCGCCGACGAATTGCGACGGCTGCAGCAGGGCGGGGCGATCGACGGCGGGCGCAAGCAGGGGCTGGGCATTCCGCTGGCCCGCCAGCTGGTCGAGGCGCACGGGGGCACGCTCGAAATTCTCTCGCAACTGGGCGAGGGGACGAGCGTGATCATCGCACTGCCGTGACGATCGATCTGCCCGATATTGCGGCCATGGACCGGCTGGGCGCACGCATCGCCGCAGTGCTGCGGCCGGGGGACGTGATTGCTCTTTCGGGCGGTCTGGGCGCTGGCAAGACCACGCTGGCCCGCGCAATCATCCGTGCGCTCGGTCACACCGGCGAGGTACCATCACCCACCTTTACGATCGTCGAAACCTACGATGCGCTCGACCCGCCGCTGGTTCATGCGGATTTCTATCGCCTGGAACGCCCTGCGGAAGCGGCCGAGCTGGGGCTGGACGATTATCGCGACGGTGCCGCCCTCATCGCGGAATGGCCGGAAAATGCCGGCGGTTTCGCGCATGAGCCAGGCTGCCTTGCAATTGCGCTGGAAACTGTGGGGCAGGGCCGGATTGCGATTGCCCGGCCGGGTGCGGATTGGCTAACCCGCTGGCCATGAGCGATTTGCCCGAAGGCTTGCACCAGTTCCTCGACACTGCCGGATGGGGCAATGCAGCGATCGACCCGATCCCGGGCGACGCCTCGTTCCGCCGCTATTTCCGGCTCCGCGATGGTGAACGGCGCGCGATGCTGATGCATGCGCCCCCGCCGCACGAAGATCCGCAACCGTTTCTGGATGTCGCGCACTGGCTGGCGGCCCACGGGCAGCGTGCGCCGCACGTTTTCGCCGAAGATGCAGCGAACGGTTGGGTCCTGCTGGAGGATTTCGGCGACGAGCGGATGCGCGATTGGCTGGATGCGAACCCTGCTGGCGAACAAGCGTCTTACGCAGAAGCGATCGATGCGCTGGTCCGCCTTCACGCCCAGCCGCCGGGTCCGTTCGCGCCATACGACATGGCGGTCTACCAGCGCGAGGCGGGGCTGCTGACCGAATGGTATTGCCCGGCGATGGGACTGGCAGTCGACGATGCCGGCTACCGCGCGGCATGGGACGCGGCGCTTGCACCGATGCTGGCGCGGCAAGACCCGGGCGTTACGGTCCTGCGCGATTATCACGCTGAAAACATCATGCTCCTGTCGCCCGCGCCCGACGGGGGCGGTGCCCAGGGCCTGATCGATTTCCAGGACGCGCTGGTCGGACATCCGGCCTACGATCTCGTCTCGCTGCTGCAGGATGCGCGGCGCGAAGTCTCCGAGCAGCTGGAACGGCAGATGCTCGACCGCTACATCGCCGCGACCGGAGCGGGCGCCGATTTCGAAGCGGACTACGCCCGGCTTGGCGCCCAGCGTAACGCCAAGATCGTGGGCATTTTCACCCGGTTGTGGAAGCGCGACGGGAAGCAGCGTTATCTTGCCTACATTCCCCGGGTCTGGGAAGCGATGGAACGCGACCTGGCCCACCCCGCGCTGGAGCCGGTGGCGACTTGGTTCGCGGCCAATATTCCGCAGGAAATCCGCGACACCTTTGGCGGCGAGATTCAGTGAGCGCGCTGGCTTCCGATACCGCGATGGTCATGGCGGCGGGGCTGGGCAAACGGATGCGGCCGCTGACCGCGACCCAGCCCAAGCCGATGGTACGCGTCGCGGGCAAGCCGCTGATCGACCACGCGCTCGACCGGCTGGACGAGGCAGGCGTAGCCAAGGCGGTGGTCAACGTACACTACCTCGCCGATGCCCTGGAAGCGCATCTGAAGGCGCGTGCCGCGCCGGCCATCACCATCTCTGACGAACGGGAAGTGCTGCTCGAAACCGGTGGCGGAATGACCCACGCGCTGCCGCATCTGCCGGACCCGTTCTTCTGCCTCAACGCCGACAACGTCTGGCTCGATGGTCCGCGCAATGCCTTTGCCGAACTGTCCGCACGGTGGAATCCGGACCAGATGGACGCCCTGCTGCTGCTGGTCGGCCACGCCCGTGCGATCAATTTCGACGGGATCGGCGATTTCTACATGGACCCGCACGGCAAGCTGTCGCGCAAGCGGCCGGGCCGGGTCGCGCCTTTTGTCTACACCGGCATTCAGCTCGTTTCGCACCGGTTGCTGCGCGACGCGCCGCAGGGGAAATTCTCCACCAACCTGCTGTGGGACCGCGCGATCGCGGAAGGGCGGCTTTACGGCGCCAGCTTCACCGGGTTGTGGTTCGAAGTCGGCACGCCGCAAGCGATCGCGCCTACCGAGGAAGCGTTGCGGAGTGCCTGACCGGCCCGGGCCCAATATCTATTCCATCGCCGCGCACCGGGGGTTTGCCGATGCGCTGGTTGCCGGGCTGGTCCCGCGCTATGCCGATGCCGACCTCGGCCTTGCCCGGCTGACCCTGCTGCTGCCGAGCAGCCGCGCGATGCGCACCGTGTCCGAAGCGTTCATCCGCCATTTTGGCGCCGAAGGGCGCGCAGGGATGCTGATGCCGCGCATGGTCGCAGTCGGCGATCTCGATCTTGACGAGGCGCTCGGCAGCCTGCTCGATCCCCTCGGCGCAAGCGACGTGCCCCCGGCCGCCGATCCGATGTTTCGCTGGCTGCGGCTCGCTGAAATCCTGCGGGCGGAACTTGGCAAGGATGCGCCCAGGGGAAGCGCGCTGCTGCGCCTTGCGTCGGAAACCGCGCGCACGATGGATCGCCTGCTGGTCGAGGAAATCGGCCCGGAAGACTTGCTGTCGGACCGGGTGCTCGATCTGTTTGCACATGATCTTGCCGGCCACTGGCAGCGCGCGCTTCGGCTGTTTGCCCGGGTCCAGGCGACCTGGCTGGCGGAACTGCAGGCGCGCGGCGAGATCGACGCGGCGCAGCGGCGCAATCTCCTGTTTCGCCATGCCGAACGTCTGTGGCGCGACCATCCGCCGGCTACCCCGATCGTGGCAGCGGGCGTCACCAGCGCATCGCCCGCGCTGGCGCGCCTGTTGCGCGTGGTCGCACATCTGCCGCAAGGCGCGGTGATCCTGCCCGATCTCGACCTGTCGCTCGATCCCGCGGCGTGGGAGGAACTGGGAACTGCCGGCGCGCCCGAGAACGCTGGCGATCCGCCCTTTGGCAAGCATGACGCCGTCACCCACCCGCAATACCACCTGAAGCTTCTGCTCAACCGGATGAGCATGGGCCGGGCCGAGGTGCGGCCGTGGCACCGGCGCGGGCTGGGCGCGGCGGAGCCTGAGCGCAGCCATGCGATCTCCAGCCTGTTCCTGCCGCCCCAGGCCAGCCGCAACTGGGTCCACCTTGATCCCGACAAGCGTCGCCTTGCCGGCGTGCGCCTGATCGAAAGCGCGACGCCGGAAGCAGAAGCACAGGCGCTGGCGCTGCTCATGCGCGAAGCTTTGGACGTGCCCGAACGCCGCGTCGCTCTGGTCACGCCTGACCGCAATCTTGCCCGGCGCGTTGTCCGCCATTTGCGGCGCTGGAACATCGCTGCTGACGACAGCGCGGGCCAGCCCCTGTCGCAGACGGTCGCCGGGCGGCTGTTCCTGTTGCTGGCGGAAGTCGCCGGGGAAGGGGCTGCGCCGGTCCCGTTGGTTGCGCTGCTGTCGCACCCGCTCGTGCGCGCAGGCGAAACGCGCGGGGCCTGGCTGGAGCGCGTCCGTTCGCTGGAGCTTGCGCTGCGCGGGCCCCGCCCCGCCGCAGGGCTGGACGCCGTGGGCGAAATTGCGAACGAGGCCCGCTTGCCTGACTGGTGGCGGGATGTCGCAGAATTGCTGGCGCCGCTCATGATCGAACAGGATCCGCTCGCGGACATGCTCGATCGGCTGGCGGCGGCGGGTGAGGCATTGTGCGGCGAGGGGCTGTGGGCGCGCGAGGATGGGCGGGCGCTCGCGCAGTTCATCGAGGATCTGCGGCTCCATGCCCGGGCGGTCGGGACAGTGGTCGAGACTTCCGATCTTCACGCCATCTTGCGCGATGCGATGGAGCAGGTCGCGGTGCGGCCCCCCTATGGCGGGCACTCAAGGGTCGCGATCTACGGCTTGCTCGAAGCGCGGATGGCGCGCGCCGATCTGGTGCTATGCGCCGGGCTGAACGAAGGGACCTGGCCGGGGCGCCCTTCGGTCGATCCGCTGCTTGCTGCACCCGTGATGCGCGCGCTCGGCGTTCCGGGTGCCGATTTCCGCATCGGCCTTGCCGCGCACGATCTGGCCGCGATGCTCGGTGCGCCCGAAGTGGTGCTGAGCCGGTCGCAGCGGGACGAGAGCGGCCCGGCGATCCCGTCGCGGTTCCTGTTGCGGGTGCGCGCGCTGCTGGGCGCGGACCTGATCGACCGGCACGTCGACAGCCAGCCGGTGCAGTGGGCACAGGCGATCGACTGGGCTGACCGCGCGCCGCTTTATCCCCGTCCCGCGCCAATGCCGAGTGCGGCGCAGCGCAAGGTCAGGATCAGCGTCACTGCGCTCGACCGGCTGCGGTCCGACCCCTACCAGTTCTATGCCTCCTCGATCCTCCGGCTGAAGGAACTGGACCTGCTCGATGCGGAGCCGAGCCCGGCCTGGCAGGGCCAGGTCGCCCATGCGATTCTCGAACGCTGGCACAAGGGCGAAGGCGCGCTGGCGCAGCTGGCGGACGAGGAACTGACGCAGATGCACGCGCATCCGCTGACCCGTGCGCTGTGGCGGCCGCGGTTGCGGCGCGCACTCGAATGGGTCGAGCAGACCATTGCCGCCGATCCCGCGCGCACGCCGCACCTGTTCGAACAGTGGGGGACAATGCAGGTCGGCGAGATCGAGATATTCGGCCGGATCGACCGGCTCGACCGGTTCGAGGACGGCAGCTTCGCGGTGATCGACTACAAGACCGGCAGTCCGCCCAGCGGCGCGCAGGTCGAGGCGGGATATGCGCTGCAGCTGGGCACGCTGGGCCTGATGGTCGAGGCAGGCGGGTTCGAAGGTGCCAGGGGCCCGGCGACCGCATTCGAATACTGGTCGCTGGGCCGCAACAAGGACAGTTCGACCGGGTTCGGCTACATCGCGACCCCGCTGAAGGTCGGGCGCAAGACCAGTGGCATCATGCCGGAAGATTTCCTGCCCAAGGCGAGCGAATATCTCACTGACGCGCTCAACAGGTGGATCGTGGGCGACACGCCATTCACCGCGCGCCTCAACCCCGATGCCAAGAGCTATGCCACCTACGACCAGCTCATGCGGCTCGACGAATGGATGGGGCGCGAGGAATGAGCGGCAGGGTCCACGAACTGAAGGGCGACCAGGCCGCCGCGGTCGACCCGCACGACAGCGTGTGGCTGTCGGCCTCCGCCGGCACGGGTAAGACGCAGGTCCTGTCCGCGCGCGTCCTGCGGCTGCTGCTGCGCGAGGACGTGTCGCCCGAACAGATCCTGTGCCTGACTTTCACCAAGGCAGGCGCCGCCGAAATGGCGGTGCGCGTGAACGAGGTGCTGGCGAACTGGGTCCGCATGCCAGAGGAATTGCTTGGCCGCGACCTGCTGGCGATCGGCGCTTCCAATGGCGAGGCGGCGCGTACCCGCGCGCGTAGCCTGTTTGCGCGCGTGCTCGATTGCCCGGGGGGCGGGCTTCGCATCGACACGATTCACGCTTTCTCGCAATGGCTGCTCGCGTCCTTTCCCGAAGAGGCGGGCCTTGTTCCCGGCACCCGCCCGATGGAAGACCGCGACCGCGACCTTCTCGCGCACGAGGTGCTCGCCCGGATGGTCGGCGAATGGGAGGAACGGGGCGAACGCAGGCTGCTCGATGCGCTCGAACTGCTCAGCGTGCGGCTGTCGCCGGATGGCACCCGCAAATGGCTGATGCGCTGTGCCGAGGCGCGCGAGGCGTGGTTCGGCACCGGCAGTTGGCAGGAACCGCTGCGCACACGGGTCAACCAGCTGCTCGGCCTTGCTGCCGAAGCGGACGATGTATCGCTAGCTGATCTTTGCGCGGACGACTTCTTCGACATCGGCGCACTGCGCGCCTGCGCGGCGGGATATGCCGGATGGAAATCCAAAAGCAGCGACGATGCGCTGCCGATCATTGCAGACTGGCTCGCACAGGATGCAGCGGGGCGGCTGGCCTCGCTCAATGCGCTGTCCGAAGCTATGTTCTTCAAGAACGGCAATCCGAAACTGCCGAAGAATTGCGACCCTTCGTTCTCCAGCGCGAGCGAAGCCGTCGGCGCGTCGCTGGCCGCCATTACCAGCCAGCGCGCGCTGATCGACCTTGCCGCGTTTCTCGATCCCGCGCTCACGGCCGGGCGCCGCTTTGCGCTGGCGTGGGAGGAGGCAAAGGCGCGGGAAGGGCTGATCGATTTCGACGACCAGATTCGCCGCGCCGCCGCGCTGCTTGCCGATGCTGACATGGCCGAATGGATCCGGTTCAAGCTCGACCGCCGGTTCGACCATATCCTGATCGACGAAGCGCAGGACACCAACGCCGCGCAGTGGTCGATCATCCGCGCCTTGACCGACGATTTCTTTTCCGGCGCGGGCCAGCGCGAAGGGCGGCAGCGCACGATCTTCGTGGTCGGCGACTACAAGCAGGCGATTTTCGGGTTCCAGGGCACCAGTCCGGAAAACTTCCGCCTTGCGCGCGATGAGTTTGCCAGGGTGATGCAGGGCGCGGCCGAAAACCTGCGCGAACTGGCGCGGCAATCGCGCGATCCGGTGCCGGAACCGCGCGAATTGCGCGATCTGGGCCTGGGCCGGTCCTATCGTACGGCGCAGCCGGTGCTCGATTTCGTCGACCGTGCGATCGAGACCATCGGCCCTGCCAGTTTCGGACTGGGAGAGGCACCCGAGCGGCATATCGGCGACGAGCGCCCCGGCGAAGTCGTGTTGTGGCAGCCCGTCGCCAGCGGAGCGGACGACGCGAACGATCCGGAAGAAAACGACGGCGAGGAAACGTGGATTTCCGCGCCCGAGCGCGAAATGGCGGACCGGATCGCGGCGCAGGTCAAGGCGTGGCTGCGCGATGGCTATCCGTTGGTGAAAGACGCGAAGAATCCGCGCAATGCCGGGCCGGGCGACGTGATGATCCTGGTACGCAAGCGGCGCGAACTGGCCGGGCTGATCGTCGCGCGGCTCTATGCAGCCGGCGTGCCGGTCGCGGGTGTGGACCGCCTGCGACTCGGCGCGCCGCTGGCGGTGAAGGACCTGATGGCCGCGCTGCGGTTCGCCGCGCAGCCGCTCGACGACCTCAGTCTCGGCAACCTGCTCGTCTCGCCGCTGATCGGATGGACCCAGGAACAGCTGCTGGAACACGGCTGGCGCTGCGACAAGATGGCGCTGTGGGATCACCTGCGCCGCTCCGAAGTGCCGGAGGTCACGCGCGTGGCGGACCGGCTGCGCGAACTGCTGCGCCTTGCCGATATCGAGCCGCCCCAGGGCCTGCTCCACTGGCTGCTGGTCGGCCCGTGGAATGGTCGCCGCCAGCTCATCGCCCGGTTGGGGACCGAGGCGAACGATCCGATCGACGAACTGCTCAACGCGGCGGGCGCCTATGCCGCTGCCAACACCGCCAGCCTGCAGGGGTTTATCCGCTGGTTCGACGCGGGCGATGGCGAATTGAAACGCGAAGCCGGCGCCAGCGAAGGGTTGGTGCGGGTGATGACGGTCCACGGATCGAAAGGCTTGCAGGCACCGATCGTGATCCTGGCCGATGCGACCGGCAATCCGGACAGCTCGCCCGTGCGCGCGATGTCGCTGACCGACCCCGTTGACGAAGCGCGCGCGATCCCGCTCGCCGGGTTGACCAAGGACCATAAGATCGGCCGCATCGCCGAGGCGGAGGAAGCTGCGCGGCTGGCCGAGCGGCAGGAGCACTGGCGGCTTCTCTACGTCGCGATGACGCGGGCGGAGGAGGCGCTGTTCATCGGCGGCGCGTTGGGCAAGCGCGAAAAAGCCCCTGCCGCCGAAAGCTGGTATGCCAAGCTGGCGCCGTTGATGGATGGCGGCGTTGTCGAAGATCCCATCTGGGGCGGCGTGCAGCGCTGGGGATCCCGGCCCGAGCCGCTTGGCGGATCGGTCAGGCCAGCCGAGCTCCAGCCGGGCGTTCTGCCTGATTGGGCAACTGCGCCGATCGGGCCCGAACCACGCCCACCGCGCCCGCTTGCGCCGTCATCGGCGGGCGAGGAGCGGGGCGCCGACCCGCCGCTGCCGCCGGAGGCAGTCGCCGCCGCAGCGCGGCGCGGGGTCTTGATCCACCGCTTGCTCGAACGCTTGCCGGACGTCGCACCTGCTGAACGCGAGCAGCGCGGGCGCGCGTGGCTGGCCCGCCAGGCGCGCGAGCTGGAAGAAACCGTGCGCGAGGATATGCTCGCCTCGGCGCTCGCGGTGCTCGATCATCCGGAATATGCGGACTTGTTCGGCCCGGCAGCGCTGGCTGAAGTGCCGCTTGCCGCGACGGTCGAAGGGCAGGTGGTGGCCGGGGTTGCCGATCGGCTGCACATAACGCCCGACACGGTAACGATCGTGGATTTCAAGACCGCCCGCCGCCCGCCCAGCTCGCTTGACGAGGTGCCCGTGGCGACATTGCGCCAGATGGCGGCCTATGCCAGCGCGCTCGGCGAGATATATCCCGGCCGGGCCGTGCGCGCCGTGTTGCTCTATACCCACACACCCCGCCTGATCGAGATCCCGGCGGCGATCGCGGCGCAGCACAAACCCGCTTTGTCGGATCGGCAGGAAAGCTTTACCGGGCTGCCCGTTGAGTGACCGTTCCGCGCACCTAGATTACACGCATACCAACAGGAGATAATCACATGGCGACTGTCAATGTCACCGATGCCAGCTTCCAGGCCGATGTGCTCGATGCGAGCAAGCCCGTGCTGGTGGACTTCTGGGCCGACTGGTGCGGCCCCTGCAAGATGATCGCCCCCGCACTGGAAGAAATCAGCGACGAACTGGCCGACCGGGTGACGATCGCCAAGATGGACATCATGGAAAACACCGACACGCCCGGCAAGCTGGGCGTGCAGGGCATTCCCTATCTGGTGCTGTACAAGGATGGGCAGAAGGCCGCCGAACTGACCGGGGCCCGGCCCAAGGGCCAGCTCAAGGCATGGCTCGAAAGCGTGCTGTAACGCTGATTTCCGGCGGCGCGGGCTGGTGATCAGACCTGCGCCAGGCGTACCGCCAGCTCGTCCCACAGGCGCGGGCTGGCGGCGCCGATCAGGCCCGGTCGCTGCCATTCGTCCACACGATATGGCGTGCCGTCGGGCCGGGCCGCCTTGCCGCCTGCTTCGTTGAGGAACAGTACGCCCGCAGCGTGATCCCACGCCAGCGTCCGCTCGAAAATCGATACGTCGTTCACGCCCAGGGCAAGGCGCGGATACTGCTCTGCCGCACAATAAGGTATGTCGACCAGCCGATAATTCGGTGCGATATGGGCCCGCACGGCCTCTCGCCGTTCCGGCTTCACGTAGATGAATGATACCGCCGCCACCGGTGGGCTTTCCCCGGTTTTGCGCGCATCGATCGGCGCGCCATCGATCGTCGCGCCGCGGCCTTCATGGGCAATGCACAGCCGCCCGCTCAGGCAATCGTATATCCACCCCGATCGCGCGATGCCGCCGGATGCGCGGGCCAGGATGATCCCGAACGGTGCCTTGCCCGCGGCAAAGTTGCGCGTGCCGTCGAGCGGGTCGATGATCCAGCAGTCCCCCGCCAAGGCTTCCTGCACCGATGCGTCCGCATGGGCGGCTTCCTCGCCGACGATCGGAATGCCCGGTTCGATGCTGGCCAGGGCTTCGGTGAGCATGGCCTCGGCTTCGTGATCGGCTACGGTGACCACGTCGCCGGGCGCCTTGGCCGCGATCTCGCCATTGGCCAGCTTGCGATAGCGCGGCAGGATCGCCGTTTGGCTGACCCGGCGCAGCAATGCGCCGATCTCTGTATCGAGCGCGATCATGAACGGTAATCGGCGTTGATGGCGATATATCCGTGCGTGAGATCGCAGGTCCACACCTTTGCCCGGCCATCGCCCAGCCCAAGATCGACCTCGATCCTGATCTCCCGCCCCTTGAGGTGCGCTGCCACCGGCGCTTCGTCGTAATCGGGCAGCGGCTGCCCATCGCGTGCGGCCCAGACGCCGCCGAACCCGATCGAGAGCCGGTCGCGGTCGGCAGGCTCACCCGCCTTGCCCACCGCCATCACGACGCGGCCCCAGTTCGCGTCCTCGCCCGCGATGGCAGTTTTCACCAGCGGCGAGTTGGCGATCGACAGCCCGACCTTGCGCGCGCTGTCGTCAGAGACTGCACCGGTCACGGCGATTTCGATGAATTTCTGCGCGCCTTCGCCGTCTCGCACCACCAGATGCGCGAGTTGCCGGCAGAGATCCTCCAGCGCCGCGGCGAAGGCATCCGCCCCGGCATCGTCGAACGAGCGGAGCGGCAGGTTACCCGCCTTGCCCGTGGCAAAGGCGAGCACCGTGTCGCTGGTTGACGTGTCGCCGTCGACCGTGATGCAGGAAAACGTTCGGGCGTTTGCCGCCGCCAGCAATTCCTGCAGGAATTCCGGCGCGACGGCAGCGTCGGTGAATATATAGCCCAGCATCGTGGCCATGTCGGGCGCGATCATCCCGCTGCCCTTGATGATGCCGACCAGCTCGACACGCTTGTCACCGATCATGGCACTTGCGCTGGCACCCTTGGGAAAGGTGTCGGTCGTGCCGATCGCGCGCGCCGCATCTTCCCAGCTGGCAGGAGACGCGGACATCGCGGCCGCGATCCCGGCACTCGCCTTGTCGCGCGGCAGGGGGACGCCAATCACCCCGGTGGAGGAGACAAACACCTGTTCGCGCGGGCATCCGAGATGTGCCGCGACCTGGTCCATGATCCCTTCCACCGCCTCGCGCCCGCGATAGCCGGTGAAAGCATTGGAATTGCCTGCGTTGACGATCAGTGCACGGGCCCGGCCCTGGCCGATATTGGCGCGCCCCAGCTCGACCTCGCTCGATGCGCAGGCGCTGCGGGTGAAGACACCGGCAACTGCCGTCCCCTCGGCAAGTTCAACCAGTGTGAGGTCGGCACGGTCCCATTGCTTGTACCGTGCCCGCGCGACGCGCGGCGTGACGCCGGGCAGCGGGTGCATGGAGGGGAAGGCGGCGGCCAGCGGACTCGGTTCTATTTCCATGGCCCGGCTGTAGAAAACCCGTGGCGGCACGTAAACGCGCTGGTCCAAAAAGGTGGACGGCGGATCAGTCTGCGCCTATCTTGCGACCGCCATGTTGCGCCGCTTTCTCGCCTGTCTAGCCTTGCTTACCGGACTCGCCGCCATTGGCGCGCCGGTCAATGCGGCTGTGGTCGATACGTTCGCGGCGCAAGTCGGGGCGAGCAAGTCCGCACCTGCAGTGCCTTCCACGGAACGCACCGATTGCCAGGTTCAGCGCACCAACGCGGGCACCAGGCGCGAACAGCCCGAATGCCGCCAGCGCCGGCCGGTGATCATCTATATCCCGACCGTCCAGTACGGGCCCGACCGCGCGCTGGAATAGCGCGCGTTTCAACGTCTTCCACGAATTCTGCCCGGCGCCGCGGCGCCCGGGCGCGCATCTGCAATTTCCCTCCATCCCGGGACCACCTTCTTCATGATCAAGACACTTGCCAAATCCATCTTCGGTTCGGCCAACGAACGTTACGTGCGTTCGATCGGCAAGGTCGTTGACCAGATCAACGCGCTCGAACCGCAAATCCAGGCGCTGACCGACGAGCAGCTCCAGGCGCAGACGGACAAGTTCCGCAGCCAGCTCGCCAGCGGCCGTACACTCGACGACATCCTGCCCGAAGCCTTTGCCACCGTGCGCGAGGCATCGGTGCGCGTGCTGGGCATGCGTCATTTCGACGTGCAGATGATTGGCGGCATCGTGCTCCATCGGGGTGAAATCTCCGAAATGCGCACCGGCGAGGGCAAGACCCTGGTGGCGACGCTGGCAACCTACCTCAATGCGATCGAGGGCAAGGGCGTTCACGTTGTCACCGTCAACGACTACCTCGCCCGGCGCGATGCGGACTGGATGGGCCAGATCTATCGCTGGCTGGGCCTGACGGTTGGGGTGATCGTGCCCAACCTCAACGAGGCGCAGCGCCGCGAAGCCTATCACTCCGACATAACCTACGGCACGAACAACGAATTCGGCTTCGACTATCTGCGCGACAACATGAAGCACGATCGCGGCGGAATGGTGCAGCGCCCCTTCAACTTCGCCATCGTCGACGAAGTCGATTCGATCCTGATCGACGAAGCGCGAACCCCGCTGATCATTTCCGGCCCGACCGAGGACAAGAGCGATCTTTACGCCGCGCTCGATGCGATCGTGAAGCAGGTACCCGAAGACTGGTACGAGAAGGACGAGAAGAGCCGCCACGTCTCGTTCACCGAGGAAGGCAACGAAGCGGTCGAGAACCTGCTGCGCGAGGCCGGATTGCTGGCCACCGACAATCTCTACGACGTAGAGAACACCCAGGTCGTCCATCACCTCGACCAGGCGCTAAAGGCGAACATCATGTTCAAGCGCGACACGGATTACATCGTGAAGGACGACAAGGTCGTCATCATCGATGAATTCACCGGCCGCATGATGGACGGGCGCCGCTGGTCCAACGGCTTGCACCAGGCGGTCGAGGCCAAGGAAGGCGTCAAGATCGAGCCTGAAAACCAGACGCTCGCCTCGATCACCTTCCAGAACTATTTCCGCATGTATCCCAAGCTTAGCGGCATGACCGGCACCGCCGCGACCGAAGCGAGCGAGTTCTGGGACATCTACAAGATGAACGTGGTCGAGATCCCGACCAACGTCCCCGTCCAGCGCATCGACGAGGAAGACGAGTTCTACAAGAACACGCAGGACAAGTTCCGCGCGATTGCCAAGGCGATCGCGGAAAAAAGCAAGATCGGCCAGCCCACGCTGGTCGGCACGGTCTCGATCGAGAAGTCTGAGTTGCTGTCGAAGTTCCTCGACGAGGAAGGCGTCAAGCACTCGGTCCTCAACGCCCGTTTCCATGAGCAGGAGGCGCACATCGTCGCGCAGGCGGGCCGTATCGGCGCCGTCACCATCGCCACCAACATGGCCGGGCGCGGCACCGACATCCAGCTGGGTGGCAACGTCGAGTTCCGGATCGAGGACGAACTGTCGGGTATGCCTGAAGGGCCGGAGCGCGATGCCGCGATCGAACGGATCAAGGCCGAAGTCGCGGAAGAAAAGCAGCGTGTGCTCGCCGCGGGTGGCCTGTTCGTGCTCGGCACCGAACGGCACGAATCGCGCCGCATCGACAACCAGCTGCGCGGGCGTTCGGGCCGTCAGGGCGACCCCGGCCTCAGCCGGTTCTACCTGTGCCTTGAAGACGACCTGCTCCGCATCTTCGGGCCGGACACGCTGTTCGCCAAGATGATGAATTCGAACCTTGCCGATGGCGAGGCGATTGGCAGCAAGTGGCTGTCGAAAGCCATCGAAACTGCGCAGAAGAAGGTCGAGGCGCGCAACTACGATATTCGCAAGCAGGTCGTGGAATACGACGACGTGATGAACGACCAGCGCAAGGTTATCTACGAACAGCGCGCCGAGATCATGGACAGTGAGGCGGTCGACGACGTGGTTGTCGACATGCGCCACGATACGGTCAACACGCTGGTGGGCGAGGCGTGCCCGCCCGAATCCTATCCCGAACAGTGGGATGTCGAAGGCCTCAAGCAGCGAGTCGAGGAAGTCTTCGGCATCACCCCGCCGATCGATGCGTGGATGCAGGAAGACATGCTCGAGCCCGAGATCATCGAGCAGCGCATCCGCGAGGAAACCGACGCGATCATGGAGCGCAAGATCGCCGAATCCGATCCGTCGATCTGGAAGCGGGTGGAAAAGTCGATCCTGCTCGACCGGCTCGATCACCACTGGAAGGAACACTTGGCCACGCTCGACGCGCTGCGCCAAGTGGTGTTCCTGCGCGCCTATGCCCAGAAGCAGCCGATCAACGAATACAAGCGCGAGGCATTCGGCCTGTTTGAACGCATGCTCGACACGCTGCGCGAGGACGTGACCAGCATCCTGATCAAGAGCGAGCTGCGCATCGCGCCGCCGCAGGCACAGGCCCTGCCGGAGCTGCCGGACTTTCTGACCGGCCACATCGATCCGCTGACCGGCCTCGACAATTCGAACGACGGCGACGGTTCGGCTGACCGCCCGGCACTGTTCGGATCGCTGGCGGGCAGTCCGCGTGCGGCATTCTCGCCCGGGGGCGCTGCGACCCCGGCGGACAATCCCTATGCCGGGATGGAAATCAGCCGCAACGCGCCGTGCCCGTGCGGGTCGGGCAACAAGTACAAGCATTGCCACGGGGCTGCGGTCTGATCGTCAACTGGCGCCTGTTTCGCTTTAGCTGAAACAGGCGCCGGGTACGCGCCGTCACCCAGCAGGCCAGATACGAAAAGGGCGCGGCGGGTAATCCCGTCGCGCCCTTTTTCATGCCCTGGGTCGGGTGGCTCCCCGAGTTGGATTCGAACCAACGACCAAGTGATTAACAGTCACCTACTCTACCGCTGAGCTATCGGGGAATAACCCTGACCCGCGGGCAGGGGTGCGCCTATATGGGCGACGGATTCGTTTGGCAAGCGCGGTTTTGCGCTTCAGACCACGAACTGTTCCGCCACGATCCGTTCGTCGAGCGCATGACCGGGGTCGAACAGCAGGGTAAGCTCGGAATCGGCCGCGATTTCGAGCGAAACCTCGGCGATGTCGCGGAATTCCTTCTGGTCCGCCACGGCCGAAACGGGGCGTTTGTCGGGCTCGTTCACACGGAACTTCATGGTCGAGCGGTCGGGCAGAATCGCGCCGCGCCAGCGCCGCGGGCGAAACGGGCTGATCGGCGTGAGGGCCAAGAGCTGGGAATCGAGCGGCAGGATCGGCCCGTTGGCCGACAGGTTGTAAGCAGTTGAGCCGGCCGGCGTCGCCACCAGCACACCGTCGCACACCAGTTCCTTGATCCGCACCCGGTCGTCCACCGAAACCTCGATCTTGGCGGTCTGGCGCGTTTCGCGCAGCAGCGACACCTCGTTGATGGCGCAGGCCACGTGGGTCTTGCCGTCCTGCGTGACGGCCTCCATCCGCAGCGGCGCAATTCCGATCGAGCGCGACCGGTTGAGCTTGTCGATCAGTTTCGACCCGGCGCGATAGCGGTTCATCAGGAACCCGACGGTGCCAAGGTTCAGCCCGTAAACTGGCCGCACGTCGCCCGTATCGAGCATTCCATGAAGCGTCTGGAGCATGAACCCGTCGCCGCCCAGAACGACGATCGCATCGGATTCGCTCACCGGCACCCAGGGATGCGCGTCGGCGATCTCTCGCGCCGCTTCCTGCGCACGGGCCGTGTCCGAGGCCAGCAGGGCGAGCCGCGCGAAACCGTGATTGCTGCCCACTTCGTCAGTTTCCTCGCATCCAACGGTTCGGCGCGACCCTATGTGGCACTGTGTCATTTGGCAACGCAGCAGAATTGACCGCCCCGGGCATGCGTGGTTCAGCTAGGCGGCGGCCAATGAATAGTGTCGCAACGCTGGCCCGCCCCATGACCGAACGCCGAACCCGCACCGATCGCCGCCGACAGGCCTCGCCCGAACAGGCGGTGGAACTTGCCGCCGCGATCGAAAGCGGCGCGATCGAGGTATTGTTCCAGCCGCAATTCCTGTGCGCCGACAACCGGATCGCCGGGGCCGAGGCGCTGGTGCGCTGGCATCATCCCGTCCAGGGCACGCTTGCCGGAGACAGAGTGTTCGCGATGGCCCACGAAAGCGGGCTGGCACGCCGCCTGGCCGGGCACGTGTGCGACCGCGCGATGGCTGAGGCGGCGGCGTGGCCCGACGACCTGCGGCTATCGCTCAATGCCACGGCCGACGATCTGGCAGACCCTGCCTACCCCGATCTGCTTCACGATGCACTGGCGCGATCGGGCTTCGCCGCAGCGCGCCTGACGCTGGAGATTACCGAGCAGGCGCTGGTCGACAGCCTGGAAACCGCGGCGCGAATGCTGCGCACGCTAACCGACGGCGGGATCGCGGTGGCTCTCGACGACTTCGGCGCAGGCTTCTGCAATTTCCAGTACCTCAAGGCGCTGCCGCTGGCGGCGCTGAAGCTCGACCGGTCGATGGTGGAAGGGATTGCGACGGACCGGCGCGACCTCGCCGTATTCCGCGCCATACTGGCCATGGCGCGGGCGCTGGACCTCAGGGTGATTGCCGAGGGGATCGAGACCGAAGGACAACGCGCAGCCGCTGCGCGCGAAGGCTGCGACCGCTGGCAGGGGTTCCTGGGCGCCGCCCCGCTTGCAGCAGATCAATTCGCAGCCCTGGTCGCGCGCTAGGCCGCCACTTTTCCCGCCTTGCGCGCGCGCCGGGCAATCTGGCTGAGGCCCTTGGTCAGCTGGAACAGGCCATTGAGGCGGCTTTCCGGGCTGGACCATGCGCGTTCGATCACCAGCTTCATGTCGGGGCGCAGGCGCGCAGTTCCATTGAGCCGCTCGACCCAGCCCAGCAAGCCGGCGGGATCGGGAAATTCGTCCTTGTGGAACGTGACCAGCGTACCGCGCGCGCCGACATCGATCTTGGAGATATTGGCCAGGATCGCCTGGTGCTTGATCTCGATCAGCTTGACGAGGTTCGCGGTCGCAGCGGGAAGCGGGCCGAACCGGTCAATCATCTCTGCGGCCATCGCCTCGATCTCGGCCTTGTCCTTGGCATCGTTGAGGCGGCGATAGAGCGCCATCCGTACCGCAAGGTCCGGCACGTATTCTTCCGGAATCATGATCGGCGCATCGACGGTGATCTGCGGGCTGACACTGTCGCGCTTGGGCTCCAGCCCCGCTGCGCCCGCCTTGGCCGCCAGGATCGCGTCTTCCAGCATCGACTGATAGAGCTCGAAGCCGACCTCGCGGATATGACCGGATTGCTCGTCGCCGAGCAGGTTGCCCGCGCCGCGAATGTCGAGGTCGTGGCTCGCCAGCTGGAACCCCGCGCCGAGGCTGTCGAGGTCGCCCAGCACCTTCAAGCGCTTGGCCGCGACTTCTGAAAGCGCGACGTCCTTCTCGTAAGTGAGATAGGCATAAGCGCGCAGTTTCGATCGGCCCACGCGCCCGCGCAGCTGATACAGCTGGGCGAGGCCGAAGATGTCCGCCCGGTGGATGATAATCGTGTTCGCGCTGGGCAGGTCGAGGCCGCTTTCGACGATCGTGGTCGACAGCAGCACGTCGTACTTGCCTTCGTAGAACGCGCTCATGCGTTCCTCGATCTCGGTCGCGCCCATCTGCCCGTGCGCGGCGACGTATTTCACCTCCGGCACGTGCTCATGCAGCCAGTCGGACACTTGCTCCATGTCGGAAATGCGCGGTACGACGATGAAGCTCTGCCCGCCGCGGTGGTGTTCGCGCAGCAATGCCTCGCGCATCACCATGTCGTCCCATTCCATCACGTAGGTCCGCACGGCGAGCCGGTCGACCGGCGGGGTCTGGATGGTGGAAAGCTCGCGCAGCCCAGACATCGCCATCTGCAGCGTGCGCGGGATGGGCGTTGCAGTGAGGGTGAGGACGTGGACGTCGGCGCGCAGCTGCTTCAGCCGTTCCTTGTGATTGACGCCGAACCGCTGTTCCTCGTCCACGATCACCAGGCCGAGATTGCGGAACTTCGTGGTCTTGGAAAGGATCGCGTGGGTGCCGACGACAACGTCGATCTTGCCATTCGCCAGCCCTTCGCGTGTTTCGGCCAGCTCCTTTGCCGGGACCAGCCGGCTGAGCCGCCCGACGTTGAGCGGAAACCCGGCAAAACGCGCGGCAAAGTTCTGGTAATGCTGGCGCGCCAGCAGCGTGGTGGGCGCGACGACCGCGACCTGCTGCCCGCTCATTGCCGCGACGAAGGCTGCGCGCAGCGCGACCTCGGTCTTGCCGAAGCCGACATCGCCGCACACCAGCCGGTCCATCGGCCGCCCGCTTTCGAGATCGCCCAGGACATCGCCGATCGCGCGGTCCTGATCGTCGGTTTCTTCCCATGGGAAGCGGTCGGCAAACTGGTTGTAGCTG
This sequence comes from uncultured Erythrobacter sp., assembly GCA_963529855.1. Classification (GTDB taxonomy): domain Bacteria; phylum Pseudomonadota; class Alphaproteobacteria; order Sphingomonadales; family Sphingomonadaceae; genus 34-65-8. Next base: position 56,009 of record CAURZK010000001.1, on the reverse strand, counting down.
GCATCGTCCGCCGCCAGCACGGGGGCCTTGCGCAGCGCGCGTTCGGCGGCAGTGCGCATCAACTCGCCCGCAATTTCGCGGATGCGTTCCTTCAGGCGCGCGCGCCGTTTCTGCCAGGCTTCGCCGCCCAGCTTGTCGAGCATGACGGCTTCTTCGCTGCTGCCGAAGCGGCTCAGAACCTCGAGGTTTTCGACCGGGATGTAGAGTTTGTCGCCGCCCTTGTATTCGAGCATCACGCAGTCGTGCTTGCTCTTGCCTACGGGCACGGGTTCGAGGCCGAGGTACTTGCCGATCCCGTGTTCGACATGGACCACCAAGTCGCCGCGATTGAGCGCCTGCAGTTCAGCCAGGAAGGCGTCGGAATCCTTGCGCTTCTTGCGCCGGCGCACCAGCCGGTCGCCCAGCACGTCCTGCTCGGTGACGATTTCCAGGCTATCGCTGGCGAACCCGGTTTCCAGCGGCAGAACCAGCGCGACCGGCTTGCCCTTGGCAGCGAGGCCAAGCGCTTCCTGCCAGGTATCGGCAAGCTGCGTCGCGGCGCCCGCTTCCGACAGGATCGAGGCGATGCGCGCGCGGCTGCCGGTGGAATAGGCTGCGAACAGGGGCTTGCGCCCGGACTTGCCGATGGCATTGAGGTGCGCGGCGGCCGCTTCGTAGACATTGTCGCCGCGCGCCCGCTCCGGCGCGAAATCGCGCGCCGAGGCAAAGCCGAAGTCGATCACCTTGGCGCTTTCGGGTTCGGCAAATATCGTCGCGCGGTGGGCGGGGGCGCGTTCCAGTGCAGCATTGAATTCGTCGCCCGACAGATAAAGCGCGTCCTTGGGCAAGGGGCGATAGCTGCCCTTTGCCTGACCGCTGGCAGTAGTGCGCTGCTCGCAATAATCCGCGATATCGCTCAACCGTTCGTCGCCCGCGCTGATCGCGGCGCTGTCGATCACCACCAGGTCGTCATTGCCGAGATGGTCGAATAGGGTCGCCATCCGCTCTTCGAACAATGGCAGCCAGTGTTCCATGCCGGCGAGCCGGCGACCTTCGCTGACTGCCTCGTACAGCGGGTCCTGCGTAGCGTGGGCAGCGAACATCTCGCGGTAACGGCCGCGGAACCGCTTGATGCTGTCCTCGTCGAGCAGCGCCTCGCTCGCGGGGAGCAGCAGGTGCGATTCGAGCACGCCGGTGCTCATCTGCGTGGCGGGATCGAAGCTGCGCAGGCTTTCCAGCTCGTCCCCGAAGAAATCCAGTCGCAAGCCTTCGTCGAGGCCCGAGGGGAAGACATCGACGATCGAACCGCGCACGGCGTATTCGCCCTTGTCGACCACGGTATCGGTGCGGCTGTAGCCCTGCCGCTGCAATAGCGCGGCGAGGCTTTCGCGCCCTATTTCGGCCCCCACCTTGAACTCGCGCACGCTTTCGCGAATGCGGAACGGGGTGAGCACGCGCTGGAGAACGGCGTTGACTGTGGTGACGAGCAGCTGCGACGTGTTCCTGCCCGCCTGCAGGCGGTGCAGTGCCGCCAGCCGCCGCGCGCTGACCGACAGGGCGGGGCTGGCGCGGTCGTAGGGCAGGCAGTCCCAGGCCGGGAACTCCAGCACTTCCAGTTCGGGCGCGAAGAACGCGGCTGCTTCCGCGACTGCGCGCATCGCCGCATCGTCGGCTGCGATGAACACCGCGCGGCCAGTGGCGGCACGCGCCAGATCGGCCATGACCAGTGGCTGCGCGCCGCGCGCGATCGAGGCGAGGGTCAGCGGCTCCTTGGCCGCGAGAATGCGGGAGAGATCGGGCATTATCTGGACAAACGCGGTTGGCTGGCGGCGTTCCCGCTAGCGGGGAATCTGGACGTAATCGAGCTTCTGCATCAGCGCCATGTGTGCGCCGTCGAAAGTGGGCGGCGTGGGCGCGGTGCGCAAGGCCCAGGCCATGATGTCCACGTCGTCTTCCTCCAGCAGCGCCTCGAACCAGGCGAGATCGCTTTCGCCCCAGTCCGCGTGGTAGCGATCGAAGAAGCCGCCGATCATGTAGTCGGCCTCACGCGTGCCGCGGTGCCAGGCGCGGAATTTGGCGCGTGCGAGACGGCCGGAAAAGGACAGCGGATCGGGCATGGCGGGCGGGTAGGGCACTCGCAATGGCCGTGCAAGCGGCTATAGCCACGCCCATGCGCCCCGAGATCCTGAACCCGCTGTTTGCCGAGACGGAGAGCCTCGAGGGCGTCGGGCCCAAGCTGAAGAAGCCGCTGGAAAAGCTGGGCCTTACGCGGGTGCGCGATCTTGCCTACCACTTGCCCGAACGGTTCGTGTCGCGCCGCGCGGTCCAGAACCTCGACGATGCGGGCGAGGGCGAACAGATCGTTGTCGCGCTTACGGTGATCGAACACCGCGCCGGCAGGTCGGCCCGGGCACCCTACCGCGTGCTGGCGCAGGATGCACAGGGCAACGTCATCTCGCTCACTTATTTCGGCCGGGCGTCGTTCACCGCGCGCAAGCAGTTGCCGCAGGGCGAAACACGCTGGGTCGCCGGCAAGCTGGAACGATATGGCGACATGCTCCAGATGGTCCACCCCGATCACATCGAGGAGGTTGGCGGCGCCAGCCTCGCCCGCCTGTGCGAGCCGGTCTATGCCCTGTCCGAAGGGCTGACCCAGCCGAAGGTCGCGGGGCTGGCGCAGCAGGCATTGGCGCGGCTGCCGGACTTGCCCGAATGGATCGAGCCGGGCGTTCTTGCGCGGGAGAAGTGGCCCGACTGGCGCGATGCGTTGAAGCTGGTCCATTCCGGCGAGCACCCCGCCGCGAGCGACCGGGTCGCTTACGACGAGCTTCTGGCAAACAGCCTCGCCCTTTTGCTGGTGCGGGCGGACAACAAGCGTCGCAGGGGCCAGGCGCTGGCTGGCGACGGCGCGTTACGGGGGAAACTGGCGCTGCCGTTCCCGCTGACGGGCGCGCAAAAACGCTCGATCGCCGAAATCGAAGGCGACCTGGCCCAGGAAGCCCCGATGCTGCGCCTGCTGCAGGGCGATGTCGGCGCGGGCAAGACGGTGGTCGCGCTCGAAGCCATGCTGATCGCGGTCGAGGCCGGGAAGCAGGCCGCGCTGCTTGCCCCGACAGAAATTCTCGCCCGGCAGCATTACGAAACCCTGCGCGCCATGCTGGCGCCGACGGGGGTGGAAATTGCCTTGTTGACGGGGCGCGACAAGGGGCGTGCGCGTGAGAGCATCCTCATCGGGTTGTTGCAGGGTACTGTCAGTATCGTTGTAGGTACACACGCCATCTTTCAGGACAGCGTCGCCTACCGCGACCTCGGACTTGTAGTAATCGATGAACAGCACCGCTTCGGCGTTGCCCAGCGATTGCAGCTCGCCGCCAAGGGCAAGCGCGCACCCCATACCCTGGCGATGACCGCGACGCCGATCCCGCGCACCCTGACCCTGGCCCAATACGGCGAGATGGACGTCAGCCGCCTCGATGAAATGCCCCCCGGTCGCCAGCCGATCGATACCCGGGTCGTGGCGCAGGAGCGGATGGACGACGTGGTCGAAGCGGTGGGCCGGCACATCGCGGGCGGCCAGCAGGCTTACTGGGTTTGCCCGATGGTCCGCGAGAGCGAGACGGACGATATCGCCGCAGTCGAGGCGCGCCATGCCGCCCTTCACGAGCGGTTCGGCGATACAGTGGTAATGGTCCATGGCCAGCTCCGCCCGGAAGCAAAAGACGCGGCGATGGAGCGGTTTGCGAGCGGTGCGGCGAGCCTGCTGGTCGCAACGACTGTAATCGAGGTCGGTGTCGATGTCCCCGCAGCCACGCTGATGGTGATCGAACAGGCCGAGCGGTTCGGCCTGGCCCAGCTCCACCAGTTGCGCGGGCGGGTGGGGCGCGGAAGCGAGCAGTCGACCTGCCTGCTGCTGCGCGGCGGCGTACTGTCGGAAACCGGGCGAGAACGGCTGGCGCTGATGCGCGAGACGCAGGACGGTTTCAGGCTTGCGGAAGAGGATCTGCGCCTGCGCGGAGGTGGCGAATTGCTCGGCACGCGCCAATCGGGCGATACGCCGTTCCGGGTTGCGAGCCTGGAGCAGATAACGCGCCTTCTGCCAATGGCGCACGATGATGCGCGCAAGTGGCTGGAACATGAAGGCGGGCTGGAGGGGGAGCGGGGCGAGGCTGCCCGTGTCCTGCTCTACCTGTTCGAGCGCGACTGGGGCGTCCAACTGTTGCGTGGGGGCTAGGCCGCCAGCAGCACCCGGTCGCGGCCGCCATGCTTCGCATTGTAGAGCGCTGCATCGGCCCGCGCGATCATGTCGGCTGCGGTGTCGCCCTGACCCAGCACTGCGATGCCGACGCTCAGCGTCACGAAAATCTGGTGGCCCGTTTCCAGCTCGAGATCCATCTCGCGCATCGCCATGCGCAAGCGCTCGCATGCAGCAAGCGCATCGTTGGCGGTGCAATCGGGCAAGACGACCGCGAATTCCTCCCCGCCCAACCGGCCGACGGTGTCCTGCGCACGCATAACTTCCGATGCGGTCAATGCGACCTTGCGGATGACGGCGTCGCCCACGGGGTGGCCGTGCGTGTCGTTCACGTTCTTGAAGTGATCGATGTCGATTATTGCCAGCGCGAGCGGCCGGTCATGTCGCTGTGCCGACGCCGTCGCGCGGTCGAGCGAGGCCATGAGTTCGCGGCGATTGGCGAGTCCGGTAAGGTCGTCGGTCATCGCTCGCCGGCGCAGTTCGTTGCGCATCTGCTGTTCGGCGGCCATCGTCCTGTTGAGCGCTGACGCTGCCATCGCGCTCAGCGCAAGCAGCACCAGCCCGATCGCCGACAGCAGGTACTGATACCACTCGTTCGCGCGGGCCCGCTGGGTTGCAGTCGCCATCCGGCGATCCTGGCCCTGCCGCTCGTAATTTTCGACAATGCTGATCTGGGCGTTGATCGCCTCGATCGGCAGCCAGCCTTCACCGCGCGCAATCATCGCCTGCGCTTCGGCATCGCGGCCGGTGCGCTGCAGGTCGACGACACGGCCCAGCCATTCGGCGTACTGGGCCAGCTCGCGATCGATGGCGATGACATGATCATGCTGCTCCGGGTGGTCGCGCGTCAGTTCGAGCAGGTGCTGCACTTCCCGCTGCGCGGCTGCCACCCCCACGCTGTGGGCCCTCCGGAAATCCTGTTCGCTGGCCAGTTCGAACCCGCGCTCGCCGCGCATGGATTGAAGGGCAGCGATCTTGATCCTGTCGGCAACCCGCAGGACCGAAAGCGCGTGATATTGGCCCGCCACGGCCGCATCGCGTTCGCGGGCGGAGGTATAGGCAGACCAGCTCGCCCCGGCCAGCAGCAGCGCCAGCGCCACAACGCAGATGATCAGCACTTTGCTGCTCACCTTCATCCTAAGCGGGAGATGGGCCGAGGCCCCGAAACTGCGCATGGTCGACCCGAACTGTTCTGGAGCCGATCTCTAGCGAGGAATGGTTAAAATCGTCTTTAGGCCGCTTGGTGGCAGCCCACTGGAAGTGCTGAAATCATTGGGATTAACGGCATGGCATTTTTGGCAAGCACATGATCTGCAATGCTCTACCATGCTGGTCCGGCAACCGTGTTGCCGGCGGGCGAACAGGTTCACCAGGATCAATGGGCGCCGCTGCTAGCGGCCGGGCGAACAACTGCCAGGGCCTGATCGAGTTCGACGTGAACCGACTGTCCAGCCGCTGTCGGGTCACTGTCCAATACGACAGTGATCGTTGCTTCGCCGATGGCCAAGGTCACGAGATAGGCCCGGCCGACGAAGCGGGCAGCGATTACCGCTGCCGCCGCACCATTTGCACTCACTTGCAGCGCCTCCGGCCGGATAATCAGTTCTGCCGGCCCATCGGCGACCTCTTGTGCAGGCACAGGGCCAAACGGCGTATCCGCAATCCCGCTGGAAACCACGGTCGGGAGGGTGAGCACATCGCTCAACAGCCGCGCCGCTGCGCTGGATACGGGTTTCCGGTAGCATTCAGCCGGGCGGCCGACCTGCAGGATCCGGCCGCGGTCCATCAGCACAAGATCGTCGGCTACTATCATGGCTTCGGCCCGGTCGTGCGTGACGACCAGCACGGTTGCCCCTGCCGCGCGCAAATCGGCCATCAGGGACTGGCGCACGGTGTCGCGCAAGGTGCCGTCCAGCCCTGAAAACGGTTCGTCCAGCAGCAGCAGCGCCGGATCGCGTGCCAGTGCCCTGGCGATCGCTACCCTCTGCTGTTCTCCGCCGGAGAGCTGATGCGGCCAAGACCTGGCGAGATGGCCCACGTGAAACCGTTCAAGCAAGTCTGCGACCTTCCGGCGACGTAGGCCGGGTTCGACATGAGCGATGCCGAATGCGACATTGCTCTGCACGTCGAGATGCGGAAACAGCGCGTTGTCCTGAAAGACCAGCCCGACGCCGCGTTTTTCCGGGGCAAGCACGTCAGCCGGGGCGGACACCGTCACGCCGCCGATGGAGACCGACCCCTCATCGATCGGTTCGAGCCCCGCGATAATCCGCAGCAGCGTGCTCTTTCCGCAGCCGGACGGGCCGAGCAGGGCAGCGACGCGGCCTTCGTGCAGATCGAAGGTGGCGCGGTCTACCGCCGTGCGGGAGCCGAATTGGCGCGTTGCATCGCGGACGTGCAGGAGCGGAGTGGTCGTCATGCCCGGGGCGGCTCTAGGCACCGGGCCGTGAAACGGCAATCCGCCGCGAAAGCCATACCACGGCTGGCAGGGAAATGGCGGCGATCAGGATCGATGGAAGCCCCGCCTGGCCCAGTCGTTCGTCCAGCGCATAATTGCTGGCGATGACCGCCAGGGTGTCGAAATCGAACGGACGCAGTATCAGCGTGGCCGGCAACTCCTTGAGCACGTCGATAAAAACGATCAGCCCGGCAGTGAGCATGGCACCGCGGGCGACCGGCAATTGCACCGAAACGGCCGCTGCCGTCTCTCCGCGTCCGAGCATCCGCGCAGCATCGATCATGGTCGGCGTCACCCGTTCCAGCCCGGCGTCGATCGGCTCCAGCGCCGCGGCCATCAGGCGGGCAGCGTAGGCAAGGACGAGCAGCATGAGCGCGATTGCAGCACCGGAACCCGGGACGAGCCCCCAGACAACGCTTGCCGGCGCAAGCAGTCCAATGGCCATGACTGCGCCGGGCGTGGCATAGCCAAGGCTCGCTACGCGCGCGGCCAGCGGCAGGCGGCGCGTGCCCAGCGCCAGCATCGTCGCGAGCAAGACGGTCACGATCGACCCTGCTAGCCCCAGTGCCAGACTGTTGCCGAACGATCGCGTCAGGCGCGGCCAATCGGGCATCGTATCGACGACGTTCCAGGCCAGCCATGCCATCGGGAGCACGAGCCCGAAGAACACCAGGAAGGTGCAGAACAGACAAGCCGCCGCGGCACCGAGCCGGCCGAGTGGCACGGGATCGATCGTTCGCCACCGCGCGCGTCCGCTGTCGTGCGTCCGGCCGCGGCGGCTGGCGCGTTCCAGCCACAGCAGCAGTGCAGCGGCAAACAGCAGCGGAAGCGCAAATCGCGCTGCGCTGACGGTCGATCCGTAAACAGACCACGCGCGCACCACGCCCGTCGTCAGCGTCTGGACGCTGAGGAACCGCACGGCGCCGTAATCGGCCAGCGTCTCCATCATCGCCAGGGCGACCCCTGCAGCCAGCGCTGGCCGCGCCATGGGAAGCGCGACGCGTCGCAGCGCGCTCATCCCGTTGCAGCCCAGCATCCGCGCAGCTTCGAGCGCGCCGACCGATTGATTGAGAAACCCCGCCCGCAGGGCAAGGTAGACATAGGGATAGAAAGCCGCCGTCAGTACGAATGCCGCCCCGCCGACGGTGCGCATTTCGAACGGCAGATCGGCGCCGAGCGTATTGCGCAGCCAGATGCGCAAGGGGCCCGCGACATCGAACAGGTCGGCATAGCCATAGGCGAGCGCAAAAGCGGGTATCGCCAGCGGCAGAGCGAGTGCCCAGGAAAAGATATCGCGGCCGGGGAAGCGGTACATCACCACCAGCCACGCAGCCGCCGTGCCGATCACGCCGGTCGCGGTGCCGACCAGCACGGCCAGCCAGGCAGACGTCATCGCATAGCGCGCAATGTCCCGACCCGCGATATCGGCGGTTTCACTGCCGAATGCGGCCAGTATGACGCCGATCAGCGGCAGCCCCACCGCCGTTCCCGCCACCAGGGCGAGAACGGCAAGGGGAGAGACGCCGCGATGGGGCGGGGCGGCGGCTGGCCGGCTCAGCGCCAGCCTGCCTCGCTCATCAGCGATTGCGCTTCGGGCTGGCGCCGGGCGAAGGCAGCCACGCTCATGGGATGTGCTTTGAAATTGGCATAGGCATCGACCGGGGCCGGCGCATCGACGCCGGGCGATGCCGGGAATTCGTTATTGTTCGCCGAGATGTAACGCTGGGTATCGGCCGATGCGAAGAATTCAAGCAGACGGATCGCGTTCGCCTTGTTCGGGGCATTCCGGGCCACGCCGCCGCCCGAAATGTTGACGTGCGCACCCTGGCCATCGAGGCTGGGGAATGCCAGCTTCACCTTCTCCGTCACTGCCTTGTCCGCAGCATCGTCACCGCTGGCCATGCGGATGTAATAGTAGCTGTTCGTAATCGCGAGATCGCACACGCCGGCCGCGACCGCGCGGATCTGGTCGCGGTCCCCGCCTTCAGGTTGCCGCGCCATGTTGGCAACGATTCCGCGCACCCACTGCCCGGCGCGTTCCGTGCCCCAAGCCTCGATCAGCGCGCCGACCAGCGACAGGTTGTAAACGCTGTCTGACGAACGAACGCAGATGCGGCCGCGGAAACGGGGCGCGGCAAGCTTTGCATAATCATCGATTTCGGCCAGCTGGACCTTGGCGGGATCGTAAGCAACCACGCGCGCGCGCCGCGAAAACCCGTGCCAGTTGCCATCTGGCTCGCGCAGATTGGCCGGGATCGCCTCGGTCAGAGCGTTCGACTGGACCGGCTGGAACAGCCCGGCCTGCTGCGCGCGCCACAGCGCGCCTGCGTCTGCAGTGATGAACAGGTCTGCCGGGCTGTTGGCACCTTCTGCGCGCATTCTGGCAACCAGCTCGTCCGCATTGCCTTCGATGCGATTGATCTTGATCCCGGTTTCCTCGGTAAACCGGTCGTAGAGTGCCAGATCGGTGTCGTAATGGCGCGCGGTGTAGAGATTGACCTCACCTGCGCCTGCCTGTGCTTCGGTGTCGCCTTCCTGGGCCGAGCATCCCGCGAGTGCGAGAGCGCCAACACTTGCAATCAACCACGAAACCTTGCGCACCGGTGCCTCCAATCCTAACCGGCGAATTACCGGCTGCGGGCGGCTAGCAGTATTGAGAATGATTCTCAACCGTGGCGTGGAAACAAGAAAACAACGCTTTGGCGTTAGGCAACGCTGCATTAGGCGAATCGGGGGCAGAAGTGGTGCAGTCGGAAAGGTCGATCGGCCAGCTATTCGGATGGTTGGGGCGGCGCAACGCCGCGGCCGCCGATGGCGATCATCACCGGACGAGCGGTGCCCAGGGGGGCGGCGCGCTCTACGATCAGGCACGACGCGATTTGCTCGATGAGATTGCAGAATTTCTCTTGCGTCACCGACTGGAAGTGACGGTGGACAACCTTGCGATCGCACATGGTGCGCTCTCGGGCGCCAACCCGGGGCTGGCCCGGCAGATCGCGAAACGGATCGCCGGTGGCCTGGAAGTAAGCCAGGAATGGCTCGACGAAGCGGCCGCCACTGAATCGGCCAAGGCGCGCGACGACGGGATCGACGCGGTGCTGATGAAGCTGGAAGCCCTCGTCGATGCTTATTCGAACAACACCAGCGTCGCGCGCGATGCGACCGCCGAATACAATGAACGGCTGGAGCACCACGTTGCCGAACTGACGCAGGCCGAAGACACCGGCAAGCTGATCTCCGACCTGGCCGAACTGGCAAAGGCCATGCTCGAGCGTTCGCGCCAGCTGGAATCCGACATGCGCCGTAGCGAGTGCGAAGCGAAATCGCTTCGCCGCAGCCTTGCCAAGGCCAAGCGCGACGCGGAGGTCGACCACCTGACAGGCCTGCCGAACAGGCGCGCGTTTGAGGCCGTTCTGGAACGTGAATATCGCGAGGCCCGGGCGGAAGTCGAGCCGCTGGTGGTTGCTTTCTGCGACATCGATAATTTCAAGCGGATCAACGACACTCACGGCCATGACGTCGGCGACCGGGTGCTTCGCGTCATTGCCGAATCGCTGTCTGCCGCGACCGATGACAAGTGCCATGTGGCGCGCCACGGCGGCGAAGAATTCGTCATGCTTTTCCGCGGCACGTCGGCCTCACAGGCCAAGGCCCGGCTCGACGAAATTCGCGAGCGGCTGGCCGATCGTAAACTCGTCAGCCGCACGACGGACGAACCGATCGGGCAAGTCACTTTCTCGGCAGGGCTGGCCGACGTGTTCGATTTCGAAAACCCCCGCGCGGCCCTGAAAGCTGCAGACGATGCCCTCTATGCGGCCAAGGAAGGTGGGCGAAACCAGGTCTTCGTTGCGGAACAAGCGAGCTGAATCAGCGCGTGTTGCACCTATTTCGCTGCAGGTGAATCCACTGCGATATTCTACCATTTCCACTTCATTTCGTTGCATGGATGTGCCCCGGTAAAGAACCGGATGGGCGCATTGCTTTCGACCCTGAACAGCGGCATGGAAGCAACTTTGAACTCTGGGCCTCAGATCAGGAAGGCGGTCCCAAGTGCCTGCATCGGAAGGAATGACCCGCGAACGCCTGGGCCGCATCGTCGAGGAATCGGCGAGTGAAGTTTACGTGTTCCACGCCGAAAATTTCCGGTTCGCTCTGGTCAACAAGGGCGCGCGCGAAAACCTTGGCTACACGCTCGATGAACTTCGGCAGCTAACGCCTTGGGATCTCAAGCCGGCGATACCGGAACCCGAGTTCCGGGATCTGGTCGAACCGCTATTCTCCGGTGAAGTTCCGCTGATCGATTTCGAGACTGTCCATCAGCGAAAGGACGGAAGCAAGTACGACGTGGCCGTTCGTCTGCAGCTGATGCGCCACGATGATAATGCCGTCTTTTATGCCGCGGTGCAGGACGTCACAGAACTCAACCTGGCAAGGCGCGCGCTTGAGGAAGCGTCGACGCGTCTCGATGCGATTATCCGCAACACCACCATGGCCGTGTTCATGATGGACGACCGCCAGCACTGCGTGTTCATGAACCCCGCGGCGGAAGCACTCACTGGCTATACGCTGGAGGAAACGGTCGGGCGGACCCTGCACGACGTGGTCCATCATACCTATCCCGATGGCCGACCATTCCCGATCGAAGAATGCGCGATCGACCGCGCTTTTCCCGAAGAAAGCCAGACGATCGGCGAGGAAATCTTCGTCCACAAGGATGGCAGCTTCTATCCGGTTGGGTTCACTGCCTCGCCGATCAGGGATGAAAGCGGGAAGACGGTCGGCACCGTCATCGAGGCGCGCAACATCTCGGAAGAGCAGGCTGCGCGCAAGGCTATGGAGGACTTCAACCGGGTTCTCGAGGACCGGGTCGAACAAGCCATCCAGGAACGAAAGAAGCTGGAAAATCAGCTGCTCCAGGCGCAAAAGATGGAAGCCGTGGGTCAGCTCACCGGCGGGGTCGCACACGATTTCAACAACCTGCTGCAGGTCATCGGCGGCAATCTGCAGCTGCTCGAGCAGCAGTTGATCGGCGATGACCGCAAACATCGGCACGTGGCGAATGCCTTGGCCGGCGTGCAGCGTGGTGCCAAGCTGGCGGCGCAATTGCTGGCATTCGGACGCCAGCAACCGCTGGATCCCAAACCCACGAATATCGGCCGTCTGGTTCGCGAAATGGACGACATGTTCCGCCGGACGCTTGGCGAAGCGATCGAGATTGAAACGGTCATCCAGGGCGGCTTGTGGAACTGCCTGGTCGATCGGTCCCAGATCGAGAATGTCCTGCTCAACCTCGCCATCAATGCACGCGACGCCATGGATGGTGCCGGCAAGCTGACGATTGAGGCCGGGAACGCGTCCCTCGACGATGCTTATGCGGCCGAGCACCTGGAAGTTACGCCCGGCCAGTACGTCATGCTGGCCGTAACCGATACGGGCAGCGGCATTCCCGCTGACATAATCGAAAAGGTTTTCGACCCCTTCTTCACGACCAAGGAGCCGGGGAAGGGCACGGGCCTGGGCCTCAGCATGGTGTTCGGCTTCGTCAAGCAATCCGGCGGCCACGTGAAGCTTTACAGCGAGCAGGGTGAAGGGACTACTGTCCGTCTGTACCTGCCCCGGACCCGCCAGGCCGAAGAAGTTATCCAGATCGATCCCAAGAACGTCCCGCATGCTCAAGGTGGCGAGACGATACTCGTCGTGGAGGATGACGAATCCGTCCGTGCCACATCAGTGGAGCTTCTGACGGCGCTTGGATATTCCGTGCTGGAAGCGCCGAACGCCGACAGCGCCCTGGCGATCATAAACAGCGGCGCCAAAATCGATTTGCTGTTCACCGACGTCGTGATGCCCGGCAACCTCCGGAGCCCGGAGCTGGCTCGCCTGGCAACCCAGCGCTTGCCGGGGCTGAAGGTGCTGTTCACCTCTGGCTACACCCAGAATGCGATCGTCCATTCCGGGCGCCTGGACGACGGGGTGGAACTGATCGCCAAGCCTTTCTCGCGCGAGCGGCTGGCGCAGAAAATCCGGGCGGTGCTTATGTCGGAAGAACCGGCCGCTGCGAGCGAGCCGGCGCAAACTGCCATCAATCATTCGGTTGCCGTCGCCGCTCGAGCGGACGCCCCGCGTGGAGGACGAATTCTTCTCGTCGAGGACGAAATCCTTATCCGCATGACCACGAGCGATATGCTGGCCGAAGATGGGCTGGAAGTCATAGAGGCCGGTTCCGTCGCAGGGGCGAAGAAGTTACTCTCGCAGCAGCAGTTCGATGTGGTCATGGTGGACCTTGGACTGCCAGACGGTTCGGGCGCGGATGTCGTGCAAGGTGCTCTGGCCATGGAAGACGGGCCCGGGATTATCATCGCATCCGGCCGCGACGCTGCGGAAAGTCTCGCTCATCTTCCCGGGGGATCACGGGTGGTCCATCTGGCCAAACCGTACACGGCCGCGATGCTGCAGAAGGCGCTTGAACAAGTTCGCGGGTCGTGATGCCTGGCCGCCTTAGAGACCCAGCCCCGGCCCAATCACTGCGCAACGTCCGCTGCATTTAGACAAGCAGCCATATGGCCGCGATCAGGGCGATCGACCCCAGGACGATAGCGCCGGCCATCAGGCGCAGGTTCACGGGTTTGAATGATGTGATATCGTGGCTCGTCAGCCGGCTGCTTACCGCACATGCGCGCCGCTCTGCCACGATGATCACGAATATCGCGAGCAGCAGGAACAACGTTGATATCGCCTTTGGCAACCAGACGGGTTCCAGCTTCTCGAACAATGCGTTAAACCCGAGCCCGATACCGACTGCCGCAAACGACGTCCGGGCCCAACCGGCGAACGTCCGCTCATTCGCAAGTAGAGTTCGATCTTCCGACAGATTCGTTCGTTCTCCTGCCAATTCGGTCCGATCTTCGGCTGCCATCTGACGATTTACTCCCCGCAGATCTCAAAACTTTTCGTAAGTTCCATGTTTCAAGTTTTCGGCTTTGATAACAGTCGCTGATCGGCGCGGTTCCAAATCACCCCACCCCGGCCCGGAATTGATGGCAGTAGCTAGATCCGATCTTCTCTTGTTTTATGATATGTTGTTGCACGCGCCCTGTGCGCGACTTAGCTAGGTCGTCCTAAATTCGAAGTGGGGTTCGGCCGCGGTTTCGTGATAGTAAATCGAGCGCAATAGACCCGGTCCGATCGCATTGAAGACGCTCGCGGGATACAAGACATGGCGAATGGCTGGGCGCACGACGGTGCGGTGCAAGAGCAGATCGAAGACAACCTCAAGGATGCCCTGGCAGCGGCCCGTGCGCGCATGCCTTCAGGCGAAGGTCTGAAGGAGTGCGAGGATTGCGGCGAGGTTATTCCTCAGAAGCGGCGAGAAGCGCTGGCCGGGGTACGCACTTGCGTTGCGTGCCAGTCGGAACGTGACAAGCAACCGCGATATGCCGGCATCAACCGGCGGGGTAGCAAGGACAGTCAGTTGCGCTGAACCGGCAGCTTCATCCTTACCGGGAATTGCGCTGGTAACCTGGCAGGTCGAAGACACCCTGCCAATGGTCGCCTGCAGTGATCTAGATTGATATTTGATATATGTTATCAGATATTTGGCTTGGGAACCTGCCGGCCATCGGGCCATTGCAGGTGAATGACTCAAACAAGCAATTTTAACGACCTGTGCGACCTTGCTCTGTGGGATCTCGGTGACGGACTGCGCGCCCTTGCCAGCCGGCTCTCGCCGATCGTCTCACGGGTTGCTGATCCGGCGCTAAGACGCGACCTGACTTCCCTGCGAGATGCCGCCAACGAACGGTCGCAGGACCTTTTTTCTCTGTCAGCCGAAAATGATGGACCGTCGAATCTGTGGATGGCGGGCGTGCTCGACGATGCAGAACGCGACGCGCGCACGTTGCCTGAAGGTGTGCTGCGCGATGTTGCGCTGATCGGCGCGGTGCGCAAAATGCTTCAGGCGGAACGCGCCTCGCACGACACAGCTTACGCCCTGGCTCGGCATCTCGGCCACGATAACGTGATGGAGGGGGTCACGCGATCTATCGATCGCAATCGTGCCGATGACGATCGCCTGCTCGCCGCACTGTCACGACTGGTCGGGAGGTCAGCGGAAACCTCGCGACCGGAATGAACAGACGAAATTGGTCGGGGAGAGAGGATTCGAACCCAGAATAGCTCTCAATCGCAACCGCAGACTCCCGCGGATTTTTGCAGAAATGCAGAGACCTTGTGCTCGAGCTGTGTGTGGGTGTCCAGTGCATGTATATGGAAGTCCACAACGAGGGGCAGGCTGGTCCAATTTTTCCAAAATGGCCTTGCCCGCGATTGCGTTGGACGCAACGGCAGCTTCGCGCCCCAATTCCGGACATAAGAGGCCAAAACCTAACACCCCAAAAGCGGACCGTCCGCTCCTTCGGCGGATTGACCTCAGCCTATGGCGACTTTGGGGTGGATTCCAGACATCCATGAGATCGCTTGATCTCGTTATCCCGTTGTTCAGCGGGGCAAAGCAACTTCCCGCTCAGGCTGAGAAAAGCCCAAGCGTTGCCTCGTAGCCTTGTCCTTGTTGGCAAGGTGCATTGTGCGAGGTTCACTTGGCGTCCTTGGCTCTCACCCCTCCTATCACCTTCACCGAACTTCTCCGGGCGTTCACCCGCATCGGCCTGCTCAGCTTTGGCGGGCCTGCTGGGCAGATTGCGCTGATGCACCGCGAGCTGGTGGATGAACGCAAGTGGGTCGAGGAGGAAGATCTTCTCCACGCACTCAATTTCTGTCACCTGCTGCCGGGCCCCGAAGCGCAGCAGCTTGCCACGTGGATCGGTTGGCGGTTGCATGGCTGGCGCGGCGGTCTGGCAGCGGGGATGCTGTTCGTCATTCCGGGCGGGGCCATCATTCTGGCGCTGTCGGTCCTGTATGCCATTGCCGCCAATCTCGCATGGGTCGAAGCACTGTTCCTCGGCGTGAAAGCGGCGGTGCTGGCGATTGTGGTGCAGGCCTTGTTGCGAATTGCCGGACGTGCGCTGGATACGGTGTTGAAGCGTGCGCTGGCGGTGGCCGCGTTCATCGAGCTGTTCCTATTCGACCTGCCGTTTCCGCTAATCGTTTTGGGTTCCGGGGTGATTGGAATGGCAATTGCGGCCTGGCGTCCTGACCTGTTGGCGCTGAAACCCACTACAACTGGCGGTGCTTTACCCGAACGACCGTGGCGCACCACAATCCTGTCGATCGTCCTTTGGGGAGCGGTCTGGGCTGCGCCAATGGCGCTTATCGTGCTGACGCTGGGCCGCGAACACGTTCTGTGGGAGATCGGCGCATTCTTCTCGCAGCTCGCCATCGTCACCTTTGGCGGGGCTTATGCAGTGCTCGCCTACATGGCGCAGGAAGCGGTGCAGGGGTTCGGGTGGCTGAAACCCGGCGAAATGGCCGATGGGCTGGGCCTTGCGGAAACCACGCCTGGGACGCTGATCCTGGTGACACAATTCGTCGGTTACCTCGCGGCCTTCCGTGCGCCGGAGCCGTTCACGCCTTTCGTCGCGGGATTGCTGGGGGCGGGGCTGACCACGTGGGTGACGTTCGCGCCGTGCTTCATGTGGATCTTTGCCTTCGCGCCGTGGATCGACCGACTGGGTAACGCCGTGCGGTTGAAGGGCGGGCTCGCAGCAGTGACGGCGGCGGTTGTGGGCGTCATCGCCAACCTG
The DNA here is from genome assembly GCA_963529855.1 of uncultured Erythrobacter sp. GTDB lineage: Bacteria > Pseudomonadota > Alphaproteobacteria > Sphingomonadales > Sphingomonadaceae > 34-65-8. The sequence goes on along the minus strand of CAURZK010000001.1, from coordinate 39,622 downwards.
ACCGCATGGTTTGCGCTGCATGTGCTGTTTGCTGAGGTGGGCCAGCGCCAATTCGGCCCGCTGCGGTTATATTGGCCGGACCCGGCGAGCTTCGAATGGCGCGCAGGCGTGCTGGCGGCAATCGCCTGCGCAATGGTGTTCGGGCTGACATGGTCAGTGCTGCGGGTTCTGATGGCCGCCGCGCTGGGCGGCATGGTTCTGGTCTTGGCAATCTGAGGAGGACGACATGAGCATCATCACACGCAGGCAAGCCATCGGCACAGCAGCCCTTTCGGCCACGGGTATCGCGCTGGCAGGAACGGCAAGCGCAGCGGCGGCGCAAGACCCTGCCGCAGCCGCTTCCCGTGCCGCTGCCTTTGCCGGCAAGCACACGCCGAAGCGGCTGCGGTTCAACCCCGCCAAGCTCACCGGCCTGTCCGAGCGGCTGATTACCTCGCACTGGGAGAACAATTATCAGGGCTCAGTGCGCGGGCTCAACACCATCGAGACCCGCCTCGCCGCCGCCATGGCCGATCCCGACTTTCCGCCGGTTGCTTATGCCGGGCTGAAGCGCGAGGAACTGCACCGCACCGGATCGGTGGTGCTGCACGAATATTACTTCGATGCGCTGGGCGGCAACGGCAATCCGGCAGGCTCGTTCTACGAGGCGCTCGATGGCTGGTTTGGCAGCTTCGCCGCATGGGAAGCCGAATTCCGCCGCACCGCAATGTCACTCGCGGGTGGATCGGGCTGGTGCATCCTCAGCTACCACCGCCACACCCGGTCGCTGCATAATTACTGGGCCTTCGATCACATGCATGGTGCAGCCACCGGCGCGCCGCTGATCGCGCTCGATATGTATGAGCACAGCTTTCACATGGACTACGGTGCGGCGGCAGCGAAATATGTCGATTCCTTCCTGGCCAACCTCGATTGGGAGGTGGTGGAGGCACGGTATCAGGCGGCGATGGCGTAGGAGGGCACGATGACAGAAGAACCCCAGCGGCACTGGGACCGGGTCTATTCCGACAAGGCACCCGGCGAGGTCAGCTGGTTCCAGAGCGAACCGCGCCCTTCGCTTGCCGCGCTGGTACGCTTTGATGTGCCCCACACAGCCCCTTTCGTCGATATCGGGGGGCGCCTCCAATCCCGTTGATGCCCTGCTGGCAGTTGGATGGCGCGATGTGACGGTGGTCGATATTGCCGCCCCGGCTCTGGCGGCGGCACAGGCCCGACTGGGAGAGGCGGCAGCGGGCGTCCACTGGGAGATCGCTGACATAACCCGCTGGAACCCGCCGCGCCGCTATGGGGTGTGGCATGACCGGGCCGTGTTCCACTTCTCACAGAGCCGGAGCAGCGGGACGCCTATCGCCGTGCGCTGGTGGCCGGAACCGCGTCCGATGCGCTCGTCATCATCGCCACCTTTGCGCCTGATGGGCCAGAAAAATGCAGCGGCCTGCCGGTGCAGCGCCACGATGCGGCAAGCCTTGCCGCTGCACTCGGGAGTGCGTTCACATTGCTGGGCGACTGGCGCGAGGAACACCTCACCCCGTGGGGCGCCGCGCAGAAATTCAGCTGGTGCGCGTTCCGGCGAGAGGCATAGCCCCTCTCGCAAGGCGCTCTGCCGGGACGCAGACTGCGGTTCCTTCGCTTCGGTTGTCCTGTGCAGCAGGTGCGCGCGCAAGCGACATCGCGGCTCCCACCAGAATCAGCGCCGGACCATCCCCCAGCGCAGTCCGTGCGGCGAGCGGCAGCAGTTCGAGGCAGGTGGTGAAGAACCGTTCCTCCGGCAGGCTGGCGTTTTCGACCATCGCCACCGGCGTATCGCAAGCTAGGCCAGCGCGCTGCAATTCGCGGGCGACCAGCGGGGCTGCCGCTTTGCCCATGTAGATCGCCAAGGTCGCGGCAGGATCGGCGAGCGCGCTCCAATCGAGATCGAGCGGTTCGGTGCCGCGCGCATGGGCGGTTACGAAGGTCAGGCGCCGGGCCAGCCCGCGCAGGGTCAGCGACGTGCCAAGGCTGGCGGCCGCCGCGCTGGCGGCGGTCACACCGGGGCAGATGTGCGTCCGCACGCCTGCGGCCCGGCAGGCGGTGAGCTCTTCTGCTGCCCGCCCGAAGATGGCGGGATCGCCGCCCTTCAACCGCACCACCCGCTCGCCCGCCAGCGCGGCGGCGACCAGCAGCGCGTCGATCGCTTCCTGAGGTTTGGAATGGCGGCCGGATCGCTTGCCCACCGGCACCCGGCGCACGTGCGGCGGGATCAGATCGAGCACGCCGGGGCCGACCAGCGCATCGTAAAACACTACGCTGGCAGCAGCGATCAGGCGCGCCGCCTTGACCGTCAGCAGATCGGGATCGCCTGGGCCAGCGCCCACCAGCCACACCTCGCCCGGCACGATCATGCGGCGGTATCCAAGGCGCACGTGCCTGCCTCAGCCTGATGGCGCGGCGCCAGCACCGCTTCGCGCAGCAGGAACAGGCGCCCGCTCTCCACTTTCAAGGGGATCGTCGGCGTGCAGCCGCGATCATCCCCCAGCGCCTCGCCCGTGCGAAGCGAGATGCGCCAGTTGTGCAGCGGGCAGGTGACGCTGTCGCCATGCACCAGCCCTTCACTGAGCGGGCCGTGCTTGTGTGGGCATTTGTTGACAAGCGCGAAATACTCGCCCCGGCTGGTCAGGAACACCGCAATTTCCTCGCCTCCCAGCACGGGAAGCGTGCGCCCAGTGCCAGCCTTGATCTGGGTATCGGGGCCGATATCGAGCCACTGGCCCACGGTATCGCTGTTCATCGTGCATTCTCCAGAGCAAGCGGGCGGACTTCGGCGAGGTGCTGGTGCAGATCGTGATGCGCCCCGGCGGCGCGGCCTGCCCAGGGATCGATCTGCCAGTATTTCTGCGACAGGCGGAACCGCGCGGCGAGCCTGCCGATCCTGTCAGGATCAGTGAACAGCTGCGCTTTCAGCCATTCCAGACCCTTGCGTTCAATCCACGGCGCAGTGCGTTCAAGATAATGCGCGTCTTCGCGGTAGAGCTGGATGAAGGCGAGGCAGTGCTCCATCGCCTCGGCCTCGGTCTCGACCTTGCAGAGCAGGTCCGTGACCCTCACCTTTATGCCGCCATTGCCGCCGACATGGAGTTCATAGCCGCTGTCGACACAGACGATGCCGAAGTCCTTGATCGTCGCCTCGGCGCAATTGCGCGGGCAGCCGCTGACCGCGATCTTGAACTTGTGCGGCATGTAACTGCCCCAAGTGGCCTGTTCGATCTTGACCCCAAGCCCGGTGGAATCCTGCGTACCGAACCGACACCATTCGCTGCCCACGCAGGTCTTCACTGTGCGCAGCGCCTTGCCATAGGCGTGGCCCGATACCATCCCTGCGGCGTTCAGGTCGGCCCAGACGGCGGGCAGATCCTCTTTCCTGATGCCGAAGATATCGAGCCGCTGGCCGCCGGTGACCTTCACCATCGGCGCGTTGTATTTTTCCACCACGTCGGCAATCGCCCGCAATTCGCGCGGAGAGGTTATGCCGCCCCACATGCGCGGGACGACGGAATATGTGCCATCCTTCTGGATATTGGCGTGGAGCCGTTCGTTGACGAAGCGGCTGGTCTCGTCATCCGCATATTCGCCCGGCCAGGCGCACAGCAGGTAGTAATTGAGCGCCGGGCGGCAGGATGGACAGCCTTCGGGGGTGGACCAGTGCAGCTCCTGCATCACCTGCGGGATCAGCTTCAGCCCGCGCTCCACGATCAGGCGGCGCACATCATCGTGGGTGAAGCTGGTGCAGCCGCACAGGGTTTTCGGCCCGGCTTCGACCTCAGCGCCGAGCGTCAGTGCGAGCAGGCTTTCGACGATGTTGGTGCACGATCCACAGCTCGCCGAAGCCTTGCAAGTCGAACGGAGGGCAGCGACGCTGTGCGCGCCTTCATTGATTGCGCTGATGACGGCGCCCTTGGAGACGCCATTGCAGCCGCACACCTCGGCATCATCGGAGAGCGCTGCGACAGCGGCATGGGGATCGCCGCCCGCGCCGCCTGCAGCATAGGCCTGCCCGAAGATCAGCGACTGGCGGATGGCGGCGATGTCCTCTTGCCGGCGCAGAAGATCGAAATACCAGTTGCCGTCCGCCGTATCGCCATAAAGCACTGCGCCGATCAGCCGGTTGTCCTTGATAACGAGCCGTTTGTAGATGCCATGCGCCGCATCGCGCATCACCACATCCTCGCTCCCCTCGCCGCCCGAAAAATCGCCCGCAGAGAAAACATCGATGCCGGAAACCTTGAGCTTCGTTGAGGTGACCGAGCCTTCATAGCCGCGCCCGCTGCCGACGCCGGTGAGGCAGTCGGCCAGCGCCCGGCACATCTCCCAGATTGGAGCGACCAGACCATAGCACGCCCCGCGATGCTGCACGCATTCGCCCACGGCGAGGATTGCGGGATCGCTGGTGACCATGTGATCATCCACGACAATGCCGCGCTCGCAGGCAAGGCCCGCCGCTTTCGCCAGCGCCACGGAAGGCTTGATCCCGGCCGCCATCACCACCAGGTCGGCGCGGATGCGGGTGCCGTCCTCCAGCACGATGCCTGCCACCCGGCCCGCCGCGCCAAGGATCGCCTTGGTGTTGGCGCTGGTGAGGATGGTGTGCCCGCGCCGTTCGAGTTCCTGCCGCAGCAGCCATCCGGCCGCTTCATCCAGCTGACGCTCCATCAGGGTGGACATCAGGTGCACCACGGTCACCTGCATTCCGCGCAGGGCAAGACCGTGCGCTGCCTCCAGCCCCAAGAGGCCCCCGCCGATGACCACAGCGGCGTTGCTGCCTTCGGTCTCGCCCGCTTCGGCAGCGGCGATCATGCGGTCCACATCATCCAGATCGCGGAAGGTGACGACGCCGACCAGATCATGCCCCGGCACCGGGATGATGAAGGGATCAGAGCCGGTGGCGATTACCAGCCTGTCATACGGCAGCACCAAGCCCCCACGCGTGACGACAGTGTGCGCCTCGCGGTCGATCATCTCTGCCGGATCACCGCTGATGAGCGCGATGGCATTGTCCGCATACCACTGCGGGCCATTGATGATGATGTCGTCAAACGCCTTCTCGCCCGCCAGCACGGGTGACAGCATGATGCGGTTGTAATTGACCCGCGGTTCGGCCCCGATGATCGTGATGTCGAACCGGCCGGGCGCGCGGGCCAGCACCTCTTCAACCGTGCGGCACCCGGCCATGCCATTGCCGATCACCACCAGCTTTTCGCGGCTGCCGGGCGTATCGGGAAAGGGAAAAATCGCGTTCATGCGCTGTGATCCTGTGCCGACAACGCACGCAAAAAAGCCGCCAGGTCATCCGAAAGACCGGCGGCGCCATTGCCACGTTGTGATGGGGAGAAGGTAAGGTCAGGCGCGTTCCTTCGTTGGAACGCTGACGAGTTGGAAACTACCTGAGTCGCACCGGCTTGCCAACCTCCTTTTTGCATTGCAGCATAATCACCGAATCAGCGCGATCATCAGCGCCGCCGCCAGCACTGCGCTGACCACTTGCCACAGCACAACCGGATTGCGAATCAGAAGCGGCGCAGGCTGGGGATGGGTCAGCGCGGTGTTGGGGACGCTGAGATCATGCACAAAGGCGCTGACCTCCTGATAACGCAGATGCGGTTCCACGTGCAGCGCATGGGCAAGCGCGGCGTCAACCCAGTCAGGCACGTCATCGCGATATGTCGCGACCGGCACATACCGCAGGCGGCGCTGGCGCGACAGGGTGTCAGCCGCGCCCGCGCGCGGGCCATAAGGCAGGTGCCCGGTCAGCAGGAAATAGGCCATCGCGGCGAGCGAATAGAGGTCGCTCTGCTCGCTGGCGGGCAGGCCGCGATAGAGTTCGGGTGCGGAAAATTGCACGGTTCCGGCAAAGGCATCCTCGCCCGCCCTCGGCGCGTGTTCGGTCATGCCATCAATCCGGGCCGACCCCAGATCAATGATGATCGCCGTGCCATTGGCATCGATCATCACATTGGCCGGGCGCAGATCACGGTGGATGATCTGGCGGCGGTGCAGCGCATAGAGCCCGCGCGCCACCTGAGTGATGATTGCGCGTACGGCAGCTATATCAGCGCGGGGGTGATCGCGCTGCCATTGTTCCAGCGTGATGCCATCGCAATAACCGCTGACAGCATAAAGGAACCGGCGCGGGCGGGTGCGCGGCGGGACGCTCAGCACGTGCGGGCTGCGCACCCGGCCAAGCGCCCATTCCTCCAGCAGCAGCTCGCTGCGCGCCTGCGAATCGCCCGCCCGTTCGGCCGAGAGCCGCTTGATCGCCGCCGCAGCCCCGGTGGAATTGTCGCGGGCGAGCCATACGTGGCTGCGGCCACCGATATGGAGCGGGCGCAGCAGGGTGTAGCCATCGCAGTCCAGCCCGGCCTGCCATTCCGGCGGATCGGGCAGCCGGGCTTCGGCCGCGAGCAGATCATCCGCCGCGCCCTGACGAACACTGTCCACCCGCACCAGCTGCACGGTGAGGTTGTCCTCGGCCCCTGCCGCCAGTGCAGCCTCGCACAGGCTGCGGGCGGCGGCGCTCAGATCCGGGTTGGCGTGGACGATCTGCGCAATCTCGCGGTCTGTCAGGCCGTCGCCAAGCCCGTCAGTCGCCAGCAGCAGGATATCGCCGGGCTGGACGATGATGCGGCTGTGATCGATCTCGACATGGCGGCCCATTCCCAAGGCGCGGGCGAGCAGATGCGTGCCGCCACCAGCGGGCACACGGTGCGCCTCGGTCAGCCGTTCGAGGCCGCCCGCGTTCACCCGCGCTGCCACCCCGTCACCCAGATGCAGGATGTGCGCGGCGGCATCGCGCAGGATCAGCGCGGTAAAGGTGGTGATGAGACCCTCGGCCTCACGCGCCCGGTCACTGTCGGCGTAACCGGCCGCCATTCCGCCGAGAGCGGCGTTCTGGCCGTGCATCCAGCTGTTGATGGCTGCAATCACCCGCTGGGCGCTGGTCTGGGGCGACCAGGCATCGGGGGTGGCATAGTAATCGGTGAGAAAGCCCGCCACCGCCGTTTCCGCCGCCTCGCGCCCGCGGCGGCTGGTGCTGATCCCGTCGGCCACCACAAAGGCCATGCCCTTGTGGATGAGCAGATCGCCATCGGGGAGGATGCAGCCGTAAAAGTCCTGATTGGCTAGCTTGGCCCCGGCACAGGAACATTGGCCCACCGTCACGGTGAGCCTTTCGGGCGGCGCGGAACCTTGCGCCGCCCGATCAGGTTCCGCCCGTTCAGGCAGCAATCTTCAGCTCCGCCGCGTTGCGCTTGGGCGAGGTGCGGTAGTGGGTCGAATAGAGCATCAGCCCGGTGAACGTCAGCCCGCCGACCAGATTGCCCAGCACCACCGGGATCTCGTTCCACAAAAGGTAGTCGGCAATGGTGAATTCGCCGCCCAGCATCAGTCCGGTGGGGAACAGGAACATGTTCACGATCGAATGTTCAAACACCATGTAGAAGAACAGCATGATCGGCATCCACATCGCAATCACCTTGCCGCTGACCGTGCTCGACATGCTGGCGCCGACCACGCCGGTCGATACCATCCAGTTGCACATCACCGCGCGCACGAAGATCGTCAGCCACCCTGCCGCGCCATAGGCGGCATAGCCCAGCGTGCGCTTTTCGCCGGTGATCGCCATCGCCTGCCCCACCGGATCGACATCGGCGGCAAAGCCATAGGTCCAGTAGATCGCCATCATCACCGCTGTCACCAGCGCACCGGCAAAATTGCCGACGAACACCAGTCCCCAGTTGCGCAGCACGCCGCCCCAGGTGCAGCCGGGCCGCTTGGCCCACACCGCCAGCGGGGCGAGCACGAACACGCCGGTGAGCAGATCATAGCCCAGCAGATAGAGCAGGCAGAACCCCACCGGAAACAGCACCGCGCCCGCCAGTGGCTGGCCGGTCTGAACATTGATCGTCACCGCAAACGCCGCCGCCAGCGCCAGAATTGCGCCTGCCATGAAGGCGCGGATCAGCGTGTCCTTGGTCGACATCATGATCTTGGATTCGCCCGCTTCAATCAGCTTGGGCACGAATTCACTTGGGGCAAGATAGGCCATATTGCGTCTCCTTGAGGTCAGAATGCGATTTCGGTCTGGAGCCAGAATTTGCGGGTGTCGGCGGCAAAGCCGTCGGCCCGGTAGCTGGCAAAGCGGGCGAGGAAGGATGCACGGCCCACCGCAAGGCCGGCGGACAGATCGATCTCGTCGCCGTAATGCCGACTGCCGAAATCGCTGTCGAAGCGGTGGTAAACGGCCAGCAGATCGACCGTGCCGAGGCCCTTCACGGCAAATTTCTTGCCCGCGCGGGCGAAAGTGTCGGTCAGCCCGGCATCGGGCGTGCGCAGGAACAGGTCGGCCCAGCCATTAAAGGCAAACAGCGTGGCCAGCGGGGTCTGGAACGCGCCGCGCCCGCCATCACTGCCGAGCTGTTCGACCCCGGCCCCCAGCGAAAATCCGGCCCAAGTCGCACCCAGCTCGCCTTGCAGGTAATGGGCGGTATAGGCGACCGGGTTGCCACCGGTATCGGACTGGGTGGCCAGCGTCGCCCTGGCGGTCAGGGTCGCCGGGCCGACAGGCAGGTTGAACGCAGCCTTGGCGCCGAAGGTGTTGCTTGACGCGTTCAGGCGGGTGTCGAAATCGAGAAGATAGGCAAAGCCAGTGATCTCGCCGCGGGCCAGCTTCACCCCGGCGTTGAGGAACACCAGATCGCCGTCATAGCGGAAATTGGGGCTGTCCGCGCCAAACACGGTCTGCACCGCGCTGGCATAGGTTGCATCCACGCGGACCGGGCCGAGCGCGGTCTGCCCGCGCACGGCATCAAAGGTCTGCTCGTTCTGTCGCCACACGACATTGCCGACGAAGCGGGCATCATCAAGAATGATCCGCTGACGACCCAGCGTGACGCTGCTTGCGCCATCGCGCCAGGCGATCTGTGCGCGGTTGAGTTCGAGGTTCTCAGGATCGGCCACCACCGAAAAGCGCGTCCGGCCATTGCCGGGGATGGTGTTGTTGAAATTGTCGGTCAGCTCCGTTGTTGCCTCGCCCTCGATCAGCAGCGAGACCTCACCGCTGGCGATTTCAAACCCTGCATGAAGGCGCGCAGTAAGTGCATTGGCGGGCTCAATCGGCTTGTCCTCGTCAACCGTCTCGCGGCGCACCTTTAGGGCGAGGATCGGGTCGAGCGTCACGCCTTCGGCGAGGGTAATCGGGTCGCCGGGAGTGGCCAGCGCCGGGACGCTGGTGGCGGATGCTGACAGGGCAAACAGGCAGTAGGCAAATGCGCGCATGGATCACCTCTCTGGCTAAAGCCGGACCATGACCGGCCACGAGAGGCGAGCGCCGTTGCCCGCCGGATGAAGCATCAGCCAGGGCCGACGCCGGAAATCAAAAAAGCCGCCACGATTCGCTACCTTTCAGAAGCGGCTCGGGCGGCGTCGTTGCCTTAAGAATTCGTGGGTGGCTGCTCGCATTGCGGGTCCGACATTGGATAACCCAGCTGCAACATCGCGAAGACTACGCCAGCTTGTGCAGCCTCGTAAAGGCCTTTTTTGCAGCGCAGCAAATTTTTCAACTCAGGGCAAGCTGGCGAGATAGGCTTCAATCTGGTCAGGATCGAAGGTCAGCCCATCGAAAAAACGGTTGGCCGACAGCGTCAGCGTGCCCTGCTGCGCGCCGACCTGTGTCATCTGCGTGACGCTGCCTTCGACCTTGGAACTGGCATTGGGCAGATCATCGCCGGTATCGATCAGCGCAGCGCGGTAGATATCGGGCCGGAACACCCGCATCGCCCGCGCCGCATCGGCCGGATCGAAGGCGGTATGGCCCCAGCGCGCCATCTGCGAATAGAGCCACGCGGCCTGGCTCATCCACGGGAAATTGGCCGCCTCGCTGTGCTGGAACATCAGATCAGGCAGGTGCACCGGCGCAGCGCCGTGGGCCAGAACCAAGCGGTCCGATATCGCCCGCAGCACCAGCGCAGGGTTGGCATCGAGATAGGGGGGCGAGGCAAGGATGCGGGCATTCTCGGCGAAATTGGCCGGGTCGATGAAATGGCGGCCCGCCCGGCGCATGGCCCGGATCAGTGCAGCAAAGGCTTCGGCCTTGTCGGCCAGCACCGGCTCGCGCACCGCGAGCACCTTTTCCACCCCGCGCCGCCAGATTTGCGCGGAAGCCAGCACGATTGTGCCGACATCACGCTCGACACAGACTGAACTCCACGGTTCGCCCACGCAAGACCCGTCGATCTCCCCGCTGGCCAGCGCATCGGGGACAAACGGCGGGGCGATGGTGACGATCTCGACATCGTGATCAGGCCGGATACCGCAGGCGGCGAGCCAGTAACGCAGCTTGTAATTGTGGCTGGAAAAGCGGTGCACCACCCCGAACCGCAGCCGCCGCCCCTGCGCCTTGGCCGCCATCGCCGCTTCGCGCAACCGCGCGCCGACAGCTGCCGGATCGCCATATTCGCCCGGCGATGCGACCATCGCGGCCAGTGGTTTGCTCAAGGTGATCGCATTGCCGTTCAGACCCAGCACAAAGGGCGCGGCCAGCGGCTGCGCCGGGCGGCCCAGCCCCAGCGTGGTGGCAATCGTCAGCGGCGCCAGCATGTGTGCGCCGTCGGTATGGCCGTAGAGCAGCCGGTCTAGCACGGTGGCCCAGCTCACATCGCGCACGAAGGTCAGCGCCACGCCCTCGTCAGCGGCAAAGCCATGTTCGTGAGCCAAAATCGGCAGGCAGGCATCGACCAGCGGCAGAAACCCGATGGTAAGCGTCGCGTCGGCCATGGTCAGTCCCCTCCCAGCAGATCATGCGCGGTCACGACCGCTTCGGCGATTTCGGCGATCCGCTTGTTCGAAGACATCGCCTTGCGCCGCAATTCGGCATAGGCTTCCGGCTCGGTGATACTGCGGCTGCGCATCAGGATCCGCTTGGCACGGTCGATATGGTCGCGCTCGGCCAGCTTGCCCTGCGCGTCGGCCAGATCGGATTGCAGCCGGGCAAAGGCGTGGAACCGCTTGATGCACAGATCGAGCAGCGGCTTGATCCGGTGACTGGCGAGGCCATCAACCACATAGGCCGAAACCCCCGCATCGATCGAGGCGGCGATGGAGGCATCGTCGCTTTCATCGACGAACATGGCAATCGGGCGCGACAAAGCGCGGCTGACCGCAAAATATTCCTCCAGCACATCGCGCGACGGGTTGCCGAGGTCGATCAGCACCACATCCGGCGCGATCCGTTTAATCGCGGCGAGCAGCCCGTGGCGCTGCGTGAGCGTGAAGATTTCGGCATTTTCGAGCTGGCCCAGACCTTCTTCGATGATCGAAGCGCGCATGGAGCTTTCATCGACGATGGCGATCTTCATATGGCCACATTGCACCACGATTGCGCGAAAACAAGCAGCTTTGCCGATTGTCAGAAGCCGGTTACGCCTGTGGTATCGCGGTCTGCACCGTGCCGGACATGATCGGGGCAAGGCTTTTGCAACCCGGTGAACACAGCAGCGATCGACATCGCCTCACGCAATGGCGGCCCGAAGATCCCGCTTTCTGGCAGGCGCAGGGCGAACGCATCGCGCGGCGCAACCTCTATATCTCGATCCCCGCCCTGCTGCTGGCCTTTGCGGTGTGGATGGTGTGGTCGGTGGTGGTGGCCAAACTGCCGCAGGTCGGGTTTGCCTATAGCACTGATCAGCTGTTCTGGCTAGCGGCCTTGCCCGGCCTTTCGGGGGCGACCTTCCGCATCGTCTATAGCTTCATGGTGCCGATCTTCGGCGGGCGGCTGTGGACCACAATATCCACCGCGTCCCTGCTGATCCCGGCCATCGGCATCGGCTATGCGGTGCGCAGCCCTGATACGCCCTACACCACCTTGGTGGTGGTAGCCCTGCTGTGCGGGCTTGGCGGGGGCAATTTCGCCTCGTCGATGTCGAACATCAGCTTCTTCTTCCCCAAGGCGCAGAAGGGCAACGCGCTGGCGCTCAACGCCGGGCTGGGCAATCTGGGCGTGTCGGTGATGCAGTTCGCCGTGCCGCTGATCATCACCGCAGGCGTGTTCGGCGCGCTCGGCGGGGCTGCACAGCAGACGGCAGATGGCGGCCCGCTGTGGCTGCAGAACGCAGGCTTTGTGTGGGTGCCGTTCATCATCGCCAGAACCCTGCTCGCATGGTTCGGGATGAACGACATTGCCGATGCCAAGGCCAGCTTTGCCGACCAGGCGGTGATCTTCCAGCGCAAGCACAACTGGCTTATGTGCTGGCTTTATACCGGCACATTCGGCAGCTTCATCGGCTTTTCCGCCGGCCTGCCGCTGCTCGCCAAGCAGCAGTTTCCGCAAGTGGACGTGCTGCAATTCGTGTTCCTCGGCCCGCTGGTGGGCGCGCTGAGCCGGGCGGCGACCGGCTGGGTGTCGGACAAGTGGGGCGGTGCGCGAGTGACCTTCTGGGTGTTCGTGCTGATGATGCTGGGCGTGCTGGGGGTGATGTATTTCCTTGAAGCTGCCAGCTGGTGGGGCTTCCTGGGCATGTTCATCTTGATGTTCTTCATGACCGGGGTGGGCAATGCCTCCACCTTCCAGATGATCCCCAACATCATGCGGCAGGAAGTTCCGCACCTGATGCCCGAGCTCGCCCCTGATGCCGCGCTGCGGCAGGCCGAGCGGGAATTGGCGGCGATCATCGGCTTCATCTCGGCGATTGCGGCCTACGGCGCCTTCTTCATCCCCAAGAGCTTTGGCAGCGCTATTGCGGCGACCGGATCGCCGATGGCGGCCTTGTGGGGCTTCCTGATCTTCTACGCCAGCTGCGCCGCGCTGACGTGGTTCGTCTACAACCGCCGCGGCGGTCTGCTCCACGACATCGAACGCGGAGCGGGCCACGCGTCATGATCGTGATGCAAAGGCGACTGCCCGGCAGGAATCGACCAAGTCTTCTGGCCAAAAGGGGGTCGTTTGCCGAACGTCCGCTTAGCGAGGTCCGTTTCCTGGAAGCAGACTTTCTGCAAACGGCCACAAGCTGCCTCGTTGCCTGCCTCTTCAGAATGACGCACCATCGACAAATCTGCGCGGCAGATCACGCCACAAATCAGGTTCAAACATTCTGAGATTAACGGCCATGCGCATGTAGGCTGGGTCGGTTGCGGTCCAATGTGTCGTGCAGCCACAGTCCGGGCAGTGCCAAGTGTCGAGTGAGCGATCACCCTGTTGGCAGGCAACTCCCAGTCCCTCGACCGTGACCAATTCCGGCGAGCAATAGTGCCATAATCCAGCGGTACGCCTACAAATCGAGCAATTGCATTCGCTAACTTCGGTTAGTTCGTCGCGCAGCGTCAGGCGAATTCGCCGCAGTGGCAGCTGCCGTGATGCTCCGTCATCTTCGCTTCCTTCCCCTCAAGTCGTTATGAACGTCCGCTTTTATGAATCTGCCAAGCTCAAAGCGAATTCTGAAAAGGGGGTCGACAGCGGCCTGTCTGCTCTCAGCGTAGAAAGTGGGCAAAGCGGACCTTTGGCTGAGGCCCCCAAAAATGATGGTCGGCTCCTGCACAGAAGCGGAATATCCCTATCTGTTGATATTAAGCGGCTAACCACCCAACGCTTGCCAAAGCAGCACCCGCGCCCGCTGGGCGCGCCCTTGTGCCGCGGCCAAGCGGTCGCCGCTTGCATCGGCAGCGCGGCGGGCTTCCAGCACAGTGCGAAAATCAGCCAGCCCGCTTCGCTGACGCATTTCGGCAAGTCGTCCGGCCTGGGCCAGACTGGCTGCTTCTTGAGCCGCTTCCGCAGCCTCGCGGTCGCTGGCAGAGACGAGCCCATAAGCGGCTTCAGCCTCACCCAGCGCGATATAGACAACGCCGCGATAAATCTGGAACGCGGCCTTCTTTTCCGCCACAGCACTGTCGATTTCCGCTTGTATCCGACCGAAATCCACCAGCGGTGCCGCGATCGATCCGGCCAGAGAGCCGATCAGCGATTGCGTATCGAAAAGATCGCCCAACCCGAAAGCCAGCAAACCGATTGTTCCCGACAGGTCGAATACCGGGAAGCGGCGCCGCGCGGCCGCGGCAAGTTCGGCATCTGCTGCGGCTAAAGTGGCGGCCGCGGCCAGGACATCGGGCCTGTTGACCAGCAATTCGGATGGCAGCGCGGGCGGGGCAGGCTGGGCAGCCGACGTGATCGCCGGCCCGGCGGATCCGGTTGTCAGCGCTGCATATACGTTGGCGGCGTCCTGCGCCGTCAAGGTCACCAGCCGGCCGATCAGCCGAACACGCTCGCTTTCAAGTGCGGCTAGGCGGCTGCGCGAACTGGCGGCGGCCCCTTCGGCGCGAACCCTGTCGAACCCGGGCGCCAGACCCGCCCGTTCGCGCACGCCGGCAAGCCGCGCCAGGCTTTCGGCCGACCGAAGGTCGTTTTGCAGGGCCGCTTCGCGGGCAGTCAGAGTGCGCCAATCGACAATACTGGCGGCAATTTCAGCAATCAGCGCCAGTCGCACGCCGCGCGCTGCAGCATCGGCGGCATCGATCCGGGCCAACGCTGCGCGTTCCTGCGCGCGAAGCCGGCCGAATATATCCGGGTCCCACCGCGCGGTGACATTGGCGGCATAGCTCGTGCGCTCCGCATCGATGGCGACGCCGGGCGGCAGTGTACCGCCGAATTGCGCCGGGTTCGTGCGCGACGCGGCGAGCGATCCACTGGCGCCGATATCCGGCATGCGCTCGGCTCCGGCCCGGGCCGCCCCTGCACGCGCCTGCTCCACCCGCGCGGCCGCTTCGCCTAACGTTGGCGAAGCGGCCAGCGCCTGCGCCGTCAAGGTCGCGAATGCAGGATCGCGGGTCGGGAGCAGCGCGTCGAGCGCATCGGCGGTGTCTTTGCCAGGCGCATATAGGAAGCTGGATGGCAGTTGCGGCGGCGGCGCGGCGATATCGGGGGCGGGGCCCGCGGCGCAACCAGCCAGGGCCAGTGCACTTGCCGCTGTAAGAAGCAAGCGCGCGGTCATCGGCGAGGCGCCTGCGCGGGAATGTAGGCATCGACTTGCTGGCCGACGCGGAACAGGCCGTTCGCCGCCGGCAACTCGTAAATGACCTGTAGCACACGCACGTCGACGCGCTCCGCCGCGCTGTTCGTCAGCGATCGCTTCGGCACGACCAGCGGCTCGGCCCGGACGAAGCGGGCGCTGACCTGCCGCTCGGCTGCCCCGCGCGGGGACACCGTGGCTGGTCGACCAAGGGCAATGCGCGGTGCCTGTTCCTCGTCGATATCGATGCGGACATGGAGGGGCAGGGTCTCGCCCATCTCGATGAAGGCAGGCGCATTTCCGCCGCCCATAGTGCTGACATATTCGCCCGCGCGGATGTTCACCGCCAAGATCTCGCCCGCGCGCGGCGCCCGCACTGTCAGCCGCTCGATCTCGGTCCGGGCACTTGCCGCACGGGCCTGCGCCGCCTGTAGCTGTGCTTGTGCCAGGTTCAGCCGCTGGCTCGCGCCTGCAGCTTCGCCTTCGGCGCGGATGACTTCCGACTGGCTGACCGCGGCCGGATCGTCGACGGCGCGATAAAGCGCGAGTTGGCGGCTGGCGGTCGTACGCGCGCTCTGTGCCTCGGCCATGCCTGCGCGCGCGCTCACGATCGCCGCCTCGGCTTCGCGGAGCTGGGCCCGGGCAGCGCGCGCGTCTACCGTGAACAGAACTTGCCCGCGCACCACCCGTTCACCCGGCTCGACGGCCACATCGGTGACGAGGCCCGACAGCGCCGATCCGATCTGGATCAGCTCGCTCGAAGGTTCGACCACGCCGGACCCGGCGACCCGCGGCT
Organism: uncultured Erythrobacter sp.; assembly: GCA_963529855.1. Classification (GTDB taxonomy): domain Bacteria; phylum Pseudomonadota; class Alphaproteobacteria; order Sphingomonadales; family Sphingomonadaceae; genus 34-65-8. Next base: position 23,803 of record CAURZK010000001.1, on the reverse strand, counting down.
TGTCGGCCAGCGCGACCGGCGCCCGCGCAGGTCCGCGCGCCGGCTCGGTCAACGCGCGATCGGGCAGCCCCTGGACGATGAACACGGCGGCAAGGGCCAGCCCGATCACGGCAATGATCGGCAACGTCTGGCGCGAGAAGCTGAGGTTCCTCCAGTCGAGCTTCATGTCAGTGTCCTTCGGGCATATGCTTGCCGTCATGTGTCACCCGCCCATCCTCAAGCACGAGGATGCGGTCGGCGAGGTCGAAAATGCGGTTGTCGTGGGTAACGATAATGCAGGCACGATCCCGGGCGACGGCGACATCACGCAGCAGGTCCATCACCCGGCGGCCGGAAGCGGCATCGAGCGCGGCTGTGGGCTCGTCACACACCACCAGGCGCGGCTCGTGCACCAGTGCGCGGGCGATCGCCACGCGTTGCTGCTGGCCACCAGACAGCTGGCTGGGCAACTTGCTCGCCTGATCGCCGATGTTGAGTTTTTCCAGCATTGCAACCGCGCGGACACGGGCTTCCTCGCGGGGCATGCCCTGCGCGATCAGCGGCACCGAGGCGTTGCTCGCCGCATCGATCGAAGGGATCAGATTGTACTGCTGGAAAATGAAGCCGATGTTGTGAAGCCGGAATTCGACCAGCTCCGTATCGCCCAGCGCATAGATGTCGGTGCCGAACACCTTAACCTCGCCCTGGGTCGGCCACAGAATACCGCACATGATCGAGATCAGCGTCGTCTTGCCCGATCCGCTTTCCCCCACGAGGTAAGTCAGTTCGCCAGGCCGCACGTCGAGGTCGATCCCGTGAAGCACGGTAATCGTGTTCTGCCCCGCCTTGAAGTGGCGCGTGACGCCACGCGCGCAGATCGCCGCTTCCGGATTGCAGCCGCCGATCGCACTGGTGTCGAGCCGGGTCGCCACTAGCGGAATACCGATGCGGGTTCGGTCCGCAAGACATTGCGCAGGGCCAGCCATCCCGTGAGTGCCAGGATCAATGCCACGGCGGCGAGGCTGATCAGCGGGATTTGCCAGGGGATGTAAAACCCCTTGAACGTCGGGTCGCCCGAGAAGCCCCAGATGAAAACCACGGTGCCGAGCACGCCCAGGCCATAGCCGATCAGCCCGACCAGTCCGGCTTGCGCGGCCACCATGCCGCGGATTTTGCGGTTGGTGACTCCGATCGCTTTCAGCGCGCCGAATTGCTTGATGTTGTCCCGGATGAAAAGGCTGAACGTGAGCCCCACGATGGCGACACCGACAATGAAGCCGAGCGCGACCGTGATCCCGAAATTGAGCGGGATGCCGGTATTCTCGATAATGAATTGCACGCCATCGTCGGCAAATTCGTCGCGCGTGCGGGCGCGCAGCCCGGTTTCGGCGTGGATACGCGCAGCCAGATCCTGCGCCGCGACCTCGTCCGCCGCGCCGACCAGCACGAAGGAGAGCCGGTTACGCGTCCCGGGGACATAGCGTAGCGCGTTGCTGTATTTCGTGTAGAGCGTCACCTGGCTGGTAAAGGTGGGGATCGCGTCGGCCACGCCGCGGATAACCGCGCGCTGGTCATTCAGTTCAAGCCGGGCACCAACAGGATTGCTGCCATCATCGAACAGCCGCGTCACGCCGACATCGTCGATGATCACGCTATCGGGCTGCGCCAGCACATCCGCCCGTCCTGCGGCCATGCGCTGCGGAAGGCCGATCAGCGTCGCATCGTCCACGCCGATGATCGAGACCCCTTCGAGATCGCCATCGCCCGACCGAACCGAAGCCGTTGCGCGCAAATGCGGCACTGCCCATTCGACCCCGGGCACGCTGCGCACTTTGTCGAGAGCGGTTGCGGGCATGGGATAGGCGACATCGGTGGTCCGGCTCACTTCATCCATTACCCAAATGTCTGCGCTGGGCACGTTATAGGTCCCACTCGCGCCGCGCTCGATCAGGTTGACGAAGATGGTGAGCTGCTGCGTGATGAGCAGCGTGGAAAAGGCAATGCCGAACACGATGCCATAAAATTTCTGCGCATCGCCGGTCAGCATTCGGATAGCGATCCACGTCATCGGCCGACTTGCCTTCCACCATAGGCAGGTTCAATACTGAACGCGAGCGTTTAACTGAACGGGGCCGTTCATTTTGTCAGGTGAGGAACAACCGCGAAAAGGCCGTCCGATCGACGCCGCCAAGCGCGAAGCGATCATCAATGCCGCGGTACGCGCGTTCTTCGATCTCGGATTTGCGGCTGCCTCGATCGAACAGATTGCGGCCGACGCGGGCGTGTCAAAGGTCACCGTGTACAACCAGTTCGGCGACAAGCGGGGCCTATTTGCCGCGGCGGTCGAATCCGAGTGCAATCGGATGCAGACGCTTTTCACCATCGATACGAGCCCCGGCTCTACGTTGCGCAATCGGCTTCGGAATATCGGAGCCGGGATGGTAGCCTTCCTGTCGCGCCCGGAAATGATTCAGTTCGAACGACGGATCGCTGCGGAAACAGTGGTCGAGCCCGAAATCGGCGCAGCGTTCCTTGCTGCCGGGCCGCATCGAATGAAGAAAGCCTTTGCCGAGTTCCTGAGGGCGCTTGCCGAGGCAGGTGATCTTGAGGTCAAGGACTGCGACCTGGCGGCAGAGCAGTTCGTGAGCATGTGCAAAGGCATGGGCGATCTCGAACGCCGCTTCGGCGCTCCTGCCGATCCTCAACGCGATCGCAACCGCATCGATGCTGCGGTGGACGTGTTTTGCCGCGCCTATGGTAAGTGAGCAGACAATATAGGCACGGTTGCCCGGAGAGCGAAGAAACCTTGCGTAAATCAGGCGCGTGCGGAAGAACACCAGTGGACCGTTCCCAATCTGCGCCCACGTGAGGCGCGCCGATCGGGCGAATTATTGACTTTTCCGTCGACGGCGTAACCGGGTTGATCCAGGCCGCGATCTGCGGTGCCGAGGCCGGCCAGCTCATCGAGCGGCCCGTCAGCACCGGTGTCGCAGTGCTTCACGACCCGGCGCAGTTCAATGATCCCCGCCGGATGTATATCGTGCTGATCGCTGCGCTGCGGAAGGAATAAAACCTTCGTGGCAGACGAGGGTCCAAGGAAGTGGAGTTCAGGAATGCGCCAGTTTGAGTGGTTGATTGCCTGGTGAATTGCGCTCGGATTCAGTTGTTAATCAGCGAGGCGGGAGTGGCCTTCACAGGTTTGTCTCGGCAAGGGCCCTTTCAATTCAATAAGGGTTGCCGAAGCTTGCGCAGGCCTGCGGTCAGGGCTGCCCGGGATATCTCCCCGACATGCACTTCGACCACTTTACCGTCGGCCGAAACAAAGGCGGTTGTCGGCAAGGCCGTGGACCGCAGGGCCGAGCCCACGCTGCCCCTGGTGTCAAGCAGGATACTGGCAGCGGGGAAGCGTTCACCGGCAAGGTAGCCCGAGACTTGCTGCACGTCCTCTCCCTGGTTGATGAGCAGCACGGGCACATCGGGATTGGCCCTGGCGATCTCGACCAGCATGGGCATCTCACGCCGGCATGGACCGCACCACGTCGCCCACAGATTGATCATGAACGGCTGTCCGCGCAGCGCATCGAGTGGTACAGGCCTTCCATCAAGCCGTTCGACCGACAAACCGGCGGGGAAGGGCCGCGCCGGCGGTTCGACCAGGCGGTCAGCGACGAACCAGGCCGCGCTGACAGCGACGAGTGTGACCATTGCGAATGCGCGTGCCTTGCCGCGTAGCATGACGATCAGCGTTATGGCCGCAGCGCCCATGCCCCACAGGGGTGCGAAGCCGCCCTGCCAGATATAAGTCAGGGTCCATGGCTCCGCCGCGAAGGCAGGCCAGTTCTGTGCCGCAAAGCCTGCCCGTGCGGCGAGGAGTCCAACAGCCACCGCAACGAACTCTGGCCGGGAAGGATCGTTGTCGACCCATTTGCGTCCCAGCGCATGTATCGCGATGAATGCCCACAGCGCAGCGACAGCCAGCATTCGGTCGGTGGCCACGGCAAGTGGGCCGATGTGCAATGTGTCGATGGGTTCGTCCCTTGTCAGCTGCTTAGATGAGCCCGCGCGCGAGCCAGGGGTCGTCACCGGGCTCCGCGATCTCATCATCGGCGGAAGACACCAACGCTTTAAAGGCGTCGTCCTGGGAAAGGAATATCCGTCCCGTCAGATGGTCGAGCAGGTGCGAGGATCGAAGCCGGTCCATGACCGGGCCTTTCACCTCCGAGAGATGCAGCTTGATTCCCGCATCGGCGAGACGCTGGTTGATCGCTTCCAGGCTTTCGAGCGCCGAGGCATCGATGGCGTTGATCGCCGAACCCATCAGGATCAGGTGACGCACATGCGGGCGATCGGCGATCACCTCGAGTACATGTTCCTCAAGCCAGCGCGCGTTGAGATAGGTCAGGCTTTCATCGATGCGGATCGTGACGATGCACGGGTCAGTGATGACATCGTGTCGGTTTACGTTGCGAAAGTGCTCGGTGTTCGGAACCCGCCCCACGATAGCAGCGTGCGGACGGGACGTACGCGCCAGCAAAAGGGCCAGGCTCAGCAGCACTCCCGCCACCACGCCAGGCTCCACGCCAAATCCGAGCGTCACCACGATAGTCGCCGCCATCGCAATAAAATCGGCCCGCGAATAGCGCCACACGTTCCGGATGGCTGCGAAATTGACGAGACTTAGCACCGCAACGATGATGGTAGCCGCTAGGGTAGCGATCGGAAGCGATGCCAGCAGCGGGGTCAGGAACAGCGCCGCGATTGCAATGCCTACCGCGGTCATAGCGCCGGCCGCGGGCGTCTCGGCGCCCGCGTCGAAGTTGACGACGCTGCGGGCGAACCCGCCTGTCACCGGGTAACCTCCCGAAAACGACGCGGCGATATTGGCGCCGCCGAGCCCGATAAGTTCCTGGTCTGGATCGATCCGCTGCCGCCGTTTCGCGGCAAGCGTCTGCGCGACCGAGACCGATTCCACGAAACCGATTACCGACAGCAGCAGGGCCGGCACCAGCAGTTGTTGCCACAGGCCGGGATCGAACAACGGGACCGTGAATGGCGGCAGGTTCCGGGGTATTTCACCCACCAACTTCACCCCCCGCTCTTCGAGATCGAACACTATCACGGCGAGGGTGGAGGCGGCCACGGCGGCGATCGGCCCTGCCTTGGCGCTGAGGTCGGCCGGACGGGCCGGAACACCCAGGCGCATCAGCGCCGGCTTCAGACCTTCACGCACCCAGGACAGGAACGCGAGCGAGCCGACGCCGATCGCCACCGTCGGCAGGTTGATCGCGCCCGCATTCTGCCAGAGCGTAGCCAGGAGTTCGGGCATTGCCTCGCCAGACGCCGCGATTCCAAGGATCGATTTAAGCTGGCTGGTCGCAATGATGATGCCCGAAGCCGTGATGAAACCCGATACCACCGGGTGCGACAGCAGGTTGGCAAGGAAGCCGAGCCTGAGCAGTCCCATCAGGACTAGCATCAAACCGGACAAGAATGCCAGGACCAGCGCCGCGGCGATGAACGCGGCGCTTCCCGGCGGCGCCACACTCTCGGCAGCCGCAAGGGTCATCAATGAAATAACCGCGACCGGGCCAACCGCCAGCGTGCGGCTGGTCCCGAAAATGGCATAGGCTAAGATAGGCAGGATTGAGGCGTAAAGGCCTACTTCAGGTGGCAGGCCCGCAAGCATGGCATAAGCCAGGCTTTGCGGGATGAGCATTATCGTAACGATACCGGCGGCCACGCCGTCATTGACCAGGGTCTGCCGATTGTAGCTGCGCCCCCAGCCAAGGATCGGCAGGTAGCGATTGATTCTCGACACGGTCTATTGCGGCTTGCCGGCCAGTTCCCACAGGTCCGCTGCGCGCGCGCCCGACCGGCAGAAACTGACGACTTTGCCATCGCACTGCCGCAGTGCCTCGGCGAACCGCTGCCCATCTTCGGCGTCGGCCTTGCCGGGCGCTACGGGGATGTGGGTATAGGCAATCCCGTGGCGCCTCGCCTCGGCCTCGAGCTCGGCGGAATTGGGCTGACCCGGCTCCTCGTTGTCGGGGCGGGCATTGATGATGCCCTTGAACCCCTGCGCCGCAAGCTCGCCGATTTCAGCTGGCTTAACCTGGGGGCGCACGACAAGATTGGGCGAAAGCTGCTTGTAACCGGTCATCTTCGATCTCCTTAGCTCGCGGGTGGCGGCGTGCGATTTTCCAGCGGGCTGGGCAGCAGCCGGTGCGCGGTCATGCCGACCAGCATCGCTGCCACGAACAGCCAGACCTGCCATGCGCCCAGCACCAATCCGGCAATCGCCGGACCCGGGCAAAATCCGGCGATGCCCCAGCCGACCCCGAACAACACGGCACCGACAACAAGACGCGCGTCGGGCTTGGCCCTGCCGGGAACGTAAAATCGCTCAGTAAGGGCGGGTTGGTTCATTCGGCGGCGAACGCGGTACGCCAGAGCGGACGGGACCAAAGCGGAACCCATCACATACAGCAACGTGGGATCCCAGCGTCCCGCGACGTCAAGGAAAGCCTGCACCCGGGCCGGATTGATCATGTCGGACAGGGCAAGTCCCGCCCCAAAGACCACGCCGACCAGCAAGGCGGCAAACACGGCGCGCATGATCAAACCCCCAGCACGTGGCGAGTGACAAAAACTATGGCCGCCGCAGCGCTCATGAAAGTCAGCGTGGCGACGATCGAGCGCGTCGACAACCGCGCAATCCCGCACACCCCATGTCCGCTCGTGCAACCATTGCCGAGCCGCGTGCCGAATCCGACTAGCAAGCCGGCGACGACAAGCGCTGCAGGGGATGCCTCGATCACCAGTTCCGGCCGGCGAATGACCATGGCGACGAGCGCCGCGCCCAGCGGCAAGCCGATGATGAATGCGGCTGCCTGCGCCCACGGCGTTCCACCTTTGTCGATTCCGGTGGCCGTCACCAGCATCCCGGAAACGCCGGCAATACGACCATTTGCCAAGAGCAGCAGCGCGGCGGCGGTGCCGATCAGCAGGCCGCCGGCGATCGCAACCAACGGAGATAGAGGTTCCAACATAGCCGGTTCCTAGCGCAACACGTTCAGCGGCAGTTTCAGGTAAACGACCCCGTTGTCCTCGGGTTTGGGCAAGTGGCCTGCGCGCATGTTGACCTGGATCGAAGGCAGGATCAGCCGAGGCATCTCCAACGTTGCGTCCCGCTGAGTTCGCATGGCTACGAACTCGTCTTCCGTCACGTCCTTGTGCAGGTGGACGTTCCCAGTCCGCTCGGCGAGCATGGTCGTCTCCCACACGAAGTGCTCGCGGTTGGGAGCCTTGTAATCGTGGCACAGGAATACGCGGGTCGCGTCGGGCAATTCCATCAGGCGCCGCACCGAGCGATAAAGCGCGCGCGCATCCCCGCCTGGAAAGTCCGCGCGGGCCGAGCCATAGTCGGGCATGAACATCGTATCCCCGGTGAACAGCGCGTCGCCGATGACGAACGCCATGTCGGCAGGGGTATGACCGGGTACATGAAGCGCGATCAGATTCAGTTCGCCGATCTGCAAGCTGTCCCCGTCGTTGAGCAGTACATCGAATTGCGAGCCATCGCGCGCGAATTCGGTGCCTTCGTTAAAGATCTTGCCGAAGACCTCCTGCACGGTGGCGATATCGGCCCCGATCGCAAGTTTCCCGCCCAGCTTTTGCTGCAGGTAAGGAGCTGCGGACAAGTGATCGGCGTGCGCATGAGTTTCCAGCAGCCAGTCGACTGCGAGACCTTCCTGCTGCACGTATGCGACCACGAGATCGGCGCTGGCGAAGTGCGTTCTTCCCGACGCGTGATCGAAGTCGAGCACGCTGTCGATGATCGCGGCCCGCTTCGTAGCAGGGTCGCTGACGACATAGGTCGCAGTAAACGTCGGCTCATGGAAAAACGCCTGGACCAGCGGAGCGTGAATGGCACCCCCTGAGGTATTTTCTACCAGCGAGATGGCACGTGTGAGATGCGTGTCTGCCTGCATGGATCAGCCTTTATCTGGTTCGATTGCGCCCGCTCGTCCAAGTTCAGGACAATACAGGTCGTGGAGGAGGGAAAGCACTTTGTGAGCCTTGTCGTCGCTGACCCGGTAGAAGACCGTCTGGGCATCCTTGCGTGTCGCGACGAGCTTCATGTCACGCAGCCTGGCCAGGTGTTGGGACAAGGCGGATTGGCTCAAACCAACCTTGCGGGCCAGATCCCCCACCGATTGCTCCCCATCTTGAGCAAGATGGCACAGCACGAGCAGACGGGGGACGCTGGCCATCGCCTTGAGAAGCTGGACGGCCTCTGATGCCTGAGTCTCGAAATTCTCCATGGTCGAAACAGTACTCCATTAGATGCTACTAATGTAGAGGCTGCTCATCTAAATTCAAGGATCGGAAGACGAAAACCAGGGGCTCCGCTTGCAGGAACCCGCTGATACGTTGCGCGTTAGGTTGCGATGACCGAAATCGCCTGGCGGCTTTCAAGCATGTGAAGGCTTGCCGATGGTCACGCCGCGATAACTCATCGAGGTTTGCGGACGGCCGGGATCGATCCGTAGTGCGGGTTGCGATTACGACGGCCCGATGCCGGGGATTTTCAAATTATGCTGAGCTTTGAAACTCATCGGTATAAGGATTTCGCCGCACCCTCGCGCTGGCGGCGACGGCTGGTCTCACGGGTTATCCCGGGCCCAACGCGGGCGACAAGGTGCGCTATGTCCACCCCGCTGCTCGATGCGCGGCGCAAGTCCATAGCGTGGACGATAAGGCCATTGTCTATCCAGCGCATGGAGCCGAAGGGTTGAGTAGGTCGAGCATGGCCGCATCCGAGTTTTCCAGGGCACGAGCGTCGGACCAGTCCGCTGTTGCAGATTAAAAAGATTATGACACCGATCAGCATGGTGTTGCTTTGACATTCTCATCCGGCACCTCAAGAAGGGCCATGAGGCCTCACCTTAAAATTCATATATTTCAATCGGAAAGCCATGGTAGGGCTGACTGGAGACGTGGAGAGTAGTCCGAATGCCGCTGAATGAACCTGAGCTGGAGCCGGAGACCGGCACCGAGGGGCCAGGGTCGCTCGACGCCTACGCGCGTCAGATTTTGGAGGAAATGGATGAGGCTTTCACCCTATTGAACTCCGATTTCCGCGTGGTCGATCTTAACCGGCTCGCGTTAGCGATTGATGGTCGTGCGCGGGAAGAACTCATTGGCAAATGTGTTTGGGAGCTTTCGCCGAGCTTACAGCATTCGGCGAATTACTCAGGCATGCGATGAGCGATCGCTTGAACATTGCTACCGAGCATTGCCACGTTTTGCCCACTGGTCGGACAGCGTTAGTCAACGCCCGTGCATTTCCGGTCGCTGGAGGCCTTGCCATCGTCTATCGCGATATTTCGGAGCAGCGCGCAGCAAATGATGCATTTCGTTCAAGCGAAGAGTTAAACCGCCGCATTCTGCAGAGTTCGACAGACTGCATTAAAGTCTTGTCATTGCAGGGTCACCTCGAATTCATGAGTGAGGGTGGCACGGGGGTCATGGAAGTGGACGATCTATCGTCGCTTTTAGGGAAGAAGTGGGAGGAGCTTTGGCCAGAACAGGAGCGTCGTAAAATCGCTCAAGTGGTACGTGACGCGGCGCAGGGCAAGTCCTGCAGGTTTGAGGGCCCGGCTCCAACAGCCAGAGGAAACATGCGCTGGTGGGATGTAGCTGTTACGCCAATCCATGGGGCTAATGGTAAGCCCGAACGCATACTCTCGATTTCACGCGATGTAACGCCGGCTCATCGAGCGGAACAGAAGTTGTCCGACACCAAGCGTCAGCTGGACGCCGTATTGAATAATACAACCATGGCGGTCTTCCTGATGGACGATCGTCAACACTGCGTTTTTGCCAACGCTGCTGCTGAACGTCTGACGGGTTACTCCTTCGATCAACTTTCGGAACGGCCATTGCATGATGTCATCCATTGCAAGAAAGCCGATGGTTCTCCTTATCCGATTGATGAGTGCCCGATTGACAGAGCATTTCCGGAGTGTGCGCAAGTACAGGGTGAAGAGTTGTTCGTTAGCCCTGAAGGTGACCTATATCCGGTTGCTTTTACGGCAAGTCCCGTGACGGATGACGATGGAAAAACGACGGGGACTGTCGTCGAGGTCAGGGATATAACGGAAGACAAGGCGCAAGAAGAGCAAAAACGAAGAGCCGATGAACGGCAGCTGCTTTTGATAAACGAATTGAATCACCGGGTGAAGAATACGCTGGCCATAGTTCAGGGTCTTGCGCAGCAGTCGTTCAAAACGGATGCTCCTGTCGAAGAGGCACGTCAGGCGTTTGATGCTCGCCTGGCCGCATTGGCGGCCGCGCATAACCTTCTGACGCGCCAGAACTGGGAGACTGCCCTGCTGTCAGAGACAATAAGCTATTCGGTAAAAGCAACGGCAGGTGCACTCGCGGTGAGGGTTCTCGCGGCAGGCCCAGAAGTTGTTTTATCGCCCCAGACAACCGTCTCGGTAGCCATGGCTGTGCACGAGCTGAGCACCAATGCCATTAAATACGGCGCACTATCCAATGCAAGCGGACGGGTGCATATCAAGTGGAGCGTGGACAGTGACGGGGAAACCCCCTGGTTGCACTTCGAATGGCGGGAAATGATGGGGCCCGCAGTGAAAGAACCCACCCGCAGGGGTTTCGGCTCGCGCATGATCGAGCATGGGCTAGCAGCCGAATTGAAAGGAACCGCCTTCCTCGATTTTCGCCAGGATGGTTTACGTTGCATGATCAGCGCACCACTGCCGACCGACAATCATAACTCTTGACGACCTCTTTGGAATGTAAGTCTAGCGATGGCGGCATCCCCGAAGAAACTCTGCATATCCGATTGGAGAGGCAAGTTATTGCTATGCTGGGCGCTTTGAGAGCCGTCGTGGCTTGACGGCGCTTTCGCTTAAAATCACTAGAAACGCGGAACTACGGCCAAGGGCCTGAAATCCTTGGTTTGAACTAGCCCCGCCTGTCCCTAGGATCGGCGGGGCATTCTTTGTTTCAAGATCAAGTGCCGCCAGAACCGGCGATTCGATTTGGCTCGCGGTCTTTACACCTAAGGCCGGCGGCCGGGTCCCGGCCCAATTTCTGGCCAGAGATTCTGAACACGTTCGGATTTCCCAACCGTAGCTCTGCCGAATATGATCGGGCGGCTTGCGGATGGTCCACTATCGCTGTGCGCCGGCCACGATGTCCTGTTCGGGCTTCAACGGCCCATTGCGTGCAACGAGAAGGCCAACCCCGATTGACAGGATGAAGACCAGGCTTTCAGCGGCAACCGTCAGTCCGATCGCTGCCCTCGTGAGTCCTGCCTCGCCAATCATTGCGCCAATATTCGCAAGGTTCATCTGCGTGCCGGAAAGGCCCTGTGTAACGGCCTGCAGAGAACCGGCCAGCAAAGTCCCACCGGAGAAGAAGATCAGCGCAGCTGCGCAAGCGCCTGCGATCAGGCAAACGGCGACCACAATCCGCCAGTTGCATGCAGCAAGTGCCGCCCATGCAACAGTTCCCGCGGCGGTACCGAGCATCACGCCTTCCAGGGGTCCGGTGACATTCGCTATAGATACTCCGGACAGCAACCCCACGCTTTCCCTTCCGAGCAGATTTCCCAAGGCGCCGACGGCCAGACCGCCGATCGCGGTTCCGACCACCACCCATCCGTCCGCACGTTCACGCCACGTGAGAGCCGCAGCCATCCCGGCACCGAGCCCCGCACCTGCGAGCAGGCCAAACGCTCCAATCATCGCCGCCAGAATCAGTACCTGTGCACCCCCGCCGGTAGCTGCAATGAATCCATAGATCAGCCCAGCCATCGTTCCCGATGCGAGGCCCGCCAGCGTGCAGGCTCCGGCAACATGCGAGCTTAGTAAAGGCGGCGAGTCCGGCAGCCGATTGGATGGTTGGGCGACGAAGCGATAACCGTGCTTGGGCACGGTTTCGATAAAGCGGGGATTGGCGGCATCATCGCCCAATGCGCGGCGCAGCGTCCGGATGCATTGTGTCAGCGCCTCGTCCGTTACCGGAATGCCCTGCCAGACCTGTTCCATGAACACGTTCTTGGTGACGAGCTTCCCCTGCCGCGACACGAGCAGAGCAAGTGCGTCAAAATACCGGCCGCCAAGTTCGATCGGCAGGCCATCCTTGCGCAGCTGCCGGTTGTCGCAATCGAGCTGGAACGCGTCAAAGCGCATAATTCGTTCCGGTGTTTCCATCGCCGAGCGGTCTGGTGTCATCTCGCGTCGGAGGCAAGCATTGCGCGTTGTTTCAGGCATTGCTCAGGAATTGCTCATGCCTTTCGTACCGGGCCAGATCATCATCGTTGCGGGAAACACATTGGGAGACCCGATCATGAACGACATTTCTTCGCCTCGATCCCCGCTTCTCAATGGGTGGCGTATTGCCGGCTGGGGTAGCCTTCTGGCCTTGCTCATGCTCCCTGCGCTGGCAATGCAGATGACCAGCGAGGTAAACTGGACCGCTGGGGATTTCATTTTTGCCGCCATTCTGCTGGGCTTCGTCGGAGCCGTGGTCGAGCTGGCGGCACGCTATGCCCGGCCCGGTGCTCCGCGCATCGGCTACTTGATCGCCGGCTTCACCGCCTTTTTTACCTTCTGGTCGAACGCTGCAGTCGGCATCATCGGAGACGAGGACTCCGTCAACGTGTTCTTCTACCTCTTGATGGTAGTGGCCGTTCTGGCCGCGATGGTCGTCCGGTTCCGTCCGGAAGCGATGCGCTGGATTGCGGCGTTTTTGGCCATCGGCCACTATGTCGTAGGACTCGCGGCGCTCCAGATGATGCCTGGTCACGCGGTCGAATGGGGCTTTCTGACCGTCTTTGCGGTGTTGTGGCTGATGGCAGCCTGGTGTTTCAATCGTGCGGTCATTAAGCGGATCATTTGAGCCGAAGCGCTGGCGGAGTGGCCACATCCTGCAACAGGGGAGGGCTCGACAAGCGGGGGGGCAAACCTCGTTGCCTGGGCCAGATGGGTGTCGGGGGAAGCTGACTGACTGCTTTCCGGAGCGCGTCAAGCGCTACAAAAGTTCGAAGCGATTATAAAAAGGATCAGGGCTATACTTTTTGCAGCCAGGCAGTGACTCGTCCTCGCCTCGTCCTCGTCATGGCGAGCGCCCCATCGATTATTTGGCGTTGAGGACATGAGGGTAAACGGCTGGTCCAGGCAACCGGAGCAGAGGCAGGCCAGTTATGTCCCTTACGCTGACGTTCTTGCAACTTGGCTGCCATTAGCTCCAGAGCTTGCAATATCAGCGTCACGGGGTTGTAAGCATCGATAGGGTCTCCATGGGAGAAGGCTTGTAGCAAAATAAGTGCCTAACTCCTTTTTCGAATTTCATTTAAAATCCATTTGGGAAATATTGCCAGAGAGATCGGGCGATGACTCAGTTTTGAGGTGTCTTTGAATTCAACGACGATCTCTTCGAGGAGTCGCTACTCTCGCCATGCTACCTTCCCGACGTGCCATTCAGTTTTTAGGTGTGGTATGCGAAGGAGTGTTGGTCCCGTCCGGAACTTGCGGCTCGTTTTATTCTCAAGTGTCGGGAGTATCTTGCGATCGCCGGTACTGGGACGCATTTTTTGAAACCATGCGGGCCGAAGCTGGTTGGGCGCTTGATGGAAGAATTTCAAAATTCGCAATATTCCGAGCCAACGATCGACGTGAAATTTGCCGGCCTTCGGCGAGCTTGGAGGAATCCCGCTTTTGCCCGTTGGCGTGAGCGTCTGGCGTCGGACGACCATTCCTTACTGGCAGCCGGTGTCGCCTTCTTCTCCTTTCTCGCCATCGCCCCGATGATCGCGGCCATAGCCTTGGCATATGGGTTGTTTGCGGCGCCGGAAACGCTTGCCGCCCGGCTGGATCAGATTCGTAGAGCTTTCCCGGCGGATACGGCGTCTGTGCTTGAAGAGCCAATCCGGCTTGCGCTCGAAAAAGCCGATGGCACGCAAGGCCTAGCGCTAGCGCTAGCCCTCGTGCTCGCCTTGTTCGGGGCCCGCGGCGCAGCATCAGCGTTGATCGCGGCGCTTAACAGGGCATACGATCGACGCGAACGCCGCTCCTTCATACGATTGCAATTAACCGCGATTGTCGTGACCATTGGCTTGGTGGCGACGATCATCGTGGCTTTTTCCCTGATTTCCATCACGGGGATTATCGGAGCCCATTGGTTTACCGGGGCCCCGGGGCTTGAGGTAATCGTCGACATAATCTCCATGGCGATATTTGTCGCGATGAGTGCTGCCGTCGTAGCCAGTCTCTATCGTTGGGCCCCTGATGGTCCCTCGAAACCCTGGCGCTGGATCACGCCGGGCACGATCTTAACCGCTGTTTCCTGGTTCTGCCTGTCTTTCGCCTTCTCAAGCTATGCCGCAAACATTGGCCGGTTCGGTGCTGCTTACGGATCGCTTGGTGCAATCGTGGCTCTGCTGACCTGGTTGTACTTTTCTTCCCTAGCCTTGTTTGCGGGAGCAACGCTCAACAGGGCCATCGAGGAACAGGGGGGATAGCCTGAATGCATCGTGCGATTGTGACGATATGTCTGGGCGTCACGATCACTCTCGGTTCGACGTTCTTGGGTGAGCGCATGGCGCCGGCGCATTATCCGGAGATAATGGGGTGCGAGCAGGGCTGCCAGGTTGTCGCGACCGGCTGGCCGTTCATCTTCGTGCGCGATTACCTGGGCATGTCAGTCGGCAACCGCGCCGACATTCTCGACGTCTGGCTAGGCGCGGATCGATTTGATCTGGCGCCCTTTCTCGTCAACGTTTTATGCTGGAGCGCGCTTTGGCCGTTGGGATGGCAATTCGGCCGAGGTGCTGTCTCAAACGCGCGCCGGGTGAATATCACGCATCGGCAAGACAATCACGACGCGTAAGCCTGGCTAACGTCTATAGCGTTTGCACATTTTCGGGTTATGACCACCGATCTGAAATTCTCGATCGGTTGCGGTCGGCCGACCAGGAAACCCTGGACTTCGGTACACCCCTCGGACCGCAATCCTTCCAGTTGCGCCTGGGTTTCAACGCCTTCGGCCACTACGGGCATGCCAAGACCTCGCCCCAGTCCAATGACAGCCTGAACCACCGCCAATGCCTGACGATTGCTGCCCATCTCGCGAACGAAGGACTGGTCGATCTTCACCTTGTCGAAGGGGAACTGTCGGAAATAGCTCAGGGACGAATAACCCGTACCGAAATCATCCATGGCGATCCGAATGCCAAGGTCTTTCAGCTGCTCCAGAATGGAAAGCGCTCGATCTGCATCACGGATCAAAAGTCCTTCCGTGATTTCCAACTCAAGGCGGCAGGGATCGAGGCCTGTTTCATTGAGGATCGCTTTTACGTCGGCGGCCAGGTCGCCCTGCGCAAATTGCAGCGGGGAAAGATTAACCGCCACGCGCAGAGCTGGCGCCCATCCGGCGGCCTCACTTGCAGCGCGATGCAGTACATAGCTGCCGAGCTCAGCGATAAGCCCGCATTCCTCGGCGATAGGTATAAACAAATCTGGCGCTATCGCGCCGCGCTGGGGATGATCCCAGCGCGCGAGTGCCTCGAAGCCTGTCACCTAGCCGGTTTCCAGGTCGGCGAGAGGTTGGTGATGCAGTTCAATCTGGCCAGCCCTTAGCGCGTCGCGCAAATCCGCTTCCAGCTCTCGTCTTTCTTTTGCGGCCAGATCCATTTCGGCCTCGAAGAAACAAAACTGGCCTTTGCCTTGCCTTTTTGCGCGATAGAGCGCCAGATCCGCGCTTCGGAGCAGATCGCTGCTGTCAGCCCCATCAAGTCCCGCAACAGCGATGCCCACGCTCGCTCCCACGTGCGTAAAGCGCCCTTCGACTATTCTGGGCTGAGCGAGATTTTCAATGATTTGACGGGCCAGTTGGGCGGCAAAACGCGGCGCGTCCGGGCCGGGGACTACCACGGCAAACTCATCGCCACCCAGTCGCCCGATACTACAATTTCCATTGGCCAGAACTGTCAGTTTTTCTGCAACGGTCCTCAGTAGGGCATCCCCCGTTTCGTGGCCGAACAGATCATTGACGGCCTTAAAGCGATCGAGATCTATACACAGAACTGCCGGGCATGTGGGGAGTGCCTCGGTGAGCATCTCCATGAAACGAGCCCGGTTGGCCAGACCTGTCAATATGTCGTGATGTGCAAGATAGGCCACGCGTTTCTGCGCTTCGCGCCGCTCAGTCACGTCTTCGGTGATGCCGATCAGATAGGCCGGTATGCCGGTCCGTCCCGGTATCGCGACACGGCGAGTGCGAAGAAGCCGCTCGTCGCCTGGAGCCCGTTCGTAAAGACTTTCGAAAACGTCGCTTTCTCCTGACTGCAAGACTGCAGTGTCGCGCGCAGTATATTCCAGCGCTGCATGCAGTTGCAGGTCGATGTCGCTGCGGCCGATCACGTCCTCACGCGTCATCCCGGTGATCTCTTCGCCCGCGCGGTTGAGGACTCGGTATTGCCGGGTGTTGGCGTTCTTGACGAACAGCATCAACGGAAGATGTTCAATCACTGCATCGACGAAAGCCTTCTCATCGGCGAGCTGGCGTTCCGCTTCCTTCTTGGCAGTCAGATCTCGTATAATCGCTCCGAAGCCAGCGGGCCTTCCATCCGGTCCAGGCCACATGGTCAAGGACAGTTCGATGGGAACCTCATGGCCATCTGCGTGGAGCGCAGGGACTTCGATGGTCTGTCCGATGAGCGCCCCGTTGCCGCCCGATGCCACCCGCGCCATGCCCGCCTCGTGCGCTGCGCGCATCGGTGGCGGAACGATGATCGAGAGTGGCGCGCCGATCGCTTCATGGCAAGAAATGCCGAAAAGACGTTCAGCGCTGGCGTTCCAGTGCGTGATCAGGCCACGCGCGTTGGCGCAGACAATAGCGTCGGGCGACGTTGCAGAAATGGCCATCGCGGTGCGATTGCTGTCCTCGAGGACCTCCAGCAAATTTTTAGAAGCCGTATCGGGAGAGGCTTTCGCAGGTCCCTGAGTTGGAGTGCTTCGTTTACCATGGGACTGCATCTACCGCGATTTCGAGCCATCGCCTGAAGCGCTTCATTAAATTCTCACGCGTTTAAAATGCGTTATCATTCCCATGGCTTGGGTTAGGAAAGCGAGGGGTTTAAATGGACAGTGGTCTGAGATCAAATCGAATGTCAAATAAGCCAAATGTTCGCTTGCCTTGACATCTGGATGCGACTGAGGAGTCGAAGCGAAAATCGGTCGTGCAAAGTTATAGTTCTATTGTGCCGCCTGATGGCTCATGCGAGGAAACATCTGCACAGCTCGCATTCTGTCACCCGATGGCAGGGCTAGAACCTCTCTTGAGCTGATGTTTTCCCAGTCGCTTTGTTGAATTGAATCGCGATCTGAAAAGCCTTTGCCAAGCGCGTTAACGAAGCATTTGCCAAGCTTGATTAACCCGAGGGGCTAGGGGTTGTTCTGTCGCAAAATTCTGAGGTCGCACATGATTCCCGGTATTGAAGACGACAGCGACCGCGTTGCGGCGCTGCGGAAGCTGGATTTACTGGATTCGCCCCATTCCCAGAACTTTGATTGTATCACCCGCATTTGCGCGGCTTTATTTAACTGCCGATTTTCCCTAATTTCGCTGCTTGATGAAAATAGACAGTGGTTTCTGTCGGCAGAGGGTTTGACGGTCAAGGAAACCCCTAGGGACGTTTCTCTTTGTCATCACGCGGTTGCCGAAGGAAAACTTCTTGCGGTAGAAGACACGCATTGTGACGAGCGCTTTGCGGAAAATCCGCTCGTTATTGCTGGCCCTCAGATTAGATCTTATCTTGGACAACCGGTTCGGGGCCCTGAAGGCGATCTGTTGGGAGCTTTGTGCGTTGCGCATGACCAGCCTCGCACCTTCGACGTTAAAGAACGTGAGCTTCTGGGGTGTTTCGCCCGGGTCGTCGAAGACCTGATAAGGGCCCACAGTGAAAGCATGGCCACAGCCAAGGTGAACCAACGTCTGTTGCAGGAGACGCAGGCTTTGCGCAAAAGCAATCAGCTGCTTTCTCAAGCGGAAAAAATTGGCGGGATCGGCGCATGGGAATTGGACATTTGCTCGCGGAGTTTACAGTTCTCCGATCAGATGTATGCTATATCTGGCCTTGAAGTCGGGGCGAAAATAGACACTAAACGCGCGCTTCACTTCTACAGGCCGGAGGACCGCTCTCGCGTTGACGAACAAATTCGGCACGCCGCGATGAGCGGGATGTCCTTTGACTATGAAGCCGACCTTCTTGCAGCAAGTGGCGAGATAAAGCGGATACGCTGTGTCGGGGAGCGTCTGGACGGTGCTGATCAGCGATCAGCCAGGATTGTTGGCGTCGTCCAGGATATCAGCGCTGCATATCACGCGAACCTGGCGTTGGAACGTGCGGCCAACTACGACAGTTTAACGGGTGTTTTCAATCGACACGCGTTTGATCGCTGCCTCAAGGAAAAGATCAGGAAGCACCACGAGAATAAGGGGCCCCTGGCTCTGATGCTGATCGATCTCGATGGGTTCAAGGACATCAACGACACCTTCGGTCATCTGATCGGCGATGTTGTCCTGGAAGAAATCAGTGCCCGGATCGTCAGTGTCACCGATCACCGGGCCGTGCTGGCTCGCTGGGGTGGCGATGAATTTGCGATACTGCCGTCGGTTGGCATTACTCCGGGCGCGGTATCCGCCTTGGCGCAAAACGTCCTGAACGCGATCGCTGACCAGGTCGAGGTCGCAGGCAACAAACTGCAGTTCAGCGCAACTTGTGGCATTGCCTGGTACCAACGCGGAATGCAGCCGCGCGAACTGCTACGCCGCGCCGATCTCGCCCTGTATGAAGGCAAGAAGCGGGAGCGCAACACGATACACTTCTATCACCCCCGGCTGGAGGCCCGAAATCAGGCCCGTCAGAATGCGATCGCGCAAGTCAGAAGCGCGCTCGATGGGGATCGTCTGTTTGCCGCCTACCAGCCTATAATTGATTTGAGCGACGGCGCCCTTGTCGGGCTGGAAGCGCTCATGCGATTGACGTGCGAAAATGGTTCAAGACTGACCGCGGGCGAAGTTCTGCCGGCGCTACTCGACCCAGTCTTATCACGCGAGATTACTGCGCGCATGTTGCAGGCGGTGTGCGCGGATATGCCCTCATTGTTGCAATGTTATCCCGGACTGCAATCGATCAGTCTGAACGTTGCCGAGACGGATCTGCTCAGCAGGGGGTTTTCTACAAAGCTCCTGGAAACTCTGCGAGAAGCAGGGGTCCCGGAATACCTCATTACTCTGGAAATCACCGAGACGATGTTGTTAGTGCACGACAACGCCGCCGTTCGCCGGGTTCTGACAGAGCTTCGTGAGGCGGGGATGAGCATCGCACTAGACGACTTTGGGACGGGGTTCTCATCCCTCTCCCATTTACGTGATTTCCCCATCAACAAGGTGAAGATCGACAGCAGTTTCGTGCAAGCCATGGTCCACGACCAGCAGGCTCGAGCAATTGTGCATGCCATTGTCGCAATGGCCAGGAACATGGGAATGGAAGTGATCGCCGAAGGGATCGAATCTGACGAACAGAAGGTAATCCTGCAATTGACTGGCTGTCGTTCCGGTCAGGGATATCTGTTCAGTCCTGCAATGGATTTGGCTGAGCTGGAACGATCAAGGGTTTTCGGTGGAACCGATCGCTATAAACGGCCTCTCAAAAGAGCAAATTCATGAGATCTCTGTAAAAAAAGAGATCAACTGCTATTGTTGCCACATCGAAGTCGATTAGCAATTATCACACCATACGGGTGCCGGTAGTCATCCATAAAACGAGCGATCCCGATGCTTCTCGTTACTCAACTTGAGTGCCCGCACGCTTTGAAGCGGGCCGACGACCCAGACCGTTCTTGAGCGCCAGTTCCCTCCGCGTCTTAGTATAGTTTGGGGCGACCATGGGGTAGTCCGCAGGCAAGTTCCACCGCGTGCGATACTCTTCCGGCGTCATATCAAACTGTGTGCCCAGATAGCGCTTAAGCGTCCTGAGTTTCCTGCCGTCTTCGAGGCAAACAATGTAATCAGGCTTGACTGATGATCGTATCGAAACCGCCGGTTTCAGCGCCGGAGCCTCAGTTCGAACATCCTGACCCAGCGACACCAACGCATCGTACGTGCTGGTGATGAGTACCGGCACATCCTCAACCGCAACGATGTTCTTGCTAAGGTGCGCCACGACGATGTCTGTGGTCAGCGCGATCATCAAACTGGCCGAATTTTCTGAAGTATTGTTCATATCTGGCTCTATAGCGATAAAGATCGTGCCCGGAAGCAGGTCTTTGCCAAACTCCATTGCCGACCGGCCGAGCAGGGGGGCTCGCGCTTAATTTAAGGGAGGAAATGGGCAGAAAGAAGCAAAGAATTGCTCAAGATCCACACGTCTATCCGGTTGCGATCGAACTCTCGTTCTGGAATCTCTTTCAGGCCGATTATCCCCTGTACCCGGGGCAGCGAATGCAGCATTGCAATTTCAGTAAAGCACCGATCGTCCTAGCGAAGCCGCTCTCCGCTAGCCCGACACTATCCGCTGCACGACCTTAAGCGCCGACGTTGCGTCAGGCTTCGTGGTGATAGTTCCCTTTCGACCCCGTGTGCAGCTATAGATCCGCTGTGGTATTCTACATGCCGCCTAACACTTGCTTCCTACTGTTCATAGGCGAAGGTGCCCACCGTCAGTTATGGCCGCAGCACGACTTTGATTACTCCATCCTCCTTGTCGCGAAACTTCTTGTACATTTCAGGCGCGTCCTCGAGGCTCGCGGGATGCGTGACGACGAAACTCGGATCGATGTCGCCAGCCTCAATCCGGGCGAGAAGCGGTTTGGTATAGGCCTGGACGTGCGTTTGACCGGTTTTGATAGTCAGCCCCTTGTTCATCATTGCGCCGATAGGGATTTTATCGCCCATGCCAACATATACGCCCGGTATCGAGACAGTCCCACCCATCCGGCAACTCATGATCGCCTCGCGCAACACGTGGACACGATCAGTCGCCAGGAAGGTCGCCGCCTTAACCCGGTCTAGCATGGCATCGACTGCTCCGTGTCCCGAAGCTTCGCAGCCGACAGCATCGATGCAGCTGTCCGGCCCACGGCCCTTGGTGCGAAATTGCAGTTCGTCGTAAACATCGACCTCACTGAAGTTGATCGTCTCCGCACCACCTGCCTCGGCCATGGCAAGACGCTCGGGCACTTCGTCGATCGCGATAACGCGGCCGGCACCCATCATGAGCGCCGACCTGATTGCGAATTGACCAACCGGGCCGCAACCCCAGATTGCGACGGTGTCTCCAGGCTCGATCTGTGCATTTTCTGCCGCCATGTAACCGGTCGGGAAGATGTCGGAGAGGAAGAGTGCCTGTTCGTCGGTCACGTGATCGGGCACTATGATGGGGCCGACGTCTGCCATCGGAACGCGCAGATATTCCGCCTGGCCGCCACAATAGCCTCCGAGCATGTGACTGAAGCCAAACAGTCCGGCGGGGGAGTGGCCCATCGCCTTGATGGCCATCTCCGCATTCGGATTGGTTGTGCAGCAGGCCGAGAAAAGCCCCTTTTCGCAGAACCAGCACTCTCCGCATGAAATGGTGAAGGGTACGACGACACGGTCGCCGATCTTGAGATTGGTGACTCCGGACCCGAGCGCGACAACCTCACCCATGTTCTCATGGCCCAGAATGTCGCCGGCCTCCATGGTCGGCTGGTACCCATCGAGCAAATGGAGGTCGGAGCCGCAGATCGCGCACGCGGTGATCTTGATGATTGCATCGCGCGGATGCTTGATCTCCGGATCTTCAACCGTATCGACGCGCACGTCGCCTTTTCCATGCCAACACAACGCGCGCATTACCGTTCTCCATCAAAGTCAGCTGGGCAAAACGCCGCAGGTAAAGGATCAACCACTGTTCTGGGGAATCGGTGCCGACAAATCCGCGTAAACAATCATTTTTGTCCAGCGCTTGGTAAGCTCGTATTGAACCAGCGGCGGCGCCGGGCGTTATGACCACATGACGGAAACTATGGAAACTCTCCGGCAAAAGATGGACGCAGCTGCCGCAGCTTTGGATTTCGAGGCGGCCAAACAATATCGCGACAGGATCAACCTTATGCGTGGCGGTGCAACATCCGCCGACGCTGAACATGCTGACACCTCGGGGTTAGCGCGGCAACGACCCGGCGCCATGGGCCTGGGAACCAGTCAACAGCCGATTGCGCCGCCAGCAGATTGGCGTCCGCCCGTTAAGCCAGATCCAATGACCGCCGGTCGGCGCAAACGCCGAAAATTTCCGAGCTGATGCGTAAACGCGGTCCGCTGTAAGGGGGAGGGGGGTGATATTGCGCCGTGACTTCGTGTGGCCGCCATGAGCAAATTGCCCCAGCTTCCGTCAGTGAACAACGATTGAGCAGGCAGGATTTTGCCGCCTGAGGCAATTGCCGTGCGCGCGTGGGCCAAGTGGCTTTCTGCAACCTGGCCCACCGGCGGTCAGTCTGCTGCGTGCCCGCATATCAGACGTTTTTTCTCCGCCCGAAGGGCAGAAGAGTCACATTACGATTGCGCTGATGATGCTGATGACGATCCCGAACGTTGCCACCGCGACTGGGACGACAAGCACTTGCCCGCAAACTTCGCTGCGCGACAACGGGCCATTGGCTGTCTGCAGCGCCTTGCCCGGACCGCTCAGGGGGCTTTGCGGCTGTGACCCGGCCTGCTCCAGCATCACTGTTGCGGTGCCGAAGAACATCGTCACGAACAGCGCGGATATGGCGATCGCAAACGCCGCACGGGCACCTCCGGTGGCACCGAGCAGCGCCAAGAGAAAGACGGCGTAACAAGCTGCGGTCATGACCCACAGGAATGCTGGCAACTCGAACATGCGCGTCTCTGGCTGCTGCCTTAATGCCGGCCGGCAATTGTCATTGGCCTCGAGCCCGGTGATGGCAATCAGGACATCCGGCGAAGGATCTCTGCGTTCCGGAACGATCGCGTTCGCAGTGCGAAGAACAGCATCAGACATGACATAGATCCTTTCCTGCGCGCCTTCCGTCCAACCCGGCTCGGCGCATTGAAATCGCAGTCGTCAAGCAGTCGGTTTTCGTTCGCCTGAAGGAGGGTGTGAGAACATTTCATGCCGCCTTTCGGACGCCGCTGGCCGAGATGAGTGTCCGGCCGAGGTCATCGCCAATCAGCGGCTTTTCGATCAGGATCGCGTCCAACGCGGCGACACGAGCCCGGAACCGAGCCGTCGGGTTAGTTGCCAGCACCATGGCTGACCCACGGCAGCCGCGGGCGCGCAGTCCCGACAATGCGATCAACCCATCCCCGGCGTAGCGCTCGTCTATCACCAGTGGCGCGTCCGGATGCCGGTCGGTCCCGTTGAAAGCGCTGTCGATTATGACGAAGCCAT
Organism: uncultured Erythrobacter sp.; assembly: GCA_963529855.1. Taxonomy (GTDB): domain Bacteria; phylum Pseudomonadota; class Alphaproteobacteria; order Sphingomonadales; family Sphingomonadaceae; genus 34-65-8. The sequence continues at coordinate 333 of CAURZK010000001.1, read as the reverse complement.
CAATCGTGAGCGCAAAGCGCAAGGCAGCCAGGACAGATGCGTCTTCGACCAACAAGCGGATTGAAATTTGTTCCGACACGTTCCGTCCTCCTGCCGACGTCGATCAGGCCGCCCTTTTCCAGTTCGGTTCGAGCGTGACGTGCGGGGGGCACGCGGCGACGGGACCAGCGGGCAGCCCCGCAAGCTCGTTTGCAAAGCCGTGGTTGACGTCGCGGTGGTGTGCTTCGTCTGCACGAACCACAAGGACGACGTCACGCAGCGTCGCATCTTCGGGAAGACCCCAATAGCGCTTGGCGATCTCTGGCGCCGGAACGTTCTCGCTGCGCCCCTCGT